>JAHRFD010000003.1:255043-344377 GCA_020882975.1 Microcoleus sp. EPA2 | reverse complement strand
AGTTGGATAGCTTGAATGACTTTCTGACGTAGGTCGTAGCTGTATGGTTGGGGCATGACGTGCGATCGCTCCGCAACAAAGAAGATTATTCTCAGTTTACGCCATAACCGCCTTGGCGGTTGCTATATAATGTGAGATAAGGATCGAGGAAATTCACAATCATGGTAGTTCGTCAACCCCGCTATAGCAAAGAAGAATTTGCCCAACGTGGCGATCTAATTTATCAAACGCAAATACGCCCACAAGTCGAAGCAGGTAATCACGGGAAGATTGTGGCGATCGACCTTGAAACTGGAGACTTTGAAATTGATGCGCGTGAAATAGCTGCTTGCACTAGGCTAGAAACCCGTCATCCAGATGCTCAAATCTGGATTGTTCGAGTTGGTTCTCGCCACGTTCGACGATTTGGTGGACGAATAAAGAGAACTGTATGATCTCAGGAAGTGTTAACGCAGATTTTGAGGCGATTATCTCGCTTTCGATATGTGGCTCTGATGGAAAAATTTACACACAAGATGCGATCGTCGATACAGGCTTTAACGGTTGGCTGTCATTGCCGCCAGACCTGATCGAGCGGCTAAATCTGAAATGGAAAAGAAGAGGACGTGCTATTCTTGGCGATGGTAGTGAATGCGTTTTTAATATTTACGAAGCAGTTGTATTTTGGGATGGACAGTATCTAACAATTCCAATTGACGAAGCGGATTCAGAACCTCTAGTTGGAATGTCACTAATGGAAGGCTATCAACTCATGGTTCAAGTCTTTGAGGACGGCAGCGTAGAAATCAGCAAAGTAAAAGCAGTCTAACTTCGCACCGTTAGACTGTGAAATCTCAGAACTGTGAATCTTGAGGCTAAAACCAACCAATTCTCATTCTGTAAGAGATATCGCGCAGGCTAACGCACCAATTTCAAAACCAATTTCAAAAATGTAGGGAGTGAGAGATTTTCCCAGCACATCAAGGTAAAAACTTCGCTACACAATCGATCGCACCACTCCACCCTCGACTCGCAGGGCTGCACCATTAATCGCAGAGGCTAAAGGACTAGCAACAAACGCAACTAACGCAGCAACTTCAGAGGTTGAAGCAAATCGCTGAATTAGCGAAGATGGACGCATCTTAGTAAAAAACTCTTTCTCAACTTGTTCGATCGAAATATTTTGATCCTTAGATAATCCCTCGATGAAGTCTTCCACCCCTTCGGAACGAGTTGGCCCCGGCAATACCGTGTTTACAGTCACATGGCTGCCCGCGGTTGTTTCCGCCAAACCGCGACTCAAGGCTAATTGTGCAGTTTTAGTCACGCCATAATGAATCATTTCGGCGGGAATATTCAAGCCAGATTCACTAGAGATAAAAATAATACGCCCCCAATCTTGCTTCAGCATCAGCGGCAAGTAATGGCGCGAGAGTCGCACACCGCTCATCACATTCACTTCCAGAATATTCATCCATTCTTCATCGGAGATATCTGCAAATGCTTTGGAACCATAAATTCCTAAGTTATTCACTAAAATGTTGACTTCTGGCACTTTTTGAAACAACAATTCAACTCCCGCTGGCGTTCCCAAATCCGCAGCAATTCCCTGAAGTTTGGCATTCGGGACACTTTGCTGAATCTGATCGATCGCATTATTTACGCGCTCTTGGGTTCGGCCATTGATAATGACCGTCGCTCCTTCTTCGGCAAGTGTGGTAACAATTGCCAGTCCAATTCCACCCGTTGAACCACTGACCAATGCCACCTTTCCTGATAGTTTGAGATCCATATTTTTTTAAACCAAATAACGTTAAATAATGCTCTACGACAGTGCCTAATCAATTGGTCGCCACCATTAGTGTCAGCTCAAGCTGTGAGTCCGCCAAATCCTCTCGCCCACCCGGCACCGACAGGGAATTAATTCCCTGTCTAATAGCGAAAGTCCTCTCAAAGAGGACTAATTAGTTGAAATTTCTTCTCTTCAGTCCTCTTTGAGAGGACTTTCGCTTTGAGGCAGGGGTTTCAACCCTTGCCGGACTATTGGTTGTACCTTAAGTTGACACTAATTAGTCGTCGCCTACTCCAACTTCACCACCATTTTGCCCAGATTTTTGCCTTCAAAAAGACCGATGAACGCGCCTACTGCCTGGTCAATTCCTATTACCACTGTTTCCTGATTTTTCAATTTGCCAGCTTGGAAATAACCGCCCACTTCCTGTTCAAATTCGCTTTGACGATCGAGCGAATCACCAACAATCAGCCCTTTCATCGTCAGCCGTTTGCCAATCATATTAAACAGGTTGTTCGGCCCTGGCTGCGGCTTGTTGTAACCGGAGATGCTGCCGCAAGCGATAATCCGCCCGTGCACGCGCAAGGCGGACAGCGCCGCTTGCAGGGTTTCGCCACCTACATTGTCGAAATAAACATCAATCCCGTCTGGTGCCGCCTGGTTCAATTGTTCGAGGACTGGGCCAGAATTGTAATTGAAAGCGCGATCGAATCCGCATTCTTCTAGCAGAAACTTGACTTTTTCCGCTGAACCTGCTGAGCCGATAACCTGACATCCGCGCAATTTTGCCAATTGTCCGGCCACACTTCCGACAGCACCGGCTGCACCAGAAATAAAGATCGCGTCGCCTGCTTTAACATCTACCAAATTCAACCCAGCCCAAGCCGTCATCCCCGTCATTCCCAGAGCGCCGAGGTAAACTGAGAGCGGTTGAATTTCGCTGCTGACAGGGTGCAATGCTTTTGGCGCTGCACTGAAGTATTCCCGCCAGCCAAAGTTGGATGTGACGGCATCACCCGCCTTGAATTGGGCGGCGCGCGATTCGATAACTTCGCCGACTGCGCCGCCTTCCAATGCTTTACCCAACTCGAAGGGCGGCACATAGGATTTGCTTTCATTCATGCGTCCGCGCATATACGGATCTACCGAAAGATAGAGATTGCGCACGAGCACTTGTCCGTCTTGCAGCGGCTTGATTTCGGTTTGGGCGATCGCAAAGTTATCTGCGGTTGGCATTCCCTTGGGGCGGGAGACTAACTGAATTTCGCGGCTGATTATATCTGTCATATTTTTTATCCTTGATGTTAAACGGGAGTTGGTTGATCCAGTGGCTAAAGCCACTAGATCAACCAGCGAAACGGCGATTAAAATCGCTATTTTATCAGAGGCGGAACATCAATCAAGCCTGTTGCAACGATGCCATGTCAATAACGAAGCGATATTTTACGTCGCTTTTCACCAGGCGATCGTAAGCTTCATTGATTTTATGAATGGGGATGAGTTCTATGTCGGAGGTAATGTTATGCTTGCCGCAGAAATCTAGCATTTCCTGAGTTTCTTTGATGCCGCCAATCAGGGAGCCACTGAGACTGCGCCGACCAAAGATCAATGTACCGACATTAAGAGAAAGCGGTTCGGGTGGTACGCCAACTTGGGTGAGGTTGCCATCGCGTTTTAATAGAAGGAGGTAGGCGTTGATGTCGTGTGGGGCCGATACAGTGTCGAGAATGAAATCGAAACTATTGAGATGTTTTTTCATCTCGTCGGCATTTTTAGAATTGACAACTTCATCTGCTCCCAGGCGCAGGGCATCTTCAACTTTGTTCGACGAGGTGGTGAATACGACGACATGGGCACCGAAACCCTTCGCCAATTTCACCCCTATGTGTCCCAGTCCACCGAGTCCCACCACACCAACTTTCTGACCTTTGGTAACATTGTGGTGGCGTAATGGTGAATAAGTGGTGATTCCAGCGCAAAGCAGCGGGGCGACGGCAGCGAGATTCAAATTCTTGGGAACTTGCAGCACAAACGCTTCATCTACGACGATGCTGTCAGAGTATCCCCCGAAAGTCATGCCACCAAGGTGTTTGTCGGGGGAGTTGTAGGTCCAGATGGTGTTGTCACAGAATTGTTCTAGGTTTTCCTCGCAGTTGGCACAAGTGCGGCAGGAATCGACCATACAACCTACTCCTGCGGTGTCGCCTTCCTTGAATTTTTTGACGTGCGCGCCAACTTTTACCACCCGTCCCACGATTTCATGGCCGGGAACGCAAGGGTATGTGGTGTTTTGCCATTCGTTGCGCGCGGTGTGCAAGTCGGAGTGACACACGCCGCAATATAGAATTTCGATCTGCACATCGTGCTGGCCGACTTCGCGGCGTTGAAAGTTGAAGGGTGCGAGTGGATTCGTGGCGTTTTGGGCTGCGTAGGCATTTGTTTTCATGAATTGCGCTCCTGATTGTTTACTTATGTCGGGGTAGCGATCGCCCACTGCAATTCCTACTGAGAGGGCGGGCACGGGGGCACCGCCCCTACAAAGGCTCTTCTGTTTTAGTTGTAGGGGTAGTGCCCCCGTGCCTACCCTCCCCAATTCCTAACGATTGACGGTGCTCATATCGGGGTAGCGATCGCCCACTGCAATTCCTAACGGCAGTGCTTTGGCGATTTGGTCTAGTTCTGCTTGAGTCAGCGTCACATCGGCTGCTGCAATGTTTTCTTCCAAGTAGGTGCGACGTTTGGTGCCTGGAATCGGCACAATGTCTTCGCCCTGGGCTAACACCCAAGCCAGTGCCAACTGTCCGGCTTTGATGCCCTTAGCGGCGGCCATTTGCTCGATTTGCTCGACTAATTCCAGATTTTGCTGGAGATTCTCGGCTTGAAACCGAGGATATCGTTGCGATCGATAGTCTCCTTCAGATAGCGTGTCCAAGGTCTTGATTTTGCCCGTCAGAAACCCGCGCCCGAGGGGGCTGTAGGGCACAAAGCCAATCCCTAACTCTCGACAAGTAGGCAAAATCTCGGTTTCTGGTTCCCGACTCCACAGCGAATATTCTGTCTGAAGTGCGGAAATAGGGTGGACTGCTTGGGCGCGGCGGATGGTGTCGGTGGCGGCTTCGGAAAGGCCGAGGTAGCGGACTTTTCCGGCTTGGACGAGTTCTGCCATTGCGCCGACGGTTTCTTCGATGGGAGTATGGGGATCGACTCGATGCTGGTAGTAAAGGTCGATCGCATCTACGCCCAGACGCTTGAGACTGGCATCACAAGCAGAGCGCACGTATTCGGGTTTGCCGTTGACTCCCTGAAAGCTGCCATCACTACCGCGCACGTTGCCAAACTTGGTAGCGATAATCACTCGATCGCGATGGCCTTTAATCGCTTTACCGACTAATTCCTCATTGTGACCGATACCGTACATATCAGCGGTGTCGAGCAAAGTTACGCCTAGTTCTAAGGCGCGGTGAATGGTGGCGATCGATTCTGACTCATCGGTTGTCCCGTAGAATTCGGACATCCCCATGCAGCCGAGTCCTAATTCTGAGACTACTAATCCTTGATTGCCCAGTTTTCGTTGTTTCATGTTCGTTTCAACTAACTTGTAGCTCGATTAATGTTTGTGTCCCAGCAGCATCGCTAATCCGAAGCGCTATCATCACACCGTTTGAGTTTTGTCCGGTTAAAACTTCTGTTGGTGAATCGATCGTGTGAGCGTAAGTCACCTCATCTTTGCCCACTTCAATTACCAAATCATCTCCTTTGCCGGGGCGATCGTAAACCATCGCCATTAAAGGTGCGTTCTTAATCAGTTCTGCATCACCTAGTTCTGAACCGATGATTTCGATTGAGATATGCCGGCCGCGATTGCCATCAGAAAATTGATCGAAAAATTCACCCCATCGCTCGCGGGGTACAGATTTGTTTATTTCAATCTTATTTGTCATTTCCATTTTATTCACCATGATGATTTTTTATTATTCTTGTTGTTGTTTTTTTGATTTTTTCTTTATTCTTTCATTACCACGATTTTTTGTCATCTATCTTAGGTTTAAAAGCTGTATATCCTCAGAGGTAGATAATCCCTAATTTTTCACGGGATAATTCTCGCTTAACAGGTCTGACTTCCTGTTCCACAACAAGTTAATTTATAGTGGGGTGGACAGGAGAGCCTGTCATGGCAAAGCTGATGACCAATGGTGCAATATCTAAGTTTTTAGTGACTGCTGACTCCATCAGTCGTGCGTCCACTCATTTCAGTCTCGTGGATGCGGTAAATGGCGATCGCCTCTGAACGTCCCTCAGCATCAATCCAGGTTCGAGCCATCCCAGGAGAAAGTGTGGGATTGCGCTCTTGGATGAAGTGCATGGCTCGATCAATGTCTTCCTGGAGAGTGAGACGGGAGGCTCTACCATTGACGATCGCGCTGCGCCAATGGAGCGCATCCTGAATTTCTTCTACCTGTAGGCAGACTTCTGGATTGGCATCTATGTCATGAGTCTTCATGCCGATCGTGGTAAACAGGTAGATTTCCTGTTCTTCAATATAATAATTCATGGGCATCACGTAGGGTTTGCCTTCGTGTATGCAGCCAAGATGACCGTATCCTACTGTGTGTAGAAGTTGCTCTATTTCTTTTGAACTCATTTCATCAATATCTAACATTACTATTTCCCTAAAAGTTTAGTTAATTAGTGGTATTGAATACAAATAATCTCGGCTTTACATCTGTCCTGAGATAGAGTGAATCGGCTCATGAAGTAGCTATTAATCATGGTTTTAAGACCAAAACAGCGGTGTCTTCCTTGCTAATCGTGCTGGTCTACATTGAATTAAAATACCTGCCCTGGTTAACTGACCAAACTAGGAAGCGAAAAAACGACTATCGCCCTAGATGTCTTGGCATTGACTTAGATAATTATGCAAGGTATGATGAAGATGGGAAGTAATTGCTATGATTTATACCAATTTGCGTGATGACTGGTTAGCTCCAACCAAGCTTTTCTCCCCTTCTAGCTTTCGTTTCAAGCTCCAAAATTTTTGTTAGTCAACTAGGGTGTGTTTCTGCCCATCAATTAACCCTTCGTTGTCATGAGTAGACTGTTAAAGATGCAATCAATAACACCTCTGTCGAAATACCTGATAGAAAGTGCGGAAATTACTGAACAGGAGAACGGTATTTATAGTTACCCTATTCCGCATATTACAGCCGGAATGCAAGCCAATATTGATTTATTTGGTCATCCTAAGTGGCGAAGAGACTACCTAAAACCCGATCGGTATACCGAAGCCTTAAAAGCGCGCTGGCAAAAGGCAATAGGGAGCTGGGATGACAATATCGTTGTAGATATTGGCTGTGGACCGGGTAATTTGTATGCTACAGTGGGCGGCTCACCTAGCTTACTGATTGGGGTAGATATTTCCCAAGGTACTTTAGAAATAGCACAAGAAGTAGGTTATGTTCCGCTCTTGGCTGATGCACATCACCTGCCTTTTATCGATGCCTTCGCCGACTTAGTAGTTCTTAACGCTACCCTTCACCACTGTGATGACATGGCAAAAGTATTGGCAGAGGCCGCGCGTTTAGTTCGCCCAGGTGGGATTCTAGTGACAGATAACGATCCGCAGGTAACGGCCTGGAATTGGAAAGGGCTTGGGCTACTTTTAAGAAAAATTCGTCAGCATCGGGCTTACTGGATCGTTGCTCGCAAACCTTATGTGGCAACAAGTAGACAGAGATTAGCTACGGAAATCCACAATCAAAAACCAGGAGATGGAATTACAACAGAACTCTACTATCAAGTTCTCAAACCGCTGGATTTTACGGTAACAACCTATCCTCACAACCATAATCTGGGAGCAGAGGTTTTGCAAGGAGAGTTGGGACGAGCGCCATGGACAGTTAGAGTCCCTCAGCGTTTGTCGGGAATCGATCCCAATTCTCAAGGGGCTGCTCAGTCTATCATGTGTATCGCTGAGCGAGCATTGAGGAATTGAGAGGATGGAAAGCCCATGCCTGGTAAATGGCGATCGCTTCTGAACGTCCCTGAACATCAATCCAGGTTCGAGCCATCCCAGGTGAAACTCTTGGATTGCCCTTTTCGATGAAGTGCATGGCTCGATCGATTTGAACCCTCCGACCATTATAGATGGGTTCGGATACCTCAGAGCTTTTACTTAATACTTCCGACAAGTTAGCTACCTTAGATAGGTGTGAAAAACTTCTGTTTAAGGTAATTGGCGACACAGTGCTGGCAATTAAGGGGTATCATACTGAGCAATAGGTCAGTAATCGGCTCCGTTTACCAGACCAGATACCAGTAATTTCGCTTAGCTGTCAGGGAGTTAACCCTCGTGTTGGCGATCGGGACTTCTGCAAGACCCCTCAACGGAATAAAAAACTGATGCTCCAAATTGAAGCAGTATCGGGCGATCACCATAGATTTGTCTACTGTGTAACCAATTTTCTCGGTGCTATTTACATTGGTGCTTCAGTTATCTAGTTAAATTGATGACGCGATCTAGGAACTGTGGCAGAAGAAGTATTTGCACAACCAGATCGTCTGTGTCCGATGTTCTAAAATAGAGAGAGTAGTATGAAAATAGCACTAATCCATGATTACTTGACACAACCCGGTGGAGCAGAGCGTGTATTTGAATTGCTATGTAAACGCTACCCCAATGCAGATATTTTCACGTCTCTATACGAACCTAAACGAACTATAGACCTAGGCGAACGTGAAGTTCGCACAACTGTACTTCAGAAGGTTCCAGGGGCAAGTAAGAATTTTAGGCTAATGGCTCCCTTTTATTTTTCAGCCTTTCGAGCCTTGGATCTAAAAGACTACGATCTGATTATCAGCAGTACCACGAGCTTTGCTAAAGCTGTCCGAAAAAGACCAGGAGCAATACATATTTGTTTCTGTCACAATGTCACCCGTTTTTTGTGGGATACCACAACTTATCTTCGAGACTATGCTACCTATCGAAATCTTTCTGGTATGCTAGAACCGATTTTTCAGCAAATGAGAAAAGCCGATCTGGATTCCGCTCAAGAGCCTGATTTTTATATTGCCAATTCCAGCACAGTTGCCAGTCGTATCCAGAAATTTTATGGCAAGGAATCAGTTGTGATCAACTATCCCATTGATGTCCAAAAATTTATTTTTTCTCAACAGAAGGAGGACTTTTATTTGACCTCTGCTCGTCTGCTTGGTTACAAACGCATTGATGTGATTATTGAAGCATTCAATTGGCTGGGATTACCATTATTAATCACGGGTGATGGCCCAGAGCGAGAGAGGCTGGAGTCGAGAGCTTTAAAAAATATTAAATTTCTCGGTCATGTGAGCGATACAGAACGTAGTCAGTTGATGTCTAAAGCTCGTGGTGTGATTGTTGCTGCGTTGGAAGACTATGGCTTAGTTCCAGTGGAAGCTAATGTTAGTGGAACGCCGGTAATTGCCTATGGTAAGGGTGGTGTATTAGATACTCAGATACCAGGTAAGACTGGCATATTTTTCAATCTACAGACACCGGAAGCCATTCACACAGCCGTAGTTGAGTCCAGTAAGATTTCATGGGATTACGAAAAAATTCGAGCTCATGCGATGGATTACTTTTCTGAAGAAGCTTTTTTTAAAAAAGTAGAGAGGGTGATTGAGGAAGTTTGTGGCCGTCATCAGTCATAAATATAATTGGTTTAATAGGTTTATGAGCGAGGCCCAGAAGTGACTGACAACAATATCAACTCAATGGCTGAAACCGAAGCGGGCTATGGAGAACTGTTTGCAGTTCTAATCCGCCGACGCTTTTGGGTGCTAAGTGTTTTGTGTATTGTCTTGGCTGCTGCAACTGCAAAAGCGTTGAAGGAAAAGCCTACCTATAAAAGCTCCATGCAGCTCCTGGTCGAGTCTAATTATCAAGGCAAAAAAGATGGTAAAAATGGTAATCAATTTGCCGATTCTAACGTTGAAATAGACAATGCTACTCAGCTTAGTTTGATGCAAGGTTCTCAGCTCATTCAAAGAGCGGTGGCATTGCTTCGCCCTAAATACCCAGAACTTAATGTAGAGGAGATCAAAAAATCCTTAGTTGTCACTCAAGTAGCTGATGAAAAGGCAAAAGCCCAGACTAAGATTTTTGAAGTAACTTACACGGGTAATAATCCGAATCAAACCCAGAAAGTGCTACAAATAATGCAACGGGTTTATCTGGAGTACAACCGAGAACAGCAGAGACTACGTTTAACTAAAGGTCTTGCATTCATTGATGAACAATTACCCAAGGCTCGTAACAATGTTGCTCAAGTTGAGGCAACTTTAGAAGAGTTTCGCAAAAATCAAAATCTAATTGAGCCGGAAGTACAAGCAAAAGCTCTGACTGAGGCAATTAATAGCATTCAGCAGGAGCGACGGACAAACCAGGCGACTAGAAGGGAGCTTCAGGCTCAATACGACTCTTTGCAGCAGCAACTTGCTAGTTCTCCCCAGGAAGCGCTCGTTGCGGCACGGCTAAGTCAGTCTTCTCGTTATCAAGCCTTACTCAACGAAATCCAAAAAACAGATTTAGCCATCGGTCAACAACGAATACGCTTCACTGACAAAAACCCAGTTATTCAAAAGCTACTCTCGGAACGCAAGAAGCAACTAAGTCTCTTGCAAGCAGAAGGGCAACGTGCCATACCACAAGTTTCTGCTCAGAGCCCCGCTACTGGAGAAAGCCTTTTGAAAGAAAGGCAACTCGGTACAACTGACTTAACTATGGCTACTAGGGTTCTGGATATTCAGACAAACTTAAAAGGTTTAACTGCACGCGACCAAGCACTGGCAAAAAAAGAGGAGCAGCTCCGTGTAGAACTCGATCGATTTCCGAATCTATTGGCTAAGTACACTCGTCTACAAACAGAGATACAACTCAAGCGTGAAACATTTCAACAGTTAGAGAAAGCACGGCAGGACTTAAGCTTGGAAATTGCCAGAGGGGGATTTGATTGGCAAGTTGTAGAAGTACCGCAACTCGGTACAAAGAGTGTTTCCAAAAAAAAGCAGAACATAATGCTAGGTGTCGTGGTCGGCTTGTTCTTGGGTGTTGCTGTGGCTTTTGCTCGCGATATGTTGGATGATTCTGTTCATAGCTCCGATCAGTTAAAAAAACTGGTTGCTCTGCCTCTACTAGGAATGACTCCACACCTACCGCAGGTCAAGAAGAATAAACCAATCATTAAGCTACCTTTCGGCAAGCGTCCAGTTTCTGCGAGTTGGGGAACCGAACCAATCATCAAGCTACCTTTCGGCAAGCCGGAAGGTATGGCACTTTGCACGATTGAAGTAATTCATAGTCCCCCAGCTTGGAAATCCTTTGACTTAATTTATAAGAACATTCAACTTCAAAATTCTGGTTCGACTTTTAGTCCTTTAATTATTACTTCAGCATTGGATGGTGAGGGAAAATCAACAATCGCATTAGGTTTGGCCATTAGTGCTGCGCGTCTACATCAACGGGTACTGCTAATTGATGCTGATTTCCATCAACCGATGCTGCATAAACAGCTCAATCTCCCTAATGAGTATGGGCTTTCAACTCTACTGGAAAGTAACGCTACGATGCCCATACGCAGTTATGTTCCATCATCAGACTTATATATTGATATTTTGACTTCTGGGTCCATACCCGAAGATCCCGTAAATCTGTTAAGTTCTCCTCAAATGCAGAGATTAATCACAGGGTTTGAGCAGACTTATGATTTAGTGCTGCTGAATGTACCTCCTGTTTTAGGGATGGTAGATGTTCTGCTGGTTGCATCCTGTTGCCGGGGGGTAGTGTTGGTGGCACGTATTGACGTGGTGACAAAAACTGCGCTCAGTGATACTACTGCCATGCTGAACAAGTTAAATACGATCGGGCTGATCGCGAATGGGGCTCTTCGTGCTTAATCCTGAAAAAAATGATGGCTTCTTGACACGCTGATTGATAATTCTCCTGGGTAGCGATCGCCCTTCAACCTCATTTTCTACGATCCCCAACCTCTAAAGTGGCGATCGCGATCGACCATCTTTCTGGAGAGCTATCGACTCAAAACCTTGCCCAGACTAATTTTTAACTTGGTTGTTACCCCGTCAGGCGATCGACATCATTTATTCGCGTCCCTTTTATACATAAAATCTTGTTTTTGTCAATATCAAAATTATAAATAAAAAAGATTGACCAACTATTGACTTGTTTTTAAACTGTGTTAATGTATAGCAGTAATTCTACTTAAGTAATGTATGTACGATTTAAATATTTAAGTAGTTTTACTTGCTCACCATGACTACTGAGATTAGTATTACTTAATTCAGAACCTATGACCAATTCAGCACTCTCAAATTTAAATATCTATTCTTCTGCAGAACAACAGCATTCAAGCCATTACTTATCTCCCTGCATTCTGAAGTGGCGACAGGGAATGTTATTCGTCAGTTTCAGACCACAAGCCAAACAGCCTTATATCTCGGCGTTTGAGACTGAGCAACAGCTAGTAGAATGCTTGAAACAATCTCCTGTACGGCTGGTTTGCCTCCATCCAAGCCTAGGTGAGGCAACGCTGAAACTCTGGGCCAATGCTTGCGAGCAAGCGCAAAAACCCGTATTTCTACGGGGGACTATTCAGAAAACATTTCAAAAGCAAAACCAACTTAGTCCCCAGCCCAAGCAATGGATGGACTCAATTGTTGCCTTTGTGTTCCTCCTATTGCTCAGTCCGGCTATATTGGCGACATCTATATTGATCTATCTCAATTCACCAGAGCCGATTTTCCGTAGGCAATGGTACATGGGCACAGGAGGCAAATTATTCCGGCTTCTCAAGTTTCCCACGACAGTAGTTAATAAAGATTCTCGTACTACACCTTTAATTCGTTGGATGTGTAAGTACAACCTGGATAAGTTACCACAGTTGTTCAATGTACTTCGGGGTGATACTAGCTTGAGGGATTCATTCAGTCCTTTGACGATATCTGAGGCAGTACGCCTAGGCTCAGAAGGTCAACCATAGGTGAGTACATTATTGGAAATTGTAGAAGCTCAGAGCGGGGCAACAATTCAAATGAGGTTGATTTGGTGGTAGATAAACACTGAATCTTCAATTTAAAAAGCTTCTGCACGTTAGGCCAAGTTTAGGGAAGCAATGGACGACTAACTTCATGCTTCCAGAACTCATCTACAAAAATAAATATTTTTGGATTAATTGTGATGCTGCCTGGACAATTATAAGCGCTATTCCTCACATCATAAATGTAGATTTGGCATAATTTAACTAGGCATACACATAGCGATTAATCACGAGCTAAAGTCCATAGATAACCAGTAAAAACTCCAACTGTTGAAGTCTAAACAGGTGAAAAATGACAAAAATTTTAGTAACTGGTGGAGCAGGTTTTATAGGTTCGGCAACAATAGCTGAACTTCAAAAGCATGGTCATGATATTTATGTTATTGATGACTTATCCTTTGGGAATAGAGATTTTTTGACAATTCCTGATACTTATTTTCACAAGCTTGATATTTTGAACGGACCTGGCTTAACCGAAGTTATTCATAAAATCGATCCAGATTGGATTATTCATCTGGCTGCCATACACTTTATTCCCTACTGCAATCAACATCCTTTCAAGTCGAGTAACATTAACATACAAGGGACTATCAACGTATTAAGCGCTGCGAAGAGCTTGAAAAATTTAGAAAAGATGTTTTTTGCTTCGACAGCAGCAGTTTATCCAATTTGTGACCATGCTATTCCAGAAACTCAGCCAACGAACCCTCTAGATATTTATGGGTTATCTAAACTAGCTGGCGAACATTTGATGAATGAATTTCACATACAAACATCTATTCCCACTATCATCGGTCGATTTTTCAATGCTTTTGGACCGAATGAAACAAATGCCCATTTAATCCCGGAAATTCAAAGGCAAATCAATTTAGGCATGAGAACCATCCAACTGGGAAACCTCGACCCGAAACGAGATTTTATTCATACCTTTGACATGGCGGTTGCCATAACTCAACTTTTAAATAAGTTTGATGCTGGATTTGAAACATTTAACATTGGTAGAGGCCTAGAGTATTCTGTCAGAGATGTAGTTCAAGCATTTGAGCAAGAATTGGGTGAAAAAATTGTGATTCAGGTCGATCCGGATCGTGTTAGAAAAGTTGAAAGGATGCATCTACTGGCAGACATTTCCAAGTTGAAAAAGTTTATCGATTGGCAGCCTGAAATTACTTTGAATCAAGGGATAGGCACTCTTATTAAAGTAGGTGTCAAGTGAATTTATAGATAAATTTGAAAGGTGACTATGAGCTGCAAAAAAAACGGATTAGAATATATCGAGATTAAGCCATGAAAGTTTTACATATCAACCTATCTGATATATCAGGTGGAGGCTCGATCGCAGGCTATCGTCTACACGAAGGATTACTAGCCCAAGGAGTCACCTCTAACCTAATGGTTGGAGCTCCTAAGCTCCGCAGCAATCGCGTTGCCACAGTGCCTCGTAAATACCGGACAGAGAAGCAACTGCTGACTTTATCTCGCC
This sequence comes from Microcoleus sp. EPA2, assembly GCA_020882975.1. Classification (GTDB taxonomy): domain Bacteria; phylum Cyanobacteriota; class Cyanobacteriia; order Cyanobacteriales; family Microcoleaceae; genus Microcoleus. The sequence goes on along the minus strand of JAHRFD010000003.1, from coordinate 330,036 downwards.
CGCTAGGACTCAACTACACCCATCTAATTAGCAGCTTTAATATTCCTAAACACCCATTTTACCAAGCTGCCGATATTCTCAACTTCCATGTCTTACACGGTGACTACTTCAACTACCTTGCTATTTCTCAACTCACTAAACATAAGCCGGCCATTTATACCCTCCATGATATGTGGAGTTTTACCGGGCACTGCTCCTACAGTTATGACTGCGATCGTTGGAAAATCGGTTGTGGTAAATGTCCTTACCCAAGCATCTATCCAGACATTCAGCGCGATAGCACTGATTGGGAATGGAAGCTTAAAAATTGGGTCTACAGTAATTCTAATTTAACGATTGTTGCTCCTAGTCAGTGGCTGACAGAGCAAGCCCAGCAGAGTATGCTCAGCCGCTTTGCCATCCATCACATTCCTTATGGAATCGACACAGAAGCTTATCAACCTCTGGATTCAGAAGAATGCCGCTCTGTCTTAGGCATTCCATCTGATAAACAAGTGCTGATGGTAGGAGCAGAAAACTACGGTGATTCTCGCAAAGGTGGCGATTTGCTACTCAAAGCATTGCAAGCTCTACCTGATTCTGTCAAAATGAATTGTTTATTACTAGTTCTAGGACATGGAGGAGAGTTCTTATCAGAAACAGTTGGTATTTCTAGCTTGAATCTAGGCTATGTCAGTAGCGATCGCCTAAAAGCGATCGCCTATTCTGCTACTGATTTATTCATCCTTCCTACTCGTGAAGATAACCTCCCCCTCGTCTTGCAAGAAAGTATGGCTTGCGGCACTCCCACGATCTCCTTTAGAATTGGTGGCGTTCCCGATCTCGTTCGTCCGGGAATCACGGGGTACCTAGCCGATCCTGAAAACGTCACCGACTTGTGCAATGGGATTATCCAACTTTTGGCAGATAAAAATTTGCGAGAACAGATGGCACAAAATTGCCGAGAAATTGCGCTTACCGAATATCCTCTTAGCCTCCAGGCCAAACGCTATGTAGAGTTATATCAGCAGGTTTTAAGTTAAAAAATGCTCCTCCTGTTGAAGAGACTAAATAGTAGAAAATGATCTCAACTTAATAGAACTGAATCAGATTAGTTAACCTGCGTAACCCCTATGTCCTCTAACTCATTGAATCCAATTCGTGTTTATTTAAAAAAGTCTAAGTTATGGCAGGATAATTACTTGATTTTGAGAGAATTTAAACATTTTTCCAAAATAGTAATTCTTGCTTTTATATTCACATTTTTGGCTGCAAGTTTTGAAGGCGTAGGAATTGGATTTTTACTTTCATTTATCCAAAGTTTAACAAACCCAAATGGAGAATCTCTCAAAACAGGAATTCAATGGATTGACATTTGGATCTTGGGGGCAAATACTTCAGCAAATAGCCGAACGGTTCGCATTAGCATTCTCATCCTACTGAGCACTTGGATGCGTGCAGGATTTAACTACTTATCTATTATTTATATAGAAATTTCTCAGATCAAATTATTAGATAGACTTCGTAAGCAAATCTTTGAACAGCTTCAAGCTTTTAGCCTGGGATACTTTACTAAAACGAAGTCAGGAGAACTGGTTAACACCATCACAACTGAACTAGAGAGAATCAAAACTGCTTTTGGAGGAGTCGCCTTTGTAATCACCCGATGCTTGGTAGGGGTAGTTTATCTATCAACTTTGCTGCTGCTGTCATGGCAACTAACACTCTTGGCAGTGATGCTATTCGGTCTTCTGGCAGTGGGGATATCCACTCTTAATGTAAGGGTACGAGAAGTAAGTTTTGAAACTTCAGCAGCTAACGGTAATTTTACCTCAACCGCTGTAGAATTTATCAACGGAATTAGGACTATTCAAGCGTTTGCTGCCCAAGATTTTGAGCGGAAACGATTCTATAAAAGTAGTTCCCGTATAGCCGAAAGCTTTATCAAAATAACTCGGCTGATGTCGTCAGTTAAACCATTGTCAGAAAGTATTGCTACAGCAATTCTTGTGAGTCTGATTATTCTAGCGTTCAATGGCATCATCATCGGCAAGTCATTACCCGTTGCTTCATTACTTACATTCTTCTTTGTATTGTTCCGTTTAGTACCAACTTTACAGGATGTGAACGGAACAAGGGTTGTTCTGAGCGGTCTACAGGGAGCCACAGTTAATATCAAAGAACTATTGAGAACGGATAATAAAGAGTATTTTCCGAACGGGCATCTTGAGTTTGCAGGATTGAAAACAGCGATCGATTTAGTTTCTGTAGATTTCGGATATGAACCTGATAATTTGGTGCTGCACGACATTAACTTGACGATCGAACGGGGCAAGATGACCGCTTTGGTGGGGGGGTCTGGGGCTGGGAAGACTACACTCGCCGATCTCATTCCACGATTTTACGATCCAACGGGGGGTAAGATTCTGATTGATGGAGTTGATTTGAAAACCTATGAAATTAAGTCGCTGCGACACAAATTAGCAGTTGTGAGCCAGGATACTTTCATTTTTAATGCTAATGTTCGCGACAACATTGCCTATGCTTTGGAAGGAGTGGAGGAGGCAGAAATTTTAGAAGCAGCCCGTCAAGCTTATGCTTTAGAGTTTATCCAACAACTACCAGAGGGATTCGATACTCAACTGGGCGATCGCGGTGTACGTTTATCAGGTGGTCAACGCCAGAGACTGGCGATCGCTCGTGCTTTGTTGCGCGATCCAGAAATCTTGATTTTGGACGAAGCTACTAGCGCTTTAGATTCGGTATCGGAGCGACTGATCCAGGAGTCATTGGAAAAGCTGTCTATGGGTCGGACAGTGATTGCGATCGCCCATCGACTTTCTACAATTGCTCGTGCCGATCAAGTAGTGGTACTTGAGCAGGGACGAATTGTAGAGCGAGGTAAATACCAAGAGTTGTTAGAACAACGCGGTAGACTGTGGAAGTATCACCAAATGCAACATGAATCAGGAGGAAATTCAGTTGAACAAACCCTTGTTTAGCCTCAATTTTAACTAGGAACTGAGTGTTAATGAATTAAGAATACAAACCTGAACCTCATACTTGAAAACACGATGAAAATCCTTTTTGTGAGTCCTATCTATTATCCTTCGATTGGTGGAGTTGAAACTCAGGCTCGTCTGATTGCAGGGGAGTTAGCTAAAAAGTATCAAGTCAGCATTGCTGCGGGAAATTTTGGTTTTAGGCATCCCCAATATGTTCCGGGGTGGTTAGGAAAAAGGATGATGATTGCATCACTATATAACAATCTTCTAGCTCCTAATTACTCAAGTTTTCAGGATGGTGATATTCCTGTTCATGCGGTTACTCCAAGCCCGATCGATCGCTTGCGTTTGTTGCCCATCTTGCTCCGAACTCTACCACTCCTACGAAGTTATACGGAACCTTTCCTCGACTGGTTCAGCTATCAATGTTATCGCTTGGTCTTTCAGTCGAAACTAGAAAAACTAATGCAGAATGTTGATGTTGTGCATTGCTTGCTAGCCGATTATTTAGGATTTACAGCCCTTGATGCAGCTAAAAAGCTGGGTATTCCTTGTGTCTGTACACCTTATGTACATCCGGGGCAGTCTGGGGAAAACTCTGTCAGTATTCAATCTTATCCACGGTTTCACGCTGTTGGGGCGCTGACAGAAGGCGATCGCCAAAAGCTCATTTCTATGGGTGTACCTGCTGAAAAGCTGCATATTCTGGGAGTAATTCCTCTATTACCAGCAACCTCGCACCCCGATCGATTTCGTCAGCAGCATCATCTGGTGGATGTTCCCATTATTCTTTTCATAGGTCGTATGGAGGCTTATAAAGGCGCAAAAGCTATACTTATGGCTGCCGATCGGGTTTGGCGAACTAACCCAAACGCTCACTTTGTTTTCGTCGGCCCAGATACCCCTGAATCCTTAAAATGGTTTGAGAACGCAGATTCACGCATTCATTATTTAGGCAAAGTTAGCGATCAGGAAAAGGCGGATGCGATCGCGGCTTGCACTATTTTTTGTATGCCCTCCACATTCGAGATTCTCCCAGCGGTTTACCTGGAGGCTTGGAGCTATGGCAAGCCTGTTATCGGTGGTAAAGCACAGGGTGTACCCGAATTAATTGAAGGTAACAACGCTGGTTTTGCTGTCGAGCAAACACCAGAAGAAATTAGTAGTGCCATTACCAAGTTATTACAAAACCCAGATCTGAGTCAGAATTTTGGTGACAATGGCAAAGCTCTAGTTAACCAGAATTATTCTCTTTCGGCAGTAGTTAGTAAGATCGAATCTCTTTACCAAAAAGTGATCGAATCTTAAAAGTATTACAAATGAATAAAGTATATTATCTGCCACAATTCTGCTGATTTTCAACCTGTTTGTGACTAAAGGAGAGCTTACAATGAACCCCACAGCCTACTCATTTGATGTGTTTGACACGGCCTTGACTCGTATCTGGGCTAAGCCAACGGATCTATTTTGGGAGTTAGGCGATCGCCTCCAGCAGGAAAACCTAATTACAATTTCTTCAGATATGTGGAGTCAGCTTAGGATTGAAGCTGAGGGCAAGGCAAGACAAGCATCTACAACGAATGAAGTAACACTACAGGAAATTTATGCTCAACTAGCTGAGTCCTTGAACTGGACTGAGATAGATAAGGAGAAAGCAATGTATAATGAAATTCAACTAGAACGTGCTAGCCTCCGTCCAGTTCCAGCTACTCACCTAAAAATTCAAGAGTTACATCAGGAAAATCAATCGCTCGCCTATCTCTCAGATATGTACCTACCCTCCGAGGCGATTCGAGGCTTTCTCGAAGATCATCAAATTTGGGCAGATGGTGATGTAATCTACGTCTCTAATGAGGTTGGACTTCATAAGGTATCTGGAGAATTATTTCAATATTATCTCACCAAGTATCAAATCAAAGCCTCTCAGCTCCTACACACTGGGGACAATCTCTATTCTGATATCAAAGTAGCGAAAAAATTAGGGATTCAAGTTCAGCCTTTTGTGCAAACACACCTAAATCGCTACGAACAAATCATTGCAGATAACGAACAATTGCCGCTCCGATTTCGTTCGCTGCTAGCTGGTGCCAGCCGCCTGTGTCGCTTGCACTGCAAAGAGACAGAATTGCATCGACAAATAATCTGGAATACAGGTGCTAATGTTATCGCACCTGTGTTTTTTGGGTTCGTTCATTGGGTGTTGCAGGAGGCGAAGCGTCAGGGAATTCAGAGGCTGTATTTCATGGCCAGAGATGGACAAATTCTCTGGAAAATTGCCCAAATTATCTGCCGTAAGTGGGGCTATGACATCGACTGTCAATACTTGTATGGTTCTAGGCAGGCTTTTCACTTTCCCTCTATTCAACAAATTGGTGAAACCGAACAGGAATGGCTTTTTGACAAACCGCCATTTTTCTCAGTGCGCTTAGTATGCGATCGCGTCAATATTCAACCAGAACAGATTGCTGATGCACTCACACGTCATGGCTTTCCAATCGAGATTTGGGACAAAAATCTGACGGAACAAGAATTCACGTTGCTGAAGGCAGCATTTCAGGATCGAGAAATTATCGATCTGATTGTTGATTTGGCGGCTATCTACAGAGAGAAGGCGATCGGCTATTTCAAACAAGCAGGCATTGGTGATGGAACATCGTTTGCGATCGTTGATTCTGGCTGGACTGGGCGATCGCAACGCTCATTCAGTAAAATTTTGGCGATCGCCAATCTCTATCCCCCAGATGGAGTGCCTGGATTTTACTTTGGATTAGAAAGACGTATTAAACCATTCTCAACCGATCGTTTAATACCTTATTTCTTGGAACCTGATGATATCACCGAACGGCGTTCCCTTAGCAGTTCTCCGATTTTAGAGCTATTCCTGGCTGCGGATCATGGCAGTACCGTCAGATATGAGAAACAGGATGATGGGTACATTCCGATACTGCGATCGGATAAAAATGAAAGAGGGCTCAAATGGGGAGTCTTAGTTCAGCAGCAAGCAATCCTAGATTTTACTGAGCGATTGACCGATCATTTGCAGCCTGAAGAATGTGAAGTAAGGTATTTTCATCAAGTTACAGAAGACCTGCTGAAAACCTTTATCCACTCGCCCAACCAAGAGGAAGCCAAAGTTTTTGGTAGCCAGCCATTTTCAGACCAACAGCTAGAAAATAAGTTTCACGATCTAGCGCCAGCCTACTCTCTAGTAGATGGCTTTAAGATGATATTTGATAAGCACTATGTCAGCAATTTTGTCTGGCTTCCAGCATCGATTCAACGCAGCGCACCACTCACTAGGAGTGTCCTAGGATACATCAAAGGATTGCGATACAGCTTGAATTACGCCCGCTGTGCCCGACAGGCATACCTCGCAGGAAAAGAGCAGCAATCTTGGGATTTTGCTAAAAAAGCAGTACAGTCTTGCCCTGCTATTTTGCTATCCCGCAGCTTCATGCGCACTAATATTTCTCTCGTTATGCGATCGAGGCTCAATTCCCCAAACTAAAACCGATCGCACCAAGTTTAGTTCAGTAAAAATTTATTTTTTTTAGGAGGCAATAAATCACTATAAGCACATAGCATTCTACTAACGCCGAATCGTAAAAATCAACACCGATAATTATTTTAAAGCAATGAATATGAATAGCCAAGTGTTTTGTTGTCCCGCCTGTAAATCCAGACAAATTAATTCTTTAGAAAGTGTTCCCACGTCAGAAATTGCCAAATTTTGGTCAGTCACCAGCTTAGAATCAGGCGAGCAACTGAAGAAATACTTAGATAGCGGAAAAGCACCTTCTACAGTCGATATGGCTAAGTGTTGTGATTGTGGGCTAGAGTTTGCCACCCCTATGTTTGCTGCTGGAGAAGAGTGGTATACCGAAGAAATATATACAATGCGATGGGAGTTCAATAAAACCCTTGAAGACTTGAAGCCTGGTTCGGAAATCTTAGAAATTGGTTGTGGAGAGGGAGTTTTCCTTGATTTGGCAGTTCGTGAGGGACATAGTGCTCTAGGAGTGGACTTTAACCTTGGAGCCATTCAATTGGCTAAGGCAAAAGGGTTAGAAGTATATTGTTGGAATTTAAAAGAACTAAGTGAACGTTTGCCAAGCAGAAAGTTCGATGCAGTAATGTTTTTTCACGTTATTGAACATATAGAGGATTTAGAAACTTTCTTTCAAGAACTCTCGCAAATTATGCCTACAGGTTCATCTATTCATTTTTCTTGCCCTAGCTCCAATCGATGGACTACTCAGTTTGAAACTGACAGAAAAGTAGGACTTAGAGAGGTTTGGGACTATCCGCCTTATCATCAAACTAGATGGAATCCGGTTGCAACAGACAAAATACTTTCAAGGTTTGGATGGAAACTACAAAAGTCCTTAGAGGAGCCCTTTGATTGGCGTGGAATGTCTACTTACATTGTGTCCAAGGAATTGGCTGCTAAAGGATTAGAACTATCAGTATTGTCACCAGTTGAACGAAAAATCAAAATTGCAACAAAAATGGTAAAAACTTTTATGCCGTCAATTAAATGTTCGGGTATGAGTATGTATTACCAAGCTATTCGGCAATAAAAGACAAGTTGAGAAAGTTTCCCTAATTAGTAATATAACTAAAAATTAATAGAGATGATGAATCACTCTCAGCAGATGGCATCTAGTAACGTTGAAATTGTATTGCTCGAAAAGGAATTTTGAAAAACATGAAGGCTATTTCACTTAAGATTTTTATTTCAGTATGCCTCCTGATTGTACTGCACGTCGCTCCTGACGGCCCTCAAAGTGGTCGATTTACAGACACAGTTAGGGCGCTAGTTGACTTCGGAACATTCGCGTTACCTAAAGATGTACCTCATCACGTCGATGTAGTTCAAATCAAGGGGCAACTTTACTCCGTGATTGCCCCAGGACTGCCAATTATTTTGGCTCCTCTTTACTGGGTTTACCGCAACCTAGCATCAATCATTGGTTTACCGATGAATGATGTTTTTTGGGGTGGTTTCAATGGAATTAGCCTCATTTTTTACATAATTTGGAATCCAGAATTAACCAACCTGGATTAGAAACACAGATTTATTTTCAATTAACCAAAAGGTGCTATAATCAATCCATGCCACAGGTAGAATAAGCTAAGCGTAAAATCAGACTAGGAGTAACTTATGGTTAATGTTGCTTATCACACTGCCAGAACTCAAGGAAAGATGATGCGTTCCCTCTACAAAGCAGTAATTCCCCAGATTGTTAAACTACCAATTTCCCAAACTCAAAAAATTCCCATAAGCGTCTATTCTCTCTCATGCGAGCGCGATCTACCAGAACAGGTAGCAAGTCTGCGATCCTTCATCCGCCATGCTGGCATTCCAGAGCGTTTTACTATCATTTCTGATGGTAGCTATACCGAAAACAGTTGCCAGCTACTCGAAGGAATTCATCCCTGTGTTGAGGTATTACCACTAGAACAACTGAAGCGAACCGATCTGCCTCAATCTGTCTATGATTATGCATCTCAGCATTCAATGGGCAGAAAACTATTGGCATTAATGTCAATTCCGATTAATCAGACAACGATTTATACTGACTCAGATATTCTATTTTTTCCGGGAGTAAGTGATTTAGTTGAATTAGCCAGATCGGACAATACATCTTCTCTATATCTACCGGATTGTGCTACCAAAATGGACGATCGGGTAATTTATGATGAGCGGGAAAAATTAAATCCAGTCAACGGTGGATTTATTGTATTCAAAAAACCGCTAGATTGGAGCTTTGCCGTTGAGCGATTGTCAAAAATCACAGAACTTAATCATTATTTTACCGAGCAAACTTTGGTGCATTTGACAATACACCATAACCAGGCAAAGCCTCTCTGCTCGAAACGATATGTTCTAAGTGTTGAAGACCAGTTTATTTATCCAGACAAGTACGCTGGTAAAGAAATTGCACTTAGGCATTACGTTAATGATGTCAGACATAAATTTTGGTTTAACGCCCTGTCTTAAGTGTTTAAAGCATTTCAAAATTAGTATGATTGAAAACAACTTGATTCCTAAAGAAAAAACTATCCATTACTGTTTGTCTGGCGTAGGATGTGGTGGAGGAGTAGACACCTATGTCAAGTCTTTGTTGCAGGCTCAAGCTCCCAACGTCAGCCCGCAGGTAATTACCTGGCTCAAAAATATCGATCAGAGCCAGTTCAAGTTACTTAATGTTCAAGAGCAACAGTTGGTATGGGATATTACGGGAGAATGTCCCGTTGTCTATACACTTCACAATCACTCTCCCTACTGCCCTAGTGGTAGCAAGTATTTCTCAGTGAAGGGGACTGCGTGCGATCGCGCTATGTCTACTCTCGGATGCACTTGGGGGCATCTAGTAGATGGCTGTGGTAGTAGACGACCTGAGAAGATTATCCAAAATTTTCAAAAGTCTCATCGGGAATTAGAGAAACTTAAAAAACTGAGAATTCCTGTTATTGCCAATAGTAGTTATGTTCGCGGACAGCTTATTAGAAATGGTTTGCCTCCTGAACAAACCGTAACATTGTACTGCGCTATTCCCATTCCTAAAACGAGTAGTGAACCATTAACATTGGAAACACACCAAAATTCTAGACTTCTGTTTGCAGGGCGTATTGTTCCAGAGAAAGGTCTTGGCTGGCTACTCAAAGCTTTAACACAAGTTGACCGACGAGTTCATCTTGATGTTGCAGGCAAGGGTTGGAATCGACTGGAAATGGAACGGTTAGCGAAGAAACTGGGAATGAGCGATCGCATTACCTGGCATGGCTGGTGCGATAGTGAGAAAATGGATGCACTTTACCGACAGTGTTATGCTCTGGTTTTTCCTAGTCTTTGGCACGAACCTGCTGGTCTTGTCACGCTTGAAGCTTACGCTCGCCATCGACCTGTAATTGCTAGTTCATTAGGAGGGATTCCAGAATACATCCGCGATCGCAAAACAGGTATCCTTGTCCCTGCCAATGATATCAAAAAGTTGGCTGATGCTATCAATGAATTGACTGAAGATTATCAAAAAGCTCGAAGCTTGGGGGAAGAGGGATATGCCTTGTTGCTGGAGAAATTTACGATTGATACCCAGGTCAAGCAACTTCAAATTATCTATGAAAAAACTATTGATGACTTTCACTATTCGAGAAAAAATACCTAAGCAGTAAATCCGTAAACATATTTTTTCTATGATTGAATAAATTAGAGCATATCAAAAAAGATTTCTAAGATCTTAATTCATCCCACACATTCCTTATATTATGAGTGAACAACATCCCTATCGTCCTACAATTCCACCAGTTCCAGATAGCGTGCCACGTCCACTGTGGTCAGTCATGATTCCTACTTACAACTGTGCAGAATACCTGCGCCAGACACTAGCTAGCGTACTAGCACAAGATCCCGGTCCTGATGTTATGCAGATAGCTGTTGTTGATGACCACTCGACCCTAGATGATCCGGCAGCAGTTGTCGAAGAACTAGGCCGGGGTCGCGTTGAATTCTATCGACAACCACATAATGTAGGTCTTGTGAAAAATTTCCAAACTACCTTAGAACTGTCTAGAGGGAAGTTGATTCATCAGTTGCATGGTGATGATTTAGTGCGAGATGGCTTTTATCAAAAGATGCAAAGAGTCTTCATTGATAATCCAGAAATTGGTGCGGCATTTTGTCGCCACATCGTCATGGATGAACATAGTCATTGGCAACATATATCCGTACTAGAACACGAAAAAAGTGGGGTATTACCAAATAGTTGGTTGGACTTGATCGCGGGCTTTCAACGTATCCAAACACCGTCAATCGTAGTACGGCGCGAAGTATACGAAAAGCTAGGAGGATTTGACCACCGTTTAACCATGAGTGAAGACTGGGAAATGTGGGTAAGAATTGCGGCTAACTACCCAATAGGGTATGAAGTTGAACCTTTGGCAATTTATCGAAAACGTTCAAACTCTATATCTAACATTAATAACAAAAATGGTAAGCATTTCGAGCAAATAAGTAAGGCTGTGAATATTTTTCTAGCTTACCTACCCAAGGAAAAGGCTGATAAACTCTATAAACAAACAATGCAAAATTGTGCATTTCATGCCCTTGAAATAGCTGACGAAATGTTGGCTGAAGGTGATATGCATAGCACAATTAATCTGATTCGAGAAGCACTCAAGTGCAGCCGCTCATTCAGAGTCGTAAGATCTGCGGGTCGCATTATTTTATTGAACGGCACAGTATGGCTGTGGCAGAGGGGACGAACAGCAGTAGACTCTCAAAGCTCTAAAAGTAAAGAGACTACAGGTGCTTTAACAAACTCTAATTCTTGTAAAGAATAAACCGTAATTTACTGAATTAGTATCTACTTAGGAAAAATTAAAATGACTAAAAATCCTCAAATTCTTTCCATCATCGAAAGCCACATGGGTCATGGTACTTATGGTAATTTAATGAGAGAATACTTCAGCAAAACATCCTCCTGCCAGGTGGATTTTCAATGGTATAATGACGAGCGAGAACTGCCAACAAAAATATTAAATAGGTTGCTTAGTTTCAAGTTTCCCAATGAATGGATTCAGAAGCAAAACTTAGACTTTAATCGTTTTCGTATTATGACAGGCTTTGCTTACATGGCTAGGCGTCTAATAGCTCGGAAGTTAAGTCAAGGAGATTACTCGGCGCTCCACTTACATACTCAGGTTATGGCTTTGCTATCAGTAGATTTTATGAAAAAGCTGCCTACTGTCGTCAGCATAGACTTGACTGCCGTTCAGGCATCTCAAGAGAAAACTAACCCTAGTTTTAGATGGACTTATACTCCTAATGTGCTTCAAGAAAAAAGAGTTTATGAAGCAGCAACCCGCATCATAACTACATCAGAATTTGTGAGAAAATCTGTAATTGAAGATTATAACATTGATAGTGAAAAAGTAACCGCTATTCCTTTTAGCGTAAAACTTGAGGCATTTAGCTCAATTGATAGATCGAAGAGATCTCCAAAGACACGTTACAACATCCTTTTTGTAGGAGGTGATTTCAAACGAAAAGGAGGAGAAGATGTTTTAGAAGTTTTCCTGACAGCATTTTCAGAATTAGCGGAACTTCACTTAGTAACTTATACGTCTATTGAATGTCAGCATCCTCATGTTTACATCCATAATAATATTAAGGCATACAGCCCCGAAGTCTTAAATCTCTACTCTCAAGCAGATGTATTTGTGATGCCTACCTACGCGGACGCATTTGCTACAGTTTTTCTGGAAGCGATGGCAGCAGGTTTGCCAGTGATTGCCAGTCAACTCCCGCAAATTTATGAAGTTGTCAGTGATGGAGAGACTGGTTTTTTAGTTCCGTCAGGCGATCGCCATGCCTTAGCTAGTAAAATCCGATATCTGATCGAAAATCCGACTTTAGGTCGCGAGATGGGTGCGAAAGGTAGGAAAGTAGCTGAACAGAAGTTTAATGCTCAAACGAACTTTCAAACATTAGAGTCCATTTTTAAGGAAATATCAATTTCACAATAGTTCTCTAATGATTATACTGGTTCTCAGTCCAAATTATGTCTATAAATAAATCAGGAAATCCCTCAATTTAAAGGAACTGATGAAAATTATACTTACCATTCACCACGAACTCGATCGCAATGCAGGTGCTCCGGGAGTAACATGGAAATTAGGTCAGGAATACCAAAAGCTGGGGCATGAAGTACATTACTACACATTTGATAACCTTCCAGACAAGTTATCAGGGCTGGTAGGGTCAATCGTGTTTCCTTGGTTTGTCGCTGGCCACATCTGGGATCTTATAAATAAGCAAGCTGTCGATGTGGTGGATGCTTCGACTGGAGATGCTTGGATATGGGCGAAAATGTGCGGAATATCTAGAAAAAACTCTCCTCTTTTAGTAACGCGCAGTCACGGTCTTGAGCATACTATGCACTTGGAATATTTAGAGGAGGCTCGTCGGGGAAACTTGCATTTGAGTTGGAAGTATCCTCTGTATCATGGAGGGTTTCGCCTCTGGGAAGTCGCAACTTCCATTCGCTATGCTGACCTAGTTTTGCTGCTGAATCACCCGGATGCAGAGTATGTTGTTGACAAATTTGGTGTCAATTCGGAACAAACGGAGATTGTTCCGAATGGGATTCCAGAGGAATTTTTGAATCTACCTTTTGAGCCGATGTCAATGGCAGAGGATTCAGCTATTTGCATTGCTCAAGTAGGTAACTATATCGCTCGAAAGGGGATTGAGTATGGTGCAGTTGCATTGAATGCAATTCTCGCTCGCTATGCTGATGTGAAGGTGAGTTTTTTGGGAACTGGCTGTTCGGAAGCAGAAGTTCATGCAGATTTTGAGCCTGCTGTGCGCGATCGCGTCCGAGTTGTGCCACGCTATCAACATGAAGCTCTACCAGAACTTTTGCGCGGACATCACATCAAGCTATTTCCTACTTTCTCAGAAGGGTTTGGTTTGGCACTGATTGAAGCTATGGCTTGCGGTTTGGCACCTGTAACGACAACAACATCTGGACCAATGGAGATTGTCAGTGATGGACATGATGGCATTTTTATCCCGTCTCGCGACAGTCACGCGATCGAGCAAGCTTTGGAACGGTTAATTACAGACCGCCCATACCTGGAAAATTTGCGCCGCAATGCTTATGCTACGGCACAAAAGTATAGTTGGGAGAAGATTGCTCGTGATACTTTGACTTTGTACGAAGCAGCTTTGTCTCAGAAAAGAGGTGCTAAATGAAGCTTTGTAAAGTAATAGATACAACTGGTGCTTGAATCAACTCTGATGGTGGTAAATAATAAGAAAGTCAAGACTATTCATTCTCGCGTAAAAATTGAAGAATTTGGCTCAATTGAGCGCTCAAATAAAGTTCCAAAGACAGGTTACAACATCCTTTTTATAGGAGGTGATTTCAAACGAAAAGGAGGAGAAGATGTCTTGGACGTTTTCCTGACAACGTTTTCAGAAATAGCGGAACTTCACTTAGTAACTTATGCACCTAATAATTCTGTAATAATTCTACTGGTTCTCAGTCCAAATTATGTCTATAAATAAATCAGGAAATCCCTCGATTTAAAGGAAATGATGAAACTTCTACTTACTATTCACCACGAACTAGATCGCATTTTTATCCCGCCCCCCGACAGTCAGGCGATCGACCAAGCTTTGGAACGTTTAATTACCCATCGTTCTTACTTGGAAAAATTGCGCCGTAATGCCTATGCTACGGCAAAAAAGTATAGTTGGCAGCGGATTGCTCGCGATAATCTGACTTTGTACGAAGCAGATTTGTCTCATAAAAGAGGTACTAAATGAAGCTTTGTATTGTTACTCATAAAGTGGCGATCGGTGATGGTCAAGGTAGGGTCAACTATGAAGTTGCCTGGGAAGCGATTCGGCGCGGCCATCATGTTACCTTGTTAGCCAGTAGTGTAGATTTGGCACTGCAACAAAATAGTCAAGTCAATTGGATTCCGATTCCAGTTAAAGGGTATCCATTGCAACTTGTTCGCGAAATGGCTTTCTCTACTCAAAGTGCTTGGTGGTTAAATAAACACCAAAAAGAATTCGACCTAATCAAACTCAATGGTGCTATTACTTCAGCTAGGGCAGATGTGAATGCAGTGCATTTTGTACACAGTTCCTGGTTGCGATCGCCCTTCAATCTCTCAACACAAAATCTGAGCTTGCGTGGCACTTATCAGCGGTTTTACACGGCTTTAAATGCTAATTGGGAGCACAAAGCCTTCGATCGCGCAAAAGTCGTAGTAGCCGTTTCTGAGAAAGTAGCCCAAGAATTAATTGCGATCGGTGTTCCACGCGATCGCATTCGGACGATCTTAAATGGCATTGATCTACAAGAATTTGCTCCCGGTATGGTCGATCGGCAAAAATGGGGTTTACCAGAGGAAGTGCCTCTGGCGCTATTTGCTGGCGATATCCGCACACCTCGGAAAAACTTGGATACAGTCCTCCATTCCTTAGTGCAAGTTCCCCAATTGCACCTCGCAGTTGTGGGTGGAACCGCAGGTAGTCCCTATCCTGAGTTAGCGCGATCGCTAAACTTAGAAAATCGGGTGCATTTTCTGGGATTTCGGCAAGATGTCCCCGAGTTGATGAAAGCAGCAGATTTTCTAGTTTTTCCGTCTCGTTATGAGCCTTTTGGTTTAGTGGTACTGGAAGCGATGGCGACAGGAATACCCGTGATTACGGCTGCTACAACGGGGGCGGCGGAGTTGGTGACACCTGATTGTGGGGTAGTTTTGCCAGACTCAGAAGATACACAGGCTTTAGCTGAAGCGTTGAATCAATTAGTTAAATGCGATCGGCAACAAAGACAACAAATGGGTCAAGTAGCCAGAGCCATAGCCGAACATCATAGTTGGGCTAATATGGCAAGTAATTATGTGAATTTATTTGAGGAACTAAAACCGTGCTAAAGATTTCTATTGTCATTCCCAGTTACTGTCGCCCGAAAGATTTAGCACGCTGCTTAGACGCACTCAAACAGCAAAAACGTCCTGCTGATGAAGTCTTAGTAGTAGTTCGAGATACGGATACTGAAACTCAGGCATTTATCCAAACATTTAACCCTGAATTTTTGCCACTGCGAACTGCCACAGTGAAAGTATCTGGTGTTGTAGCCGCCATGAATGTAGGGATGGATGCCGCTTGTGGGGATATCATCGCTTTTACTGATGATGATGCCGCACCTCACACCGATTGGCTGGAACGCATGGAGGCTCACTTTTTATCAGATAGCAATATTGGTGGTGTTGGGGGGCGGGATTGGGTGTATCACGGCACTAAGTTAGAAGAGGGGGAACGCGAAATAGTAGGACAAGTCCAGTGGTTTGGCAGAGTGATCGGCGGACATCATTTAGGAGTGGGAGAAGCCCGCGAGGTAGATGTGATTAAGGGTGTAAACATGAGTTTTCGCAGGAGTGCGATCGCTCAAATGCACTTCGATCCCCGGATGCGAGGTACTGGCGCGCAAGTACACTTTGAACTAGCATTTAGTCTCGCCTTGAAACGGGCAGGCTGGAAGCTAATCTATGACCCCAAAGTAGCAGTCGATCACTTTCCTGCACAACGTTTTGACGAAGATCAACGCAATAAATTCAATGACATTGCCTTGCTCAATGCCGTACACAATGAAACTTTAGTTTTGTTAGAAAATCTACCATCGACTCGACGTACTGCATTTGTATTTTGGGCAACATTGGTGGGAACACGAGATGCCCCTGGTTTATTACAATGGTTACGATTCCTACCTAAAGAAGGAAGCTTAGCGGGACAGAAATTAGTAGCATCTCTACGTGGACGTTCGCAAGCTTGGGAGACCTGGCAACAGTCAAAATAAAAATGTCAAGTGTTAGGTGCTAGGGAATAAAATTATTCCTACCTAAAACCTAGTTAAACCTTCCTAAAAGCTAAAATTTAAAACTTAATATCTAGTTAAATATTTACCCAACCTAAACAAGTAATGAGTCAAATACAGGGAATTCCGAATAACTCTCGCAAACAGGGCTTCTCTCTGACACTGGAACCGCAGGCAGCTTGGATGGCAATCATGGGATTATTACTGATTACTGCCCTATGCCTTGCAGCAGGTCTTGGCAAGGTTCTAAACCTCATCTTTCCGGCGGGTTCTTTTGCCGTCGGCCTGTTCCTATATTTGCGGTATCCCATCCTCTATGTAGGTTTCACTTGGTGGGTGTTTTTCCTCACACCTTTTATTCGCCGTGTGTCGGATTTTCGGAGCGGTTTTACCGACCCCAGTCCCATTTTGTTAGCCCCTCTACTGGTGACAATGATCACCATTTTAACTTTCTACCGTAACCTTCCCAAAGCACATAAACAAGGTGGCTTACCTTTTGTTATATCTGCTATAGGTGTGTTCTATGGTTTTCTAATTGGTCTGATTAATGGCTTACCTGTTCCGGCGATCATCTCTCTTATGAGCTGGGTAAGCCCCATTTTGTTTGGTTTCCACTTATTGGTAAACTGGCGAGATTACCCCAGTTATCGCGAAAACATTCAGCGCACTTTTCTCTGGGGTGTGTTGGTGACAGCATCCTATGGCGTCTATCAATACTTAGTTGCACCTGAGTGGGATCGTTTCTGGCTGATACAGACCAAACTATATACCAGTATGGGAAAACCAGAACCCCTTGGACTTCGAGTGTGGAGTACAATGAATTCACCCTTACATTTTGCAACGGTTATGATACCAGGCACTATATTGTTATTCATCAATAAAACGGTTTTACGTTTTCCTGGTTTAGCGATTGGCATCTTGTCTCTCCTACTAACATTGGTACGTACAGCTTGGGGAGGATGGATGGTATCTTTAGTTGCCCTACTTGGTTTTATAAAAGGAGTTGTGCAGATCCGTTTAATTTCTTTGCTGATAGTCATAGCAATATTGGTCGTTCCTTTGTCTACAATAGAGCCATTTTCGCAAGTCATTCAATCTCGTGTAACAAGTTTAACTAACGTTAAGGACGATCAGAGTGCGAAGGATAGGGCAGGACTATATAGTATTATGATAGATGACGCATTAAATGAATACATAGGTAAAGGAAATGGAACTCTCACCCCTATTGATAGCGGATTGATAGAGATGATTCTCACATTAGGCTGGTTGGGAAGCATCCCCTACATCTCTGGAATGTTTTTGCTATTCTATAGCCTGTTTCAAGGCTCTAAGTCATCGACAGCGGACTCTTTTGCTAGTGCTACCCGCGCTATTGCTCTTGGGTTCCTGCCGATGCTAGCTGGTTCAAATGTGATAGTTGGTATCGCTGGCATGGTTTTTTGGGGATTTCTGGGTCTAGGGATGGCAGCTAATAAGTATCACTCACATCACATATTGTCAGAGTGAAAGGAAATTAAGACTGTTGATTTAATAATAAGCCAGTAAACTTCTCAGAACGATTTACCCATACAGGGTTAACAAAACACACTGTTCAATTCAACAAAAATATCTAATTATGTTATTTTTATCCAAAATATTCCCTAGTAGCAAAGCACCTCTCAAGCAATGCAATATACTACTAATGACGGCGACAATTACCCCACGGTCTGGAGTTCCTAATCTAGCAAGAACAGATCCCAAAATTCGCCTGCAAGATTATGAGAAGTCGTTGAAATTTTATCTGCCATTGCTGAATCTGGGTGTTGACTCAATTGTATTTGCAGAAAACTCAAATTCTGATGTTTCAAGTTTACGAAACATTACCGCTGAGTTTGGTTTTACAGATCGGGTTGAGTTTGTGGTATTTGACGGATTAGATTATCCTCCTAGCTACGATCGTGGCTACGGCGAATTCAAACTCGTCGATTACACGATGAATCATTCAGAGTTCATTAATAATGGTCAGAATGAACAGGGGGAGATAATCGTCTGGAAAGTGACAGGTCGTTATATGGTGAGCAATTTAGCTCGCTTAATTGCTCGTAAGCCTTTAAACTTTGATCTATACTGCAATTTCCGAAATTTTCCGAAGCATTGGACTGATATGTACTTGCTGGCTTGGACACTCAGGGGCTATCAAGCTTGTCTCAATAACGTCTATCACAAACTTAAAACTAATGTGCCGGAAGTACCTCAAGGCGTAGCGGCGGAAGAGCTTTTAAGAAATTTGCTCGATCGACCTCCAGAGAATATCAAGATTGTACGACGGTTTAATGTTACCCCAGAGATTTATGGCATCCGTGGGGCGGATAACCAAGGCTATTCCACTGACAATTTTTGGAAGTTTTATGTGCGGAATACAATCCGCCTATTATTTCCATGGATTTGGATATAGGATAAATAAGGTTAGTGGAACGTTGGCTATCTGAGTTGATACATAATCACCTTAGCTTTCCCATCTTCCTGCGAGGTTGGCGATCGTTCTCCATCGGCTTAAAATAATCCAGGGAGTTATTCAGTTTTTGGATGAATAACCGCTGTTTTTGCCATAATTTGTTTACTAGCAACAGGAATCGATTCTTCATAATCTCACTGAGCAATATACAGCTATAATCAGGATGTCTCAGTTATTGTAACTTTAATGTATATTTGCCAACAACCAAATGGAAAACTCTACCAGTAATCCTGCTGCTACAGCAGCAAACATTCTTTGTGTCGGCATCGGATGGTTTCCGAAAACACCGGGAGGTCTGGATCGATATGTATATGAGCTGACGCATCAACTAGCAGCCAGTCAAGATCGAGTTGAATTGTGTGGAGTTGGTCTACCAGAAAATCAGTTAAACTCAGGCCTAAAACTAACTAATTTAGCACAACCAGATATTCGACTATGGGAACGGCTTTGGTTGATTCGCTCCAATTTTATAAAGCGAAAATTTGCAACACCCGATGCGATTAATCTGCATTTTGCACTATATAGTTTTCCGCTTTTGCAGGTTTTACCTAGGGGGGTTCCTGTTACTTTTTCCTTTCACGGGCCTTGGGCTTTGGAAAGTAAACAGGAAGGTGCTGGTAAACTAAGCGTTTTTTTGAAGCATTGGGTTGAAGACAGAGTTTATCATCGGTGCGATCGCTTTATCGTCCTCAGCAAAGCATTTGGTGATATTTTACATCAAGAATATCAAGTTCCTTGGAGTAAAATTTACGTAATTCCTGGCGGTGTGGATCTGTCGAGATTTCAAATTGACCGATCGCGCCAAGAAGCCCGCACGCAGATCTACTGGCCCCAAAATCGCCCGATTTTATTTACAGCGCGTCGCTTAGTGCATCGAATGGGACTCGATAAGCTGTTGATGGCTGTAGCCGCCATTAAACCTCAAATTCCTGATATCTGGTTGGCGATCGCCGGAAAAGGGCCACTACAAGCAGATCTTCAGCAACAAGCAACAGATTTAGGACTCAATGACAACGTTAAATTTCTCGGCTTTTTGCCAGACGATCAATTGCCTATAGCTTACCAAGCAGCGGATCTAAGTGTGATGCCGAGCCAATCTTTAGAAGGATTTGGATTAGCAGTGCTAGAATCTCTCGCCTGTGGCACTCCAGCGCTATGTACTCCTGTCGGTGGAATGCCGGAAATTTTAGAGCCGTTTTCACCAAATTTGATTACTACGTCTATAGAAGCAACAGCGATTGCTGATAGATTAGAACAACTGTTACTTAAAAAAGTCCCGATGCCTTCTAGAGAAGCGTGTCATGAATATGCTTCTATGAATTTTGATTGGCAAACAATCGCGCAAAAAGTTAGAAAAGTGTTGTTATCATGAGGTTAAAAATAATTAGAATATATGGGAAAATTATTAGCAAAAAAAACTGATGATCTCAAATCCGGCTGCACCGGAATGATTTAACCACAGAGAGCGCAGAGGACACAGAGGAAGAGAATAGAGAGATGAGTAGTTTCGAGGTTAACGGATTTTGATATGAAAATACTATTTCTTGACCAGAGCGGAAAGCCCGGTGGTGCGGAACTTTGCCTAATAGATATTGCCAAACCCTATCGGGATAGCTGTCTAGTTGGCTTATTTGTAGATGGTGCTTTTAGGAAATTACTAGAGCAACAACAAATTCCTGTTGAGGTGTTAGCGACAGAAGCGATTAAAGTTCGTAAAGAAAGCAGCTTGATACAGAGTTTAAGTAGTGTAACTGCGCTACTGCCTTTGATTGCTAAAGTTGTTCAAAAAGCTCGTCAATACGATTTGATCTACGCCAACACTCAAAAAGCTCTAGTTGTTGGTGCATTAGCTAGCTTTTTCAGTCGTCGCCCTTTAGTCTATCATTTGCATGACATTTTATCTACAGACCATTTCAGTCGAACTAACTTAAAAGTAGCTGTAACTTTGGCGAATCGCTTTGCATCATTGGTGATTGCTAATTCCCAAGCCAGTCAGGCTGCTTTCTTAGCAGCAGGAGGGCGATCGGACATCATCGATATCGTCTACAATGGTTTTGAGCCTGAAGTCTATCAGATCGATCGCTCTCATGTTAGCCAACTCAAAACACAGCTAGAACTTGACGGGCAATTTATCGTAGGTCATTTCAGCCGATTGTCACCTTGGAAAGGTCAACATATTTTAATTGAAGCTCTTACCTATTGTCCAAAAGATGTCACAGCTATTTTAGTGGGTGATGCGCTCTTTGGTGAGCAGGATTATGTCCAGCAATTGCACAAACAAGTGGCAGAATTAGGACTGGAAGAGCGAGTTAAGTTTTTAGGATTTCGTTCAGATATTCCGCAGTTAATGGCAATTTGCGATTTAGTGGCACATACCTCGATCGCACCTGAACCTTTTGGCCGAGTGATTGTGGAGGCTATGCTGTGTGGTACACCGATAGTTGCTGCTCAATCTGGAGGTGCGATGGAATTAATAGAACCGGGGATCAATGGCTTTTTGGTTCCTCCCAGCAAGCCACAACTACTCTCAGAGGTTATTAATACCTGTCACAACCAACCTGAGTCTACGATCGCGATCGCCCAATCTGCCTACGAGATGGCTAGTCGGCGTTTTCACCAAACCAATATCGATCGGCAGATTGCGGATTTGCTGGGCAGAATTTATACCTGACTTGTCCCAATATCTAATGATTAAACCGCGAAGACGCAAAGAGCGCGAAGGAAGAACTGCATCTTCTTCTTTCTCTGACTTCGTGTCCTTAGCGCCTTCGCGGTTCATTTAATCTTACTATCTATTAGCGATCGCATAGTTTACGATCGCTGTTTTACGAATTTATAACCGCGACATTTTGCCTTGTTTCACTCGATCGCCTTGCCGCATCTGCCACTTTCAAAGCGTACAAACTACTTGCATTATTCACGTACAAAGGCGTACCGTTTAACAAGTATTCCAACACCATATCTGTATCCTTAGCAAACAAACCGCGCCGCGTTCCAACTTCTATTGTTTGTTTATTTTCGCCCTGAATTAATTGACCGGATTCGGGAGTAAAAACCAGCGTTCCCTCTTCCCCGTAAATTGTAAAAATGTTTTCCGACTGCGAAAAAGTTTCGCCTTTTCCATAAACAGCTTCCGCAAAAACTCCATTCGCAAAGCGTAACTGGGCGTTACACAAACAAGCTTTATAAAAATCTGGCGGAGTGTCCCAAAATTGAGTTTGACAGTTCACGCTTGTCACTTCCCCAAACAAATCGGTAAATCGATGTATTCGCGAAATTGCACCAATTAATGGGAACCCAAATAGCGAATGTTGATAAGTCCAACGCTTAGGTACCGAACGTTGAGCTGTAATAGTAACGTAGCGGGTGTAAAAAACTTTGCCAATTAAGGGCAAAGATGTTTTGATGGCTTGGTGTAAACCACCTAATAATTCTATGTGTTCGATGTGCAGGAGTTTTTGCTTTTGGGTGGCTAGCTCGATCGCCCTTTCTCCCTCAGATATATCTAAAGATAGAGGATATTCCACCACAACGTGCTTGTCGTTTTCCAAGGCCGCGATCGCGATCGCCCCGTGATCCCGATTCACCGTACACACAATCACCAAATCCAAATCGTTCCTTTCCACCAACTTGCGCCAAGAAACCGCCGCCTCCGCGCCGAAGGCTTCACAAAATGCTTCCGTCTTGTCGGGGGTGTGACCCGCCACTGTCACTAAGTCAACTCTTGCGTCAGTTTGCAACATCTCGGCTCTCAACTTAGCAGCAAAACCAGTGCCCACAATCCCCACCCTAATTGGAGCATGGACCGAAAAAGGCGATCGAGTATCAATATTAGTCATAGAATTTTAGATGTCACATTTTCAAAAATTGCTCAAAACAAGCGTCACAAAGCTTTATAGCTCGATCGCCCAAATCCTGAATTGGTGCAAAAATGCGATCGCGGGATTTTCGACCCAAATCTTGATGCCATTCAACTATACATTTCCTCCTCATGCCGAGAAACTACAGCAGGTATAAGTAATCAAGATGAAATTAGAAAAAATTATAACTAATCCCATTCAAATTTTTTGTAAATGAGTGTTGCAACCTCCCTTATTTCCCCTACTATCAGAGAGAGAACCAACCTAAGAGCAAACCTCAGAGCTAATAGAGCTTTGAAGTTTCCATTAGGAAAGCTTATATATCTTGTTGAATTTTTGAGAGGATTAGTGCATGGCAACTTACAAAGTTACCCTCGTCAGCGAAGCTGAAGGAATTAACCAAACCATTGAAGTTGACGAGGATACTTACATTCTCGACGCTGCCGAAGAAGCAGGACTAGACCTCCCGTACTCTTGTCGCGCTGGTGCTTGTTCCACCTGTGCCGGCAAAATCACCAAAGGGGAAGTCGATCAATCAGACCAATCTTTCTTGGATGATGACCAAATTGAGGCTGGATTTGTCCTCACCTGCGTCGCCTATCCTAAGTCTGATTGCACCATCGAAACTCACAAAGAAGAATCGCTGTACTAAAAACAGCCTCAGCCTTCGGCTGTCACTCCAAGCTATTAATCAATAGTTGTTTGAGCCGATGGCTAGACTGAAATCTGGTCAGTTAGGGACATGGCACTGCCATGTCCCTAAATATATGTTATACATCTGGGAAAAAGCTTTTTAAGAACAGGTTCGATACTTGTTCTACACTAATTATTGTTGATGCCTATGGATTCTCAGGTCGCCAAAATGTAATCCCATCATTCAGCGGGACAACTTGAGCGCCTGGAAAATAAAAGCTGAGAATGCGATCGCTACTCCAGCCCAAATTAGCCAAATTGTAAGAACCCGTTTGACTCATTCCCACCCCATGTCCGAAGCCACCTCCGACAAAAGCATAGCCATTGAGGGTTTTGTCTGGATTGTAAATCGGATCTAGGTAAAACAAAGTGCTGATGGGAGGGTAAAAAGCATTGCGAATCTCGTCTTTATCAATATCGATTGTCCCCAAGTCAGTTTCTACCTTCATTTTCAAAACTCGACCACCGGGAGACCTTTGCACCACCGCTACCTGACTAATAGTCTTAAAATTAGCCAAAGGATGCTGTTTTTTCTGAAGATACTGTTTGAGAAACCCAGCAATTGATGTTAAAGAAGCTTCTTCGCGCCAGCGAAAAGTATCTTGTTTTTCCTCATTAAACCCCTTATTCAAACTCATAAAGCGGCGAAAATTGTTTTCATCAGACAAACTCTGCTTCGACAAATCCCAAATATTCTGAGGTGCATCCACGATCGATCGCAAATAAGGGCGTTCCGAGCCGTGCCACACATCCCCAAAAAGCGCAGTAACGCCACCACTAGAAGCGGAATAAAGGGCATCAACCAACTCCTGACGATAAGTGAGAACCAAACCCCTAGTTTTGGCGATCGCCTTATCCGTTTGCGGAAAAACCTCCGTCAAACCCTTATACACTTGGCAGTTAACATCAGCACACAACTCGTAATTATCGATCGCAAAACGGCGCAAATTTCTCAGGGCATAAGTTCTCGCCAAAATAGCCTGTGCTTCCTGGGAAGCATAGGGCGAAAAAGCACCAATTTCGTGCGGCACTACTCCCCGTAAATAAGTTTCTGTCGGCACTTCATTGACCAAAGTATAAGTGCCATAAGCATTTTTCTGTAGGTGCAAACTCCCACCATAAAGGCGAGTTTGTTGAATAGCTTTTTCTTTTTCAGTAGCTGTGGCCTCTTGAGTAGTCTGTTCCAGAACCTCAATCACATTTTTACCCGCCGTCACATCTAACTCATTGCGGTTAAAACGAAAACCGTTTAACACCCAAAATGCCTGGGGGATTGTGGGCAAAACTTTGCTATCCAAAAAAGCAGTTTTATTCCCTTGCTCCTGCAAACTTTGCAATAATAAACGTCGCACTAAAGGAGAGTTGTAATTATCTCTTTTTGCCCAAACTTGCCACCGCAAAGGTTGAGCAATTTCGACTTCAATTCCTTTAGCTCGCCATTGATTAGCACTATCTTCTGCACTTTCAAAACTGCGGTGGGAACTCAGTACAACTCGTTCTTCTACTGCTGGTGTTTCCAGCGGTTTGGCGGCAATTTCTAGCTTGATGCTAGGAACCTTGGCGGTTTCTATGCCTTTAGGAGTTTTGTAACTTACAGTTAAACTATCACCAGGTATAGCTTTCAGGGTCAACTTATCGGTTGCTTTGGTGCCAAACCGTTGCACGACACCGATTTTGATTTCTCGATTTTGGGGACTTTGGCCCGTGGCGGGAGTGCTAGGGAGCGGCCACAGGCACAACGCTGCGATCGCAGCGCTAGAAATTGAGCTAAACCATTTGTAATTGGGAGTTTGAGGCGCTTGGACTGACACGGTTATCTGTCTCCAGATAGTGGAAATTTAGGAGTTTAGATTGTAGGTTAGCACACCTGCGATTAGGTACGAGGGATTTGTGCAATGGTTTGGGCGATCGACAGTTTAATATATGACAATAATGTCAAGAGGCAAATTATGGTTAACCAGTTTCCCCTCGCCGAAGTTCCCATTAATTCTGAGTCGGTTATCAATACCCTGGAAACAAAACCTCAAGAATTTGCTCTTTACCTTGACGAATCGGGAAGTCCAAAACCCAATCCAGATGACTCCTCTCCCTTCTTTGCAATGGGTGGCGTTTTAATTGAGAGGAGCAACGAAGGTAGGATTAAGAGTCTTCTAGTTGAATTCAAAAATCGCTGGAATATCAATCTAGAAATACCATTACACGGCAATGAGATCCGCTCTCGAAAAAAACGCTTTGCTTGGCTAGGTAAACTCTCGGATTCAGAGCAAGAGCGTTTTTTCGGAGACTTGACAAATACTATTATCAGTTGCCCAATCGTTGTTCACGCTTGTGTTGTTTCCCGCCAAGGCTACCTAAAACGTTACTTGGAAAAGTACGGTGAAAACACTTGGGAAATGATGAGGAGTGCCTTTTCAATTATAGTGGAACGTGCAGCCAAATATGCAGAACTCAAAAACGGTACACTGATGGTCTATTTTGAAGCCGCAGGTAAAAAAGAAGACGGACTACTTAAGCAATATTTTAATGAGCTGCGATCGCATGGCAACCCTTTCGATCCCAACCGCTCTAGTCAATACTCGCCATTATCTAACACGGATTTTTCGAGACTGCTGCGCGGTATAGATAGCAAAACAAAAAATAACCTAGTAATGCAACTAACTGATTTGTGCTTATATCCCGTTGCGCGCAGCCAAGACCAGCCTGATAATCGAGCTTTCTTATCTTTGAGGGAAAAAAGATTACTTGTAGATTGTTACCTAGAACCTAGTCAGATAGACCAATTAGGTATTAAATACTATTGTTTTGATCAAGCTTAAAAACAGCAAAACCGCCTATTCAGCGGTTATGATGCGGCAGTCGTAACGACTACCCCTAGGCTTTGCCTAATAGGATTATAACTTTAGAGCATTCAAACGTCAATACATTAAAAACCCGGTTTCTGGGCCCGATGCGTAAGTCCTATACATTTTACTTGCCAAGTCGAAGTCATTACGAGTATGATTTAATTAGCAGCAACAAAGAGGAGCCATGAGGATCGAAGAAATACCCCTCAACCAGATTCGCCGCCCCCTGCCGCGAGTCAACGACCCCACCAAAGTCAGCGCTCTGATGGAATCCATCCGAGAGGTAGGTTTAAACGAGCCCATCGACGTGCTAGAAGTAGATGGTCAATATTACGGCTTCTCCGGTTGTCACCGATACGAAGCTTGTCAACGCCTCGGTTTAGAAACAATCCGGTGTAAAGTCCGCCGCGCTCCCCGTTCTGTGTTGCAGATGCACCTAGCGTGAGCTCAGGAAACATCGCACTCTAAATTTTTTAAGTCAAAAATCACCAGGTACAAAAGCTATGAGTCCTAACAACCACAAACAACATCTTTATCCAACTCGTATCGATATGCCAGCAGAAACCCGCTCTCAAATAGTTGGGCTGCTCAACGCCACCCTCGCAACGACTCTCGACTTAAAAACCCAAGTCAAGCAAGCTCACTGGAACGTCAAAGGTATGGACTTTTATCAGTTGCATTTGCTATTTGATGAAATGGCAACAGAACTCGAAGATTATGTTGATACGGTGGCGGAACGGGTGACGGCTTTGGGGGGTTTGGCTGTAGGAACAGCCCGTACAGCGGCGGCTGATTCGATTTTGCCAGAATTTCCTTTTGATATTTTAGATGGCAAAGAGTACGTGACTGCTTTGGCCGATCGCTACGCACCTTATGCTAAACATCTGCGAGTAGCCATCGATAAAACAGGGGAACTCGGCGATGCCGATACCGCTGACTTATATACTGAAATTTCGCGGACCATTGACAAGCGCTTGTGGTTTTTAGAAGCACACTTGCAAGCTGCTGCGACAACTACAGCCTCGGCTACCCCAGAAAAAGTAGCTTTGTAATCGCTACTGATTAACTATTTTGACCACAACGGTGGAGCGGGTTCTCTGACCCGCTCTCAAAATTGAGTTGTGGCACTTGACCGATTACTATAGCAGTCCTTGCAGGAGTCGTAAAGTTTTTTACCCCACCCCTACCCCAGGGCTGTTTCATTCTCTTGTAGGGGCGGTGCCTGTGAGTGCCCGCCCCAATCTCACCAAACACATACAAAATCGTGGACGAAGAGGGTAGGCAAAGAAAGGCACTACCCCTACAAAATCATCGTTTTCCTGAGAATGAAACAGCCCTGACCCCAACCCGGACCTTATGAAGGGGAGGGAGTAAGAAATTCACAAATGATTTAGGATTGCTATATAAAGAATATATTAAGTTATTAATTGGGATGGCTTTTTTGTGGTAAGCAAGATTCCAGATTACGCTCCTCAACTACAATGTCTGATGCAGCAAGCAGGGCTAGAGAGCTCACGAGAACTCAGCCAAACAGCAGGAGTTGGTGAACTTCAGCTCAGCCGTTTGCGTCGGGGCTTAGCCTTGCAAATGTCAGCAGATATCCTGCTGAAAATCAGTCAAGCCTTGAAAATTTCCTTAAACGAACTGCTGGCAACTTTTGCCCCTGGTTCTGTAAAGTTAGAGCCACCAGCACCGACAGCCCTAGAACAAGAATATCAGCGGCTGCAAGCTACACTGGATCTTCAACGATCGTCTTTGATGGAAGAATTCCAGCTTTCTAGCTTGCAGATTTTAGAATCCTGGATGTTGCAGTGGCCGACAGCAGCGAGGAAAGCTCAGGAAAACCAGCAGTTACCAGCAGTCAAATTACTGCCTTTGGTACGGCCCGTCGAAAAATTGTTGCAAGAGTGGGGAGTAGAGTCGATCGCCCCTGTGGGAACTTCCATCCCTTATAATCCGCAACAGCATCAACTGCTGGGCGGAACCGCCCAGCCGGGAGAACAGGTGACAGTACGCTATACCGGATACAGACAAGGTGAAAAACTGCTATACCGTGCCAAGGTGATCCCAGTAGGAGCGATCGATTAAATGTCTAGGTTATGCTAGGTATTTGGATCGGAGTCCGTCTCGCAGCTATACTAACGTAGTCTGGCTAGAAATTCTGACATTCCCACCGCAAAATATGAGTCCTGTAGTTAAAATTATTCAACCCTCTGGTATTTTAGACGGCACCAAGGCTGGTCAATTCCGCCTAGAAATTAGCGACCTCGTGCAAGCGGGAGCCGATGTCGTATTAATAGACTTCCAAGACGTGACATTTATGGACAGTTCTGGTTTGGGCGCTTTAGTCTTGGCGCTCAAAACAGTCAGGGCCGCTGGGAGTCAGTTAGTCGTCTGTTCTATCAACGAGCAAATCCGCATCTTATTTGAACTCACCAGTATGGATCGAGTTTTTGAGATATTTCCCACCCGTGATGCTTTTAATAGCAAGATTGCGCTTTAAATAACTAGATCTTTTGGCTGCTAACTTCTGAGGTTTACTAAATCTCGGTCAATCTATGCAGGCAAACTAGAAGTGTTTAAAATTGGTGGTTTCATCTTCCCAACCGCTCGGCTTGTGCCTTAAACTTAGAATTAATCGATCCTAAGTTTAAAGCTTCGCTAACCGACTGGAAAATCGAAGTCAAATATTTAACAGTCCGTAAGAGTCAAACCTTGCGGACTTCTGCATATTTCCTCCAGCTATCGGCATCACCTGAGTTTCAACAGCACCAGAAACAACAGACACTAGCTGAATGTATACATCTTCAGCTTTCTGTTGTTTCTTAGAACCTGTCATCTTTCCTGCATTGCCATCTATGCACATTGGCAGATGTTGCAAATTATACAAAGATTTAAACACATTTACTGATTTCTGTCCCACCGCTATGCTGTCACAGATATGCAGCCAGAAGTCTCTTACCCAAAATTGATCTTGAGTAAAGACCAATCATCATCAAACACGGCTTTAGCGTTCAACTTTTGAACATAGCTCAAAACTAACTCTAACTGGTCGGCAGTTGCACCGTTGTAAGCTGCTAACAAATCAATGAAAGGATCGAGCCCCCAGATATTGCCATCAGGTTGGTGAATCTCGTAAACCCCATCGCTAAAGATGTAGAGAGTGCTCAAATCCTCGACATGGCAGATTTTATCTACATACCGGGCTTCTGGGAACATCCCGACCGGCATTCCGGGGGTTTTCAGTTGCTGGACTTTGGCATTGCTAGTGGGGGACTGGGAAATCAACACCGCCGGGGGATGGCCGGCGCTGGCGTAGACTAACTGGCGATCGATCCGATTGTACACCCCGTACCAGATGGTGAAATACTTGTCATTTTGATAACTCATCTGGAAAGTGGTGTTCAGAGCTCGCAAAACGTCGCTGGGTTTGTAATAGTCAATATTGGGTAAGGCGCGCGATCGCAACAAATTCAACACTGCCACAGAAGGCAGGGCCGCCCGCAAACCATGTCCGGCGACATCTAGCAAATAAATCGCCAAATAATCGGAGTCTAGCCAGTTGTAGTCAAAGCAATCTCCTCCTAACTGACGGGAAGGAATGAATTTTGACTCAATGCTGACGGGTTCCACCATGGGATCTGGCAATAAAGACTGCACATATTCCGCCGCCTCAGCTAGTTCTGCTTCCAGACTTTGCTTGGCAATTTTCAAGTCTCGGCTGAGTTGGTGCAGCCTTAGTCCGGCCCGCACTCTCGCCTGCAACTCATTGAGTTCAATGGGTTTGGAGATAAAATCATCGGCACCGGCATCAAGTCCTTTGACTCGATCGGCGATCGACCCCAAAGAAGTCAGCAAAAAGAATTGTGTAGTTGACAGATGTGGATCGGCCTTGACTCGACGGCATACATCGATGCCTGTCAAGCGTGGCATGATCCAATCGCAAATTATCAAAGCCGGACACAGTTTTTGCGCCTGTGCTACACCGTCTTCGCCATTACTTGCTACCGTTACTTCGTAACCCTGTTTTTTCAGGGTTCTTCTGAGCAGTTCTTGAACCGCAGTATCATCGTCTATAACCAGAATTTGAAACATGGCACTCAGGTACTACAAGTCTTTCAAGGTCTGGGGGTCATTCAAAATATATCCTGTCAGCGCGTTGGTCTGAGATTGAGTATAGTCTAATAACATCGCTTTCTAGGTAATTGCTGTTGACAGCGGGCCTTTGAGTTCAATTTACGTTTAAATTTAAGGGAAATTTCGGCGAGATCGAACTTCACTCAGTTTATATTCAAAATATAAATTTTTATAGACTTTTATTTTGCCACACCCCTGGTTGACATCGAATCCCTACATATGGTATACTGTTTAACCGATTAGTGGATGAAATATCTATACGGCCTGCTCCTCGAAACTACTACCCTCCAATTATCATTAAATTTTGCGACCGTTGTATTTTTGCGACCGTTGTATTTTGTGTAGTTGTATTTTGTATTGTTGTATTGTGCCCACCAGCCAGTGAAATTATTCATTAGCTGAGATTGATTGAATTGAAAGGTTACGAAAAGTTGCCGATGCTCAAGAAAGCGGATCTTCAAGTCAATACGGGTCTAAATGGATTAGACCGCGTTTTGTCGTGGTTTTCAAAATTGTACGAGTCGCGAATTCCCAAAAGTGTTTGGATCAGGTGTCAGTTGGCTTTGGCGGAGGGCTTTACCAATGCCGTTCGTCACGCCCATAATGGCAAACCAGGGGATTTACCTGTAGAAATTCAGGTGGTAGTGTTTCCTGAATTTGTAGAGATTAAAATCTGGGATTGGGGCGAACCCTTTGATTTAGAAGCAAAAATCAAAAATATTTCCGAAACAGTAGATATTGAATCTCCGGGTGGTCGGGGTCTAAAATTAATGAAAGACATCGGTGATACTCTCAGTTATGTGAGAACCGCTGATGGACGAAACTGTTTGTTGATAGTCAAAAATTACTCCCCCTGTCTCAACGATCGAAAAGAAGACTAATATTTTTAGGGAGGTAGGGGTTGACGGTAGCCCCTCTTCCCACCCCTAAAAACTCTGGCCAAGAAACGAGACGCAATCCCCTGGCGATCGACTTGGGGATAAGTCGCTAGCGGTTTCAACACTTCGACAACCCTTGCGTGAGGGCAGCATTCAGTATTAACAAAATTTAATACATAACCACCGTAGTATAAACCTTATGACTACAGATATATTCGGCTTGCTTCCCTTGGTTTATTTAGTAATTTTATTTTTGATATTCCATCAAATAAATAATTGTTGGCGCAGTGCGGTTTTATCGGCTGCTATTGCATGGGGAGTCACGATTACTTTATCTACGGAAATTTTAAGTTTATTCAAATCCATCGCTTTTAATGCGGTGTTTTGGTTGTGGTTATCCGCAGATGTTTTGATTTTAATCATATATCTAAAAACTTTAAATGTCAAGGGCAGTCATTCCCTAAATCATCAAATTAAAATACCTCGCTTTTTAGTAGGTTTACTAGCAAGTATATCCTTGATTTTTGTGCTCGTTGGTTTAATAGCTATAGTTTCGCCACCTAACAATTGGGATTCCATGACATATCACATGAGTCGGGTGGTTCACTGGATGCAAAATCGGAGTGTGGAGCATTATCCAACATCCTATGTACCGCAATTATATCACCCGCCTGGAGCGGAATTTGCGATTATGCACTTTCAGATTTTAAGCGGGGGCGATCGCTTTGCGAATCTGATACAATGGTTGAGTATGATTGGCAGTGCGATCGGCGTTTCTCTAATTGCTCAGCAACTGGGAGCAAACTTGCGGGGTCAAATTTTTGCCTGCGTCTTTGCTGCAACTTTACCCATGGGCATCCTCCAAGGTTCTAGCACCCAAAACGACTATGCTGTATGTTTTTGGGTAGTCTGTTTTGTCTCCTGCGGTTTAGCGGGAATGTCAACAGGAATTACTCTATCTAGCACTCTCAAAATTGGTGCAAGCTTGGGTCTAGCTTGCTTAACCAAAACCACAGGTTATATATTTTCACTACCTTTTATAATCTGGTTTTTAATAGTAGGAATCAAGCGTTTTCCTCAAAAAATTATTCCACCAATTTTGACGATCGCATCTGTAAGTATTTTACTAAATCTAGGTCATTTTTGGCGAAACTACGATTTGTTTGGATACGCGATCGGCGCTCCTCAAGATTTTACTAAAGAATACAAAATCGAAATATTTAGCCTCCCCACTTTTGGGTCAAATATAATTAGAAACTCAGCCATGCAAATCGGGACCAGCATTTCCCAAATCAATGGCTTAATTGTGGCAGTAGTTAAAAGGCTACACAAGATATTAGGTATCCTGCCAAACGATCCGCGGATCACATGGCCTCCAGGACAAGTCTATGCTCTGAGTACACCGTCATTCAATGAAAATAATGCTACCAATCCCATTCATTTCGGGCTAATAATTGCCACTTGTATCCTGATTTTAAATAAAAAGAAAATCCGAAAAACCCATCTAATAATAATTTATTTGGTGGCGACCATAAGTACATTTTTACTAATTTGTTTTTTGCTCAAATTCCAGCCTTGGCAAAGTCGCCACCACCTGACATTTTTTGTATTATTTGCACCGTTGTTTGGACTAACAATATCACAATTATCCAATTATAAAATAGCCAACTATATGGTAGGAATTTTGATGTTTATGTCCCTGCCTTGGATTGGTCATAACAAATTTAGACCTTTGCTAGGAGCAAGCAACATTTTTAATACCAGCAGAAATGAACTTTACTTTACAAGTCGGCCGAAAATCGAGTATTCTTACAATCAAACAGTAGATTTTATCAAAGCTAAAAAATGCACAAATATAGGACTATCATTTTGGACGAAAAATTCCTGGGAATATCCCTTGTGGGTATTTTTTCAAGAACCGGGAAAACCAGCACCTCGGATTGAACATATCTCTACCATCGATCCTGTAGTCGAAAAAAAATTAAATTTTGAACCCTACCAGAGCTTTATTCCCTGTGCGATAATTTACCAAGCTAGCAAAAAAGATCGGCAACCAGGAAAAGAAATGGTTATCAAAAATCAAACTTATGTACAAAAATTTTCCGTTGCACCCCTGAGCGTATTTATGAAAAAATAGATCTGTGATTTAACACTTAAAAAGCAGAATTAAAACATCGACTATCATGAAAAGCATACCCAAATATTCCTTGGTAATTCCTATTTATAATGAAGAAGAAACTCTCCCGGAACTTTACCGACGAATTAGTGCGGTGATGGCTAGGATGGATGGACCAGTAGAGTTAATTTTAATCAATGATGGCAGTCGCGATCGCTCTCTGGAACTTCTGCGAGAATTGCACGAAAAAGATGCACGCATTTCTTACCTCAGTTTTGCCCGCAATTTTGGCCATCAAATAGCCGTGACTGCTGGTTTAAACTTTTCTACAGGTAAAATTGTAGTAGTAATGGACGGCGATTTGCAAGACCCGCCGGAGTTGATTATAGATATGGTAGAACAATGGCGGCAAGGCTATCACGTTGTTTACGCTCAACGCACTCAACGCCATAAAGAAGGTTGGTTTAAGCGGTTGCCAGCTTATATGTATTATCGGATTTTGCGCCATCTTGCCGATGTTGATATTCCCATAGATACAGGAGATTTTTGTTTAATGGATCGTTGTGTAGTCGATATACTCAATGCCATGCCCGAACGAAATCGTTACATTCGGGGATTGCGGGCTTGGATTGGTTTTAAGCAAACAGCAGTTAAATTTGAACGCGATCCGCGTTTTGCAGGCGAGGTTAAGTATACGTTTAGAAAATCTTTGGGTTTGGCAATGAATGGTTTAGTGTCTTTTTCCAAAGTTCCCCTGAGACTTTCGATTTATTTGGGATTATTTGCGGCATTTGTATCTGTATTAATGGCGTTTTTGATTTTGTATTGGCGGATTTTTTATCCAAATTCGGCATTAACTGGTTTGACGATTGTGATGATGGCGGTTTTCTTTTTAGGTGCGGTACAGTTGGTGAGTATTGGGATTTTGGGTCAGTATGTAGGGCGGATTTATGAGGAGGTAAAGGGGCGGCCGCTTTATACTTTGGCAGAAGTTGCGGGTTTCGATCGCTCGAACGATCGCACTGACAAATAAACTACCATCTGCTTTTGATTAAATGATGCGATCGCTCTTCAGACACCAGGCTTAATTAGCGATCGGCAGAATCTCTA
The DNA here is from genome assembly GCA_020882975.1 of Microcoleus sp. EPA2. Lineage (GTDB taxonomy): Bacteria > Cyanobacteriota > Cyanobacteriia > Cyanobacteriales > Microcoleaceae > Microcoleus. The sequence continues at coordinate 295,518 of JAHRFD010000003.1, read as the reverse complement.
GTTATCATACCAATTTCATAAAGTAGCGCTAGATATTACCCCCCCAACCCCCCCTTATTAAGGGGGGGCTAAGACTTCATCCATAGGACACATGAAAGAAAAATGGTATCACTAATAAATTGTCTGCGGTCATGCTTCGCCTATGCAAAATCGGGATGCTCCCGTTGCGTCCAGGACTGTTTATAATGGATTTAAGGAGCGCATATAAACTCCTGATGCCATTGTTGAGCGACTAGAACCCAGCTAAATGAATCTTTAAGAGCTAATGCTTCCTGTCTTAAAGGTTCTTGTTTTTCAGGATTTTTGAGCAAATCTATCAGTGCTTCAATAAAAGCATTATTAGTTTCTTCATCACCCGCAGGCCCCTTAATTCTGACACCTGATTGCACTGTTTCATCTAAACCTGCATAGGTTGTCACTAGCGGAACACAACCAGCAGCCTGTGCTTTCCAAGCACTAATACAGAAAATTTCTGTCGCAGTATGACAAGGATAAACCCAGATGCCTGATTGGCATAATTCTTCAACCAACTGCTCGTGTCCAATTCTGCCATGTTCATAGACATTTTTCTGAGCGAAAAGTTTTAAAAGTTGTTGTTTTTTGTCTGGCAAGTGTGGAAACTTATCAAGATAAGGTGAATTAATTAAAGCATCAATTCCTTGCCAACCATAAAAAATATGTAATTCAACATCTGGCACTTCTTGGAGAACTCGATCCCATTGCGTGAGTAAATTTTCAATACCTCTTGTATAGTCACTAATCGAAATTAATCTCCTGGGATTTCTCGCAATACCTGTTAAATTGAAATCGGCGACATTAATTCCATTGGTGGTTAAAAATATCTTGCCTTCAGGAATCCAGTCTGGCAGTAGAGATTTATGAAAATTTGACAACATAAAAAGTTTATCAAAACTTCCCAGAAATTCTAAACGCTGCGACTCTTCTATGGGAGGAAATAATTGCGGGTTATCGTGCATCCACACAGCAATTTTTCTGGCTTTAACTTTCATTCCCATTGGTTGTGTCCAATAGCGATGAAAGATTAAGACATTAAAGTTATCTTGGGGATTAAATTTGTCAACTGACTGATAGACTACACCATTATATTCCCCTGCCATCTCACCGCATCGATTAAAAACATGAACCTGGTAGCCTAACTTAACAAATTCTTGACTTAAGTAAATTATCGCTTCTTCACTGCCGCCAATACCTTTATTCACAGATCGGGGAGACCAATCTTCTACATGAAATGGAAAATTTGAATAAATTACAATTGAGTTATTGTCCCAGTTCATAGGATTTGATGGTTCTAAAAAATTATAGCCACAATATTCTATGTCTAGTCATGGCAAAATGTCAAATACTTTTAATTTTTATAATAAAATTGCAGAATAACTGTTAATTGAGCGTCAGATCCCAGCTTAATGCTTCTTTACTCACAGCTACCGTAGCCACAACAGAATAATGCTACAATGATAAATTGTGAACATTAACTCTGTGTTCTCTCTGTCCTCTGCGGTATAAAAAAAAGAATGTTGAAACTTTACCAATATTCGATGTCGGGGAATTGCTACAAAATCCGCTTGCTGTTAACTCAGCTTCATCTTCCCTTTGCCACGCTGGAAATTGACATTCTCAAAGGAGAAAGTCGAACTAAGGAGTTTTTGAAGAAAAATCCCAACGGGCGGATTCCGGTGTTAGAAATAGAACCGGGAAAATTTCTATTTGAATCCAATGCAATTATGTTTTATTTGAGCGAAGGGACTGAGTTTTTTCCCAATGATAAATTTGAAAGATCTCAAGTCATGCAGTGGTTGTTTTTTGAACAATATAGCCACGAACCTTTTATTGCAACTTCTCGTTTTTGGTATTTGACTGGTAAAAGTGAGGAATTCCAGGAAGCGCTTAAGCAAAAACAAGCACCGGGTTATGCTGCTTTGGGAGTGATGGAACGGCATTTAGAAACAAAGGACTTTTTTGTAGCCGATCGCTATACCATTGCTGACACTGGTTTATTTGCTTATACTCACGTTGCTGGGGAGGGAGGATTTGATTTAAGACGATTTCCAGCAATTGAATCTTGGATCGATCGCATCAAAAGTCAGCCCGGATATATCAACATCGCAACTTAAGCCCGGTTGCCTGTTCGTGGGAAATTTGCGTTAACCTAATTGAAAATCCTTTGTACCGCCATCCCCAAATAAATTCATGCTTGCCCGCATTCTTGAATTAGCTACTACCCTTGCACCTCGCCTAATCGAAATCCGCCGCCACATCCACTCTCACCCCGAACTCAGCGGGCAAGAATATCAAACAGCGGCCTATGTAGCTGGTGTTTTGGCTTCCAGTGGAGTTCATGCGATCGAAGGAATTGGCAAAACCGGTGTCATCGGCGAGCTCAAAGGCCATAGCAACCAGTCGCGCTGGCTAGCAATTCGTACCGATATGGACGCTTTGCCGATGCAAGAACGCACAAACCTGGAATTTGCCTCGAAAAACCCAGGAGTCATGCACGCTTGCGGCCACGACATCCACACTACCGTCGGTTTGGGCGCAGCGATGGTATTGTCTCAACTAGAGGAAAAACTGCCTGGTCACGTCCGGTTTTTGTTTCAGCCGGCGGAGGAGATAGCCCAAGGCGCGCGTTGGATGATTGCAGATGGGGCGATGCAAGACGTGGAGGGCATCCTGGGAGTGCACGTTTTTCCGACGATTCCCGGCGGTTGTGTGGGAATTCGCCACGGGGCACTGACGGCGGCGGCGGATGACCTAGAATTGATTGTCATGGGTGAATCAGGCCACGGCGCGCGTCCCCACGAGGCGATCGATGCAATTTGGATAGCTTCGCAGATTATTACTACTTTGCAGCAGGCGATTAGTAGAATGCAAAATCCATTGAGGCCTGTGGTTTTAACCATCGGGCAAATTAGTGGGGGACGAGCACCTAACGTGATTGCCGATCGCGTAAAATTATTAGGCACCGTGCGATCGCTCCATCCTGAAACCTACGAAAAACTACCAGCTTGGATCGAACAAATTGTGGCCGGTGTCTGTCAGACTTACGGCGCAAAATATGAACTCAACTATAAACGTGGCGTACCGGGAGTGCAAAACGATCCCTGTCTCACCCAATTACTCGAAGCAGCGGCTTTAGAAACTTTAGGGCGATCGCGCGTCCAAATTTTACCAGAACCATCCCTCGGTGCCGAAGATTTTTCCATGTATTTAGAACACGCACCGGGAACCATGTTTCGCCTGGGAGTTGGATTAAAAGATCGACCCAATTATCCTCTCCATCATCCGCAATTTGAGGTGGATGAAGCAGCCATAATTACTGGAGTTGTCACCTTGGCCAGTGCCGCTTACAAATATTGGCAACAGAAATAAGAAATCAGAGGGCGGTTGAAACCGCACCTATACAAACGATGTCCGCCTCCGCGGACTGGATCAGATAACATGATTTCAACTACCGTATTTTCTTCAACCCGCGTCGGCGGGTTTTGCCTGTATAGACGCGGTTTCAACCGCCTGGTCTTCTTAAATATCAACTATCAATTGCTATATAAAATTTATGACCCTAGATTTCAATAGATTCTGCGAGGCCTGCAACCCCACTCACTCCCTGATGTTAGGAAATTCAGAAGATATGCGCTACTACATTGATTTTGCAGCAGTACGCGGTGGCAAAATTATTAACATACTCAAACGAACAATTACCCGCGTGTCACCAGATAAACGGACTTGCCAATTATTCACCGGACATATTGGTTGCGGCAAATCTACTGAATTATCGCGACTCCAAAAAGAGTTGACAGATGAGGGATTTCATGTAGTTTACTTCGAGTCCACAAAAGACCTCGATGAAATGGATCTCGATTTGACAGATATCATGTTAGCGATCGCGCGGCGAGTCACCCAAAGCTTGGAAGAGGGCAACATTTCCTTGCAGCCCCAAGGTTTTAAAGAATTCTTAAAAAACAGTTGGAATTTTTTACAGACTCCTGTGAGTTTAGAAGCTGAAGGAGAAATTTTTGGCAGCAAAGTCAAGGGTAACACAGACGGAAATCTGGAACTTTCTCTGCCTTTGGGTATCGCCAAAATCACTGCCAAAACCAAAAGCAATCCCGACTTGCGATCGAAACTGAGACAGTACATGGAACCGCAAGCCAGTAAAATGCTAGAATTGATTAATCAAGAAATTATTGATGTCGCAATTAATCAGCTAAAGCAGCGCGGTAAAAAAGGATTGGTGGTAATTGTTGATAACCTAGACCGGATAGTTTCTCGACCAAATACAGCGGGGATACTGCTACCAGAATATATCTTTATTAACCGGGGAGATGACTTGCGAAAACTCAATTGCCATTTAGTTTATACCCTACCTCTGGGATTGATTTTTGGCAATGAAAGTGAAATTTTGAAAAATCGCTTGGGAGGCGGAGTTGACCCGAAAGTTTTGCCGATGGTGCCAGTAAAAAATAGAGATGGTAGCGAATGTGTGGAGGGGATGAATTTGCTGCGGCGCATGGTGATGTCGCGGGCTTTTCCTGATGCGTCAACCGAGGAACAGATGACATTAATTACGGAAGTTTTTGACAGTTCGGAAACTTTAGATGAATTGTGCCGAGTCAGCGGCGGTCATTTGCGAAACTTGATGGGGATGCTGTTTGGTTGCTTGCAGCAAGATGACCCTCCCATTTCCCAAGATGTTTTGCGATCGGTGATTCGCAGTTCCCGTGATACTCTCAATCGCGGCATTGATAATGATGAGTGGGAATTACTTTTTAAAGTGGTGAAAGAACAAACCATTAAAGGAGACAAAGAATACCAAGATTTGCTGCGAAACCTGTGGGTTTTTGAGTATGTAGATAATGAAAGAATTTGGTTTGCGTTGAATCCGCTATTGATGGAAACTGACAAATTTAAGCTGTGGCAACAGCAAAATTTTTGAGATTATTTTCATTCGATTTTACGCGAGTCTCGATCCCCCTAAATCCCCCTTAAGAAGGGGGACTTTGAGTGCAGAGATTTCTTTGTTATTTCTGAGTCTCGATCCCCCTAAATCCCCCTTAAGAAGGGGGACTTTGAGTGCAGAGATTTCTTTGTTATTTCTGAGTCTCGACCCCCCTAAATCCCCCTTAAGAAGGGGGACTTTGAGTGCTTCCAGTCTCCGCTTAAGAAGGAGGGCTTTGAGTGCTTCCAGTCTCCCTCTTCTTAAGGGGGGCTAGGGGGGATCTAATACCAAATACTCCTTAAATATCCCCTTTATTTCTAAGATTATGGTAAATTCAAATCGAGCCGAAGATATTGCAGCAGAAAACGAGCGATCGCTCTCTACATTACTACGGACGATCGCCCGCTTTCAAGGAAAGTTTTCTTTAACTTTAGTGCGCTGCAATTATGCTAGTTTGCGTTATGCTATGCTGCAAAAATTGCGCGCTACTATATCTACTGTTGAATATCAAGAATTAGTTCTCACACCTGCTACCAAAACACTTCATCAAGCTATTCTCAATGCCGTCCAAGAGCAACCACCAAAAGCCTTGATAGTTGTGGGCATCGAATCGGTGGTTGGTCTTGATGACCTGCTAGCTGGGGCTAATAGAGCGCGTGACCAATTCAAGCAAGATTTTGCTTTTCCTGTGATATTATGGGTGACGGATGCTGTACTAGCTAAATTTAGTCGATCGGCAACTGATTTAAAGTCTTGGGTTCCTTCTCCAATTCAGTTTACTATACCACCCGATGATTTGATGATTTTTTTGCAGCAACAAGCCGATCGAGCATTTGCTAATGTTGAGAATTTTAAATTAGAGGACTGTGAAATTGAGTCGCTGGAGAATGACCTAAAAAATTTGATAGAAACATTAGACCCGGAATTGCAAGCTAGTTGGCAATTTATTCGAGGTTTAGTGCAATTTCATAAAAATCAAATAGATTTAGCATTAGAACATTATCAACAAAGTTTAGCATTTTGGCAGCAAAATCGCCAGTTAGAAAGACAGGGAATTGTCGGCCAGAAAATTGCTCAAGCTTACAACCGCAAAGCTGAATTGCATCGGGCAGAACAACAAGATTGTTGGCAAGAAGCTAGAGAGTATTTACAGCAATCTCTGGAGAATTTTGAGCAAGCACAACGAAATGACTTAGCAGCTAAATGTATTAGCGAACTCGGCGAAGTCCTGCGACTTCTACAAGCTTGGGAAGAGTTGCAAAATTTAGCTGAAAAAGCCTTGAAAATGCACATAATTTGTGGCACTCCGAGTCAACTAGCTGAAGATTACGGCTTTTTGGCTGAGGTGGCGCTGCAACAATCTCAGTGGGAAAAAGCTGGCGAATTAGCTGAATTAGCATTGGCTGTTTTGACAGAAACAGGAATAAATAAAAAAGAGACTGGTTTGTATCTGCTACTTTTGGCAAAAGCGCAGCGAAATCTTATCCCCTGTTCGACAGTTAACCCCCCCCAGCCCCCCCTTGGTAAGGGGGGGAGTGAGTCTGTATTTTCCCCTCTTGAGATTATAGAAACTTTAACACGAGCGAAAGTAATTACCCAGCCTCAAGATGATGTGCAGCTTTATCTGAGGATTTTAGAAGAATTGAGAACTCTCTATTTTGAGCAATGCGAATATTTAAAAGCCTTTCATATCAAACTAGAGCAACAAGAAGTTAAAAGCAAATATGGATTGCAAGCTTTTATCGGTGCCAGCCGCTTGCAATCGCCACAACAAATCATTGACATCGGTTTAGCATCCGGTAAGTCGAAAGCTGAAATTATTGAGGAAATTGAAGCCGCTTCTGGTCGATCGCACGATATTAAAGAGATCAGTAAACGGATACGTACACCTGCTTGCAAGCTGACGATCGTTCACGGACAATCTGGGGTAGGAAAAAGTTCGATAATTCAGTCATGGTTAGTTCCTGCCCTGGAACTGACAACTTTGGAAGCGCGGGACATATTGCCTGTTTTATTGCAATCTTATCATGATTGGGGGAGGGATTGCGGTCAGTGTTTGAAAGCAGGAATTGAACGATTAACAACTGTGAGTTTGTCAGGGGCGATCGACACTCCGACAGCTATTTTAGAACAGTTGCGACTGAATCAAGACCGTAATTTATTAACTGTATTAATCTTTGACCAGTTTGAGGAATTTTTCTTTACTTATCAAGATCGAATTGGTAGGCAAAAGTTATATGATTTTCTGGCTGAATGTTTAAATCAGATTAGCGACCTCAAAATTATCCTGTCGCTGCGGGAAGATTATCTTTTCTACTTGTTAGAGTTCAATCGCGCCACCAATTTATCAATTATTGATAACGACATTCTCACGAAAAAAATCTGCTACTACTTGGGAAATTTCTCAATTTTTGAAGCAAAAACTATTGTTCAAACATTAACAAAAGGCTCTCAATTTTACTTAAACGAGGATTTGGCAAACGCGCTGGTAGCAGATTTAGCAGGTGAAGTGGGCGAAGTAAGGCCGATCGAGTTGCAAATTGTGGGGATGCAACTGGAAAAAAGGCAGATTACCCAATTGAGTGAATATCAGCAACTTGGTAGTCAGGCTAAGGTCAAACTGGTTAAAGAGTTTTTAGATGAAGTTATCAGAGATTGCGGCAGGGAAAATAAAGATATTGCCGAACTTGTTTTGTATTTGCTGACGGATGAAAACAACACTCGTCCTCAGAAAACTTGGGCTGAATTAGCAGCAGATTCAGGCAGCGAGTTAGAAACATTAGAGTTAGTTATCGAGATTGTGGTTAAATCGGGATTGGTGTTAGAAGTCCCAGCAACTCCGAAACGCTACCAACTTGTTCACGATTATTTAGTGCCTTTTATTCGCCAACAGCGCGGTGCGGAATTACTAGAATTACGCGAAAAGCTCAAGCAGACTGAAACAGAAAATCAGATATTAGCAGAGGCGCGGCAGAAAGCTGAACAGTTGTTAGCAACAGCACAGAAATTGACAGAATTAGAGCGCCGTGCAAGTGATGCTTTGAGACAGTTTGAATCTGGCAATAACCAAATAGATGCTTTAATCTCTGCCGTAAATACTGGGAAAGAACTTAAAGCTACAGTCACGGAAGTTCGTTCCCTTGCAGATTATCCGATATCTACTCCCCAGATTGCCCTAAGTCAGATTCTCGACAACATCCGAGAAAAAAATCAGTTAAAAGGACATCAAAGTTCGGTAACAAGTGTCAGTTTTAGTCCCGACGGCAAATCCATCGCTACGGCATCAGAGGACAATACAGCCCGGTTGTGGGATTTAACAGGTAAAATGCTCCAAGAATTTAAAGGACATCAAAGTTTGGTATCGAGTGTCAGTTTTAGTCCCGACGGCAAATCCATCGCTACGGCATCATGGGACAAAACAGCCCGGTTGTGGGATTTAACAGGTAAAATGCTCCAAGAATTTAAAGGACATCAAAGTTTGGTATCGAGTGTCAGTTTTAGTCCCGACGGCAAATCCATCGCTACGGCATCATGGGACAAAACAGCCCGGTTGTGGGATTTAACAGGTAAATTGATACGAGAATTTAAAGGACATCAAAATAGGGTATGGAGTGTCAGTTTTAGTCCCGACGGCAAATCCATCGCTACGGCATCAGGGGACAATACAGCCAGGTTGTGGCAAATTAAAAGTTTAGATGAAATGCTGGTGGAAGGCTGCGATTGGCTGCACGACTATTTGCAGAATAGTGCTGAGGAAAGCGAGAAACAGGTTTGCGATGGGATTAGCAAAAAATGAGCGGGTTAAATTATTAGGAAGCGTGGGATCGCTCCATCCCGAAAGCAACGAAAAACACCTTTTTTTTGCTAAAATAAATTGAGGATAATTTGGTTGATACTTTGTAATCAAAGCAGCACTAATGGATGAAACTAAGGGTTCCCATCATTAGCAATTTTTAGTTTTAAGCTTTGGACAGTCATTGTTTATACCCCCTCAACAATTAGCAACAAACTCTTCTACCTATCTCTATCCTCAAGTACCTTAAACCGCACGTCAATATCTTCTATGTAGCGGCCTATGTAAGCAAGCAGTGCGTAGACAAAAATCAGAACTCCCACCATTTCAAAGATTTCTTCAGTAGTGGCTATTGTCCCATATATTAAGTTGCGCAGACCTACTAAATCTGCATAATAGCCACCAACCATTTCCATAGCCAGAGCTCCGCCAATGTAAATGCCTCCTGCCGCTATAAATAAATACCGCGTTTTGGATGGAAGATGCAGCAGAAACTTGAAATAATTGAGCGCTGTTACCAATACAAAAATAGCACCTGGAATTACCCAAACGAAGTAAAATAATCCCCCAAGATGCAGCGCTTTTCGCAAATCTGGAATAATCAAAACTTCGTGGAAGCTAAGGCTTTCATCTAAAGCAAAAATCACAAACATAATTGACAGCGCTTTCCAGTGGCGAAAATAGCGATCGTCCTGTTTTTTTTTCGTAGAGGCAATTACTCCCAATAGAATTCCACAAAACAGTAACGTAAATGACTGATACCACGAGGGGTAATTTAACTCTCGGTCAAGGTGAAATAAATCTATCCATCTTCCGCGATAATTAAAGCCGTAGCGCAGAACTTGTACCACAAAGCCAGCAACACTGAAGAATAGCACCCAAATGCTCAGGAAGGCGACGATTCTCCTTGGAGAGATGGAAATCTGGAATTTCATCAAAGTTTTGGTCGAGTGACAAATTTAAACTATAAAATAAAAAGTTAAAAATGGGAATCGAACTAATTTGTTATTTAAAATTGACAATTATCTTGCTCGTGTAATGTTTCTCAGCTCAATCCGGCAATAATATTGACACTCATCGCCAGAATAGCGTTGTTAAAAAAGAAAGACAGCACGCTGTGCCACAAAACTAAAGACCTCATAGAGCGAGAAGTTGTTTGCACATCTGCAACTTGGCAAGTCATGCCTACCCCAAAGGAAAAATAGAGAAAATCCTTGTAGTCAGGTGCCTCGTCCCCCGGAAAATCCAAACCCTTGACTGGTTCAGGTTTGTTGTGATTCGACTTTCTGGGGTTTTGGTAGTAGCCGTGGGCATAGTGCATGGTAAAGATAGTATGCACCAGCAGCCAAGACCCAACTATGGTCAAAACCGAAAGCCCCAAGTGCAGAACTAGCAAATGGGAATCCAAGCCTTTCGTCTGGTGCTGCAGGAGAATTAGGGCGAGGACGCTAGCACAAGCCGCTGCCAAGATAGAGCTGAGAATCACCGCGCGACCAGCGTCGAGTTGTTGTGCGTGGTGGCGCATCATTTCTGGGGTGGCTTGCACCATGAGCACTAAAGTCAAACCTAGGAAGCTGACCAGGCCGGTGTCCCAAATGCACAGAGCTCTGGTCAGCTTGAGATAGTCTGGTGGTAGTACAAACCCCACAGCTATAGCCAACAAAACAGAGACCAAGAGGCGATGGCGGACTGTCCAGAGCCACTGCATCTTAGATAGGGACTGGTTTTTCACCATAACTGATACCAAGTTAGGCAGAGTAGATGTCAAGGAATCCACATGATTAGTGCTATTTTGGCAGTTTTTGCCCAAAAATTAACTGGACTTTGGTGGTGCGAGACTTCTCCTGCCTTTGGATAGATCGATCGCCCTCAAGATTTTGGATACAGTAGGAAAAAATCTTCATCTGCGGTTTGACACTATGGCATCATCCAAACCCCTCACAGGCATTGAGTTAATCGACTGCGCCAAAGCCAACGCCCCACAAGGTATTGCCACAGCAGCCCAACTTTGCGGCTATGGTAGTGACTTTCATACATTCGATCGCGAACTCAAACTAGCTTGCCAAAACATCGGTGTCCAATTCCAGGAATTGAGCGACTTGATTACGGATCAGCAGATGATGCAATCAGGAATGGGCATAGAAGTGGCTCCCGATACTCCCTCAGAACTGTAGAATCAATCTTCCGCATCTGAACCCACCAGGTCGATCGAATCTAACCTTCGGAGCAAACCAGTATTGTGACTGTACTAGCTGTTGAGGCTAGAATATCTTGCATAGGAGATTCCGACTCTGGGTATGAGTCGCGTTACTTTCCTGGTTAGGAGTGCTTTCTGGAGGGTGCTGAGATTGTTAGGAGGACTGTTGTGTCAGACCAGCAAGACCGAATTTTACGTTTATTTATAGAGGAAGCTAAGGAGCACCTCGATACTCTAGAAAATGGTTTGGTGGATTTAAAGTCCACGATGAAAGACCCCGAAAGCCTTCAAGAGATGTTTCGAGCCGCCCACTCAGTCAAAGGTGGGGCGGCGATGCTGGGCTTGGATAGCATTAAAACAACCGCTCACAGATTGGAAGATTGTTTTAAGATTCTCAAGGACGGGCCCGTTAAGCAGGTTGACCAAACAGCAGAATCTTTGTTTCTCAAAGGAGTTGATACGCTTAAGGATTTGGTGCAGCGGATGTCGGGGCCTTTTGGGTTGAGGAATGAAGAGGGAGAGAAACTGGTCCAGCAAATCATGCCGGCCTTTGCTCAACTAGAAACTCACCTCAATAATTTAGTTTCTGGCAAAGTTGCTGGGGTGGCGGCTAAGTCTGGTTCCTCTGGGGCTGCTCCAACTGTCTCAACGACAAATTTTACAGCTTCGGTGATGGTGTTACTCAAAGAAATGTTGCAGGTGTTCAAGGCGAAAGAGTCGGCTGCTACTCGCCAGCAGTTGTCTGATTTGTGTGTTCGTCTGTATAAGTTGGGAACCGGTATCGAAAGTTGGCAAAGTTTAGTCAAAACCGCTAGAGTGGCGATCGCCAATCCGAAAAACTCTTATAAAGTGTTAGCTCCACTGATTATTAAGGAGCTTAAGGATGCTGGTGATTTGGTGCAAGGCGGGAAAGTCAAGGCGATCGCTCCGAGTAAAAATTTACTGCTTTTGGCAGCATCTCCACAAGTAGCGGCCGCCGCCAGCGTTCCACCAACAGTCGCAGCATCAGGGTCTACAGCACTTCCTGCGGAACCGAAGGCGGTAGTCAAGCTTTTGCTCAAAACTTTTAACAAAAAGCAACTCTCGGAAATAGCTAAGTTACTGATTCACGCGATCAAATCTTCTCCCTAGGACTTGGGATGCTAGAAGGTGGAAGGATGTTAGGTTTGAAGGCTTTTTTAAGGGCCAATTTCTCTGTTACGGCTTTCTTAATTGCAGAAATCATGGATTTTGTGGCATTTTCCTTCTTCCATCTTCCATCTTCCTTTCTCCTTCTGCTATACCTTTGAGCTAGCCTGCGTTAGAATTAAGGAAATTAGGGTCCCCGTGCAACGTTGTACGAGAGTTAAAAATCGAGCAGGCTTTAGAAGGCGGTAGCTGTGAAACCAATTCGTTCATTAGAAGATGCTTTAAATCGCTGTCAGGCGATGGGAATGCGCTTGAGCCGCCAGCGTCGATTGATTCTCGAACTCCTGTGGCAGGCGCAAGAACACCTCTCAGCGCGTGAAATATACGATCGCCTAAATCAACAAGCACATTCGATCGGTCACACATCGGTGTATCAAAACCTCGAAGCCCTATCTAGAGAAGGGATTATTGAGTGCATAGAGCGATCGGAAGGACGCTTGTACGGCAATGTCAGCGATTCTCACTCTCACGTCAATTGTCTAGATACGTCTCAGATTCTCGACATTCATGTGGAATTGCCCCCAGACTTGATCGCACAAATTGAACAACAAACGGGAGTTCGGATTGTAGATTACCGGATCGACTTCTACGGCTATCGATCGCCCGAATCAACGGCAGAAGGCTCACTCCCCAACGGATCGTAAAAAATTGGGTGATCGACCAAAAGTTACACCGCAGACTTTTATCTAGTTCTTATTTACTGCAAATCTCGACAGTTGAAGAGCTGAAAATTGCCAACGCGATCGAGCATCTGTGCAGCATGAATTATTATCTCCCCTGTCCTAACTGCATAGCAGTAGGTCAATTACTGTATAATTTACCTGCGTTTGATTACTACCAAATGCACAAGCGCATTACAGGATAGGCTGAAGTAATGGCGAGACGACAATCTGACAAATTCTCAAGACCAGTGACATACAACCACCCCTCGGAACCGACAGCAAAATTAAGTGCAGACTCGGTTACAGGGGATGATGGCTCAGAAGCGATAGCGCCACCGATAGTCGAAACTAAAAGAAGTTTTTGGCAGTGGCAGCTCATCTGGCTGACAGTCCTGGTGGGCTTTGGAGTAACGGGTGTAGCAGCATTTCTGTGGTTGCTGACGATGCCACCGCCTCCCAATTGCCAGCAACTTTCGCCACTAGCAGCCGACGGAGAGCGGCTTTATTGCGCTCAGCAAGCGGCTAAGTCTGGGAAACTAGAACAGCTAGAATCCGCGATCGTCCTGGTGCAGGCTTGGCCCAAAGAACACCCACTCTACTCCCAGGGCCAACATTTGGTAGGAGAATGGTCGAAAGCAATTTTGGGATTTGCCAAAGCAAGAATCGAGGCGGGGGACTTGAAAGGTGCAATGGACATTGTGGGAAAAATTCCCAAAACGAGTCCGTCTTACCCGGAGGTACAGGAGGCTGTTACCGCTTGGGAAAAAAATTGGCAGGAAGGTCAAAAGCTCTACGATACTGCTCAAGCAGCTTTGAAAGTAGACGATTTAAGAAAAGCCTGGGATTACGCTCAAGCTCTGTTTAAACTGGACAATATTTTCTGGAGTCAGAAACGCTACAACGAGTTAGTCCAGCAGATAGCTGTGGAAAGAAACGGCTGGCAGCGCTTGTCCGAGGCGAAGGAGTTGGCGAAGGATGAAACTCCGCAAAAGTTTGCAGAGGCGATCGTCTTGGCTAGAAAAATAGACTCGAAACTGTTTGCGCGCGCCAAAGCAGAGGAGGAAATTGCAGGGTGGAGTAAGATTTTGCTGGCAATGGCGAATAAACGCTTGCAGGCGAAGGATTTGAACGGGACGATCGAGGCGGCTTCTGTGGTGCCACCGGATTCACCTCTGTTTGCCGAAGCCCAAGATTTGATGCAGTTCGGTAGGGCTGTGGCGGTGACTTGGAATCAGTCGATTACCACGCCTCTGGGGGAACATATTTTTAGCTTGCTAGAAGGTCAAGGTGCTGCTAGTAAGATAGCTCCAGGCCGTCCTCTATACCAGAAGGCTCAAGGTCAAATAGAGAGTTTGCAAGTGCAGTTTCAAGATTTGGTGCGGCTGCAAATGGCGAATTCGATCGCCAGTATTGGTCTACCTGGAGCCTTGGAAATCGCGATCGACCAAGCGCAAACCATTGGGCCGAGTCAGCCGCGACGGGTGCACGCTCAAACTTTGGTGGCTTCTTGGCGCAAGGACATTCAGCGGATAGAGGACAAATCTTTTGTGATGCTGGCCAAGCAGTTGGCTGCACCGGGAACTGTTGAAGGACTAAAGGGTGCGATCGCTCAGGTAACTCTGATCGCTCAAAACCGCCCCCGCAGGCTAGAAGCCCAAACTCTCCTGGCGAGCTGGACTAAACGCATAGAAATTGTGGAAGATCAGCCGTTTTTGGACGGGGCGCTGGCCCTGGCAAAGCAAGGAAAGCTAAGCGAGGCTATTGATAAGGCTTCCCAAATCAAGAGCGGTAGAACTTTATATGCTAAAGCTCAGGATAATGTCTATCAATGGGTCAGCGACTTGCAAGTGGCTCAAGATCGACCAATTCTGGATCGAGCTGCTGAGTTGGCGTCTCAAGGCCGGTTGGGAGCGGCGATCGATATGGCATCCCAAGTCAGTTACGGTAGGGCTCTGCATTCGGAGGCTGCTAGCGCCATCGGGCGCTGGAGTGAGGAACTGAGTGCCAGAAGCGCACCCATACCAGCGGAAAGTCCTCGCCAAGCTGAGCCAGCTTCTGTGGAAGAGTATGCACCGGCTCCGCAACAGCAGGAATATGCCCCTCCTCCTGTCCGGGAGGAATATGCCCCACCCCCAGAACCAGATCCGGCTCCAGAACCTTATTACCCACCAGCTCGGCAAGAAGCACCGCCGCCTGAGCCTGAGCCTTACTATCCGCCCGCCCGACAAGCAGAGCCTTACTATCCGCCCGCCCGACAGGAAGAGCCTTACTATCCGCCCGCCCGACAGGAAGAGCCTTACTATCCGCCCGCCCGACAGGAGGCTCCAGCACCCGCTCCTGAACCTGCTCCTCCTCCGGCCCCGGAACCCGCGCCTCCACCTCCGCTCCCGGAGTCGGCTGGTCCTCCCGATGGTAATTTAATTCCAGAGTAATGGGGCTGAAGGTCGATCGCGATCGGCCATTGCTCTAGGGGTGATAGCTCCACAAATCCTTTCTGCCTGTCTCCCCCATTCTTCTCATGTACCCCTATCCCGTACCTTCTGCTGTTTGATGACTAATTTTCAATTGTTGTCGATCGGTAATGACCCCATTTTCCGCCTGGGATTGCGAATTGCTTGCCAGGATTATCCTGATTTGCAAATTTTTGCGGAGGTTTCCACGCCGACAGAGGCTTTGTTGCTTTTAGAGGGGCGATCGATCGCCAATGGAGAAGCGAAGCCCGCAGATTTAGTAATATTTGATTTTGATACGCCACGAGTGCGATCGGGCGAAGTGAGCGAAGTGGGCGAAATGTCGGCGATCGCCTTTTGTCGCCAGTTAGCAACTTTGTACCCCGAATTGCCCCTGTTGCTCCTGGGTGGGCCACTGACGGCAGAGTCGCGAGCAATTTTGGAGGAAGCAGGTGTCAATGGCTATTGTCCTAAAGGTAGAGATATTGCGCTGACAATGACCGTGATTCGCTTGGTGGCATCGGGTGAAAGTTATTGGCCAGAAGATGTGGCAGTGAGCTGGGAAATTCCACTGAATTTAGGGGGAGTTCAATCAACAGAAAACTCTGCCACAGATGTGGAACAAATAGTAGACGATCCGACAGTTGCTAAGCCAATACACCAAAAAATATTGGCTGATATTTGCCTGTCGGGGCTGCGGCAAATAGACGCAACTTTGGCCGTCGTAAAAGCTGAGTTACAAGAGACAAAAACTACTGGGAATGATGATTTTGGCTCGATTTTGGATGGTTTGCTGCTGAGCGGGCATCACCGAGAATTGCTGGCTGCTCGTTGGGTGGTGAGTCAGTTATTGCCAACACCAAGAAGAACGGAGAGGCAAGAAAGCCAGGGGGTTCAGGGTAAGCAGAGGGGAGAGGGGAGAAGAAAGAGTTTGTTAATTAATTCGGAATTGGTAGTTAAGAATACAGATTCTTTGGTCGAGGATTCGACACAGGGAGGTGATTGGCAAGGTAGTTTGTTTGACTCGGTGGCTGCTAAGTTGCAGTTTGATGTGGTGAATTTGAGTGGCGTGCCTTTGGAAATCGATGTTTTGCGATCGACCAAAAAGCTGGAATTGATTAATTGTATCCTGGGACAATTGGAAGAAGTGCTCGAAGAGTTACGTTTTTCTCAGGTGCAGCCAACTCAATTGACGGAAAAAATGCCTGCTATTTTGCGGAATTTGTGGCAAGATACCGTCATCAACTTTTTTGGCAGATATTATACTCTGCAAGTCAGGGAACCTGGGATTTTAGATAAATTTCAAACACATTTAAAAATATCCAGCAGTTTAGCTGAAAGTGGGAAATTTTTCGGAAAAATAAATGGGGTAGAAGTTGTCCCAGTGCTACTTTCTAACCGGGAGGAAGTTGGGGCGGAAATTATTGACAAAATACCGCTGACTGTTGATTTTTTTGCGCATTTGCTATTTGAAAATCCCTTGATTGTTGATAATAATTCTTGTCTGGCTGGCAGTCCCGAAGCAATGCAGCGGGCTGAGTATTTGTTGGAAAATTTGGTAATTCAAGTTGCTAGTGGAGTGGTGCAGCCTCTGCTAAACAATTTTGGGAATGTTGAGGAAGTTAAGCAAAAATTTTATGATGGGAAGTTAATTTCCACACGAGAGATTGAGCGGTTTCGGAATAATTTATCTTGGAAGTATCGTTGGGAAAGTTATTTTGTGGAACCGAAGGCTATTTTTGAGAGTAGGTTTTGGCTGTTTGTGTTGAGGGATGCGGGAATTCAGAGGGTTTGTATTTATGCTCCCAGAAATGGGGAGTTAGCGCGGCTTTCTGGATGGCAGTTGGGGTTGACTTTGGTGCTGGAAATGAGGGATGCGATCGCGCCTAGGCTTCGGGCAGTTGTTTCGCTGTTTGGTGTGGGTGTTGTTTATGTTTTGACTGAGGTAATTGGGCGCGGGATTGGTTTGGTGGGGCGGGGAGTGATTCAGGGGATTGGGAATTCTTTGCAGGATAGTAAGTTTGGCAAAAATGGTTAGTGTATAATTAATTCGCGTTAATCTGCCTGCATCTGCGGTTAAATATTAGTTATATTTTGTCCAATCGATGGATTTTGTTGTTAAAGTCTGGTAACAGCTAAAAAATTCAGGTAATAAACCCTATTTATGCGGTATATTCCTATCCCTAAACAATTTAGGGAATCTTCCAGGGTCATCGAATCTCAACTGTTTTTACGCCCGAAACGCCTCGCTATATTTGAAGCTTGTCTGATTGGCTTAATTTCAGGATTGGCTGGGGTTTTACTCAAATTAGGAGTCGGATGGCTCGGCAGTTGGCGAGTAGCTACCTCAACATTAATTCCCGCAGTAATCTTACTTCCGGCTGTCGGTTTATTCGGCGGGTTGCTGACAGGTTTTTTGGTTGAACGTTGGGCTCCTGAAACTGCCGGTAGTGGCATTCCCCACGTCAAAGCTGCTCTTTCTGGTGTCAATCTTTCTTTGAATTTACGAGTAGCCGTTGCTAAACTTATCACCACTATTTTAGCAGTTGGTTCTGGTTTAACCCTGGGCAGACAAGGCCCTACTGTCCAAATTGGAGCGTCTTTGGCAGACTGGATTGGTCACTTAATGCCAACTTCTCCAGACTACCGCCGACAATTGATTGCTTGTGGCGCTGCGGCGGGGTTAGCTGCGGGTTTTAATGCTCCCATTGCAGGGGTTTTGTTTGTAGTCGAAGAACTACTGCACGATGTTTCTGGGCTGACTTTAGGTACTGCCATTATTGCTTCTTTCATTGGTGCGGTTGTTTCACAAATTTTGGGCGGTGATAGTTTAAATCTCAATTTACGAGAGTACCCAACCAGTTTTTCGGCTGGGGAAATTCCGTTTTATGTACTGTTAGGAGTTTTAGCAGGCTTCCTGGGAGCTTTGTTCAGTAAAGGAATTCTGGCGGGATTACAATTTAATAAAAAAACTCTCAAACTTGCCTTGCCTTTTAGAATAGCTTTAGCTGGATTGATTTGTGGTTTAGTAATAGCATTATTACCCGAAAATTTTCGCAATAATACGGGATTGCGCGAGTTTTTACTAACCGGAGAAGCTAGCGGTGTCACAAGTTTAATTGCTTTTATTGCTCATTTTTCTTTGACTATTATCTCTGCTGCTTCAGGAGCACCGGGAGGATTATTTGCGCCTTCCCTAATTCTGGGTTCTGCCCTAGGTCATATGGTGGGGATATTACAGGCAGATTGGCTTGGTGTTGGTTTGCCCGTTACTTACGCTTTGGCGGGAATGGGAGCCTTTTTTTGTGCGGTTTCTAGGGCTCCGATTACGGCGGTAGTTATTGTGTTTGAAATTACGGCGGATTTCAAGTTGGTGCTACCTTTGATGATTTGTTCTGTAGTTGCTTATTTAGTTGCGGAAAAGGTGGACAGTGGCTCTTTGTACGATCGCCTTTTGGAGTTTAACGGCATTCAACTGAAAAAAGATAAACCTGCTGTTGATGGTTTGAGTGACTTGTACGCAGCTAACGTCATGCAGCGCCAAGTTGAAACTCTTTCGAGTCTACTGACTTTTGATGAAGTAATGCACGCTTTTTCGCGATCGACTCACCGAGGTTTTCCAGTAGTGGAAGCTGGAAAATTAGTGGGAATTGTCAGTCAATCAGATTTAGCTAATGCCAAAAAACGTAATTATTTGGGCAATGCACTGCTCAAAGAATTTATGACTCCCCAGCCAATAACTGTGAAAGCAAACGATACTTTAAGCGAAGTTTTACACAGGCTTAGCAAGTACAATCTCAGTCGCTTACCCGTCACAGAAGGACGACATTTAATAGGGATTATTACTCGGAGTGATATTATTCGAGTTGAGTCCAATAGATTGAGCGGAGAAACAAACCAGGGGGCAAGTCCAGAACCTTCTTATGTTGTATATCAAACCAGATCGCCCCAGGTAGGAAACGGCCGCTTGTTAGTACCGCTCTCGAATCCCTACACAGCACCAGCTTTGCTACGGCTGGCGGCGACAATTGCGCGCGATCGCAACTACGAACTAGAATGCGTACAAATCATGTTAGTACCCCGCAACAGTTCTCCTTCAGAAACCGCAGTGCGGACAACAAAAGGCCGACGCCTGTTGCAACAAGCCGAGCGCATCGCCCGCCATTGGGATGTCCCACTACACACCCAAATACGGGTATCTCACGACGTTGCTTATGCGATTTTAGAGACAATTAGGGAGCGACATATCGATCTGATTTTGATGGGCTGGCAAGGCGAAACATCGACGACTGGACGCATCTTTGGCGATGTTGTCGATACCGTAATTCGGCAAGCTGGTTGCGAAGTAATTTTAGTAAAATGGAGCGAAAAGTTATTACAAAAAGGGCAGAAAAGAGACTGGGGAGACAAGATGGGAATCCCGAAAAAAGCATTGAGTCAAGAATCTGTGGATTTAACCAATATAAACCCGGTAGAAAATTCCCCATCTCAAATCACAAATCCTGAATCTCAAACTGAAGAAATTTCTGCGCCACATTCCCAGCTTCAAACCGAGGAATTGGGATTACATACGCTGATGGGATTGCAGCGCTGGCTGGTACCGATTCGTGGTAGTTACAAGCAAGCAGCAGCTTTGCGACTGTTACCTGCTTTTGTGGCGGCGAGTCAAGTACCAGAGATCAGATTATGTCAGGTGCACCAGCCTTCTGTCGCTTCACCGAATCGCCATGAATTGCAGCAAGCGGCGGAGTTTCTCAAGCGCCAGGTGGGCTGTGAGGTAATTTCAACTTCGGTTTGCGCTAAGTCTGTGTCTGATGCTTTAATTGATTTAGCTCAAAATGACCAGTGTGATGCGATCGTCCTGGGAGCTAGCCGCGAAGGACTGCTCAAACAGGTGATGCACGGGAATATCCCGGAGGCTGTGGCGCGCGGGTGTGAGTGTACAATCATTTTAGTGCGATCGGCAAATTAGTTATTAGTTATTAGTCATTAGTCATTAGTCATTAGTCATTAGTCATTAGTCATTAGTCATTAGTCATTAGTTATTAGTCATTAGTCATTAGTCATTAGTCATTAGTTATTAGTTATTAGTTATTAGTTATTAGTTATTAGTCATTAGTTATTAGTTATTAGTCATTAGTCATTAGTCATTAGTTATTAGTTATTAGTTATTAGTTGGTGATAATAACCAATTTCCTCGGAACAGGTATCTAGAGGCTCTGCCTCCCTGGGATAATTCCTGGTAATGAGTAAACTCAAAAGTCAAAAATATTAAAAATGGTTCATTTTAACATCGGATTTCAACACTTCAACTCCTTCGCAGATATCACACTCTCCTTAGCTAAAGCCTTAGACAAAATGGGGATTCCTATTTCCGTCGAAGACTCAGAAGTTACACCTCGTATGCAGCGCATTTGCACGGCAGAAGAAAACAGTCTAATCGCCAAGTGGAGGAGTAACCATCCATCGGATTTGTTTCAAATAAAATGGTCTCATTACTGGAAACCCTATTTTTTAAAAGAACTCAATGGTCATCTGAATTTAGAATTTTTTGCCATCAACTATGAATTTGCCACCAACCATGATGAATTCGATTATTGGATGTACGATGCTGTCCACACTTCCTCTCACAAACTTGCTGTCAGCGAGTATTCTAAAAATGTTTTAATCCAAGCAGGATGTCCCGCCAATAATATCTCCGTCCTTCCTTTGGGATTCAATCCTTTAATCTCGGAACTTTATGCTAAAAAATCTCCCAAAAACCGACCCTATGTAACGTCTATTCTGCACATGACCAATTCTTTTGATTTCTCTAGATTTGGTACAGATATTGCCATAGAAGCTTTTTGTCAAGAATTTCAACATGAATCTAATGTTGAATTAATTATCAAAGACGGTGGCAAAAACCCTGACGTTATCGTAGAAATAATTAGGGATTTTCAACATAGATTTGGTAGGTTTAAACCAAAAATTGAAATATTACCTAAGTTTTTTGACAAACAAGAACTAGCGAATTTATACTTATCCGCCGATGCTTTTTTAGCTCCCTTTCGTGGCGAGGGTTTTGCCATCAAGATTTTGGATGCTTTTGCCGCGGGTTTGCCCGTGGCGATGCCTCTTTACGGCGGCCCGACCGAGTATGCTAATATTGATAACTGCTATCCGATTTCTTACGATCTAATTCCCGTAGGATTGTGTTATGATACTCATCATCTGAAAATTAGCAATTCTCCTCACTGGGCCGAACCAAATCTTCAGTCTGTTCGAGAGCAATTGCGGAACATTGTTGCAGATTCCAGACGTTTTCAGGTGGCTCAAAAAGCCAGAGAGACGGCGGATTTATTTACTTGGGAAGCGACGGGTAAAAAGTTGCTAAAATTAATGAGACAGTTGTTTTAGGAAGGAAAATTATGGCGCTGGAAAGTAAAAGATTTAGAGGAATGTTTGCACCGGGAGAAATTGTACAATTAAAACAGCCTTGTTTTACTCCTGGACGATTGTTTGAACCTGGTAAATATCAGGTTTCTGAATTGCCGGATGTCGCTTTTGATATGGGTTTGGTAGACCATTTACCCTCGGTCAAAGATAATAGTTCACAAACTGTAGATGTGGAAAAACAACCATAACGAGAATATAACCTTTCTCAGTAACATGAGGTACACCGGACTCGTAGGTAAGGGGTAATAGGTAATGCGTAATTGCCGGATTGGTAATTTGACAGTTGGTTAGCTACAGACGATTATTTTTGGTCTCCACTTCGCCTATTACCCATTACCGATTACCAAATAAGGGTGGTAGAAGAATTAAATTTCCCTTCTTGTTTATTCAACTATCTTGATCGATTTGTGCAATTAATTCATTCAAAACTTTACTAGCTTTGTCATTTTCAATTTGACAAGTTCCGGCATTCATGTGTCCGCCACCACCATATTTTAACATTAAATGTCCAATATTTACCTGAGAAGTTTTGTTAAAAATTGATTTGCCAACGGCGAAAACAGTATTTTGTTGCTTAAGTCCCCAAAGTGCGTGAATTGATATATTGCATTGGGGGAACAAAGCGTAAATTACAAAGCGATTTCCAGCATAAATAATCTCTTCGTTTCGCAAATCTAAAACAACTAAGTCATCATAAACTTTGGCACAACGCTCTAATTGTTGTTTGAACTTTTCTTCGTGCTCGAAGTAGAGTTCTACTCTTTCTTTGACATCAGCAAGTTCCAAGATTTCTTCGATTTTATGGTTTTTGCAGTAGTCAATCAATTCCATCATTAACTGGTAATTGGAAACTGTAAATTCCTTAAATCTGCCTAATCCAGTTCTCGCATCCATAATGAAGTTGAGCAATACCCATTTTTCGGGATGTAAAACTTCGGCTTGGGAAAATTGAGCGGAGTCGGATTTGTCAACAGCTTCCATCATTGCTTCGGAAATGTGGGGAAACTTGGCTGGACCTCCATAATATTTGTATAGTACCCTGGCTGCGGATGCTGCATAGGGGTCGATGATATGGTTTTTTTGGATTTTTTCGTGCCGGAGAGTTTCGCTGAAATGGTGGTCGAAAACTAGATGAGCACCTTCAACATAGGGTAAATTTGTGGTAATATCGTTGTTGGTTATTTCTATTTTTCCATCCTGCATATCTTTAGGATGAACGAATTTAATTTCTTCGATAATATCGAGTTCTTTGAGTAAAACGGCACAGACAAGACCGTCAAAATCGCTGCGGGTGACTAATCTGTATTTTTGAGTAGTGTTTGACATATGCTTTTGAGAAATTGAGGAACTGATTATCAGACAATATAACTTATTACTCGATCGCTTTCCACTATGAACGCTGACCCTTATGCTTGGATAGAGAAGGATTTAGACACTATTCACCGCGCCAATTGGTATCGATCGCCACAATCGATCGAAAGTTGTCCAGGCCCTAGGGTAAAATTAGCCGGGGACTGGCTAATTAACTTTGCTAGCAACGATTATCTGGGACTTGCGGGGGATGATAGGTTGATTCAAGCGGCGATGGCTGCAACTCAGGAATTTGGTACGGGTACGACTGGTTCGAGGCTAGTGGGGGGGCACCGCGATTTGCACCGACAGCTAGAACAGAGTATTGCTAATTTAAAACAAACTGAGGATGCTTTAGTCTTTAGTTCGGGATATTTGGCGAATTTAGGGGCGATCGCCTCCCTCGTCGGCAAACGGGATTTGATATTATCTGACAAGTACAACCATTCCAGCCTGAAAAATGGAGCCACACTCAGCCAAGCTCAGACTCTAGAATACGATCGCTGCAATGTTGAGGATGTCAGAGCTCTGCTTACTGAAAATCGCGATCGATACCGCAAGTGTTTGATTGTTACCGATAGCGTCTTCAGTATGGATGGAGACTTGTGCCCGTTACCGCAGTTGTTAGCGGTGGCCAAACAATTTAACTGTATGGTATTAGTAGACGAAGCTCATGCTACAGGAGTTTTGGGCGCTAGGGGCGCTGGTTGTGTGGAACATTTCGGGTGTACGGGAGAAACCTTGATTCAAGTGGGTACACTCAGCAAAGCTTTGGGAAGTTTGGGTGGCTATGTTGCAGGGGATGCTGCTGCGATTGATTTTCTGCGCAATCGAGCTCCGACTTGGATTTATACTACGGGATTGACACCAGCCGACACGGCTGCTGCTTTGGAAGCTGTGAAGATTGTACAGCAAGAACCCGATCGACGACGCAGGCTACAGCAAAATATCCAAAATTTCCGAGATGAGGCGATCGCCCATTACCAATTACCGATTACCAATTCACTCTCGCCCATTTTCAGTTTTCCCTTAAAGGATGCAGCCACAGCTTTAACCGCTAGTAGCAAACTGAAGGAGATGGGTATTTTTGCCCCCGCCATTCGCCCTCCGACTGTGAGTGTGAGTCGAATTCGGATTTCGCTGATGGCAACTCATGAGTTGGGACACCTTCAGCATTTGGCAAAGGCTTTGGCACAAATTTAAGGGAGAGGGGACAGACGGCTACCGATGCCCGATGTCCTCTGGTTTTTGATTGTCAAGATTTCGCTATTGACTTTCGCAGTCTATTATACAGTATTGTGGTCCCTCGGTCAATATTTATAAACTTTTTGTAAATTTAGATACTTTTTGCAATTTTGCGCTATATTAAAGGAGTAGCTGGTTACACCAAATTTAATATAAGGAACGTCCACCATGAACACAAATCGCCAAAACGTCAAAAAAACTGTTGAAACCCACCGAGCTAATATTCAGAAGCAACTGATGCACCGCATCGAAGTAGCGAAAGCCAGTGGCAATCAAGATTTGGTTCGGGTGCTGGAAGAAGAAATGAGACAGCTTTAAATCAGCGGACACAACAATTTGTTGTCTAGAATTTGTCTGTGCAGGTGAAATGATTGTGTGAGTTCTTGCCATCAATACCTGTGAAAGTTCACTCCTCTGTTATTCCGTAGAAAAAAACCCCGGTTGCTTCAAGCAACCGGGGTTTTTTATTAGTCAATCAGGATTAAGTAGAAGCAAGAAGTCATATCGTTTCCGGCTGCATCGGAATGATTTAACCGGACCTAGAACGCAGAGAACACAGAGGGAGATAAGAGAGATGAATACAGGACGATGTTACCGGATTTGATATCATATCAATTCCGGTTGTATCGTCAGGTGATTTAACCGCGAAGGCGCGTTCCCCGCAGGGGTTCCCGTAGGGTAGTACGCGAAGCAAGAGAAGAGAGTTGGTGGGGGGGGTAGGCACGGGGGCACTACCCCTACAAAGCCCTCTTTTTTTGGAGAATGAAACAGCCGGGCCCCCTAGGGGGGAAAGAAGAAGATCGAGCTGAAGAATGCTGATACAGCAAGCTTTTTAGCAACCGGGGTTTTTTATGAGTTATTCAGGATTATCTGCCTCCGACAACCACATTTTTAATCCGTAAATGGGGGCCACCGACACTGACTGGTAAGCCGCCCTGGCCGCCTTTACCACAACCGCCGTAGGCATAAACTGAGTCATTTCCGATCGCCTCAATGTCCTTGAGCGTCTGAAATACGTTACCACTTAAGGTGACATCACTCACAGGTTCTGCTAATTTGCCGTCGCGAATCATGTAACCTTGAGCCGCTGCAAAGGTAAACATTTCACCGTTGGTTTGTCCTCCCAGCATCCGCACTGCATAAACTCCTTCTGCGATGTCACCAATCATGTCATCAAAAGAATTTTCTCCAGATTCGATCGCCGTATTAGTCATGCGCACCAAGGGCATAAAACTAGCACTCAAAGCCCGCGCATTTCCCGTGGGACTTTCGCCCATTTTGCCGGCAGTTTCCCGATTGTGCATTCGAGTGGTTAACACCCCATTTTTAATTAAATGCTTGCACTGGGCGGGTACGCCTTCGTCGTCGTATTTCAATGTTCCCGGTAATCCTGGTAAGGTGGCATCATCGATGACATTCAATTGTTCGATGGCGACAGGTTTACCCAAGGTCAACAATTCCTGCATTTTGGGGTTTTCGTAAATGCCGTCTGCTTCCGATAAATGGCCGAAAGCTTCGTGAATAAATACCCCTGATAAATAAGGGTCTAAAATGACTGGATACTGGCCACCTTTGACTGATTTTGCTTCCAGTTGACTGACAGCTCGAACGGCAGCACTCTTAACACGATCTTCAATATTTGTCAAGACATTGTAGTCCGATCGCGAATGAATCGACTCAAACCCTTGGCGGACAATGCCGCCGTCACCACGGGCGATCGCGCCAAAACGTCCGGTGACATCCAATCGCTCTTGAGCGATGGAAGTGCCTTGGGAATTTACAAAATAAGTAATCCCAAATCGATCGCTATAACCGGCAATTGTAGTCTGAATCCGCGGGTCATAATCTAATAACAATTGGTTGTAAGATTCGAGCAATTGTCGCTTTTGGGCTAAAGTAATCGAGCGAGGATCGCCACCTAATTCCACCGCTACATAATCTTGAATCGGGGTGACATCTGCTAGTATAGTTTTTTCGCTACCTACTAAGCGAGACTGAATTACAGCTTCTTCGATACGGTCTTTTAATTCAGCCAAACCATTAAAAGTGACAAAACTCCAGCCACCTTTGTGACAGGCGCGGATACCACCAGCGAGGCTAAAACTGCGGTTGACAGCATCCAACTGAGGCCCACGAAAACTAATGGCTGTTGACTCGCTTTGTTCGAGGCGAACTTCTAGATAATCTACCCGATCGCGGTAGGGTGCGATCGCTTCCATCAATTGTTCCTGCATCTATTTGTCCCTAGGAGTGAGTCGCCTTAGCGTTGAAAGAGTTCCTAACTTTATTTTAATCCGCTGAATCGACTAAATGCCGATCGCCCCCAAGGGTAAATTGGGCGCTACGCATTTAAAGTGTGGGTTAGGGACGGAGTGGAAGAGGCGGAGAATGGGAGAATGGAAGTCAATTAGCGAGATCCGACTAAAATAAATCTATCTTAAGACTGAAAAAAATCATTAAATTAGACAGAAATGCGTGACTTGAGGATGAAAAATTGCCAAATTTCACCGTATTTAGCCGCAATTACGGCAGCAGTAGCAATTGTGGCCGGAGTTGGCATTTTAGATCGATCTCAACAGCAGCGGTTTTTGCTGGAAAACCGTGCGATTACTCTCAATCAACTCAGCACAATTCGTTCTAATCTCGAAGGTAAGTTGAACTCGCGGCTGTTTTTGATGCGCGGTTTGGTGGCGGATCTCTCCCAAAATCCAAACATCAGCGAAGAGGAGTTTGCAGCTACCGGGAGAATTCTGCTGGCAAACCAAACTGGCATTCGCAGTATAGGTTTAGTGAAAGGGACTACCATCACTTATATGTATCCGCGAGAAGGAAATGAATCGGCGATCGGCGTGGACTTGAGTGCCGTACCTCAGCAACGAAAAATGGTGGAAGAGGCGATCGCGACTCGCAAAACTGTACTGGCGGGCCCTGTGAAATTATTAGCGGGGAATGTCGGCTTTGTCAGTCGATCGCCCATTTTTCTGACACCACCGGGCGCCGCTCCAGAAAGCGGTGATTTTTGGGGGTTAACAGGGGTTCTCATCGACCAAGATACCCTCCTCCAAGAGGCAGGGATCAAAGACCCTTCTGCCCAGCTAGAATACGCTCTCCGAGGCAAAGACGGCCGGGGTGTGACTGGGGAAGTCTTTTTTGGCAACCCTGCAATTTTCCAGCAAGCACCCGTATTGCTGGAAGTGACATTGCCCAACGGTTCCTGGCAGTTAGCCGCCATTCCCCTGGGGGGATGGCCCCAGAATTCGCCGCAGCGGGGGTTGCTGCTTGCTGGTGGTGGCTTGCTGGCAGTTGTGAGCTCTGTGGTGGTCTTTAGTTTGGTGTATGGGTCTACAAAGTTGCGAGAAAGTGAAGCTAAATACAGGCAATTGGTAGAGAATGCCAATTGCATTATTGTGCAGTTAGACCGTGAGGGAAATGTTACTTTTTTGAACGAGTTTGCTGAAAGTTTTTTTGGGTATTCACAAGCCGAAATTATTGGCAAAAATGATTTCTGGAATCTGATATCGGAGACAACTTTGTCGAAAAATCAACTCCCTGCCATGATGCGGGAATTCCTGCTACACCGGAATCGATACTTTACAATTCAGGAGAATGAACAGATCCGCCGTCATGGAGAAAGAGTTTGGATCGCGTGGCGAAATCAAGCTTTGCGAGATCGGAAAGGCCGTTTGAGAGGGATGTTGTGTATTGGAACTGATATTAGCGATCGCAAAAAAACTGAAATCGCTCTCCAAGATTCTGAAGCAGAACTGCGAGCTTTATTTGCCGCCATGAACGATGTCATTTTTGTAATTGATATAGAGGGAAGATACCTCAAAATTGCGCCGACAAATCCCCGCCTTTTGTACAAACCACCGACGGAAGTTATCGGCAAAACTATCGGCGAGATTCTGCCACCAAAAATAGCAGATTTTTTACTAAATCAAATTAGACTTACTGCCGCAACCCAACAAACTAATTCACTCGAATACAGCTTACCTATTGGAGACAAAGACCTCTGGTTTGCTGCTACTATTTCACCCATGCAGTCAAACACATTTCTGTGCGTAGCCCGTGACATTACGGAGCGCAAGCAAGGTGAAAGTTGGTTGGCCGCCCAAAAACAAATATTAGAAATGATTGCTAAAAGTGCGCCTCTGGGCGATACTTTAAATGCCTTAGTGAAAATTATCGAGCAGCAATGTAAAGATGTGATGGGTTCGATCTTGATTCTAGCTCCAGATGGCAAACACCTGGTGAACGGAGCTGCACCGAGTTTACCTGAGAGTTACAATGCTGCTATTGAGGGCATGGCGATCGGTCCTAATGTCGGTTCCTGTGGCACTGCTATCTATCGGAAAGAGTCTGTGATTGTTACAGATATTGCCACCGATCCGTTGTGGGAAGATTATCGAGATTTTGCTTTAAGTTTTGGACTCAGAGCTTGTTCATCTACTCCTATTATATCATCTAACGACAAGCTTTTGGGAACCTTTGCCCTGTATTATACTGAGCCACATACACCCGAAAAGTTTGACTGGAAATTTATAGATTTTGTCAAGAATTTAGCAGGAATTGCCATCGAGCGCAAACAAGCAGAAGAGAGTCTTCAAAAATTGAATGAAGATTTAGAAAATAGAGTGTTACAGAGAACAGAAGCACTGCGCCAAAGTGACGCGCGAGAAAGAGAAAGAGCTCAACAACTAGAACAAGCACTGTTGGAATTGCGGTCTACTCAAAGTCAGTTAGTTCAAACGGAAAAAATGTCTTCTTTGGGTGAACTGGTGGCTGGAATTGCTCATGAAATTAATAATCCGGTTAACTTTATTCATGGCAACATTAAATATGTCGAGGATTATACGAAACAGTTAATTGAATTGGTCAATTTGTATGCCGAAGAATATCCAGAACCTAATCCTATAATCCTTGATAAGATTGAAGAAATGGATTTAGATTTTGTCTCAGAAGATTTAAACAAAATAGTGAGGTCGATGGAGGTAGGAACCAAACGCATCAGGCAAATTGTTTTGTCGCTCAGGAATTTCTCGCGACTGGACGAATCGGAAATGAAGCCGGTGGATCTTCATGGAGGAATTGACAGCACTTTGTTAATTTTGCAGCACCGATTGAAGGGGCTTAATGGCTGGCCGGAAATTAATGTAATTCATGAATTCAGCAACATACCACTGGTGGATTGTTATCCTAGCCAACTGAATCAGGTATTTATGAATATTATTGCTAATGCCATTGATGCGATCGAGGAACGGTATCAAAAGTTCTCTGTGGCGGCAGCGGAGGCAAATCCTGGCAGAATTGCGATCGCCACTCAGGTGATTGGTGAGAATATGGTAGCGGTGGAAATCTCCGACAATGGTACGGGAATGCCACAGACGACGATCGATCGCATTTTTAATCCGTTTTATACTACCAAAGAAGTTGGAAAAGGTACGGGCTTGGGAATGTCGATTTCTCACTCGATTGTGGTTCAGAAGCACAAAGGCAAAATAGAGTGTTTTTCAGAAATAGGACAGGGTACAACTTTTAGGATTTCAATTCCGATTAGTCTGGTACGGAATTGACCGCAAACAATAAGCGATTAAAATAGATTCAAGCTGCTGGCGAAGCGGTGCTGCATTGAACCATGATATTTTTAGGAAATTTGACATGATGGGATTGCTCCTAGAAGCGTTGCAGGCAATGGGACACAATGTCCGGTGGATGTCTTGGAATTTATTCTTAGCTTTGGTACCGTTAGCGCTGAGTTTTTGGCTGTTTCGCAAACCTCGATCGCGCTGGCTGATGTGGGGGACAAGTTTTTTGCTGGGGGCTACTCTTTTGCCCTCTATATCCCTGGTTTTGTTACATCTAAGGTACATTGTCCACGATTTGGGCAAAACTTACCTTTTGGGGGCGATCGCGATTACGCTGACACTGATGGCTGTAGATATCTGGGTACTGCGACAGCGCGGTGTGCGCTCTCTCCGCTGGTGGGGTGGTTTTTTGGCATTCATTGCCTTTTTGCCCAATGCGCCCTATGTTTTAACTGATATCATCCATTTGATCGACCAGATTAAACAGGGACACTCGGTGTGGGTGGTGACTCTAGCTTTGATTCCCCAATATTTGGTGTTTATGATCGCAGGGGTTCAGGCTTACGTGCTGTCGGTGATGAGTTTTGGTTACTATTTGAGCCAACAGGGTTGGGGCAAATTTGTCCTAGTAGCTGAGTTAACTATACACGCACTTTCGGCGATCGGCATTTATTTAGGGCGATTTATCCGGTTCAACAGTTGGGATATCATTACTAATCCCGATGCGTTAGTTAATACTGTGATGAACGATTTGATGGGGAAACGTCCGGTTTTATTAATTGCTGCGACTTTTTTAGTAATTGCCAGTTTGTATTGGGTGATGAAGCAAATTACTTTGGGAATTAGCCAGCGATTTTACCCGCATCAATCCCAGTCAGAGTTTTCCGGTGCCACCGGTAATTCTTCCGAACCCATCGATGTGAGATTTTAAATAGAAGATTTGACATGGGTTCGGACCTAGACCCCCGACTAATTCTGGCCAGTCGGGGTGCTAACACAAGGTGACACAATATAATAATATGTATATATTTTAGCATTGGCGAGATTCCTACCTTGACTACTCAGATTCCTCAGAACTTTGTGCAAACGATCGCCAAGGAGCGCGGTGTCACAGATGCCGAGTTAGAAACTGTGTTTATGGCTCTCGATGGTCAAACTACCTCCGCGATCGCCACCAAGCTTGGCATTAGCGACATCGCAGTTCGCAAAAGACTAGGCGAGGTTTACAAAAAGTTTCAAATTAGCGGAAATGGTCCAGGAAAATTGTCAGAATTGAGGCATCAGTTACTGTTGTCATACAATCAGGAAATCGGTTTGAGGGATTTTAGTCCGACAGGTAAAGGAAGCCTATCAAAAATGGCGATCGCACACCGACAACAAGATTGGGGCGAAGCACCGGATGTTACGGTTTTTTACGGACGGACTCAAGAATTAAACACTTTAAAGCAATGGATTGTCTCAGATAATTGTCGGCTGGTGGCGTTGTTAGGCTTGGCTGGTAGCGGTAAAACAACTCTGTCAGTAAAATTAGTCTCACAGATCCAAAATGAGTTTGATTTTGTGGTTTGGCGCTCTTGGCGATCGCACCCGACTCCCCAACTGTTTCTAACCAACTTAATTCAATTTTTTTCCAACCACCAAACAAGCGATTTACCACCCGACGACATCAACGGTCAAATTTCCCTGCTAGTTGATTATTTGCGCCAGCACCGATCTCTGCTGATTTTCGACGATTTTGAAGCCGTGCTGAAGCCGGAAGAACTAGCAGGAAATTACCGTCCCGGTTGGGAGGAATATCGAGATTTAATTGTGCGGATTTCAGAGGTTAATCACCGTAGCTGTTTGCTGGTAATTAGTGCAGAAGAACCAACAGAAATCGCTTTGTTAGCTGGGGAAAAAGTACGCTCTTTCAAACCAGAGATTTCCCAGGAAATTGCCCAGAATATTTTTCAAGAAAAAGGTTTATCTGCTCAAAATAGTGAGTGGAAAATTTTGCTAGAGCGCTACGGAGGAAATTTATTAGCATTTAAGATTGTAGCCACAACGATTCAGGATTTTTTCGAGGGGAATGTTGGTAGTTTTTTGGAAGCAACGGCATTATTCATTGAAGAACATATCAGCAATCTACTCGCCCAGCAGTTAGAGCGAATGTCTAATGCTGAAACTGAAATTACCTATTGGCTGACTATTGCGGAAACTCCGGTTTCCCTCGGCACTTTGCGACAGGAAATTTTGGCTAAGTATTCTTTTTCTGATTTAGTGAAAAATCTCGATTCTTTGAGCCGCCGCTCCTTGATTGAGAAAATCCATCAGGGTACAGAAACAGTGTTTATACTTCAGCCTTTGATGATGAAATATGTTGCCGATAGGTTAGTAGAAAAGCTTAAATATGAGATTTTGGAGACGATTAAAACGCAAAAAATCGAAAATATGCGGTTGTTGAAAGATTATGATTTTAGCATAAATTTTGCTAAAAAAGTAGGCAAATACGATGCCAGCAGTTATATTTTAAAAATGGTAAAAAATCGGTTGCAAGTTTTGTGTCAGAAAACTAAAGGAGATGAAGAACTTTTAAATATCCTGAACAAACTTGCATATTTGCTGGCAGAGAAATCGACTTTTGAAGTGGGATATGCTAGAGAAAATATTGCGCTTATTATGGCACAAACTGAGTCTTAAAACCTAGATACCAGACTCGATGAAGCAGTCTGGTATCTCACACTCACAGAGTTGGATTATTTGACAATACCCAAAACTGAGGCTGATTCAGAACCAGTAATTTTACCCAAAGCAGGAGCTGTTTGAGCCTGGGCAATTTTGGGAACCAAAAGTTGATTCGCATAAATCCGAGGATTTTCTTGAGCGATTTGGATGTAAGATTCCCTGACTTCTGCATTCACTGCTACAGTCTTGGCATCATAAACTTGCATCGCCATATTGGGATAGAAACCAATGCCAACAATCGGGATTAAAAAGCAAAAGGCGATCGCCACTTCGCGAGGTTGAGCATCGATAAATACTGCATCCGCAGGCAAAACGCAACTATTACCAAAACAAACCGCTTCATCCAGATTATTTCTCTGATTTTGCAAATCTAAATCGTCAATGTCACAAGCCGGTGCCGCTCCCGAATTATAGAAGAGCTGGCGCAGCATCGAGAGCAAATAAATCGGTGTCAAAATCAGTCCTACCGCCGCCAGGAAGACAATCACAGCCCGGAAAGAATCGCTGTAGATATCGCTAGTTGCCACACCGACAAATACCGAAAGTTCGCTCGCAAAACCACTCATACCGGGAAGTGCCAAAGAAGCCATAGCGCCTGCGGTAAACAACGCAAACACTTTGGGCATGACTTTACCAATCTCGCCCATTTCATCCATGATCATGGTATGGGTGCGATCGTAGGTTACGCCGGCCAGAAAGAACAATACTGAGGCGATTAAACCATGGGAAATCATTTGCAACAGAGCACCATTGATTCCCAAGTCATTGAAAGAAGCAATACCCAGGAGTACAAATCCCATGTGAGAAATAGAGGAATTCGCTAGGCGGCGCTTCATGTTGGTTTGGCCGAAGGAATTGAGTGCTCCGTAGATAATGTTAACTACGCCAAGCACGGCCATAATCGGTGCAAAGTAAACGTGAGCTTTAGGAAGGAGTTCCAAATTCAGACGAATCAGGCCATATCCGCCCATTTTTAACAGCACACCGGCCAGAATCATGGACACGGGAGAAGATGCTTCGCCGTGGGCATCAGGTAGCCAAGTGTGGAAGGGGAAAATCGCCAGTTTCACGCCGAAGGCAATCAACAATCCCGCATAAAGCAGTAATTCTAAACCGAGGGGGTAGTCTTTCAAGCCTAGTTCTACCATATCGAAGGTGATATTGCCTCCGCCGTAGAATGCCATTGCTAAAGCAGCTACCAGAATGAAAATTGAAGCGCCAGCGGTATAAATCAAGAATTTGGTGGCTGCGTAGCGACGGTTTTGTCCGCCCCAAATCGAGATTAGCAGGTAAACCGGAATTAGTTCTAGTTCCCAGACAATGAACAGTAGCATGATGTCTTGGGCAACGAATACTCCTATCTGTGCCGAGTACATCACCAGCATCAGGAAGTAGAAAAGTCGGGGTTTGCGATCGACATCCCAGGCTGCAAAAATTGAGAGAGTCGTCACCAGTCCAGCCAACAGTACCAAGGGCACTGACAATCCGTCAACAGAAACAGACCAGTTGAGGCCCAGAGAAGGTATCCAGGGGTATTGCTCTACGATTTGGAAAGTAGAGATTGTGGGATCGTAATGAGTCCAAAACACCCAGCACATGAGTACAAAGTCTGCCAAACCCACGCCCAGGGCGTACCACCGAATTGTTTTTCCCTCTGTATCGGGCAAAAAAGGGATGGCGACGGAAGCTAGGAGGGGTAAGAGGACTATCGCGGTCAGCCAAGGAAATTGATCCGCTATCATAATGAGAATAAATACTTACTGGAAGATAAGTAATATTATAAAACAAAAATTAATAAAAATTTAAGAATTATTGATTATTTTTTTTTATAAGACCCATGGGGGCTGTCATATCACTAATAGCGACAAAAGTCAAGTATAAACTCCCCACGCGCATTGAGGCGCGGGGATTCTTAGTTGTAGTTTAGGGACTTGGGGGTGAAAATTTGATATCAGCCCAAGACAATTGCCTGCTTTGGTTGGTGGTGCTTTCGAGTTGTTCTTTCAGTTTGGCAACATTAACGGTATCTTCTGTGGCAGAAATATTGCTTTGGGCGATCGCATCTTTGACTAGCTGAATATTGAGAGTCGGATTTGCTTTGACAGCTTCTACAGCGTTTTTCAGATTCCGTTGATAGTGAGCGTTACCAATGGCTTCTTCTTTAGAGCGCGAACTGGTTTCAAAGCATTTGTCCAAATCGCCATAAATCCCAGTACGCCTGGATTTGGTGTAATATTGGCGTTCTGTATCTAGGAGTTTTGCCATTAATTCCAGGTGCATTTTGTCCTCGCACATTTCTTCGAGCACAGTCCATTCGTCGCTACCGAGGAGTTTTCTTTCGGCGGCGGGGCGGCTGTCTTCAAAGGGTTGACCCGTGACTTGTTCGTAAATGCGGGGTAAAGAGTCATCGAATTCGTGTTTTTCTTCCAGCCAAATGCGGCGGATTTCACTAAGTTCTTCCGGGGTAATTAGGGTGATGTCGCGCATTTCTACAGGTGCGGTTTGGCGTATTTGAGTTTGTGCTTCCAAGACTCGTCTGAGCCAGTGTTCCCGCCAGAATTTGGTATAGGGGCCGGGGATGGGTTCGACGGAGGTTGTATCGTCGCCCATGTTGCGCTCAAACAATTCTACTCTACCGTAGATGCGTCGGAAGTCTCTTTTTGGGCGATCGTCTTTTATATCTAATTCGTTGCGAATATCCAGCAGAGGCTGCATCCATTCTTTTTCTTGATCGTTTTGAATCATTGCCTCCATAGATTTGTCTTGATTTACCATTGTACAAACCCAGCAACCAAAGCGAGAACTGCCACAGCTAGGAGTGGAAGTATCGACAACTAAAGGACATTCATTGTCTGCTGTCGCACCGCGATACATACTAAATAAATCTTTATTGTTGTTGCCCCAAGGGTTTTCCCACTGCATCAAGTAAAGCCAAACTTCATCAGTTCGCCAGTCTTCAATAGGACTATAAATTAGAGAGTTAGGCAGACTAGGACTATGATAAAGCATAGATTTAATTGAACTAGAATTATCGTTGAGACGGTCACTCAGTGGACCTATTTCATGTTTCTCCATTGAAACAGCACGTTTAATACTTTCAGCTTTGCGAGTACCTAATATAAGAATCACTTCTCCATTGATTCTCACCACATCACGAACAAACCGATTAGAAGGAAGGATTTTCAGGCGTTCAGTACACCAGCGAAATCCATGTCTCGGTGATGGGTAGCCTTTTCCCATCAAGTTAACCCAGAAAGTATCTTTGATATCTGGATAAAGCAAATGAGGTTCTATGGGAATCTGCTGTGCTTTAGCAGCAGACTTCATCTGCTCTAATGACTTGCGTACCCAAGCAGACACTATTGGATTCTCTACCAGTGTATCTGTGGTAATTACATATATTTTTTTTGTTCTTTGTTCTTGTGGCAATGCTGCGATCGCATACCAAACAAGTTGCAAAACTGATGTGCTATCTTTGCCTCCACTCCACCCAATAACAAAAGGTATATTTTCCGAGCAATAAATATATTGAATTTCTTTAGTTAGCTTTTCTATATCTTTTACTAACTCAGGAAGGGTGCGGTTTGGGAGCGGTGGAAATAGTTGCATTTGCTGTGTTTCTGTCATTTTATTACCTCTATTAATTAAGCTCTAAATACATTCACTCGATGCCAGTGCAGTGATTCAAGTCTTGGTAGATATCTTTCAGAAGTTGGCAACAGAATAGTTTCACTCTGAAAATCTTTCATGGGTTTAGCATTCGGAGATTCCTCTTCTAAGTCACTAGCTACGATAATTTTGTAATCATCATCTATCGCAAACCAGCCCTGGTCAAAAGCCCAATGATGATTTTTACATAATGATATACCGTTATTAATTTGGTTATCATAAAACTGTGAAAATGGCTTAATATGTGAGCCATCTACAATGTTTTGATTGAGTGTTCTTCTTACTTTTAATCGGCAAAATGCACATTTATAATCATATATATGCACCACTGCTTTCCTAAAAAAAGCATTTCTGACAGCCGATTTTCTTAAATAGAACCTAGGTTCTCTGTCTAAATCATCTGCTTCCTCTAATATTTCTCTTTCTTCCTCTGCAACATTTATAAAATTTTGATTTACTTCCAAAATTTCTTCGATAGCCTTCCTGTTAGATGAAAACCAGACAGCTACCAGTGTATCTATTAATTCTGCTCTAGAATTTGGTTCCGCCAGTATATTAAATAATTCACTATCCAGATTTGCATATTCTACCGCTTCTCTTAACTTGTTTATTGTTTTAGGTTTTGGCCCATCAAATGCGGGCTGGTATGTTATGTGCCAAAAACCGTCTCTTCTCAGATGAATAAATGGATAATACAAACCACCCTTGTAAGACTCCGAACCTAAAACATTCCAATAGTTATTAAATGTTTTAATCAAATTATCGGACACATAAATTTTATTTTCATTAATTATGCCTTGAGCGATTAGGTCAATTATTGACAAAAGTAATATTGGCTTATAGTGAGCCTCACCCCGTTCCCGTGTACTGTGCACATTAAGGTTGGCAAAACATTTACAATAATAAGCTAAATTTTTATTGACTGACTCCTGTGCTGTAGTCATTTCCTCCTCCTCTGAATAAATACAATGAAACCTGACATCTTACACTATTTTTAACACAAATTTAAAAACAGCACTGCTCAAACATGAAGCAAAAACCTCACACCTCAGTGGGTATCAACAAACTCAACTTAATTTTTCCATTTAAACCCCAGATAATCAGATAACTATCCACCTTGATTGTGGCACGGGCGTCCCGCCCGTGATCCCTCAGCGGTTCCCAAACCCAACCGATTTTTCAAATAATCAGTCATCCAACCCACACTAGCCCTCGACTTAGAAATCCCCCCTCTCAACAAAATCCCACCTTCCCAATCAGGATTAGAAATCGACCAATCAACATCGCGCAAAAGGGCCAAACGTTCCTCCCAACTCTCAGGAAAAACCGATCGCAAACTCGCGCCAACTTCCCCCAAACTCTCCAGCACCACACTACGACAATGCACAAAATCCCGCCGTATTTCCCCCGCTGCAACTTGCTTGTGCAAAACCAACTGCCAATCGGGAATAAAACTGCTAACCGCATTCCAATAACTAACCGCTAGTTGTATTTTTTGAACAAACTCTGCCTCTTTTTCCTGTTTTGTGGCGCGGTAACGAGAGGGTTTTGCCTGTTGGCTGGCCTCAATATTAGACAGCAAAGCCATGATAGCACGATCGATCGCACTCAGGGTAAATAATTTGGGCGATCGCCCATTCAAAATCCCCCTCTCCATCTCCGTCAAACAGCGGAAAACTTCAACCTGCTTCACCACCGCCTTCACCAACCGCGCGCGATCGTCCCGATGATTGTAAAGCAAACTCAGCGACGCTTCCAAAGGCACCTGAAAACTATTCAAATCAGCAAACCTTTCCTGTGACTTCTCCAATCCAATATCCATAAACAAAATCAGCGCCACCGTCTCATATCCCAACTGCGGATTTTGCTGCAAAGCCATTTCAAAAGCCGCCCTGCGATGCTGTCCATCATTAATCGTAAACTTAGCATCCATCGGCACCCGCAAGCAGCCTATTTTCCGTTCTTGTCCCTCATTTCCCACCGCTTCAAACGTAATATCCGCATCAATCGAAGCGGCGATCGCCCCGCAAGTATAACTTGTCGAATTCCTCACCAAATAATCAGCTATTTCGGGAATCCGACTTTGATTCAGGGTACGACTAGCCCGCATTTCCGGCGGCAAATCTTCAGATTCAAAGGGGAACAATTTCGGCAAAAAACGCACCGGGCACATCGAAACATAATATTCGCGGCCCCCTTGAATTCCCCGGATCACCGGCAAAATGTATTCAAAAGAAAGAGTAGACATAATTTAGAATGGGGTATCGGACAGAAAAATTCAGAATTAATACTTATTGACTTTAATTTATTTTTGTGATATATGCTGACCCTCGCTCCAGATAATTTAAGTATTTCACAATATTTTTTTAAAAACAACCATTGACACAAAAATTTAAACGTGATAGTTTTTGAAAAAATACCATATTTATATAAAAACCGCCGATGAACACTAACCCAGCGGATGACCTCGCTAATAAGATATTAGAAAAAGAAAATAGCGATCGCCAAGAAATCGCACTGTTATTAGATAATTACCTAGGAAAAGACGATCGCATTTTTGTCCAAAAAACCCAGATGGGAAACAGCGAAGCCTACATCGGTTCAGTCAGCCTAGAATGGTTAGACTCCCGCGTGCGTTTCGCATCCCAAATGCCACTTTTCCGCCACAAATTCGACCTCCAAACTAACAACATCCTCCGCGACGACGAAACCATCGATGAAATCATCCAGCGCCCCCTAGATTGGTCCCGCCAAGCCGCCCTCACTCAATATCTAGCCGCCCGCAAATCCCACAAATTTCCCGCAGTTTTAGTAGTAATCAGTCCCCCGTGGGTAGACAATCCTCTAGCTGATGAATGGGATAAAAATAAAGTCGCAACTAAATCGGCTGCGGAATTCGTATCCTTTGATAAAAACCAAAATTTAGGGCTGTTGAATGTTTCTCAAAAAATTTCAATTTTTGCCTTAGACGGCCAGCATCGGTTGATGGGAGTTCAAGGTTTGATGACTTTAATTAAAACCGGAATCCTGCAAAGATATAACAAAAACAAAAAACCAGTCGGCGCTGCAATTACCCTCGAAGATTTAGCCGAAGAATATCAACTAGACCCCGAAAAAGTCTGCGATTTAGCCCAGGAAAAAATCGGCATTGAGTTTATTCCCGCCGTGGTGGCTGGGGAAACGCGACAGCAAGCACAACGGCGAGTGCGATCGATCTTCGTGCACGTTAATTTAATGGCGGTGACGCTGAGTCAGGGTCAATTAGCCTTATTAAATGAGGACAATGGATTTGCAATCTGCGCCCGCAAAATTGCCGTCACCCATCCGTTATTAAAAGAACAAGATAGCAGAAACCCCCGCGTCAATTGGGACAGCGCCACCGTCGCAGCCAAATCAACTGTGTTAACCACATTGCAAGCCCTGCAAGATATGTCGGAACGGTATTTAGAATACAAATTCCCCCATTGGAAGCCGGAAAAAAAAGGTTTAATTCCCATGCGGCCAGAAGATGAGGAACTGAAGGAGGGGATTGAAGAATTTAAGAAACTGTTCGACCATTTAGCAACTTTGCCCAGCTATCAAAGAATTGAAAGCGACGAAGAAACAGCAGAATTGCGCCGATTTAGTTTTGAAAAGCCAGGGGGCGAGGGCAATATTTTGTTTCGTCCCGTCGGTCAAATTGCCTTAGCTAATGCTTTAGGAATTCTCACTTTTAGAAAGAAACTTTCTCTGAAATCAACTTTCGATAAACTCCGCAGGTATGATGTGGATGAAGGATTCAGCCATATGGACAATCCTGAGTCTGCATGGTACGGGATTTTGTACGATCCGAATAAAAAGCGAGTGTTGGTTTCTGGGAAGGATTTAGCGGCGAAGTTAATGGTATATTTGGTAGCGGGAATTAAGGACGATATGGATCGAGCTCATTTGCGGCAAGCAGTTGCCCAAGCGAGAACTTTTGAGGGTAAAGCTATTAGTTTTAGTGGCAAATTTGTGCGGCCGCAAGAGGTGGGATTGCCACCGGTGCTGAGTTAATTTTTTATCTTGAATAGGTCGATGGCTTCCGATCTTAGGAAAGCGATCGATTATTCATTGGGTGGGGGCGGGTTTATAGAGATTGTTTGGTTGAGTTAGATATTGTTGGTAAAACCCGCCCTTACAAGATTTACCAATTTGTGGGTGGGGGCGGGTTTATAGAGATTGTTTGGTTGAGTTAGATA
>JAHRFD010000003.1:68731-254943 GCA_020882975.1 Microcoleus sp. EPA2 | reverse complement strand
GTTGGTAAAACCCGCCCTTACAAGATTTACCAATTTGTGGGTGGGGGCGGGTTTATAGAGATTGTTTGGTTGAGTTAGATATTGTTGGTAAAACCCGCCCTTACAAGATTTACCAATTTGTGGGTGGAGGCGGGTTTATAGAGATTGTTTGGTTGAGTTAGATATTGTTGGTAAAACCCGCCCTTACAAGATTTACCAATTTGTGGGTGGGGGCGAGTTTATAGAGATTGTTTTTTGAGTTAGATATTGTTGGTAAAACCCGCCCTTACAAGATTTCCTAATTTGTGGGTGGGGGCGGGTTTATAGAGATTGTTTTTTGAGTTAGATATTGTTGGTAAAACCCGCCCTTACAAGATTTACCAAT
Organism: Microcoleus sp. EPA2; assembly: GCA_020882975.1. Classification (GTDB taxonomy): domain Bacteria; phylum Cyanobacteriota; class Cyanobacteriia; order Cyanobacteriales; family Microcoleaceae; genus Microcoleus. The sequence continues at coordinate 254,579 of JAHRFD010000003.1, read as the reverse complement.
TTGTGGGTGGGGGCGAGTTTATAGAGATTGTTTTTTGAGTTAGATATTGTTGGTAAAACCCGCCCTTACAAGATTTACTAATTTGTGGGTGGGGGCGGGTTTATAGAGATTGTTTGGTTGAGTTAGATATTTTTGGTAAAACCCGCCCCCACAAGATTTTAGGAATCTTTAACAGGCCGCATTGTCGGGAACATCACCGCATCGCGGATGCTTTGAGTATTAGTCAAAAGCATCACCAATCTATCGACACCGATTCCCATACCCGCACAATTAGGCATTCCTAAAGATAAGGCTTGAATAAAGTCTTCATCCATTGGATGCGCTTCATCATCCCCTGCATCTTTCTGTGCTAATTGTTCCTCAAACCGCTTTCTTTGCTCTTTCGGATCGTTCAATTCCGAGAAGCCGTTCGAGTATTCCATCCCGTTGATAAATAACTCAAAACGCTCGACAAATCCAGGTTTGCTGCGATGTCCTTTGGCGAGGGGACTGACTTCTACGGGAAAGTCAATGATGAAAGTTGGCTGAATTAGTTTGGGGACTACTAATTTGTCAAACACGGCGTACAGCACGTAGCCTAAACTCTGTTGTTCTAATTTAGAAAGGTGTAATTCTAGTTTAGTTGCAGAGGCGATCGCACTTTCGAGATCCAAGCTATCAAAATCCAACCCAAACTCGTCTCTGACAGCTTCCACCATCGTTTTCACTTCCCAGTGCAGGCCTCTAAAACTGGGATATTTTTCGCTGTAGTCGAACTTGCGTTCTAAACTAATCATCTGTCCCTGATTTTCAATTTCTTTGACATCCCCAAGTACAGCCTGAGCAGCGCTACACATGACATCTTCTACCACTGCTAAAATGTCGAAGTAATCTGCATAAGCTTGGTAAACTTCTATGGAGGTAAACTCTGGATTGTGGGTGCTATCAATCCCCTCATTTCTAAAAGCTTTTCCTAGTTCAAATACTCGCTCAAAACCGCCACAAATTGCTCTTTTTAAGAACAGTTCAGGAGCGACTCGCAAATACAAATCCACATCCAAAGCATTATGGTGAGTGACAAAGGGCTTAGCCGCAGCACCACCGTAAATTGCTTGCAGTGTCGGGGTTTCTATTTCATGAAAATCGGCTTTCGAGAGATAGGAGCGGATGTTCCAGACGATACGACTGCGCAGCATAAAACGGTTGAAAGCGTCTTGATTGCTGGCTAAATCCATTTCACGATGGCGACGGCAAACTTCAGGGTCGTTAATTCCGTAATAAGCATCGGGAAATTGAATGGTAGCTTTTGATAACAGCGTGAATTCCCGCACTAAAATCGAAAGTTCTCCCTTTTGAGTGCGACAGCCGATGCCTTCGACACCGATAAAATCGCCGACATCCAGCAATTTTTTAATTTGCTGGAAGCTTAAACCGACTTCGCCCGTGACGACTTTTTTCTCAATTTTGAGTTGGATTTTGTCTGTGGCGTCTTTTAAATCGATGAAGCAAATGCTGCCGCTGTCCCGTTTGGAAGTGATGCGGCCCCCTACTCGCAGGGAAATTTCTTCGGGGTCGCTTTCTCCATTTTGGAGTTCTTTTCCCGGCTGACTAAATAATTGGCGAACTTGCAAGGTTGTGTGCGATCGCGCGTAAGATTGGCTAGGATACGGTTCTATGCCTTGCGATCGCAGTTCGTCTACTTTTTGACTGCGGACTTCGGCTTCACTGAGAGTCATTCGTTATTGCCTAATTAAAATTGCAAATATAGCAGAAGGAAGAAGGCAGAAGGCAGAACAAACTTAAAAAATCCTGTAATAGCAATGGTTTGAGCGATTTTATCTCATTCCCAGGCAGAGTTGGGTAACGAGTCAACAGACAACAGACAACAGTCAACAGCCCACACTCAAGAGCACAAAGACGGCAAAATATTAAAAAATTAAGTTGTATATCGAGTCCAAGTGGTGAGATGATCTGTAGTGCAGCCTCACGGCAGTTCCACAGAATCTGACCACTAGAGACGATCGTCGATCGAACTCGACTCATCGCACCTCTGCCAGAATCGACCACACACACTCACTCCATAAACATCAAAACCACAATTATGGCTGTTGCAACCCAATCACTCGAAGAACTCTGCATCAACTCTATCCGCTTTCTCGCCATCGATGCGGTAGAAAAAGCAAAATCAGGCCATCCTGGACTGCCGATGGGCGCTGCCCCTATGGCTTTTGTGCTGTGGGATCGGTTTATGCGGTTCAACCCCAAAAACCCCAAGTGGTTCAATCGCGATCGCTTCGTCCTCTCCGCCGGCCACGGCTGTATGCTACAGTACGCCCTCATGTACTTGACAGGCTACGATAGCGTCAGCCTAGACGACATCAAGCAATTTCGGCAGTGGGAATCGAAAACACCGGGACACCCAGAAAACTTCGTCACAGAAGGCGTAGAAGTTACTACCGGCCCCCTGGGACAAGGCATTGCTAACGCCGTCGGTTTGGCAATGGCAGAAGCTCACCTCGCAGCTAAATTTAACAAGCCCGGTAACACGATTGTTGACCACTACACCTATGTAATTATGGGTGATGGTTGCCACATGGAAGGTATTTCTGGCGAAGCTTGTTCTTTGGCCGGACACCTGGGACTAGGTAAATTAATTGCTCTCTATGATGACAATCACATCTCGATCGAAGGTGACACAAACTTAGCCTTTACTGAAGATGTCGGCAAGCGTTTTGAAGCCTACAACTGGCACGTCATTACTGTAGACAATGACGCTCTAGACCAAGATACTAGCCTCGAAGCAGTTCACAAAGCTATCGAAGAAGCTAAGAAAGTCACGGACAAACCGTCCATGATTAAAGTTCGCACAATTATTGGTTACGGTTCCCCCAACAAGCGCAATAGTTATAGCGCTCACGGTGCTGCTTTGGGTGGCGCTGAAGTGCAAGCAACTCGCGATTTCTTGAAGTGGGAACATGAGCCGTTTGTAATTCCTGATGATGCTTTGGCTCACTTCCGCAAAGCGTGCGATCGCGGTGCACAGGCAGAACAAGAATGGCAGCAAGCTTTTGATGCTTACAAAGCAGCATATCCCGCCGAAGCAGCGGAATACGAGCGCACTGTAGCTGGCAAACTTCCCGAAGGTTGGGACAAAGTTTTGCCTACCTACAACCCAGAAGATAAGGCAGATTCGACTCGGAATCATTCTGGAAAATGTTTGAATGCTTTGGCTGGCGTGTTACCTGAATTGATCGGCGGTTCCGCTGATTTGGCTTCTTCTAACATGACTTTGCTCAAGGGTGAAAAAGACTTCCAAAAAGGTCAGTACGAAGGACGTAACCTCCGGTTTGGCGTGCGGGAACATGGCATGGGGGCGATCGCCAACGGCTTGCTTCTCCACGGCGGTTTGATTCCTTACTGCGCTACTTTCTTGGTGTTTGCCGACTATATGCGCGGCGCAATTCGCCTGTCTGCACTCTCGGAAGCCGGTGTCATTTATGTAATGACTCACGACTCCGTAGCCTTGGGCGAAGATGGTCCGACTCACCAACCAGTAGAAACCATCGCTTCTTTGCGCGTTATTCCCGATTTGTATGTGATCCGCCCTGCTGATGGAAATGAAACATCCGGCGCTTACAAAGTAGCCATTGAAAACCGGAAAGTTCCAACATTAATGGCTCTGTCTCGTCAAAACTTGCCTAACTTGGCCGGAAGTTCGATCGAAGGAACAGCCAAAGGCGCTTACATTTTGTCCGACGACGGCGGCACTCCCGACATCATTTTAATCGGCACCGGTGGCGAAACATACCTCTGCGTTGATGCTGCCGAAAAATTGCGCGCCGCTGGTAATAAAGTGCGAGTAGTTTCGATGCCTTGCTGGGAATTGTTTGATGCACAAGATGCAGCTTACCGCGAATCCGTACTGCCAAAAACTGTTACAAAACGCTTGGCAGTGGAAGCTGGTTGTAGCTTCGGTTGGGGACGTTATGTGGGTGGTGAAGGCGATACCGTCAGCATCGACACATTCGGCGCTTCTGCACCAGGCCCCGTTGTGTTAGAAAAGTTTGGCTACACCGTTGAGAATGTCGTAGCTAAGGCTCAGGCGCTGTTGGGCTAATAGCCACAGCATAATTGAGTTGGGGGCGGGCTTCTGGCTTTTGCCCCTTTTTTTTGATCTAGCAGATTCCACGTTTATCTTAAGCTTGAAAGCATGGTGTCCTCTCTAGAGGGATCGGACACACCCCCAGCCCCTCTCTAGAGGGGAGCTAGATCGGACACACCCCCAGCCCTTCTAAGCGAGGGGGGCTAGATTGGACACACCCCCAGCCCCTCTCTAGAGGGGAGCTAGATCCGGTTCCCCTCCTGGGAGGGGCTAGGGGTGGGTCTTAGCCCATAGGTGTCAACTTAACGTCAAACGCACTCAGAGACTGTTGTTTGACGATTAAGGCCAGATCCCCCCTAGCCCCCCTTAAGAAGGGGGGGACAAGAGTCTGATCAAAGTCCCCCTTTTTAAGGGGGATTTAGGGGGATCTAGACTTGGCATAAAAACCAGATTTATCAAGGATTTCAGCCTTAAGTTGACACCAATGCACGGTGCTGTGCGGCGCCTGTGAGGGCGGGCACTCTTGGCACCGCCCCTACGTGAGGGCTACTATAGCTTCAGCTAACTGTTCAGGCTCCAGGGGTTTGATCAGGTGCTGTTGATAGCCACTGGCGATCGCTCGCTGGCGATCGTCTTCTGTGGCATAGGCTGTCAAGGCGATCGCCGGCAACTGTCCCCCTTGTTCGGGTGGTAGAGCGCGGATCTGTTGGATTAGGGTATAGCCATCGACTTCGGGCATTCCAATATCGCTGACGAGCACGTCGGGTTGAAAGGATTTCAGGCTTGTCAGCACTTCTGCCACAGAGGCAACTGTCAGCACTTCTGCTCCATATTGGGTCAGCAATGCGGTTAATAGCTCGCGGGTATCAAGTTCATCATCCACTGCCAGGACTCGAATTCCTGTGAGATCCAAGATTTGTTGTGGCAAATCGCCTGTCTGGTTGTTTTCCGGCTCAACATTCAGCAAGGGCAACAGCACCGTAAACGTGGCTCCCAACCCTTTACCGGGGCTATCTGCCACGATCGTGCCGCCGTGCGCTTCCACTAACTGACGGACGATCGTTAACCCCAACCCTAGCCCGCCATACTTACGGGTGGTTGAAGCATCTTCTTGCCGAAATGACTCAAAGATATACGGTAGAAAGTCAGGGTGAATGCCTTTACCCGTGTCGCTGACTGTAATTTGTGCCTGGTTGTCGATTTGCTCCAGCCGAATGTCTACCTGTCCCTGGTTGGGGGTAAATTTGATCGCGTTAGACAGCAGGTTCCAAACCACTTGCTGGAGTCGAGTCGCATCCCCAGACACCAGCCCAATTTTGGGGAGCACCGGATGAATCAGGATTGATTTGGCGACGGCTGCTGCCCTCACGGTGTCGATCGCCGATTCAATGATAAATGTCAGATTGACGGGAACCGTATCTATGCTGAGTTTGCCACGCAAAACTTTGGCAATGTCGAGCAAGTCATCAATCAGTTTGGCTTGCAGTTTGGCATTACGTTCAATCGTTGCCAGTGCTTGGGAGGTTTTAGCAGGATCGAAATTGCGAGTTTGCAGCAGTTTTGCCCAACCCAAAATTGGATTCAGGGGCGATCGCAACTCGTGGGAGAGAACGGTTAGAAAGTCATCTTTGATCCGATTGGCTCGTTCGGCTTCTGCTCTGGCCGCTTGCTCCAGTTCAAACAGGCGATCGCGTTCGATTTCAGCCTGCTGGCGATCGGTGATATCCCGTGAAATCGCCAGGACTCGTTCCACCAGCCCAGAGGCATCCAAAATTGGGCTCAGGATCACTTCCCACCATTTCGGCGTGCCTTTGGCGGTTGGACAGTAGCCGCGAAAGAGGTAGACTTCGCCTGATGCGGCCGCGGCAAATGCTTGCTCTGCCTGTTGCCGATGGTCGCCATCCCAAAAGCAGAGCCATTCGGAATTCAGGTAAGGAGCGATGTCATCAATTTCCAGCAAACACACCCCACCCGTATTCATATAAAGGAGCTGTCCATCCAGGTTTAGTACCTTGATGCAGTCTGGACTGCTCTCTAACATCCGATTCTTGAATTCTTCACTCTGTCGCAACGCTTCTTGGGCTTGTTTACGATCGGTGATGTCTTCGGCAATCCCGGCAAACCGATAAATCTCTCCTGCCCCGTCTCGGAGCGGAAAACAGCGATCGTGCACCCAACGAATACTGCCATCGGCCAAGACAAGACGGTACTCTTCATCAAATTGACCTGTGGCTGCTTTTTCCTGAAACGCTCTGGCAGTCCATTCCCGATCGTCTGGATGAATATAATCGATCCAGGCTTGTCGATCGTCATATAATTCCTGCGGGTTCAGCTTCCACAGGCGTTCATAGGCAGGACTGACATAGCACACTCGGTCTTCGGGCATCTCTTTGAACCAGAACACCGCATCAATATTTTCGGCCAACTGACGGAAGCGTTCTTCACTTTCTTGCAGCACATCGGCGATCCGTTTGCGTTCCGTGATATCGAGATCCATGCCCGCCATCCGCATCGGCTGTCCGTTCTGGTCATAAAACACTTTTCCCTGAGTGAGTGTCCAGCGAATAGTGCCGTTAGGATATACCACCCGAAATTCAATGTCATAATCTTCTCCGGTGGCGATAGTATGATTGATGTTTGCCACAACACGATCGCGATCGTCCGGGTGCAGCCGAGCCACAAACATCTCATAGGAGCCGTCAAATTCTCCTGGTTGCAGTCCAAATAAGGCTTCCAGGTTCTCTGACCATAAAATTTTTCCGGTCTGGATATTCCAGTTCCACCTTCCCATGCGAGAGGCTTGCAATGCCAAGTTTAGCTGTTCTGTGCTCTCTCGTAGTTCTGCTTCTACCCGTTGGCGTTCAATTAATTCATACTGTGCCTGCTGGTAAAGTTCCGCTTGCCGCAGGGCGATGCTCACCTGAGTTGCCAGTTCTTGGAGCAGGTCAATTTCTAGGGGCTGCCACGATCGCGGTGCAGCACAGTGATGGGCAATCAGCAACCCCCAGAACCGATCGCCGTGCAGAATGGGTACGACTAGATTGGCTTTCACTTGAAACTGAGCCAACAATTCAACGTGGCAAGGATCGATGCTGCCATCCTGAATATCAGCGATCGCCGTTACCTGACCCTGACGATAGCGTTTGACATAATCTTCGGCAAAGGCGGGATCATGGGTTATTGATTGCGATCGGCTGAATCTGAGGTACTTCTCAGCGAGGCAGGGATCGTACATGGTGGAGGAGAGCAGCGATCGCCACTCTGACCCCACTGATTCTGCCACCACCGTCCCGTTGCCATCTGGTTCTAGCCGAAAAAACAGAACGCGATCGGTGTGCAGAAATTGTTGCACCTCCCTCACCGTCGTTTGCAGAATTTCCTCCAGATCCAGAGTTTGATGTATCTTCCGGGTAATCTGGGAGATTAAGCGCTCTCGTTCGAGGGACTGTTGCAGTTGGGTGTGAAGCTGTACTTTAGCGATCGCCCCATTCACTGCCAGATGCAACCCCGCGGTCGTAATGTGCTCCTTGACCAGATAATCTTGTGCTCCTGATTTCATCACTTGCACCGCGATCGCCTCATTGCCTTGCCCCGTCACCACAATCACTGGTAAGTACGGCTGCTGCGTGAAGGATTGCAGTTGGACCAGAAATTCCAGTCCATCCAGGTCGGGTAATCGGTAATCAAGCAATAGGGCATCCGGTTGATGTTGCTGCCACAGCTCTAGCCCGATGCGCCCCAGACCTGCTTCTAGAATCGTGTAAGAGTAATCTCGATCGCGCAGCAGATAGCGACGATAGAGTTCCCGGTCTTCAGGAGAATCATCCACAATTAAAATAGTGCGCGAGAGTTGACCCATGATTACTATTAATTACTTCTCTAGGCGATCGGGCAGCGTTGTCACTTCAAACCAATAATCTACGAGCAGTTGCACCTCTCGTTTCAGTTGAGCAAAGTTGATAGGTTTAATTATGTAGCTGTTGACACCGTATTGGTAGCAGTCTTCGATATCTTTTGGATTGTTGGAAGTTGTAAAGACTACGACCGGAATGGTTTTCAGGGTCTTATCTTGTTTAACCAGGCGCAATACTTCCCGTCCATCGCTGCCAGGGAGATTTAGATCGAGCACTATCATACCAGGACGGGGCGCATTTTCAGGATCGACATAGCTACCAGTTCGATAAAGAAACGCCAATGCCTGTTCGCCATTGACGCACCGCTGGATGGGAACCACTTTGGGCGATCGCCGCAAAAATCGTTGTAGTGCCTCAAAGTCTTCGTTGCTGTCTTCTACAATATTCATTTTTATCGGCAATAGCAGTGTACGCTGCCCGTTGGGGGGTGCGGAATCTGGGTTGAAACCGCCGATCGACCTCCAAAATTTGAGATAAGTTATAGGTTATGGGTCAGAGCCGGTTTTATTCTATTGATTGTCTGTAAATCGCACCTTATGCTCTGGAATTTTTTAAATAACCTGTTATTCACCGGGAAGTATATTCCTCATGGCCACTGTTACCTGTGGCAGCGAGATTTAGTCGGACTCCACATAGTCTCTGATTCGCTGATTGCCTTCGCCTATTACTCCATACCTCTATCGCTGCTTTATGTTGTCCACCAGCGACAAGACTTGCCCTTTCGTAACATTTTTTGGCTGTTTGGAGCCTTTATTATCTCCTGTGGCACTACTCATGTGATGGCAGTTTGGACGCTGTGGTATCCTGTTTATTGGCTGTTTGGCATCTTGAAACTAATTACCGCAGCTATTTCTGCTTACACCGCTTTCATATTAATTCCTTTAATTCCCCAAGCATTAGCTCTCCCCAGTCCCACTCAATTAGAGATAATTAATCACAGACTACAAATAGAAATAGCTGAACGTCGAAAAAGTGAAGCTAGGTATCAAATTTTAACTGAAGTTTCGCCGGTGGGAATATTTTATACTGATGCTTTAGGAAATTGTTTATACGTCAACGAACGCTGGTGTCAAATTGCTGGAATTACCTGCGAAGAAGCTTTCGGAACAGGGTGGGTAAAAAGTATTCATGCTGACGACCGTCAGCGCGTTTTTAGTGAATGGTATCGGGCTGCCCAGGAGAAATTGCCCTTTAAATCTGAGTACCGTTTTCAAAATCTTGATAACGATAGTGTCCGGTGGGTATTTGGTCAAGCTGTCGGGCAAATCGACGAGAATGGGGAGGTTAAAGGTTATGTTGGTACTATTACCGATCTTACAGAACGCAAGCAAATAGAAGAGGAAAATCGACTGCTAAATGAAAGTTTGGAGCGTCGAGTTACTCAGCGCACTAATGAGATAGAAATTGCCAACCAACAATTGCAAATAGAAATCGCCGAACGTCAACAAATATCGACAGCTTTGTTGGAATTAACCCAACTACAAAAGGCGATTCTTAACAGCGCTAATTACACAATTATTTCCACAGATGCCGACGGTGTAATTAAAACATTTAATCGGGCAGCTCAGCAACTTTTAGGCTATTCCGTAGAGGAAGTTGTGGGTAAATTAACACCAGCAATAATTCACGATCCTGTGGAGGTGGAGCAGAGAGCTGAAGTTCTTTCTCAAGAATTGGGAGTAAAAATAGAGCCGGGATTTGAGGTTTTTGTGACCTTACCCATTCGGGGAATTGCTGACGAGAATGAATGGACTTATATTCGCAAAGACGGTTCGGGGTTTCCGGTGCTGCTATCGGTTACTGCTTTATATGACAGCGAGGGAAATATTAACGGTTTTTTGGGTATTGGTCAGGATATTACTGCACGCAAGCAAGCTGAAAAAGAGGTGCGGGAACTGAATACTGCTATGCAAAATGCCGTGGAAGGTATTGGGAGGCTGGATATTGAGGGACGCTACTTGAGTGTTAACCGCGCTTACGCTCATAAATTTGGCTACGAACCAGAAGAAATGATTGGGATGGCAGGGAAGCAGATTGTACATCCTGACGATGTTGAGATGTTGATGTTAGCCGAGCGGGAAATGCTGATTTCTGGAAAAGTAGAAGTTGAAGCTAGAGGTGTGCGGAAAGATGGCTTGTTTTTTTACAACCAAATCACCATGGTAAAAGCTTATGACGAACAAGGGATCTTTAACGGACACCATTGTTTTATGAAAGATATCACTGAGCGTAAACTAACGGAAAGAGCGTTACAGGAAAGTGAATTTCGATACAGACAAATAGTGGAATTAGCTGAAGAAGGTATTTGGGTAATTGACAGCAATGCTCGCACTACTTACGTCAACCATGCCATGGCCCGAATGCTCGGTTATACAGAGTCAGAAATGTTGGGAAGGCGGATTTTTGATTTCATGGACGAACAGGAACAACAGCTAACTAGCCAATATATGGAGCGGCGCAAACAGGGAATTAGTGAAAAACACGAATCTAAGCTTAAGAGTAAGGATGGTAAAGATGTTTGGACTTATATTTCTACCAGTCCGGTTATGGATGAATTGGGTTGTATGCTGTCTTCCTGTGCCTTGGTTTACAATATTACAGACCGCAAAGAAGTAGAGCAGCAAATGCTGCAAATTACAGAAGATTTGAAGCGTTCTAACGAGGAATTAGAACAATTTGCTTATGTGGCTTCCCACGATTTACAAGAACCTCTAAGAGCTGTTACCAGTTACACTCAATTATTGGCTCAGCGTTATCAAGGTAATTTGGATGCTAAAGCAGATAAATATATTAATCATATTGTTGATGGTGCCTCCAGAATGCAACAATTAATTAATGATTTGTTAGCTTATTCGAGATTGGGATCTAGGGCTCAGGAATTTGAAATTGCTGACTGCAACGCTGCGGTGGAGCAAAGTTTGTGCAATTTGCAAATTGCGATCGCCGAAAAGCAAGCTGTTATTACTAAGGATGTGATGCCCACGGTGATGGGAGATGAATTTCAACTGGTGCAATTATTCCAAAATTTGATCGGTAATGCCATCAAATTCTGCCGCGAAGATGTCCCCATAATTCATATTGCTGCTATCATACAAGATGATGAATGGCTGTTCAGTGTCCGCGATAACGGCATTGGCATCGATCCAGAGTATGCCGATCGCATTTTTATCATTTTTGGGCGCTTGCACTCCCGTCGCGAATATTTAGGTACTGGCATAGGTTTGGCAATCTGTAAGCGAATTGTTGAACGCCACGGCGGACGGATCTGGGTTGAGTCTTGGCCGGAAGAAGGCGCTACTTTTTACTTTACTATTCCGATCGTTAATAGTTGCAACATCAAAATTTGAATATTTTTTTTAGATCGTCATCAGGATAAGCAAATTATGAGTGGTCATACCCAAGTTAAACCCATAGAAATTTTGTTGGTTGAAGATTCTCCCAGTGATGCTGACTTGGCAATGGAAGCCCTCAGCAACGGTAAAATTTTAAATAACTTGCATTTTGTCGAAGATGGAGTAGAAGCGATCAAGTTTTTACGAAAAAAAGCACCCTACATGGAAGTACCGCGTCCCGACTTAATTTTGCTGGATTTGAATTTGCCTAAAAAAAGCGGTGTAGAAGTCCTGAAAGAAATTAAGACAGACCCCAATTTAAAACTGATTCCAGTATTGATTCTCACCACTTCAGCAGCCCAAGAGGATATTATCAAGTCCTACTCGCTCCATGCCAACTGTTATATTACAAAACCCGTAGATTTCTTACAATTTACTAAGGTAGTTAGGTTAATTGAGGAGTTCTGGCTAGCAGTGGTCAAACTTCCCATCGTTTAATGGATAGAATAGTTATCGGGGTGGTGTAGACCCTTGCCAAACTCTAATTTTCAAGTTACAAATAGAAGGGTAAAGCAAAATAGTTTAAGATTGTATTTGCCCGGTGGCAATCTGAGGATAAATAACATCAAGGCTATGTGGATTAAGATTCTGTTGGTAGAAGACAATCCGACTGACGCTGATTTGCTTGCAGAACTGTTAGAAGCATCTGTAGGAGTGGAGTGGGAACTGGTGTGCGTTGAGTTCCTACACTCGGCGATCGCACATCTGAGCAAACAATCTTTCGATCTAGTTTTGCTCGACCTTTCTTTGCCCGATAGCCACGGTTTGGAAACCCTAACTCGCTTGCGAGAAGTGGCCCCGGATACGGCAGTGGTGGTAATGACAGGGTGGGATGATGAGGCCGTTGGACTCAAGTCTGTGCGCTTGGGCGCTCAAGATTACATAGTAAAAGGTCAAATTACTACTCAATTGTTAGTGCGCACAATCCGTTACGCTATTGAACGTTCGCAAACTTTTCAAATGCTCAGGGAAAGCGAGCGACGTTTTCGGGCGATTTTTGACTCCTCATTTCAACTGACAAAGCTGCTGACTCCCGATGGAATTGTGCTGGAAGTTAACGAGACAGCTCTAGAGTTTACAGGAATGCGATCGCAAAATATTGTGGGCTACCCGATTTGGGAACAGCCGATTTGGCAACAGTCACCCAATGCTAAAGAACAATTAAAAGAAGGAATCACCAAAGCTGCTGGCGGCGAATTTTTTCGCAAAGAAATAGACTTGTTAGGAAAAAGCGACCAAATTGTGACGGTTGATTTCTCGCTCAAGCCAGTCAAAAATGACACAGGACAAGTGTTGCTGCTGATTGCTGAAGCACGGGATATTAGCGATCGCAAGCGAGCTGAAGCCGAAATTCTCAAAACCCTGGCACGAGAAAAGGAACTTTCAGAACTCAGAGCTAAATTTGTGAGCATGGTTTCCCATGAGTTTCGCACCCCCCTGACAACTATCCAATTTTCCGCTGGATTGCTACAAGATTACAGCTCAAATTGGTCTAGCGAGAAAAAATCCACTCATTTTGTGCGGATTCAACTAGCGATTCAACGCATGACAGAATTATTAGAAGATATCCTAGTAGTAGGTAAAATCGAAGCCAATACACTACAGTTTCAACCAGTTTCCTTAAACCTGGAAAAATTCTGCCGTCAGATTATAGAAGAACAACAACTCAATGATAGCAACCAACACCCCATCGCCTTGATGGTCTCCGGCGACAACACCAAAGCTCAAATGGATGAAAAACTACTCAGGCAAATATTGGGAAATTTACTTTCAAATGCCCTCAAGTATTCTCCAGCCGGAACCTCAGTAGATTTACACCTAAAAACTCAAAATGGAGAAGTTATTTTTCAAATTGAAGACCGAGGAATCGGGATTCCTAAATCCGACCAAAAGCGAATTTGGGAAACTTTTTATCGCGCTACAAATGTGGGCAATATTTCGGGAACAGGTCTCGGTTTACCAATTGTAAAAAGAGCTGTAGAACTCCACGGTGGCCAAATCTCCATGCACAGTCAAAAAGGGAAAGGTACAACTTTAAAAGTCACCCTACCTTTAATTTGTAATTCTGCCCAAAATAGCTAATTAGTCCGTGGTTAAAATAATCTAAAAACACACAATTTAAAAACTGGATAAATTCAAAAATTAACTTCAAAAAATCACAGGAAACATAACTATGGCAAAAATTTTGGTAATAGAAGACGAAGCAGCGATTAGAGAAAATATTTTAGACTTGCTAGAAGCCGAGAATTTTGTATCCCTAGGAGCTGCTAACGGCAAAGTCGGTATCAAAATGGCGATCGAACATATGCCGGACTTAATTTTGTGCGACATGATGATGCCAGAAATTGACGGTCATGGTGTCCTCAAAGCATTGCGATCAGAGCCTTTAACGGCAACAATTCCGTTTATTTTTCTGACAGCAAAAGCTGAAAAAACAGACATTCGCCTAGGGATGGAACTGGGAGCAGACGATTACATAACCAAACCTTGTACGCCACAAGAACTTCTAAAAGCTGTTGCTATTAGACTGGAAAAACACAAAGCAATTAGCAGTCAATCCCAAAAAAAACTTGACGATTTACGTTCCAATATTAGTACGTCCCTACCTCACGAATTGCGCACTCCATTGAATGCAATTCTCGGTTTTTCTGAACTGATATTGTCGGAATATAAGCTTTTTGAGGAAGCGGATATCTTAGAAATGGTCGGTCACATCCAAATTTCCGGCCATCGCTTGTACCGACTAATTCAGAATTTTTTGCTATATACAGATCTGGAAATATCAGCAACCAATCCCGAATTAATTAAGGAGATGCGAAACAGCAAATTTAGCTGCGTAGAATCTTTGCTATCGGAAAAAGCGCGGCAGCAAGCAAAGCTGGCTAATAGAATAGACGATTTAAAATTAAGCTTGCAAAATTCATCGGTAGCAATAGATTCTGTGAAGCTGACAAAAGTTCTTGAGGAACTCCTGGACAATGCGTTCAAATTTTCTTCAGAAGGAACACCAGTTTTGGTGAGTGTTTGGGTGGAAAATCAGAAGTTCATTCTGTCGGTGAAAGACGAAGGACGGGGTATGACTTCCGAGCAAATTTCACAAATTGAAGCTTATATGCAATTCGAGCGCCAACTTTACCAACAAGCAGGTTTGGGATTAGGTTTGGCAATTGTGAAACGCATTACAGAATTACATGGCGGAAACTTAAAAATAGATAGTTCCCCCCATCAATCAACCATAGTCTCTGTATGTCTGCCCGTTTAAATAGAATATAGCCTTGCTTCAGTCAAACAGTGGCGATCGCTAGTTTGACACACCGTTGTATATAAATTTGAGCTACACTATCTGTAGGATGGTGTTGCAGACAGGCAGTAAATAATTCTCTAGCTTCTACAAACCTGTTGCTATGATAATATACCAAAGCTTGTTCAAAGATGGCTTTAGTCTCTAACTTTTTCTGTCGCGACTCCGGCCCATCCGCCTCAAATACTTCATAAACTGTGATCGGTCGCGATTTACCTTTAACTTTGACGCGATCGACCAACCTCAAATCATAAACTTCTTCCAACTGGATAAAAGTATTGTGAGTAATTAACATCGATACTCCATATTCTTTCGTCAAATTTTCAATGCGGGAGGCTAAATTCACTGCATCACTAATCACCGTACTATCCATCCGATTTTGCCCCCCAACAGTCCCCAACATTAAAGAACCTGTATTGATACCAATGCCAATTTGTAGCGGCTGGCGATCGGGTTGAGTGCGAGTAGTATTGTATTCATTTAGTTGCTCTAACATCACAATTCCAGCTTTCACAGCATGGTCTGCACTACCATCAAACAATGCCATAATCGCATCACCAATATATTTATCAATAAAGCCATAATTATCAGTAATTGCGGGTTCCATCCGCGATAAATAACCATTAATAAATTGAAAATTTTCTTGGGGATTCATAGTTTCAGATAGGGTTGTGAAATCACGAATATCTGAAAATAGCACCGACATTTCTTTTTGTACCTGATCCCCTAATTTCACCTCTAAAATACTTTCATATCCCAGAAAATACAGAAATTCATGGGGCACAAATCGCCCATAAGCATCGGTTAATTTTTCTTCTGCTGCTAGGGCTTTTTCTAAGTCGTCTGTGAATTGACGGCGCTCTTTTTCTACACATTGACGTTCTGTGATATCTTGAAATGCTGCGATCGCATAGACTATATTTTTTCCTTCGTCGTAAATTGGTGTCGCCCAAACCTCAATGGGCACAATCCGATCCGGGCGGTGAATTTCCGCATCATCAACACGCACAACTTCTCCTCGCAGGGCCCGAATCACCGGTTGGCGATCGATAGGATATAATTGATTAGTTCCCGCACAATAAGCTTGATAAACTTCTGGTAACTTATCAGGAATAACATCGCAAACTAAACCTTGACCAAATATCTTTGTACCGGCCGAATTCATGTAACAAGGTTTTCCCTTAGCATCTACGACAAATATCCCCACAGGCATCGCTTCCAGTAATTGAGTCAGCCGATTTTCACTTTCTGACAGTTCCTCATTTAACTTTTCTTCTGCTACTAAAGCTTTTTCCAAATCATTGGTAAACCTGAGCCGTTCCATTTCTACCTCTTTTCGCAAAGTAATATCCTCCGCAAAACCCTGGTAATAAAGCACTTCACCATTCCCATCAAAAATAGTGCGTGCATACTCAGAAATCCAAATAATCCTACCATCTTTGCAGTAAACCTGAGACTCAAACTCAGATAGAGTACCGTGGTTTTTCATCAAATTCAGAAACTCTTGACGGCGATTCGGCATCACATACAATTGGTGTTCAATATCATTAACACTTGCTATCAATTCTGCTGGCGAATCATAGCCATAGATTTGAGCCAGAGCCGGATTAGCACTAATAAAATGTCCGTCTGTCGTAGTCTGAAAAATACCTTCAAGAGCATTTTCAAATATGCTGCGATACTTCTCCTCAGCTTGAATTAACGCTGCTTCCGCTTTTTTCCGTTCCGTAATATCAGTAAAAGCGATAATCCCATCGGAAATTTCCCCTAGAGAATCATAAATTGGAGTCGCCCAACTTTCAACGGGAATAATCTTATTACCCGCACGAATTTCTACACTTTCAGTCCGCACATTTTCGCCCCGAAGTGCGCGCATAATTGGCAATTCTTCTACAGGACATCTCTGATTTGTTCCTGATTTATAAAATTGATAAATTGCTGCTTTTTGCTCGGAATTAATATGGGGTACAGTTCCTTTGCCAAATATCTCCCGCGCTTTCTGATTTGCATAAAAAGATTGACCGCTGGCATCCAGCACGCACACACCCAACGGCATCGCTTCCAAATATTGCCTCAAGCGACTTTCGTTTTCGTGAAGTGTCGCAATTAACCTTGCCTGCTTGCGACTTAATTTTGCTAATTCCTGATTCATCTCCTGAAGTTCTACTTGTTTTTCCGCAAGTTGTTTCTCCTGAAAATACTTATATATTGCCTCTGTCACTGTTAGTTTCAAATCGTCCGGCTGCCAAGGCTTAGCGATATAGCGATATAATTTGGCATAGTTAATAGCATTAGTAACTGCTTCTAAATCCGCTTGTCCAGTCAGCATAATATTCAGAGATTTCGGAGATATAGCATGAACGTTTCTTAGTAGTTCGTCTCCTTTCATATTCGGCATGATCTGATCGGAAATAATCAAAGGAACTTCATAATTATCTGCAAGTAATTGTGATAGTAACTCTAAGGCTTCTTCACCACTTTCTGTGGTCTCAATTAAATATTTATCTTCAAAGGCGTTGAGCAAATCTATTTCCAGACTATCTAGTATAGTCGGCTCGTCATCTACACAAATAATGACTGGTTTTTTCATCATCTTCCTATACCAGACTTAATCGCTGCAATTAATTCTTGATGATTCCAAGGTTTTGCTAATAAAGCATGGACGTTTGCTTGAGTTTTGGTACGTTCAATGGCATCTTTGTCAGCTTGTCCAGTCAGCATCACCGTCACAATTTTTGGATATTTTTGATGAATCTCGATCAGCAACTGATCTCCTTTCATTCCAGGCATTAACCAATCAGAGACAATCAGGAGGATATTCACCTCATCTTGACATAACTCTGCAATAATCTCCAGCGCTTCGGCTGCACTTTCAGCAAATTCATAGAGATAATGTCCGTTAAAAGCCTGTTGCAGTTCTATTTCCAGACTTTCCAGTACCGATATTTCATCGTCTACACACAGAATTGCTGGTTTAACCATGGCTAGTTTCCTCTTTTAATCTAGTATGCTGATTGGGCGATCGCGATCGCTCTGCAAAAGATTGCACAATTAATTATACAATCCCGACAGGGACTTATTGCGAGGGCATAACCCACTTACCTAATCCCGTAAATTTATTGGCAAAGAGACTGTAAATGTAGTTTTAGCAGGCATAGATTCCACATCAATTTTACCCTGATGTTTATCAATTATTTTTCGGACAATATCCAATCCTAAACCGCTGCCTTCACCCATAGATTTAGTAGTAAAGAACGGCTCAAATATTTTGGGCAATACTTCAGGCGGAATTCCCTTGCCACTATCGGTAATGCTAACTTTTACCCAGTTATTTTCATGTACTATATCAATTCTTAAAATTCCTTTATCGTCCATCGCTTGTAAAGAATTATGCACTAAATTTGTCCAAACTTGATGGAGTTCGTCGGGATAACACCATACCGCTGGCACTCCGGCTTGATAGTTTTTGATGACTTCGACACCGTGTTTGAGTTGATTCTGGTAAAGAGTTAATACAGTTTCGATTCCCTCAGCAATATTCACCTCTAATTTTTCTCCATTAAAGTCGTAACGCGCATAACTTTTTAACGCAAACACGACTTTTGCTGCACGTTCGGTAGCGGTAGCGATCGTTTTAGCACTTCTCTGAATACTAGAAAACTCATAAGCTGTCTTGAGAATTTTTTCGCTGTCGGGGTCTTTTAAGAGCGACAAAAACGATTCTAAATCTGTCTGCAAGCCAAGATTGACTAACATACCAGCAAGACTGTCCGCATTACCAATCTCTTGGAACTCTAGCTGCTGCTTCACACCTCTTTTGAATTCCCGTTTTTCTCGCGTCGATAAAGAGTAATCTTGTTTGGTGGAACTGTGCATTAAATTCACGAAATCTTGCTGGCGTTCGACGGAAAGTTCTTTAAAAAAAACGGGCAAACTTTCTAGATTATTATCCAAAAAATTGTTAATGTTCCCAATAGACGATCGAATCGCGCCTAGGGGCGTATTGATTTCGTGAGCAATCCCAGCAATCAGTTGTCCCAGGGCGGCCATTTTTTCCGACTGTATCAAGTGATTTTGAGTGGCTTTTAATTGTGCTAAAGCGACTGTTAATTCTTCATTTTTTTGTTTGAGTTTATTTTGTAATTGACACATTGCCAGATGAGTTTCCACTCTCACCAACACCTCTTCTACTTGAAAAGGTTTAGTAATATAATCTACACCACCTACAGCAAAAGCTTTTACTTTATCTAGCACATCGTTAATGGCGCTAATAAAAATGACCGGAATGTCGCGAGTGCGTTCATCTTCTTTGATTTTTTGACATACTTCATAGCCATTCATTTCTGGCATCATAATATCCAGCAAAATCAAATCTGGAGGCATTCCCCTAGCAGCAGAAAGTGCCAATTCCCCATTAGGGACCGGGCGGACTTTATAGCCCTTTCCATTCAAAATTCCCGCTAACAGGCGCAAATTAGCTGGTGTATCATCTACTACTAAAATATTACCGTTGTTAGTATTCGTGTCGTTATTCATGGTATTTTGTTTCAGAAATTAAATTCAACACTCGATCGTAGTCAAAATTCTCTATACAATTTGCGATCGCACTGGCCAGTAAAGGATTCTGCAAACTAATTTGGGCGATCGAGCTATCTATTAAATCCAGATCTATATTCAGTATAGCCAGTTTTAACTCAGCTACTAATTGCTGGGGTAATCCATTGAAAGCATCCACAGTAAGTACCTCAAAATCCCCATTGTTTGTTTTCAGTACATTAACTTCCTTTGTATTTTCATAAATATACCGCACTCCAATATGTTTGTGCATAGCATCAAAAATCTCGGCTTCCCGGAAAGGTTTCCGCATAAAGGCATCGCAACCCGCGGACAAAATCACTGCCCGTTCCTCCTCCAAAACACTAGCAGTGAGTGCAATAATTGCAGTAGCTTGACCTTTGAGAGTGCCTTTTATGTGTTTGGTTGCTTCGTAACCGTCCATTACAGGCATTCTCATATCCATCCAAATTAAATGTGGTTCCCAAGTGTCCCAAATTTCAATTGCTTCTTGACCATTTATAGCTTCTTTCAATTGAAACCCTAGAGGATTCAGAATTTTAATTAATAGTTGGCGATTCAGCGGTTTATCGTCTACTATCAAAATTCGATAGGGGTGTTGGTTTGGTTCCAGGGCAATCACATGGCTAGTTGATTTTTTGCTTTCAACTTCAGCACTTTCGACCACAATAACTTGAATATCAAACTTAAAAACTGTGCCTTTTCCCACCGCGGAACTGACACTCATTTCACCCCCCATTAATTCAACAAACTTGCGACTAATTGGCAAGCCTAATCCTGTACCCTCTTGGGAGTCTTTTCCTGTTTGTGTTTGTACAAAAGGTTCAAAAAGATTATGTAATTCTTCCTGGGAAATACCCTTGCCTGTATCTGCTACTTCAAAATGCAGAAATAAAGAAGAATTAACCGGGACTGAATCCGGGGCATAAATTGAATCACCAAGGGGAATTGGTGAGGCAAAATTAGGATTTTTATACATAGTTAATTCGGAATCTTCAACATCTTTAATTTGGCGATCTTTGATTGGCTTAGACTTTTTTACAGTCGGATAATTTTCCGATTCTACCTGCTTGCTAATTTTAACCGAGACACCACCCTCATCAGTAAATTTGAGAGCGTTGTTAAGCAAATTAATTAAGACTTGTCGCAATTTTAGTTCGTCAGTTTCCACGTATTGTGGTACATCGGGACTGCGGTCAAAAATTAACTGCAATTTTTTGTCATCTGCTTTTAATTGAAACATATCTTCAACATCGCACAGCAGGCGATAAATGTCTATCTTTTTGGGATTGAGGGTAGTGCGTCCCGCTTCAATTTTGGACAAATCGAGAACATTGTTAATTAGGGTGAGCAGGTGTTCTCCACTGCTGCTAATTATGTTCATATTTTCTTGGTCTTCTCGCGATAGACTTTGGCTGCGAGTCATTAGTTGGGAAAAGCCGAGAATTGCATTTAGAGGCGATCGCAATTCGTGACTCATGTTAGCCAAAAATGCACTTTTAGCTTGATTTGCGACTTCAGCTTTGTCTTTAGCTACAGCTAATTCTGCCGTCCGTTCTTCCACTCTATTTTCAAGATTTTCAAAAGAATGTTGCAGTTGTTGAGCCATGCTGTTAAATGCTTTGCCTAATTCTCCCAATTCGTCTTTACGTTGAATTTCTACTGTTTGATTCCATTCACCTTTGGCAAGGTTTTTGGCTGCTGTATTTAAGCGCCAAATAGGACTTGTCACCCACCGAGAAGTAAAGATTCCAATAACTACAGCTACTCCCAAAGCAGCCAAACATAACCAAATCGTCATGCGGGTATTGGCATCTATTTCGGCGGTAAAATCAGCTTCGGGAACCACGACCACAATTAGCCAGTCTAAACCTTTGCCATCTTGAAATGGTAAGAGTTTGACAAATTGTTGTTTGCCTTCTATTGGAAAATTCAAAGTATAGGAAGCTTGAATTTCTTTTAATTTTTGAAAATGACTTGCTACATATTTCGCTGTGGCTTGAGTCGTAGCATCAACACTTTCTTCAGCCTTAAACAGTTCTTTGTTATTACCTCTGGTACGAAAAGGTTTTTCGGAAGTGGAAGTCGCCAGCAGCGTGCCGTTTCTTTCCATGATAAATGCCTGTCCCGATTTACCAACTTTGAGACTGTTTAAAAATTGACCAATGTGGTCTAGGCGCAAGGCAGTAATTAATACTCCTTCCAGTTGGTCTGTTTCGTAGACTGGTTGCAGAGCGCTGATGATTAATGTCGGCTCCAAAAAGGAGATGTAAACTGAGCTCCAAGTGGGTTTGCCTGCGTTAGCCGCATTTTGGTAGGAAGGATGTTGGCGAATATCGAAAGACTTGACAACAGTTGCTACTGTAGTGCGATCGCCTGTATTGTTAGTATTGTAAGAATAAAAGTCAAACCCACTAGAGCGTCCTGACATATTAATCATCAGGGAGCCATTGGAAAGTTTTTCTCCGGTTCTATATTCTCCATTTTTATTGCCAATGGATGTAAAATTGATATAAGGATATAATTGTACTTGCCGCCAAAGGTATTTCTCCCAAGCTGATAAATCTTCCATGTTTAACAGCCCCAGTTTGACTGCATCCAGCTTGCTTTGATTAATTTGATGGGGCGTGGCGACGTAAATTTGCAGGTTTTGCTCGACGCGAGCACTAACTTCGCTCATCAACTGACTAGCTAAGTTATTAACTGCTTTTTGTCCGTTTCTAAAAGAAAGATATCCTACAAGTCCCACTGCTCCGACTATTTGCAGTACAAAGGGAACTATCAGTACAGTTCGCAGGGGAAGTTTCTCTAAAAGTTTAAAAACCATAAGTTTGAGAGGTTTGGTGAACTTAATCTAGGACAGTCCTGGTACAATCTGTCTCAAAAGCAGCGCCATCAACGGCCAATTAGCTATAGGTAATTGTTTTCTGGTTATTCGCTGCGGTAGATGCTCAACCCCCGATCAATTTAAATCTAGTATTGGCGATGTTATAGGCTGTTATTGTATCAATTGTCCTATGATTTTGACAATTTAGACAGATTTTTGAGTCGGCGACGAGGAAAAATGCCCCAGATACTTTATTTAAGGGTTAGGTCAAGTCGATGGGGAATGGTAGATTTAGTTTAGTCAGTCAGCGTGCGTGGGCAAGAATCCGGGCGACTCGAAGGCAATTGCTGGATTGTTAAGGGATGTGGAGGCTAGCGATCGAATTTGCGATCGGACTAGCTATTTTGGGGAAGACGTGATACAGTCAAGAGAGTTGAGGGCACGTAGCTCAGTGGATAGAGCATCAGGTTCCGGTCCTGAGGGTCGGGGGTTCGAGTCCCTCCGTGCTCATTTTGTATGTCTTTTGTACGCCAAGGGTTTTAGGTTAATTTTATTACCGATAGTCCTATTTTCCGCTCAAATTTCGCTCCTGTCGGTTTCAAGTATCTCCAAAACCACCTCTATATCCGCCAAGTTTGCCCCGGACTTTTTGCGTCTGGTTTTCAACTGGTTGAGTAGATCGGCGGCACCGGGAAATTCTGCGACTGCCGGAGCTGAGTTTTTATTTTCCTGACATGAGAGCCGTGCTTCCTTGAGTTCTTGCTCCAACATCTGAACCTTCAAGCCCAAATCGCCGTTGCGCTCGTGTAACTGATTGAGCTCTTTGTCCCATTCTGCAAGTTGCCTGTTGGCCGCTTTTAATTCCTGCCTGAGTGATTCATCGTTGCCGTCACTCAGGCGCTCAATTTTCCCAGCCGTTCCTCAATAGCGGCCATCCGCTCCATCACAGGGTCAAGACTTGAACTTACAGCCTTGTCTACAATGTCTACAATGTTTGTAGACACGACGTCATGAGAGTTTTTTGTAGACACATCGGTGGGAAGTGTAGACACATCGGCGGGAAGCGTAGACACAGGATTGCCGCTAGTTATATACAGCTTGTAGTCACCGTACACTCCCGATATTTCCTTGAGAATACGTTGTGCAGCTTGACTTACCGATTCACCCTCTAGCCTTTGGGCTTCTATCCAGTTAAGAAAGTGGCCGGAAGCTCTGAACGATACGACTTGACTTTGACTCATTGTAGACACCTGTAAACATTATTTGTCTACAATAACCGATAGATGTCTACAGTGTCAACAATTTGTCTACAAAATTTGTAGACACAAAAATCCCCCAATTAAGGGGGATAAGATTCTAGCCGTCAGTCCTTGGTCATTGCCTAGTCAGGAATCACCCTTAAGTCTTGGGGGTTGAGCCAAGTCGTAAAACTGCCATCAGGCTTCAGACAAGCAACGTAGTGGTTTTTAACCTCATCAACCACAAGGTCAAGTTTTGCGTACTGAGCTACGCAGCCAGCGTTGTCACCCACGTAGCGGACTCGCACACCTTTTTTGAGGGTTACGCGCTTGGGCTGTGTTGGTGGTGTTGGCTGTTCCGGTTGAGGTTGAGTGAGTATTTCTGCCAGTTTTCGCCGTTCCTCATCAGTGAACTTAGACGTGAGTTTTGAGAGTAAATTGCAAACTTCTGAAAAAGTTGGATTTAGTGCTCCAGCGTCTCCAGCAGCGCTCTGCGTAAGGATTGTTTGCTCCAGCGGTGTTCCAGCATAATTTTCTTGCTGGAGCACTGCTGGATATAAAACAACGGTAGAATCAGGTGCTGGAGACGCTGGAGCACTTTTTTCACTTCTTTTAGAATTTTGCTTGCTGATGCCGAGATAGTAAAAATCTCCCATCGTTCGTTGAGATTCAAAACCCCGTTCCGTGTGTCGGTGTTTTTCTAACTTAGGGAATAGTTCACTGAACCGAGCAAACACTTGGTTGATTGCCTTAACGGGAGTGTCCCGCCCCGGCAACTCGTTCCAAATCAGTTTTTCCTTGTCACCCTCTATCTCAAGAATGCCTGCCTCTATATACCAGTTCCGCAACTCCTGCCACAAATCTTTAGCGTAAACCCGCTCACCTTGACCAACCTCATACCCCATATCTCTGACAAACTGCCACAGATGCTGAGACTTTTCCTGAGCTTCCCGTAAAGCCGCGTCACTGGAACCGTAATTAATCCCTTGGGCAAGCAGCAACGGTATCCGCTCTAACATCCTGTTCAGCAGTGCCGGTGCAATTCGTTCCAGAATAAAGTTTGGGTCTTCCTTAAACCGAGGGTCTGCTTCTAATTCACCTTTACCGGCAGAAGCCCCGACCACGTAAGTTTTCTTAAAACTCAGAATGCAGTATCGGCTGCGGATAGCTTCTGCGTCACTACTGATAGATGGCAGAACATTGCAGTTAGCAAGAAATATCGCCTCTGGCTTGTATGGATACTCACCACGTCCCTTATGTTCAATAGTCAACTCATCCCCGGTGATGAACTGCTTGAGACTTTGTAGCTTGTCCAGTTTCACCGCGTCCGCATTCTCACTTGACCAGTTGCACAAAGAATTCTCCAGACCAGCGAGGGGAAACTTTCTCCCAGTGTCATAAATCTGAAAGTCCTTTAAAGACTTCCCAGTCACACCGCGTCCCAACACCGCCACCAACGCAGTCCGCAAAGTATCTTTACCGTTGCTACCATCGCCGTGACAAAGCAGTCCTTTGACCCGCGACATCTTCAAACGAGCCAATGGCAGACACAGTGCAGCAGCAATTGTCCTCAGAAAAATCTCTCGCTGCTGTGGCTCAAGACACTCCAAAAGGCGATCGCAATCTGTGGCATCAATGTCAGGGTCATATTTGCCGCCGATGTATGTGTAGACCTGTTTTGGGTCATGGGGGGTAATCGTGTGTGAGCCATCAGAATTGATTTTTACCACCCCGTTAGAACAGTTCAATCCCGGCGGGTTCACAGTCTCAATGTCCACTGCCAGTCCTAAGACCATCCAGTCATAAACCTGATTAACACTGCCAGAGTTAGCCCGGTTGCGACGGTACACGCCCCCTTTCCCTTTCTCTGAGTAAGTCCTCAACCACTCAAAGATGCGACGTTTCTCGGAAGCCTCAGAACGCAACTCGTAGTAACTGCCAGTGAATCGGTAAATTTGACCCGCAATCGACACCCAATGACCGTCAGAGTACAGTGCAGATTCAGCTTTTAGAACGTAATTTTCTTCTGAAACTGGTGCTGTGTCTGGAATGTAATCGTCAAGGTTACTATTAGACGACAAATATACTACATCTTCACACGTATGCGGGCGTGAGAGTAAAGGATTTTCTTGTATTTCTTCCGTTGCAGCGCCATGAATTTCCGCTTCTAATCGGCGAATAAACTCTTCAATGTCCATAGTTTCCAAAATCTCTCGGATATCCCCTTTGTCTGGGATATCTGGACAAATGGCAACCGGGTCAACGACTAGGCAAGGGAATTGAATGTGGTTGCAAACCAGCCGAACCTCTGTACCCTTCTTAACTCCTGTGTCATCGTTATCCCGCAGCTTCACGAGTACGATGTTTTTCCCTGTTGCTTGCAGTGTTTCAGCCATCATTTGTATCTCAGGGTGACTCCAATTAGAACCCTGCATGGTCAAAGCTGCGATACCGTGAGACCGTGCGAGTTCTACGTTTGGTTCACCCTCAAGCATCAGAACTGCAACGGGTTCACCGTCTGGTACGCCCTTCAAAGTCTCGACTACTTCATTAATCCGGTAAGCAGGCCACCGTGAGTCACCTTTAGCCCATACCCGTTTACCGTTGCCATCAATGTGAATCTGACGGTAGGTTTTGTCCCGTCCCTTTGGTTTACTCAGGTCTACCCATTGGAAACGAAAGACTTCCTGTGAGGCACTGTAAACGTAGGTGACTTGCTCTGCATCGGCAGGTACATCCTTTGGGGTGTACTGAGGTTTAAATGGTTCGGGCCCGGATTGTGGCACTAGCAGCTTTAAGAGCTTCAATCCTGTGGGAATTGGGACTGGTACTGACTGTGCTTTCTTGGTAGCTTTCTTGGCGGGCTGACGGGTGCTGGCAGATTTGTTGCCATGCTGCTCTGCCAAGAACTCGGATAACGGCTTAATAGCTTCACGGATAGCAGCGCTGCTACAGTCGCCAGACCAGCACTTATATTTGCCAGTTCTAGGTTCAACGCTTAGGTTGTGTCCGCCACATACCGGGCAAGTGTATTTATTCTTCTCTTTGCCTGGTTCCAGCTTGTCCAAATGGTCACGGATATCGAAAAAGCCTGTGCTCAGTTGGCTGGAAATTTCTGAGGAATCGGATGCGGAATTTTCCCCGGTGGGGTATGATTTAGTCATGTTTTTAGCGCCTCTAAAAGACGCTTTATGTACCAAAGACCGCTGTTACTCAGGTTCCAATTGAATGCAGCGGTTTTTTGGCGTTTACTTTTTTTGAAAATTTAGGACACAGGAGGAACCGCCCCGCGGGTTAGATTGCGGGTGCGATTAAGCTGTCGTTGCGAGCACAGCCACCTATCTCGATGTCGGGAAGCGGTACAAAACCCTTTGGCGGGCCTCTCTGGATTTCCTTATCCAGCGTCTCTACGATTAACGCAAAGACTTCGAGTAACGCAAAGACTTCGAGGCTGGCCAAAACTCTTTGGATTGCTCCGCTTCTGATTTGACCAATAATGCAGGCGAAAGAGTGGATGAGGCTTAGATTAACTCCGAAAGAGCTAGAAACAAATTTTCTGAGGGTGTAGGTAAAAACTTTCCAAAATGCTGGATTTTTCCACGAACACTTCCTTTGGTTTGCCCACACCTCTGCTAACGAGTCGCCCTTGACCCGCCGAGCCCACATCCGCCTAATTTGTTCTTTACATTCTTCAAAGTCCATCGTTTTATTCTAGAAGAGTCGGGAAAGACCGCCGCTACAATTACCCAAAAATAGGGTGCTGGGAGTTGTGAGTGCGATCTCGGAACATTTAAGTCTTCCGCCACAACATACAACGCTTATAAGCCTTACTGTGAGTAGGTTGCAAAACCTCTGCAAAGTGTTTCCCATATCACGGAACATTTAAGTCTTTCGTGACAACTTCTGAACACTTGCAGAGATTTTTGCTCACTCCTCAACTAAGCGCTTATACTCAGCCTCAGCAGCCTTGTATTTTGGACTACCACCCTTAGTTACACCCCACAACTCAAGGATGATTTTTGCCTTGCCATAGCCCTTGGCCTGTAGTTCCAGAATCCGTTCTAAAAGTTCTGAATCGGCGTTCTCGGCTAGTTGATTTGAACGTTCAGAACTCCAGCCGTCATCTTGGCTGTGACTTAGGGCTAGAGAGCGTTCTAGGTGTTCCACTTGTTCAGAACCCGCCGTGTTTAGGATAGATTCGGCTTCCATCCGACGTTGTTGCTCAGAGACATAAGCACTGGTAGCCAGTTCATCAACGGCATCAGCCACTACAACAGCCTCACGCATAGACTCAAACTCTTCAGCTTGAGCTAGTTTGAGGGCAATTCGTCGGGATTCAAAGCAGCAAGCAAAACCGCCCATTAGAGACAGCCCAGTAACCCAATTGTGCAGCGGAATCTTACGGCTGAGGGTGAACGGTGGTGCTAGCCAGAGGATTAACCCAGAGGTTGTTAACGCGCAAACCTTTAAAAGCGACATAGCATCACCCCCAAACCGAATAAAACAGCGACTATACCTGCAACCAAAATCCCTTGCAGGTCTAGGATTGTGATGCGGAATTTCAAGCACAGCCAGTCGTCTAGTATCCAGCCTAGAATCCAGCACAGGACTACGACTAGGTACAAGGCTCTTACCAAAGCCTGTAACCCAGAATTGAGCGACGCTATCCAGCAGAGAAAACTGGAAGCGATCGCACAACTCACAAAAGTGTTGAAAAGTGCGATCGCCCTGCTCATAGTTTTGTCCCTTGTAACTTGGCTTTAATTTCGCTGATACGGCTCTCGGCATTGCTGGCTGCTTGCTCCAAACCCATACCCAATCGAGCGTAGGCTGGACGCAACCCGTGCAAGTGTTTACCCAGACGTGCGTCGGCGCGCTTTTTTACGAGCTCGTTGTCGGCAACCACGCCCTCATATTTGCGGTGGTGTTTGTGGACTTTGGCATCGGCTTCCTCAATCTTGCCAGCAGCCTCATAGGCTCGTTTGGCGTGACGTGCGCCCTCAGTTTTCTCCTTTGCCAGCGTCTTCATCGCGTCGGCTTCTTCTTCTGTGAAGTAGCGGGGTTTTTCGATGATGGGGACTGAGCGTTCACTTGCTGCGAACTTGCCCGGATTTAGCGGACTGATTGCGTCGGCACTGGTTGGGGCTAAAACGGTGGAATGGTTAATAGCGTGGCTACCATGGCTTAAACCGCCCGATTTTTCGTCGTTCTTAAAGATTTTGTTCATGCGTCCCATATTCGGCTCCTATTTGAATGTTGATGCGGATTTTAGGGAATAGATTGAGCGGGTTGATTTGTCGCCACATAGACATAGCCAGCACAAATACCCCCACAGAAGCGAGTGCAAGTGCAATGAGTTGTCCAAAATCAACCCAGTCAAAGAATGTGGAATTGTGGCGGGTAAAGTTGCAGACGGGAAAGGAACCGTCATTAGTCCAGTCGAGGGTGTCTACACTGTCTACAGCTTGTAGGTCAAGCGGTTCAGATGCTTTGTCTACACTGTCTACACTTGCAACTTTATTGGCGTCTACACTGTCTACACTGTCTACAGTCGCCGTCTCAAGGGATTCACCGTCAACTAGGTACAGTTCTAGCAATGCCTCCCATGTGGCAGTTTTGCTGAGTTTCCCGAACTGTTTGGCATCTTCATTGGTAAAACCACGGTCGTAGGCAATCGCTTTTAACTTGTCAATGCGACGGTGGCTGATGGGGGGTTCAGTCATGGCAAAACCTCTAGCCCGCTACAGTCGCATAGATGTTCCTCAAAACACGGATACATCCAATCGTCACCGCTACCACTAACCCAGTTAATTTGATATTCCCAATGTTGGTGTATTGGATGCCAACAGATGCCGACTATTTCGCCAATTTCCGGCGGTGGCGCATCACCAACCCAGTCCCTGTCGTCATCTTCATAGCTACCGACAGGCCAATGACTGGCTACTCTGTCCCCAATACCAAACGACGGCGCGGGATATTTTGCGGGTAACTGAATAGCTGATTGCCGATGAGGCGCAAAACACAACAAAGCAGTCGAGGCGATTTTTGGGAACAACTCGCGACGGGAAAACGTAAACAATTGCGATCGTCCCTTGGGACAATCGGCTGAATGTGGCATTATATTTAGGCTCCAAACGTTGTAAGTTAACGGTTTGGGGAAGTCGTGACTTGGCTAGCATTGCAAGTGCTTGTCAGTCGCGCATCAATCTTCCTTAGTTACATACGATCGCAGCTTCCCAGCAAACTGTCAACAGTTCGGTTGTAAAGTTTTGTCGATAATTATTCGGTGAGTAACCCCATCACTTCGTCGGGTGTAATCCCGTAAATAGCGGCTAGCAGTTTGACATTTTTCACATCACTACCTAACTGCTTAAGTACCCCAATTGCACTACCCAAAGGAATAGCTTCCTTCGTAGACTGAGTTAATAAATCAATAGTTGTCTCAGTGTTAGCGCGACGCTTGTAAACAGTTTCATTCATCTGGGGTGAATGCCCCAGACTTTTAGCTCTTGTTTCCTGAGACATTCCAGCCATTTGACCACTGAGATTAGCTAAATGGCGTAAAGCATGGGTTTGGGTAAAACCTTTGTTCCACCTTCTTAAGATATTTTGAGCGCGGTCACTATATAGTCCCGCAATTGTTTTCGGATTACTGGATAGCGTGCCAATCTCAGGCAATTTACCTGACTTAATTTCTAAGCACTCTATCAAGTCAAGATGAGTAGGGGGAAGCATCGGCACACACAGTCGGTAGCCAGTTTTAGTCGTCGTGTCGAGTAATGTCTTGTCACCAACTACAGCAATCATCTTTATATTGTTTGGCTCAATCAGTGCCGGGATAATAACGCCATCCTTTGTTTTGAAAGGTTTGTCGATGTTCTGAATAGCAAACACTTCGTGAACCCGAAAGCCATACACCATCTGCATTGAGAACACCCACAGCCACCGTTTACGCGATTCCAGATGGTATCGCTTATCATCAGAGACACTGAGAACCTGAATGCGAAGCTTTAGGAAATCATCGACTGATAAAGTTTGAAGGTCTTCCCGAAATTCTGTTTGTGTACCGTCAATTTCTTTAAGTCTACCCAACAACTCAGTATCGCCAATAGTCTCAGCTAGTTTTTTCATTGCACACAAGCAGTTATTAAAGCATTTAGTTCCTTGCTTCTTAATGTGAATCACAGACAAAATATCTACTGAGTTTACAATTGCCTCCCTTGGTAGCAGTTTAAAATATTGTCCGTAAACACATCCCCAGGAGCTTTGATGGCTAGCATTATTCCTGTCACGTTGTTGACGGCGTTTAGTACGCCCCTCCCAGTATTCTTTTTCTACTTTTGCTATCGCCTCACCAAAGGTTATCAAATCATTTTTGATGACGTTTTTGTCCAAAATAACATCATCATACCAGGCTAAAAATCGACTCTCGCTAGAGAAGGATTGTAAAGCGCTAGCAACTAGATGAGCTTTCCTCAGAGCATCAGTGATACCTTGCATCGTCAGGTAGCACCCACAAGTTTTGTTGACCCGCTTGTTACCTAACTTGAATTGCAGTGTTATGTAACCACCGCTACCCTTCCTGTCTCTTTTTAGCCCTACGCCCTTGGGACATTCTTTCTGTGCTTGCTTGAAGTAGTCTAGAATCCGCTCGTAACCAACAAGGTAGTCTGCGGTGGTACTTACAGTGACAGGATTAGACTTTTCGCTCATCTTTCGCTCCCTACTCTGATAGTGCTGAGTTTGACTGATGCACTCAGCCTACAGCAAGTCGCTCAGTGTTCGCTCAAATCAAAAACAGGACTTTCAGAGTGGGTGCAAAAAATGCCTAGAACGACGGAAATTCGTAATTCAAGAGCGAGGCTTTGATTCGAATATTTACCACCATATTCCCCTGATTTCAACAAAATTGAACAATGCTGGTCTTGGCTGAAAAGTCGAATTCGTAAACTCAAGAATCAGTTTGATTCTTTGCGAGATGCGATCGAGGTTGTCTTACATCTTGCGTCCTAACCGCCTTGGCGGTTGCTATACCTCTGGGATAATTATTTTGGAATAGGTAGGATGCCTGTTCCACACTTACACTTGTGGAGAGTTGGCGTTATCTATGTCCACCATCGATCGATCGACTACGAACTGACGCACCTTAATGGTTTCAAAAATTGGGGTTGAGCTGCCAAGCCCAACCTCATTTTAACCACGAATCATGACTCAGGGTCAAATATCATCATTGTCTTGACCTTGTACCCCCTGAAGAATCCGCGATAATTCACTCTTCTCATTAATTGTAATTCGAGTCGGAGAACCGCTGATAATGCGTTCGTAACTGCGGAAAGAATCCCGAATTACGGGTCCGTTATCAGTAATAGTGTATTCCCGAATTCCCTTGTCATGCCAGGAACCACGCATCTTAAACACATTAATTGCCCGCGACATTTCCCCTCTAATTTCCACATACTGAAGCATGATGATCGTGTCAGTAATCGTAGAAATATGGGAATCTGTAATCGAATTAGAACCCATAAACTGGTCGCTTGTATTCGTAAAAAAGCCTGTAATTTCCTCCTGCTTGGCGAAAGCTGTCACTCCAATCACGAATTGCCGGAAGGAATTATTGCTAACTCCCCGTTCTAACGCGGACAGGGAATCGATCGCAATTCGAGAGGGTTTAAAATCGGCAATTTCTGATTTAATATTTTGCAAATGGTCTTCCAAACCAGCAGATTCTGGGTAATTACAAAGAATTTTTAACAAACCTTTATGTTCCATTTCCTCAAAATCAATGCCCCAAGAATAAGCATTGCGGAACAACTGAGCCCGCGACTCTTCATAGGCAAACAGCATAGCGCGATCGCCATTCATGCAAGCATTCTCCAAAAACTTGCTTACCAATAGGGTTTTGCCGGTTCCCGTCGCACCCGTAGCCAAAATAATCGAGTCTTTAAAGAAACCGCCCCCGCACATTTCGTCGAGAGTTTTGTCGCCGGAAGAAACCCGAACGTTGGAAGATCTTTGAGTCAATCGCATGGCCCCCAAGGGAAAAATATTAATGCCGTCATTGGTGATTGTAAAAGGATACTCCCCCTTCATGTGAGTGGTCCCTCGCAACTTCAAAATTTCCATAGTCCGGCGGCGACGTTCTCCTTCCAAAACGTTGCGAACAATCACCACATTATCCGAGACAAATTCCTCCACTCCAAACCGGGCCACCGGGCCGTATTCTTCCACCCGTTCCGTAGTCATGATTGTAGTTGCGCCTACTTGTTTAAGGCGTGCAACTAAACGGAAAATTTCGCGTCGCACCACAGATGCAGCGTCGTATTGCTGAAATACTGCCGTCACCGAATCAATAGAAACCCGCCTCGCTTTATATTTGCGTATGGCATATTGAATGCGTTCAATTAAGGCAGATAAGTCAAAATTTCCCACGATATCCTGACCTTCTGGGTCTGGGGAAGCGTCTAAAATAAATAGCTTACCTTCATCGATAAACTTAGTCAAATCCCAGCCGAAACTGTAGGCATTTTTAATAATGTCTGTGGGAGATTCTTCAAAAGTTACAAAAACTCCGGCTTCGTCAAAATGGGTGATTCCGTTGTAAAGAAATTGTACAGCAAATAAGGTTTTTCCGGTTCCCGACGTGCCGCTGACTAGGGTAGTTCTACCGATGGGCATTCCGCCGTGACTGATGTCATCGAAGCCTTCAATCATGGTGCGGATTTTTTGAACTCCCGCCGTTACCAATCCTTCTGGTTGCACCGTTTGACTAATTTCATTCATGTCGATTTTTATCAATTGTCAGTATTTTTAAGTTTTCAGCCATTAACCGCAGCTCGTTAGTATTTGTACTCATTGTTTAGCTGGTGCTAGCACTCCATAACTAATTACTGCTGACTAATGACTGTAACTTAATTATCTTACGAATTCATGTCTTCTTCGCGAAGTTCTTCATAGAGTAAATCTAATCCTATCAGAACTTTTTCCCGATCGGACAAATCACCAATAATTTTTCGCACCGGAGGCGGCAGAATTTTTGCCAGGGTAGGGGTTGCCAAAATTTTATCCTCTTCTGCTAGTTGAGGATTTTTGAGAACATCTATCACTTTCAGCGCGTAGACTCCTTGAAACTCTTGTTCGAGGATGTCCTTAAGGGTCTTCAAAGCTCGCACTGAGTTGGGAGTATTTCCCGCAACGTAAAGCTTGAGAACGTAGGTTTTCTTCAGAGGAGTCATGAACTTTTATGAGAGATTGAGTGTTAGTTATCAAATTTTAGTTGTAGTTGTTATTTGTCTTAAATCCCCTATTCTTTCGTATTTTATAATATTTTTAGCCCGGTTTTACCTTCCACGTTCCGAGGCATCTTTGGGAATCGATCGCCTGTACATTTCGCACAAATGAGCGATGACGTCAATTAGAGTCAAGCGGTAATCCAGCAATATTTCTTCGCTGCGCCCTTCTAATTTGAGTTGCTTGGCAAACTCGTCCATCAATTCCATGTGAATTTCTACAACTTGAGTCACCGCAACATCCGCAAAAAAAGCTATATTCACAAATTCATCTATTTGATTATTTACGGCAGTATCTTCAGAAAAATAACTCAAAACAATTTTTCGATAAATTAACTTGAATTGCTCCAAAAATTTGGGCTTTTCTTCCTGAGACAGATTACGCAAAAAATTCTGGGAATTTCTTTTATAATACACACCTAAGTATCCTAATCGCTCCCGCAATTTTTCAGCAAGTCGGCGTTGCTGTCGTTGTAGTAAACTTTGAGCAGTTAATTGTGCCGTTGCACCTACCTTTGCAGATTGGTCATCTAAAGGAACCGGAGTAGAAAGTTTCAAAAATTGGGCGATCGCCCGATCGATACTGGCTGTAAGTTCGTCCCATCGATCGATTGGGAGTTGCACCTCAGCAGCATGGTAAAAAAAAGAGCAACTTTGCTGTTGATTCAGTTCGGGGCTAGTTACCAACGGATAGCAGCCATTGTCCGATGTCCGTGGCACTTCCTGCGTCTCATCATCTCCGGGCTTGGTCGCAAAAATCACAGCAGGTAAAAAGATCGATCGCTCTTGGAGCTTACCCGTCAGAGATCGGAGTTCCCCATCTACTTCTAAAACCAAACAGTCAAGGTGGTAATTGTGCTTTAGGTATCCAAAAAACTCAGTCTCCGACTTAACCTGCGTCAAAGCATAACGTCTGCCCCGCAAAACCTCGATCGCAAAGCCTGCGAGTTCCTCTGACTGGACAAAGATACATATAGACAGTTGGGGAAGCAAAGCTGTAGGTGAAACATTTAAGTTGCCTGAAAATGGTGGATCGCTCAGAGTTGATATCTCCTTTACAAAACACTTAACATTTTAACAATCATCGCAACATTTATGTTACCAATCTTAACTCCAAAATTGGTGACAACCTTGTAACAGAGGGATAATAAAACTGTAGTCCTTTGCTGCTAGCTCAAGCACCCCCAGCGTGATTTCTGCAATTAAGCTTAAGCCTTAAAATAGGTGCTAGTAGCCCCAAATCAAGCACTGGCATCGAACTGGCGGGGATCGGTCAAGCCTCAAGGTGCCTTAGCAGACTGATATAAAACAAATTAGATACAGAAATCGGCAGCTACATTGGGTCTCAAAAATATTACTGCTCAGGGGAGCAGACTCTCAGGTTCGTTATGCCACAAACCCGCCCTAGTCTCCAAAATTTTATCGAGCCAGTGCCACTGTGCAGACCGACAGCTCAGCTAAAAACACTGCGGTCAATTTTTAGTCAGGGCAACTGCGATCGCATCGCATTAGTCAACGAACAACAACAGCCCCTGGGATTAATATATCTCCGCAGCCTCATGCCCCTGCCAGACCAAGACCAGAAATGGCAACAACCCCTGTCAGAAAACCCGATCGCGATCGCTCCGGTGAGATCGGTACCTGCTGATTGGAGCGTCAGCGAATTCTGGCAATACCTGCAAACAGCAGAAATTAACCACCTATCGGACGTCGGCCAAATCGAGGGCACAGAGGTCGATACTCCCATCGCCCTCACCAATTCCGAAGGCAAATTTTTGGGACTTATAAACAGCCTCAGCCTGCTGCAATTCGTCGCCCACAGCAACTTCATCCCGATCTCCACCGCTGCCGAATACAGCATCAAAGCTCAAGAAACAGCAGCCAGAGAGTCGGTACATTCAGCGAGGGCCAGCGCCCTAGACGCTCAATTACGCTTTCTCGAAGCAGGACTCAAACCCTCGGAAAACCTCAATTCCCTAGTCCAACTCCTGGAAAAACTGCCCCTACCCCTGAGATTGCAAACCCCCACCGGACAGATAGTCAGTCAAAACGCAGCGTGGCGGATTTTACTGGGAGCAGGCCCAGAACCAGTCCCAGAAACAGTAGTCAATCGAAACCGCTCATCTCCCCATCTACCTAGCCCAGAACCGACTAAATATAATAGTGCCCCAAGTTTAGCCATCTCCCCAGAATTCAGAAGCTTAGTAGGAGTAAGTCCAGGGGGCGATCGCGACTCCACCGCACCCACCAGTTGCCCCCTACCCCTCTACGCCGCCGCCTCCCCATCCACCTTAACCAGCCCAGCCTGGTGTCCCATCGCAGGCAAACCAGACACATACATTTGCGACTGTCCAGTCCAAAAAGGTCAAGAACGAATCTGGCAATTTGTCAAACAGCCACTCTCGGACAACCTAATTTTAGTCATGGGACAAGATGTCACCGAAGAACATTTAGTCGCCAAAGAACTAGCAGCTAAAAATGCCGACTTAATCCACCTCAACCGACTAAAAGACGAATTTTTATCCTGTATCAGCCACGAACTAAAAACCCCTCTCACCGCCGTCCTCGGTTTGTCCAGCCTCCTCAAAGATAAATTAATCGGAGAACTCAACGATCGCCAAACTCGCTACGCCAAACTCATCCATCAAAGCGGGCGACACTTAATGACCATAGTCAACGACATTTTAGACCTGACCAGGATGGAAACCGGGCAGCTAGAACTAATTCCCGAACCAGTCGAAATTACCGCAGCCTGCAACAGAGCCTTTGAACAAGCCAAACAACTCCAACAGCAAGAAGAAAAATCCCCATCAAAATCCGAGGTAACTACCGCCAACCCTGGGGAAGAATCCCCCATCGAAACCGAATTTATACTTGAAATTGAACCGGGACTAAGGCACTTAATCGCCGACGAACTGCGGTTGCGACAAATGCTCGTCAACCTGCTATCCAATGCCCTCAAATTCACAGAAATTGGTGGCAAAATTGGCTTGAAAGTAAATGTTTGGGAAGGCTGGATTGCTTTCACAGTTTGGGACAACGGCATCGGCATCCCCGCAGACAAACAGCACCTCATATTTCAAAAATTCCAACAGTTAGAAAGCCCCCTAACTCGGCGATTTCAAGGCACCGGATTAGGACTGGTACTGACTCAACGTTTAGCTAGGCTCCACGGTGGAGACGTTTCGTTTATTTCCTCAGAAGGTCAAGGTTCTCAATTCACCTTACTCCTGCCACCAAATCCTCCGGGAAACACTACAGAAGATGTCGCAGAATATGCAGACATAGAGCCAGAATTATTAAAACCAAAATATCAGTACCCGATCGCCAATTCTCGATCTCGCCTCGTATTAATCGTCGAAGCAGTTCCCAAATATATCGAAGATTTAACCAAAGTTCTGATGGGTTTAGGTTATCAAGTAATTGTCGCCCGTTCCGGCACCGAAGCACTGGAAAAAGCCCGCCGATTCAGTCCCCAAGTGATTTTCCTGAACCCGTTGTTGCCACTGTTGTCCGGCTGGGACGTGCTGACACTGCTCAAGAGCGATCCAGATACTCGATCGATACCAGCCATCATCACAGCCACCAGAGGTGAAAAAGAACGGGCCTCCGTCAACCGAGCCGAAGGTTTTTTAAGCTTACCAGTCACAGAGCCAGCCTTGGGAATGCTACTAAGTGATTTGATCGGACACCCCGATGGCAATAGTCGCCATGCCAGAAGTTCTTTGACTATTTTGTGGCTGTGCCCGCACAACAGTGCCTCCCAAGGCTCATCTTTATTGCTCAACCCTACCTACTGCCGCGTTTTAGAAGCAGATGACCTCGGTCAGGCAGAACTGGTGGCTCGTATCTGGCGTCCCGATGCGATCGTTTTAGACGGCACAAACCAACTGCAAAACCCTTCAGCTTTTATCAAACAGTTAAGTCAGTCTTCGAGTTTGGGTTCTCTGCCTTTAGTAACTTTAGATCAGGCAACTACACAACTGGCAAATCAAGTCAAGGGACTGTCAGTATTTCCGTGTTTAGCCACCGACAGCCACACCTCCGACACTCCTTTGGTAGCCTCTGCTTTGTGGCAAGTTATTCAAGTAGCTGCTGGGATGAGTTGGAAGCCCAGCATTTTATTTGCTGATATTTCTACCTTACTGGACTTGCAGCAAAATATGAGGGAAAATCAGGATCTAGCCGCCGCCGAAAATGCCGATTATCGAGGGAAAAAATTAGATTTTCCTATTCATAATTCGGAAAAATTTGCCCCTAACTTTCAAGCTTTGATTCAGTACATCCAAACCGCAGGCTTTCGAGGTTCAATTGCTCTCCATTGGAGGGAAGTTTTGCAGCAGTTGCAATATCAAAGCGTGGACTTAGTTTTGCTTTGCTTACGAGACACGCACTCGGAATCGGGCAGTGTGTTGCCAGCACTATCAAGTCTGCGAGAAATGGCAACAAAACCGCCGATATTAGTTTTGGATTATCGGTGTAGTGTCAATTCCGAATCGGAGGCGATCGACTTGGTACTACAAGAAGTAGCTGCTAAAATTTTGCCTTCTTCTTTATCAGCAGCCCAATTGTTAGATAGAATTCAACAGAGCATCCAGGCGTAGCAAAGATTCATAACAATTAACCGAACGATCGGACTATGGTCTCAATCGCCATTAATATAATCTAGTCCGGCGAGACTGAAGGGGAGAATTATAGGTTATCATATCAAATCCTCTCTTCATCGGAATAGTAAATTCGAGTTCACTGTTCACTGTTCACTGTTCACTGTCAACTGTCAACTGTCAACTGTCAACATCACCTGACGGTGTAACCGGAAATGATATCATAGGCGATCGAGAAACCTTTATATTTTTTGCTGGGGCTGCTCGCGTGCCTAATCGGATTCCTCTCATATCTCTGCTACTCGCCCTCGGTTTGTGTACAATGCCCAAACCCGTTGTCGCCCAGGCACTCCTGCCTTACACCCTACAAATCGACTCTGCCCAACTCGAACAAACAGCCTTGAGCCTGGGAGAAGAAGCTGTCCAGCTAGCCAGACTCCAGCAGTACCAACTCGCGGTACCCAGAGCCGAACTCGCCACACAATTAGCCCCTAAGAATTCTCAAGCTTGGACTTTGTTAGGCGGGTTGTACCTTCAAGTTGACCAGTTGCAAAAAGGCATTGACGCTTTGCAACAAGCTCAATCTCTGTCGCCGGAAAATCCTGCAATTAAATTTGTCTTGGGAGAAGCTCATTTTCGGCAAGCAAACTATGAAAAAGCAGTTGAATACTTACAAGCAGGGTTAAAGTTAAAACCAGATAATCCGGGTGCATTATTTGATTTAGGCAATGCTTTTTACAAGCTTAAACGATTGGATAATGCGATCGCCCAATATGAAAAAGCCTTTGCTTTAGAAAAAAATCTCTGGCCCGCTCTCAACAATATCGGATTAGTCAAATACGAAAAGGGAGATGCCGATGGCGCGATTAAACGTTGGGAACAGGCGATCGCGATCGACAACAAAGCAGCCGAACCAATGCTTGCTCTAGCAGTAGCATGGTACGGCAAAGGTGACAAAGAAAAAGGCTTAGCGATGGGAGAAGCTGCTCTAAAACTAGATAAACGCTATGCTACTGTAGATTTTCTCAAAGAAAACCTCTGGGGCGATCGCTTGATCGCAGATACCCAAAACTTCCTAGCAACTCCCGAAATGAAAGCAGCACTCGCTAAAATTCAAGACGCTCCACCTTCGGGGCAAATTTAGCATCTCCAAGTCTGGTGAAACTGAGATGTCGAACTAGGATTCAATAACCATTTTAGGGGCAGGACTTCCAGCCCTCCCTACCAAAAAACTCACTCTTTATGGAACAGGCATCTGGGAGCATCCCGATTTTGCATAGGCTTCGCCCCTACGAATATATTTGCACTCATTGAGATGCACCCAGGCATCTTGCCTGTTCTTAAGAATCCTACAACCACGATCGACTTACTTCAACTGCCCCCAGTGTTTTGAACATCGCCGCAGTCGCCTCAGTTACACCTTTAACACCCATAATATTTAATCCTTCATAAGGTTTCGGAACAGGCAAAGTTTTGAGACAATCACCCGTTACTGCATCCCAAAACTTAATCGTCTCATCTTGACTGCTGCTAGCCAACATTTGACTATCTAAACTAAAAGCAACACACCACACCCAATTTTCGTGTCCCCGCAGAAGTAGCAAGCAATCATTCGTCCTCGCATCCCAAACTCGTACAGTTCGATCGTGACCGCCACTCGCCAACAGTGTACCATCATGATTGAAGATTACCGATGACACAATACCATCATGTCCCTCGATGCTGGTCAAACATTGTCCGGTATTGATATCCCAAAACTTGATGCTACCGTCACTATTGCTGCTTGCCAAAATATTACCATCAGGACTAAAGGCAACAGACCAAACCCAACCGCTATTTCCCATCAAAGTGCTTAAGACTTTCCCTGTACTGACATCCCATAACTTCACCGTCTTATCGGTACTTGCAGAAGCCAGGATATCACCTGAAGGACTAAAAGTAACTCCCATCACCCAACTCTCATGCTCGGTACAAATATAAAGACATTGCCCTGTGCTAATATCCCATAGTTTGATGGTCTGGTCCTCACTGAAACTTGCCAATATCTTGCCGTCGGGACTGATGGCAACTCCCCACACCCAAGCAGAATGACCCTCTAAACTTTTTAGACATTCTCCAGTCATAGCATCCCATAACCTGACAGTAGTGTCAGAGAATCCACTCGCCAACAAGTCTCCATTCGGACTAAAGGCAATGGATTTCAATCGATTAGTATGTCCATCCTGTATGCTTTTAAAACACTTCCCGGTTTTGATATTCCATAATCTCACGGCGCGATCGCTACTGGCTAAAGTTTGACCATCGGGCGAGAAAACTACCGAATTTACTGGATTGCTTTGTCCCAATACTGTTTTCAGACAATGACCTGTTTTAACATCCCACAGTCTCACCGTACAGTCTTCACCAGTGCTAGCTAAAATTTTGCCATCTGGACGAAACGCGACAGATGAAACTCGACTGGTGTGTTTTTGCAGCGTTTTTAGACACTCACCCGATGCCACCTCCCACAATCTCACGGTGCTGTCTTCGCTGCAACTTGCTAAAATCTGACCGTCAGGACTAAAGGCAACAGACATTACTATTTGTGAATGTCCAGAGCAAATGCTAACGACTCGATCCGTGCTAAGATCCCAGATGCGAATCAAAGCATCATGACCGCCACAGGCTACAGTTTTACCATCTAAACTGAAAGCCACCGATCGAATTTGACAACAGTCACTCTCAAACATTTTCAGGCATTGTCCGGTAGCAACATCCCACAGTTTAAGTATTCCGTCATCACCGCCACTAGCTAAAATATTACCTTGAGGACTAAATGCGATCGACCAAGCCTGAGTTTTGTGTGCCGGCAAAGTTAGCAAACATCGTCCATTACTCCAATCCCAAAAACGCACAGTTCCATCACCGATGCTACTAGCAAGCATCTTGCCATCTGGACTGAAAGCCACTCCCAGCACACTGCTATGATTTCCCGGCAATATTTGACGAATCGACCAACTGCTAACATCCCAGCAATTAATCGTACCGTTACTACCGCCAGTAGCAAAGGTTTTTCCATCTGGACTAAAAGCAACGGATAGCACAATGCTGCCGTATTCTTTGCCAGTTCTCAGCAGCCTAAATTCTGGCATTTGCCACAAGTGAACCTCACTATTAGTGTCGCCCATTGCTAAAAGTTTTCCATCCGGGCTAAAAGCGATGGACAAACCGCTTCCCAAAACTTCAGCGAAAACAGAATTAGTTAAATCTGCCCCAGCAAAGTTGACAAAATGCAAATTCGTATCGGGTAAATAAGCTTGCCAAACAGTCAAATGAGAAAAATCCCAACCGCTTAAATCTGTCTGCATTTGACACAATAGATTTATAATATTACCCGCAACATAGCCAGTTTCTAGTGTGGGTTTACCGCGCAGGGCTGTCAGAATGGGTTTGAGTTGGTTTTCGATGATTTGCGGGCGTTCAAAAGAAAAAAAAAGGCGATCGGCAATAGGTTTGAGGATCAGACTAGCTTGCGTATCTCTAATGTATTCTTTAGCTGTAGCTTTGAGCAGACCCAGGCTTCTGAGAATATCGATTTTGCTGGTGGCGATTTCAGTGCAGACTTGTTCGATTAATCGTTCCGTCATGTATTCCATGACGACAGGTTGTTGAGTGTAGCCCTCTGAGGTTTTTTCAATCAGAGAATGTCTCAGGAGAGAACCTAAAACTTCTAGTAATTCTTTGATAGTTAATTTGGTAACTAAATCTTGTTGTAATTCGGCCGCCGAGACTGGCTCCCGATTAATAGCCAGCCAGTACATCACCTTTTTTTCTAAATCTAATAAACGATTAAATTGCCTATCTAATAGATTGCGAATATCGTCAAATACTAAAGTTCCTTGATTTAAAAGTTCTAAAAATTTGGGGAGGCTACTCTCAAAAAAATCGCGAATCGCGGGAGCGACCATTTTTAAGGCTAGGGGATTTCCTCCATAATGAGATATCAAAATATCCCATTCAGAGTCCGACCCTTGAAAATCACCGATACGTTGAAAAAAAATCCGTGCTTTAGGAGTGCTTAAACCTTTCAGTTGTAACGAACGAACGGGCAAAGTTTCGCCTTCTCGAACGGCTAAACCGATCGGCTTTTCTCGACTGGTTAATAGCAGGGTACTTTTATGATTTATTTCAGCTACGCATCGCAGAAGTTGACCGTATCCTTCATATCCCTCTCGATAACAACCCGTGCGTTCTTCTTCCTGTAGAATTGACTCCATGTTATCCAATATTAACAGACACCGATGTTGTCGCAGATAGTGCAGCAGTCGCGAGATTCTACCATCTACCGTGTCCGGTAAATTCGTTTCTTGTTGGTGCGATAGAAATTGAATCAATTCTAGTAACAAATCGAGAAGAGAGGGAGCATTGCAGAGACTGTGCCAAATAATATAATCAAATTGTTCTTGGATGCGTTCTGCTACTTTAATAGAGAGAGAAGTTTTGCCAATTCCACCCATTCCCAACAGCGTTACTAGGCGACAGCGATCGACGATCAGCCACTTTTCTAATAAAGCTAATTCCTCTGCACGTCCGTAGAAAATAGAAACATCAATTGCCTCTCCCCAATTAATCGATTTGTTGACTTTTGTTAAGTGAGTAGGATCTCGATCGGCGATCGTA
Organism: Microcoleus sp. EPA2; assembly: GCA_020882975.1. Classification (GTDB taxonomy): domain Bacteria; phylum Cyanobacteriota; class Cyanobacteriia; order Cyanobacteriales; family Microcoleaceae; genus Microcoleus. The sequence continues at coordinate 211,702 of JAHRFD010000003.1, read as the reverse complement.
CCACTGCGATCGACTTGTGCGTCGATATTGTGAGTAATTTGGCTATTTGGTAGTGAGGCGGTGACTTGTGCCTGTTGTGCTTGCCGTCGCAAAACAGACTGAAAGTTACTCTTAGTGACTTTTTCTCCAAATACCCGACTGAGAACTTGCCATAACTGAAAGCCAACAAACTTAATATATTCGGCATCATAACCAGCGCTTTTGGCAATCTCTCGATAAGAGTGTCCTTCCCAAGTCTGTCGCAATACCAGTATGTGAATATCGTTGAGATGCTGTTGTTTGAGAACGGAGTCGAGGAAAAGCAGTGCTTCGTCGATCGTCATTTATTTAAAATTATCGGGTGTGTTAGCGAAAAAGCGGTGGTTCCTGCTGGACGACACAGGAGATTAAGCAATTATACTCAAGATGATAACATATTTTACACTCAAGTTATAACTATTTATAACTATTTCTCACTGACGCCGCTGCCGCATCCGGGTTATTACTGAATCAAGGTTGATTGAACCAGTGAATTTCAATATTAAGAGGGAAGGATATTTTAGGAAAATGCCAAATAAAAAATTATCGCTAATTCTTGCTGTAAGTATTTTGGTTGTATCACCTCTTGGTCTTCTCGTGAGACAACCGTCAGTTCTGGCTGACTGTCCTCCATTTGTACCAGACGCTTTATGCCCAAGTAATAAGCCAATTCCCGGTCAACGACTTCCTCCGGTTCAAAAGGGGTTAACTATCTGTAATAAGACAAGTGTAGACAATGTATATGTTGCTATTGCACTTGATTACAGTGGACCTTTTCCCAGCGACGGATTCCCCGCACCTCGTTACACAGAGTCGCACGGATGGTGGAAGATAGAGACTGGTGCTTGCAAAAAGGTATACGAAAATGATGCAAGTAGAGTGCGTGGATATTACGCCAAAGGTGGAGATTCTGTTTGGAGGGGTTCAGACTCAAAGTTAAGTTATTGTATTAATTCATCAGAATTCGAGTTTAAATACCAAAAAGCGTATCAGAAAGAAAACTGTGAGCAAGCTGGTGGAGAAATGGTAGCTTTTAGACCCGTGCGTCCTAGCCGCCAAGCATATTCTTTTAATTTAACCAACTGAGTTAACAAAAGAGCGCCTCAGCATCTTTCTCGAAAAGCTCTTTAAAAGCCTGGTCACAACTCAATCAATAATTAGGTGATTTAAACTATGCAAAGACAAGCAAAAATTCTAGTTAGCTTAATTTCGATTGCTTTTGTAGCCTCTTCACTATCCAGGGTAGAGGCTCAAGCAGAGAGGCAATCACATTTCTTTATAACAAATAAAGTTTCCAATCTCTGTTTGGGAGTCCTAGGAGTAGATGGTCATGGGCCTGGGGTAAGGGTTGAGGTTTACCACTGTAACCCCGGTGGTGGTGATGCTGGAAATGACAATCAATGGACAATTAAGGATTTAGGAAATGGATACAGTCACATCATAAATAAGGTTTCCAATCTCTGTTTAGGAGTCGTAGGAGTAGATGGTCATGGGCCTGGGGCAAGGGTTGAAGTTTACCACTGTAACCCCGGTAGTGGTGATGCTGGGAATGACAATCAATGGACAATTCAGCCTTTAAGAAATGGATACAGTTACATCAAAAATAGGGTTACTGGTCTGTGCTTAGGAGTCGTAGGAGTAGACGATCATTGGGCTGGGGCACCCGTCGAAGTTTATCGCTGCAAGCCCGGCAGTGGTGATGCTGGAAATGACAATCAATGGACAATTAGGAGAATAGGGTCTTAGTTGTTTGTTGACTTGAAGCAAACTTGCATTTCCTATATCTACAAATTTTGTACGACTTGGGAGAGATTTCGATGTCAAAAATTAATTTGGCAGTTTTGAAATGGTCTACATCTATAATTGTTAGCTCGACATTTTGGGCTTTAAATCTATTGTATCCTTCAACTGCAAGTGCTTGGTTTGATGTGTGTAATAAATCAGGCGATCGAGCTTCTGTTGCCTTTGCGTATCTGGAAATAGATGCAGCCGAATCAGATATTTTTGGCAACACTCCACCAAGACGCTCTAGAGGCTGGACTACTGAAGGATGGTGGCAGTTAAATTCTGGTGAATGCGCGAGAGTATATCCCCATGAGCTTAATAAAAGGAACGGCATTTACTATGTATACGCAAAAGCTGAAGATGGAGGAGAATGGAGCGGTAAAAATAGGTTTTGCACAATAAACAAACCTTTTACATTAGCTAGAGCCGACAAACAATGTGAAGGAATAGGTAGAGTATGGAAGAACTTTATCGAAGTCGATACCGGTAATGCCAGGAACTTTACTTACAATTTAGGAGATTAAATTTACACGTAAGATTCAAGCACTGAATTTCAATGATTAAATAAAAGACGATGAAATACAGAAATATTGCCTCAGCGCTTCTTTTTAGCGCTTTATCTTTCTACTTAATTAATGCAGCGGTTGCCCAAACATCTGGTATTCCATCTCCTATTGATGGTCAACCTATTACCGATGGACCGACGAGTTTCAATTTAGGCTTTGGAGATGACGATCGTGTTCCGATGAGAAGCAATGCTTACCCTTGGAGCGCTATTGGACGAGTTCAAATAGACAATGGTGGACACTGCACCGGAGCCTTGATAGGCAGAGATTTAGTATTGACAAACGCTCATTGTATATGGGAGAACGGACAACGCAAAAATATTACTTTTGCCCCAAATTATAGGAATGGGCAGTCTCCCGAAACAGTACAAGGAAATTACTACTGGTGGGGAACAGATAATCCGAACCAAAACCGAAGGGCTGACTGGGCAATAATTCGATTGGAGCGACCGATTGGCGATCGCTATGGTTGGTTTGGCTACCAGTCTCTCAACTACCAAGAGCTACAGGGTAAAACAGTTATCTATGCAGGCTACTCAAGCTTTGGAGATGAAAGTGTTCAGGAATTCGTCGGTGGTAAAACTGCACAAGTTCATATCCGATGTCGGGTTCGGGATGTTTTTGTTAATGATGGTCTCATTCACACTGACTGCGATAATGGTACAGGTGGTTCAGGTGGACCTATTTTCATTTGGCAGAACAACCAACCAGTTATTGTTGCCATCAATGCTGCTGATTATCGCTCTCCCGAATCGGCTCAAAGTTATTTCACCCAAAATTACACTCCTGGACAAGGAAATGTAGGTGTTCCCACCCTCGCATTTTCGCAAGCGATTCTACAAGCTCGTTCTATATCAGTCAGCCTGGGTAATGGAAAAGTTATCAACTATTTTGGGAGTAATGGAACAGGTACTTTGGCTCGCCAGGATAGTGGAGAAATTATTCAAAGATATTCTGGTTTGCATAAAAGTTGGGATCAGATTGTTGCTATCAGAACAGATATGGTTCTCTTCTACGATCGCGAAGCTGGAAAAGGTGAGATATACCGTATCGAACCTCAAGGAAACTTAACATTCCTTTATCGTTACGATGGTTGGCGCAAAACTTGGAGCAATATCTCAAGTTTAGGAAACAGTAGAGTTAGATTCGTGGATGATAATAATCATTCAGAAATTTACTCGGTTAACGATGATGGAGTTTTTTTTGATGCTAACTAGGCGATCGCCCTTGTGTCAGTAGGGATGGCGAAGGGCGATCGCAAATTTTCTGTAATGCAAATACCACAACAAACAGGGAAATAATTTATGAGCGCTTTTTACAAATTCGATGTCATTGCAGATGCAAATACATTGGGATGGAAAAGTATAGGAGACAACCCATCGATTAATGATAAGGGCATCGTAGCCTTTACGGCTACTCCCGACATATCAACTGATATTTTTGCTGGCCCGTTCAATGGTGAAGCAATTAGAGATATTACAGGAAGTAATTCTGTATCTGCTAATTCCACACGAGCTGTTCAGATTAATAATCAAAACAAAATCGTAAGTCACGATTCAAGAATTAATAACAATTTAGCTATCGGCGCAATTAGAGTCAGGAATGCTGACAAGCCAGGAGCAACAAAAGATGAAAATTTTGAAAATATTGTAACGACTTCGGGCAGTATTTTAGATTCTTTCGATACCGTCTTTAGCCAGCCAAGCATCAACAACAAGGGAGAAGTAGTTTTCTCTGCTTTAGACGATGTAAATCGGTTATTAGCAACTAAGAAAGCATTGATTGGATATAACACAATCCCACTCTCAACGCAATCTGCTGTAGCAGCGCGTCCGATGATTGCTGACAACGGACAAATCGTGGTGCGGTTTGGAAATAAGCTTGGGGATGGAACTACTCCGCCTTCGCCGATTAAGTTGTTTGATTATGACTTAGGTAAGTCTGTTGATATCGCCACTGCCAGTCCTAATCCTCCCTACAGGCAATTTACTAAACTGGGTATGAGTCCGGGTATTAGTGATGATGGAAACATCGTTGTTTTTGCAGGCGATCGAGGCAAAGGCCCTGGTATTTTTGCCAGCATCAATAATATTAAAGATGAATTTGGCTTTCGTACAATTATTACCATTGCCGGAGAAAACACGACGGAACCCAAAGCGGAATTAGGATACGACGAGTCAGGCGAGCCTATATTCTTAGATAGCTTCGATCTGGACAGTAGAGTGGCTGTCTCTTACCTAGATAAGGGAGAGAATGGCATAACTGCTGGCGATAGCTTCGTTGTTTCTTTTATTGGTACACCAAACACACTTAGCCGCAACAATCCGGCCACTATTAATAAACCTTTCTTTTTCTCAGGTCAAGAAGGTCTTTGGACGGTTCGGGTTGCAGTGGAAAAACCCCTAAATCCTACCGCACCGCCTGAATTACTTGATTTTAATAAAACCAGTCCGATTCCTGCCATTCAAATAGGGGATAAAATTAATGACGCCACAGTTAAAGATATCGCGGTCTATGACCCTCTCGGCAAAGCCACAACAGATGTGAGCAAACAACAACCAGGCGACCACAGGCTTGCTTTTTGGGCTTCTACGGATAAAGGGGATATGGTCGTGCGTGCCGAGCATCTTGATACCGATGGAGATGGCTTGCTAGATGATTGGGAGACTAAGGGAATTGACATCGATCGAGATGGGGTTGTAGATCTCAACTTGGCAGCAATGGGAGCCAACCCCCTTCGGAAAGACCTATTTCTAGAAATTGATTGGTTGAAGCCGGATCTGGTCACGAAGCGTGATTTTTCTCCTGAACCAGAGGCGATCGATTTTCTCGTGGATATGTTTGCCAAGGCACCGCTAACAAATCCAGATGGCAGCAATGGCATCACTGTTCACGTTGATGCTGGAAAGATCCTTTATCGAAATATGAGTCCTTTGGCAGGAGGTGCCCCCAACCCGCTATATCTTCAAGGAGGCGATGAGATTGCCGAAGCAGTTACTGGCAACCACATACATGGTGTTTTCTTTGGCCCAGATGAGCCAGTGACTTTTAAAGATCCAGATCCGTTGGGTCGCCCTATAGTCGTCAGATCGTTTGAAAGTATCAAAAATAATTTCTTTGGTACAACAACCAAGCGAGCGCGAGAGCTAGCTTTCCATTATGCTATATTTGCAGATGAGGTTGCAAAAAAAAATTCAAATAATCTTTATCAGTTCCCCGGAAATTCAGGTTGGGCTGAAATATCTGTTCCCGATAGCAAAGAACGCTATTCTATTCCTGGCAACGACCTAATCATTTCTCTACAAGGCAGTCGCGGCCCACAAAATAACAAGTTATCTTACGTTCCTAATCCCAGTTCACCTGAATCGAAGAAAGAAATCCCTTATGTAAAAGGATTTTACCAAGGGCAAACGTTGGCTCACGAACTAGGTCATAATTTGGGCTTGTTTCACGGTGGATTTGATAATTTAAAAACTACCCCACCTGGTACTGACGGTTACAATAAAACAATTTACGACCTCAAGGTTAATTACCAAAGCCTGATGAATTATATCTATCAGGGTTTTCCAGGCCAAAAGGGTGAGCTAGTCCGAGACTATTCGAGAAGTCTGCCTTTTGATGACTGGAGCCATATCAAACTTGATTTCTCCAACTATTTAGATAATTTAGGAAATAGCTTTGGTAAAGAATACCAAATGGGTACGAAATTGCCGGACTCTGAAGACTCAGAAATTACCCTCGAAACAATTGAACAATTACATGGGCCTTCCGATCGCGAAACTCCCTTGGTTAGTATTAACCAACCAGCGCCTAGCGTTGAAATAGTCGTTGGTAGTTCTTTGACAGTCGATCTAACTGCAACTGACAACTCGGCAATTAAGTCAGTGCGTGTTTCCTTTGATATCAATGGCAATGGTGTTGTCGATGCTCCTGACGAAACTGTTGTCGCAGCTCCAACAGGTACTAACAAATATCAGGCTACGTTTGCCAATCTTTCAGGGACAGTTGGCAGCAGAACTATTACGGCTAAGGCATTTGACATTTTTGACTTTACATCGACTGCCAGCGTGAATGTTAAGATCGCGCCGATATCTAGCAACAATCCGCCAATAGCAAATAATGACAAAACCCTAACAGTCTTAGAAGATGCCGCCGCTACCACCTTGGGTATCACAGCACCAACTGATGCAAATAGCGACGCATTAACTATTACAATTGACGCGGTGCCAGAGACAACTAAAGGTGTGGTTCGATTAGCTGATAATACAGCAGTGGCAGTTGGAAATACCTTAACGATTGATAAGCTAACAGGATTAGTATTTGCTCCTGTTGCTAATGCTAATGGTGCTGCTGGAACCTTTAGCTATACTGTCAGCGATGGCAAAGGCGGGAAAGACTCCCAAATCGTGACGCTGGCGATCGCTCCCGTCAACGATGCACCGCTAGCGCAGGATGACACCGCTACTACCAATCAAAATACTCCCGTTACGATCGCCTCAACAACCCTACTGGCTAACGACAGCGATAAAGACGGCGATGTTCTAAATATTAGCAAGGTTGGTAATGCTAACAACGGTAGTGTTGTACTCGACCAAGATGGCAAAGTTGTTTTCACCCCTACCACAAATTTCATTGGAGAGGCGACATTTGATTACACTGTGAGTGACAGCAATGGCGGTAGTGGGACTGCCAAGGCGATCGTCACAGTGAAAGCTGCCAGCAACCCAGAACCCACTCCCACCCCGACACCGAATCCCACTCCGACCCCAACACCAACACCGAATCCCACTCCGGCCCCGACACCAACACCGACACCGACACCAACACCGACACCGACACCAACATCGAATCCAACACCGACACCAACATCGAATCCAACACCGACACCAACATCGAATCCAACACCGACACCAACACCGAATCCAACCCCAACACCAACACCGAATTCTATTCTTGAACCAACACCCAATCCAGAACCAACTCCAACACCCAATCCAGAACCAACTCCAACACCCAATCCAGAACCAACTCCAACACCCAATCCAGAACCAACTCCAACACCTAATCCAGAACCAATCCCGACACCAACACCCAATCCAGAACCAACGCAAACGCTTGAGGCGATCGCCGGTGACACCTTAATTGGCACGGACAATGACGACTCAATCGCAGGTACTCAAAATGATGATGTCTTAATCGGTAAGTTGGGAAATGACACTCTTGTTGGTGGATTGGGTAATGACTTGCTCTATGGCAATAAAGGCAAAGACGTTCTCAACGGCGATCGGGGAAACGATTCTCTTTACGGCGGTAAAGGCAACGATATTGTTCGCGGTGGCAAAGATAATGACCTGGTTTTAGGAGATTCAGGAGATGATACCCTCTTCGGAGACATGGGAAATGATACTGTCTATGGCGGTAAAGGTAATGATGTTGTCCACGGCGGTAAGGACGATGACCTAGTTTCCGGGGACTTGGGAAATGACACCCTTTTTGGAGACTTGGGAAATGATACTGTGTATGGTGGTGCTGGTGATGACCTGCTCAATGGCGGTGTAGGCAATGATTCGCTGATCGGTGGTGAGGGTCGCGATCGCTTTGTGCTCACCTCTGGTGCAGGAGTAGACACCATTACTGATTTCCAGATTGGTCAAGATTTATTGGGATTAAGCGGCGGTGTCAGATTTGACCAGTTGACAATTAGCCAGGGTAGTGGTATGCAAGCGCAGGACACCCTGATCCGTATCGCCAGCACTGGTGAGTTGTTAGCGTCTGTCACTGGTTTGTCATCCAGCTCACTTACCCAAGATATGTTCGCTCTGATTTGAGATCGACAGGACTTACGCACGCTCTACGGTGTGCCAAGGGTTTTGAGATTGCTTCGTGCCTCGCAATGACAGAAATACGTTATTCCGGTTGCACTCGTTATGATTAGCGAGGAGACGGCAGTGCCTATTGGTGTCAACTTAACCTCAAACCGACAGTCCGGCAGGGGTTTAAACCCCTGCCTCAAAGCTAAAGTCGTCTGAAGACGACTAATGAGTTCTTCAGTCCTCTTTGAGAGGACTTTCGCTATGAGACAGGGAATTCATTCCCTGGCGGACTCGCGGGTGGGCGGGAAGACTGGTGGAAAAGCTTAAGTTGACACGCTTTGGGCACTGCCTATTGGTGTCAACTTAACGTCAAACCCAGTCAGAGACTGTTGTTTGACTATTAAATCTAGATCCCCCCTAGCCCCCCTTAAGAAGGGGGGGACAGGAGTCTTCTCAAAGTCCCCCTTCTTAAGGGGGATTTAGGGGGATCTGGACTCGGATATAAACGAGATTTCTCAAGGGTTTCAGGCTTAAGTTGACACCTATGGGCAGTGCCGTATCCCTACGCCAGATTAATTGTAGGGACACGGCACTGCCGTCTCCTAATTTCGGCTAATAATAATTCCGATGCTGCCGGATTTGATATTACTTGTGTGTAAGTGCCGATCGAGTTGCGATCGCCAGTAGGGATGGTGTAGTCAGTAACAAACATCAGCCAATGGCAAATTTGCCATTGGCTTCGGGGCGATCGCAACCAATAAACGATATACATTTAGTCTATATTTCTACCATCATCAGCACTAATTCACCCATGACATCCACCCCTACGATCGCCTCTCCCCTAAGCTGGACAGAATTAGCAGCCCTCACAGACTTTGAAATCGATCGCACCAACGGCCCAACCAACGCCCAATCCCGGTTGCGCCTCTTCGGAAAAACCGAATCCGATGTGCGAGTCACCCTCTACCGCGACAATCATGCGTGGTGTCCCTACTGCCAAAAAATCTGGCTGTGGTTGGAAGAAAAACAAATCCCCTACCGCATTGAGAAAGTTACCATGTTCTGCTATGGGGAAAAAGAAATCTGGTACAAGCGCAAAGTACCGTCAGGAATGCTACCGGCGATCGAACTAGACGGCCGCATCATCACCGAAAGCGACGACATCTTAATCGCCCTAGAACGAGTCTTCGGCCCCTTGAGTTTGGGCATGGAACACCCCGCAGTCATAACCATGAGGCGGTTAGAAAGACTACTGTTTAGAGCCTGGTGTACTTGGCTGTGCTACCCAGCAAATTCAGCCAAAGCAGAACAACACAACCGCAACCAATTTATCAGCGTCGTCGCCCAAGTTGAAGCCGCCCTAGCTAGCACTCCAGGGCCTTATTTCCTCACTGAATTTGGCACTGCGGATGTCATCTTTACGCCCTACGTCGAACGGATGAATGCCAGTCTTTACTATTACAAAGGCTACTCCATGCGGGAAGAAAACCCGCGATTTGCTGACTGGTTTGCGGCGATGGAAACCCGCCCCACCTATCGCGGTACTCAGAGTGATTTCCATACTCATGTACACGATTTGCCACCTCAAATGGGCGGCTGTTATGAAAACGGCGAACCGCAGATGCTAGTCAACAAAACCCGCGTGGATAATGGGCCTTGGGCTGGATTGCCGGATGTGATGTATCCAGAACCGGAAACCTCCCGCGCTGAAGCACTCCACCGCGTTATTAAGCATCATCGCAACATTATTAAAGTTAATCCTGCTGATGACAATTTATTTGATGAGGCTTTGCGTTGTGCTTTAACTTTGATGATGACTGGTGAAATTTGTACGCCGCCGGGTGGTTCTGATGGGGCTTTGCGGTATTTGCGCGATCGCGTGAATGTGCCCCGCGATATGTCTATTTACGCGGCGAAGCGGCTGAGGGAGGCTTTGGAGGAAACGGCGGCTTTGGTGGGTGATGGCCAAGGTTCTCCGATTCTGCTGAAGCATCGGCGCGATCAAGATCCGGCTAATTTTGTGTAGTGTTAATCCGTAGGGTGCGTCGCTGCGAGATTTTGGATATAACTTGCAGATTATAGATCGCGACGCACCCTACTTGCAATCTGCATTATTGATGCACTCTCAGATAACGATCAATTTTGTGATTGAAGCCCAGATCACTCCTGCGCGATCGCCCACAGCAGTCGATCGTGTCATAGCAGTCGATCGCCCACAGCAGTCGATCGTGTCATAGCAGTCGATCGCGAAAAGCAGTCGATCGTGTCACAGCAGTCGATCGTGTCACAGCAGTCGATCGCCCACAGCAGTCGATCGCCCACAGCAGTCGATCGTGTCACAGCAGTCGATCGCGAAAAGCTATTCCCTGATTGTAGAAAGCATCATACATTACGAAAAATTAAATCTTACTCGGTTGACTTTCGGCCAAAAATAATTAATGTTTATCATAGTGAGCCGCTCTCACAAAGACAAATAGCCAAGCGTTTTTGCGTGGCTCTAAGTTTTCTCCATCTTTATCAAAACTTTAATTAAACAGGTATTTATAAACACAACTTTATATAAACTTTATATAAATTTTCTCTAAGAACAGTTATAGTTGCTAAAACTTATCAGAAATAGTTTCCGATGCAAGTCGCGAAACATGGAAGTCCTTATCTTTTTTTAGCTATCAGTAAAACCCACGATTTTTCGTAGAAACCTGGTTTTTTGCGTAAGTCCTGACATAAAAAAGTAGGAACAGTAGGAAAAACGCTGCAAACAAGTAAAAAATTGTTGCTAAAGCTAATTTGACGCACTATTTAGCATTAACATAGGCATTGCAGTTATCATTCTATAAAAAGGATTTAGTCAATGTTTGTAAATTCTAGCAAGGACTCCCCTTTTGAGAACAACAGAAGGCAACAGCTATTGCCTGCAAACTCTACAGGTGCTATTGTTTTTATCGATCCAGGGGTAGAGGATTATCAAACACTTGCAGCAGGGGTGTTGGCAGATGCAGAAGCGATCGTTCTCGACCCATCAAAGGATGGGATTGAGCAAATTAGTGAGGTATTGTCTCAGCGGAACAACATTTCCAGCGTGCATATTGTCTCCCATGGACAAGCGGGAAAATTGTACTTAGGAAACGCAGAAGTTAACTCTAATACCCTCGACGGCTACAGTGAAGAATTGCAAAGTTGGGCGAATTATTTGACTCCCAGTGCCGAGGTTCTGCTTTATGGATGTCATGTCGCTGCTGGAGAAGAGGGCAAGCAGTTTATCCAAGATTTGAGAGATTTAACCGGGACGGACATTGCGGCTTCATCCAATCTCACGGGTAGCGCCGCGCGAGGCGGTGACTGGGATCTGGAAGTTAAGACTGGACGGATGAAATTAACTTCTGCTTTTCAACCTCAAGTTCTACAGTCTTACGCAGGAATTCTGAATGGCGGGGACGGGTTGCGGGGCGAGTATTTTGATAACAATAATTTTACCAATTCTAGGATTACCCGCACCGATCCAACAGTTAACTTTAACTGGGCCAAAGGATCGCCTGCTAGTTCAATTGACAAAGATACTTTTTCAATTCGTTGGACGGGTCAAGTTCTCGCTGATTATACGGAAAACTACACTTTTTTTAGCACTCCTGATGATACCGCGAGGCTGTGGATTAACGGGCAGCAAATAATCAATTCTACAAGAAGAGGGCAAGAAGCTAGCGGCACAATTCGCCTCAATGCCGGTCAACGATATGATGTGCGTTTAGAGTATGTAGAAAATAACGCAGATGCGCTGGTGAATCTTTCTTGGGCAAGTCCCAGCCAAAGCAAGCAAATTATTCCCCAGTCGAAGCTGTTTAGTACGATTCCACCGAATCCGGGTACGATCGCTTTGGCAACTTCTACTCCGCCTCCTGTAAGTGAAGACGCGGGTAAAGCAACGCTGACGGTGGTGAGAACGGGTGGAAGTAGCGGTGCCGTAACGGTTAATTATAGTGTTGACGATCAAACGGCTTTAGCTGGATCGGACTATGTGGATATTCCGAATGGAAGCGTGACGTTTTTAGATGGAGAAACCAGCAAAACAATTGAGATTAACTTGATTAACGATGATGTATTTGAACCCGATGAAACATTTACTATAGGGTTGTTGGGAACTAATGGAGTCGGTCAAGTTGGTACTCCCAGAACAGCTACATTCACGCTCGTTGATGATGATAGCCCGTCTACGGTTAGCTTTCTTCAGTCCAGTTATAGCGCGAATGAAAATGGCGGAAATGCTTCAATTACCGTTCAACGAGCAGGTAATCTTGGCAAACCTGCAACGGTAAATTATGCCACTAGCAACGGTACGGCGATCGCATCCTCAGACTACACGGCAACTTCAGGAACCGTCAGTTTTGCCTCGGGAGAAACTACCAAGACAATTTCGATTCCAATTATCAATGACGCTGCGATCGAATCGAGCGAAACGCTCAACATCGCACTCAGCAACCCCGGTAAATGGACAACAATTGGTTCTCCAAATACGGCGACGCTAACTATTGTAGATAACGATCCCAGTTTTACTCGCCAAAATGTGGTATCTGGACTTAACCAACCTACGGTAGTAGATTGGACGCCGGATGGTAGCAATATGTTGATCGCGCAGAAAGATGGCGTCGTTCGCGTATTCAGAAATGGGACATTGCAAGCAACGCCGTTTGTTAACATTTCCAACCTGGTTAATAATACGCGCGATCGCGGTTTGTTGGGGATGGCAATTCATCCTAACTTTGCCACCAATCCCTACGTTTATCTCCTCTATACCTACGATCCGCCAGAAGTCGCCAATAATATTAACCCAGGTACAACTTTAGACGATCGAGATGGAGCCGGGAATCGTCCATCGCAATTGCTTCGCGTTACGGCGACAACCGATGGCACTGGTAATATTACCGCCGTCCCCGGAAGCGAAGTAGTTTTGTTGGGTAAAAATAGCAGTTGGCAATATACAAGTCGTCCGGATGGCAATAGCACCAACGATTCATCAATTCCGCCTTCAGGAATTAACAATGGCACGACAATTGTAGCTCCCCAAACGCTGCTAGAACGCGACGCTAACGGCAATGTAACTAACAACATTCGCGACTATTTAGCAACCGATAGCGAATCCCACAGCATCGGTGCAGTTCACTTTGGTAGCGATGGTGCTTTGTACGTCAGCAATGGTGATGGCACTTCCTACAATTTTGCCGATCCGCGCACCGTGCGCGTTCAAGACTTAAATAATCTTTCCGGAAAAATACTCAGAATCGATCCAATTACAGGTGCAGGATTATCCGATAATCCATTCTTTAATGGCAGCGATGGTGCAGATAACAATCGCGACAAAGTGTTTGATTATGGTGTGCGAAATCCATTCCGTTTCACCTTCGATCCAGTGACTGGATTGCCAGTAATTGGTGATGTAGGTTGGAATAGTTGGGAAGAAATTAATCGAGGTCGAGGAGTAAATTTTGGGTGGCCTTATTATGAGGGGGGAAATGGTGTCAGCGTGCAACAATCGACTGGATACGCTAGTTTACCAGAAGCTCAAGCATTTTATGCCAGCGGTCAATCAGTAACGGCTCCGATTTATGCTCGTACCCATGCTAATGGAGCGATCGCCATCATCATGGGTGATTTTTATGACAACAATCGGCTGATTTATGGCGATGTTGGGGAAGGTAATATTTATGAAGCTACCCTCGATCAAAATCGCAATATAACCGGAACTCGGGTGTTTGACTCTGGGCTACCCAATGTAGTCGATATGGAAAAAGGCCCCGATGGCAATATGTACGGCGTCAATCTGGGGAATGGAACTATCTTCCGTTGGGTTCCTGCTTAGCTAGGACTTACGCATTGACAAAATAACCAAATAGTGAATTGATCAAGAGGGAACGTCTACTAACCGGTATCGGACAATCAGAAAAATAACTCAAACCTCGACAGCGCAATGCAATAAGGACATTTACACTTTATTTTTACTCTCCAAACCCAAGTTTGGGGGGTGCAGTAGGTTAGCAGAGATATTGGGAGACGTTTCCCATGATAGCATCAATCGCTTTTTGCTCAGAGAAAGATATGAACCGAAAGACTTATTCGGGATGATAGAGAAAGTTATCAACTTAGAAGGAGGGATATTAAGTGTTGATGATACCGTCATAGAAAAGCTTTATAGTGAACCAAAACATCCTGAATTATAGCCTTTTTCAGGTAGATGAGATACAATGTAACTGACAAGAAGAGAGTGGAAATATTAAATTAAAAAAGATCGCACAGCTCTCATTCAATTTTGTGATTGAAGCCCAGATCACTCCTTCGCGATCGCCCACAGCAGTCGATCGCCCACAGTCGATCGTGTCACAGCAGTCGATCGCCCACAGTCGATCGTGTCACAGCAGTCGATCGCGAAAAGCTATTCCGTGATTGTAGAAAGTATCATACATTACGAAAAAATCAATCTTACTCGGTTGACTTTCGGCAAAAAATAATTAATGTTTATCATAGTGAGCCGCTCTCACAAAGACAAATAGCCAAGCGTTTTTGCGTGGCTCTAAGTTTTGTGCAAAAATTGCTCAAACAATATCGCCAAACCCAAAGTATTTCCCCTCAAACCCATCGATGTGGGGGTCAACTTAAACTTTTGCCTGAACAATTGGTTATAATAGCCGAATTACAATTAACTAAACCTATCAATAAACATATCGGGAGTAACAATTTCTACTGCTTGAAAACGCAACCCTCAAGCTCAAAATCCACAGAAGGCACAAATGGGGCAACCACTTCTGGATTGCCCCTACTGGCGTCACAATCTACTCTTCACTCCTAGACTGGGAAAAATACCCCCTTATACTCTAAAAATCCCTCAATTGAGCCGTTTGAACAACAACATCTTTCGTCAAAGAACCTCGCCGCAGTTTCAGTTTCAAACTTTGACCGATTTGGCTATTTTCCACCAGATTTTGCAACTTTGCCGCCGTCGTGACAGCCTCGCCGTCAATTTGAACGATCGCATCTCCCTTGCGAATTCCCGCTTTCTCCGCAGGCGTATTTGGCACAACTCGCATCACTAACACCCCTCTCACTTCCGGTATCATCAAAGGAGCATTCGGATCGGCATTATTCTCTCTAGCAATTTCTGGAGTCAAATCAATCATTTGAATTCCCAAAAATGGGTGACTGACTTGTTCTCCGCGGGCTAACTGTGTGTAAATAGCTTTGGCTTTGTTGATGGGAATTGCAAAGCCAATACCCATTGCATCGGCTCGAATTGCTGTATTGATGCCGATTACTTCTCCTAAACCGTTTAACAGGGGGCCGCCGGAATTGCCGGGATTGATGGCTGCGTCTGTTTGAATGAAATCGAGGCGCTTGTCGGGAATCCCCACGGCTGCGCTCGATCGCTTCAAGGTACTGATAATTCCCAAGGTGACGGTATTATCAAATCCTAGGGGGTTTCCCACGGCGATCGCCCAATCTCCCACTTTCACCGCATCAGAATCTCCCAAAGCGGCCACCGGCAAGTTAACACCCTTAGTATTAATTTTGACAACAGCCAAATCTGTCACCTCATCCGTACCTAACACTTCTCCCGGAAAAACGCTCCCGTCATTTAAGGTGACAGTCACTCGATCGGCTTTATCCACCACATGAGCGTTGGTTAATACAGTCCCGCTTTTGTCGATGACGAAGCCGGAACCTTGACCCCGCAGGCGTTCTTGTTTCGGGCTTTGGGTAGGAAACTCGTCTCCAAAAAATCTCCTAAATAACGGGTCTTCCATGACTGGATCGAGGTTGCGGCTAACAGTGCGCTCGGTATCAATTCGCACCACTGCTGGTCCGACGCGATCGACTGCTAGCGTCACAAAACTATTGTTGCTAGCAGTCGCTGATAATTCTGAGCCCCTGAGTGCCAACTTTTGGGGATTTGGAACAGTCGCTGATGCTGATGCTGGGCTGATTGTCCAAGCCTGTAGGGCGATCGTAATTCCTAAAAATACGCCCAACAGCGAAGACACTATTCGGGGTGCTGGGCGAAAAAACTTGAGTATTCCCATAGCGTGAATTTTATGCTAGCTGAGTTAGTTGGGCGCTGGAGTTCTGGTGCCGATTAAAATACTCACGGGCCTTTCATGGGCGGTGATTCTTGACGCTTCACAAGGTTCTGCTACCGGAGTAGTCTTACAATCCCTCAGCGCCCGTTTAGAGTCGTGGCGATTCCCCATCCCGACTTTCTCTATATTTCTGGCTGCATTTTCATCTCTATCTTGGTGGGTACCACAACTTAGGCAAAGCACTGAGCGAATAGATAAATCAATCTTTCCCCATTTAAAGCCACAGTCTGAACAGACTTGACTGGTTGGTTCCCATCGACTAATTACCTTGAATTGCCTGTCGAACTTTTCAGCTTTAGCTTCGCAAAGTGTTCGGAATTCGTACCATCCTTGCTGACTAATTGCTCTTGAAAGTTTCCGATTCTTCACCATGCCCGAAAGGTTGAGGTCTTCCACAATAATCACTTGGTTTTCGTTGACTATTTTGGTTGACAGTTTGTGCAAGAAGTCTTTGCGGGTGTCGCCAATTCGATTGTGTAGTTTGGCAATCTTGATTCGAGTTACATTCCTTCTCTTAGATTCCTTTGGTTGGCGAGTTAATTTGCGTTGCAGTTTGCGAACTTTCCGATCTAGCTTTTTATAGCCAGGACTTTCAGCTTTTTCACCATTGCTCATTACTGCAAAAGTTTTAATCCCTAGGTCGATTCCGACGCTGGGATTCTTGGCTTCGGATTGAACTGACTCAACCTCTACAACAAAACTTAAGAAATAGCGGTTTGCACAGTCTTTAATCACTGTCACAGAACTGGATGTTGATGGTAATTCTCTAGACCATATTGGATTGACAATTCCAATCTTTGCTAAATAGACTCCATCACCTTTGAAGGAAAATCCTCCAATTCTAAAACGCGCCGACTGACTGCTGGTTCTTCTTTTGAACTTGGGATATCCGACTTTGCGTCCTTTTCGCTTTCCTTTACAGGAGTTGAAAAAGTTCTTGAAAGCGACATCCACGTCGGCAACCGACTGTTGTAATGGGACGCACGACACATCTCCTAGCCAAGCTCTTTCTTCGGTATTCTTAGCCTGAGTAATAACGATTTTTTGCAAATCCGCTGAACTTGGCTTTTTATCGGATTGCTTGCAGAGAGCGAGGGCATCGTTCCAGACTACGCGAACACAGCCGAACAACTGAGCCAAACTCTGCTGCTGTTGACTGGTCCGGTAAAACCTGTAGCGAAATCTTGCTTTCATGAGTGTGCTAGGATTGGTCTGCTACGAAATCGTATCTTGGTTTGCCAAAAATGACAACCGTTTATCGCCGGGAACGCCATTCTGTTACAGAACTTAAAATGCACTTTGTCTGTGTTACGAAGTACCGTCGGTCTGTGTTTACAGACGAAAGCCTTGATTTGATTGAAAGGTCGTTTCGAGAGGTTGACCAAAAGATGAATTTTCAAGTGCTAGAGTTTAACGGTGAAGGGAATCATGTTCATGTACTGATTGAGTATCCGCCGAAGCTTTCAGTTTCTCAAATTGTTAACGCTCTCAAAGGGGTTTCCAGTCGTCGCGAAGGACAGGCCGGATACAAAAAACCCCATAAAGAAGCTTTGTGGAGTCCTAGTTATTTTGCGGTTTCCGCAGGTGGTACACCTCTAGAAGTCCTGAAGGATTATATTAGAAATCAAGAAAAGCCGTCCTTTAAGGACGGGGCTTGTATCCCCGTTTTTTGGTCAGGAACGGGAGCACAAACTCAAGATATTCTGAATTCTAACTATTAAATTTTACCCCAATGATCTTATCTGATACTTCTGCTGACCCATCTTTGCCCTCAAATTCTCACCACCATCACGATGGTGACTCTGCTCACCCTCACCATCACGATGAAGAATCCATGCGACGGCTGGTGAATCGCTTGTCTCGGATTGAGGGACACGTTCGTGGAATTAAAACTATGGTACAGGAAAATCGCCCCTGTCCTGAAGTTCTAGTACAAGTTGCTGCGGTTAGAGGAGCTCTCGATCGCGTCGCGAGAATCATTCTTGACGAACATTTAACTCAATGTATTGGTAGAGCTGCTAAGGAAGGCAATATTGATACGGAAATTGAAGAGTTGAAAGCTGCTTTGGATCGGTTTTTGCCTTAGATGCAGACAATTTCAAGATCGAACAACTAAAAAACAGCAAAACCTGCAAGCTGTACCTAGGGCGCAATTCATTCATCGCGCGTACAACTTGGTACCAAATATCAGCCCTATTTTGACTTTTTAGATTGATATTCAAGTGAGGGGGGTAGGCAAAGAAAGGCACTACCCCTAGACAATCATCCTTTTCTTGAGAATGAAACAGCCAGCCCTTGACAGCCCAGGGCTGTTTCATTCTGGTGACAAATCATCATTTTGTAGGGGTAGTGCCCCGTGCCTACCCTCTTCTTTCACGATTTTGTATGTGTTTGGTGAGATGGGGGCAGCCACGGGGGGCAGCCCAGGGCGGTTTCATTCTCTGTAGGGGCCGTGCCAAGAGTGCCGGCCCGGTCAGCCCCAAACGCGCATTGGATCGTTGGTGGCAGGGGTAGGCACTCTTGGCGCTACCCCTACAAAACCCTTTTTTTGGTGAGAATGAAACAGCCCTGGGGGACAGCCCCTACAAGAGAATGAAAGAGCACTGCTTGACAGCCTGTTTGGGAGATGTCTATTAGTGCTGAATTTAGACTTTAGTCAGTTTCGTTTTTAATTGGTATCTTACCGTCGCGTAAACGGCTTTATAAGAAGCCTGAATGTTATATTCCTGCTGCAACCAATCTTGAATTTCTCCATAACTTTTGAAGCCTTTATGGGGATCGCTGAGGCGTACTGCTAAGCTAGCGCGGGCCAAAGGAGGAATTGCTGGCTTGCGGCCTCCGCTGTGTTTTGTTTCTAGGAGTCCTTCGAGTCCATCAGAACGGTATTTTCTGAGCCACCGCTGCACGGTAATTCGGTTTACGCCGATTGTCAGTGCCAATTCTTTCACTGTTTTAACTTGACAAATTTTGAACAAGTACAATGCTTGAATTTTTTGAAATCCACTTGCCGTTTTTTGTTCGGTTAATAAGCTTTTCAATTGTTCAATTGTCTCTGTGATGCTAAGTCTACATACTCCAGCCATACTAATTACCTCATGGGGATTCGCGATCTGTAATAGCTTTGCTTGACAAGGGAACAGCATCTGTTCCGAGGCTACTGATAACCTTGGACTTGCAGCTTAGCAATATACAACCGATTTACTTCAACTATTTGATGGTTACATATCCCATCAATCTGACTAAGGTTTGATTTTTTCTAGGAAATTAGCGGTTTTTTTTGTTTCTTAAAACACCCTCATTAAGTTTTTTGTACTATACACAATCCCTGTTTTTTGTTATTTTTTAGTTATTTTTGCTGATTTATCTGTGGCCGTTTGTCATTAGCTGGCAGCAAATAAATAAGATTTATCACTACAGATGCTGTCGATCGCCCTTCTTGATTAACCTGCAATGGCGATCGGACTTTTGTAGAGAATTGACAAGACTCTGACAAGTGCATTCTGTTCTTCTCTCTTCGAGAAATGCTTAGATTTCAGCAGTCTCATGATTTGACTAAGGTAGCGCCTAGTCAATGTGATACCGACAAACTGCGATCGGCAAATATTGATGAAACTACTTGGTCGATCGTTACTTGAGTAAAACACGTAGAAGGTCGAGTTGTCAATTTGTTAGAGGTACAATACTACTATGTACTATTTCCCGCAACATCTTGTGATCGAAAAAGCTGTCTTTATGTGATATTACCCATAGTTATTGGTGATCGTTGTCACATTCAAAACCAGTAAAATCAACAATGTAGAAAAAAATCCCACTAATTTGGGAAATCTTTTATGAATAAACACACTATTTTAATCATCACGAAGGCTGCAAACTAATCGGAGTTATTGTTCTTTTTAGAGAGAGTGTAATTATAATCAATCGTCAAAAATAGTGACCCCAAAACAGACTTAATTATAATTAAATATAAAAATAAATCCTTAATTAATAAAATTAAATTGATAATTTTTGCTGGATTTTAATGAAGCCACATTAATGAGAATACAGATTTTTCAAAATCTGTAAATAAGCTCTAACAATCATTATTAGGGAAAGACTCCAGTAACTATACATTTCCACTTGCCTCAATACAAGTTATTTTAGATTTAATATTTCGGATTTTGGACGGTTAACAATGAAACTCAGAATAGTCATTGCTGCAACAGTGCTAAGCGCTCTAGCCCCTCTAGCCCCTGCATCGGCCGAAAACATACAACACACCCAACAACTACTAGCCACCCGACAGTGTCCCAAGTGCGACCTTAACGGTGCAGGCTTAGTCTTAGCCAACTTAGCAGGAGCCAATCTCCAAGGTGCAGACCTCAGAGGAGCCAACCTCAGTAGAGCCAACCTGGCTGGGGCAGACCTCAGCGGAGCTAACCTCAGCGGCACCAGTTTGTTTGGCGTTAACCTAACTGACGCCAACCTCAGCGGTGCCAACCTCAGTGGTGCCGACTTGAGAAGCGCCTACCTGAGTAACGCCAATTTGCTCAACACTAATTTAACCAGCACCCAACTGCTAGGAGTTCGAGGAATGCCAACTAACATTGGTACTGCGGAAGACTTCTACAAACTCGGAGTAATCGAGGCCCAAGCTGGAAACTACAGAAACGCCGTAGATTATTACAACCAAGCCCTCAATCTCAAACCCGACTTAGCCTCCGTTTATTTTGCTCGCAGTATGTCTCGTGCCGACTTAGGAGACTTTGCCGGTGCCACTCAAGACGCTGCAATAGCTAACAAACTTTTTGCCACGCAAGGGAATTCCCAAGGTCAGGAATTGTCCAAGCAGTTAGCCGAAGCAATTGTAGCGCGCCAAAAGCCAACAGAACCCCGCACAGCGGGCGGTGGCGACTTTATGAGTCTTCTGGGTTCCGTCAGTTCTTTCCTACTACAAGTGCTGTTTTAATTGATATCAAATCCGTTAGTATCCGCATCGTGACTTCGAGTTAAAAGTTAACAGTTAACCGTTAACTGTTAACCTTTAACTAATGGATAGGAATTTCAATCCAGAATTCTGTACCTTGACCTGGAATAGAAACGCACTTGAGTACCCCTTTATGCTTCTCAACTACAATTTGGTAACTGATAGAAAGTCCTAAACCTGTACCTCTACCAACTGGTTTAGTAGTAAAAAACGGATTAAAGATGTGAGAAATTAACTCTTTCGGGATGCCGTGACCGTTGTCGGCAATGCAAATTCCTATGGTTTTTTCATCTATTAATTGAGTGCGAATCCGTATGCAAGGATTGGGAACATCGGGAATTAAAATCTGATTGGTTACATTTAAATCTTCCAAATCAACGGATAATTTTTGGGAGCTGAAGTTGATAGGTCGTGCATTGGTATCTAATCCGGGTAAACTCCTAATTCGTTCTATCTTTCGGCTTTCTATTGCGTCAACCGCATTGCCGAGGAGATTCATAAACACTTGATTCAGCGAGCTAACATAGCAATCGACTGGTGGCAAATTATCGTACTCTTTAATGATTTCTATGGCTGCTCGATCGGAGGTGGCTTTGATGCGGTGCTGCAAAATCAACAGCGTACTCTCGATGCCCTCGTGAATGTCAACGCAATCTTTCTCTGCCCGATCGAGTCGAGAAAAATTCCGTAAAGATACAACTAATTGACGGATGCGTTCCACTCCCACTTTCATAGAGTCCAAAATTTTCGGCAAATCTTCGGTAAGAAAATCTACTTCGATCGCTTCTTCGCACTCTGTAATTTCTGGGTTGGGATTGGGAGTGTGCTGGCGATAAAGTTCCACCAAGCAGAGCAAATCTTTGCTGTATTCGTTGGCGTGGGAGAGATTACCGTAGATAAAGTTAACGGGGTTATTGATTTCGTGGGCGACGCCAGCCACCAGTTGTCCGAGGCTGGACATTTTCTCAGTTTGAATTAATTGAGCTTGGGTATTTTGGAGTTGGGCGAGAGCTTGAGCTAGCTGTTCGGCTTTTGCTTGATCGGCGGAGGCTGCATTCAGACTTTCTTGATAAAGTTCTGCTTGGTGAAGGGCGATGGCAGCTTGATCTGCCAAATGTTGCAGCAATTCCTGTTCTGCTGTTTGCCAAACTCTGGGCGCGGAACACTCATGGACAATTAGCAATCCCCAAAATTGGGTATCTTTGCCGATCGGCACTATTAAATTTGCCCTCACCTGCAAACTTGCCAAAAAGTCGCGGTGACAGGGAGTTAAATCCGAATTATCAATGTCGTTAACTGCCCGCACCCGTCCCGATCGGTAAAGACAGGACGACTCTTGAGAAAAGCATTCTGGTGGAGATTTCACGCCCAAAATTGACTGCCACTCACCGCGAACATCTTCAACAACTACCTCTCCCTGTTTGTCGTCGGTAAATTGGTAAATTACTGTGCGATCGGTATCTAGCAAAACTCTCACTTCTCGGACAATAGTTTGCAGTATAGTTTTTAAGTCCAAGGTGCTGCGGATTTGGTCTCTGACTCGCGTCAATACTTTGGCAAAGTCCAAGGATTTTTGCAATTGAGCGGTACGTTCTTGAACTTGACGCTCCAAATTGGCATTCATCGCCTGGACTTCTTGATGCAAAATATAATGCTTAACTGCTGAACGAAATTGGTTGGCAATCGCTAAACATTGTTCTATTTCGTGCGGTTTCCACTGAGGTGACTGACCTTTTTTTATTTCTCGCCACAGTTCAAACGATTGTCTAGGAAGCACTTGTTTAGCGCTGGTGTCAAAGCGTCCCGCCCACATCTTTTCGGTTTCAATTTCCTTACGAAAAATTGTCAAACACCCAATTAATTGCTGTTGGTAGTGGATGGGAATTACCAGCAAACCACGAATTTGAGTAGTTTGGAAAGCTGGAGATAAAACTCTAAATTGAGGTTCTTTATATAAGTCTGTAATTATCCAAATGGGGAATTGGGAGTCTGCTCCCACCATAGTTGAAATATTGGCCATTGCCAAGGGGGAAATGTTGGGAGTCTGTTGATGATTGTTCAATCCTGTGGTTAGCCATTTTTGCCACAGAGGATGGGTTTCGATCGCACTTGTGGCATTTTCCCACTCTGGAAGTATGGGTTGTTCTCCTATGGTGAACACTTCAAAGGCAGAATTGGTGGCATCAGTAGTAGAAGCGACTGTGGAAACTTGATGACTGGTGGGAACTGGAAATTCCCCATCGATTTTGGGAGTTGATAACTTTTGTGGGAGGATTTTCGGGGCGCTGATGTAGAGTCTGCCACCACAGCCCTCCATGGCGGTGACAGTAGCTTCTAAAGCCTGCTGCAATTGAATGTTAGCTTGACCGTACAATAGGGTGGCGATGCGGCTGACTGTGGCTTCCAGGGCTGTTTGAGAGCGGGTTTGCTGAAGCAGGATGGCATGAGCGATCGCGATCGACAATTGATCTACTACCAACTGAACTACTTCCAAATCACTTTGGTAAATATTGCCGGAGGCGGAGTGGTGAGATACCAAAAGTCCCCACAATTCGATGTGAGTTTGGCTACTTTTGTCTGGATCGTATCTCGTCAAGCACTCCGGCGAATCACAGATGTCTGTTTTGGTGTTTGCAGGGGCGGTGCGGCGGTGCAAAATGGGCACGACTAGGGAAGATAGGACTCCCATTGCCATCAGATAAGCTCTGTGACAAGGATCGAGCGATCGATAGTAGATATCCTCAGTGGCTAAAGGTTCACCTGTTTGGGGCGCATCGAGGGGACTTAAGGCCATCGTGGCTGACTTGACATCTACTATTGTCCGCTGGCGTTGACGGACATACATCTGGCGGGCTTGGGGGGGAATGTCGTCGGCTGGAAAGTTTAATCCTTTTAGAGAAGGGAGACGGTTGCGATCGATTGATTCGGCAACAACTTCTCCGCTACCATCTGGACTAAACCGATAAATCATAATCCGATCTGTTTTCAGAAAAGACCGCACTTCTTCTACAGTACAACTTAAAATATCTTCTAATTCTAAAGATTGGCGGATACGTTCAGTTATGCGACGTACCAAGAGTTCTCTGTCTAGTTGATGATTGATTTTTTCTGGTTCTTCTGTCAATTTCATAAATCTCCTTTTTCGGCAATGTAATGTAATATTTATCAGAATTTTTTACTGTAGATGGGGATGTCCCGATATCAAAAATCGGATTCCAACTTAATATTTTGTAGATTTTTAGCTCGATCGCAGCTCGAACTAAACGATCCCTCTGACTCCTGATTATTATTTTAACGATCCGATCAATTTCTCGCAATCTTAAAATCATTTTACATTAATCATCACAACTTATGATTTGTTATTATTTTAATATATAACTTTATGTATCGATAATTAACTTAAAAATTAGAGTTAGTCGGAGTTAGCAAGGCTTTGAGAGATATCGCGGCGCACGCTCATCAAAATTTTACCCAAATGATTTTGCCCAGTTTGGTCGCAACCGCAGCCCCAGTAGTAATCTGTTGGTGAATTTTCGACAATCAGGCGATCGCCTGTGTTGAGGAGAATCTGTTGAATATCTGTATGGGTGAGAAACTTAGTTTTAACCGCTTCGCACATAACTGAAATTTTTACCGCTTCCCAATCAGCACGAAGGCAATGGTTGGGATCGCGACCCAAGTTAGCAGCTTCTTGAGGAGTAGGTACGGCTCTAATCGCAGCCACCAGCCTTTCATCAGCACTGGTGACAAATTTTTGAGCTTGATAGTAGTGTTCCACAGTCAACCATTTTTGACCATCGATGCAAATGTCATGGAGTGAAAAGTTAGAAAAGCAGCCGTAAGGCTCATCTACTTTATAAAAATAAATTGTCATTCGATTTTAGATTTTAGATTTTAAATGAAAAATCAAGAGTGAGAACTTCAGAATATTTCCCTCTTCCCTCTTCCCTCTTCCCTCTTCCCTCTTCCTTCTTCCCTCCCCCTTCTTCCCTCCACCCTTGGGGGGTAGGGGGGGTTCTTCTTCCTTCTTCCCTCTTCCTTCTTCCTTCTTCCTTCTAATTAAAATGGCATCAGCTTTTTAATAGCGCGGTGAGCGATATCGGCATAACACACTTCCCCGCACAAAATTTTGCTCATTACCTGACTAGCTCTAGGGGATTTGACCCCAGCTCTGTAAGCAGCACCAGTAAACTGATAGAATGCCGCAGCCAAGCGACTAGCCCAGAGCATATCGCTTCCCCATTCTTCGCTAATAATTTGAGTATACTTTTCCAGAGCGTCACCCACACCTCCAAGAGCTCGATCGATCGCCTCAGCCGCCTTAAATCCGCTCAAAATAGCAGGTCTAATCCCCTCGCCGGACAGGGGATCGGTGAGACTAGCTGCTTCTCCTACTAACAGTGCATTTTGGGAGTGTAATTGGCGATCGCCATCCCATAGACAGATCGGATATTCGCGGATGTCGCTGACAATCACATCCGCACCGCAGTTAGTGGCGTAATCAGCCAACATATTTTTGATATTTTTTGGTCGATCGCCCCGCATAGCAGCAATACTAAAAGAGTACCCATCCGCCTTGGGCAAACTCCAGATAAAACCTTTTTTAATAGTGCCAAAATCAAAATTTAGAACATCACCTGTGATTGCAGAAGTTTCCAAACTTGCACTCGCATAGAGTTTTGGTGCTTTCAAACCCAACCACTTAGCCATCGGACCACCAGCACCGTCAGCACCAATTAAATAGCGAGCATAAACCGGTTCAGTGATAGTTTTAACTAACCACACAGAGTTGGTAAACTCAATTCCGATGACTTCAGTGGCATCTCTAACTTCCGCACCAGCCTTTTGAGCTTGTTTGAGTAAAAATTCATCAAATACATCCCGCTGCACCATCCACATGGGCGACTCTAGATCCACTTCCACCGCGTCTGCCATTTTCCAGGTGTAGCTAATTTTAGTAGCTTTCACAGAAATAGCTGGTGTCAGGTCAAAATCTAGCCAGTGGGCGATCGCCGGAGAAACACCTCCGCCACAGGGTTTATGGCGGGGTAAAGACATCTTTTCTAGTACCAAAACAGAACGACCTTGCTGGGACAAGTGATAAGCAGCCGTGCTACCTGCTGGTCCCGAACCGACAATAATACAATCAAATATTTTAGTCATTAGCAATTAGTCATTAGTCAAAAGTCATTAGTCAGTTGCTAATTGTTAGTTAACTGACCAATGACTTTTGACTGTTATACTTTCACGATATCTTTCTCTTTTGCAGCCAGAACTTCTTCGATTTTGGCAATGTACTTGTCGGTCAGCTTTTGAACTTTATCTTGCAAGTCGCGCGATTCATCTTTAGAAATCTCGCTGCTTTTTTCTTGCTTGCGAACTGAGTCTACGGCATCGCGGCGGACATTCCGAATGGCAACTTTGCCTTCTTCAGCAAATTTTCCGGCCATTTTGACAAATTCTTGGCGTCTCTCGCTAGTCAGCGGCGGAATGTTCAAACGAATTATGGAACCGTCATTATTGGGTACGAGTCCCACATCAGACAGCGAAATCGCTTTTTCAATTAAATTGAGTGCTTGGCGATCGAAAGGTTGGATGCTGATGGTAGAAGCATCCGGCGTACCGATATTGGCAAGAGATTTGATCGGAGTTGGAGCACCGTAGTAATCTACCATAATCCGATCTAGGAGAGATGCGTTGGCTCGTCCCGTCCTAATAGTATTAAAAGACCGTTGAGTAGCCTCAACTGCCTTTTGCATATGATCTTCCACGTCAGCTAACTTCACAAAAACCTCCCACAAGGGTTCCAATAGATTCTCCCATTACTGCTCGGTAGATGTTGCCCGATACCGTCAGGTCAAATACCATAATAGGAATATTATTCTCTTTACAAAGAGCGATCGCCGTACTATCCATCACCCGTAAGTCTTGGTTCAAGACGTGTCCGTAGGTGAGGGTTTGGTATCTGCGAGCGTTGGGGTTGATGTGGGGGTCAGAATCGTACACCCCATCTACCTTAGTAGCTTTAAAAATCACCTCTGCATCAATTTCAGCCGCCCGCAAAGCGGCTGTCGTATCAGTAGTAAAAAAAGGATTACCAGAACCGGCACCAAAAATCACTACCCGCTTTTTTTCCAAGTGACGAATGGCGCGCCGTCGAATGTAGGTTTCAGCTACTTCTTGCATGGCGATCGCCGTTTGCACCCTGGTTGGTACTCCTGCTTGTTCTAGGGCATCCTGCAATGTGATGGCATTCATGACTGTAGCAATCATACCCACATAGTCTGCCGTTGCCCGATCCATACCCGCCGAAGCTGCCTTCACGCCGCGAAAAATGTTGCCGCCACCGACAACGATCGCTAGCTGAATACCTTCAGAAACGACTTTGGCTACTTCCTGAGCGATCGAACTAACAACTACCGGATCGATCCCGTAGCCCAAATCGCCCATCAGCGCTTCACCGCTGAGCTTCAGCAAAACCCGCTGATAAACCATCCCCATGCCGCCACTATTTTTTATTCTGTTTGCTTCCACCATAAGATAGCAGTATGGGAGCATTTTGAACATAAATTAACTGGAACAGGATTTTTGACCCATTCCAGAAGAGCTTGCCATGTTGACGATTGACGGTTGACGGTCAACTCAAGGTTCAATCCTTGGGTACGAAATTAAGAGAAGCAGAATTCATGCAGTAGCGCTGACCTGTTGGTCTGGGGCCGTCATTGAAGACATGACCGAGATGAGCATCACAGACAGCACACAACACCTCTGTGCGGCGCATAAACAAAGTATTATCGGATTCACACTTAACATTTTCTTCGCTAACTGGAGCGTAGAAACTCGGCCAACCAGTACCGGAATCGTACTTTGTTTCTGATTCAAATAGTGGGGTGCCGCAGCAAATACAATTATAAGTTCCTGGCTTTTTGTTGTCGTGATATTCGCCAGTAAATGCTCTTTCAGTTCCCTTTTTTCGGGTAACTTTGAATTGTTCTGGTGTTAGTTGTTGTTGCCACTCTGCGTCAGTTTTTTGAACTTTTTTAATCATGATTTGAGGTGGTTAACTCTTAGCTGTTGACTGTGAATCGTTGACTGTATATAGAGGAGGAATAAATCCGGCGATCGGGACAGTCGAAATTGCTAAAATCATCGATTTTATGGAATTTCACCTCTGCCGTCTGCCGTGTTCCTTATAATATAGCGAGTCAACTCATGTCTCCATTAATATTAACCTAATTTGCTCGAAATGAACATACCTGAAAAAAGGAGTAGCTGAATAGCTCTGCTGTTTGGATTTTTTGATTTGGGCATTAATTGAGAACACCTACTTGTTAAAGAAGTGGAGTAGATGGCGATGGTGCGATCGGCAAATAATCACCAGATTCTGCTATTTAAGAATAAAATTGAAGTAAGATCGGGGCGATCGACACAGAACCGATAGCCACCCTATGCCAAAGCCCGGTAAACTGTCCCTAACTCTTCCTAGAAAAAATTAGCCCGGACAGCAGACTCAGCAACATAGACAGTAAAATTGGCATTTCTGTTGCTAGGATAATTGGTTGATAGTAGGTCGTGAACTGATCGACATAATGGGAGTCTTCCCGGTCGTTAAGATAAAATACTTAACTGTCAAAGCTAAAAGTTATGCCGTTGAGCAATTTTACAAATTTTGAGGCAGACAATCTATGATGTCCTCCGCTAAATTACTTAATTCGAGAATATTCAAAGGATTATCGCTGCTGTTGCCCCTCACTCTGGCAGGCGCGATAGCATCTCCCACCTATCCCCAAGCAACGCCGCCCCGCACCCTCAGCGTGCGATCGGACATTCAAGAAGCAGACTCCAAAACCGGCATCGTGACAGCCCGCGGCAACGTCCAAATCAACTACCCAGCCCGCCAAATGCAAGCCACCGCAGCTCAAGCCCAATACTTCAGCCGCGAGCGCCGGATCATTCTCAGCGGAGACGTTTACGTCTTGCAGCAAGGGAACAGCCTGCGGGGCGAAACCGTGACATATCTAATCGACGAAGGGCGGTTTATTGCCCTACCAGACAAACCAGGGCAGGTTGAATCAGTGTATCTGGTTGCCCCAGAGCAAGATGCAGCCGCTCAAAATGCAGTCGGCTCCCCACGTCCCACCACAGCCCCGCGCTAAAAACTGCTGACAGCAAAATTTGGCGGGGGGGTTCTCCTACCCACCCCACTATTAAATTGACTGTTTGTGGAACAGGCCAGGCCGTCGGGCCTGTTCAGCAGAATGATACAAAATCTCAGATAAACTTGAAATTCGATCGCCTTTGCCCGCCTACGGGAATTTAACTGGTAGACTTACTCAAATCCTAGACATTTGTGATTAGCGTTTCTAGGAATCAAATTAAGCCTGTTCAACGAAACGATGGATACAACTACTCGTTTGTATGAAATTTTCAAGAAATGTCTGAGAAAAGAGTTAGAGATTGCTCGACGAGAATGAAAATTGTACTCGAAAATATTCACAAATCCTACGGCAAACGCAATATAGTCAGTCGCGTCAATCTTTCTGTAGCACAAGGAGAAATCGTGGGATTGCTCGGTCCCAACGGTGCTGGCAAAACTACCACCTTTTACATCGCTACGGGATTAGAAAAACCCAATCAAGGCAGCGTTTGGCTCAACGATTTAGACATCACTCAATTGCCAATGCACAAACGAGCACATTTGGGAATAGGATATCTCGCCCAAGAAGCCAGCATCTTTCGCAACATGACCGTGCGGGATAACATTTTGTTAGTCCTAGAACAAACTCAAGTGCCACGATGGGAATGGCGCGATCGCATAGATTTCCTGTTGCAAGAATTTCGGTTAGAAAAAATTGCATCCAGTTTAGGAATTCAAATTTCCGGGGGCGAAAGACGGCGGACTGAACTGGCGAGAGCTTTGGCTGCGGGGCGAGACGGACCGATATTCCTATTTTTAGACGAACCCTTTGCAGGAGTAGATCCGATCGCCGTCAACGAAATTCAAAGTATTATAGCCAAATTGCGCGATCGGCAAATCGGCATCCTGATCACGGATCACAACGTGCGAGAAACCCTGGAAATTACCGATCGAGCCTACATCATGCGAGACGGCCAAATTTTAGCATCCGGCGCAGAAGAAGAACTCTACGGGAACCCTTTAGTACGGCAATATTATTTAGGCGACAACTTCGTGCGATAATCTCCTGAAGGAATTGAAGAGCAGGCAAAATTTAATCATAAGGAAGAATCTGCGATCGCGTGCAACTATGAAAATAGCAATGTCCAAATCTTTCAATCCCATCAACTGGCTGCCGAGAATTTCGGTAATGGACTGGTACATTGTCAAAGAACTAATGGGTCCATTTCTGTTTGGTGTCGGACTCTTTACATCCGTCGCCATCACCGTCGGTGCCTTATTTGAATTAGTACGCAGAGTCGCAGAATCAGGACTCCCCTACGGCGCAGCCCTGGAAATTTTCATGCTACAAATTCCCTATTTCGTAGTATTAGCTTTTCCGATGTCAATGCTGTTAGCTACCTTAATGGCTTACAGTCGAATGTCGAGCGATAGCGAACTCGTAGCCCTACGCAGTTGTGGAGTTAGCGTCTACCGACTGGTAATCCCAGCAGTAATTTTAGGGTTAGTTGTCACAGCCCTCACCTTCCCCTTACAAGAATTAGTAGTACCCGCGGCCAACTATCGGGCTACATTGACTTTAGACAAAGCTCTGAAGCGAGAAACACCGCAATTTCAAAAAGGCAATATTATTTACACAGAATTTCGGAAAGCTGACAAAAGCGCCAATGAAACCCTAGCCCGCTTTTTTTATGCAGAAGAATTTGACGGGAAACGCATGAAAGGTTTAACAATTATCGATCGCTCCACCCCCGGCCTCAATCAAATAGTTTCTTCAGAATCAGCAACCTGGAATCCCTCCGAAAACACCTGGGATTTTTTCAACGGCACGGCTTATATAGTAGCTCCTGATGGTTCTTACCGCAATATTGTTAGATTTGAACACCAACAATTGAAACTACCCCGTACACCCTTAGATTTAGCCGCTAGAGCGCGGGATTTTAAGGAAATGAATATTGCCCAAGCTCTAGAGCGATTGGAGTTAATTAAAAACAGTGGTGACGAACCACAAATCCGCAAACTTAGCGTGAGAATTCAAGAGAAATATGCTTTTCCCTTTGTGTCTATGGTATTTGCGATTGTCGGAGCCGCTTTGGGTACTCAACCGCGTCGCTCTGGTAAAGGCACGAGTTTTGGTATTAGCGTAGTGGTGATTTTCACTTACTATGTATTTTCTTTCATCACCAGTTCTATGGGTGTGAAAGCTGTCTTGAGTCCCATCCTATCAGCTTGGCTGCCCATCGCCTTTGGCTTTGGCATCGGCGGACTCTTGTTAGTACGAGCCGCCTCTAGGTAAGGACATCGGGGCATTTGAGATGTGAGATTTGAATTTTTTTTGAATTAAAATCTGATATCAATTCCGGTTGTATCGGAATGATTTAACCGCGAAGGCGCGAAGTACGCGAAGGAAGAGAAGAGAAGAGAAGAGAAGAGAAGAGAAGAGAGAGTTTAATGGACGATGAAGAGAGGATTTTATCTGACTTCCCGCTCTCCCCATCTTCCCTAAGTCCTCGGCCATAAAAAAGAAGGATTACCTATTGACTTTCGTTGATTTGGCATGATATTATTAGATAATGGGAATAGCGACAAAAATAATTATTTTTGTCGCTATTCCCATTATTAAATTGTACCTTATTAAAGGGCAAGAGTCAAGCGTTTAACCCTAAAAAAAAGGGCGTTTTTTTTATATTCAATCAAATAAAAAAATTATGGGTTAGAAAAAGTATTGATTTCGCCTCCACCAAGATAGCGTCCTGGAATCTGTCGCTGTGGAGGAGAAGGCTGTGGTGGAATTGGTGGCAGGCCCTGATTGGTGTTTTGAGGAACAACTCCAAAATTAGACTGGGTGGGCGAGTTGGACTGAATCGGCTGAGCTGATTTAAATTGAGAATTGGCTGAATTGGGAGATAATTGAGGGTTAAGGATTTTGGTTTCGACTATCGCACTAGGAACAGCAGATTTTTCGACATTGGGAAGTAGCTGTATGGGGGAAGGTGTGGCGACGGGAATTACAGCAGGTTGAGTTTTAGGTATGAAATCGGAACCGGATAAATTAGTTTGGTAGGGATTTTTGGGTGCCGCCACATTGACAGGCTGTATGGTAATTTCGGGCATAACTGGTACTGTGGAATTTAATCGGCCCCAGGATTCAGGTAATGTGGTGGATGGGTTGGAAACTGGCTGAGAGTCGTTAATAATATTTGTGGAAGCCGGAACCTGCGTCAGTGGAGTGGGAAAATTCACAGAATTTGGTTTTGCTTGAGCTGTAGTGGTGGTTGGGAGCAAATTGTCGGGATTTGTAGGAGACAAAGTGCCGTTTAGTCGATCGGGCGATTTAGTTTCTTTGGCAGTTTTTTCAGTAGAATTCGCGATTACTAAAGTGTCGGCAGCGATGTATTTTTTCATAGCTGCTTGTAAGGGACTTAAAGGAAGAGAATTTTGGTTTTTTTTGCCTGAACTAGCACTACCGTTGGCCTGGGATAAAGTTGTTGTATCTAAGGAGTCTCCCAGGCCAAGGTTGGAAGTGGTGGCAGTCTGCCCGCCGTCGAGAGAAGGAGTCAAAGCTGATGTGGCGTTTGCAGTGGGCAAGCTTGAGTTTGCCTGGTTATTGGGGGTGGCAGAAGCCACAGAATTTGCGATATTGGGGAGGGATAAAGATGTGTTGATTGCTGGCTGTTTGGAAACTAGAGATGGGGGAAATTTTTCGGCTCGCCTAGTGCTAATTTCATCGAATAAACCTTGGGTTTTGACTATGGGTGAATTAAAAAAACCGAGTTCTGGATTGGAGCGATTGAATTTATTGACTAGCAGCGGTACGCTATCGATTTCAGCAGCAATTGCGCTATCTTCAGCAGATAGCCCCGCGATGGGAGTGGGATTATTGGAAGTTGCTGCATCTTCGCCATCTATGCTCAAGCGTTCTGGATTTACCGATACTTCCCAGATAAACAAACTCCCGGCACAGAGAACTGCTAGCGGTGCCCAAACCGTAGGCTGCATCCAATGACGTAACCGCGCTAGGAGATAGCGGACAGATTTAGGGAATCGTTTAAAACTTGACATAGTTTTGCTTTGGTATTTAGCACAGACTTAAAACAAGTTTTGGTGATTATATTATACCCCGTTTATGCTGTTGGCTGTCAGAGAATGTGGCGATCGCACTTTTGAGGAAAAATAGCTTCAAATACCTACAAAAGATAAATTTATCTAAAGCACGATGAGAAAATAATTGATTGCCTATTAAAATCAACTGCTCATCAGGATGATAAAATTAGAGTGGGCACGGTGTCAATCCTGCTGTAGGGGGTTTGGCGATCGACTGACCAGGAAAAAAGTTACAGCCGACGTTGGCAATTGCCGACTACTTAAGACAATTTGAAATTAAAAAGATGACAAAAATAGTAGAAGTATTAGCCAATCGGGAAGAATTAATAGCTCGATCGCTCCGGGTTGTCTGTTCCCAAATCCAAGCAGCCATAGCAGAACGAGGAATATGTACGCTCGCCGCGGCCGGCGGCAGCACACCAGAACCACTTTACAAATTGCTGAGCGCTCAAGACTTGCCGTGGGATAAAATTCACGTTTTCTGGGGGGATGAACGCTACGTACCTTCAGATCACCAGGATAGCAATCAAAAAATGGCACGTCTGGCATGGCTGGACAAAGTAAACATCCCCCCTAGTAACATTCACCCGATGCCGACAGGTAGTGGGGACCCGGCCGCGGATGCCTTGGCTTACCAAACAGAATTGCAACAGTTCTTCCAGGTATCGAAGGGGGAGTTTCCGGCGATCGACATAATTTTATTAGGTATCGGAGACGACGCCCACACAGCCTCTCTATTTCCGCACACAGCGGCTTTACAAGTGCGCGATGCCCTAGTGACGGTGGGTAACAAGGACGGTCAACCCCGCATCACGTTTACAGTTCCCTTAATTAACCATGCTCGTTGTGTCATCTTCATGGTTGCAGGAGGCAGCAAAAAACCCGCCCTCGCTCAAATTTTTGCCCCCGTAGCCGATGACTTGACTTATCCATCCAGACTGATTCAACCCAGTGGCGAACTCTTGTGGTTGCTAGATGCGGCAGCGGGGGAAGAGTTACAATCCCTCGGTTAGGTGTGGGGCGATAACTGTGGGAGTGTCTAAATATAGTATTATAAAACTTCATTAAGATTATAATCATCGATCGACGCTGGTGCTATTGAGGGTAACAGAAAGCCACAGCCATCAAGCCGTGGATTACTTGATTAACTTAAAAAAGCCCGTCATCCCTCCCAGAACCGCCCAAGGCCAGTTGCTAGCATTGGCAAAGCAATAGGAGAATGGTGGCGGTTAAAGTTAAAATTTGACCGTACACTAAACTATTTTTATGAGGCTGATTTGAAAATCTGGCCGATAGCAAGGAGAAATCGATGATTGTCTGTCCCAATTGCAATCACCAAAACCCCGACGGAGCTAACCAGTGTGAGGCTTGCTACACGCCTTTACCCGTTACTGCCAGTTGCTCGAACTGCGGTGCTCCGGTTCAGACAGATGCAGCTTTTTGTGGTCAGTGTGGCTTTAATTTACGTCCAGGTTCTTCGGTTCCAGAAAGAGAGGCAACTGTAGTGCCATCCTCTGTGGGCCCGACAGTGGTATCGCCATTGATGCCAGATTTAGTGTCGCCGGAACCCCTGATAGTACCGGAAACAGTCGTGACGGCAAATCCTGGACCTAACTTGGAAAAAACTCCCCTTAGCATTCCGCCTGCTGTTCCCGACGCGCCACCATTACCCTCGGTTGCTGTTACCACTGAACCTGTGGCAACCTCCGTTAATACTACTCCTCCGGTTGCTGGCCAACCGACACCTGGTGTAGCGAAAACTCAACTACAACAGCAGTCCGCACGGCTGATACACGTCCAGACCAATACGCTGATGGAATTGCCTCACAATCTTTCTGTGATTCACATAGGCAAGCCCAATGACTTGGTACCCCCGGATATTGATGTTGCCGGATTTGCTAATTCTGAGATAGTCTCTAGGGTACACGCTAATCTCCGGGTTGAGGGAGATGCTTGCTATCTAGAGGATGTGGGTAGTTCCAACGGTACTTATGTCAACAATACTCCCCTCCCGAAGGGAAATCGACACCGGTTGCGACCGGGAGATCGCATCTCTTTGGGCAAAGGAGACCTGGTTACGTTCTTATTTCAAGTTTCTTAGATCGAGTTTGGATTGGGCGAAAGAAAGTCTAAAATCTAAAATCGCATCAAGAATCGCTCTACCAAAACTCACTGATGCCAATGTGATTAAGCTGACCTTGCTACATCCACTCCAGTCTATACCCGTGCGCAGTTGGACCTTTGAAGACGAAGAGGTCGTCTGCATAGGGCGATCGACAGAAAGCCACGTAGTTCTTTTCAGTGCGGTGGTTTCTCGTCGCCACATAGAATTGCGGCGATCGGGGAAAAACTGGGAATTGATTAATTTAGGCACCAATGGCACTTACCTCGATGGTCAACCGATCGCGAGCATTCCCATTGTGGACGGTCTGATCGTTCATTTGGCTCGCTCCGGGCCGAAAATTCAAATCAACTTTGTCCCCAATCCGCCCTCTGTCCAGGTCGAAAAAATTAACGTCAGTCCGAGGGATACTAAAGCAATTTATGCTCCTTTAGAAGTGGCGCAAGTCGTCACGATTCCGATTCCCGAAGAAACAGAAATTGGCATTTCTAAGGAAGAGGATGATTTAACGGAGGCGGAGAATAATCGCGATTATGCTGCTGAATAATCCTATGAAGTCAGTGTATGATGGTCGATATTTCCAGAAATTATGGTGGAACAGGCCAAACAGCCTGTTCAAAGCTGGCTTTTCTGGAGATGGGAGATGTCTAATAGATCGCGTCAATGTACCACTAAACTGGCTGGCGCTGAGGTTTCCTGTTTATGCTCCGCGTCGCTTTGTACTAGCCCAGGTCAAGTACAAGGCTTTGGATTTATGCCTAAATTTCTGTAAGATCAGTGATTACCTTAACCCTACTTCATCCTATCCAATCAGTCCCAGTTCAAAGTTGGTCTTTTGACTCCGAATCAGTGGTTCGGATCGGTCGATCGAACGACAATGATGTAATTATTTACAGTGCTGTTGTTTCTCGCCACCACGTCGAGTTGTGGAACCATCCCTTTGGCTGGGAAATTATTAATTTTGGCGCTAATGGCACTTACATCAATGACCAATCCATCACTCAAGCCTTGGTGGTGGACGGGATGACGATTCGTTTGGGCAATTCTGGACCTTCTATCCGCATTCGAGTAGGTGCGACGAATCTGCCACCACAGCCATCGCGCCCTGAGCAAAAGGATCAAACTTCTCCACAGAAGCAAATAGATTCTCCTTTCCGTCACGGAATCATTGAGGATGATGAAGATGGTGCCTTGACTCAAATCGATCTTGATTAGACATCTGCAACAAACAGGCTGGTGTGGAACAGGCCAAACAGCCTGTTCCAGAAGAATCAGGTTTACCCTTCTAAAGATAAGATTGTGGGGCTATCGGTTAACAGGACTTCAGTTGCGTTACCAGCCCATCGGCGATAATCGAAAAGTAATTGGTACATCAATCGTTGTTTGACACTAAGCAGTACGCTCTTGAGCAAACCGTTACCCGTTGCTTCTAGAATTGGTTTGGGAGTAAGCCACAAAGGTGGTGGCAGCTCTACTCGTACTTCCAAATCCGCTTTTCCCTTCAGATATGTCCCCCCGCCACTTTGATGCGGTGACAACTGTCCTTTGAGATTGAGAGCAAAGCGATCGTTGATATAATCGACACCTAGAATCTCACAGGCGACAGACTCCAAATTGATTGTGCCGTCGGAGAGCGCCCACACCCTCATGTCTACCGTGGGTTGAATGCTCAGCATCATAAATTGTAACGGCCGCATTTTGAGCCGAAAACATTCATCACTTAACTGCTCAGTGCGACTGCGATCGACTAGAGCATTTACAAGTCGCTTGGGCTGACGCAGATAGTGTTGAATGGGAACCCGTTCCTCTGGTACGGCGATCTCAACTGATTGGCAAGCATTAAACCGGATATACATGAGACGATATCAAATTAGAGGAGTCGTAACCATATCTTAATAAACTATAACCCTTTTCCAGTGACATATGTCACGCAACGAGTAATGTCATCCGAGAAATAACGGATAAAAGTTTCCCAGATACGGCGCTAATTTTCGGATTTTACTTGCTGCTGCTATCTGGGAGGAACACAGATTTGTCCCTGTCTGCTATGTAGCCACAATTAGGTAAAATTCCCTACTATGAAAATTTCGATCGCACATCTGGGCCCAGTCGGAACCAATGCAGAAACAGCCGCTCTGGCTTATGTTCAGTGGTTGAGCCAAGAAACTAACTGGGAATGCACCCTGTATCCTTATGCAACCATATCCCAGGCTCTAGAGGCATCGGCCACAGGGCTGGTTGATTTATCAGTTGTACCCGTGGAAAATTCGATCGAAGGAAGTGTTACTGTCACCTTAGACACGCTGTGGCGACTCGATCGACTCCGAATTCAACACGCCTTAGTTTTGCCAATTTCCCACGCCCTAATCTCAAAAGCTGAAAACTTTAATCAGATTCAAAAAGTTTATTCTCACCCCCAAGCTCTAGCCCAGTGTCAATCGTGGTTGGGGAAATTTATCCCATCGGCTCAGTTAATTCCGGCGAATTCAACCACGGAATCCTTGGATTACCTGGAGGATAAAAGTGTGGCGGTGATTTCTGCGCCCAGAGCGGCTCAAATTTATAATTTGCCAGTGTTAGCTCATCCGATTAATGATTATCCCGACAATTACACTCGATTTTGGATACTCGGTAAGGAAGTTGAAGAACTGGACAATGTAGAAATAGGCGTGCATCCCCCATCAACTAAATCCATCACCAAATCCGCTGGTAAGTTGATCCTGGATAGTTCGCCGTCTAATTGCACCCATACTTCCCTAGCTTTTAGCGTGCCTGCCAATATGCCGGGAGCGCTGGTCAAGCCTTTACAAGTATTTGCCAGTCGCGGGATTAATCTGAGTCGGATTGAATCTAGGCCGACTAAGCGATCGCTCGGAGAATATATTTTCTTTATGGATGTTGAAGCTAATGCCTGCCACGCAGTGGTGCGATCGGCATTGGAAGAGCTAAAGACCTACACTGAAACTTTAAAAATATTTGGGTGTTACAGTGTACTGTAGTATACTGTAAGTAGTACAATTTTTTCAAGTATTAAAGTTAAGAGGCTAGCAAAATGAATGCAGATGAACTTCTGAAGCGATATGCTGCCGGGGAAAGAAATTTTCATGAAATCAACTTAAAAGAAGCTGCTTTGAGCGAAGCTTTCCTAAGTCATATTAATTTGGCGTGTTCTAATTTGAAAGAGATTAATTTATCTTTAGCAGACTTAAGTTGGGCCAACTTAATAGGAGCAAACCTCAAGAACGCTTGCCTACTGATGACTCAATTAAGTTGGGCAAACCTCAGCGGAGCAGATCTAACATTTGCGAGATTAACAGGGGCTGATTTGGTTGAGGCAAACCTGCAAAAAGCCAACTTGAGCGACACGAAAATGATCGGTGTCAACTTGACTGGTGCATTCTTGCGAGGTGCAAATCTCATCGAAGCAAACTTAATAGATTCTTGCTTAGAGGGGGCTAATTTGAGTTCCGCGAATTTAACTGATGTGAAGTTAAGGGGAGCAAATTTGCAAAAGGCTAACTTGAGAGGAGCTCTGTTATATGAAGCGAATCTTCATGGTGCTGATTTGAGAGAAGCTGACTTGGAGGGCGCTAATCTTAGTGGGGCTTTTTTGTGCGGTGCCAATTTGGAAGGAGCCAACTTAAAGGGGGCAATTTTCAGCGGTGCTATACAGTTTTGTGTGCGACAAGTTTAATCGGGCCCAACAAAGAGGGAAGAAGGTGTTTCGACCCTGACACTCAGCGGTTGGGCCAGGGTAGTCGAAGGGTCGAAGGGCGAGGGTGGCTTCAGGAAGAATGAAGAAATCCTTTCAGATACTAATTTTCGATTAGCTAGGCCCTAGCACCTACAATAATGGGACTACTTGAGTGTATCTTTAAGTACAGTCCGAGCGGCTAAGTGATTGCGAGTAGAAGTTAAAATTTCTGTTTCGCGTTCCAATCTAGCAGCAGTATCTTGCAATTCTAAAAGAGTTTGCTGTTCCGTGGCTGCGCCATAAAGGTAGCTAGCTACCCAATAGGACAACTCTGTGGGCAAGCTGGGAATATCTTCTGGTAGGTCGATCGGCTGATCCATTAATTTGCTAGAAAGTCGAACTACATCGCGAAGCAGTTGTTCGACATCTTGACTTAAGGATCTGAGGTCTTTTTGGGGCGGTTCGTCTTCGATCCATTCTACTAGACCGACTAAGTAGGGCTTTTCCCGAACGGCGTCGAGGACTCGGAAGCGCTGTTGTCCGAGAGTCATAATTTTCATGCGATCGTCGGGGAGTCGCTGACAGTGAATGACTTCGGCGCAGCAGCCGACAGCGGAGACTTTATTTTGGTTGGGGTCCCACATGAGTACACCGAAACGGCGATCGCTCTCCAGAATCGTATTCATCATGATTCGATAGCGAAACTCGAAGATTTGCAGCGGGAGCGGCCTACCGGGAAATAGAACCACTTCCGGCAACGGAAATAGAGGGAGTTCGCGAACTGCTACAGAGGAAGAGGATGCCATTGTCGCTCGAATGTGAGGTTACTTGCGCTTCTTTTTCTTACTTTAACTGATTTGAGGCAATTCTGGGCGGGGTGAGGGGCGATCGCCGGAAAATGCGCCCAGGGCGATCGGGGCTGGAAGCTGAGGGCGGGCGTCAGAAACCGGGTTTTTGACGAAAATCCTTGGTTGTTACCCACAAATTAGGTACTAAAGTCAGTTTCTGTGGGCTGATGCGTAAGTCTTGCAAAACTTATTTAGGGGGCTGGCGGTAGCTGAATTTCGATTCCTACTTTTTCACCTAGATCGATCGTCTTATTAGCCAAGTCAACAGCACCTGAAATACCAACTCCGATCGCAGCCGCCGTCGCTGCAATAGCTTTTAAACTTTTCTTTAATCTAGCTGGATTTCTTTCCTTCTCTGGTTTCTTAATTTCGGATTCGACATCTTCAATATCAATAATTATCCCCTCGCGAATATCTTCGGGAAACTGCGCGGCGGTTTCACGCATCGATGAAATTAGTTTTAGCAGTTCTGCCGTATTGGCGTTATTGTTTTGCACGGATTGATTGCCAACTTCGGCACTGTTCGACGAACCGCCGATATTGCCGGAAAAGTTAGCACCTAGAAAAGCACCTTGAAAGTGGTTGGTTTCAGAAGAATTTTGAGTCATTTTTGCTTCGGCTTTATTAATAATAGGTCTACTAACAGCTAGTTTAGCAATATCTACCAAGTCATCATATTCTCTGCCGTATTTTTCATCGCCCATTTTCCTCATGCGCCGAAGTTCGATCGCCTCATATCCATCCAACAACGGCCGCAAATCCCAACTCTTTTTAAGTTTCCCCACCCGCACCTTAGTCTCGCCCATCTCCTCCAATCCTAGCAACTCCTCGTAATCCAGCGGATCGGCATCGGGATAACCCGGAACCGGCACCCATTGACTGATCTCCAGATTGGCAAAAGAATTGTGGATTTTAGTAAAAGTATCGCGAATTAAACTCAGAAAAGAACGCCGCGTCGATTCCCGCCCGCTGACGGCAATAAAGATTTTCTCATCTTCCGGGTCAGATTTAATTCGGGCGATATTGTACACCTCCGCGCCTTCCGTGTACTCCAGCATTACCCCCGTGCGCCAGTGGGTGCAGTTGTGGATTTTCTCGTGCATCAGGACGATGAAACGCGAGAGGATGCTGTCGGGGAGGATGCGGTAGTGATATTGAAATTCCAGGGTTTCGCCTTCGAGTTCGGTGTTTTCCGGTTCTTCTTTCGGCAAAATGCCGGGGATGAGGAAAGTCGGCGCGTGGCAATGGCTGAGGGGGAAACAGAGTTGAAATTCGCCCATCAACTCGGTGAGGCAATTGTAACGGTGGCTGGGATATTTAGTTGAGTCCAGGATGCGACTGAGTTCTGCGTAGGTGAGAATTCCTTTAGTTTTGACTTTGAGTGCCTCATCGCTGAGGAGGGCATAGATGCCTTCTGTCACCCAGTGGGGATTGAGGATGTTGGTGGATTGCAGGATGGGGTGTTCGCGGAAGTTGAGGACAATGCCCAGATTGTGCAACAGTTC
The DNA here is from genome assembly GCA_020882975.1 of Microcoleus sp. EPA2. Taxonomy (GTDB): domain Bacteria; phylum Cyanobacteriota; class Cyanobacteriia; order Cyanobacteriales; family Microcoleaceae; genus Microcoleus. Next base: position 170,027 of record JAHRFD010000003.1, on the reverse strand, counting down.
GAGTAGTTGGGTTTTGTCGGTTTCTTCCCAGATATTTTCTTTGCCGCAGATGCTGGCGTATTCGCTGATGCTGATGAAATCTTTATCGAGGTTTTCCAGGCGCTGCTTGACTTGGAACCAGCTTAGCGGCAAAAGATCGTAGACTTCTTTGAGTTGGGAGATTTCGGTGTGGATGGCGCTGCGGAGTTCGTCGATGCCGGTGCCGCTTTGGCAGGAGGTTTCGATAATCGCTTTGATGTTGGGATATTTGTCGCGCAAGGCTTTGCGGTTGAGATCCAGGGGTTGTTCGTCGCACTTGTTGCCGACGAGGATGACGGGGGAGGCGTCGCCGAAGCTTTCGATCAGTTTCAGCCAGTATTCGAGGCGGTTTTCGTCTTCGCTGGTGCGGCAGTTGCAGGCGAGGAGGTAGAGGCTGCGTTTGGTGAGGAAAAATTGGTGGGTGGCGTGGTAGATTTCTTGTCCGCCGAAATCCCAGACGTTGAGTTTGACGGGTTTGGTGTTGACTGTAATTTGCCAGTCTATGATGTTGAGTCCGTCGGTTTGGGGTTCGTTGGGGTTGTATTGGTTGTGGGTGAGGCGGTTGATCAGGGAGGTTTTGCCGACGCTTCCTTGGCCGACGAGGAGGACTTTGGCTTCGTTGAGGGGGAGGACTTCGCCGCTGCGGAGTTGGCGCAGGTAGTTGAAGATGGCGGCGGGAGTGCTGAAGCCTTCGTACTTTCCAGCCCCCCCTAGAAGTTCTGGAGAAATGGGCAGGGGATTGTATCGGAGGTCTAATTTTAGAAGTTTTGGCAGTGTTTCCAAGCATTCAGGAATAGTTTCAATCTGATTTCTTCCCAAGTAAAGCTGTTCCAGATTGTACAATTGGCCAATAGCATCAGGGATTTGCTTAATCTGATTGTTACTGAGGTCAAGCTGTTTCAGATTGGACAGTTGACCGATCGCATCTGGGATTTGGGTAATTTGATTGTTACAGAGGTCAAGTCCTGTAAGTTGTGAAAGTTGGGCGATCGCATCTGGGATTTGTGTAATCTGATTTTCAAAGATGGTAAAACTTGTCAGATTGGACAGTTGACCGATCGCATCTGGTATTTGGGTAATCTGATTGTCATAGAGGCCGAGCCCTTGCAGATTTGACAGTTGGCAGATTGCGTCTGGGATTTGGGTAATCTGATTACCACCGAGTTGAAGCCATGTCAGATTAAATAGTTGGGCAAGCATATCTGGGATTTGTTCAATCTGATTGTCACTGAGATAAAGCTGTCTCAGATTGGGCAGTTGGCAGATCGCATCTGGGATTTGTGCAATTTGATTATCACTGAGGTCAAGGTGTTCGAGATTGGGCAGTTGGACAAGTGCTTCGCAAAGCTTTCCTAGCGCATCCGGGATTTGGGCAATCTGATTATCACTAAGATCGAGGTCTTCGAGATTGGGTAGTTGGACGAGTGTTTCACAAAGCTTTCCTAGTGCATCTGGGATTTTTGCAATCTGATTATTACTAAGATCCAGGTGTTTTAGATTGGGTAGTTGGACGAGTATTTCGCAAAGCTTTCCTAGCGCATCTGGGATTTGAGTAATCTGATTACTACCTAGGTGAAGGTGTGTCAGATTGGGCAGTTGGACAAGTGCTTCTGGGATTTCGGTTATCTGATTACTATTGAGGTTAAGTTCTCTCAGTTGGGAAAGTTGGACAAGTGCTTCTGGGATTTGGGTGATTTGATTGTAACGGAGGTTAAGGTGTGTCAGATTAGACAGTTGGGCGAGTGCTTTGCAAAGTTTTTCTAGCGCATCTGGGATTTGAGCTATCTGATTATTCCACAGGGAAAGTTCTGTCAGATTAGACAGTTGCCCGATCGCCTCTGGAATTTCGGTAATCTGATTGCCACCGAGGGCAAGCCATGTCAAATTGGATAGTTGACCGATCGCATCTGGGATAAAGGTAATCCGATTGTTACCTAGGTAAAGCCCTGTCAGATTGCACAGTTGTCCGATCGCTTCTGGGATTTCAGTAATTTGATTTTCATTCAGGTTAAGGTCTCTCAGATTGGACAGTTGTCCGATCGCTTCTGGGATGGAGGTAATCTGATTTTCAACAAGCGAAAGTATTTTTAAGTTAGTTAATTGAAGAACAGCATCAGGAAACTCAGTTAACTTATTCCCAAGAAATTCTCCTTTCTCCTCATCCCGTTTCCCCAACACCAACGTCTCAAGCTGCGTGCACTTGCCAATCTCCGGCGGCAATTCCTCCAACCCCAACCCCGCCAAATCCAATTCTGTGGAGCCCTCATCAGCGGCTTTGTCGATTAACTGCAACAACTCTTCTCGCGTCATATCTTTTGTCGATTCGGTAGTCTTCGTTTTATTGTGACAGGATTTTTTGTGGCGTGGGGAGTCGATCGCGCACCGTAATCTAAGAAACCGGGTTTTTTTGAGTTTCTGCGATATCACCAACAATTTTCGTAAAAACCCGGTTTCTGGCCACCCACGATCATCTAAGAAACCGGGTTTTTTTGAGTTTCTGCGATATCACCAACAATTTTCGTAAAAACCCGGTTTCTGGCCACCCGCGATCATCTAAGAAACCAAGGTGTATCAACTTAAGCTGTCAGTCCACCGAGTCTTTTCGCTTACCCGACAGTCCGCCAGGGGTTCAAACCCCTGTCTCATAGCGAAAGTCCTCTCAAAGAGGACTCATGAGTTCTTCATTCTTCAGTCGTCTTCAGACGACTTTGGCTTTGAGGCAGGGGTTTTAACCCTTGCCGGACTATTGGGGTGAGGGAAAGAGCGATCGAGAAACCGGGTTTTTTTGAGTTTCTGCGCCTGTCACGAAGAATTCCCGTAAAAACCCGGTTTCTGGCTACTTGCGCATCAGTCCTCAAGCTATAATGAGGCAGCAACGCAAATTTACGGATTCTATGTCCACTATTGAGCAAATCGAAGCCGCAATCCTAAAACTGCCTCCCGGCGACTATCAAAAACTGGTGCAATGGCTGTTAGATTTAGACTATGAACGTTGGAGCGAACAGCTCGAACAAGACATCCTTGGTGGTAAACTCGATACTTTGGCAGAAGAAGCACTAGCTGACTTTGAATCAGGGCAATACCGAGCAATCTAATGCACTATACAACCCGCCGTTTTTGGAATTGCTACGCTGCACTGCCAGAAAATGTGCAATCCACCGCCGATCGCGCGATGCGGACTCCTCAAAGTCGATCCTAGTCACCCATCTTTACACTTCAAAAAAGTTGGCAAATACTGGTCAGTTCGAGCTGGGCAAAGTCATAGAGCTTTGGGTACAGAAATCAAGCAAGGAATTCTCTGGTTCTGGATTGGTACTCACGCAGAATACGACAACTTAATCAATTAGTAAAAGTCAAGTTTCTCTTGTCTTTTGGTGGATATTGTGATTTCAATCATCGGTTTGATAAGAACTTATAATCCGATCGATTTCTTCGCGGTGGCGATCGTAATAACGCCAAGCATTCTCTAAATCGAAACCCGACAAACCCGGATAATTGCGAAGTAACTCAGCCTCATCAGCCCCCTGTTGGTGAAGTGAAACCAGCGTCCAAACAGGAATCGGAGTGTTGCGAATTCGGGCATATCCTCCACACACTCCAGGCGTACTCTGAATCGCCCTAGCTGAGAGTTTTTCTTGGAACAGCAAACTCTCTTCAGGTGGCAGCGATTCAATGACTTGAATTAAGGAGTCAACCAACTGAACGTTCATAGTTGGTAATTTACGGAATGTAGAATAGTGCGATCGATGAAACTATCATATCCAATTTCCCTAACACCAACGACTCAAGCTGCGTGCACTTGCCAATCTCCGGCGGCAATTTCTCCAACCCCAACCCCGCCAAATCCAATTCTGTGGAGCCCTCATCAGCCGCTTTGTCGATTAACTGCAACAACTCTTCTCGCGTCATATCTTTTGTCGATGGTAGTCTTCATTTTATTGTGACAGGATTTTTTGTGGCGTGGGGAGTTGCGGGCATCGTAATCTAAGAAACCGGGTTTTTATGGGTTTCTGCGCTATCATCAACAATTCTCGCAAAAACCCGGTTTCTGGGCGATCGCGACAATCTAAGAAACCGGGTTTTTTTGGGTTTCTGCGCTATCACCAACAATTCTCGTAAAAACCCGGTTTCTGGCCACCCGCGACAATCTAAGAAACCGGGTTTTTTTGAGTTTCTGCGCTGTCACCAACAATTTTCGTAAAAACCCGGTTTCTGGCCACCCGCGACAATCTAATAACTAAATCCAATTGAGTTCGTAAACAACCCGGTTTTTGACTATCTTTGCCTCCGGGACTAATAAAAAAAGGAACAAAGAATTTTTCCCTTGTTCCTTCTTTTGTGATTTCTCAAACTGTCAATCTACAGCTTGACTTCGATATCTACGCCGGCTGGCAAATCCAATTTCATCAAAGCGTCAATTGTTTTAGCGGAAGGCTGGTGAATATCGATGATGCGGCGGTGCGTGCGAGTTTCAAAGTGTTCGCGAGAATCTTTGTCTACGTGGGGCGATCGCAGCAAGCAATAAATCCGCCGTTTTGTCGGTAGGGGAATCGGACCGATCGCAGTGGCTGCTGTCCGATTTGCTGTATCTACAATCTTTTCGCAGGATGCGTCTAGAATGCGTCGGTCAAAAGCTTTGAGGCGGATGCGAATTTTTTGTTGTGGGATAGCTGCCATTTTGGTTTCTTTAATTTTCTAGGTTCAGTTTTTTTTAGTCATTAGTCATTAGTCATTAGTTATTAGTCATTAGTTATTAGTCATTAGTCATTAGTTATTAGTCGTTAGTTATTAGTCAGTAGTCATTAGTCATTAGGTAACTACTAATATAAACTAAGGACAACTGACCACTAACTACTAACTACTAACTACTGACTAATGACTACTGACTAATGACTACTGACTATGAGCGTATTCCTACTTGAGGATTTTGGAAACAACGCCTGCGCCGACGGTGCGTCCGCCTTCACGGATTGCAAAACGCATTCCTTGTTCGATCGCGATCGGGTGAATCAGCTCCACAGTCATCTTGATCCGGTCTCCAGGCATCACCATTTCTGCTTCGGAGCCGTCATCAGCGGTGAACTGCATGATGGTACCAGTTACATCAGTTGTACGAACGTAGAACTGAGGGCGGTAGCCAGAGAAAAAGGGCGTGTGACGACCACCTTCTTCCTTCTTCAGGATGTAGACTTCTGATTCAAACTGAGTGTGAGGCAAGATGCTCTTTGGCTTGGCAATCACCATGCCGCGTTCAATATCTGCCTTCAAAATCCCCCGCAACAGTAAGCCCACGTTGTCCCCAGCCAAGCCTTCATCCAAAGACTTGGTGAACATTTCTACACCAGTCACGGTAGTGCTGCGAGTGTCCTTGAGACCTACGAGTTCGACGTTTTCGCCTACTTTGATCTTACCACGTTCAATCCGGCCAGTAGCGACAGTACCCCGACCTGTAATGGAGAATACGTCTTCTACTGCCATCAAGAATGGCTTATCAATTTCACGTTCGGGGGTGGGGATGTAACTATCCACTGCTTCCATCAGTGCATAAATCTTGTCAATCCAGGGATTTTCGCCCTTGACAGACTTGGGATTTGCAATCATGGCTTCGAGAGCTTTCAGTCCCGAACCGGTGACGATGGGGATATCATCGCCAGGAAAATCGTAAGAGCTTAGAAGTTCGCGAACTTCCATTTCCACCAATTCCAAAAGTTCTGCGTCATCTACCATGTCTTCTTTGTTCAAGAAAACCACCAAGCTAGGAACGCCAACTTGCTTAGCTAACAGAATGTGTTCGCGAGTTTGAGGCATGGGACCATCAGCCGCTGACACTACCAGGATGCCACCGTCCATTTGAGCAGCACCAGTGATCATGTTTTTCACATAGTCAGCGTGTCCGGGGCAATCAACGTGGGCATAGTGCCTATCTGTGGTTTCGTATTCGACGTGAGCAGTATTAATCGTAATACCGCGTGCTTTTTCTTCAGGCGCGGCATCGATTTCGTCGTATTTCTTACCCTTGGCCTGACCCAGGGCCGAAAGGGTCATGGTAATCGCGGCGGTTAAGGTTGTTTTGCCGTGGTCAACGTGACCGATCGTGCCGATGTTTACGTGGGGTTTATTCCGTTCAAATTTTGCGCGTGCCATTCTCGATTTGTTCCTTGTTTTTTTTAGCGATTTTAGACTTGAGATTTGAGATGGGAGATTTTGGATTCAATCCAAAATCCAAAATCTCAAATCTCCAATCATTAGTTCCCTTTGTTCTTAGCGATAATGGCTTCTGCCACATTTCGCGGCACTTCTTCGTAATGGCTGAATTCCATTGTGAAGATGCCTCGACCTTGGGTTTTCGAGCGGATGTCAGTGGCGTAACCAAACATTTCTGCTAGTGGAACTTTTACAGAAACTTTGGCAATTCCCTGATCCGTCTCTTGACCTTCGATCTGACCCCGACGGGAGTTGAGGTCGCCGATGACATTCCCGATGTAATCTTCGGGCACTTCAACCTCTACTTTCATCATAGGCTCTAGCAGCACAGGCGTTGCATTCATCACGGCTTCTTTGATCGCCATTGAACCGGCGATCTTAAATGCCATTTCTGAGGAGTCTACGTCGTGGAAAGACCCGTCTACCATAGTAGCTTTGAGGTCAATCATCGGATATCCTGCTAGAATACCTGATTCGCAGGCTTCTTTCATCCCTTGTCCTGCCGGGCCGATGTACTCTTTGGGTACTGTGCCGCCGACTATTTTGGAGACAAATTCAAAGCCGGTTCCCTCTTCTCCGGGTTCTATTTCGATCACGACGTGACCGTACTGACCTTTACCGCCGCTTTGGCGGATAAATTTACCTTCGGCACGGACTGCTTTGCGAATGGTTTCGCGGTAGGCTACTTGCGGTTTACCGACGTTGGCTTCTACTTTGAATTCGCGCAGCATCCTGTCTACCAAAATTTCCAAGTGCAGTTCGCCCATGCCGGCGATGACTGTCTGGTTGGTTTCTGGGTCAACGTTGACTCTAAAGGTGGGGTCTTCTTCGGATAGGGACTGGAGGGCTTTGGAGAGCTTCTCCATGTCTTGTTTGGTTTTGGGTTCCACCGCCACCGAGATGACTGGCTCTGGAATAAACAGGGATTCCAGGATTACTGGTGCTGTTTCGTCGCAGAGGGTGTCACCGGTGAAGGTGTCTTTCAAGCCCAAGGCTGCTCCTAAGTCTCCGGCGCGCAGTTCTTCTACTTCAATCCGATCGTCCGCTTTCAGAACAATCAGGCGAGAAACCCGCTCTTTTTTGTCTTTGGTGGAGTTGAGGACGTAAGTACCTTTTTTGAGAATACCGGAGTATACCCGCACAAAGGTGAGGCGGCCGTAGGGGTCTGACATGATTTTGAATGCCAGGGCTGACAGAGGAGCATCGTCGTCGGCGTGTCGCTCTGCGATGTCGCCGTTGGCTAGGTGTCCTTGAATTGGGGGAACTTCCAAGGGCGACGGCAGATACTCGATCACTGCATCCAACAACAATTGAACGCCTTTGTTTTTGAAAGCAGAACCGCACAGCATGGGAACGATGCTGCCAACGATCGTCCCGTGGCGCAGGGCCGACTGGATTTCGTCTTGGGTTAGTTCTACGCCTTCGAGGTATTTCTCGGTGAGGGTGTCGCTGGTTTCTGCTACTGATTCGATCAGTTTGGTGCGGTATTCAGAGGCTAGATCTTTGACTTCTTCGGGGATTTCTACTTCTTCGATATCGGTGCCGGTGTCGTTGTTGTAGATGTAGGCTTTCATGTGCACTAGGTCTACTATTCCCCGGAAGTTTTCTTCGCTGCCGATCGGGATTTGGATTGGTACGGCGTTCGCTCTCATGCGATCGCGAATTTGACCGTAGACTTTATAAAAGTTAGCGCCCATCCGATCCATTTTGTTGACGAACACAATCCGTGGCACTTTGTACCTATCGGCTTGTCGCCAAACTGTTTCCGATTGTGGCTGAACTCCGCCTACCGAGCAGAATACTGCGATCACTCCATCTAGCACTCGCATGGATCGTTCTACTTCGATCGTGAAGTCTACGTGTCCCGGAGTGTCGATGATGTTGATTTTGTAATCTTTCCAACTGGTGGTGATAGCGGCGGCAGTAATCGTAATTCCCCGCTCCCGCTCTTGCTCCATCCAGTCGGTAACTGCTGTTCCTTCATGCACTTCACCCATTTTGTGAACCATGCCTGAATAGAACAGAATTCTTTCAGTTGTTGTTGTTTTGCCCGCATCAATGTGGGCTGCGATGCCGATGTTGCGGGTTTTTTCTAGCGGGACGGTACGTGCCACAGCTACCTCCTTGAGTATTCTCTGCTGTTATAATACAATTATACTACACAGAATCCCTATTTTGTAGTCGCGACGGACTGACAACATAAGTTAATGGAGCTTATTGTTACATTTTAATATTTTTTGCAAGATTTGTTTACAAAAATATTAAGTATGTGACATGGAGGATTAAGAGAGTTTTGAATTGGGATTTTTCCAGTGTTGAGTTTGCTTCGTGCCTCGCAGCCTAGGCCTTGGTGAAGCAATCTCAATACTAAAAATTTACACTTTCCAATCTCTCACCCAATGCTCTCATACCACAAAATCGTCCAATTCGACTTACCAGATTTGGCGATTAGTAGCGGTAGTGGGCGAAGGCCTTGTTGGCTTCTGCCATACGGTGGGTTTCTTCGCGTTTGCGAATGGCGCTACCTGTTTCGTTGGCTGCATCCATCAGTTCGTTGGCGAGCTTGGCGGCCATGGAGCGGCCGGTTCTGGCTCTGGCAAATCTGATCAGCCAGCGGAGGGCGAGGGTTGTACCGCGATCGGAACGGACTTCCATCGGCACTTGGTAGGTGGCACCACCTACACGACGTGCTTTGACTTCCACTAGGGGTGTGGCGTTTTTGACTGCTTTTTCAAACAAGTCTAACGGTTCGGCTCCTGTGCGTTCTTGGATGGTTTTGAGGGCGTCGTAGACGATGCTGGAAGCAACGGATTTTTTACCGTGCTGCATGATCCGCCTCACCATCATGCTTACCAACCGGCTGTTGTAGGTTGGATCGGGGGGGACTGGGCGTTTTTGAATAACTGTGCGGCGAGACATAGTTCTATTTGGGATTTTTGATTTTGAATGATGGAGTTTGGGGTTTTTGTGAGCTATCGATCGACTATTAATTAGCTATCAACGGGCGATCGAGGGTTTATTTTGGCTCTCTAACCCCTCAAAGGTGCAAGTTACGTTTTATTTCTTCGCTGCTTTAGGACGTTTGGCCCCGTATTTGGAACGACCTTGTTTGCGGTCTTTCACCCCTGCCGTGTCTAATGTACCGCGAATGATGTGGTATCTAACTCCAGGCAAATCTTTTACCCTACCGCCGCGGATCATTACTACCGAGTGCTCTTGCAAGTTGTGACCGATACCGGGGATGTAGGCTGTCACTTCAAAACCAGAGGTCAGCCGCACCCGCGCCACCTTTCGCAGCGCCGAGTTAGGTTTTTTCGGGGTGGTTGTGTACACTCTGGTACAAACTCCGCGGCGCTGGGGGCAACTCTTGAGAGCTGGCGATTTGGTTTTTTTCTGCGTTTGTTCCCGTGCTGAACGAATGAGTTGCTGAATAGTGGGCATGAGTTACGGCATTTCTAGCTTTTTGCTGAATAGAGTGATTTTGTGGCATCCGCACTGAAAGTCCCTTCCCCTATGCGGAGATGGGATTTTGGGGAAAATTATGGATGAATGAGGATACCAGACTCTGTATTGTACACGACTCAACTCTTTTTGGCAATATTTTTTCGATCGCCCGCTACGGCTGAAACTTATTTCCGGGAGTTTTTCGCCACTGCTTGGCAGTGGCCAAGGCAATCTCAGTGGCGGAGGCAGAAACGAGGTTGAGTTAAAAATAGCCTTGAGGTCTTGAATCCTTTGGTAGATGGGTCTCAACTTGACTCTGGCGATCGCATCACAGCTACGGGTCGATCCATATCACATAAGATTATAGAAATTACCCCAATAATAAACAATATAAATTCAACTAGACCTGCCATGAGAACCAAAACTTTTATTCCCGAATATACAATTTCCGAACTCTACTTAAACATTTGGAAATCTGGAACCATTGACAAAAATCAGTTACAAGAGATTCAATCGGCCATTAATTCTCAAACTTCCCGAAGCTCAGACGACCAAAAAATCATCAGCAGACTACTTTACGCAGTACGCCGGGGATGGCTGTCCGTGATGGACTAACTTTCTAGGGCATTGGTGGTTTTTAAGTTAAGCTTCGATTAATTAATTCGCGAGGGATTCAATATAAACTGACAAAACTTTAAAATCCATATTAGATGAAGGCGATACTAGGGTAAAAGGACGGGTATGTTTAATTCTACTGAACTACTAATTGAGGCTTTCATTCAACACCTTGAGAATGGCTATAGCCGTACTTACGGAGGGTATAAATCCGATTATGCAGATATAATTTCTTGGGTGGGAGCAATGGCATTAGAAAACATTGCCAATAGCGACGCTCTTTATCATAATGTAGAACACGCAATTTGTGTCACCCTAGTCGGTCAAGAAATCTTGCGGGGAAAACACATTCGCAAAGGAGGAGTATCCTGCGAAGATTGGCTTCACTTCATCATTTCGTTGCTTTGTCAAGATATCGGATATGTTAAAGGAGTTTGCCGACTTGACCAACCAGCAGAAGGATTGTACGCTACAGGAAAAAATGACATAAAAATTGCACTTCCTCCCGGTGCAACCGCAGCCAGCCTAGCACCTTACCGAGTTGATAGAGCTAAACTCTTCATTGACGAACGCTTCGGGAATCACAAGCTAATTAATGCTGAAGCCATCAAGCAAAACATCGAGGAAACTCGTTTTTCGGTGCTTGAGAGCAACGCTAATCAGAATGTAGTTAATCATTCGAGTTTAGTTCGCGGTGCGGACTTGATCGGTCAACTGAGCAACCCACAATATTTACAAAAAATGGGGGCGCTGTTTTACGAATTGGAAGAAAGCGGTGATACTAAGGTTTTGGGCTACCGACATCCGGGGGACTTGCTCCAAAGCTACTCGAAGTTTTACTGGAGCAGTATTTATCCGCACATCAGCGAATCTCTCGGTTACTTACAGTTAACCCAGGAAGGTAAACAGATTGTTGCTAGTCTATACGCGAATGTATTTCGGATGGAACATCAACGCTGCGATTCGGAAGTTGCTTGATTGCCAAAGGTGGGCACTGTTGACAGCGCCCCGTCAATAGTTTCACCTTCAATTTCCGAATGGTATTGAGGGCACAACCAATTGCTGGGTATCAAAGAAGGCCATCCCTCCCGCAGCGCTTCCAAACAAACAGCACGGACGGTTAACTGACAGTCAAGCAATTCTACACCAGCTTTTTCAACTTGTTTTTTGCCAATCTTTAAAATCGATTCATCGCTAAATTCAAAAGTCTTGTGACACTGAATGCAAACCAGGTGATGGTGGTGGTGCAATTCAGGCAAATTTAGTTCGTAATGTTTATGTCCTTCTGCTAATTCTAGTTCCCGTAAAATTCCAATTCTTGCTAGTAAATGCAGAGTTCTATAGACAGTAGATAAGCCAATCTTTTCTCCTTCGGCTCCTACACTGTTTATTACTGGTGTATGTTAGCAACAGTGAAATATATCTGGATTTATTGATAAATAATTGTACTAAGCTACAGAAATAGACAGGAGTAAATATTTCAACTCAAAAGCCTGAGAACAGGTGTTCCCAGGCTTTTTTAGCTAGATGTTTAATTGCTTGTTGCATCTGATATCAATTCCGGCGGTGCGGGAATGACAAGCGACGACACGCTAATGCCGTGCCCTGGTTTTGGGTAAGATTAATCCCGATACAACCGGAAGTGATATCAGGTGCTAGCTCAAGCAGATGATTTGCTTTCCTCCGCTACTTGCTCGTTGCTGGGTAATTCCAGACAATAACCTGCTCCGTATACGGTTTTGATGTACCGAGGATGGCGGGGATCGGGTTCCATCTTGGTTCTCAGGTGTCTGATGTGTACGCGAATGGTTTCGATGTCGTCGTCGGGGTCATAACCCCAGACTTCTTTAAGAATTTCGCTGGGAGAGACTGTCTGACCGTGGCGCTGAAGCAAGCAGTGTAGTAACTCGAACTCTAGGTGGGTCAATTTGACAATTTGAGTATACCAAACTGCTTCAAACCTTTCTGGTACAAGGGTCAGTGGTCCGTAATTCAGGATTTCGGAGTGTTTGGCTGCTTGGGGAATGCGGTCTGTGCGCCTCAGTAGGGCTCGCACTCGCGCTAGCATTTCTTCTAGTTCAAAGGGCTTGGTGAGGTAGTCGTCGGCACCGGAGTTGAAGCCTTCTACTTTGTCTTGAGTTTGACTTAAGGCGGTCAACATCAAGACGGGAATGTCGGCGGTGCGATCGTCTCGCCGCAAACGCTGACAGACTGTGAATCCGTCTACTCTAGGCAACATCAGGTCTAGGACGATCAAGTCTGGCAGCAGTTGTATAGCTAGGGCCTGACCTTTGATGCCGTCTTCTGCGTGGGTTACTTCGTACCCAGCCATTTCGAGGTTAATGGCTACGAGTTCCGCGATCGCCGCGTCATCGTCAATAACAAGTATCCGAGGCATCATTATTTATCTCACCGCTAACCAGACGGGGCAGCCTACAGCCTTCTGGGGGTTCCAGGTAACTTTAACGAACAATTTACTAATTTTAAGCTTCATTAAGGATAGTAAGGTTCTTTAAGAACCTGTTGAAGTATGTAAATATTCTTGTAGTAATTATAAGTGCTAAGGGTGTGTATCAGAAAGCCCCTTCCCCAAAAATCTTGCCTGGGGTTGATTTTTTGCCTGCTCCTATCCTCAACTTTAGCAGCATCTCTGGGCGCTGTCAGCGACTCTGACCGTCCTTCGATGACAAATTTGAGTTCCGACTCCCCCTCGATGGGATGTCAAATTATATCAATTCCGGTTGTACCGTCAGGTGATTTAACCGCGAAGGCGCGTTCCCCGCAGGGGTTCCCGTAGGCTAGTACGCGAAGCAAGAGAAGAGAGAGTTTAATACAGGACGATGAAGAGAGGATTTTATATTAGTCCTTTTTTTCGACAAATATTCACGCAGGGTTTCGACTACGTTTATCCTGAACCCTTCGACTACGCTCAGGATAAACGTAGTCGAAGGGCAACCACCAGGGGTTTTTGACCCCCCATGCGTAAGTGCTGACTAAGATGCTTCCCCGCCAATCTCCTAGGATGTAAAATTAGCCAACCAATTGAGCAGGTTCAATTCGTGGAGAATTATTTGTCGGGCTTGCGCAATTTTTTCGATCGCTTCATGCCAATAATCGGGGGTTGCCATCACCTCTCTGATAAATTCTACTCCTGTCTCATCCAGACTGGGAAGCCGCAGAAAACTCCCTGCCGGCAACAATTTATCCGCCGCAGCACCGCCGTAATAAATCGGCAAACACCAAGCTAACAAAGCATCCCAAAGTTTCTCGCTCACATACCAATCGTTTGCTGCATAATTTTCAATAGCTAAGTTGTAATAGTAAGGTGCAACGGCGTGCCATTTATTGTTCACAATGCCTTTACCGCCCGCCCAATGGGGCAGATTTCGCCCGTAAAGGTCAAAATTTAATTCTTGTGCTTGTAGCAATTTGATAAACTCTAATCGCTGGCGGTGATTAGCACTACGGCTAACACCTGAAGTAATCCAAGAACAGGGTTTAGTTTTAGCGGGTGGAGGCATTTCATCGAGTTCTCGAAATGAGTTGCTGTGATACCAAATTGCGGGCATATAATTTGGGTTTGGTGCGAAGTCGTCTGGCCCGGAAATGTAACCGCAGTAAAGTTTGGCTTGTTCGTAATTGGCTTTGGTAATTTCAATGACTTCTGGTAATGGTGGCTCGCGAATTAGGTAAATAATGCGTTCTTTGGGGACTCCGCGCAATTTTTCTCGAATTAGTTGTTCATTTTCGGAAGTTTGAGGGGTAGGATGGCGAATTTTTTCCAGCCACGATTGCTTTTTCGGCGCTTGGGGAAAGTCGAATTGATACATGAGTAAAAAGTCTGGTTCTGGGTGATTTGCTAGCATTTGAATGTTTCCCCAGTTGCCGAAATTTTCCGGGGTTTGTTGCCACAGCCAGTCGCTTTGGCTCATGGCGGGGTAGGTGGTGATTGTACCGATGATTTTTGGGTTCATTTTGAATATTATGTGGTTAATACGAACCATCAGAGGTTTGTAGTTAGGACTGAATTCCTCTCACAAAAATGGCTAAAGTCCTTACTTACTAGGGACAAATTTTAAATTATGTAAGTAGTTGCGATCGCACTTGCTCGTCTACGTAACTCAAAATTTTCTCAATCCGATTTTCCCAGGAAAATTGCTTGACAAAATCCATAGTTTCTGCATAACCTTCTACCTTCCTGGGATATTTTATTAAACTACTGTGAATGCTTTGTGCAAATTGATAGGGGTTATCGGGTTCGCACCAAGTCGCAGCGATGTTTCCCGATTTAAACTCCCGCAAAGATGGAATCTCTGTCGCCACGATTGGAGTTCCCGATGCCATATAATCAAAGAATTTTAAAGGAGATGTAAATGTCGCGGCTTCTGTCCAACAGTGAGGGTGAGTTAAAACATCAGCGGCTTGTAGCAAGCTAGCAAGTTGATTCTGTGGGAGGTATCCGAGAAATTTTATGTTGTTAACTTGCTGGGATTTGGCTAATTTTTGGTAGGCTGTTACTTGGGATTCGCTACCACCGGCGATCGCAAATTGAACTCCGGGCAATTCCTCAGCTACATCTACTAACATATCCACACCTTTAAACGGATAAAGTCCCCCTGCATAAACTGCTAAATGCTGTCTGTCGTCTGTTAATAGCTGCTGTCGCCAATTCTGAGATGCTGCCGTTTGTCTGGCGAAAAATAAATGATTGAAACCGTTATGTAGCATAATTACTTTTTCTGGTGGCATTCCATTTTGCATCATGCTTTCGCGCACTGTATCGGCAACAGTTACAGCAATTTGAAACAGGGAATTGCGGACAATTTCTGGTTCAAACTTCTTGTTTTCGTGATGATGCTGTTCGTAAATGGCGGGAATTCCATTTTTAATTGCTGCTTTGACAAAGTTCCAGTCGCGGCTGTGGACAATTTGAGTTGATTTCCGCAGGTGGATTGGTAGGTAGTATTTTGATACTATTGTACTCGAACTCGTCCACTTGTTGTCCCAAAGGTCGATGGGCCACGGCATCGGTAAATCTGCTACTTTTAACTTTTGTTGAATGTTGTAGATTTGGGCAAGTTTTTCATCGGGTTTTCTAGGTTGAAAAGGATGGAGTAAATCTAGTGGATTAAGAGCACTCCATCCTTTACGGAGATATACTAACACTGCTGGTAAACCGAGATTTGCTGCGGCATTCGCCGAGTGGGCAACTTGAACTAAGCTAGCTACATTCGGTTGTGGCAATATATTGCGGGTGAAGAATACATAATAGTGTGACATGGGAATTGGGAATTGGGAATTGGGAATTGGGTATTGGGCATTGGGCATTGGGCATTGGGCATTGGGTATTGGTAATTGTTGACTACTGCCAACTGCCAACTGCCAACTGCCAACTGACTACTTTTGAACAGCCTGACGCCTGATTGTATTTTCAATAAATTCTAAAGTCTCAAAAATATTAGCAGCGGATTGAAAGGATTCTCGGATAAGTTCATCCCTTTCTTCGGGAGAATCTACCATTTCATCTAGTAGCAATTTTAGGTAAGCTATCATGGGAGTTAGACGAGTGCGAATTTCGTAAGAACCTTTAATTAAAGCTTCGTCGCGAGCAGTTTCTTCGGCAAATTGCATAGAATGCAAGCGGGTGTAGTATCCTCCTTTTGCTAACAAGTCTTTGTGAGAACCAATTTCTACTACTCGTCCTCGATCGATCACAGCGATTTTATGGGCTTTTTGGACTGTGGAGAGGCGGTGGGCAATGACTAACGTGGTGCGATCGTAACTCAATTTCTCGATCGCCTCTTGCACGTACCTTTCCGCCACTGTATCCAGGGAACTGGTTGCTTCATCTAAAATTAAAATTTCTGGGTTTTGCAGCAGGGCTCTAGCAATGGAAATTCTCTGACGCTGCCCTCCCGATAGGATCAGACCGCGATCGCCAATTTGAGTATCCAATCCCTGTGGCAACTGTTGGATAAACTCGTAAGCATTTGCTCCCTTTGCCGCCTCGACAATTTCTGCTTCTGTTGCTTCTTGCCTAGCATAAGCAATATTATCGCGCACTGAGGCATTAAACAAGAACGTATCTTGACTAACAATTCCCATAGCTTTTCTCAAGCTTTTGACATCAAATTCACGCAAATCCACGCCATCTATCGAGATACTACCTTCAGTAGGATCGTAAAATCTCGGTAATAAATCTGCTAAAGTTGATTTACCAGAACCTGAACTGCCTACCAAAGCCAAAGTAGTACCGTGAGGTAGAAATAAATCTATTCCTTGCAGAACTAAGTTTTTATGATTTGGATAATTAAAAGATATTTTATTAAAATGAATTCCCGATCGCAAATGAGTATATGCCACTAACCCATTCCGCATAAATGGCTTGTCATCACATCTTAAAAAATTATCAACAACCTCTACACTAGCCGATGTGTTAGCAAATTGACTGCGGCCACTATTTAATTGAGAAATCAGAGGTATTAGTCTAAACAGCACCAATAAATATGTTAGAAGAACCGTAGAAATAGACTCTATTTCATTTACAAAAATTGTCCTACCTATAAATATAATTAAAATAATCACCATCAAATTCACAACTTCGTTAATAGGAGCGATCGCTGCATAGTTTATCTGAGCTGAAAAATCCGCTTGTTCTCGCCTATGAATTAAGTTTTTAATCCGGTGATACTCTTTTTCTTCATTCCCCGTTGACTTGACAAGTCTAATTCCAGTGATGGTTTCCAATATCCCTACTGAATAATCTTTAGACATTTCCGATAACAGCATACCAAAATGCTTAGAACGGTTAATAATGTACTGATTTGTCCAAGCAACTAGCCCTAACAAAATCGTAGATGTCAGCGTCATTTTCCAAGATATTGAAACCAGCAAACCCACAAACACCAAAACAGTAATTGAGGTAGTAAACACCCCTATAGCCGTGCCAATTGCATTAGCGGTTCTACCTACTTCTCCACCCAATCTATTAATTAAATCCCCTACTTTAGTTTTTGAGTAATAATCCAAATCTACTTCTAATAACAAGCGCAATCCAGCCTCTCGCAAGTCAAAAGTCAAAGCCCGCGTCAGAGAAGTAGCTACTAAAGTATTAGCATAACTAGCAATATTTTTAAATATAATTGTCAGAACTATCGCGACGGTCATTAACACCAAACGCTGATTTTGAGGCATTCCTTCAAAGGGATACATCAAAATTTTAATTAAAGGTGGAGCAGCCCGCAACTCGACAGCTTCCTGCAAAAAATTCAAAAGCACTGGTACAATCAGAGTAGTGCTGATACCATTGAATAAAGCCCCAGAGAATCCCAGGAACACAGTCAAAAAAATCCTGCCTGGATATCGTCTGGCAAATTTTAGGAGTAGCTTATTTGCAGACATGAAGCATTCCCAGCTAAATAGTACGACATTTCATTTTTTATTAAATTACAGCCAGTGTATCTTCCTCCATTCAGTCACTAAAAATTTACCTCGATATACTTGCAATTATATCTGAAAGGATCGGGGCCATTGTTTTAATGCTATATTTTTCTACGCATCTTTCCCTAGCTTTCATTCCTTGCAGATTTGCTTCTGTCAAATTTTGAAATATCCATTGAATTTTCTGGGAAATTTGAGTCGGAGAATTAGGCTCTACTAAATAACCCGTACCGCCTAAAATTTCAGGAATATCCCCCACTCGCGTAGACAAAACAGGCTTAGCCATTGCCATCCCATCTGTCAACTTGAGCGGAAACTGAGCCACCGCTGTCAAAGTCTCTCGCTGAGGAACAACGACAATATGAGCCGCCGCTACAACTTCAGGCATCCTTTCCACTGGAAATTTTGGCAGTTTAATAATCCAACGCCCCCATTGTTGCATAAGTCGATCGTCATAATCATCATAAGGACTTCCGCCCACAATCGCTAACTTTAAATTAGGCTGATTTAACTGTTCGAGGGCCATCAAAACATCCTCAACCCCTTTATGAGGTCTCGGTGCACCGGGAAACATTAAAATTTTATACCCGGACAACCCGTAACGCCGTCTGCTTAATTCAGGATGGTATTTAGCGGGATCGAACATTTCAGTATCCTTGCCATTAGGCAAATATACACCACCAAAACGTTGTTTTAAAAACTCCGTATCCACAGTGACAGCATCCGCACGGGAAACTAAAGTTTCCATCCACTTAATATACAACTGATGATCTGGTTCTCTCAATTGACCATTTTTTTTTACAATGTCTCGGTAAAGTTGTTTGAAATCAGGGCGATATTTCCATTCGTCTCCGCCGAACCAGCTCAGTTCCCAATCGTCTATATCTAAAATTATAGGGCGGTGAGTCTCCAGTTTTTTGAGCAATGATAAACCAAAGCTGCTAGGTTTAGGTTTGACTGCATAAATAATATCCCCATCTATTTTTTTCAAAAGTTTCTGAGCTCTCATCAAAAAACCAGGATATTTGCTCCCCGGTATCGCATATACCGGGATGCCTTTAGGAGGAATTGCATATAATTCCTTACCCCACATAAATCCGACAATTTCTACATCATAGTTAAGCTCAATCAGAACTTGAGCTAACAGAAAAGCACGAAGTGCACCTCCTCCTGACAAATCGCTCGCGACTAACGAAACTTTCACTTGGTTTTTTTTCAAAAAAGTTGTTTTATTTTGCCATTTAACCGAGATTTTGTCAAGGTTAGCAAAGCAAAAAATACTTTTTTTACTGAAATTCTTGGGTCTGTTAATCCTAGAGCGTCTTTGACTTCTTGTCTTAATTTAGTTGCTTCTGAAGCTGTTCGCAAATAAAGGTATGGATGAATTAAGGCAAGCTGCAAAATGTTAGTTCTATCTGCCTCTTTTTGTAACAGGGGATTAGTTGTTAAATATTCCCGTTGGGCAAATATCAGTATGTTCTGGGCATAGTACCATCGGACTAGATCGTTTTGCCATATTTTGTTTCTCACACAGTCAATCGCTACATATCCTTGTGCTTGAAATAGTTTAGCCCAATATTCCGGCCACTGTTCGTTGATGTGGTTTGTTCCTCCTTGAAATGGTACTGCGGCCGAGAACAAAATTACTGGACCCAACTTCGCTAAAGAGTTTACAAATATCTGGGCGCACTCCGGGGGTATGTGCTCTGCTACTTCTAAGGAAACAACTAAATCAAATTTTTGCTCAATCGGTAAAGGCTGACTTAAATCTAAGGTTAAAAATTTGTCAGCCGGAATTTCCAGCATTTTTGGGTCAACCCAATCACCATCTATGCCCAAAATATCTTCAACGCCGAATTCTGTGAATGCTGACAACCAAGTCCCTGTCCCACAACCGACATCAATTACTCGCTGTGGCTGCACAAATTCCCAAATAATTGGAATAATTTCTCTGGCTGATTCTTGGGATGTTTTTTGCAAGTATTTGTAGAATTCTTGAGTATAATGTTGCACAGCAGCTAGAGCTATCCTATTTCCTTTGTTGTGAATGATGTTTTTTTTAAATGAACCGCAGAGGGCGCAGAGTTAGAGAAAGTCTATTTTAAGCGCCAGGGATTGTTAAGTTGATTTGGTAAAAATATTTTAGCAGCGCGATCGACTATTCTAGTAAATAGCGTTCTCGTCACATTTTTCGCGTACTGCGGGCGGTAAGGATAAGTACAGTGCATTACCTTGATCGGCTCGTCAATCCTATAAACTTCTTTCCATTTGTCCAAGTAATTGTAAACAGGCGACAAGGTTTTCATTTTCGGTTTGACAGAGGCAATAGCAGCAGCAAAAGCGCCTTGGTCTTTCAATAGTAGCACATCTTGATTGGTAGTTACCAAATTGAAATATTTCTTAAAATAATTGAATAATTCCTGATTTTTACTGCTGTTGGTAAAGGCGATAAATCCGCCATTATATTGAATGCTATTTTCGTTGAGGGGTAATCCTACTGATTGCAGAGTCGAGAGAATATGTTGCTTGACTCTTAATAAATTAGCAGCTTTGGCGATCGCCGGCTGTACATCTTCTGTCACCAACAACTCCACCTCATCGAGATAGTCAAAAACTTCATCTATTGGCGACAACAAACAAATATCAGAGTCCAGATAAATAGTTTTCTCAAAAGGAGATACTTGATATAAGCTCAGTTTAGCTTGCCGCGAAGCTAAAACAGGATTTTCATTCGGCGGTGCTGGCTGCAATCTCACATTTCCAAACACCTGAAGTAAGGGATATAAAAATCTAGGGACTTTATCTATTAAAACAATAATTGGTTCGCGGTGAAACTTCCTGACAGATGCCAGAAAATGAATGCAATCTTGAAAAGAATACAAACCAGTTAAAATAGTGATAAAACCCTGAGCTTCTAATTGTTTTGAATTCATGGATTGATTTAAGTAAGCACTTTGGCATTTTAATTATAAACTTATACCCTTAGAAAAATAGTAGAGATTTTTGTGCCTCTTCCCCTCTCCTTGCCACTTTCTCGCATTAACAGACACGGGAGAGGGGTAGCAGCTTACCTCAGTGCGTCCACTCCCAAAAACTCTCGCTCCAGTTATCTCGATAATGGAAAAGTCCTTGCCATTCATAAAAATGCACAAAATCCTTCAAATTAATTGTTTTACTGATATCTCTGATCGTGTAAAGAGGTTTTTCGCCGTAAAACGAAGCCCACATACTATAACTGCTAGGTGGCCCGACAATATAGTCGCACTCAGCCAAAGCATACATATCTTCGATTAAATGACCTTTGGCAAAAACGCAGTTAAAATTATCAAATAAACTAGGTTCTTGGTGAAAATTAGAGCAAATCAAAAATTTGACTTGCTTACTTTCAAATAGTTTTACTACTGAATTCATGACTTCTAAATATTGCTCAGTTTTGTAAAAGTATCTCCCTTTTTGGTGCTGTTCGTAATCGCCTTGACGAATATGAACTCCGATGATTATATCGGCGTTATTTTTTACATTCAATATCAAACTATCTACATTAATTTTATATTGAGGTAAGGGGGTAAAGTAGGATCTAATTTGGTGAGCGTACTTGTGTAATTTTGGCAAATCTTCTACAAACCAGCCATCTCGAAATAGCCAGCCTTGAAAACCAATAGTAGAATTGTACTTGAGCGTGTCTGACTCCTGATAATTCACCCAATTAAAAGGTTTTTCTCTGGTTATTTCTTGCGTTTTCCATACTTTTTTATTGTTTAAACATTTAATTAATTTATAATATTTATTTCTGATAAATTTGTTGGCTGACCAGGTAAAATATGGAGGAGGATAACAACATAAAAAATCGCGGGCTGTACCCACAAAATATTCTGCATATTCCTCAAAAGCCGGATTGAGGACTGTTAAATTATGCTCGATCGCCACAGCGATGAAATTAGCAAAAAGTAGCAGTCTGTTCCCAAGTTGTCCCGATTTAGCAGATATGATTAGCATACTACTGAAACCCATGATAAATATCGCTTGTAGTAGATGGGGAGCGTAGGCACGTACCATCCACTACGCCTACAAAATCATTATTATCTGGTAGGGGTTCCCCCAATCCCTGAGAATGAAATCGCCGTGGCCCAAGGGTAAAACAAGGGGGAATTTGAGAGATTGTTCCCCCGATTATTTAAGTAATGCTTGCCTAGGAGTGGCGTTTTTTGTGCCATTGCCAAGCATGGGATATAATATCCTTAATATGTGGATATTCAGGAGACCAACCTAGTGTTTTAATGGCTTTCTCGCTGCTACCAACTAAAGCAGGAGGGTCTCCCGGACGTCGATCGCACTCCACAGTCTTAATCTCTTTTCCCGTCACTTCCATCGCGGTTTCTATCACCTCTTTTACAGAAAAACCGCCGCCGTTGCCTAAATTAAAGACATCGGATTTTCCACCATTTAACAAATATTCTAATCCTAAAATATGAGCAGATGCTAAATCGTTAACATGAATGTAATCTCGAATGCAAGTACCGTCAGGAGTATCATAATCTGTGCCAAAAATTGAAATAGAATCTCGCTTGTTTAAAGCAGTCAGTAACACTAGGGGAATCAGGTGAGTTTCGGGGTTGTGATCCTCTCCCAACAACCCACTCGGATCGGCACCGCCAGCATTAAAATAGCGGAAACAAACAGACTTAAAATTGTAAGCAGTATCAAAATCTGATAAGATCTGTTCTACCATTAATTTAGTAGTACCGTAGGGGTTGATCGGATGCTGTGGGTGGTCTTCTGTGAGGGGAATTTTCTGCGGTACTCCGTAAGTGGCGCAGGTAGAAGAAAACACAAGTTTTTTGACCCCAGCAGCGATCATGGCTTCTAAAAGAGTAATAGTACCGATGACATTGTTACGGTAATATTTAGCTGGGTCAGTCACGGACTCGCCCACATAAGCATAGGCCGAAAAGTGCATGACGGCAGCAATATTATGAGTGGCAAATATTTTGTCTAGTAGGGCGCGATCGTTGGTATCTCCTACCACTAATTCAACCTTTAATACCTGCTCTACTAAATCACTATGACCGTAAACTAAATTATCCAAAATTAACACATTGTAACCTGCGCGTTTTAGTGCCAAAACGGCGTGAGAACCAATATATCCAGCTCCCCCGGTCACTAAAATAGTTCCTTGGTCTACACTCATTTTTTTTTGCCTTTTTTGTTTTACTACCTGTGTTGATTATATGATGAATTTACAAGAAGTTCAATCAATAAACTTGAGGCGACCAATTTGAATATAATCAAATATTCGATTTATTTGATATCGTTCGTCTTCGGAAATTTTCTCGTTGGACAGGATGGCAGAAGTTAGAATTAAATGTTCCCGGCGGGCGAGCTTGCCCGATGCTAAAATTCGATCGACCATTTGAGTGAGTGTTAAGTTTGATTTGTTCTGAGATGTTCGCATATTATTATCAAGGAAGAAGGAAGAAGGAATAAGATCGATGTGAAGAAGGAAGAAGTTACCCCCCCCAAGACTAACTAATTTATTGGAGAAACGCTATATGCAAGTTTATCGACTTCCGGTACTGTCGGATAATTACATTTTTTTGCTGCACGATCGCGATCGCAATCTAGCAGCAGTGATCGATCCAGCCCAAGCCCACCCTGTCTTGCAGCAACTGCAAGCACTGGGAGCCGAATTAACCAAAATTTTGATTACCCACCACCACAACGATCATATAGGTGGCAACCTGGAACTGATCGATCGCTTCCCCCAAGTTAAAGTCTACGGTGGCGCAGAAGACAGGGGCAGAATTCCAGGACAGCAAATCTTTTTACAAGGGGGCGATCGAGTTTCTTTCGCAGACAGAACCGCCTCCATCTTATTCGTACCCGGACACACAAAAGCCCACATCGCCTACTATTTCCCGCCCAACAACCCAGCCCAAACCGGCGAATTGTTCTGCGGTGACACCCTATTTGGCGGAGGCTGTGGCCGACTCAAAGAAGGTACTCCCAGTCAGATGGTAGCTTCCCTGGAACAACTGCGAAACCTGCCAGACAATACTAGAGTTTGGTGCGCCCACGAATACACCCTCAATAATCTGCGATTTGCTCTGACTGTAGATAGTGAAAATCTAGAGTTACAGAAGCGTTTCGCCGAAGTCAAGGCCGCCCGCAGCCGTAATCAAGCCACGATACCATCATCGATCGCACTCGAAAAAAGTACCAACCCATTTTTGCGCTGGGATCATCCTAGTATTCAATCGGCCACCCACAGCCAGGATTCGGTACAAACCTTCGCCCGCTTGCGGGGTATGAAAGAGCAATTTTGAGTATGGGAGTCCTGTTTGCTTTTTCCTTCCTGGTTGCGATCGCCACTCAGACTTCGGTATTATAGAATGTTCGAGTTAAAAACCACTAGCAAAGATCATGGCCAAGCGCGTCCAATTAGTTTTAAACAAAGATGTCAGCAAGCTGGGTAAAGCTGGCGACGTAGTAGAAGTAGCCCCCGGTTACGCCCGCAACTACCTAGTACCCCAAGGCATGGGATTTCGCGCCACTCCGGGCATTCTCAAGCAAGCAGAACGTCGCAGAGAAACAGAAAGACTCCGCCAGCTAGAGCTCAAGCAGCAAGCTGAAGTCCGCAAAACAGCGCTGGAAGCAGCAGGTCCTTTCATCATCTCCAAGCAAGTCGGCGAAGGAAACGCTATTTTTGGTACTGTTACTAACCAAGAAGTAGCAGAACTGATTTTCAACTCTACCAGTCAAGAAGTCGATCGCCGTGGCATCTCCCTGCCGGAAATTCGCGAAACTGGTACTTATAAAGCTGAAATCAAATTACACGCAGAAGTTGCCGCTGAAGTTGAAATTCAAGTTATTCCTATGTAATTGGGTATTGGGTATTGGGCGTTGGGCAACCCCCCCCAAGGGGGGATGGCATTGGGCATTGGCAGCCCCAAGCTAGTAACCGATAACCCATTCCCAATTCCCGATTCCCGATTCCCGATTCCCCATTCCCCATAATTCATGAGCGACTTGATGCCAACAAATGTAGAGGCAGAAGAAGCAATTCTGGGCGGGATTTTAATTGACCCCGAAGCCATTTCTCGAATTGCTGAACTTTTGCGTCCTGAATTTTTTGCCATCAGCGCTCATCAAGTCATTTATCGCTCGGCTTTAGACTTGTTTTTTCAAGGTCAGCCTACGGATTTAATGACAGTTACTACTCGATTAGCCGATCGCAATCAGTTAGAACAAATAGGAGGACAAAGCAAACTAGCACAATTAGTCGATCGCACCGTTTCTGCTGTCAACATCGACCAATATGCCGTCTTAGTAGAAGACAAATACCAGCGACGGAAATTAATCGAAGCAGGTAACAACATCGTACAATTAGGTTACGAGACAGCCACACCCTTAGAAACAGTTTTAGACCGCGCCGAACAACAAATTTTTAGCATAACTCAAGAACGTCCCCAACAAGATTTAGTATCCATCGGCGAAACCCTAAATCAGACATTTCAAGACCTCGAAAACCGCAATGAAGGACTCACACTTCCCGGTATTCCCTGCGGTTTTTATGACTTAGATGCTATGACAGGAGGCTTTCAGCGATCGGATTTAATCATCGTTGCTGGGCGTCCGGCCATGGGAAAAACGGCCTTTTGTACCAACATCGCCCACCACATCGCGGCCGGGCCGCAAAAATTGCCGGTTGCCATTTTTAGCCTAGAAATGTCAAAAGAACAGCTTGTGCAGCGCATTTTGTCCGGTGAAGCTAGAATAGAAAGTAATCGATTGCGATCGGGCAGAATTAGTCAAAACGAATGGGAACCCATCAGTACAGCTATTGGCCGCCTCTCAGAATTGCCAATGTTTATTGATGACACTCCTAATATTACAGTGACAGAAATTCGCTCAAAAGCCCGTCGCCTTCAAGCAGAACAAGGCGGAACCCTAGGATTAATCCTGCTAGATTATCTACAATTAATGGAAGGTAGCAGCGACAATCGCGTCCAAGAACTATCTCGAATTACCAGAAGCCTCAAAGGTTTAGCCCGCGAACTCAGCGTACCAATTATTGCCTTATCTCAGTTGAGTCGAGGTGTGGAAGCGCGGACAAATAAGCGGCCGATGATGTCGGATTTGAGAGAAAGTGGAAGTATCGAACAAGATGCGGATTTAGTAATTATGTTGTACCGTGATGAATATTATAATCCAGATACCCCCGATCGCGGCATTGCAGAAGTCATTATTACCAAACACAGAAACGGCCCTACAGGTGTGATTAAATTATTATTCGATGGTCAGGTAACAAAATTCTTAAATCTGCAAGCAAGACGAAGTTAATCGCAACATATCCCTGTTTGTAATATCGTTGACCGTTGCATCGGAATGATTGAACCTTACTAGAACACAGAGAATACAGAGAGAGCGGAGAGAAATGAATAATTCCGATGAAGATAGGAATTGATATAAACTCTTTGTGCAATAGGCATCTTCCCTGTTCATAACCTAGGTAAAAGCTCTAAATTCAAGAAACCCGGTTCCTTAAAAAAACCGGGTTTCTCAACAGCGTAAAAAAAGTTTTACGTTGAATTAGATTCCGCTACTTAACCAGAAATCTTCAACAATTCCACATCAAAAATTAGTGTGGCATTGGGAGGAATCACCCCACCCGCACCACGAGCACCGTAACCCAAATCGGGAGGAATAATCAACTGGCGTCGGTCTCCAACTTTCATTGTACCTACACCTTCATCCCAACCCTTAATCACTTGGCCCACACCAATTCTGAACTGGAAAGGAGAATTGCGATCGCGCGAACTATCAAATTTCGTGCCATCCTCCAAAGTGCCAGTATAGTGAACGACAACCGTCTGACCAGTTTTGGGAGTCGCCCCGTCACCCTCTTTTAATTCAACATATTTCAAACCAGAATCTGTGGTGACAATCTTCTCAGTTTTCTCAGTATTTTCAGTCATCTTACTTCCATCGTTAGTAGGTGATACATTCGGTAAAGTAGCATCAGCTACTAGGAGACTATTTTCATTTAAAGACTGCTCTGACAATATCTCAATCGCAGTCTGGGGTAAAGAACTATTCACTTCGGCGGCTATTGCTTTTTCCCCAGAACCGCTAAATTGAGCGACTATCAAAAACAAAACACAAACCAGCATTACTCCCAAGCTGACTAGAACTCCTTGCAAAATTAATCCTCCTTACATTCAAGAATTATTTCTCGAAACCAGCTCAAAACCCAAAAATCTTTTCGTTACAAAAAGACGGCGGATGCAAACTCATTCTTCAGACAGAAGTATGAATTCCGAAGGCAGAAAGCTGTTAATTCTACTTTCTACCTTTATGAGCATTCTACCTTGGGGCGAGCCTCCGATCGCAGGATAGCAGGGAACAGCCCCACCGCACCAAACTCAACGCCAGTGACGATTTTCTAAATCCCTCACCTGACGTTCGAGTCGATCGAGCCTACCACGCAACTCATCCATTTCCGACTGTCGTGGCACACCCATATCTTGCAGCATATTCCGCATTTGCCGCTGCAACTGCGTCTCCCAATTCCCCTGTTCCGACTTAAGCTGCTCTGTCATGTCCTCCACAAAGGTTTTAGCTTGCTCAGGGTTGATTTTGCCATCTTTAACCCATTGCTCGCTGACTTCCTGCAATTTCTCGGCCACCAGGGAGGTAGTACCAATCCCCAACATCACCAGTTGTTTGAGTAAGTTGTTATTGTTATCCATAGATTTTTCCTAGTGTTTGCCCCAAAAGACCCGATCGACTCAAGTCACCTGCCAAAGCTGCGAAACCATTAGTAAACTTAAAGTTACATCAGCGCTGACCTACCTTTCTATTTTGGAGCATCCCAGCCCCTGCTGGCGAGTCTAATCCACCCATGGGCGTGCGGAAAACCCCCTAATCTACCTACCTGTAACCTATCCCATCACCAGCAACGTCAATGCCAGATTGCCCTCGCTGTCACCTACCCGTGGACACCCAAGCCATCACCTGTGGACACTGCAAAACCCCTCTCAAAGCTTTCGGACATCCCGGTATCCCCCTTTATCGATCGAAACCCCAAGAATTTTTATGTACCACCTGTACATACCACGAAGACGACACCTGCAACTATCCCCAGCGTCCCTTCGCCCAAGAGTGTACCCTTTATCACAACAAGGCCCAACCAATCGTACCCCAGGCGACCCCTGACATCAGCGGTGGCTGGCAAAGAGCGGTCAAAAATTGGTGTCAGCGGCATCAAGTTTGGTTAGCTTTATTAGCTTTAATTGTGATTAGTATTGCTCTCTCAATTTAACACTTCCAGAGCATTTTTAATGAAACCTGTCGCAAATTCGAGCTTTAACAGGACTTACCCCCATGACTAATTACCAATCTGGCGGCAAATTGTAATATTCGAGAGTCGATCGATCTTTGAGCAATTCTTGAGTTTTCTCATCGACCCGAATCTGACCCTCAGCCAAAATTAACGCCCTTTGAGTCGTCTTCCCAATCCAGTTCAAATCGTGGGAAGCTATCAAAATCACCTCGATGGGTAATTGCGACAAAACCTTGGCTAAATGTCTACGCCAGGATGGATCTAGTCCATTGGTCGGCTCATCCAAAATCAAAATTGCTGGCTCTAATGCTAAAATTGCCGCTAGCGCCGCCAACCTTCTTTGACCCCCAGAAAGCTCGTGGGCTGAACGATGGGCAAATTCTACCAAACCAAATTCATCTAATAGGGCTAAAGCTCGATCGCGCGCCAGTCCCGCTGATACCCCATAATTGCGCGGCCCGAACATGACATCCTCTAATATAGTTGGCATAAATAGCTGATCGTTGGCATCTTGAAAACAAAATCCAATCTGTCGGCGTATTTCGGGTAAATTACTTTGTTCTAGCTTAGTTCCCTTCACTCTAATCTCTCCTGAGAGAGGCATTTTTAAGCCAATTAAATTTTCTAACAAAGTGCTTTTTCCAGCGCCGGTTAAACCTAGTAGGGCAACTCTTTCTCCCGGTTGCAAGGTGAAGGAAATTTCTTGCAATACTGGTTTTTGCTGTGGATATCCAAAGACTATTTTTTCTACTTTGATGGTTGGTGTCACTTTGAGATTAGTCAATTTTTGTTTGCCTCGATTTTTGGATTAAGAGTTTTTAACCGCAGAGGGCGCTCTTGGCGCAGAGAGAGGAATGGAGAAGGTAAAAAGTTAAAATATAGATGCAGGAATTAATCAATTCCTGATTGCCTAGGCTCTAGGCCCAATTTCCATAAGATGCTATTGTTAATCCGGCTG
The DNA here is from genome assembly GCA_020882975.1 of Microcoleus sp. EPA2. Taxonomy (GTDB): domain Bacteria; phylum Cyanobacteriota; class Cyanobacteriia; order Cyanobacteriales; family Microcoleaceae; genus Microcoleus. The sequence continues at coordinate 141,006 of JAHRFD010000003.1, read as the reverse complement.
CGGTTAAAATGGTGATTGTTAGCCATAGTCGCTCTTTTGGTGTTGATTTTGAGTCGCCTGGTAAGGTTCCTTGATAGCCACGAATTAGCATGGCTGCGTGGACTCTTTCTGCGCGATCGAGACTTCGCAAATAAAGCGATCCGATCATTGATGCACTAGCGTAGCGCAGCCATCCACCTGTACCTGATAAGCCTCGTAGTTGGGCCGCTCTTTTCATGCTGTTGACTTCCGCTAGCAAGATTTCTAAGTATTGCCCTGCTAATAGCACAATTTCTTGTAAGCCGGCTGGTAGTGGCAATCCTTTCAGGGCTATTCCCAAACTGTGCGGTGGCAAAGTTAGCAGAAAACTGTTCATAATTAGCAGACAAATGAGGGAACGTACTAACAGAAAACTTGCACGTTCCCAACCTTGGGGTAGCACTAATAAGGAGAGAAAAATTAATTCTGTTCCTAACAGTTGGACTAAGGTTTGCAGTGGCGCTCTCTGCCACAAGGACCAACAAAGTGCGATCGCCCCATAAATTCCCAGCCACAGCCAAGCCCCTGTCTTCATGAAACCAATGCCAATGACTATTGTTAGAGACAGGCGCAGTCGAAAAGGTATCGATAGTTTAGACATCTTTCGGTTTAATTAACTGAACAATCCCAAAGGCCGCCCCGAAACTGACGGCAGAGCCTAAAAGTCCAGCAATGCTGGTACCGATAGGCTGTTCTTCTAATCCTTTAACACTGTAATCTGCTAAGGGAGTAGGATTTTCTATCGCCACAGATTCTTTTTCTTTAAAACCGTATTTTTCGGCTACTGCTTCTAACCCGTCTGGCCAACTGGAAGCAAATAGTGACAGCACGCCACTAATTAATAAAATCGCTATTACTGGTGCTACCCATTTCTGCAATTGTGGTTGCTCTCCTGGTAACAAATCTGGCCGTACTTTGACTAGGTAAGTTAAAACACTGGCTGTAATTACCCCTTCTCCAATCCCAATTAAAATATGAACTCCTACCATTGCTGGCAATGCGATATTAAGTGATACTGTTCCAGAAATTGCTAATTGGATTGCCACGCAAATCGAAGCCGCCACAACGCTGAGGGCGGCTGCAATCCCCGCTGCTAGTGGCAAACGATTTCGGGAACCTCCCAACAGTCGCTGCAAGGGCTGCAACAGCCACCAGCCTACCCAAATTCCGACTAGCCCCATATTAAAAATATTCGCTCCCAGGGCGGTGATACCGCCATCGGCAAATAAAACACTCTGAATGATAAACACCGTACTCATTGCCAGAGTTGCCGCCCAAGGGTTCCCCAACACCACAGATGCTAGGGCTCCTCCCAATAAGTGTCCGCTGGTGCCACCCGCTACAGGAAAGTTAATCATCTGGGCTGCAAACACGAAAGCAGTGGTTAAACCCATGATTGGGGCTTGCCGCAGCCCAAGACTTTCGCGCGTTCGATTCAGGGCAACGGCGATTGCTGCTGCACTTGCTATGCCGGTGGCAATGGCTACCGGCGGTGAAAGAAAGCCATCAGGTATGTGCATGGATTTATCCTAAACGGGAGAACTCTCAACCCTTTAGTCAACTATTTTTTACAAAAATTTACAACCCCCTCTGGGGGCATTTCTACGGGCGATCGCTCTGGGTATGGGCGGTGGGCGATCGACTATTTCCCGTAGATTCGGGCTTTACAGCCAGACGATCGAGGATTTTACCTTCAAATTAAATAATTCTGAAGAATTAATTGAGCCAGGGCTCAAAACACACCATTATCAGCTCCCTCATTTTTCCATAAGTACCGATTCTAAGGCGATCGAGCTCCCAAAAGAGCGATCGGCGATGTCAATTATTCCCATCTCCAATCTCCCCTGGTTTTACGGACTCAACAGCAAAATCTAGCTCTAGTCGAAGCTGTGACATAAATATTAAGAAAATATAAAGAAAAAACTGAAACCTCCTAATTAGTTTTATTCTCAATTATTGAGAATCTATAGCATTAAGTTATTAGCGCTAACACCAGCAGCAAAATAGCTAAATGCCTAGTTAAACCAAGATTATGGGCTATTCCTGACCTCAAAAGCCAAATATTCTGGGTACTAGGTCTGAAGCGAGCAATAATTTAGCAGTTATCGATCGGGCTAATGGGCGATCGGTTCTGGTGATATAGGTTTTTTTCTCAAAAGACTCTAGCTACTAATGCAAATATTCTCAAATAACTTCCTGCATCATCCCAACTCAAGGAGACCCAGCAGTGGTACAACACTCAAAACAAGACTCAACTACAGATTTAGCTACATCGGAATTTCCCAGACAACTAGATATTGCTCAAGTTTCCATCTACGGGCTGAGCTTTTTATCCGCTGGTTTATTTCTGTTTTTACCCCTAGTTAACCTCTTGCATCCGAGCCCTTGGCAGCGGTGGATGGGTACAATTCACGGCATGGGTGCAATGTTTGCATTAGTGGTGATGGTTTATACCGGACATTTGGCATTTCCATTGTTGCGAGGGGCCGGTAAAATCTTGCCACAAATGCGAACCTTAGCCTTTTGGTCAACTATTTTGAGTTTTTTGGCCATTGCTACTGGTAACTGGGCTTATATGCGGTATCGAGCAGGTATAAATTTCGGCGGAGCAAGAGCTTTGCTAAAAGAAAACTCTCCTCTAGGGCAGTACGTTTTGATGGAATATCACGAATTTAGCGTATTGTTTACACTGCCTTTAACAGTAGCTTGCACCTGGATTTTATGGAACTATGGCGACTCAATTTTAGACAAAAAAAATCGCCCAGTTTTAACAGCTACCTGTGTAGCTTTGATGGCAATCATGTTTTTTGCAATGGGTGGCATGGTGAGCGGAATTGGTGTTGCTAAAATTCAAGCTCTGTAGTTAGTAGTTACTTTACCTAAGATAGGAGCATTTTCAAATGACTAGACAATTAAATCGCCAATCTTATGCCAATCATCAACCTTTTTACGGTAAATTATGGAGCAAATTCAAACAGTTTCCCAGCGGTTTAGCTGAAGGCTCCGAAACAGGGCTTAGTGTTTCTGGACCCGCCGCAGCAGCAGTAATTAGTGCCACAATTGGTTGTTTTACCATGATGGTGACTCACCACTTGTCAGACACATCTAAAGCCAGAGAAGCATTTATTTGGTCTCTCGGTACTTGGATTCCCGGAAGCAAGACTGATAGCGAATTGTGGGGTAATATCGGCAGTTACACTGGCAAAGAAACTATGTTACTTGTCGGTTGGCTTATCAGTTGGTCAATTCTCCATACTCTATGGAAGAATCAGAACATTAAAAGCCGTACCATATTTTTCTGGATGTTTGCTTTGTTAATCGCTGCCACAGCTATGTGTTGGCATCCTCTATTCCCCTATTTGCCGTTAACTTAATAAATAATTCGAGGTTTAATAATGGAAACGAAAAATAAGCCACTTCCGGCCAGGGAGATGCACAAAATAGTTTGGGTTGGCGTTGGAGTTTTGACTCTTTTCTTTGTGACTTATCCCATCGCCATGTGGCGGGTTAGCCAAAAAGAAAAGTTTTTCGGTTCCCACATCAAGTCTTTGACAGTTGAGGGGAAAAATCCTGCTGACACACCAGCAAAAAATGTTACCACTGTCGCTAATCAGTCTTCTGAACCAGCTAGTGCAAGTATTCCTAAAGATCGGCCTGTCCCAGCTTTACCATCAGCAGCTAAGCCAGAAGTTCCGGCGGTGGATATTACAAAGAAAACAGCAGAAATCATCGATCGCCCTCAATTAGATGAGTTAGCTCTCAAAGTGTACGATCGCATAAATCAGACTTGGAAAACTAGCCCCACGTTCACTCAAAATCTAGTCTATCAAGTCAGTGCAAGTCAAGACGGGGCGATCGCCAATTTCGAGCCACTCAACCAGCCTGCCAAGGATTTCACCCAAGAAACTCCCCTACCAAATCTGCTCACAGCTTCCGAAACTACCACTAGCAATAGCCCCGCACCAGTCGCGAAGTTGACAGTGGTATTCGCTCCTACTGGAACCTTAGAAGTTAACCCGTAACTCACCTAAAACATCTATCCAGTAAGGTACTTATGGCGCACCTTAATTTTAAATTATCATTTAAATGTGATATTATAAGTTGCGCCCTGTAAAGCATTCTACATCTTAAACAACAAATGAAAGAACTCGACGAGAAAAAAACCCAAGAACTGCTATGCACCATCATGGAATGGGAACTAGCAGGAGTAGTACGCTACACCCACTACGCACTAATGGTGACAGGACCAAACCGGATTCCTATCGTGCAGTTTTTTCAAGCACAAGCAACCGAATCCCTACTCCATGCCCAACAAGCCGGAGAAATTTTAACAGGCTTAGATGGACATCCCAGCCAGAAAATTGCTCCGATAGAAGAAACCTACAAACATTCGATAAAAGACTTGTTGGAAGAAAGTTTAAATCACGAAAAAAAAGCGCTAAAAAAGTATAAATCCTTACTAGAAGTCGTTACAGACTCCAGCGTTTATCTGGAAGAGTATGCCCGTACTCTGATTGGACAAGAAGAATTGCACCAAGTAGAACTCAAAAAAATGCTACGGGATTATAGTTGAGTTTGTTATTGGTTATTTGTTAGTTGTTATTGGTTATTTGTTAGTTGTTATTTGTTAGTTGTTATGGGTATAAAATAAAAACTAACAAATAACTCTAATCGCGATGGTGACCAATAACAAACAACAAATAACCCTTCCATTTCGCGGTGTCCTGCCCTTCGAGTACGCTCACGAACCGCGTAGCCGAAGGGCAGGACACCGCCAACAACAAACAACAAATAACAAACAACAAGTAACAACTAACAAATAACAAATAACCAATAACAACTAACAAATAAATGAACTTTACTGAAGCCATCCCAACTTTTGTAATTACCCTCCGCGAAGGCGTAGAAGCAGCCTTAGTCGTGGGGATAGTCCTAGCTTGCTTAAAAAAAGCCGACCAAACTAATCTCAATTCTTGGGTTTATGCAGGTATCGCAGCCGGCATAGGCGCTAGCGCTGGTGTGGGTGCATTATTCAATCAGTTACTCCACATACTCTCAACATCAAATCAGCCTTACGCACCAGTAATTAAGCAACTACTCGAAGGTGGTTTGGGAATTGTCGCCATAGTAATGCTAAGTTGGATGCTAATTTGGATGACTCAGCAAGCCCGCTTTCTTAAAGCAGAAGTCGAAGGAGCAGTAACAGCAGCTTTGACAGAAAATGCTAATGCTGGCTGGGGCGTATTCGGCTTAATTTTTATCGCCGTACTTCGCGAAGGTTTTGAAACAGTTATATTTGTCAGCGCTCAATTTCAACAAGGTTTAACTCCGGCTTTAGGTGCTTTAGCCGGTTTGCTTGGGGCGGCAATCATAGGCGCGCTAATTTTCCAGTGGGGTGTCAAAATTGAACTGGGCAAGTTTTTCAAATTTATGGGAATCTTATTATTGCTAATTGTCGCCGGTTTAGCAGTATCCGCACTCAAACATTTTGACTCCTCTGCTGCCCTTTTGTCCCAGACAGATATCAACTATGCAGGGATTTGTGTTTTTTTCGATCGCACTGCACAACTCCACTCCTGTATTTTAGGTCCGATGCTGTGGAATGCAGAGGCAATTTTGCCCGATCGCAAATTTCCTGGAATTGTACTCAAAGCACTATTCGGATACAGAGATCGACTTTATCTAGTCCAAGGAATCGGTTATGCTATGTTCTTAGTCATCGTCGGCAGTCTTTATTTCCAAAAATTAGGCAACAAGCCAAATTTGACCAGCAAAAATGCTAAGTCTGCTACAGAACAAGCAAGCTAGTTACGTCTAACTTGCTCACACCAGCGGTTGCTATACCACCAATCAAACCTTGTCTGAATCGCCCTTAATTTCACCATTTCCAGAACCCGATCGCCCAAATATCCCTCACTGGCTACACTGGTTAGATACCTGTCCCAGTACCAACACGATCGCCATCGCCCGCGCAGCCCAACTCAAACACGGAGATGTCGTATTTACCAAACGACAAACCAGTGGTAGAGGCCAACACGGGCGCACATGGCACGCCCCAACCGGTGTTTTGACTGCGAGTTTTGTACTCGATAACCTCAACACTAATCTGCTACCTGGACTCAGTTTAGCCGTCGGTTTAGCCGTGATTTATGCGATCGAAGATTTAGTTGCTGACTGTCGCACTCTGCTGCGCCTGAAATGGCCAAACGACATTTGGATCGATCGCCGCAAATTAGCCGGAATTCTCTGCGAAGCCACTTCTAGCAATGTTTCCGCCACAACTCGCGCCGTAGTCGGCATCGGCATCAACCTGTGTGTAGACTTCGATCTCCGCGGACTTGATGCCAGCGCGATCGGCAATGCAGTAAGCTTGCATTCTATAGCTAGCCAAGTGCCAGATGAACTGTGTTTGCTCGATCGACTGCGACAATATCTCCTGGAACTAGCCCATATGTTTCACAAAAATGACAAACCAGCAGGAAAATCCGGTTTAGCCAGACTGTTGCCAGAATTACAGCACCGTGATGCACTTTTTGGTTGCCCAGTGGCAATCGAACTTTCCGACAAAACCATCTACGGACAAGCCACCGGCATTGACGAAGGTGGTCGTTTGCGATTGCGTTTAGAGGGCGATCGCATACAAGCCTTTGCCTCCGGGCGAGTTCGCTTAAAAAATTGACGGTTGACTACTGACTAACTACTAACTACTAACTACTAACTACTGACTAATGACTACTGACTAATGACTACTGACTACTAACTACTAACTACTAACTACTGACTAATGACTACTGACTACTGACTACTGACTACTGACTAATGACTACTAACTACTGACTAATGACTACTAACTACTGACTAATGACTACTGACTACTAACTACTGACTACTGACTAATGACTACTAACTACTGACTAATGACTACTAACTACTGACTACTGACTACTGACTACTAACTACTGACTACTGACTACTGACTACTGACTACTGACTACTAACTACTAACTACTGACTAATGACTACTGACTAATGACTAATGACTACTGACTACTGACTAATGACTACTAACTACTGACTACTAACTACTGACTACTAACTACTGACTAATGACTAATGACTACTGACTAATGACTACTAACTACTGACTACTGACTAATGACTAATGACTAATGACTAATGACTAATGACTAATGACTAATGACTGCGTTAAAATTGTTCAATCTATTGACAAAATCTCTAATCCATGCCAACATTCACCCAAAAATCCACCCGTCCTTTCCACCCTGAACACACATATCCTTGCCCAGTTTGTCGCACTGGCGAAATTTCTCCCATGCCCATGATGGAAGCCCTAGCTTGCAACTTCTGTCAACACATTTTCACGGGCAACGAAGAAAGACAAATGCTCAAAATGGCCGATCGAGCACCACCGATAACTTGGCACTGGAACGGCAAACAGTGGATCGGAACCCACCTCGAAGGCGTAGAATTCGGATGGCCCTACTTAGCAGCAGCACTGGGTCTAATTTTCCTGCCCACTACCTTGCTAGGGCTGTCAGCTTACTATTTTCCCCCGGTTCCCGGCAGCCGACTGTCGTGGTTGCCCGCAGCTTGGACAGGGCTAGCATTTTTGTCCCATTTAGGAATTGTCCTGTGGTTGGTAGGTGAATTTTATCAATTCCCCCTGGTGACATACTTCAGGGCTTGGTGGCGACGGATTCAGCGATTGTAAATGGAATTGTCAATTGTCGATCGCACATCTCCCCTCACTCTTGTAAAACAAGCCTCAACAGCCTGTTGAAAGCTGGCTGTTGAGAAGATTTCCATTAAATAGTCCTGGACACATCGGCATCTAAAAGCCCGTTTTTTCTGGGAAAATCCTTCCTTCGATCCGGCAGATGCACTCAAAAATCTGGTTTCTGTGGTTGGCGCACCTCCAGGAATGTGGAAGAAAAATTCCAAATCCGCACTTAAGCAGTTATAATCATTAGCTATTCTAAATAGTCAAATGCAAACGCATAGCGATTTGTGAGGAGAGCGATGAACATACTTGGAATCTCGGCGTACTATCACGACAGCGCCGCAGCCTTAATTAGCGACGGAAAAATTATCGCCGCAGCGCAGGAAGAAAGATTTTCCCGCAAAAAACACGATGCCAGATTTCCCAAGAATGCGATCGCCTATTGCCTAAAAGAAGCACAAATAGACCTACAGGAAGTCGATCGAATAGTATTTTACGACAAACCCTTAGTCAAATTCGAGCGCCTACTCGAAACCTATTTAGCCTACGCACCCAAAGGTTTTCGTTCTTTCTTAACCGCCATGCCCATCTGGCTAAAAGAAAAGCTTTACCTCAAAACCATGCTCAAAAGAGAACTTGCAGAAATGGCAAACTGCAAAACCTCAAAACTCAAACCATCTCTACTATTTACCGAACACCACCAATCCCACGCCGCCTCAGCATTTTTCCCCAGCCCGTTTCACAAAGCCGCCGTTTTGTGTCTCGACGGCGTGGGAGAATGGGCGACAACCTCAGTCTGGCTGGGAGAGGGCAACGAACTAACTCCTGAGTGGGAAATCGACTTTCCTCACTCCTTGGGTTTGCTTTATTCCGCTTTCACCTACTACACAGGCTTCAAAGTCAACTCAGGTGAATACAAACTCATGGGTTTAGCACCCTACGGCGAACCCAAATATGTAGACAAAATTCTCAACTATTTAATCGACCTCAAAGATGACGGAACTTTCCGTTTAAACATGGATTATTTCAACTATACAGTTGGCTTAACCATGACCAATCAGAAGTTTGACGAACTGTTTGAAGGCCCGCCACGCCAAGCTGAAGGGAAATTAACTCAGCGAGAAATGGATATTGCCGCTTCCATTCAAGTTGTCACTGAAGAAGTTGTGTTGCGGCTTTGCAGAACAGTTAAAAAAGAATTGAATGTCGATTATCTTTGCCTCGCTGGTGGCGTTGCTCTTAACTGCGTAGCTAACGGCCGCATTTTGCGGGAAGGCATTTTCAAAGATATTTGGATTCAGCCGGCATCAGGAGATGCTGGCGGTGCTTTGGGTGCGGCTTTGGCGATTTGGTATCAGTATTGCGAACAAACTCGTACTGTTCCAGGTGATGGATTCCCATTAAAGGAACTCCAGGAGGAGCGGACTGAAGTTCTCACTACCAACCCACCAGTGGCAACTGTTACTAAGTCTATCGCTCATTTAACTTGTCGCGACCAAATGCGCGGTTCTTATTTGGGGCCAAAGTTTACTGACACAGAAATTCTCGAATATTTGGATGCTGTCAAAGCTAGCTATCATCGATTGGATGATGCCGAATTAATGCCGCAGTTGGCAGAAATTCTGGAACAGGGCAATGTGGTGGGATGGTTCCAAGGACGGATGGAATTTGGCCCGCGGGCTCTGGGAGGTCGATCGATCATTGGCGATCCCCGCAATGCTAAAATGCAGTCGGTCATGAACCTGAAAATTAAATATCGGGAATCTTTTCGACCTTTTGCGCCGTCAGTCTTAGCCGAACGTGTGGCTGATTATTTTGAGATGGATCATTCTAGCCCTTATATGCTATTGGTGGCTCCTGTCAAAACCAGTCTCCGCATTCCGATGACACCCGAACAAGAACAACTGTTTGGCATTGACAAGCTCAACGTTCCGCGCTCCGAGATTCCGTCTGTTACTCACGTTGATTACTCGGCGCGTGTCCAAACGGTTCACAAGGAAACTAATCCTCGGTACTATGACTTAATTAGTCACTTTGAAAAGCGATCGGGATGTGGGATTTTAGTTAATACTTCTTTTAATGTCCGTGGCGAACCGATTGTTTGTACTCCAGAGGATGCTTATCGCTGTTTCATGCGTACTGAAATGGACTATCTGGTTTTGGAGAATTTCTTGCTTTCTAAATCCGAACAAATTCCTTGGAAACAAGATGATGCTTGGAAAAATGAATTTGAACTAGATTAGTTATTAGTCATTAGTCATTAGTCATTAGTCATTAGTCATTAGTTATCGGTGCGCTGAGCGGAGTCGAAGCGTCGAAGGGCTTTCTTCCCTCTTCCCTCTTCCTTCTTCCTTCTTCCCTCTTCCTTCTTCCCTCTTCCCTCTTCCCTCTTCCTTCTTCCCTCTTCCTTCTTCCTTATTTCCCATGAGCGACGAAATTAAAAAACTCGATAAAAAAGGCTTGCGCGATTTCGGACTCCTCATCGGCGGTTTGATAGCACTGCTATTCGGTTTAGTAGTACCATTATTGCGCCGTCATCCCCTACCTTGGTTGCCCTGGGCGATCGGTGCAGTGCTAGTTGTGCTAGGATTGGTTGCGCCAAAATCCCTGAATCCCGTTTATCACGCTTGGATGCGGTTTGGACTCATCCTTAACAAAATCGAAACTCCGATTATTCTGGGGATAGTTTTTTACCTGATAGTGTGGCCAATGGGAGTAATTAAAAGCCTATTTGGCGAAGATGCAATGCGACGTAAACTAAATCCCAAAATGGATACTTACCGCGTCCCCAGTAAAGCCAGAAACAAAGTTAGTATGGAGCGTCCTTTTTAAGTGTTTGAATCAACATTAGACTTTCTCAAAGACTTGTGGGCGTTTATGAAAGAACGCCAAAAGTATTGGCTGTTGCCCTTAATTGTCACTTTAGTATTTTTAGGAGCTTTGATTGTCCTCAGTCAAGGTTCTGTAATTGCTCCCTTTATTTACACTTTGTTTTGACAGAATGAGCAAGTTGAAGACTTTGGGCGTCAACTTAGGTTTGACACTCGGCGGTTTATTAATGGGGGTGATAATTGGTGAATTGGGATTGCGAGTTGCTGGGATTCAAGGCTATCCCAAAATAGGAGATTTGGTAGACTCTGCACCAACAGGTTTCCATACTGCCGATCGCGATTTGGGCTGGAAACTCAAACCCGGTGTGTCAGGGGAGTGGAAGGGCGAAGGCGCGAGTTTTGTGCAGGTGAATAGCGACGGTTTGCGCGATCGCGAACACACCAAAGCTAAACCTCCAAATACTTTGCGAGTAGCAGTTTTGGGGGATTCTTTCACCGAAGCCATTCACGTACCTATCGAAGAAACTTTCTGGTCAAAATTAGAACGGAAACTGACCAATTGCGAAGCCGTCAAAGGACGCAAAAAAGTTGAAGTCATCAATTTTGGAGTCCAGGGTTACAGCACAGCTCAAGAATTAGTTATGTTGCGGAAAAAAGTGTGGGATTACAGTCCTGATATTGTAGTCCTGGCTTTTTTTATTGGCAATGATGTCATTAATAATTCACCCCAACTAGAATACGATCGCTATCGACCATTTTTTGTGTATGATGCTAGTGGTAAGTTAGTTCCAGATATGTCTTTTCGGACTCTACTTCCCATCGATCGCAACCGTTATGCCGTTTCTGCGATCGACAAACTACCCACTTGGTTAGTCAACAACTCCCGCATTTTGCAAGTTGTGAAAAAGGTAGAATTAGAGAGAAAAAAGCAACAGTTATCGAATGATTTTACAAACTTAAGCACCCAGAATTTTAAGGCCCCAACCGATGCAGCTTGGCAAGATGCTTGGAAAATTACAGAGGGTTTGATTTTGACAATGCGGGATGAAGTAGTCCAAAAAAAAGCTGATTTCTTAGTTGTAACCATAGGCGATCCAACTCAGGTTCACCCAGATGTTGCCATGCGACAAAAGTTCATCAAAGAAAACAACATTCAGGACTTGTTTTACCCCAATCGCCGACTAGACAACTTGGGTAGAACCCAGGGTTTTAGGGTGCTGAGTTTAGCCGAACAGTTTCAAGCATACACTGACAAACATCAGGTTTGCGCCCACGGTTTCGAGAATTATGTCAACTGTGGAGGCCACTGGAATCAACTTGGACATCGGCTAGCTAGCATCATGATTAATCGAAATTTATGTGAAAATTTGAAACAATCTCAACTTTCAAAGGGTCAACGCTAGTATGTCAAATCTGATGAAAGATTCAACAGCTATAAACAAAGGCAAAAATTTCTTTAGTGTAATCGCTATTAATTTTACCATCATATTTATTTGCCTGGAATCTTTGTCCCTAGCTTTTTATTTCCTCACTCAAAATCAATTGTTTTATACCCGAAATAAAACAAAAGAACCAGTAGTAGAGGACATTCAAAGAATCGGAATTCGGCTAGATGACTCCACCATTGAAAGACTGCACCCGTTTTTTGGCTATGTCATTAAACAAGGTGCTTTTAGCAATAAAAAATATAATTTAAAAGTCAACAAGAGCGGTTTTTATACTCCCTTACAATATCCTTTTGCTAAAACCAGTAAAAATCAATTTATTATCGGGATTTTTGGCGGTTCGGTAGCCAACAACCTCGCCGTGGATGAATACGAAAGTACCATGTTATCTAGGAAGTTAAAAACTTATCCAGAATTTGCCAACAAAGAAATTATTGTTTTAAATTTTGCCAATGGTGGTTACAAACAGCCCCAACAATTATTGATTTTAAACTACTTTCTAGCTGTTGGTCAAGAGTTTGACATGGTAGTTAATATTGACGGTTTTAACGAAGTAGCTTTGTCAAATTTAAACAACAAATCCCAATTAGACCTAGGAATGCCCAGCGTTCAACACGTACAGGCATTAACGGATTTAGCTAATGATAACTTGTCGCCGGAAGCTATGGCTGCCATCGTGAAAATAAATGAAAATAAAAAAGAATTGAGAACAACCATTGCTCAATTACAAAATTGTAGATTGGCGTTGTGTAATGCTGTTATCTCAATACAGGTGAGGCTATTACTCAAAGATTACCAACAAGAAATTCTCAAGTACGACAAACAAGTAAAAGAGTCTAAAAGCGACCCCAAAAATAGCGGTACTGTCTATATTCCCAAATCTGATACTGTTTTAGATGATACTGATGCTTTTAGCAAAATGGTATCCATGTGGTACGACTCTTCGATAATGATGAATCAAATTTTATCAAGTAGAAGAATTCCTTATTTTCACTTTATTCAGCCCAACCAATATTATCAAACCAAACGGATATTTCCCCAAAAGGAAAAAGCATTTGCCATTAGCAAAGATAGTCCTTACATGGAAGGGGTAACAAAAGGCTATCCGCTGCTTTTGTCAAAAGTTGATGATTTGCAAAAAGCGGGAGTAAATGTATTTAGTGGAGTGAATATCTTGGACAATACAAAAGAAATTGTTTACAAAGATGCTTGCTGTCACTATAATTTAGTAGGACAGGAATTATTTGCCAACTATATTTCCAGTTCAATTATTAAAGTAGTGAGAAATGCAGCAGCAACTAGCACACCAGTCAAAGAAAGCCCCAAAAAATAAACAATTATTTATTGCTATAAAAAGACATGAAAAATTTAAATTTTTTTAATAAAAACCAAGAAATAATCAAAATTGCTTTGATTAATTTACTGTTGTTACTGGCTTTCCTAGAGGTGGGTTCCTTGGGATGGTATTTTGTCAAGCACAAGCAATTTTTCTATACCAGACAAAAGCCGTTAGATAAATCTGCCTTGGGCATTAATTTAGAAGGAGTCCGGCTAAATCAGTCTATAGTCGAAAGATTTCATCCTTTTTTCGGATTTGTTCAAAAACCGAGTGCGGATTTTCGCCCCGGTTTTAAAGTAAATAACTATGGGTTTATTTCTCCTTACGATTACCCTTTGAAAAAGACTAACAAAAATCAATTTATTATTGGGGTATTTGGCGGTTCTGTTGCTTCTAATTATTCAATATTTGAAATCCAGAATAAAATTTTGCCTGAATATATCAAGCAGTTGCCTAGTTTGAAAAATCGAGAATTTGTAATTTTGTCTTTTGCTACCGGAGGCTATAAACAGCCCCAACAATTGTTAATTTTAAACTATTTCTTAGCCCTTCGTCAAGAATTCGATCTGGTTGTAAATATAGATGGCTTCAATGAAGTAGCCCTTTCTAATTTAAACAATAAAAATAAGGTCGATTTAGCGATGCCAAGCATTCAGCATGTCTTGCCGTTGACTAACTTGGCGAATAATAGCCTTTCTACAAAAGCGATGAAAGCAACTATCAGAATTAAAGAAAATAAAGCTAAGATTAATCAGGCTTTGGAAAGTTTGCAACACTGTAGTTTGGCGGCGTGTGATGCTTTCTATTCAGTGTATATTCAAAACTTAGTAAATAATTATAAAACCGATGTGATTAAGTTTGAAAAAGAACGCACTAAACAACAAGACGATGGGAGCGTTATTTACCTTAATACTAATAAATCTGTGGCACAGGATGCGGTAGCATTTGAAGAAATGGCATGGAATTGGGCGAAGAGTTCAATTTTTATGCACAAAGTTTTGTCGGCTAGCAATGTGCCTTATGTTCATGTACTCCAGCCCAATCAGTATTATCAGACAAAAAGGGTGTTTAGCCCAGCAGAAAAGCAGATTGCTTTTAATCAGGATACTCCCTATGCTAAGGCAGTGGAAATTGGATATCCGGCTCTGTTTAAAAAGTTGCCTAATTTAGAAAAAAATAAGATTAATATATTTAATGGGGTTAAGGTTTTTGACAAGACTAAAGATGCTGTTTATGTCGATAGCTGCTGTCATTATAACAAAGCGGGAGAAGTGGTTTTTAGTAATTATGTGGGTAGTTCAATTTTAGAAGTGTTGCGGCAGGATGAAAAAAATAAGAAGAAGCGATGAGCCAGAGTCTGTGGGTATGGGTGACAAGGAACTAAGATGGATGTTATTCTCTAGTTTATTCCCTCACCAAGTGGTCTGAACGAGAGGTGAATTCTTCTTGGCTAAGGAGTCGGGTACGTCCTCGCTAGGGCTGTTAAGAAGCCCACATCATACTTCGGCTACGCGATCGCACAAGTAGCTGTACTCGGCTTGATGTGGGAGTGTGTCAAGTTTTTGGATTGCTTGGGGCTAGATTCGTTGCTTTGTCGATCGGCATTACCAAGATTTTATCAACTCGGTTCCCGTCCATATCGACTACTTCGACACGCAAATTGTTCCACTCAAAGTGATCGGCGGCTGCGGGAATTTTGCCCAAATTTGTAATCACAAAACCGCCCATTGTGTGGTAACTTCCTTTGTTTTCTGCTGACAATTCTTCGATGCCAAATAACTCAAAAAAATCTTCAACTGGTAGCATTCCATCTAACAGCCAAGAACCGTCTTCTCGTTGGACGGCTTGTGGCTCGTCGGCATCTTCAATAGAGGGAAATTCCCCCACGAGTTCGACTAAAATGTCGTTAACTGTAACCAATCCTTGAATCACGCCATATTCGTCTACTACCAAGGCTATTTGATTGCTAGATTGCTTGAAAAGTTCTAATACTTTTAAACCCCGCGTGCTTTCTGGTACAAATAAAGGTCTTCGTAGAGAAGCGCTTAAATCGAGGGGTTGACCAGTTAAAGTCCGTGACAGCATATCTGTAACGTGTACTAAACCGACAACGTTGTCGAGGCCTCCGTGGCACACGGGAAACCGAGAATGACCGCTGCCGAGCATTTTTTGGCGATTTTCTTCTACTGAATCGTCGAGATCGAGCCAGGTAAGATCGGGGCGCGGTGTCATTAAGGCGCTGACTCGTCGATCGCCCAAACGAAAAACCCTTTCTACCATATCTTGTTCGGCTTCTTCAAAAGTGCCGGCTTCGGTTCCTTGCTCGATTAAAACTTTAATTTCTTCTTCTGTAACTTGCGGTTCTGTGGAGGGCAAAATCCCCATGAGCCGCAGCACTAATTCAGTAGAATAACTTAACAGATAAACCGCAGGAGCGCCTATTTTGGAGAGCATTCGCATGGGAATGGCTACGCTGGAGGCGATGGGCTCTGGGTTGTTGAGTGCCAGTCGCTTGGGCACGAGTTCGCCAATAATTATGGTTAGATAAGTTATGGTTAAAATCGCGATGACTGAGGCGATCGCCCCTGAGTAGGGCGCTAGAGCCGGAATCAGTCGCAACAAAGGCTCTACTCTTTTAGCAATAGTCGTTTCTCCAAAAGCGCCCGACAGAATCGCCAGCAGCGTAATCCCGATTTGGACTGTGGGTAAGAACTGATTGGGGGCATTAGCCAGATCCAATGCGACGCGGGCATTGGTCGAACCTTGGTTGGCCATCTGTTGCAGTCTTACCTTGCGTACTGAGATGATGGCCATCTCTGACATCACAAATAAGCCATTGAGGAAAACCAGCAGCAGAACAATCAGAAGGTCGGTACTTGGGGACATTTCTAAAATTATCAGTGGTAACGGCAAGCACAGCCCGGTTAAAGGAGAGGCCTGAAAGCTGTCAATCTCGATGGCAAAATCGAAATTTTGTTGCTATCAATCCTGTACCTAGATTAACGGAACTCGCTCGTTTCGATCGCAGCCTGGATATATTAGAGCAAAAATTAACCCCCTGTTAAGTTCCTCGGCGACAACAGCTCCTCGACACAATCAATGATGTTTGTCGTACAATCTCCTTAACAGGCAAAGAGAAAGAGCCTTTGCCGATCGGGGATTAAAAATTAACAGCCCATGACTTTCTCTTCAATCATTCGGACTCTAGGGCGATCGCCCCTAGCCACAGAACTACTCAACAAACTCAAGCGTCATGGCTACGTGCAACTCTCCGGCGTAGCCCGCCTACCCAAAGGTTTGGTAGCTTCAGCCCTCGCACAGCAAGAGGGGCAAAGTTTACTTGTAGTCACAGCAACTCTGGAAGAAGCTGGCCGCTGGGTGGCGGGGCTGGAGGCGATGGGCTGGCAGACTGTGCATTTTTACCCGACTTCGGAGGCTTCGCCCTACGAGCTATCTTACTCCGATGAGAGCGAAATGACTTGGGGCCAAATGCAGGTGCTGGCGGATTTGGTTCAGCAACCAGAAATCACTACTAATTCTAAGCCGATGGCGATTGTCGCTACAGAAAGAGCTCTCCAGTGTCATTTGCCACCACCTGCTGCTTTTGCACCCTATTGTCTGACTTTGGCGCGAGGTATGGTTCAAGACTCGAAGATTTTAGACCGCCAACTTGTTTCGATGGGTTACGATCGGGTGCCTCTAGTCGAAATGGAGGGCCAGTGGAGTCGTCGGGGCGATATTGTGGATGTGTTTCCGGTGGCTGCGGAGTTGCCGGTGCGTCTGGAATGGTTTGGGGATGATTTGGAGCAAATTCGGGAGTTTGACCCGTCTTCTCAGCGTTCTCTTGATAAGATCGATCGCTTGGTTTTGACTCCTACGGATTTTGGCGGGATTGTGCGGGGGGCTTTGGGTGAAAGGTTGAGTTTACTAACGAACCGCGAAGGCGCCAAGGGCACGAAGGAAGAGGGGGAAGAGGGGGAAGAAGGGGTAGGGAAGGTGATTAAGGGGTTGTTGGGTTTGGCTTTTGAGCAGCCTGCTTCTCTTTTGGATTATTTGCCGTCAAATACTTTGGTGGCTATTGATGAACCGGCTCAGTGTGAGGCTCACTGCGATCGTTGGTTTGAAGGTGCTCAGGAGCAATGGGAAAGTTTAATTGTTTCTGTTCCTAAGATTCACCGCTCTTTTGTTGAGTCTATGGCGGATGTGGAAGCTTTTCCTCGACTTTATCTTTCGGAATTGGCTGAATCTTCTGTTTCTGTTTCTGGTGCGATTAATTTGGCTTCTCGCCCGGTGCCGGTGATGCCTCACCAGTTTGCTAAGTTATCTCAAATGCTCAGGGAGGAGCGCGATCGCGGTTTTTCGGTGTTTTTGGTTTCGGCTCAACCGAGTCGCTCTGTTTCTCTGCTTTCGGAACATGACTGTCCGGCTCAGTTTGTGGTGAATCCGCGGGATTATTTGGCGATCGATAAGTTGCAATTGCAGCATATTCCGGTTGCTTTGAAGTACAGCGGTTTGGCTGAATTGGAAGGTTTTATTCTGCCTACTTTTCGGATTGTTTTGATTTGCGATCGGGAATTCTACGGTCAACATTCTCTAGCTACTTTTAGCTATGTTCGCAAGCGTCGTCGTGCTGCTTCTAAACAAGTAGACCCGAATAAATTAAGTCCTGGTGATTTTGTGGTTCACCGTCAGCATGGAGTGGGTAAGTTTATTAAGTTGGAGCGTTTGACGATCGATCGCGAAACTCGCGAGTATTTGCTGATTCAATATGCTGATGGTACTCTCAGAGTCGCCGCTGACCAATTGGGGGCTTTGTCGAGGTTTCGGACTGTAGCTGATAAAGTGCCCGAACTTAACAAACTCACAGGTCAAACTTGGGAAAAAACTAAAACAAAGGTTCGCAAAGCTGTTAAGAAATTAGCGGTGGATTTGTTGAATCTTTATGCTAAAAGAGCTAAACAAACAGGGTATGCTTTTCCTCCTGATATGCCTTGGCAACAAGAGTTGGAGGATTCTTTTCCTTATCAGCCGACTCCGGATCAGTTGAAGGCAACTCAGGATGTGAAACGGGATATGGAGGGCGATCGACCTATGGATCGCTTGGTCTGTGGTGATGTCGGTTTTGGTAAGACGGAAGTGGCTCTGAGAGCGATTTTTAAGGCGGTTACGGCGGGCAAGCAGGTGGCTATGCTTGCGCCGACGACGATTTTGACCCAACAGCACTATCACACGCTCTCAGAGCGTTTTTCGCCTTATCCTATTCAAGTTGGTTTGCTCAATCGCTTTCGCACTGAAACGGAACGCCGGGAGATTCATAAGCGTTTGGCTACTGGGGAGTTAGATGTGATTGTGGGTACTCAAGCTGTTTTGAGTAAGGCGATTAAGTTTCGGGATTTGGGTTTGTTGGTGGTGGATGAAGAACAGCGGTTTGGGGTTAAGCAAAAGGAAGCTATTAAAGCTCTCAAAACAGAGGTGGATGTTCTGACTCTCACTGCGACGCCGATTCCTCGGACTTTGTATATGTCGCTGTCGGGGATTCGGGAAATGAGTTTGATTGCGACTCCGCCTCCGAGTAGGCGACCGATTCAGACCCATTTGGCTCCCTATGACCCGGAAGCGGTACGATCGGCTATTCGTCAAGAGTTAGACAGGGGTGGTCAGGTTTTTTATGTGGTGCCCCGGATTGAGGGGATTGAGGAGTTGGCTGCTCAGTTGCAGGTGATGGTTCCGTCTGCGAGAATTGCCATCGCCCATGGTCAAATGGATGCTTCGGAATTGGAATCGATTATGCTGACTTTTAGTGCGGCGGATTTCGATATTTTGGTTTGCACCACTATTATTGAGTCTGGTTTGGATATTCCTCGTGTCAATACTATTTTGATTGAAGACGCCCATCGGTTTGGTTTGGGTCAACTTTACCAGTTGCGGGGACGGGTGGGACGCGCGGGTATTCAAGCTCATGCTTGGCTGTTGTATCCTAAGCAAAGTCAGTTGACTGATGCTGCAAGGCAGAGGTTGCGGGCGATTCAAGAGTTCGCTCAGTTGGGTTCGGGCTATCAGTTGGCGATGCGGGATTTGGAAATTCGGGGTTCGGGTGATATTTTGGGCACGGAACAGTCTGGTCAAATGGAGGCGATCGGCTTTGATTTGTATGCTGAAATGTTGGAGGAGGCAATTCGCGAAATTAAGGGTCAAGAAATTCCCAAGGTTGAAGATACTCAAATTGACCTTAGTTTGACGGCTTTTATTCCTGCTGATTATATTGGGGATTTGGATCAGAAGATGAGTGCTTATCGTTCTGTTGCTTCTGCTAGTACGACCCAAGAGTTGCAGCAGATTCAGGCTGATTGGTGCGATCGTTATGGGCCGATTCCTCTTCCTGCAAAACAACTTATTCGTATTGTTGAACTCAAACAAATTGCTAAGCAAATTGGTTTTTCTAGGATTAAAGTGGAAAATAAGCAGCATATTGTTTTGGAAACATCTATGGAGGAGCCTGCTTGGCTGTTGCTTAAGGCTAATTTGCCGGAACATTTGCAGTCTCGTTTTGTCTACAGCAAGGGAAAGGTTACTATTCGAGGGATGGCCGTTTTGACTGCGGACAAGCAATTGGATAATTTGATTGATTGGTTGGGTAAGATGCAGGGTGCTTTGCCGGAAGCCAATGTTTTATTTTAAAATCGTGAAAAATTTAGTTAGCCTTTTTTTTACGATCGCCCTATTGCAAGGAATCCCGACAGCCGTTCAAGCTCAATTAATGATTGACCCGATTGAGCGGGTGGTGACTGCGGGATTGATGACTAAGGATGCCCGTGGCAATTTTAATGCTGAGGGTTTTGTGAGTCGTGCGGAGTTGGCTACAATTTTGGTGAAAACTTTTGGTTTAGAACACCGGAAAACTTCTCAGAAAGCCGATCGGGACTTGCCAGATGTACCTAAAAGTTACTGGGCCTATAGTGCGATTCAAATTGTTTTGAAAACGGGAACTATGACTGGATATCGCGATGGAATGTTTTTTCCGAATCAAAGGGTGACTCGTGCTGAGGCTTTAGCGATTTTTGCTCAAGCTTATGGTGTTTTTCAGTTTCCCGATGTTAATGTTTCTGAGATTTTAGCTAATTATCCAGATGCGGCGGAAATCCCTAATTGGGCGAGAAAGTCTCTGGCGACTGCACTTTATGAAGGTTTTGTCAATATTGAATTGGGAACTAATAAGATTAATCCTTTGAAGCCGATGACTCGTGGCGACATTGCTTACGCTTTGAACAAGTATTTGGAGGGACAGGCGAGGTCTGCTTCACCAACGGTGCCGGAGGAACCTCCGAATCGGGGTGTGGGACGTTGAATCTTTTGGTATAGTGGAGCATCTGGGTAATTTTTATATCAAATCCGGTAGCATCTGAATTATTCAGATTTCTATTCTCGGACTCTGTGTCCTCTGTGTTCTAGTAAGGTTAAATCATTCCAATACAACCGGAAACGATATGACACGAGTGTCTCGAAGCGATCGAGAAAGTCGATCGCCCACAATGCAAAATCCTGGAGCTCTGGTGACTGTAAAACCAGCCATCAAACCCCCAGGATTTCAAATTTTGCTCTCTTAACGAGATTAAACTTATCGTCAGGGAACTTTAACTTACTCAGCCGTAGCCAATTCGGTACTCCCACCACCGCGTTTCCGCGTCAGGGTATTGAACAACATTTGACCAACCGCTTTAATCAAGTTGCCTTCTAACTCCATGAACATCTTCATGTTCATGCCAAAAGCCGCATTAGCTTCGTCCACAATTCGCTCTACTGTGGCTTCGTCAATGGGCAATTCATTCATTGCTTGACGGTACTTAGTTTTGAACTCTTTTTCATCAGGAATATCCTGGAATTCATAAAAAGCAGTACCTTCTCCCTCGGTAAGGTTCATTCCCCGCTGAGCAATGCCCTTGAGGATTTGTCCGCCGGATAAATCGCCGAGATAGCGAGTGTAAGAATGAGCCACTAACAGTTCTGGTGCGGTGGCTGAAATCTTGTGAATTCGCTCGATGTAAGCTGTTGCTGCTGCTGAGGGAGCTACCTGTTCCCGCCAATTCACGCCGTAGTAATAGTACAAATCTTTTTCTAGACTTTGTTTCCGATTCAACTCAGAAAAGTAAATTTTTGAAACTACCGGATGCTGTTTTTGGCGTTCCATTTCCTCTTCTATGGCGGAGTATACAAAGTAGAGGTTGCCTACTAATTTCCGGTAAGATGTCTTTTCTACAACGCCTTTTAAAAAGCACTTGACAAAACCGACATTTTCTGCCATTGTGTGAGATTTTTTCGTTCCTTCACGCAATTTGGTCGCTAAATTGATGCTCATAATATATTGTCCAACTTTCTATTTTCGTGGTCGTCGATGGATGCGCCAACAATCTAAAAAATACCTAAGTTATTACCTTAGACTGATTTAATGAGAGATTGTATTAATTTTTATAACAAAACTTATACTGGGCAGAAGGCAGAAGGCAGAAAATCAATGGTTTGGGCTATTGAAAACGTCCTCAGCATCTTGGCGGTTGCTGTCAAAGACACAAACAGTTTAGTCAGTAGTCGTCAGTCATTGGTTGTTAGCTACTGACGACTACTGACTACTGACTACTGACTAACTTAGATGTCTAAGTCCAGCAGGTTGAGTTTGGGACCGTAGGTTTCGATGAATTCGCGCCGGGGTGCGACTCGATCGCCCATTAAGATGGTAAAGATGCGATCGGCCTCAGCAGCATCGTCAATTTCCACCCGTTTCAGCGTCCGAGTTTCCGGGTTCATCGTGGTATCCCACAACTGTGTCGGCATCATTTCGCCCAAACCTTTGAACCGCTGAATCGTGTAGTTCGCATTCGCCGGGAATTCATTCCGAATCAAATTGTTCATTTCGCGATCGCTATAACAGTAGTAATGATTCCGTCCCCGTTCCACTTTATACAGAGGAGGACAAGCAATGTAGATGTAACCTTGTTCTACAAGTGCTCGTTGATAGCGATAGAAGAAAGTCAGCAACAGCGTGCGGATGTGGGCTCCATCTACGTCAGCGTCAGTGTTATGGGCGCACAAACCGCCAGTACCGCAGACAAAGTTTTCATCATCTTCGACGGAGAAATCATAAACATAGTCGCCTACTAATTCAATCTCCTCAGCCGAAATCACTTTCAGTCCCATCAAATCATCGCTAATTGGCACGTAGTCCGATGATTTGCGACTAGGGCGTGCTAGATGTGCTTCAATCAGATCGGCATTGGCGTGTCGATGCCAAATTTGGCGGCACAGTTCGAGCTGATTTTTGCTACAAATTGCGATCGAATAATAGGGATGTCGCGTTTGAATTTCCGCATCTACAGCAGTAGAGGGTTCGTGACGAGTTGGACTGGCAATCATCCCCAACTGTCCTAACAAATAAAGCAACCCATCTTTCAGCTTGGGAGAATTAGTTGTCAGGGATAAATGACTGCCTCCTGTTGTACCATCGCCGAGGAAATAGCCTTCGAGAAAAGCCATTTGCAGTTCTTCTGTCAAGCTAAACACAATATCTGGCAGTTGCTTCAAATGTGCCTGTTTCCCTAAACCCCAAGCTTGGATTAATCGCGCCGCTGCAACGCTGTGGAAGTAGAGCTTAATTCCGTCACTGTCTGGGTCGTTATATTGGCGAGGTGTTTCGTTAAATACCGACTCAATAGCAGCAATCATTTCAGGAATAAACCGCTGATCTTTTTTGCCCAAGTTAAGACTAACTTGATGTTGGCTGAGAGTTCCCTCAGCTACATACCAGCCCAGGAACCAAATCAATTCGCGACTGATTGGCAGGTAGCGTGCAAACGCTTTGTCGCTGTGTGCTTGTGGCACAATTTGCACATCTTCGCCCAGTTGTGCTATTTCGCTGGCTGTGAAGTCATCGAGCGGTTTGTAACAGCTAACTTCGCGCCAACGGGCATTTTTGCTGGTATCATCTTGAGCGAGGCGATCGTCAATTTTCGACGGCAGCATTTCGTAGACAACATTGTCACTGTTACCAATTGCTTCAAGATAAGTCAAGAAGTGAGATAAAATTGGGCGACTGATTCCACGTTCCCACTGGCTAACTGTGACTGGCTGTTTTACTCCCACGGAAGCCGCAACTTGCTTTTGGGTAATGCCGATTGCTTCGCGCTGTGCGATTAATTTTTGCCACGCTTCCGCATCTATTTGTACTCGCGGTTCACTCCATTGATCGGGGACAGAAACTTTTGCCAAGACACGCTGACTTGCAACTTTTCGCACGTCCTCACCTTTGAGATAAAGTGATTTGGTTAACTCAGCACTATAGAAAGTTTCCAACAAATCTATCTGCGTTGGGCTTGCTGCTGGACGAGGTAAACGCCGACTGGCAACTAGGAGGTCTCCTGGCTTAACTTCGTTACCTTTTTTGAGAATAACTTCGTTATTTTCAAAGACAAAAACGCTGTGAGATGATGTCACTTTGATCGATCGATTGTAGCGCGTTGTTAGTTTATACATCCCTTCCTCATGTCCGTGACGAATCACGGCTTTCAGAGGGCGAAAACGAGTAGCATGAGTAGTTTGATCGAAAGACATCACTTGATATCGATCGGCAGCGCGGCGGCCTTCTACGCAGTCATCGATAAACCCACCAATGGTGACAAATTCGGTGCGTCCTGTATCGTCCATCACCAGTGTTGGTTCGTCCCCTGCTACGCTCATAATCACTATATGGTGATACCGCAATTGTGCCGGATCGAATTCTTCGCCTTTAATGCCCAAACCCAGGGCTGTAATTAACGATTGAATTTCGTTATTTTTGTAGATTTTGGCATCGTCTGTTTTCTCAATGTTGAGGATTTTACCCCGCAATGGGAGAATGGCTTGGAATTGGCGATCGCGCCCTTGTTTAGCACTGTTATGAACAAAGACTCCCGCAGCTAATGCAAAGTTGTGGCTGTTGGGAACTTCGATGTCATAAACATCATAGCGTTCTGCTACGGCTTCGATCTTGACCACGCGGTGATTGTAGTTCCGAACTGCTTGACGAGCATAGAGTGCGTCTCCACCAAAATAGCGATCGCAAAAAGTCTCATACTTCAACAAACACTTATCTTTTTTGGTTCGGCGATAGAGATTGTAATAATCAACATCAACCCAGCCCATTTTCATCTCAACAGCCTTCAAAGCTTCCAGAGTTTTGCGGTAATAAGTTTCATCCAAAGCAGCTTTGCGTTTGCGGCGAAACTCTGGTGTCCACTGTTCCTTCGTTTTTTCACGCCTCCACTCTAATAAATTCTCATCTTGCCATTGTTCTTTAGCAAGTTGTGAAAGAGTTTCCCGCGCTTGAGGATTGTTCGCAAAATGATTCCGAACCCGTTCCGACTGAGCTAAACGGTTTTCTTCGCAACTCCAATATTCTTGTTGCGCTCGATCCAACAGTTCCTGATTTTGTTCGCGATAAGCTTCATTAGAATCGTAAAACTCGCGCCACTTCTTCGTCATGTAAGCTTTATACTCTTCATCTTCCCACTGAGCTTTCGCTTGTTCCGAAAGAATTTGCCGCGTTTCCGGCTCCTGCATCCGCTCTTTCATCATCGCCCGAAATTCTTCACTCATGTGAATTTGACGGCTCTTTTCAATTACATCCGGGCGGTGCAATGTTTTCTCAAGATTCGCGCGGTGAAGAGCCAAGTGTACCTCAGCAGGCAATCGCTGAATATTTGTCGGATTGTTGTTGAGTTTGTTGAAATCAACATGGTGGCGGTGATTGCCCTCAGATGATTCATAGACACCGTGTTTTAGGTTGTAAAAATCCGATAAAAGATGAGTGTAAATCCAGTTATCAGTGTTTGGATTCCACACCATTTCATAACCCTTAAGTCCTTGCCCGTTTGATTTTTTTTCAGACAACTTGCGGTTAAGAGGCATCAACGAATCTTCCGGTGTCAGCATTGCTGCTGCTCTGTAAGTGCCATCCCGCAACATAAATAGATGGTCGGGAGTGCAAGTAATTGTCTCCCCATTGTCTAATGTCAGTTTGATGACTTCAGCATTTGTTTTAGTCATCCGAGCGTTAGTTATCCGCTCAAGCCCAATGTTTCCACTGTCGCGAATCGTGTAGCAAAAGTGTTCTTTACCTTCTGCTTGTTCGTCAACTATCTCTTTGATAGTTTTTGTCGTACCGTCAGCTAATATTATTTCCTGAAATGAAAAAAAACAGCCCCCAGCACTATCCCCCTCGACCAGGTATATCTCAGACAGGGCGGGGTCTCTGGAGCTACAGTCCGCTAATTTTCCGGGCAATGGAGACGATTCTAAGACCGATTTACGGCGGACTAAATCGCGGGCGCGACGGGCTGCTTCCGCCGCTTTAAATGCCTGAATTGCTTTTTCCAAAATAGCGTCGGCTACTTGGGGGCGAAACTCTAAATATTCGGTTAATACTTCGCCAACTAAGGAATCGACAATGCCCCGAACTTCAGTATTTCCCAGTTTAGTTTTAGTTTGACCTTCAAATTCCGGGTCGGGGACTTTGACAGAAATAACGGCTGTCAAACCTTCCCGGACGTTTTCACCGGCGAGGTTAGGTTCATTTTCTTTGATTTTGTTGCGCTTACGGGCGATCGAATTCATCGTCCGCGTCAAAACAGCTTTCAAACCTTCTAAGTGCGTGCCACCGTCGATCGTCCGAATGTTGTTAGCAAAACCGAGAACATTATCGCTAAAAGCATCCACACACCACTGCAAAGCCACTTCTATTTGCACGTTATTGCGTTCGCCTTGCACGTAAATCACTTCTTCATGCAAAGGCTGCTTTTCGCGGTTCATGTAGGCGATGTATTCCTTGATGCCACCCTCGTAACAGTAAGTTTCGATGCGAGGTTCGCCACTTTTGAGCAGTTCCAAACGGTGGTCGCCAAAAGTAATTTTAACGCCCGCATTCAAGTAAGCTAGTTCTCGCAAACGTGCGGCAAGTATAGTGTAATCAAATTCAATGCCTGTGCTAAAAATTTGAGTGTCTGGCAAGAAAGAAACTGAAGTGCCGGTGCGATTTCCTTTGTAGGGCTTAGCATTCAGTTCGGTTACAGGATTGCCTCTTTCGTAGCGCTGTAAATGTTCTTTTTGGTCGCGCCAAACGGTGACTTCTACCCACTCCGACAGCGCGTTCACCACCGAAATACCTACACCGTGCAATCCTCCAGAAACCTTGTAGCCGCCACCGCCAAATTTACCGCCGGCGTGGAGTACAGTCATTACTGTTTCTATTCCCGATTTGCCAGTTTTGGCAACGATGCCGGTCGGAATTCCCCGTCCGTCGTCTGTCACGGTAACGGAACCGTTGGCGTTGATGTCAACTTCGATGTGGGTGCAGTGGCCAGCCAGCGCTTCATCGATCGAGTTGTCAACAACCTCATAAACTAGATGGTGGAGTCCTCGCGGGCCGGTGGTACCGATGTACATCCCCGGTCGTTTGCGGACTGCTTCGAGACCTTCGAGAACTTGAATTTGGTCGGCGCTGTAGCTGCTGGTCATACAAAAATAGCTCCAATAATGAGGCTAAAGCCCCAAAAGCTTCTAAAATGGGAAAACTTCTAAAATTATAGCACAAAACCCTTAATGGCGATGCTAGGGCATTCTGAATGGAAATTTATTGAGGGGATGGATAGCTTGGAGCGGGGCGGACTTTTTGTGGTCAGCTAGGAGAGTTGAGTGCGATCGCCCGCCAGCAAGTAAGCTATGGAAGAAGCAACCAGGAACAAGGAATCAGGGAAATTAAATCAAATCAATGGTTTCAGCAATTGAACAAGTCTGCCTGCACCCAGAAGGAGGCTCTATGTCTAAATTAATTACGATTTGTGGTGCGACGGCGACGGGGAAGTCGGGAGTGGCTGTGGCTGTGGCTTCGCGGTTGCGATCGCCCATTTTGAGTGCAGACTCTCGTCAAGTGTACCGCGAATTTGACATCGGGACTGCCAAACCCACAAAGGTCGATCGCACTTCGGTACCACATCACTTAATTGACATTTGCGATCCGAGGGAAACCCTAACACTGGCAGAGTACCAGCAGCAAGCTCAAAAGTTAATCATGGCTTACGATGTTCCGCTGTTGTTGGTGGGAGGGACAGGTTTATATATTAAGTCGATCGTGCGCGGTTTGAAAATTCCCAGAGTTGCACCCATGCCAGAATTGCGATCGCAACTGATCGAACTCGGTCAACCCCAATGTTACCAGATGCTAAAGCAAGTCGATCCATCTGCTGCTGAGAAAATTCACCTCAACGATCCAGTCAGAACTTTAAGAGCACTAGAAGTATTTTATGTGACTGGGCGCTCTATTTCCGAACAGCAGGGCGAAAATCCTCCAAGTTATCCTATCTTGCAAATTGGCTTGGATTGCGACATGGCAATTTTGACCAAACGAATAGAACAGCGTACTAATCAAATGTTAGAATCCGGTTGGATTGATGAAGTTGAATATTTGTGTCACAAATACGGCTGCGATTTGCCCTTACTAAATACTTTGGGATATCAAGAAATCAAACAATATTTGGCGGGCGACATTACCCTAAAGGAAGCCAAGGAATTAACGGTTTTGCACACGCGGCAATTTGCGAAGCGTCAGCGGACTTGGTTTCGAGCTTATCCTGAAATTGAATGGTTTGATGTTAGTAAACCCGATTTGTGCGATCGAGTTTGGCAGAGAGTTGCAGAGTTTTGCGAACAATAAGGATTTTTTTACCGCAGAGGGCGCAGAGAACGCAGAGAAGGATGTAAGGAGAGAGTAAGTGTTATTTTTGACTCTGCAAAATTTCTCTAATTCTTTGCCGAAACAAACGCACAGCCGAACGCTGTCCGATAGTTCTGCTTTGTTCGATGAAACCCGGAATTTCGGCAACAGGTAAAAACGGAAAAGCTAAACTGCGATCGCACTTTTCATATTTCCCCTCCACAAGTTGATAAACTTGCAGAGATTGTCGCCGATATCTCCAAAGTTCTGGAACCCCAATAGCAGCATATATGGCATCTTTATTAACAGAAGAATTCGTGTAATCCGACTCTATTGCTAAATCAGGTGGCGGGTCATTTGGTAAATTGATATTTCGGCCTCTAACTAAATATTCATTTTGAATATAGAAACAGGAATCTGGTTCCACAGCGCGAGTTAAATCTTCTCGTTCGATAGTCAGAGAACCGAGACTTCTAAGTTCAATTTCCAGCTCATCTACAATAGCTTCCACAAAGCTTTCTATCAGTCGTTTGGGTTCTTCGTGTTCTTCCAGTGGCATCCTGATTTCTAATACTCCTCTATCGTAAGCAATTCTCCAAGCTCTATCGTCCCCAACATCTGCCAGCAATGCTTTAAAAGTTGACCAACTGACACCTTTTAAAACTACTCGGTTTTCTGGGGTAACTTGCTGTTCGACGGGAGTTGATGTTGTTGTTACCATTTAACAATTCCTTGGTAGCTTCATCAATTTTTTTATCGTTCCCAGGCTCTGCCTTGCGGGAATAGGGAGGCAGAGCCTCCGGATCTGCGTTCCCAGGCAGAGCCTAGGAACGAGGGATTTTCCGTCAGTTAACTGTACAAACTGGCAACATATTCTCCGTAGCCGTTATAGGGCAAAGTCGGGCGAGTTTCCCACGACCAACTGTTACCAGGCCCTACTATTCTTTCGCTAGCTTGTGACCATCTTGGGTGTGGTTTATCGGGATTGACATTTGCTTCAAAACCGTATTCATTCGGACCTATTGTATTCCAAAAAGTCGCTGGCTGTTTCTCCACAAATTCAATTTTAACAATGGATTTTGCACCCTTAAAACCGTATTTCCAAGGAATTACTTGCCGCAGTGGCGCGCCATTTTGTTTTGGTAGTTTTCTGCCGTACAAACCTGTGGCAAAAAAGGCTAAATCGTTCGCCATTTCTTCGATTCGCATACCTTCGGTATAAGGCCAAGGATAAAATTGCGACATCAAACCGGGACCGGGAGTAATTTTGGGGTCGTAAAAAGATGTGAAGCGAACAAATTTTGCCTTGGATGTGGGTTCGACATCAGCCATCAGCAATTTCATCGGAAATCCTACCCAGGGAACTACCATCGCCCACGCTTCTACGCAGCGAAATCGATAGACTCTTTCTTCGAGGGGGAATTTTTTGGAGAGTTGGTCAATGTCATAAATTCGAGGATTTTTTACTAAACCTGTAACTTCTACTTTCCAGTTTTCGGTGGGTAAGGCTTGGGCTGCTTCCCAAATAGATTTTGTGCCGCCGTATTCATAAAAGTTATTGTATTTTGTCGCTAGGGCTTCGTCTGTAATTGCCCGATCGACTTTAGCGAAAGCTCCATTGCGGGTTAAGCCGGAATATGCTTGAGTTGCTGTTTGTTCCAAAGCTGTATTCGATCCAGAATTGCTCTTGCAGCCCGCAAGTGGCAGGAGTGAAGCACTGACACCGACTCCAATTAAATTGGTCATAAACCGGCGACGGTTGAGAAAGACGCTTTCTGGAGTAATTTCTCGATCGAGAATTTCCCAGGATTTTGGAATACGAATCAACGGCATAAGTAATAGTTAAAATTTAGTAGTTACTGGTTCGAGAATATTCAACAAGTTATCCAGCAGTCTTCAGCGAACACAGCGCCAAGAAGCGACTATTTCGCGGCCAAATCACAAATAAATTATAACGTAATGTTACTAAAACCCAACAATTTCACAACCAGGGCGCGATCGACATATTAAACAGCCCTCACAGGAAACTCAAGGGATTTGAGGTGGGAGATTGACGATTTGAGCCTAGGGATGAATCTGGCGACTCTAGCCCAGCAGCTTGCGGTCAGTAATAATATTTTACGCGCGATCGACCTTGGCAAGAGTGGCTAAAATCTGGGAAACAATTATCATAGAACAAATATTGCAATCATTTAATTTGCCCACAGGAAGCGGCACCCACCGCCCCGCTTTCCTCCCCCACTAACCAGAGTCTGATGGGGGTCTCCAGCGGAAAGACAAATGAGTTACTGCATCAATTCCCATTGTCCTCACCCCCAAAATCTCGATCGCGCTACAGTATGCCAAAGTTGCGGCTCGAATTTGCTACTAAAAGGGCGCTACCGAGTCTTTCACACCCTAGGTGAAAGTCTCACAACCCGCACCTTTTTAGCAGTAGATGAAGACCAACCTTCCCAACCCCGTTGCGTAATTCAACAATTTTTCGGGGCCGAAACAGTCGCTGACGGTCAAAAACTACCAAATCCCACATTTCGCGCCCCAGACTGGGCCATAGATGAGTTGGGAAAACATCCCCAAATACCACAACTACTGGCATCTTTTGAACTCGACTCCCGCCAGTATTTGGTACAAGAATACATCGAAGGTCGCAATTTGGCCACCCAACTCTTGGAAAAAGGTGTTTTTAAAGAAATTCACATTTGGTATATCCTGAGCGAATTGTTGCCCGTACTGCAATTTGTTCACGACCATCAACTGATTCACCGAGATATCAAACCATCCAATATTATTATTCACCGGAAATCCCCTCAAGCAGTGACAGCTTTGGGAGAAAAGGAAAGTCTCGGAGGTCTAGCTTTAGTCGATTTCGGCTCAGCAATTCCCGCTAACAGCGGCCCGCTCAAAACAGCCACAGCCATCGGTGCTGCTGAATACGCAGCCCCAGAACAAATTCAAGGTCAAGCTATTCCCAGCAGCGATATCTATAGTTTAGGCATCACCTGCATTCATTTGCTAACGGGAATGTCACCCTTTGATTTGTTTGATATCAAAGCAGATACCTGGGCCTGGCGACATTATTTGAAAGTGCCGGTTTCGGCAAGACTAGGCCGCATTCTCGATCGCATGGTACAGCGCGAAACCTCGAAACGCTATCCCACAGCCTCGGCAATTCTCCAAGACATCAAACATGGCCCGGCATCGATGGATCTGATTCTGGGCCAGCCACAGTGGACTTTAGCCGCTTGGGCTGGGGCGGTTGTCGGCTTGCTATCCCTGGTTCTGGGTTCTCGTTTCCAGTCT
The DNA here is from genome assembly GCA_020882975.1 of Microcoleus sp. EPA2. GTDB lineage: Bacteria > Cyanobacteriota > Cyanobacteriia > Cyanobacteriales > Microcoleaceae > Microcoleus. The sequence continues at coordinate 109,598 of JAHRFD010000003.1, read as the reverse complement.
CCCCAGCCCCAGGCTTTCACTTATCAAGAACCTGCTACTATTCCTGAAATTCGGTTCAATCCCCCGCCCATGTCCGATTTCCAGCCTCAGACATCACCAGAACCTGTGGCGGTGCGAACTCTGACTACTCTTGACCAAAACCCCGTTTGGGCAGTGGCTGTCACCCCCAACGGCCGCGCCATAGTCAGTGGTAATAACGACGGGACAATTCGCCTCCTGCACAAGCGTCACGGCAAAGTGCTCAAGGTTTTAGCCGGACATTCCGGCCCGGTGTGGTCCGTGGCTGTTAGTCCTGATGGCCGGACGATCGCCAGCGGCGGTGCTGATAATACAATTAAATTGTGGAATCTCTACACCGGCAAGTTGATTCGGAGTTGGGAAGGACACAAAGATGGCGTGTTCTCCGTGGCTTTCAGTCCCGATGGTACGGTAATTGCCAGTGTCGGTAAGGACAAAACTTTGAAATTGTGGCAAGTAGACGACGCTGTTGAGTTAGAAGCTTTTAAAGGGCTTTCGGATCGGGTACAGTCGGTGGCTTTCAGTCCCGATCGCCAAACTCTAGCTACTGGCAACAGCGATGGTACTATCAAGCTTTGGAACTCCCAGACTGGTGAATTGAAACAGACTATAATTGGCCATTCTGACGCCGTTTGGTCTCTTGTTATCAGCCCCGACGGTCAAACTCTCGCCAGTGGTAGTTGGGACAAGACTGTGAAGTTGTGGGACATTAGTCCTAATCATGAGTCTCCTTTACCTGGGGATTCTCAGTTACCGAATTTTACAGACAATTCCGATCGCCTTGAGTCTCATGATTTTAGTTGGAAAATCAAAGTAAGTCATGATTCTCTACAGCCCAAGGGTTCTTTATTGCGGACTTTGATTGGCCATGCCGATCGAATTCAGTCTCTAGCTTTTAGTCCCAATGGTGACAAGTTGGCCAGCAGCGACTTGAGTGGCACTATCAAGCTGTGGCAGACGAATACTGGCGAAATGACTGGTACGCTTAAAGGTCATGCTACTTGGGTAGAATTGGCTTTTAATCCTCAAGATCAAACTCTCGTCAGTGGTAGTTTTGATGACACGATTAAGGTGTGGCGGCTTTCTCCTTGATTGTGCGATCGCTCGGAGTTAGAATCCCTTCAGTAAAACGCTGTTTTTTGAGAGTCCCGACTTCTGCTGCGAAGTCGGGACTCTGGTTATAATTATTCATTAACGTTGGATCGGAATTATTTTACCGCAGAGAACACAGAGGACACAGAGTCCGAGAATAGAGATCTGAATAATTCCGATGAAGATAGGATTTGATATTAAACGCAAAAAACCAATAATAGAAAAACATGAATTTTAGGGGCGGGTTTTACCAACCATAATAGCCTAAAACTAATAATCTCCTAAACCCGCCCGCTCCTATGTAATGTTTATTTGTACCCACTTACTTAGTATGGATTCCATAGAAAAGACTCAAGATCAACAGCATCCCCAATATCGACGCGATCGCGCTACAGTCGATACTTTATTAACCTCTGAAGCAACCGACTACAATTTATCAGAATTAGCCAGACTCAAAATTCGTTACCGCGGCTTTCCTGGTGCTAGAGATATCCAAAAAGACTTAGAAAAAGTCCTGCAAAAATGGAATCTTACACCAGAAACTCTTTACGAACAAACCCGAAAAATTCACGCCCAAGGTGAAGTTTATAGGAAACAAAAAAGCGACCAAGAAGATTGGGTTTAATCTCAAATTTCCTTGAGACTTTTAACCAACTGCATTAATGTTTGCAGCCAGCAATCCGTAACAAAAAATCCATAAAATTAACTGGTTCCCAGACAGAGCCTGGGAACCAATATCACTCTTGCTCTGCCTCCCTTGGGGGAGCAAAAGAGGAGGCTCTGCCTCCGGATCTGCGTTCCCAGGCTCTGTCTGGGAACGAGCAAAAAGTGTCAACAGTCAACCATTAACTATTTTCAAACCATCTCTGTCGAAACTTGCATGGCTGGCTGTGGCTGGAACTGGAACAGCGAATAAACCACGTTGCGGCGAATATCCGTCATCATATCCAAAAACAGCTCGTAACCTTCTGTTTTGTACTCGATTAACGGGTCTTTTTGCCCGTAACCGCGCAGCCCGACAGACTCGCGCAAAGCATCCATTTGTTGCAAATGTTCTCGCCACAAAGTGTCAATTTGTTGCAAAATAAAGAACCGTTCCGCATCTCGCATCAAATCAGCTCGGATTGCATTCACTTCCGATTCTTTCATATCGTAAGCATTGCGAACTTGTTCGTGGAGGAAAGTCTTAATTTCTTCTACTGACAAATCTTCTAGTTGATCCGGTGTCATGTCAGCTAGCAAATAAACAAATTCCTTCACCTTGCTGACCAGTTTTTCTAGTTCCCACTCTTCCGAAGGTAAATCGGGATTGATGTATGCTCCCACAATGTCGTCCATTGTCTGTTCTGCATACTTAATCACCTGTTCCTTGGAGTCCAAACCTTCTAATACCCGACGGCGTTCAGCATAGATGGCTCGACGTTGATTGTTCATCACTTCGTCGTACTCAAATACCTGTTTGCGGATGTCATAATAGTAGGTTTCAACTTTTTTCTGGGCGCCTTCTAAGGAACGAGTTAGCATTCCCGATTCGATCGGCATATCTTCCTCTACCCCAAAAGCTTTCATCAAACCAGCCACCCGTTCCCCACCGAAAATCCGCAGCAAATTATCTTCCAAACTCAAGAAAAACCGCGTAGAACCAGGGTCTCCCTGGCGTCCCGCGCGGCCGCGCAACTGATTGTCAATCCGCCGGGATTCGTGGCGTTCTGTACCGATGACGTGGAGGCCTCCGAAGTTGACCACTTCATCATGTTCGGTGCTGGTAAAAGCATCGTATTCGCTGCGAATTAATTTGTAAACTTCCCGCAGTTTTTGAATTACTGGGTCGTTGGTGGGCGCTTTTTCCGAAGCTACAGCGATTTTATCATCTGCTTCCAATTCCGAGAGCGATCGCTCCCCGTATTCCTTGACAGCCAAATCCACCGCCACCTTCAACATTTGTTCGGCATTTTTCGAGATTTCTGTCGGGAAAATCTGCGCTGAAGCCTTCCAAGACTTCATCTTTTTCTTAGTGGGAGCAAAACCTTGAGCAGCGGGCCGGCCACTAATACCCGGCACTTGTACGGGTACAAATCCTTCCTCATCATCGGGCCTCACAATCCGGGGCATCAAATACTCCCGCAATTTCAACCGCCCCATATACTCGGAATTCCCCCCCAAAATAATATCAGTACCGCGGCCAGCCATGTTAGTGGCGATCGTCACCGCACCCTTGCGTCCGGCTTGAGCAATGATTTCCGACTCTCGTTCCACATTTTCTGGTTTGGCATTCAGCAAGTTGTGAGGAATCCTCAGTTCCGTCAGCAACCTCGACAGCAATTCCGACTTTTCGATACTCGTAGTACCCACTAGCACCGGGCGGCCTTGGCCGTGCATTTCCGCGCATTCTTGGGCTATAGCATTCCACTTACCATTTTCCGTTTTGTAAACCATATCCGACAGGTCTTTACGGCTAGGAATCCGGTTTGTCGGAATCAGCGTCACTTCCAGATTATAAATCTTGCCAAACTCCGCCTCTTCCGTCTTCGCCGTCCCAGTCATCCCCGACAGCTTCGGATAAAGCAAAAAGAAATTTTGATAGGTAATCGTCGCCAACGTCTGAGTTTCCGGCTGAATTTCCGCCCGTTCCTTCGCTTCGATCGCCTGATGCAAACCATCACTCCAGCGCCGTCCCGGCATCACCCGCCCGGTAAACTCATCAACAATCACCACCTCATTCTCACGGACGATGTAGTTGACATCCTTGATAAACAATTCCTTCGCCTTAATCGCATTAAAAATATAATGCGCCCAAGGATCTGCCGGATCGTACAAATCCGTAACTCCCAACAACCGCTCAGCTTCCCCAAATCCTTCATCCGTCAATAGCACATTCCGAGCCTTTTCGTCAACTTCGTAATGTTCTTCATTTTCCTTTCTCAGGGCGGCCGCTACCTCCGAGGCCCGGATGTACTTCTCGCTGGGGCGCTCCACTTGGCCGGAAATAATCAGAGGTGTCCGGGCTTCATCGATTAGCACCGAGTCCACTTCGTCAATCACGCAGAAATTAAAAGGACGCTGCACTACCTCTTCCATGACAGTAGCCATGTTATCCCGCAAATAGTCAAAGCCCACCTCGCTGTTCGTCGCGTAGGTGATATCACAGTTATAGTTTTTCTTTCGTTCCCCCTGATCCATGCCCTGCTGAATCAGTCCCACAGTCAATCCCAGGAACCGGTGCACCTGCCCCATCCATTCCGCGTCCCGCCTCGCGAGATAATCGTTGACGGTGATGATGTGTACCCCTTTGCCGTTGAGGGCGTTGAGGTACGCCGGCAGTGTCGCTACCAGAGTTTTTCCTTCGCCGGTTTTCATTTCGGCAATTTGACCTTTGTGCAGGATGATGCCGCCCAGGAGTTGCACATCAAAGTGGCGCATTCCTAAAACTCGCTGTCCCGCTTCCCGCACCACCGCAAAAGCTTCTGGCAAGATTTCGTCTAGAATCTCTTTTTCGTCGTTGAGAGACTTAGCTTTCGCCAGACGTTGTTTAAACTCAGCGGTTTTGCCTCTGAGTTCCTCGTCTGTTAGGGCGCGGATTTCTTCTTCTAAGATTGTGATATCAGCTACCCAAGGCTGAAATTTTCTAAGCTTGCGTGCGTTGGGATCGCCGAGCAGATTTTTAAACATGGCAACAGAGGCAGATTTTTAATAATTTAGCTAGTAGCTTTCAGCTTTAGGGACTGGAGTATTACCCACAGTATTTACCTTTTCCGATTGTAGCAACCATTGGCTCTGCTCTGTGGCCGTCACGGGCGATCGGTTTGTTGTTCCATCCTGCCATCACTGCGTTGCAGAGTCTTTCATCTCCCTTGAACAAAATCAATGCAATTACCGATAAACTGCGTCTGTTGCCCCCTGCTTCTGCCCCCTGCTTCTGGGACGGCTTGTGTTTTTTTGAGATGTCGGGGAAAATTTTGTAGTCCCTTTACCGAAAAAACTAGCTTACATCCCCGGTGGGGATGTAACCGATTCGCGGATGGGGCCGCCTATAATCTTAGCAGTAACCTAAAATCTAGGTTTTTATCTGTAGATGTCAGGAGTAAAGAACAGTCAACAATCAAGCAGTTGTAATTACCAAATAGCAAAACATCCTTATATAACAACGTCAAGAACCTATTTAACATGAGCGATCGCATTTCTGCACCCAACGTTTACTTATACGCTTTCCAACTTTATCATGACAGCCAGGGCAGCGATAATCCTCTGTGGCAAAAATGCGAGCAGATTTTGGCCAAATTTACCTATAGTTATGAAAAACTTACACCCCATCTGGTTTTCCCCACCCATTCTCACCGCTACTGTGCCGATTTACTGTCCGATACTTCCCTCCCTTTTAATACCCGCAATCCCTTGATCGAAGGTTTTGCCCAACCTCGACAAATTCAAGATAGCTATGCTGTCTGTTTAAATATCGGTTGCCGGGAAGATGGCACTGCTAATAATTTAGATGTCAGTTTTATTGAAAAGTTTAACCCCAATCAAGCTTTACTCATCACCGGGGATGACAATTTTTTAGGTCAAACTCTGATTGTTACTGCATGGCTTACCGAACCAAACTTACCCGATAATTTAGATTCCCTCAAACCCCTGGCTGATAAATGTCGCGATTCTTTATTTTCCGGCGATTCTCCCCCTAGTTTTTACCGATCGGGTAAACTGTTTGGTAGTCCGATTTTTGAATACGGTTCACTTACCGATCTTCCCCATCCCCAACACCTCTTTGTCTGGCTCCTGGGCGACAAACAAACTGATGCAGATTTTAACACTTGCCAACAGGAAATATTTAACCTATTATTTCACAGACACAAAATTATTAAGGCTTTTCAAGACAGCCGCCCGATTTACCAGGAACTTGATGCCGAATACCGCACCATTGAGAAAAATATGGAGGTTTTGCAGCAGCAATTTGCCCAGGATACTGTATTAAGTTCTTCCCAATTGCAAGAATTGCAGGAACAGTTAAAGCAACTATTCTGCAAATCTGTAACTTATACTCGCTTGCTGCGGAAACTTGCAGATTTTGATAATACAATTGCTATAAATCTTTACAATTATAGTGAGATTTTGCAGAAAATATGTGTTATGATTGAAAGCGATAAGGAAGAACTATCGATATTAAATAATTTTAGTATAAAAAATGCGCCTCAGATGCGATCGCAAATAGCAGGGGACTTAGGATATTTCCGACACGGAACCAGTTTAATCGAACAGGCGATCGCATCTATTAGAGGGATAGTAGAAATAGAACAAGCCAGGAACGATCGCGCCCAGGAAATCGAACTCCGCAACAGGGAAAAAGCAGAGAAAAATCGAGACGATCGCATAGAAAGCAAAGTTCAGGCGATCGGAGTCGGTATAGCAGCAGGTGGCATCTGTGCCTCTAGCGGCACAGACAAACTGTTCGAGACTCTAGAACAAAATCACGTTCCCGCACCCTTAATCCTGTGGCATCCCTTTGTATTTTCATTTTTGCTCAGTGGCACGATCGCCCTTTTGGCAGCAGGCATCACAGCGTGGCGGACGAAACCCAAAAAGTAGCAAAAAGGGCGATCGAGCAGATCCAACTCAGAAATTTCTCAGACAGCGAACATCGATCTTAAAGACTAGCCAGCGGTAATACCAACCGAGCTACAACCAAATTACGATCTAAAATTTCCATAGACAGATTTCCCCCCATCAACCGCACCGCCCGCTGACAACTCAATAAAACTTGAAACATCGGCTGATTAAAATTAGCATCACCTAAAATATTCGGCGCAGACATACCATTGAAGATAGCAATTAATTGTGGATCGAACCCACCGCGATCGCTCACAGACAACTCCAGCAAATCGGCCGCGACAATCTGATAGCGAACCTCAATTTTCCCCCCAACGGACGATCGCCGACAAGCAGCCGCCAGCAATTCCCACAGCACCAAATCCAGCTTGATGCTGTCCCCCCGAACGCCCAAAGTCTTACCCGGTGGTAGCGAAACCGACGTCTCCCGGTTGACTTCCAACAAAATTTCTAACTGCTTGATCGCAGGAGCAGCCCGATCGAGCGATCGCTTCAACCAAGCAGCCACAGGCACTACATCCACTGCAAATTGCGGCCGCCACTGTTCCTGTTTCAAAACCAAATGAATCGACCCCAAAGCATTACCAATCTGACGCAAAACCTGCTGGTAGCGCAAACTTTTGAGAGCATCCTTTTGTTCTTTCCCAGACTGCAAAATCGACTGACTCAACTCCCCCAACTCCTTCACCCCCGTTCCCACAATCCGGTAAAACTCCTCAAAACGCCGCTGCTTATACCAATTGAGCAACTCCAGATCCGATCGCTGCAACGAACACACAGACTGCACCGCCAAATACCGACGCCACCAAGCCAAATGAGAAGCCATCTGGTCCAGTAAATTCACTGATAACTCCGACCACCGACGCCCCCCAGCATCCGCCACCAATAATATACCCATCGGCTCGTGTTCCGGCGCAGTCCGCAGCGCCACCGCCATCATCTCCCCAATACCCGGACTCCGTAGCCACCGCTTAGTCGCCAGCGGCAATTCACTCATACTGTGTTGCACCACCCCCCCAGCAGCCACAACTTGTTGAATCAAAAAATCCGTTTTAACGGGAATCGCTGCTTCGGGATTGAGGGCAAATACCGGATTCGCCGCCACCGTCACAATCAAAGCTTCCTCTTGGTGAGAATTCCAAGTAATTACCGCCACTAAAGGACACGAAACAGTCTGGGCAACGTATTGAGCAAAGTTGTACTCTAGTTTTTGTCGCGGCAAGTCTGGCAAAATCGGCGGTGATGAAGTCGATATCTGTTCGGGAGAGTATTCCTGGGGAGTTTCTAAAGCAGCTAAGCCTAATTTGAGTCCTCGGTAGAATTTTTGATACTTATCCAGTTCCGAACTCTGCTGCCACTGATGCAGTATCAGCCCTAGCTGTTGACTGACTACTTGAACTAATTCTCGCTCCGATCGACTCCAATTACGAGTAGCACTGTGCCCGACAACCAGCAAACCCTCTATCGAATGAGAATTGGAGATGGGAGATTGGAGCTGCGGGTGTTCTGCTTCGGCCCTGGAACTTCTAGCCTGCGACTTTTTCCCCCGCGTACTCAGAGCCAACAGCGAGCGTACACCCGCTTCTGTCAGCACTTCCCGCCAAGCCCCCAATCGCCCGTCTTCCTCCCAATTTTCAATTGCCACTGTATCCACACTGTTCTCCAGCAGCCGTAAATCCACCAAGTCAAGAGCCTTAAGCGGTGATGGCACTGCTCTACGGTGACGGGGCAGATTTTGGCACACAATTTCATACCGATCCAATTCGGCCTGGTACAGCAGCAGCAGAAAGTATTCGCAGTTGAGCCGCCCACAAAGTTGAGCAGCCGTATTTTTGAGAGTCGTTTCCCAGTCGGCATCACTGTAGATGGCGCGAGCTATCCCCGCCGTTAAATCTCGATCGATCTCCGTTTGCTGAATCCGCCCTTCCATCTCCGACAACGGCACCGTCAGAGCCACCAACTGCCCCACTCCCCGCAGATAATTTTTTTCATGTTCTTGCCAAATCCGCGGTTCGCTCGCTTCCACAGCCAGAAATCCCAGCAACTCCCCCTCTAACACAATTGGTGCCGCCAGGAGCGATCGCGCCCGAATTTGCTGCATCAACCGCCCGGTAAGTTCGCTTTTGAGAGAACTATGGGATTCTCCGATCCACACGATTTGTTCCTTTGCCAAAGCCTGATAAAACCCTCCCAAATCTTGGACAGTGATACCAGAAGCCGGTCGGTTGAGCCCGCCCAAACCCGGAGCCACTTGGCGATTGCTGACTCTCCGCCAAAAATAGCGCCGCTCTCGCTCGAACCAATAAACATTAGTCCTTGTCGGCTCGATAAATTCATGGCTTTGTTCGACCACTGTTTGCAAATATTGGTCTAGCGATCGCAATTCCCGCAACTGCGAAATCAGTCCGATCAGTGACTCATCCGGCCGCTTGGTCAAAGTGCGCTGCCAGTCTTTTTCTATTTGATAAAGAGCTGTTGCTAACGCTCCAAATACAATCGTCAGTTGCGTTTTTTCCGCCGACGAAAGCGAGCTTCCCCACTCATCAGTCCCCAGCAAAATTACCCCATAACATCGGTCTTTATAACGCAGCGGAAACAAAATTGCCCCTTGAATATTGAAATTTTGAGCCCAGGAACGCCATTCTCCCGCTCTATTTTCCTCCCGCAAATCCGGCACTACCACAGGCCGAAGCTGAATTACAACTTGTTCTAGCAAATCTCCCGGATTCAAAATAAATCGCTGTTTCAGAAAAGACAAGTCACCGTTAGGCGTCATTCCACCTTTGCCGAACAGTCTATGCCCAGCGCGATCGTACAATCCGATCCAAATTAATCGCCAGTCGAATTCTGCTTGCAAGTATGAGAGAGTTGTCCCAAGCAGCACCTCCACATTCTCATCTTCTCGCAGAGTTTGGAGCACTCGCTCTAAATGCACAATTTGTTGGTCTAAATCCTTCGGTCTTTGCTGGTGGTTCATTTCCAAGCGCCCCCAAAACTTTGTCAAAATCAAAATTAAGAATTAAAATAAAATTGGCAAGACCATCCACTATAATCTAAATTGTCAAAATTATTTTTTCTTATTTAATTATCTAGGATAAGTCATTGGATATTTATCAATTTGGCCTGCGACCACTTTTGTTTTCCCTATTTAAAGCCGATGCCGAATGGCTACACAACCGCACCCTGCAAATTCTCGAATTAGCCGATCGCACCCAGTCTAACCCCGCAACCAGTCGAATTTTAGACCAATTCCAGCAATCTTTTCGACTGCAAGATTCCCGCCTAGAACAATCACTTTGGGGATTGAACTTCCAAAACCCTGTGGGCTTAGCCGCCGGATTTGATAAAAATGGCGTAGCTGCTAACATCTGGACAAAATTTGGGTTTGGTTTTGCCGAACTCGGCACGGTTACTTGGCAACCACAGCCCGGAAACCCCCAGCCTCGCTTGTTTCGCTTGACAGACGACAGTGCAGCCCTCAATCGCATGGGATTTAACAATCAAGGCGCTCAAGCAATGGCTTCCCGCTTTCAGGCTGCATACAACGGGCGGAAATTAGACCACTCATACCCCAGCCCTGACTCCCCATTCCCCTTGGGGATTAATCTCGGTAAATCTAAGGTAACACCCTTAGAGCAGGCATCAATAGACTATTTGGAGAGTTTTAAGCTGCTCGTTGATTGGGGAGACTATTTTGTAGTGAATGTTTCTTCCCCCAATACTCCTGGATTGCGATCGCTCCAAGATGCCGCTGGGCTCAGCACCATCTTAGACCTTTTGCAACAACAAAATCAGGGCATTAAACCTATTTTAGTCAAGATTGCCCCGGATTTAGAATGGGAGGCGATCGCATCCATCCTCGACTTAGCAAAAACCTACCAACTAGCAGGAATTATCGCCACAAACACCACCATCCGGCGCGACGGATTAAAAACCCAAATCTTGCCCGAAACAGGCAAACCAATTAGCGAAGAACCAGGTGGAATTAGCGGCCTTCCAGTACAAGAGCGATCGACACAAATCATCCGATTTATCTGGGAGCAAACTCAAGGAGAATTGCCCATTGTAGGAGTCGGCGGCATCTTCACCGCTGACGATGCTTGGGAAAAGATTGCAGCCGGAGCAAGTTTAATTCAAGTTTACACAGGTTGGGTTTACGAAGGACCTTGGATGGTGCGGCGGATTCTCCAAGGATTGCTCAAAAAGTTAGAAGCCGCCGGATTTAATTCTATTTCGGAAGCCGTGGGTTGCGGGCACAAATAAAAATGCCTTATCGACGCGAAGTATCTGCCATCAGGATTTTTAGATATAGTCACAGTTTTGACTTTACCTTCAATATCCCGATGGATTTTAGCATTGATAGTGCCCAGCTTGCCAGGAAATTTAATCTCACAATTACTCAAGACTTTTACATTTTGAGAGTATTGAATAGATTGCTTTCCTTGGCATTTTTTAAATGTTGGATACATAGCCAGACTATCGAAGAAGTTGCCAAAAGCTACCCCTAGAATTAGAACAGACTGCTGAAGACCTTGTGAGTAACAAGGGGATTCCCGCCTGTCTAGCTCAAGGATTTAGACACCCCTGGGAGAGTATTCTCGATCGCCTTTGCTCCAAGCCCCCTCTCTTAATCCTGACACCGATCGAGCTCGCACAGCCCGGAACATCCCAAACCGACACAGCCCCGTGCCAAAGGCCAGCCGCATCAGCAACAGCGTCGGTACTTCGCGCACAGATTTAATCAAACCAGATAAACCAAAACGCACCAATCCTTCAGGTTTAGCCACTCCTTGCCAGATAGAATCCACCCAAGAAGGAAGAGTTGGTTCAGTCCAATCTGCTGTTACCACTTCACCTTCTACAAATCCCGTCGCAGCCAAAAGTTCCGCAAAGCCTTCAATGCTAGAAAATGCAGGATGAGACCACTGATCCAACAGTTGCTGCATCACAGGTTTCTCCCAAAAATTCAGCGGCTTTTGTCTGTCATCCCTTTGATTCCAGTCAGCAACCACCAGCAAGCCACCAGGTTTGAGCACCCTCATCAACTCCCTGGCAAAAATCGCTTTGTCCGGCATATGCGGCCCGGCTTCTATTGACCAAACAACATCAAAACTTGCATCGGGAAACGACAGCGCCATTGCATCATCCACCTGAAACTCTACCTCAAGTTCCGGTGCAGTCAACTCCTGAGCGCGTTTAACCTGTTGGGGACTGATCGTAATCCCTGTAACCTTAAAGCCATAATCCCGCGCCAAAATGCGGCTGCTACCCCCAATTCCGCAGCCCACATCCAACACAGTAGTACCCCGCGGCGATCGATCTAAACCCCCCCAGCGCACCATTTCATGCACAAAGTCCGATTTTGCCTCCAGAAAATCCTTCCTCTGTGGCGGCGCACCGTAATGACCTAAATGGATGTGTTCGCCCCAGTAAAACTCCAAAATACCGTCTTCAGTCCATTGATCGTAGGAATTAGCCACAGAACTAGATGATTGATAACGGCGAGCCGTGATCAGATACAATGTAACGCCCAGCGCCACTACAGCCAACAGAAGTCCCAGCCCCGAAAAAACCAAACTCATTGCGATCGAGCCTTAATATTTTTTAACAATTTTATCCCACGATCGGGACTTAGGCATCCAGCCAACAGTTTGAGATTAGTTCTGGGATTCCCCATCGCCCCCCAGTCCCTGCTAAAATCTTTCCGCTAATTTCAAAGCATTAAGTTGAGCTTGCGCCTTTTGCAGCGACTCCTGCCATTCCCTTTCAGGATCACTATCAGCCACAATACCCGCACCCACCTGTCCCCAAACAATTCCCCCCGAACTACCATCACTTTTTGGCGCATATAAAAGAGTGCGAATCAAAATATTTAAGTCCAAATTTCCCCGCCAGTCCAAATAACCACAGGAACCATAAAACAAACTACGTTTTACTGGTTCCAACTCTTCAATAATTTCCAGACAACGCACCTTCGGACAACCCGTAATCGTACCGCCCGGAAATACAGCTCGAATTAAGTCGATCGCATCACAATCTGCTCTTAATCTACCAATCACATTACTAACCAGGTGCATCACATGACTATAGCGCTCAACCGTCAGAAACTCATTAACTTGTACAGACCCCCATTCACACACTCTCCCGATATCATTACGCTCTAAATCCACCAGCATAATATGTTCGGCTATTTCCTTGACATTCTCTACTAAATCCCGGGCTAACTGTTCGTCTTGAATTGCAGTTAAACCCCGCGGCCTCGTTCCGGCGATCGGTCTGGTATCAACTTTATTACCTGATAATTGCACCAGTCTTTCCGGCGAACAACTAACAATATCACCCCAAGGAGTTTGCCAATAACTCGCAAAAGGAGAAGGATTAATCTGCTGCAAAGCGCGATAGATAGACCAACTATCACAAGCCGTACTAGCTTCAAACCTTACCGACAAATTAGCTTGAAAAATATCACCAGCTTCAATATATTTCTGAGCAGTTTTTACTATTTCTTCATACTCATGTTTAGACAATCCTAAATTATAAATCCCAGGATTATTTTGCTCCTTAGCTGAATTTTTATGTATTTTGGTTTCTGCTATTTGCTCTAGACAATGCTCCATAACATCAAGTTCAGAATTTTCACTTGCCGCTAACCAGAGACATTGTTCTTGATGATCTAAGACAGCAAAAGATGCTGGTTCATACCAACAACTAACCGGGAAAGGCAGCGGATCTGGATTAATTTGGGGTAGTTGCTCAATTTCCCATGCTAAATCATAACCAAGCCATCCCAACCAACCCCCACTAAAAGGAATCGACGGCGGCACATTCAATTCTAAATTTTGCTTTTGATTGTGGAGAAGCACCCGTAAAAAAGGTAAAATTTCACCTACAGGCGGTGTCCATAGTTGAGATTCACCATCAATTATCCGCGGAGAACCCGCACAAATAGAATATCGTGCCAAGTTACTCGTAGATTTAACAGGACTTTCTAGTAGAACCGCCATATCTTGATGCCGTAAATCCGAGATTGAGTCTGTAGAGTCTGCGGTTTTACCAATCAAAAATAAAGCCTGAAAAATCTCCGATCCACTACGTTGATTTAGGGGAAGCTTTCGCCAATGCCAAGGTTTTATTGATGTCATAATTATGATTCTAATATACTGACATGATTTTATTGGTTACTTACCAAAATTAATATAGAGTTATACCCTTTCTCAGTGAGGTGGGTATTAGGTAATGGGTAATGGGGAACCCCCCCTGCCCCCCACCCCCCCAAGGGGGAATAACCAATAACCAATAACCAATAACCAATTACCAATTACCAATTATCAATTCTCGATATTATCTCAAATCCGCTAAAATTCAAATCGATTGACTTTCCAAACATCTAGATTTTGCTCTTTTTTGAGCCTCATCCAGCCTCGAACAGAGTTCATCAGAAATAAAGTCTCCGTGTGGCACAAATCCTCTAAGGTTATCGACTGTTCTCGGATTTTTCCTTCAGCAAGCATTTGAGCTCTGAATGTTCCTGGTAATAAACCACACTGCACAGGAGGTGTGATTAAGCCTGTGGGAGTTTCGATCGCCATATTGGCGATCGTTGATTCAGTCATCTCTCCTTGTTCGTTCCATAGCAACACATCCTGATATTCGGGTTGTGACTCCAGAGCTATTGTATAAGGTAAGCGGTAAGTTGTCTTATGGTACAAAAAGGGGATTTGAGAATCGATCGGCTTTCTGGCAATTCCCACAGATGCACCAATTTTTAAGATACCACGCTCTAGGGTCTGAGCTTGTAAGGTTAGTCTACCATCCCTAGATACTGTTAATCTTACTTTTTTTTCAATATTCCCCAAGCTAATAGTTAATGCTTGTAAGGATTTGTACACTTCTGCTAATGATAGATTAAACTTAAAATATTCAGCCGATCGCTCTAATCTTTCAAGATGTCTATTTAGTAATAAATACCCCTGATTTGGTTGCCACAAAAGCGATTCCAACAATTCAAAATTTGGCAGTTGTTCAAGCATTTACACGATCGTGAATAAGTTACTCAACCCATATTAATTTTACTTGCGTTGAGACAGTTCTGCCATGGACCAAGTGAAACTGACCATCATCAAGCGGGCTAGAGCCTTTAAACGGTCTTCACCATGACTCCCAAATACTTGAGATGCAGTTTTAGATTTCACATTCACAGGCAATTCTTCCGCAGTTACTATTGATTGTTCCAAGTCCGCCTTTTTAGCAGATGTTCCTAGCCCCAATGGAGGCTGATTCTGTTTGTGGCTCATTTTGACTCACTTCCTTGACTTATTCGATATCTAAGCCCTACTACAAATGCCAACTATGTGTATCCGGCATTTGGCGATGTTATTTAATTTAAAAAAAATCCCTATTTCCCTGTTTTATGTAGCTATAGCAGTCCTTGCACGAGTCGTAAAGTTTTTACCCCACCCCAACCCGGACCTTATGAAGGGGAGGGAGTAAGAAATTCACAAATGATGCGAGGATTGCTATATGTAGCTAAAATAACTAAAGTTTGATGATTACCTAATGGTAATATGCTCCCAGAGCTGGTATGCTAAAACCCTAGGAATATAATTCCACGATAATTTTGGTAAACTTATTATCCCACTGACACTCCGTCTCTCTAAAATAGTAAATTTAAGGTGTAGAAACAATGGCAATTTATGTTGATACCGCAATTATAACAGAAGCCCAGTTAGCCAGTCAGTGGGGATGGGTAGGGGGAATTACTACCAATCCTACACTTTTGGCAAAAAGCAATTTCTCTCCAGCAGTGACGCTACAAGAACTGGCACAAATCATTCCAGGGGAATTGTATTATCAGCTAACAGCATCTGATTTTGATGGGATGGTAGCAGAAGGAAAAGCAGCTTTTGAATTAATTGGACAGCAAACAGTCTTAAAAATTCCCGCCACCATCCCCGGTTTCCAAGCAGTAGCACACCTATCACCGGAAATTCCTTGCGCGGTGACAGCTATTTACAGCCCATCCCAAGCAGTTGTGTCAGCAGCCGCGGGGGCAAAATATGCGATCGCCTATGTGAATCGCGCCACCAGACTTTTGGGAGACGGTTTTGCCCTAGTCAGGGACATGGCAAATGTCTTGAAAAACACTAATACTGAAATTTTGGCAGCTAGCATTAAATCGCCGGAAGAAGCGGTGCAGACTTTATTAGCTGGTGCCCATCATTTGACATTGCCTTTGGATGTATTGCAAGCGATCGCCCTTCATGAATTGTCACAGCAAACTGTTGATGAATTTGCCAAAAATGGGCGCGGAATTGTTTCGTAATCTCGTTGACAGTTTCTCAAAACCTAAACCAACCTACCCACAGGTAAATTTCCCCCAACAACTAACAACTGACTAAGGAATTCGCCAAATCTTAATCGTGCGATCGGGACTACCACTGACTAAGTTTTTGCTATTTTTACTAATCGCAATAGAATTCACAAACTGACTGTGACCAGAAAGAGTGCTTCTTTCTTTTCCAGTCTTAACATCCCAAACTATAATATCCGCACCACCACTGATTAAAGAGCGGTTATCGGGGCTAAAAGCGATCGCCCTGACCCAACTTTCATGCCCTTCCAGAGTGCCAGTCCGTTTCCCATTTTGCGCGTTCCACAAACGGATAGTATTGTCACTGCTACCACTAGCCACAACTTGCCCATTGGGGCTAAAAGCCACCGCATTCACAGCCCGCCCATGACCGGCGAGAATTCTTCTAACATCTCCGCTTTTGACACTCCACAAACGTACAGTCTTGTCTTCGCTACCGCTAGCCAAAGTTTGACCGTCTGGGCTAAAGGCGATCGCATTTACTTCTCCCCCGTGACCAATCAAAGTCAACAACCTACTTCCCGTTCTCACATTCCACAAGCGAACAGTTTTATCATCACTAGCACTAGCCATAGTCTGACCGTCTCGGCTGAAAGCGAGCGCCTTCACCCCACGGCTGTGAGCGGGAATTGTCAGCATCCGCCGACCGTTTTTTAAATCCCACAAAATCACATTATTATCGTCGCCACCACTAGCTAAAATTTCGCCATTGGGACTCACTGCCAGAGCATTCACCGATTTTTTAGAATGCACTTGATTGAGCGTCCGCACCACCTCTCCCGTCCTCAGATTCCAAACTCTAATCGTGCCAAAACTGGCAGTGACCAAAGTTCTACCATCCGAAGAAAGGGCGATGTTATTTACACTCCCGACATTATCCAAACTATTTTCCAAAAACTGACTGCTAGGCAAACTAGAAAGCAGCCACATGGGATTTGCCGGAAACACCTTATAACGCAGGGAACCGTAAATTTGAGAGCCACCCACAGCCACCAGTAACACAGCAGCGCCCGCCAGCAACTTGTTTTTCCACTCAAACCTGTTTGGGCCATAGTTCTTCAAGCCAGAACTCAGCGGTCTGAGCCGATTTCCCGAACTCTGCTTAGTCATCCCAGACACGCCAGGATTCGCCCGAATTTTAGTTTGACCAGTCGTCGGTAACTGAGTTGGCAACTCAGGCTCCCCCTCATCCAGATTAATTTCTTCCAAGCACTGTAAAACCACCTGTGGACTTTGAGGTCGATTTCCCGGAAAAGGTGCCATCAAATAGTCAATCACATTCGCCACAGCATCGGAAACTTGAGGTGCTCCTTTGCGCCACATCAGTTTACCCGTGCGTGGATTCTCAGGAAAAGCCGTCGGTGGTTTCCCCGTCAGTAAATAAACAAAAGTGCGTCCCAGAGCAAAAAAATCTGACTGGGGAACGGCCTTACCATTGGTTTGTTCCGGCGGTGTGTAACCAGGAGAAACAATACCTGTCACATTTCCACCCTGACCCACTTTGGCGAAATAAGTCGCCGACACTTCCCTAGCAGTCCCGAAGTCAATTAGCACCAACTGACCGTTTGGCTTGCACATAATATTGTGCGGCTTGATATCCCTGTGAAAATAATTGAGTCTGTGAACCAGATCTAAAATTTCCGACAGTTGTTTCAACCAATTAACAGCGAGTTCTTGAGTAATCGGGCGACCTCGATGTTTCAGCCAGTCCTGCAAATTAGCACCGGCAATTTTCTCCATGATCAGACAGTGAAAAGACTCCGTGGTGTTAGCCGGGGAAAATGTAAAATAACCGTCGCGTTCTACTTTCGGAATGCCGGGATGTCTCAGCCTGACCAATACGTCGGCTTCTTGCTTAAAAAGTTCTACAGCTTTGGGATGTTCTTTGAGCAGGACTTTGAGCACTTTTCGGGTGCCGTTGTCGTCCACTTCAAAAGTTTTACCAAAACCGCCGCCTCCGAGAGGGGCGACCAAGCGATATCTACCTTGCAACAAAAGTTCTGAACCGCAGTGAAGACACGCGGACTTACCAGCATTGGCAGGATCGGAGGGATTCGGGCATTTGGGATTGAGGCAATAACTCACAGAAGCCACATAACCCTAGTTGAGGTTGCTTTATCAATGTTTACTTTAACATCTTGATACTTTCAATTCAGATTTTCTCTGACATCTGGAGAGAATCCAAATATGACACACTCTTCAGAAATATCTTTGAGCATGATGGTATCTAAAATTGCGATCGCACAACGACAGCGCTTTGTGTTTGTTTTTGTTGAAGACACCGACAAAAACTGAAGATTATACCTATTAATTAGGCACGCTTCTATTTGCTGGTAATTAACGCTGTCATGGTCAGTTGAGACCTGTGAACGGATCGCACTTACTCTTCCATTGTACGATCGCAACGACCACTTGCAAAGGAAGACGGAAAAACCAAGCAGGAAGAGGGGCAAGAGCCAGAGGGGGAGAGAGGGTGAGGGAAGAAGGAGACGAAACAGAAGATTCCTGTCCCCCCCTTTACTCCCCCCTGCTTTTGCATCTAGGCAAGTCCGTCAATTACCGGGTGAAAATAGAACGCTAGGGCTAAAACTGCATAAGCCGCCAGCAGCAAAGTACCTTCGAGCCAGTTAGACTTACCGTCAGAACTGATCGAATTAGCAATCAGCACCGCTACCGTCACCGCTACCAGTTCAAACGGATTGAAGTCCAAGTCCATCGGTTTTCCCAGGACAAAACCGGCCAAAACCAACACCGGCGCAACAAACAGAGCAATTTGCAAACTGGAACCAACTGCCACAGAAACCGACAAATCCATTTTATTTTTCATCGCCACCGTGACTGCTGTAGCGTGTTCGGCGGCGTTACCAATAATCGGAACTAAAATCACCCCAGTAAACAATGCACTCAGTCCCAAACGGGCCGTTGCTTCTTCTAGAGTACCGACTAGGAGTTCGGACTCCGCAGCTACCATCAGGGTACACACCAACAGCACCCCAATCCACAGTGGTAGATTGACTTTGTGTTCTGGATTGTCTCCTGCTAAATTGCTTTCGGCTAGTTCTTCCAACATTTCGATCTCCGCTACCCCAGCATCGTAGAGGTAGGTGTGAGTTTTCATCGAAAACAGCAAAGTCAGCACGTAGACTACGATCAGGACTACAGCCACGGCGCTGGAAAGTTTTTGCATCGTCTCAGGATCGATACCTCTAGAGGTGACATCCACTGCTGTCGGCACCAAAATTGCAATTACGGCTAAATTCATCGCCGAAGCGTTCAATCTGGCGACTATCGGCTGAAATTCTTGTTCTTTGTAGCGCAAGCCACCCAGCAACATGGCCAGCCCCATGACTAGCAACAGGTTCCCAATAATCGAACCGGTAATACTAGCTTTCACGACATCGATGAGTCCGGCATTCAGGGCGACGATACCGATAATCAGTTCCGTGGCATTTCCAAAGGTAGCGTTAAGCAAACCACCCAAATTTGGGCCCAGGACGACGGCGATTTCTTCGGTGGCAGTACCCATCCACGCAGCCAGGGGGATGATGGCTAGGGCCGATGTGATGAAGATTGTGGAGGATTCCCATTCCAGGAAGTGTCCGGCAATCGAAATCGGGATAAATAGCAGTAGGCTCGAAAGAATTGTTTTTGTGTTCAGCATTGAGATTTCTGAAAGGTTCCCAACACCAAATCATAGCTTGTGGATTTATGGAAAAAACGGGTTGGGACAGGGAATTTGGTGGTAAATTGCGATCGCCCGGAGTGGCCATTTGCTAATTAATGGATAACCAGGGCGTAAGTCAAGTGTTGTAATCTCAAGGCTCTACCTCTCTTACTTATTGGGAATTAGCTGTTCCTGTTTGGCCAGAGGAATCAGTTTTTCCATGGAAGAATTGAGATTGGTTTCGGGACTTTTAAACACAAAAGCAAAACTTGCTAAAGCTCCCAGCAATCCACCCACTAAAGTAATTTTTTTTAAATTAATTAAATCCGCCCGAAAATCTTGCTGACCATGGAATCTGAATTCGGCAACTGTGGGCAATGGCAGGGAAAATTGTGTGTCAGGAATAGCACTAAGCGCTCCTTGTATTTCTGCTAACATTTCCCTAGCAGTTGCATAGCGATCGCGCGGGTGAAACCGAATTGCCTTATCCAAAATTGCTGCCAAACTATAACTAATATTGCCAGCCAAATGCCGCCAAACAAACTCTCCTGTTTCTGCATCTACTTCTAATTCTTGAGGAATTTTGCCAGTTAGTAAATAAATCGCTGTCAATCCCAAACTAAATAAATCACTAGCATAAATTGGTCGTCCGTTTGCCTGTTCCGATGCCATAAAGCCAGGAGTTCCTATCAAGATAGACCGAGGATTTTCCGCAGAGTTTTCCGCTGTAGCCATCGTTTCTTTCACCGCTCCAAAATCAATCAGCACTGGCTGTCCATCTCGCTTTCTCAACAAAATATTGTCAGGCTTAATATCCCTGTGAATAATGCCATGAGCGTGAATATAATCAAGAATTTCCAATACACTGATTAATATGGATTTTACAGTTCCCTCGCTGCACAGCCCTTGTTCTTGTATCTTACGCGCCAGATTTTCCCCGTCAATCCATTCTTGAACTAAATAAAATTGGCCAGACTCTTCAAAATAAGCGTAAAGTTGGGGAATTCGATATTTCCGTTCGTTGAGTAGTTCCAAAATGGCAGCTTCCCGTTTAAACCGCTGTTGAACTAAATGTAAAATTTGAGGATTTTTAGCAGTAGGCTTTAACTGCTTGAGCACACAGCAGCGAGCTGAAGGCATTTGAGTATCTTGGGCTAGAAAAGTTTCCCCAAAACCCCCAGTGCCGAGTTTGGCAATAATGCGATAGCGGTTGTTCAAAAGAGTTGGTTTCATATCCATCGGGTATTTTGAATGTCAAGTAGATGTTCAAGGAAGAAGGCAGATGCAACAATAGCAATACGACTTACATTCATAATATTTTGGCCCCGATCAGCCCAACTTGAGAATCAATGTTTTTTGTATGGGAGAAGGAAGAAGACCCTTTGACCCTTTGACTACGCTCAGGGGAACCGGAAAGAAGGGCAGGAACCGCTAATTAAGTGGATTTACTGATGGCATCCCAAAAACTTGGTAACAACGCGCTTTCAGACCAGTCTGGTGCCCATAACTATCTCAAAAATTCCTCTAAAACCAAATACCCGACTGCTTCTGTGCAGTTGGGTATTTGGATAATTGAAAGGGGGTTCTGCTTTACTTCAAATCTAGCAATCCGCTAGTTTTCAGCTTAGGATTAAATCGAATTTCTTCCGTGACACCACGGGCTTTGAGTTGGGATAAGATTTCATTTTCTACCCGCCGCGCTACATTTTTCAACAATTTATCTTTGGCAAGTTCATCGATGATGATAGCTTGATAATTTGCTATTTCTTCGACTGTCATTACACTTTTGGTATCGATGGGATCGTTCCACTTCCCAGCATCGACACCATTACCCGCAGGCTCCGAACCGTTTTCGGCAATCCAACTTTGTCGGATATTTTCTAGAATAGTGCGGTTTGGTCGATCGATTATTTGGACTTTTAGCCAGTAGCAGTTTTGGTGTTGGCGCACTAGATATTGTTTGAGGCTGAGGTAAATATCGCGAGAATATCCCACAAATTGGAGGACTTTATCGCTGTCGAAAATCGCGCAAACGCCTATTTTTCCCTGTACAAATTCTGGCAATTTTCCCTCACCATCGATGTAGGAAAAGAATTCTAAGCTAGCTAATGTGGGAATGTCTTCTGTCATTCTATTTGAGATTTTAGATGTAATATTTGAGAGTTAAATCAGAGATTAACTAGGTTTGAGCTAATTGGTAAACTGTTTTTAGCTAAGTATTAAATACTCGATAAATGGCACAGAGGCGACTGGGCTTAAAGACTTTGGCTTGGAACATAAAATTAGGTGGCACATTCACGATCGCAAAATCGCTGTGATTGTGATACTTTTCAAACTCCGCAGGCATTCCCTTGGGAGTCTCGGTGCTGTAAGGGACTGGCTGAAAAAGTAAGTTGGTAAACTCAATGCGCGAACAGTGCAATTGTTGTGCTACTTGTGTCTGGAAACTGTCAGCGGTTAATAAACTCAACAGTACAGCTTTAGCACCCGGTTCGAGGACGAAACTGCCGTCATAGCTTTCAATAATTTTGAGACCCATTTTTTTTATACCTCCTGACTGGTGGCTAACAGACTGATTTCTGATTTTGGATGTAGGATTTGGATGTAGGATTTTTGGTACAAGCTCTTGAGTTTAACCTAATCCCGATCGCAATCTACCACACGACTAAAAGGTTAATCCGCAACTATGCAGAAAATGAACGACGTATCATTCCCAGTCCTGAGAAGCTCCTCAAACCAGCGAGACTGGGTAGAAGTCGCAGAATACGCATCCATCGCCGGTTCAGCTATTGGCACGATTATCGCAGGATTGTCGGGGCAAATTATCTACGCTGCGGCTCCTTTAACCGCTGCACTGTCGCTGAATTTCCTCAATCGCCAACGTTTCGAGCAAAAAATGCAGCAAAAGGCAAATTCTGCGATCGCAGGCGTAGAATTGACAGTAAAGTCCCTCCAACAGCAAGTTCAGACACTTCCGGGAGACTCGAAGGAACTATATACCACCGTCTCTGACTTGCAACAGCAAATTCGCAGTTTGGAATCCCACGCCATCCCTGATATACAGGCCATCTTGACTTCCCTGCAACAGCAAATGCAGGCGCACCCGGCTGACTCTGAGGAAATAGACACTATCCTCGGAGAGTTGCAGCAAAAACTCGTCCGTTTGGAAAATAGCGCCCTGAGAGAATTAGATTGGGAAAATGTGAATGTCCGGTTTTTGTTGATGGACGAAAAGTTAACAGAAGTTAAAAATATGACAGCAGAGTTGCAGCAGCGATCGGAAGAGATAGACTTTAATCTAATCCAAAGTTCCCTGGGGCAATTGCAAGTTTTGCTCGATCGACCCACCATAGATGTAGCGACACTGCAAACCGAGATTCAGCAATTGCAGGAGCAAGTTTCCCAATTGCAGCGACAAAATCAACAAATTGTCAAGCCTTATTTGCAGCGCCTGACTCGCGCCGTGAAGCAGCTATCGGTAAAGCAGTGATACCAAATCCTCTCTTCATCCTCCTGTATTAAACTCTCTCTTCTCGAACTTCGCGTCAAGAGCGCCTTCGCGGTTAAATCATTCCGATACAACCGGAATTGAGATGAAAAGTTAAGTGTGAGTAAATTTTTGCCAAGCTTGCCAAAAAACATAAACCGATAAAAGTGCCAAGAGCGATCGAAAAGCTAAACTAACTAGACGATCCGATAATTTTGGCAAAAACCGAGTGCTAACCTGGGCACCCAACAATCCACCAGCGCCCAGAATCAAACCCACATTCCACAAAACATTCCCACGCGCCGCGTGTCCCAAAGTCGCTGAAATCGCAGTGATCACAATTACGCCCAAGCTCGTTTGAATAGCTGTTTTAATACTTTCTCCTAACAGCAAAATTTGCAGTGGGACCATAATCACACCCCCGCCTACACCGAACAACCCTGCTAATAAACCAGCCAAACCACCAGTGGTAACTTTGGCCAAAGTTCGATTAAACCAAAGATGGGGATGATTCGGGATGCGGGAATCAGAAATCGGCAATGGGGAATTTTCCCCTTGTCCCGTTTCTCCTCCCATACCCTGTTGTCCCTCTGCCATTTTTTTGGCTTCTGTCAGATATTTGCGAACTTGAATTAAATAAATATTCAGTAATAGCAACATCCCAAAAGCAATTAACAACAAGTATGGGGGAAATATTCCCGTCAAATAAACACCGATTTGTGCTGTTATTACCGCGGGAAAACCAATTCCTGCTACCTGACTCAAACTGAAGTAACCCATGCGCCAATTCTGGAAACTGCCAGAAATAGCTGTAATTACGATGGAAAAACCGCTCGTAGCCACAGCTTCCACCGGTGCGTAGTTGAGAGCAACCAACAGAGGTACGAGCATCGTGCCACCGCCGATGCCCAAAAATCCTGCTAGAATTCCTGCCAAAAGTCCCGCCGCACCCAGAATCAATAATTCGCTGACAGTCATTAGTTAGTAGTTAGTAGTTAGTAGTTATTTGTTATTTGTTATTTTTGATTCGCTTGGGGATGCTAATCACCAATAACTAATAACCAATAACATTTGTCAACGGTTAATGTTTAACAGTCAACTTACAACTTTTTAAGCATCATTAGTTGTGCCGTCAGGCATAATCGCCCGTCTTAAATCTGCATCCCGGAAGTTAGCTCGATTGAGGTTAGCATCAATCAAAACAGTTTCTACCAGTACCGCTCCGCTTAAATTAGACCAACAAAGTTGTGCGCGGTACAAATTAGCACCGCTCAAATTAGCTCCCCGGAGGCTAGACCAACTGATATTAGCGACTCTCAAATTAGCATTATTAAGATTAGCTTCGCTGAGATTAGCACCAATCATTTTTACTTCGCGCAAGTCTGCACCAGTCAGGTTGGCTCCGCTGAGAATTGCCCCGCTGAGAATTGCCTTTGTCAGATTAGCTCTTTCCAAAACCGACTCGCTGAGGATGGCATTTGTCAGGTTTACCGCTTTGAGAGTTGACCAACTCAAATTGGCTTTCATCAAATTAGTGCGGATCATGCTAGCGTCCGTTAAGTTGGCTGCAAACAAATTCGCTTCAGTAAAGTTGGCTTCCGTCAAATTAGCTTCGGTCAAGTTAGCCTTGCTCATGTTGACTTCCCTCGCCATTGAGCCACGCAGGTTCGCTCCGGTAAGGTTGGCCCCACTCAGATTAGCGTGACTCAAATCAGTTCCAATTAAATTTGCTTCGCAGAGGTTAGCTTCCGTCAAATCCACCCCAGCCAGTTTCACCTCGCGCAGGTTGGCTCCGGTGAGGTTAGCACCTTTGAGATTCGCCTGCTGGAAATTGGCTCTGGTAAAGTTAGCCTCGCTGAGGTCTACCCCTTTGAGGTCAGCCCCCGCGAGGTTAATCTCTCGAAAAATTCTTTCTCCGGCCGCATATTGCCTCAGAATTAGATCGGCCTCCATGTGATTCGCCTCGCAATTTTTTGTTTCAAACGTTGGAGAGTGATGGGTCATACCATACACATCATCCCAGATAACCAGGGTATTCACCCTGTACACTGTAGTATCAGTATCGGTAAAATTTTTGCAAGGCTCAAAGTATTGTGTGCCTCGATGGGGAAATGGGGTTTAAAACCCCGTTACTTCGGCTACGCGCTTAGGCCCGCTCCGCCCAAGGGCAGCACATCGCCTGATAGGAAGGCTTGAATTGTAAAGCTTTGTTACGCCACCAACTCTCCTACGCTAGAACTTGTAGCATAATGTGGGAGGTAGCATAATAGTAGTTTTTGAATTCAAAGCCTAGGGAAAATCTAGTCAGTTGATGGCAGTAGATGAAGCAATTCGTACCACCGAGTTTGTCGGCAATAGCTGCATACCCTATTGGATGGACAACAAAAAGGTTGGTAAATACAACTTAAACAAATACTGCGCTATGTCAACGTCGGATATCTAGAAAAATAAAAGGTTCAAAAAATAGAGGCTAAGCCAGACAGATTTTAGGTAAGCACCACCTCAAAATAAATAGGCAGTCGTATTGTACCATGTAATCAAACTGGCAAGGTGCGTAGCGATCGTCAAACGAGAAGATAGCTTAGGTCGATTTTAGAATTAAAAATATGCCTAATAATTACTGTCTGGCTAAGTCTATTAACTACGTATTTTGGTATTAGTTTCGCATCGGTATCGAATGCTTTGGAAAGGTATTTGAGAGTGGGAAACATCTCAAATAGTGGCAAAAGGTAGTATTAGTGTCAAGTGAAGCATGATGAATGTAGGAGTATGTCACAATGCCTGAAAATTTGAGAAGCCAAGCTGTGACTGGAGGCGTACAGCGTGCGCCCAACCGGGCGATGCTGCGGGCGGTAGGTTTTGGTGATGGCGATTTCACTAAACCGATTGTGGGAATTGCTAACGGGTACAGTACGATTACGCCCTGCAATATGGGATTGAACGAACTGGCTATGCGGGCGATTGCGGCTACAAAGGAAGCGGGCGCGATGCCACAGATGTTTGGTACGATTACGATCAGCGACGGGATCTCGATGGGAACTGAAGGGATGAAATATTCTCTGGTGTCGAGAGATGTGATTGCTGATTCTATCGAAACTGTTTGCAATGGTCAAAGTATGGACGGTGTGCTGGCTGTGGGCGGTTGCGATAAGAATATGCCGGGGGCGATGATTGCGATCGCGCGCATGAACATTCCTGCTATTTTTGTCTACGGTGGCACTATTAAACCAGGACACCACAACGGACGGGATTTAACTGTAGTTAGCGCTTTTGAAGCTGTCGGTCAATTCAGCGCCGGCAAGATTGACGAAGAGGAGCTCACCGCAGTAGAACAAAAAGCTTGTCCGGGCGCTGGTTCTTGTGGTGGAATGTTCACAGCAAATACCATGTCGAGCGCCTTTGAGGCGATGGGGATGAGTTTGCCCTATTCTTCGACAATGGCTGCTGAGGATGCGGAAAAAGCTGACAGCGCGGCAGAATCTGCCAAAGCTTTAGTGGAGGCGGTACGCAAACAGTTGCTACCTAGCCAAATTTTGACACGAGCGGCCTTTGAAAATGCGATCGCAGTCATCATGGCAGTAGGCGGTTCAACGAATGCTGTGCTACATTTATTAGCTATTTCCAATGCGATCGGTGTGGAACTATCCCTCGACGATTTTGAAACAATTCGAGCCAAAGTACCAGTGCTGTGCGACCTCAAACCCAGCGGTAAATATGTAGCCACAGATTTGCACAAAGCCGGCGGCATTCCCCAAGTGATGAAAATGCTGCTAGAACAGGGTTTGCTGCACGGCGACGCCCTAACAATTACCGGCAAAACTGTTGCTGAAGTGTTGGCAGATATTCCCAGCGAACCCCGAACCGACCAAGACGTAATTCGCCCTTGGAACAATCCACTTTACGCCCAAGGACACCTGGCAATTCTCAAAGGAAATTTGGCATCAGAAGGAGCCGTTGCTAAAATTACCGGAGTTAAGAAACCGACAATTACCGGCCCTGCGCGAGTATTTGAATCTGAAGAAAACTGTCTGGATGCTATTTTGGCCGGCAAAATTCAACCGGGAGATGTGATTGTCATCCGCTACGAAGGGCCAAAAGGCGGGCCTGGAATGCGGGAAATGCTAGCACCAACTTCCGCAATTATTGGCGCTGGTTTGGGTGATTCCGTAGGGTTAATTACGGACGGCCGTTTTTCTGGCGGGACTTACGGCATGGTTGTGGGTCATGTTGCACCGGAAGCACAAGTTGGTGGCACAATTGCTCTGGTAGCAGAGGGTGATTCAATCACAATTGATGCTCACAATCGCTTGTTGCAACTCAATGTTTCTGAGGCAGAATTGGAGCAACGACGGAGTGCTTGGCAGGCTCCTGGGCCACGTTATACCAGGGGAGTTTTGGCTAAATACGCTAAGTTGGTTTCTTCTAGCAGTCTCGGTGCTGTGACTGATTTGGGTTTGGGTTAAAGAAGGAATAGGGAATAGGGAATAGGGAAGAAAGTGCTTCGACTTCACAATGCCCAATTCCCCATTCCCCTATTCCCCCATTCCCAAATTAACTGCGCTGAGCTAAGAAGCGACTGGCCATGGAAATTGTGTCTGTAATATCTACATCGCCGTCTCCATCTGCATCTAAAAACGCATTCAAAACTGAATTTCCCCCAGGGGCAGGATTCTGGGTGTTGCTGCCGGTTTGCAGCAAATTGAGCACTAGGGGTACTAACACCGGTATCATTGCTTGGACTGTGGCGTTATTCAAGCCTGTTCTGTGAGCAATATCCTGAACTATTTGGATTAACTGGTTGTTTCCGAATAAACTATGTACTGCTTGGGGATTGGGATTTGTGCCGCTAAATTGGTTGACAACTTGTTGTGCTTGTGCATCTCCTGATTGCGATCGCACATCTTGTAAAGCCGAGCGCACGTAGCCGCCTAAAACCGACATCGCTAACTCAGTTGTGCCGACATCTACGCCCTGGTTGCCGCTCAACTGTTCTACTGCACTCAGAATACCGCCCAACTGATTGGGACTTGCTTGTTGGTTGGGATTGTCGATCGCGCTTAAAATTTGGTCAAATAGTCCCATAACTTTGGCTCCTTACTATGATTACTCAACTATAGAAAATAAAATGTAAAAATCAAAGCATCAAGCTTTTTATTGGTCGCTGTCGCTCATGTCTTTGCCACGTCTGTTAACATTAATCGCGACTATCTGCCTCACCCTGGGGCTGATTATTGGGCTGGTCAGTTCCTTAACGGGACTTTATACTCAAGTTGCGTGGTCTGCGTCTCCGCTGCTGGCTAATTTGCTGATTTTGGCGATCGTGGTACTTTTGGGTACGCTAATATTTGCGATTGTTTATTACTTGAATCTGCTAAAAATTCCTCAAAAAACTAAGGGAAAACGGGTGATTAAGCCCAAGGTTCCGGTGATAAAAAGTGAAGCTGCTACAGAAAATTTGAAAGCAATTCGGCAACAAGTCGATCGCATTCAAGATGAAGTAGCACGGCAAGCTTTGCTGTTAAAAGCGCGAGAAATTGAAGCTAGTATGGCTCGCGGTAGCATTCGGATAGTTGTGTTCGGCACCGGTTCTGCGGGCAAAACTTCTGCGGTGAATGCCCTGGTGGGAAGGATGGCGGGACAGGTAGGCGCGCCGATGGGAACTACGGAAGTTGAAGCAACTTACACTCTCAAATTGAAAGGGATCGATCGAGAATTAGCAATTACTGATACCCCAGGCATATTGGAAGCGGGAGTAGCCGGCACCTACAGGGAGGAGTTGGCAAGACAGTTGGCGGCGAGGGCTGATTTGATCTTATTTGTTTTGGATGGCGATTTGCGCAAATCTGAATATGAACCGCTGCGTAATTTGGCGGAAATTGGCAAAAGGTCGATCGTAGTTTTTAATAAAATTGACCTTTATCTCGACAGCGACAGAGAGGAAATTCTCTCTCGACTCCGGGAACGAGTTAAGGGTTTGGTAGCGACAATGGATGTGGTAGAAATTAGCGCTAATCCTCAACCAGTGAGGCTGGAAAACGGCACAATTTTTCAGCCTGACCCGGATATTATGCCATTAATTCGGCGCGTTGCTGCGATTTTGCGAGCGGAAGGAGAAGATTTAATTGCTGATAATATTTTGTTGCAATCTCAGCACTTGGGAGACCAAGCTCGCAAGTTAATTGACGCGCAAAGACGCAGGCAAGCTGATAAGGTAGTGGAGCGATTTCAGTGGATTGGGGCCGGAGTCATTGCTGTAACGCCTTTGCCAGTGGTAGATTTACTGGCAACAGCAGCAGTTAACGCTCAAATGGTAGTAGAAATTAGCAAGATTTATGGTTGTGAATTAAATATCGATCGTGCTAAAGAATTGGCATTCTCTCTGGCAAAAACCTTAGCTAGTTTGGGGATAGTTGAAGGTGTAATTCAAATAGTGTCAAGGGCACTTCAGTTAAGTGTAGCTGGGTTTGTACTTGGCAAGGCTATTCAAGCAGTTAGTGCTGCTTATTTAACTAGAATTGCGGGTAAAAGTTTTATTGAATATTTTCGACATGACCAAGATTGGGGTGACGGTGGGATTGCGGAAGTAGTGCAAAGGCAGTTTCAATTAAATCGGAAAGATGAGTTTGTGAAGGCTTTTGTTAAAGATGCGATCGCCCGCGTCGTCGAACCTTTGAATATTTATCAAAAGTCAGAAGAATCAGAATTAGAAATAGTAGCCGAATTAGAATCTAAAATAGAACCGGAACCCTTGTATCGTTCGCAGGAATATGAAGATTGGGAAACTTACAGCAACAAACAAAAGGATGAGTGGTAATTGGGCATGGGGCATGGGGCATGGGGCGAAGCGAAGCCGAAGGGTCTTCTTCCTTTTTCCTAAATTTCCCCCCTTGGGGGGCTGGGGGGGTGACTTCTTCCTTCTTCCTTCTTCCTTTCTTAAGCGATCGCATCGAACACAATTTTGATAAGATTTAAAGTTTACAACAAAAATTAGTATTGTTTGGCAGGGAAAAAAACATGAGCGATCGACCAATCATTCTAGGTATTGTCGGAGACAGCGCAGCAGGCAAAACCACCCTGACCAAGGGAATTGCACAAGTATTGGGACCAGAAAATGTCACCATTATTTGTACCGATGACTATCACCGCTACGACAGGACGCAGCGGGCCCAAATAGGGCTTACAGCATTGCATCCTGACTGCAATTACCTAGATATCATGCAACAGCACCTAAGTCTGTTACGTACCGGTCAAGCTATTCTCAAACCCATTTATAATCACAGCACAGGTACATTTGACCCCCCGGAATACATCAAGCCCAGCAAATTTGTGATAGTGGAAGGTTTGCTGGGTTATTCAACTCGTGCAATCCGCGATTCCTATGATGTAAAAGTGTATCTTGCTCCCCCAGAAGAACTGCGAACTCAGTGGAAAGTTAAGCGCGATATTATGAAGCGTGGCTATACTGAAGAACAGGTACTTGCGGAAATGAAAAAGCGGGAAAATGATTCCGAAGACTTTATTCGTCCCCAGCGCAAGTTTGCTGATGTTGTCGTTACTTTTTATTTACCAGAAGAGGACAATGAAGTAAATTTGAGCGTCCGTTTAGTCCTGAGACCGACCATTCCTCACCCAGATTTCACTGAGATTTTAAGCCAAGGTAGTGATAATTTTAAACCCGCCATTCGCTTAGAGCTCGATCGGGATATGGGCAAACCCGTTGATGTCTTGGAAGTAGACTCCCACGCTACTAGCGAACAGGTACACGAATTGGAAAAGATTTTGTGTAACGAAATGCCACATTTGCGAGGCTTTTGCTCGACTGAAGGTAATTCTGAAATTGGCAAACTTGTGGGTACAACTGGCGAAGTTTTACAAAGTTACCCGTTAGCTTTGACTCAACTTTTGATTGCTTATCACATGATTAAAGCAATTCATTT
This sequence comes from Microcoleus sp. EPA2, assembly GCA_020882975.1. Classification (GTDB taxonomy): domain Bacteria; phylum Cyanobacteriota; class Cyanobacteriia; order Cyanobacteriales; family Microcoleaceae; genus Microcoleus. The sequence continues at coordinate 78,429 of JAHRFD010000003.1, read as the reverse complement.
ATATTAGTTGTTAGTTATTTGTTATTGGTTATTTGTTGTTTGTTATTAGTGGTTATTGATTTTGTTGTTTTTTGGTCAGTGGTTCCAATTCCCGTGGCCAATTATAACAACTGCCCATGCTCTTGATGCGCTTTCCTAATCGCTCCGTTTTCACAAATAACAAATAACAAATAACAAATAACAAATAACCCATAACCAATAACTCATAACTACCCTAGCCCAGTCTTGTTAGCAGTTGCTAATTGCTGAATTTGGACTGATGCTGGCAATTGACTTTGGGGTGCGGGAACCATTTCGCCTCGGAAGTCCAGAAGAGTGACGAGCAGCAAATAGCCCAGTGCTAATACTATAGAAAACACGCCGGTGATAATAGCAATAATTTTTGAACGTTCCATATTCAGTAATAATTAGGTACAGCTAATATAAGTTTAACATTAAAGGGAGTCATGATTACAGGACTTATGCAATAGAATATAATCAGGTGCTACTTATTTATATGACGAAAATGGAACCTCTTATAGATGCGCCAAATCCCATCGAGATGCCCGTCGCAGCCCCTGTGGTGGAAACATTTAATCTGGGGAAGTTCTACCGTACAGGCTTCTGGATGAACCAAAAAATTGAATCGCTGAAAAATTGTACTCTGACTGTCACTGAGGGCGAAACTTTCGGGCTGTTAGGACAAAATGGGGCGGGGAAAACTACCCTGCTGAAAACTTTGCTGGGTATAGTGCGGCCTACTTCTGGTAGGGCGCTGTTGTTGGGGAGGCCTTTGGGCGATCGCGCGGTGAAGCAACGAGTTGGCTATTTGCCAGAAAATCCCTATTTTTACGATTATCTCACGGGCTGGGAATTTCTGCAATTTGCAGCGGGTTTGTTTCAAATTCCTCCCTCGATTCAGCGACAGCGAATTCCGCATTTGCTAGACTTAGTTGGGCTAGCTCAATCGGCGGCAATCAAAAAGCAATTGCGACAATATTCTAAGGGTATGCTGCAACGAATTGGCATGGCTCAAGCTTTGATTAATAATCCAGAGGTGGTATTTTTAGATGAGCCGATGTCGGGTTTAGATCCGATGGGACGCTATCAGATGCGGGAGATCATTTTATCGCTGAAAAGTCAAGGAAAAACGATTTTTTTTAATTCTCATGTACTTTCAGATGTGGAGAAGATTTGCGATCGCGTGGCAATTTTGGCGAGAGGTGAGTTAATCTGCATTGGTGCGATCGATGAACTATTGGGTAATACTGAAACTTATCGGGTTGAAGGTAGGGGTGGCCATTTGAATATTTTGAAAAAATGGATACCGGATCTGGAAGTTGATAATGAGGTCTGGTACGGTCATTTGCAGGGCGATCCGAAGCAGTTTATGTCTAGTCTGAGCGCTACGGGAGGGCAGCTAATAGGGATGAATTTGGCTAAGCCTAGTTTGGAAGAGTTTTTTATGCAGCAACTGGAAGAAAGAGGGATTTATTCGAGTAGTTGAAGTTGATAAAGTCGATGGTTGAAAATATGTTGTTGAAACCAAGAAAACCCCGCGGTTGAAACCGCGTCTACACAAACAATGTCCGCCTGCGCGGACTAGATAAACGGGCTATGGGGCCCGTTTGATTGGGGCAAGACTTCGATCGCAATTGTTCCAGTAATGCGATCGGGATTTATTTGACTCATATCAACTTCGCTACTCTATCAAGAAAAATTGCTAAATTGTATCAGGGTCAATATTTAATTCTCGCAGTTTTGCCGCTAGGCGATCGGCACGTTGTGTCTGTTGTTCAGCACGTTGTGCCTCTTGTGTGGCACGTTGTGTCTCTGTTTGAGCCACCTCTTCCGGGCTGGGAATCAGTTCTCCTGCTGTTGTGAACAAACGCAATTTTTGGTCATGTATTCCCAGATATAAATCTAGTTGTTGACTGAACAAATGTCCTTGGGAATTTGGTTCCAGCGGTTGGTATTCGCCATCGACTAAATGAAACCCAGCCAATTCTAAATTATACGGATTGAACCAGAAATAATCATGGGTGCGAAACGTATTTTGATAAAGTAGTTTCTTGAAACCTTTATCAATTGCCGCTGTTGTTGGCGAAAGAATTTCGACAATTACATTAGGATATTTGCCATCTTCTTCCCAAACAGCCCAACTTTTACGAGCTTTTCGTTCGGTTCCCAAAACTACAAAAAAGTCTGGGCCTCGACACAATTCAGATTTAAGCTGGCGGGGACTGTAGTAGATGGTAAGATTGCCAACAGCATAGAAGTCATTTCTATCTTGCCACAGCCATTCTAAGCATTGCAGCAATAGGATTATTTGTCGGAGATGAAGTTCGGTTTCCACAGGAGGTTCGTCACTATATAAGTCACCTGGGGGAAAGATAACATTTTGTGGGATGTCTTGGGAAGGGGGTAGTTCTTGAACTGCTGTCATGACTCTTGGGTTGGGGTTAAGAGGCTTGGTATTTATTTTAGCGTTGGAGTGCGATCGCTCTCGATCATTTTAACATTATAATGTCAAGCCGACAGTCTTTTTTGTTTGTATCGAAGTCTAGATCCCCCCTAACCCCCCTTAAGAAGGGGGGGACAAGAGTATTTGTCTTTCGTCCCCCTCTTCTTACCTTAATAAGGGGGGACAAGAGTATTTCTCTTTCGTCCCCCCCTTGTTACCTTAATAAGGGGGGACAAGAGTATTTCTCTTTCGTCCCCCCTTGTTACCTTAATAAGGGGAGGACAAGAGTATTTCTCTTTCGTCCCCCTCTTCTTACCTTAATAAGGGGAGGACAAGAGTATTTCTCTTTCGTCCCCCTTCTTAAGGGGGATTTAGGGGGATCTAGACTTCGCATAAAAGCGACATTTATTATGGGTTTCAGTCTTAATTTGTCACCAATGCCCTATGCTCAATTCCCAATTCCCAATTCCCAATTCCCAATTATTTCCGTGCTTCCGCTAACAAGGGTAACTCTAAATTTCCACACACCAACTCTGCACAATTCCACTGCCGCAGATACTCACAAACTTCAGAAATAATCGCATTTGCTGCATCTAAAATTCCCGCCTGATGCGCGTGATAATGCGCTCTGATTAACGGCTGAATGTCCTCGATATTTTGCCATTCTGATTTTGGTTTGAGGGGAATGCTGATATAATAGTGATAGGCTTGGCTGTGAGCGTTACGGAGATGTCCGGGATGGTGATTTAGCAGATGTTCGCCCTTTTCTCGGACTAGGGGATGCAACTGATAGGATTTGAAATGGCGATCGTAATATAGTAATTGTCGGCGCTTCAGTGCCAGGATAATATTTTCTTTTAGTTCGTATTTGCTGAGTTCTGGCATTTGAGCGCTAATTCCGGCAAAAGATAGGGGATATTCTGAGGTTTGATAGACTGAAATTCGGCCCAGACAAGTTTGCTCGCCGTCACTGAGACGCGCTATCATTTCATCAATTAATCTTTCAATATCTCGAATCAGCAACCAGTCTCTCTGGTGCAGAAAAATCCCGACATTTCCTTGAAACTCGGTATCATCTCGAATCAAGGCTGCGACGAGTTGTAAGGCTTTGGGATGTCCTGAATAGCGATCGCCCATTTCCGCTAATTCCTCTGCATTTGCAGTCAGATTAAAAGATTGCAACAGGGAAATTGCGCTATCTCGATCCAATCCATTGAGCTGGATTTCGCGGGTGACAGTGGGCGGCAATTCGGCTAAGCTTTCGCGACTGGTGAAGATGATTTTGCTTTGATGTTCTGTTTCTAATAGTTGTTTGAATAACCAAGCATATTCTGCACAATCGTCTGCGAAATAACCAGCCGCTTTGGCTTCTCCTGTTTTCAAAAGTGTTTCGGCGCGATCGAACACAATTAAGCAAGGTTTTTCTCTGAGGATTTTGAGCAGATTTTCGGTTTTTTTGCCACACTCATTTTCAGCGTTGACGGCGGGAGTAATGTCGCCGTTGGAGAGGGTGAATAGCAGGGAGTCAATTGTGCGATCGCAGGGGGGTGCTTTGCCTGTTGCGGATTCCAAGGATTGCCAAGCGGCGCAGGCGAAGGGGGTATTTTCGGTGTGGAGTTGGCGGATTAGTTGGCTGATGAGGGTGGTTTTTCCGATGCCTGGTAATCCGACAATTGAGATGGCGATGGGAACCCCCCCCAGCCCCCCCTTGGTAAGGGGGGGAGCAAGAGTGGGCGATTCATTGGTAAGGGGGGGAGTAGGAGCAATTAGGGTTTTTAAGGTGTCGATTTCTTTGGTGCGCTGTACCCAATTTCTGACGGGGGGTAAGTTTTCTGGGAGGGGGAATGTGCGATCGTTTTGGTTGTCTTGGGGGATATCTGCGATCGGGGCGGCTAAAAGTAATTCTGTTTCCTTTATATCATTGCGCTCGATAATATCTTCCCAGTTATTGATTCCTACAGCCTTGCAAATATCGATAAATGTTTCGCGTCGAATTCGGTTTTGCGCCCAAAACCTCCTTAAAGTGGCTTTGGAAGTTAGAGCCGCTCTGCACCAAGTATCCTCAGTTTTGTTCCATCCGAGATTGCGTCTTACCATGTCAATGATTTTTAGCCCTTCTTCAGATGCTCTGAGCAAACCAGCCATTGTTAGTCCTTTAGCACAATTGCGATCAAATTTAATTATAGCTCAGGTTGGAGAGCCGAAAGATGAGCCAAATGAGACAAATGAGCCTTTTTTGTTGAGCCAAATATTGTCGCGGTGGACTGGGAAAGTGGCGCTAAACCCTTTTTGATTGGTGTTGATTACAAAGTCGCAGCAGGAAATACGAGAGAAGTTGGCAATCAACTCGCTGAGTATTTAAGAGATCAGGGAGTTGATCCCAACAAAACAGAACTAATTGGTCACAGTTTAGGTGCTCATATATCTGGCTTTGCAAGTGCTCAGTTTCGACAGCTAACAGGTAATCTGATTAATCGTATTGTAGGTTTAGATCCTGCTGGACCTGAATTTACAACTAGGAGCAGACCGATAGGAGGAGCGTTAGGAACTGGTGTGGTTGAAGAACCAGTTCCTCCAAGCGATCGCCTAGATCCGACTGATGCTAAACAAGTAATTGCTGGTCATTCGGCACCTAACACATTTGGGTATAAAGATCAAATAGGAACCAAGGATATTTATTTCAATGAAAAACTGCTACTTCAACCAGGGGCATCTAATTCTATAGATAATCACGGCTCTATTACTAAGGGCTTTACAGAATTAATAAAGGGAGGGTCTTTTTATCAAGCAGATGGAAGTAAATTCGATAGAGAACAGTTTTATTCTCCAGAAACAGGTCGTATCAACATTGATACGACCAAACCAAGTTTTACAGGATCAATAACTGGTACTTTTGGAGGTGGCAGCAATAAGTTCAGTTTAGGAACACCTACATTTGCCAGCTTTGTACAGTTTGATGGGAATACTTTTAGTACAGGAACCGATATTAATTTTAGCCTCGGTAAATTAACGTACCAAAATGGAGTAACTAATTTAGGTTCAGAACCCAAAGGAGATATTCCTCTTGAAATTACTCTGTCAGTCACCCAACCACAAAGCAGCCCCCAAACCTTTAACTTTGTAGTCAAAAACCAAGTTGTTCCTAATGATACAGGCAATGCAGTTCTGGATGGTGATAGGCTTCTTTTTTCAGGTGCAGGATTATCCAAAGAGAGAATTAAAGTTGCGGGTGCTGAATATACCCTCGATTTGTTTGGTTTTACTTCAGATGGTGGTAAAAGCACTGTAGGTCAATTTGACTCACCAGAAAATACCACTGCTACCGCTGCTTTACTTGGTAAAATTGTCCCCGTGACTATTTTTACTCGCATAGGAGATTTTACTGGTATACGAGAGGGAGCAAAGGAACTTGGAAATAAGTTTCAAGAGACTTATGATGGTTTTAGGAACATAATTGCTGATGCACAAAATGCAATTTTGAGAGGGCCTCTAGTTTACCTCTTGCCAGAGGCTTCAAGAACAACTAGAAGTGCCAGCCAAGTCAATCCCCCAACAGATACGGGAACTACATTTCAGATTACTCAAGCAATAATGGCTGAAAATCCGGGGGGTGTCCAAGGTTCTGATAAAAATGAGAAAATCTTAGGATCGCCCGTAACTGATGTAGTATTCGCAGCCAGAGGTGCTGATACTATCGAGGGTGCTGTTGGCAATGATTACCTGCGAGGCGGAAAAGGAAGCGATCGCATTTTAGGTGACGATGGCAACGACATTCTCAACGGCAATGAAGGTGATGATTTTATCTCAGGAGGCCCTGGCAATGATTTAGTGCGGGGTGGACAAAACAATGATGAAATTTTTGGCAATGACGGAGACGATATTTTAATCGGTGAAAAAGGAACAGATCGGCTAACTGGTGGCAGCGGGACAGATGTTTTTATCTTGAGAACAGATACAGGTATAGAGGAAACCAATCCTGCTACTGCTGATTGGTTACTTGACTTCAATGCGAGTGAAGGCGATCTAATTGGCATCAATGGAGGCGTACCAATTAACATTCTCACTTTCACCCCTACTGATGTCAATCAAGATGGTATTGCAGACACCATTATTCAGTACACAGAAAACAACGAAATTATAGGTGTCTATACAAACATCTTTGGTGTCGTCATCAACACGCAGCCAGACATTGTGAAAAATGCCTTATTTACTATTCCTCTGAACGATCCAATCACTCAGATAGGATGACGCTGTAGGAAAGTTACCCCATAGTTCGTCACAGCAATATTAAGAAGTGCGATCGCCCTTAACACAAAAAGAGCGATCGCCCTTACCCTTTTTCACAAAAACTCAACACGCCCAAGCATTTCTTCAGGCGTGTACACTTCATAAATCAAAACCAGAGCTTCAATGATTTGTCCGATCGAACGAGTCCCTTGCTTACAATAAGCAATACCTGGATGCTCGCTGCTAAGACTGGCGATCGTTAAAAAATCATCATCGTGAGTCATAATCACTCGCTTTTGTTCGCAGATAAATGCTAACTGTGATTCATCACTCCGAGCAAGTAACCCCGCCTCAATAGTTGTTGTAACATCAATGCCGTGCCGACGCAACTCTCGCGCCACAGCAGATTTAACATTTTCATCTAAATGAAAGCGGATGCGTTCACTCACCTCTAATTTCCCTCAGCTTTTCCTGCAAACGAGAAGGTGGACTCTTGCGCTTCAACTCTTCGACAAAAGCATCTGATTCAGCAGTGCGGCGGTCAATTTCTTCTCGATTATCGTAATAGTAAGTCATGGCTGCATGAACCGAAGCAGGTGACAAATTATAATCCCTAGCGATTTCTTCTATTGACTCTCCCATATTAAGATACATTTCAGCGATGTGTGCTACAGAAATTCGATGACCCGCAATGCGTGGTTTACCACCAAGCACTCCCGGTGTAATTTCAATATACTTTGTGATGACTGATTGCTTAGACATAAAGCGTCAAAGGCTCCTAATTGGTAATGTTTAGAGCTATTTAATTTTAGCAAAAACAGACGAAGTGCGTTAGCGAAGCCCTCGAAGAGGATCGCCCATTTGTTATATACATCTAGAAGCTCTCCCGCAAAATGTCTTCCCCCGACTGGGTACGAATCTCTTCCAGAGTAGGAAAGTCTTCTGCCCAGGTTCCAGCTAGGGAATAAACCAGTTCCGTCCAAGGAATTAAAGCATCTACTGTATCGGTGGATTGATTCCCATTCAGGTACTTGGCACGAATAAACTCAGCGAAAGTGAGAATTTCGCTAGCTTGATTTTGGGGAAGAGTTTTGACGATCGCATAAATCTGTTCAATAACAGTCATAATCTGATTAGAGATAAAGAGCAATTTAGTTTTATTTTAGCAATTATAATCGGTTTAGTTCCACAGGCGATCGCCCTTACGACAAAAAGTGCGATCGCCCTTAATCCCCACTACATCCATCCTTGTTCATCTGCGATTAAAAAAAGTGCGATCGCCCTTTACGACACAAAGTGCGATCGCCCTCTAAAACAATCCCCAATACCCAGACTTCCCCACAACCACCGTCCTTAAATCCCAACCCTCTCATAGAGATTGAATCATGATTAAACTAAAATTCAAAATACTAGCAACACTAGCCCTAATCAGTGCAATAGGCATAGATTGTACCAGCCTAGTCAAACCAGCCACCGCACAAACCGCCGCATCCCTAGCCTACCATCTCAAACAAGCAGGCGCTAAGATGTACAGCGCTTCTTGGTGTCCTATGTGTCGAAGACAAATTCAAGTTTTTGGAGATGCTTTCAGCCAAGTTCCGTATATTGAATGCTTCCCTGCCGGTAGAGATCGTGGATTTAATCCCCATTGCGAGAACGCCAGAATAGATAGCTTTCCTACATGGGTAATTAATGGTCGCACCTATCGCGGTTTGAAGTCTATTGAACAACTAGCCAACCTATCTAAATACGGTACACCTTCAAACACCAATGACAAAGTAAAAATATGTGACTATAAAGCCGACCTGATATTTTATGAGAGAAATCCTCAAATGTTGGGTCGAAAAATTTCCAGTTCTCAATCTAGTTTAGCAAATGAATGGTCAGGAATTAGAAGGAATATTCGGGGATGTCAGTAACGCATTAAAGCCCTAGAATTTGTAGGGGCAATCCCCCCGTGGTTGCCCATGTTTGCCACAACAAGAGCGGATGTAGGGGCAATCCCCCCGTGGTTGCCCATGTTTGCCACAACAAGAGCGGATGTATGGGCAATCCCCCCGTGGTTGCCCATGTTTGCCACAACAAGAGCGGATGTAGGGGCAATCCCCCCGTGGTTGCCCATGTTTGCCACAACAAGAGCGGATGTAGGGGCAATCCCCCCGTGGTTGCCCATGTTTGCCACAACAAGAGCGGATGTAGGGGCAATCCCCCCGTGGTTGCCCTAGGCCAGGGCGGGCACGGGGGCACCGCCCCTACATATCGGGTTGGGCACGGGGGCACCGCCCCTACATATCGGGTTGGGGATGGTATTTTTCTAAATGCAAAGGTTCGTCTTCCCAAGCGATTGGATTGTTGAGGATATATTCACGAATTGTTTCGCAAGATTCCTCATCGCGAATAATATGTTCGTGATAATTTCGCTGCCAAAATTTTTTGGGAAATGGTGTCCAACCTAAGTTGGCAACACCATGTCGGTATTTAGCAGTTGTCAGTGATTTGAAGCGCTGAACCACATCTGGTAATGTCATGGGTTTCTTAGGAATAGCGCCAGAAATATTTTCTGGCATCAAAACAATAATTCCGTGAAAATGATCTGGCATTACCACAAAAGCATCGACTTCTACACCTGGATAATTCAACGGCAATTCATCCCAAATAGTTTGCACCATCAGCCCTGCTTCGCTCAAATATATTTGGTTATTGCGGATTTCTCCTAATGTATATAAACCATCTTTAATACAGATAGTGACAAAATAAGCTCCCGCTTGAGAATAATCATATCCCTTGAGGCGAATAGAACGCCGATGATGTTTAGCAGCATCGTACTTCATGATAATTCGATTGTGATGTCTATTCGATTGTACCGTAGGGGCGGTGCCCCCGTGCCCGCCCCATCCGATGCGTAGGGGCGGTGCCCCCGTGCCCGCCCCATCCGATGCGTAGGGGCGGTGCCCCCGTGCCCGCCCCATCCGATGCGTAGGGGCGGTGCCCCCGTGCCCGCCCCATCCGATGCGTAGGGGCGGTGCCC
>JAHRFD010000003.1:0-68631 GCA_020882975.1 Microcoleus sp. EPA2 | reverse complement strand
CCGTGCCCGCCCTGGCTGTGGAAACGAGGGAGGATTGCCCCTACATATTTGGTACGATCGCTCTAACCGTGAGAGGATGGCTGAGCACTCAATCTTTTGCAGAACAACAAGACTTTGGCATTAGAGTTATTATAGCTTTCGGAGGAACAGTTTAATGCTGACTCTAGATATCCAATCAATTCTCAATTCTATTCCCAATGAAATTAGCTGGCAAGACATCGTACAGTTTGAAAAACTAGACGATCGCGTTAGCATTGCTAATGACCTTTGTGCTAACATTATTGGTGTTAATGAAAGTACGATCGAATGGTGTCCCAATGAAGATTCTTCCGATGGTCTAGAACAACTGGTTTGGTGGTGGGTTGTGCGTCCAGATTTAGGAGCGGCGATTGCCAAAGAAGCTCCTCAAGAACTCAAAAATATTATCAGTCAATACATTCTGCAAAATTGACATAAACCAGCGCTCGTCTGTGGTTGCTAAAAAATGCGATCGCCCTTGATGACAAAAAGTGCGATCGCCCTTCATCCTCATAAATACTCTACCATTCCGACCATATCTTCAGGTGTGTAAATTTCCTATAGCAAAATCAACATTTCTATTACTTGTCAGATCGAACGACTGCCTTGTTTAAAATAAGCCACACCCGGATGATCCTTACTCATACCAGCCATAACTAGAAAGTCTCGATCCTGAGTGACAAGCACTCGCTGCTGTTGTTAAATAAACAACCACTGCTGCTCATCCATCTTAGTCCTTAATCCTGCTTCAACCGTTGTCGTCACATCAATGCCATAGAGACGTAACGCCCTAGCAATGTCACGATCGATATGCTCATCTAAATGAAACCTAATTCGCAGACTCACCTTTTAATTCCTTTATTTTTGCTTGTAACCTACCTGGATTTTGACGCATAAATTCATCCACAAAAGCATCATCTTATGCCATTTCTCTGTCAATTACTTGGCGACGATCGTAATAATAAGCCATAGCGTCATAAACTGCGGCTACAAGCAGATCGTACTTAGTGGCAATTTCTAAAAGAGAATAACCCATTTTTAGGTGCATCACCATCACGTCTTGTACGGCGATTCTCGTCCCAGCAATCCGGGGTTTCCCGCCTCTTACTCCCGGTGTCATTTCAATGTGTTCTACGCTTACTGTTGTTACCATAATTTTTGAGTAGGTATGATTCAAAAATACTACTATTATAGCCCAAATAGATATTTTTACAAGCTCGATCGTTTGGGATTTTGAATAATAGCGATCGCCCTTAATTCATCCCCGTTCATCTGCGGTTCAAAAAAAGTACGATCGCCCTTACGACAAAAAGTGCGTGAAGCGGAGCTATCCCGTAGGGAATCGCCCTTAAAATCTAAATAGACAAACAACATCTAATTTGTTATAATTGAGTAAAACTTTATCCGACCTGAGTGACAAGCACTCGCTCCTGGATTTTGACCCATGAATTCATCCACAATCGCTGTATTCATCTACGGTTCAAAAATTCCCTAACTTTTTCCCGAAACAAACGTACCGCCGCCCTTTGCCCGATGGTTTTACTTTGCTCAATAAAAGCTGGAATTTCGGCGATCGGCAAAAACCCAAAAGCCAAACTATTCTCCCTCTCCTGATAACTTCCCTCAACCAATTGATACACTACAAGAGATTGATTGCGATATCTCCAGATTTCAGGAACCCCCAGAGCGGCATAAATTGAGAACTTATTCAAAGAAGAACTCGTGTAGTCTGATTCTACCACTAAATCCGGTGGCGGATCTGCGGGTAAATTGATGCTTTTACCTCTGACTACCGATTCATTTTGAATGTAAAAACAAGTATCCGGTTCAATAGCACGAGTTAAATCTTCCCGTTCTAAAGTCAATGCACCGAGCTGTCTCATTTCAATTTCCATTTCATCTACTATAACACCAACAAAGTGTTCTATCATTCCTACTGGTTCTTCATGTTCAGTTAGTGGCATTCTGATTTCTAAGACTCCTTCAGCATAAGCAATTCTCCACGCTCTACCATCGCCGACATCGGACATTATCGCTTTAAATGTTTGCCATTTAATGCCTGTCAAGGTAATTAATTTTTCCTCGCTACTTTGTAGAGGAGGAGTCAATGTGGTTGTTACCATTTGAGCTACAATTAGTTAGGATTTTATTGATTTTAACATATCCTTTTTTCCTGTGCTGCCACTGTGGTACTGGCAAAATAGCCTGTGCTTGGGAAGTGACTCCTATCCACTGTGGCACGGGCCAAAAAGCCAGTGCCATGGATCGATTCCAAAAAGCGCGATCGCCCTTGATGACAAAAAGTGCGATCGCCCTTTTCAATTCCTAATTAGAAATTACCTGACTCAAAAGATGAGCCTGAGAACCCTCAAGACGAGGCCCATAAACCTGCACCACCAGAGAAGCTAAAAAATTGCCCCAACGAGCGGCTTGTACAGAGTTCAAACCATTAGTAATCCCAAACAAAACACCGCCAGCAAAAGCATCGCCAGCACCCACAGTATCGATCGCCTTTACCGGAAATCCAGCCACATCAACAATCTGTTTATTTTCCACAACAACGCAGCCCTTATCCCCATTAGTAATAAAAGCCAAGTCCGAAATTTCGCTCATTTTCCGAGCACACTCCTCCAAAGATTCCTCCTTAAAAAAGCTGCGAACTTCATCAGCATTGCAAAAGATGACATCGCAATATTCCGAAACCAACTTGTGAAAATCATCCGCAAATCGATCGACCAAAAAGCCATCAGAAAAAGTAAAAGCCACCTTCACGCCCAGGCGCTTAGACTGTTCCATCGTTTCAATACTAGCCTTTCGCGGATCGGGAGCATCCCACAGATAGCCCTCAACATAACTATACTTGCAATGAGATAGGCGATCGACATCAATATCCGTCGCCGCCAGAGTAGTAGAAACCCCCAAATTAGTACACAAAGTGCGTTCCGCATCAGGAGTAGTCAGCACCACACAAGTACCAGTAGGTCCGTTAGACTCAGCAGGATGGACGTTAAAATCAATCCCCGCCTCCAGCAAATCTTGCCGATAAAATTCGCCATTAGTATCCTTAGCAACCTTCCCTGAATAATAGCCTTTACCACCGCTCTGAGCCACACCAATCATCGTATTCGCGGCAGAACCCCCCGATCGCATTTGCAGCGAAGTGTGTTCCAAATCGTGCAAAATCCCCCCCTGGATTTCCGAATCCATCAGCGTCATCCCGCCACGATTCAGTCCGTGTTTGAGGACAAAATCATCTTCCACTAATGCTAAGATGTCTACGAGGGCATTGCCCACGCCGAACACATCCACGGAACCCAAATCTTGATTGTTTTCAGTCATCGCTAAATTTTGGTTGACACTAATTATCAACTTTATAATAAATCGGCTTCAAGTCAACATAGATTTTCTTTAACTTGAATCAAAATCCAAAATCTTTCTCAAATTCCCCTCTAAAATCCCAAATCAATATGACTTTCCCCCCTTTGATTCAGCAAATGTTACAACCAGGATTTTATCCCCACACAGTCACAGAACCGGTGCAGTTAATTCAGACTCACATTTCCTTTGTCTTCCTGACCGGAGAATATGTTTACAAAATCAAAAAACCAGTCAATTTTGGCTTTTTGGATTATTCAACATTAGAGAAAAGAAAGCATTTTTGCCAGCAAGAATTGCAAATGAATCAGCGAACAGCAGCGGAAATTTACCTGGAAGTTTTGCCGATTGTCCAAATAGGCGATCGCTTTCAATTTGCCAAGGATGCAGGAGCGACTAATTCGGCTGAAATTCCTGTGGAATACGTCTTGAAAATGCGTGAATTTCCCCAAACTTCACTGTTTCTGAGTTTATTGGAACGGGGAGAGTTGACGGAAGAACTGATGGCAGACTTAGGGCGGGAAGTTGCCAAATTTCACGGCACTACACTTACCAATAAGTATATCAGCAAATTTGGCGAAGTCAACCAAATTCGCAAGGCAATAGATAATAATTACCTGATTTCGCAAAAATATATCGGTGGGCCGCAGACTCAAGCACAATATCAGGAAACCCAAAATTATACAGACTCATTTTTTGCCGAAAATCAAGAGTTATTTAACCGCCGCATAGCCAGCCATAAAATTCGCGAATGCCACGGAGATTTGCACTTGCGAAACATCGCCTTGTGGCAAAATAAAATATTGGTATTTGATTGCATTGAATTTAACGAGCCTTTTCGGTTTGTGGATGTGATGTACGATATTGCCTTCACCGTGATGGATTTGGAATCGCGGGACCGCCGAGAATTAGGCAATGCTTTTCTCAATACTTATATTGAAGAAACAGGGGATTGGGAAGGACTGCAAGTGCTGCCACTATACTTAAGTCGTCAAGCTTATGTGAGAGCCAAAGTAACTTCATTGATGTTGGATGATGCTAGTATTTCAACTGCTGACAAAACGCAGATTTCACAAACAGCAGCTCATTACTATACATTAGCTTGGGAATATACAAAACCGCGTCCAGGAAAGTTAACTTTAATGTCAGGTTTATCCGGTGCTGGTAAGAGTACAGTGGGTCGATATTTGGCTCGTCACACCGGTGCAATTCACCTTCGTTCCGATGCTGTTCGCAAACATTTAGGTGGAATTCCTTTACATGAGCGAGGCGGGCAAGATTTGTACTCGGATGAAATGACTGCCAAGACCTATGGTAGATTGTTAGAGTTGGGGGTAATGTTGGCAGACAGAGGTTGGAAAGTGATTTTGGATGCCAAGTTCGATCGCGCTTCCTGGAGAACAGATGCGATCGCTCTGGCTCAATCTCACAATTTGCCACTGGAAATCCTTTACTGCACTGCGCCAATAGAAGTATTGCGAGAACGTCTGCAACGGCGCAAGGGCGATATTACTGATGCCACAGTAGAACTATTGAATGCCCAGCAAACAGCCTTTGAACCATTCACAGAATTTGAGCAAAGTTATGTAAAAAATGTAGATACAATGTCAGACTTTGAGCTATAATAGACATCTCCAATAATTATTGTGGAACCAGCAGGATGTCTGTTCAAATATGGCGTTTTTGCGGAAGTCTAAGAGAACCCATTGATTTTAATTTGATGCTAATCTGGTGAATATCTTTCCGTTATATTAGAAAAAGGACTTGCAAGCCGATGCCAAAATTTACTAGAGATTCCAAGGGGTTTAACCCCGCATTGATTTGGTTTGTGTTATTTACTGTTGGCTTTCGCTTAATAGGCTCTACTTTGGCCATAAGTATTATCTTCGGCCTGGTGGGAGGTGGAGCAGTGGGTTTGTTGGTAGCTTGGTGGCATAATGAACTGGTACTCAACCCCAATAAACGTCCCAAGGACAAACCCTCTGATGCAATCCTGAATAAAGAAGTAGTAGAAACCGGTGGCAAATACGGTAAAGGGTCTAGCCGTCAAGCTTCTACATTACTGGGCTGGTTGTCAGCACCAGAGGATAAGTTTTGATTTTTAGTACAAGTCTAGGACTGATGCTAAGTGGCACAGAACTATCGATTTTTAGGGTGTTCTACTAATTTGAGGATGAATGAATTATTCATGGTTTGTCGATAGTAGAACACCTTAATAATTGTGGTGACACTGATAGACATCCCTCAAAAAGGTGGTCTTGAACAGGGTGGATGGCCTGTTCCACAAGCATGATTGGAGAAGTCGAATGTTTGTATTTCTGTCAAAGCTACTACCACTGTTTATCTATCCTTTGGGGTTGAGTTGCTTGTTAATGCTGGCGGCTTTAATCATGGTTTTGCAGCGTCGGAAATGGTCGGCTTTGCCAATGGCTGTGGCTGTAATTATTTTACTCTTGGGAAGTAGCGGTTGGGTTTCCAAGTCTCTAGTTAAATCCCTCGAATGGCAAAATTTACCAACAACAGAATTGCCCCAAGCTGATGCTATCATTGTCTTGGGTGGTGGTGTGAAAGCTGCTTTACCGCCACGGCCTTGGGTGGAATTGGGCGAAGCTGGCGATCGCATTATTTACGCTTCCCGACTTTATCGTCAAGGAAAAGCCCCTCTGTTAATTCTCAGTGGCGGTAGAGTACAGTGGAAAGGTGGCGGAGCTCCCGAATCGGCAGATATGGCAGAAATCGCCCAAACCAACGGCGTACCTGCATCAGCAATTCTCCAGGAACCAGATTCACAAAATACCTATCAAAATGCAGTAAATGTCCGAAAAATCCTGGATGCTAAAAATATCAAAGGGCCGGTTTTGTTAGTCACCTCCGCAATGCACATGACTCGATCGCTCTTAATTTTCCAGCGTCAGGGAATAAAAGTAATTGCCGCGCCCACAGATTTTCAGATCACCCAACAGGATATGGCAGCTTCTCAAAGCAATTGGCAAGCAGTGATACTAAATTGTCTACCGGATACCTATCAGTTACACCAGTCAACCACAGCTTTGAAAGAATATATCGGCTTAATGGTATATCGCCTGCTGGGATGGCTGTAAGGGAATTGGAGATGGGAGATTTGGGATGGAAAATTCAAAACTATGTTAGCTTAAAGTAATTAAAGCTAATATCTGGCATAGTCGCCCCAAACAATTATGTTGCCCCACGAGTTGCAAAGCATTGTCCCAGAACCGACTCCCACGGCCGAAATTTTCCAAAGAAACCAAATTGTCCGCGAGTTTTACGAAGAAGTTAAGTATCGTCAAGAACTGAATCTTCACTGTCAGTGGTACTATGCTACAGCCAAAAAGCATCAACAGGAATTGCAGAAAATGCAAGGAGATTTGAATATTTTTGGGTGGTTTTGTCGGGGTAGGCAGAAAAAGTAAGAGTTTAACCAGGGGAAATTCATAAAAAAAACCGAAGCAGTGTGATTTGCCGCTTCGGTTTTCTGGTTTTTTGATCGACTTAAACTTCAGAAGATATTAATTCAACTTCATCTTCTCTGAGATGAGCTTTGAATTTTTTGTCAAACTGTACTAAAATCGGCAAATTGGCACTGACAGGTCTACCGTGCCATTCTTTAACGATGTCTACTACTTCTCCTTCCATATCCTTGACATCAAATGGTTGATTGCGATTTTGAGGATGGTGGTAGACAACAACAGAGTTTTTAATGCAAACGCGATCGCCAACTTTCATAGGTTATAAAATTTAGTGTTCTTTCTTCACAACTTTGCAAAGCTTACTTAAAACTTGTATGCTTTGCAAACTGTTTATTCATCTTCTCACAGAAGCTGAACTAAAATTTAAAGTTGGGTGGGGGCGGGTTTACGAGATTGTGGGTTTTAGGCAATTATTTCGGTGAACCCGCCCCTTGTATCTTGAAAGAGGTACATTTGAATTTACCGTTGGGGGCGGGCGGGTTGATTGAGATGGTTGATTCTTCTTATATATTGTTGGTGAAACCCGCCCCTACAGGATGTGGGGGTTAATCGGATAACGATCGCCCTAACTGTTGCAACCAACACTCAACATCAACGGCTAGTTGGGGGCGGGCGGGTTGATTGAGATGGTTGATTCTTCTTATATATTGTTGGTGAAACCCGCCCCTACAGGATGTGGGGGTTAATCGGATAACGATCGCCCTAACTGCTGCAACCAACACTCAACATCAACAGCGAGGGTTTGACCCAACTCCAGCAACTGTCGAATCACAGGCAACTCCCAGCCACTCTCTGAGTCAACGAGCTCCAATTCGATAAGGTCGATCGCACTTTCAGTCGTCGGAGCTGCTTGTCGTTGCAACCAGCCCAAACACAGAGGCACAATTTGACTGTACATGGAATCAAAATACAGTTCCTGGGATCTATCCAAACACAAACCCAACTCCAGGCGATTCCCAACAGCAATCAAACGCTCAATGGTGCGAATATCAAGTTCTAACTCGGCAGGAGACAGCAGCGTCACATCAGAACCCTCTTGCAGCAGCGCCTTCAGAGACCGGTAAATCAACTTTTCCAAAATGTGCCTGACTTCAGGAACCTTCAGCCGACAGCGGAGGTGGCTAGCTTCTGTCGAAATTGCTTCGATTTCCGCCAGCAGGGAATCCCCGTCAGCCGTTTCCTGTTCCAGGGCCTTGGCCGCCGTCAAACAGCGGTGTCCCAAGGCCACTTCCGCGGCCACCTGCAACTCCATAGGGACGATCAACTCGTCGCGGTGGAAGGCCATCATCACCCCGTAATTTTCCCGGTAAACCTGAGTGTAAAGCTGATCTAACCTGGTCAAATTTTCCTGACTCAGCAGCCGGACAATCCGATGACGTTCCTCAGCGAACAAATTCCGTAGGCTAAAGGATTGATCCCCGAACAGGCGAACCATTTCGAGAATGGCGTGGGCTGCGGAAGCTTCTTGCAAAACCGCAAACAGCCGTTCTTTAAGCATGGTGTAAGACCGGCGGCTACCGAAAGGCTGAATGCAGCAGTGGAAGTCCCAGCCGCCAAGGTAGAAGGCGGCAAATACAAACACTTCGGTTTCCCGTGTAATTTCTGAGGTTAATTCCAGTTGACCTACGGCCAGAGTCATGGAGCCCATGCGCTGAATTTGGAAATCTAGCTGCTGGGCCAGATAGCAGTAAACTCGTTGTTCGCGGGGATATTTGGCAAACAGGGAACTGATGGCGTAGTGGGCTGCAACTTGCTTGAGACTGACTTGGGCGGTGGTGACAAGTTGGCGATAGACTTCTGCACCTGTTCTGAAGCATTCCACATTACTTGGTACTAGGTTAAGTCGATCGACAAAATCCTTTTCTAACTGGACACCAGTCACTTCCCCAGCTAATTCCAGCGCACGGGCTGCGTAGCGCAAAATCTGCACCCCTTCGGGCCGGGATATTTCTTCAAAAAACCAGCCGCAGCTAGTGAACATTAACAGGGCGTGGCGCTGCATTTCCAGCAGTCGCAGGGCATCTACTTGTTCGGCGGCCTCTAGGGGGCGAACTTGATGTTTGGAGAAGAATTGGTCAATGTTGGCGGTCGATCGATCGCCCATAACATCAATATATTCATCTCGCGCCGCCCAGGGATCGCTAAACAACTTGCGCCCCGCTTCTTCATAAATTGGTATGAGTCGATCGCGCAGCCAATTTAGAGTATCTCGCAAAGGTCGGCGCCATTTGAGGTGCCATCCGCCACCACCACCGCAGCCACAATCATCTTGCCAGCGATCGACCCCATGAGAACAACTCCAAGCTGTCACTGGTTTGAGTTCCACTTCCCAATCGCTAGGATTTTGGCTTAAATAGTGAGCAAAATTCGTCACCGTCCAGCCACGGCGGGGAAACTCTTCTGTGAAAGCGTAGGCGAGGCATTTTTCGGTACTATTTTTGTGGTGTCCGAAGGTTTCGCCGTCGGTGGCGACGGAGATTAATTGGGATTGTCGGTGGTCCCCCCGCACGGCTTGACCCAAGCGCCCGACTAAGTGCTGGCTGCTGCTGAGAACATCATTAAAGCCCATATCTCGCGAAATCGGGCCATCGTAGAAAAAGATATCGATGTAGGGAGTATTAGTTGTGGGTTCGGAATTGTGTCCGTTGGCGCGACTAAAATTGTGACTGCTAAGGGGGGAGAGTTGGTGGGAAACTGCCAGCCGCAGTTCTGGTTTCAAGTAGCAGCGGTAGGGGCGAGTCGGATCGATTTGACCTCCCCCGACTTCGCGCCATTGGGGATCGCTATTGTCATGGCCTGGAAGTTGGCGGCAGCGTTCGGCTTGGGAGGGGGCGAGGACGATGAAGCGAATGCCCTCAGCTACCAAAACTTCTAGGGTGGCGTAGTCTACCGCGGTTTCTGCCAGCCACATTCCTTCGGGATCGCGATGGAAGCGGGAACGGAAATCTGCGATCCCCCAGCGAATTTGGGTTTGTTTGTCTCGCTCGTTGGCCAGCGGCATGATGATGTGATTGTATACTTGGGCGATCGCGTTACCATGACCATTGAGTCTTTGACAACTTTTGCGATCGGCTTCCAGAATCCGCTGATATACTTCCTCGTCGTAGCGTTCCAGCCAACTCATCAGGGTCGGTCCGATGTTGAAGCTGAGATATTCGTAGTTATTGACGATCCCCGCGACTTCGCCGCGATCGTTGAGGATGCGCGCAAAGGCGTTGGGGCGGTAGCACTCTTTGTCGATGCGTTCGTTCCAGTCGTGGAAGGGATGGGCGCTGGCTTGGCGTTCGATCGCATCTAGGTAAGGGTTTTCCCGTGGTGGCTGGTAGAAGTGACCGTGAACCGTCACGCATACTCCTGTGGCTGTAGCCACCATGTTTTGGGTTCCCGCCGTTGTTTCCCGTGTGTCCGAGAAACTCAGCGCAGCGGATTTAGTCTGAGAAATGGAAACCATTCGATCGAATCCTCAAGTAGTTTAAAGACAACAAAAACCGCAAAATTAATTGCAGAAACTTTTAACAGCGCCCCTTTGAGCGTCAGGTATCTGTCGGGGCTAATTTTTGGTAAACAAATTTTGATACATCTGTAGTAGTGTGGGAAAAGCATTCGTTCCGAGATGCCGAGCGTCAATCCCTGAGTTTTGCCGTAAATGCTTTGTTGTTGAGTTAGTTAAAAAATGTGCTGTTCCTGCTTTCTGGCACTTGCAACCCATTTCAGGTTAGTGTTTGCAGGGTTGTTGATTGAGTTTTTATTTACATGGCTGGATCGTAAAGTGTAATTCATTAAATAGCAAGTTTCCGCCGTAAAAATTTAATGTTTGGGCTATAGACTTTGGCGGCTGTGGAGATCGGTTTAACGCCCGATCGATTGATATAATCAGGGTTTGGGCCGAGTTTTGCACCATTCTCTATTTGCCAGTTGGGTAATTCCTGTAGGAGTGGTGCCAATTGGGCGATCGGGGGCAGATTTGCTGCAAAGGTACTTTCCAGAAAAGCTGTAACCCATGATATTTGACTGCCCAAGGTGCTCTAAGGTGAGATTCGGGTGAAGGATTTAGAGAACTTAGCTAGAAATATCAGGAACCCGCACCATCATTTCTCAGATGTACCGTCTTTTCAAACTTGATTGGTTCACGTTTTGGAGGTTGTGGAGGTTTTGAAGGTTCTTCTTTTTTTTGAGAAGTATTAGACTCTTGCTTATCTGCTGAATTATTAGACATGGAGGTTTGTTTGAGTAATAACGAATGTAATCCCAATATAACGCTAATTTACCAATACGCGGAGCAGGCATTAAAAGATTTAGATCTGAGTAGCAATAGGCTTAATACAAAACTAGGTGTAGTGCTGGGATTTGATGCAGTTCTAATTCGTTTTTTCTCAGGCTTGCCCGATCGTTCGCTTGAAGTAACTATTGAGGCTTTTGATATTTCCTTGGAGTGTAATTTTTGTTTATTATTAAAATCCTTAAGTTACGTTGCTTTAATAATTTCTTTGATTTATTGTTTCTTGGGATTTAAGCCGCAAACAGGAGGTCAAATAATTTTGCCAGAAGAATTGCTCGAAAAATGCCTTGACATATCAGAGGAAGACTATAGACTCTCAATTATAGAAAACAGGAATCAATCAATTAAGGAATTGGCGAAAAATAGAGACAAAACATCAGATTTGTTTAAAGGGGCTATCTGGACACTCATAGGCGCTGCCATTTTGTCAGCTAGTGACGTAATTTTATCCTCCTTCTTGGTCAAGTAAACTACAAAATAGGAAGAGGATTAATGGACATCAACCAACAAAAAGAACAATTCAGCAACATCTACCTGCAAGCCGTCACCACGGTTGCAGGCTATTCCCTCTACAAACCATCCGTAGACGATGACAGCGTAGACTGGGGAATAGCTGCTAAAGGCGGGAAAGGCCCCATCAGAGCACCCCGCTTAGAATTGCAGTTAAAATCTACATCAAGAGATATCCAAGACGATAACTCCATCCGCTACCCCCTCAAACTCAAAAACTACGATGACTTAAGAATGGATAACTTCGCCATTCCCAGAATTTTAGTTGTCGTTTTAATCCCCGAAAAACTAGAAGACTGGTTAACCCAGTCCGAAACAGAACTCTGCATCCGAAACTGCGGATATTGGAGTTCGCTGCGAGGAAAGCCAAAAACACAAAACACAACCGCTGTCACCGCCACCATCCCCAGAACCAACCAATTTACAGTCACCGCCCGCCCGTCAATTATGGAGGGAATTAGCCAAGGAGTTCAACCATGAAAGTCACCGTAAAAGATAGCCAAACCCTCGAAACAATAGACTTAAATAAACTGAGAACTTACTTACAAACTCACGGCTGGCATGAAGACCAACCTTTCTTAGACAATGCCACACTTTGGCATAAGCCAATAGCCGACGGAGAAGAATTAGAAATATTGCTACCTAATCGGCAAAATCTAGGAGATTACGCAGCCCGCATCCGCGAGGCAATCCAAACCCTAGAAAATGCCGAGAATCGCCCCCAAGTTGAAATCTTAAGTGAATTACTTAGCAGCATTCCCAACACAATTATCCAGGGAATTGTTATGCAAATACATACCCCAAATTCCCACAAATTAAGTGGTGAGATTACTCTCTTAGGTGTTGTTGCTGACAAATTGCGAAAAATTGAAACCTCACTCGGAGACAAAGATTATATTCTGGCTATTAAAGCCTATCAAGAACGCTTACCTATTTTATGTAGCGGCGACTTAATCAAAGACAACAACACCTTTATCCTGAAAAATCCCCACAACTTAACCATCGATGAATTGTGGTAAAACTAACAGATTTTGTCGAATATCTGTCTTAAATGCCTTCCAAACACAAAGCGAGCTCTCTAGCAAAATACACAGAGCAGTAGAGGGGAAAATCAAGACTGTTACCGTTAGCAAAACACCATCAGGAAAATACCTGGCATTTATCCTGATTGAAAGAGAAGGGGAAAATCCTACTACTGTTTCAGAAGGCAATATCTATGGTATTGACTTGGGAATAAAGCACTTCGCAGTTGTCGCCGATGGCAAAAAGGTCTCTAAGTATGATAATCCCAGACACCTGGCCAAGCATGAAAAGAATCTCAAACGCAAACAAAAAAAATTAGCACACAAACAAAAAGGAAGTAAGTCAAGACAAAAGTATAGAAAAGTTGTTGCTAAAGTGTACGAACGAATTAGCAATTCTCGGCAAGATTTTCTACACAAACTTAGTCATAAGTTGGTCAGCGATAGCCAAGTTGTCATAATAGAAAATCTTCATGTCAAAGGCATGGTTCGCAATCACAAGTTAGCCAAAGCAATATCTGATTGTGCATGGGGAACTTTTACTAACTTTCTCGCCTATAAGTTAGAACGAAAAGGCGCGAAATTAGTTGAGATAGATCGATGGTTTCCCAGCTCTAAACTCTGTTCTAATTGTTTTTGTCAGGCAAGTGAAATGCCTTTAGATGTGAGGGAATGGACTTGTCATCACTGTGGCACTCGTCACGACAGGGATGGAAACGCCGCCACAAATATTAGAGCAGAAGGACTCAGAATGCTAAAGACGGATGGTTCAGCCGTTTCTGCTGTAGGAGGGGAGGTAAGACCTTCATGGGGACGGAAGTCTGTCTTGAGGCACTCGCCTGTGATTACAGAAGCTCCCGCGTTGTGCGTGGTACTCCAGGTTAGCGGTGAGTAGTTCACACAACCAATTTTACCTCTGTTACTCCTTGGCGCAACTCATACTGTCCTTTCACCCAAAAGTGTTTAATTCTTTCACCCAAAAACGGAGCCAATTGCATCATCAATAAACGCACAAATCGATTATTTCGCAATTGTTCGCCTTTCCATGCTTCTTGTGCTTGCAGTTGTTGGGCGCGCCTAATTTCTGGTTCCCGTTCGGCCTGAATCTGCGATAATGCTAAATCAATATCCTCATCATTAGCCCCTGCTTTCAACAAAGGTACAAGGTGATTTGCAGCCACAATTACATCACGAAAAGCCATATTAATTCCTTGGGCGCGCACCGGAGACATGGGGTGGGCGGCATCCCCCAAAAGTAGGATTCCTGGCTGATACCAGCGCGGACAACAACCAACTACTACAGATAGTCGCAGGGGAGATTCTATGGTATGTTTACAGTTACGGAAATGCTCTGCCATCCATAAAGGCGATCGTGATGCGAAAGTTTCCGCCCAATCTGTGTGTTTGCGATCGGTTTTGTCCTCGGCTGATAACACCCAAGCCAGATGCAGTTTGCCATCTTCTGCGCCGTGAAAAACACTGAATGCACTACCATCATTTAGAATAGAATAAAAGACATTATCCGCCACAAACCGAGGATGAGCAGGCAGTTTAAACCACAGCACATCAATACTCTTCTGCTGTTTCACCAACTCCAATCCAGCCCGTTGTCGTACCACTGAGTTTCTACCGTCAGTACCAATGACAAGCGCCGCAGGTATCTCTCGCCCATCTGCTAATTTGACACCAGAAATGCGATCGCTGCTGTAAATTAAATCTTTTACCGGAACACCTTGGATCAATTCAAACTCTGGATGTAATTGAGCTGCGGCAATTAGTGCTTCCAGCAAAGGCGGCTGAGAAACTAGGGTACAAGGTTGATTTGAACCCATGGGCTCATCAACTCGAAACAATTGTCGATCGCCTACAATAAACTCCCAACCATCTATTTTGCGGTGTGGTACACTTTGGAGCATGGAAGATAGGCCCATTTGGGCGATCGCATCCAATCCACTCGGCATCAATCCTTCACCACGAAACACTCGGTAGCAATCTTTTGCCGCCTCAACCAACTTCACACCAATCCCTCGTTTCACCAGCAGCAAAGCAAGTGCCGCACCAGTTGGTCCCGCTCCCACAATTACAACTTGCATCACTGGCATTTCTGATTATTTGTTAATTTCTTCCCACTATACCTTAGTCATCGCAGAAACACAATTTGAACGAGAGGTACTAACATCGATCGGAATCTGCACAATAAACTCTGTCCCCTCACCAGGCGCAGAAATACAACTAATTTGACCTCGATGTTTTTCCACTACAATATTGTGACAAATAGATAACCCTAAACCTATACCACTTCCCACAGGTTTTGTCGTAAAAAACGGGTCAAATATTTTAGAACGTACTTCTTCATTCATTCCCTGACCGTTATCAGCAATCCTAATCACAATGCCATGAAAAATGGGTGAATTTGATGGCCAACTATCCATTTTTGTACTGATGGTAATTCTGCGCCGTGAGGATTTAGTTTCCAGAGCATCAATAGCATTAGCTATCAGGTTCATAAATACCTGATTTAACTGCGACGCATAACAAGTGAATTTTGGCAAGGGACTGTACTCTTTAATTATCTCAATTTCCTTACCATTATTTGAACCATTGATTAGGTGTTGCAAAATCAATAAAGTATTATCAATACCTTCATGAATATCCACTAACTTGTACTCTTTTTCATCCAGCCGGGAGAAGTTTCGTAAAGACAACACAATCTTGCTAATCCGAGATGCACCCTCTTTCATCGACTTCAACAATTTTGGATAATCATCAGCAATGAAATCGGGATCGATATGATCCAATATTTTCATAATTTCTGTCGCTGGTTGGGGATAATTTTTGCGGTACAATGTAACTATATCAAGCAAATCTCGCGCATAGTCCATCGCTACAGTAATGTTGCCGTAGATAAAGTTAACGGGATTATTGATTTCGTGAGCAACCCCAGCCACTAGCTGACCTAAAGAAGCCATTTTTGCCTTTTGTACCAACTGAGATTGAGTATTTTTGAGTTCCGTTAAGGTGTCTTCAAGTTGCTGCGCGTAGGATTGAATTTCTTCATAAATTTGGGCTTGCTTAATCGCAATTGCTACCGAGTCAGCCACTGCACACAGTAACTCTACTTCAAAAGCTTGCCAGTAGTACGATCGATTTTCTTTCACCACACAGATACTACCCCAAACTTGTGAGTCCACCTTGAGGGGTACAAATAACCATGCGCCAAGAGATAGTTGAGTTAAGCGTTGTTTAATTTCATCAGAACAAGTATTAACGTCATCAATTTTCACAATTTCTGACTGTTTAAGTCGAGCGGAGATTTCATTATTCTCATCGGAAGTTTCTAGCCCTAAACTTGTCTCTAACTCACCAGAATCATAATACTCTGATACGTTGATCCATACCTTTCTATCCGGGAAATATTTAACAATAGCAACACGATCTACGCCTAGGCTAAAGGCAATCTCGCGGACTGCGGTAGCAAAAATAGTATTTAAATTCAGAGAACTGCGGATAGATTGAGTTAAGTGATTCAGTAATTGCTCTTTTTGAAATTGCTGTTTCAATCTTTCTTCTGCTAGCTTTCGCTGAAGTATTGAACCTAATTGAGTTGCGAGAGCTTTCATCAATTCCATGATACGGATTTGACACAAAATGGCTGTTGTATTGAAAAAGCTTAAAATCGCAATCACCCTATTTTCAACTAAAATTGGTATCCCAAAACAGGCTTTCAAACCAGCTTTCTCCGCCATTTGATTGCGAAGAAAAACTTCATCTGGCGCTAGAGAAATATCTTCTAGCCACTCTGGTTTCTTGGAAGACCAAATTCTCCCTGGTAGTCCTACGTTGGGAGCAAATTTTATTAACAAGCTTTGGTTGATATAATCGAATAAATCTGGTTTTTTGGCATAAGAGTTTGGGCTGCAATTTAAATAACTTCCATCAGGACTGGGTATCCAAGCTTCTGCTAATTCCCAATTAATGAAGTCGCAACACAACCGCAGCATGACGGATATTGATTCTTCAAAATCCTGAGTTTCCGCCATGGCAAAGGTAGTGTTAAGCAAAAAATCGGTTTCTTCTTGGGCAACTTTTCTCTCCAGGATTTCTGATTCAAGGCTGTGATTTTGTTGTTGAATTTTCTGAAATAACCGACGTTGAATGAGTTGATTGGAAACCCGGACCAAAACCTCTTGATCGTGAAATGGTTTGGTAATATAATCTACTCCACCGACTTCAAAAGCTTTGACTTTATCAAAAACTTCATTTAAAGCACTAATAAAGATAACGGGAATGTCTTTAGTTTTTGGCGAAGCTTTCAAGGCTTGGCAAACTTGATAGCCGTCCATGGCAGGCATCATGATATCCAGCAAAATCAAATCAGGAGGAGTTAAATCGATGGAACGTAGAGCTAGTTGACCATTAGGGGCAGTGCGTGTTTTGTATCCTTGCTCAGATAGTATTTGAGCTAAAAGTTGCAAATTCGTGGAAATATCATCAACAATTAAAATATTTCCTTTAAAAGAATGAGGTGTCTGATGATTCATGCCTAATTATATGTCTGGCTTGATCAGATCTAGTATTTGATTGAACAGAAATTCGTTAGCTAAAGCTGTAAGAGCGTTGGCTAAGGATTCATGACGATCGCGAATTTGCTCAATTTGAGTGAGAATTAACTCTAGATCGCACTCAATTGTAGCTTGTTCTAAGGACACCAGCCAATCCGCAGGCAAACCCGCCAGAGCTTCTGGAGTTAAGGCTTCGGTTTGATTTGACTCCTGTGGATTTTGAGGTTCATCGTAAATGTAACGCACTCCTAGATGTTTGTGAAGGGCATCCAAGATTTCTGCTTCTCGAAACGGTTTGCGGATAAAGTCATCGTAATCATCAGAGAGAACCATGGTTCGCCCTTTCTCCGCAGTGCTAGCACTCACCGCCACAATGGCGGTAGCTTGACCTTTAACATTAGCTTTAATACGTTTTGTCGCCTCATACCCATCCATGATGGGCATCCGCATATCCATGAAGATTAAGTGGGGTTCAAAACTCGACCATACTTCAATGGCTTCTATGCCATTACTAGCTTCTTGAAGTTCAAACTCAAAACGGTTGAGCATTTTGACTAGGAGTTCGCGCAAATCGGCTCGATCGTCCACAATCAGAATACGATAAATGGGCTGGTTGGGTTCCAGGCCAATGACTTGACGAGATAGCTGTTTGGGTTTAACGGTACTAGCATCAACAACGGTTACTGGGATATCGAAGGTGAAAGTAGTACCGCATCCGACTTGACTGCGCACTACAATTTGACCCCCCATGAGTTTGACAAACTGTTGGCTAATCGCCAATCCTAAACCCGTTCCCTGCTGGTAAGATGCCCCTGTTTGGGTTTGTACAAAGGCTTGAAACAGTTTGTCTAGCTCATCAGGAGCCATACCACAGCCAGTGTCTTCTATTTCAAAATGTAATTGGTGATTGGGCAACCCCCCCCGACCCCCCCCAAGGGGGGAATGGGTGATGGGGGAGGGAATGGGTGATGGAGAATTGGGCAACCCCTCCCTCGCCTCATCCAATGGGGGGAATGGGGGAGAGAATTGCTGATTTTCATTGCTGAAAACTGAACTTATTCTGAGAGAAATTCCTCCTTCTTTCGTAAACTTGATGGCGTTAGAAAGCAGATTAATTAAAACTTGGCGCAACTTGACTTCATCAGCTCGTAGGTATGGGGGAACATTACTAGAACAGTCAAAGATTAACTGCAATTGTTTTTCCTGAGCCTGAAGTTGGAACATCTCTTCAACTTCGTTCAACAAGCTCTTTAATTCAAATTCTATGGGATTCAGGGTAATGCGCCCTACTTCTATTTTTGCTAAATCCAATACTTGATTAATCAGAGTCAGGAGGTGTTCTCCGCTGCGGTTGATGATGCGGAGATTTTCTTGATCTTGGAGATTGAGATTGGTAGAGTGTTGCATCAATTGGGAGAAGCCAAGAATGGCGTTGAGGGGTGTACGCAATTCGTGACTCATATTTGCCAAGAAAGTGCTTTTTGCCCGGTTAGCGGCTTCTGCTGCGAGGGCGGCTTCTTGGAGTTGTATTGCCTGTTTTTGAGTAGCTTCGAGTAATTCAGCTTGTTGCAGGGCAACTCCAAGTTGAGTGCTAATTTGCAGCGCAATATGGATTTCTGCTTTGCGCCAAGTGCGGGGCATGGAATTTTGATAACTGGCGAGTAAACCCCAAATTTGACTGCCACAAAAGATGGGAACAATTAAATATGCTCTGGCTTGAAACCGCTCTAAAAGTTCGAGGTAACAAGGAGTAAACCCAGCTTGGTAAATATCTTCTATTGCGCGGTAAAGAATGCCTTGACTGTACAAACTGTCTTTATTTTGTTGTATGTATGTATCAAGGACTTGTTCGCCAGAGGGTTGGAAGGTTTTTGCTTGACAATTAGGGTCTTCGATGATGCTACCCGATAAATTAGCAGTTTCCGATCGCTCCAACAGAGGTATCCAATCCTTCCCCACAGACTCGGCAACAAATTCCCCACTCCAATCAGGATTAAAGCGATAGATAGCAACACGATCGCATTTGAGGATTGCTCGCAGTTCAGAAGTGGTGGTATTAAAGATCGTGTCAATATCTAAGGACTGGCGCATTCGTTCGATGGAGCGAGCCAGGGCTTGTTCCCGTTCTATGCTATCTTGTAAGGCTTCTTCTGCCTGCTTGCGATCGCTAATATCCAAGACAGTACCAAACAAACGGACTAACTGCCCTTTTTCATCAAAAACAGGTTCGCCTCTGACTTCAATATAAGAGATCGATCCATCTTTTTGACGCAGCCGCAAATCTGTTTCAAAGGCTAGTCCAGTGAGAGCTTTTTTGTTAACCAGTTTGAGATAGCGATGGCGATCTTGAGGATGAATAAATTTGACTAATTCATCCGATTCTAGTGGGGGTTGACTGGGGTCAATTTTGTGAATGTGATAAAGTTCTTCACTCCAAATAGTTGTTTTTGTGGTCAAATCGTATTCCCAAGTGCCAATATGAGCAATCTTTTGAGCTTCCAGCAAGTTAGCTTCGACCCGTTTGCGATCGCTAATGTCACGAGCCACCCACACCACAGAACGATTTGGCAGTGGCGAAATACTAGCTGAAAACCAAATTTCTTGCTGATTAATACGTAGACTATAATCAAAATTAACAGTTTTTTGGGTTGCCAACGCCTCTTGAACTTTAGCAAACCAAACCTCTTCGTTTTCTTCTTCAAAAAAATTGAGCACTATTAAATAAAACTCATTCATATCGCAGGCGTACAAGCTAGTCGCCTTCGTAGGTATAATTTGTAAATTTTTTTTTTCATCCAAAATCAGTACAATATCGGCAATAGAGTCGAAGATTGTATTAATTTGCTGAGTAGAACTATCCAGTTTACCTTCTAGTAATTGACGGTCTCTCATTTCAGTTTGTAATTGTTCGTGAGTACGAGCTAATGCTGTGCTACGTTCAATGACTTCGGCTTCTAGAGTCCGATTGTAGTCACTCAATATTTTTTCACTTTGTTTGCGTTCAGTAATATCAGTAAAAGCGACGATCGCATAGCTGATATGTCCTGGTTCATCAAAAATTGGTCGGGCACGTACCTCAAAGGAAGTAATCTTTCCCTCTCGATGAATTTCTATATCATCAAGACATACTGTTTCGCCCTTTAGCGCTCGTACAACTGGTAGTTGTTCCTGGGGATATAGCTGGTTTTGACGATATAGTTGATAAGCTTCAGCAAGATTTTCGGTAGTGATATCGGGGATATTTACGATACCGAGGGCATCCTGGGCTATTTGATTGAGGTATATACATTGGCCCGTGGCATCATGGATAGCTACCCCCACAGGCATACCTTCAATAAATTGTTTGAGTTGGCTCTCAGTTAGCCCTAAAGCTTGATTTAAAGAGTCGATTGCTGCAAAATAATTTTGCATTTTGGATGTCATTATATCGAAGGAATTTGCTAGTTCTGTCACCGCATCATTAGCATCCATTGGTCAAATTTTCTCCGCTTGACTTTTGGGAATATGTTGAAAATAATTATATAGGCAAAATCTAGATGGATTACCAAAATCCATCTAGAGCAGTTACACGGAGAAAATCCAGTGAAAGGCAGACCCTGGTAACAACTAAGCTACTGAAAATCGTTTTGATTCAAACCTGCTAATTTGGCTAAAACTGCCACGAATTGAGCGGGTTCGATGGGTTTGGTTAAGTGTTCGTCATAGCCGGCCGCGATCGCCTTGGCGCGGTCTTCATCCCTAGCATAGGCCGTTAGGGCGACAGCGGGCAAGCGTTTGGTGAGAGCAGATGGGGACGATCGAATTTTGCGGATCAGAGAATAACCATCCTCGATCGGCATACCGATGTCACTCACCAAAATATCCGGCTGGAACTTGCCTAAAATCTCGATCGCCTCCGCCACGGAACCAGCAGCCATCGCCACGGAACCTGATTCCGAAAGCATCACAGTCAAAAGTTCGCGATTGTCAGGTTCATCATCAACCACTAAAACCTTCAAACCAGCCAGAATTCCAGGAGGCAAAAGCCGGGAATTCCTGTCCCCTCTCAACTGTGACTTCTGACTTTTCGGCTGTTTTAGTGGCAGTTTCACTGTAAATGTAGCACCTAGATCTAGACCGGGACTTTCTGCTGTGACACTCCCGCCGTGGAGTTCCACCAAGTGGCGGACAATGGCTAATCCGAGTCCCAAACCATTATTCGCCCTAGTAATTGAGCCGTCAGCTTGGCGGAAGCGATCGAACACATGGGGCAGAAACTCAGCAGCAATGCCCTTTCCGGTGTCGCTGACTTGAATTTGCAGGTAATTAGTCATTGGTAGCGGCGAATTCGTGGCAACTTCGCCGTACTCTGTCAAATTCGGAATCGAACCTCCCAATTCCCTGGACAAACACAATACCACTGTGCCCCCCGACGGTGTAAACTTCACGGCATTGCTCAGCAAATTCGATATTATTTGCTGCAACCTTTGAGGATCTCCCCAGATCAATCCCAGTGCGGGGTCAAGTTGTGAGTTGAGGGTGACAGACTTGGCCTGGGCCTCGAAACTGACTAAATCGATCGCCACCTCGATCGTCTTGACTATATCTAACCAGCCAGTTTTCAGAGACAACTTACCTTGAATGATCCGGGAAACGTCGAGCAAATCTTCCACCAAATGAGTCTGTACCCTTCCCTGACGCTCGATCGCTTCCAGGGCACGGCTTAAGGTGGCTGCATTATAGGGGCGACTGCGAAGCACCTGAGCCCAGCCCAGAATCGCGTTTAAAGGAGTCCTCAGTTCGTGGGAAAGAGTCGCTAAAAACTCGTCTTTGAGGCGGTTGATGGCTTCGGCTTCGGCCCTGGCTGCCCGTTCGCGTTGCAGTAATTCGGTGCGTTCTGCCTCGGCTTGTTTGCGATCGCTGATATCAGCGACGATCGACATACAATTAATATTGCCCTTGGCATCATTAATGGGAGTTGCCCACAAACTGATATCGATCTGTGTACCGTCTTTCCTTTGGCGCTTAGTTTCCACTCCGGCGATCGCATTTCCTTGCCGAATGCCTTTCAACTTAGCGGTAAATTCGTCCCGTTTATCGGCAGGAACATTGGGCAAAAAGTGACCAATTGCCTCTGATTCCTTCCAACCAAAAATTCTTTCGGCTGCTGGATTCCACAGTGTTACCACACCATCTTCGGAGTTGAAAACGGTAATTGCCAGAGGACAGGCCTGAACCAAGGCTTCTAAAGTTTGATTGATTGCCGATCGCGCTGCTTCTGCTTGTTTGCGATCGCTAATGTCGAGAACAAAGAACGAACCTTTGTCTTGGTATCCTTGGAAATGTGCCGCGCCGATCAAAACTGGCAAGCGCGTGCCATCTTTGCGGATGTAGAATTTTTCAAAAGGCGTGCAACTCCCGAAGGCTGAGATTTGCTCCAAGGCTATGCGATCGAGATAGGCCTGTTCCGGTGGCGTAATTTGCGACCAATACAAGTTTCCCAAAACCAAGTCTTCCCTGGTATATCCAAGCATATTTAGCAAGGCATCATTAGCTTCAGTAATTGCGCCTTCTTTATCCCAAAAACCGATACCGATCATGTTTGATTCTACGACACTGCGGAACCGTATTTCGCTTTCTCGCAAAGCTAGTTCTGTCTGTTTAGCTACCGTAATATCTGTAAGAATTATCCCAGCTCCTATGGTTTCTCCTTTTTCATTTTTCACGGGATAGTAATTACCTACCCAATGGCCTAAAACACCCGGTTTTCCCTTAGATTCAACGCTAATTTCGACGTTCAAAATGGGTTCGCCAGTATCTATAACCTGCTGAATGATCCAGGCATATTGGGCTGCGGATTCTGGCAACAGTTGGCGGAAGTCTTGACCCAAATGTTGTGCGGCTGACAAACCGTTGAGTTCCGCTAAGACTTGATTGATGCGGATGTAGCGCATTTCGCGATCCAAAAAACAAATCCCCAAAGGAGATGCTTCCAATAGCGAGTCAATTAAGGCAAAAGATTCGGATGTTTGAGCCAGTGCTTGCTGGGCTTTTGCATAAAGTCTGGCATTATCAAGACCTAGGGCGACGTGGTAAGCTAGGTCTTCTAGCATGGCTAAATCTGCTGAATTGTAGTGGCGATCGGACTCAGATGTAAAGCAAGTAATAGCACCGATGACTCGTCCCCGCGCCGTCATCGGTACGCAAGCTTGGGAGCCGATATTGAGCGAGCGTAATACTTCTAGTTCTGCTTCATTTCCAGATAATGTTGCTAAGATTTCTGGATTTAATTCACTAATCAATTCAGATGTTCCGGTGCGAATTACTAAGGGATAACCATGTAAAACATGATTATCAATATTTCCCACCCTCAACAAATTCCTCCGATCCAGCCAGGATGCTTCTGCGTGAGCAACAGCGACTAGGCGAACTTGGTCATCGGTTTCCCTCAGATGAATCCAGCAACCCTGTGCTACCATTTCCACGGCTAATTCTGCGATATTTTGCAACACAGTTTCGCCATCAAAGCTCGCTGCGAGCATTTTACTGACTTCTGCTAAAAAGCGCGATCGTTGTTGTTCTATTTCCGCTTTTTCCCTAGCGCTTTGTTCTATAGTCAGTTGCGCTTTTTGAACTTCTGCCACTTTCAATTCGGTGATATCTCGAGCTACAATTAAGGCATATTGAATTACACCTGCTTTATCAAATTCAGGAACTACGCGAGATTGATAAGTTCTGATGCCGTTGGCTGAAGGCGCTTGAAATTCAATGATTTCTTCTTTACCAGATGCAAAAACCTTGTGAAGAGTTGTTTCCCAGAGTTGGCACAGTTCTGGATCTATGCCGATTTCGGCAGTGGTTTTACCAATAAAAAATGAAACCGGTTGTCCTTGGCTTTTGGCTACTGCTTGATTGACATAGACATAACGGAGTTGTTTGTCAGTACGGATAATGATATCTGGCGTATTTTCTAAGAGTGTTCTCAGTTGCTGTTCGCTGCTGGATAAAGCTGCTTGTGTTTGTTGACGTTCTGTGACATCTCGAACAGTCCCAACGTGTCCCATCAATTCCCCAGAGTCAGAAAACATGGGGGAGCAACTAACATTAACCCAACGGCAAATATCCTCGGATATTTGCAGGCGATATTCCATGGCATATTCTCCACCTTCGCGGGTATAATTCTGCCACTTAGTCAACACTAGATCCCTGTCTTCTGGGTGAATGTAATTTTGCCAGCTATCGCCTAAAATTTCTTCAAAATTCCTGTCATAAATAGCCTGACATCGGGGGTTTACATAGGTAGTACGACCCTGAATATCCGCCATGAAAATCCCCACGGGCGAACAAGAACTTAAAGAGCGAAATCGTTCTTCTTGAGCTTGCAGCGCTTCCTTCGCTACTGTCAATTCTGCCGTTCGCTGTTTGACTCTAGTTTCTAGCTCACTGTAGGATAAAGCTAAGGCTATTTCTGCGATGCGACAGTCAGTAATATCGACACCAGTTGCGATGACATATTCTACCAAGCCGTTGCCATCAACAATCACTGTATTTGACCAATTAATTAAGCGCCTCTCACCATTTTTGGTGAGCCAATAGTTAGTATACTTACTAACAAAATTTTCGAGCTTTAGTTGGTTGAAAATATTTTTAACTGGCTCTAATTCTTCGGCAACCAAGAATAAATCCCAAACAAATTTATTTTTGACCTCAGCAAAGGAGTAGCCTGTGGTTTTTTCGCAAACTTGGTTAAAACGGACGATCCGTCCTTCCTTGTCCAGAACTACAATCAAACAGGCGGCTACGCTAATGACTTGGGCAATAATATCTCGTTCTGTTTGTAGTTCTTTTTCTGTGGACTTGAGACCAGCATACCAAGCCGCGACCATTGCAGCGAGCAAAAATAAGATCGCAGAAGTTGCCTTAAATGTCAACAGTAACAAAATAGTCAGCAGTAATGCAGTGCTGGTGGCAAATCCAGCAATTTTGTAAGGTTTAATTGGTAGAGGTGATACCTGAAGCGGACTCATTTTGCTTGACCTATAGCGAGGGCGCTAAGTTATTGACTACTTAAAAAGATATTAATAATTGTTTTTTTATCTATCAAATCATAATTTTGGGCAACTTGCCATCATCCCGGAGACAGATTTGAAGATGTCGGTTGTTTGTTGTTTCTTGTTTGTAGACTGTAGACTGTTGCTATATCCCCATCGGGGCCTCTGCCCATTTGCCCATCTGCCCTTCTACCCATCTGCTCCTCTCTTTGTTATGATGATGAACAGACAAATAAGCGAATTTATGGGGACTAACTGAGCGTGAATAATAAGCTGGCAAAAACGATCGGGTTATTTTTGGCAGCAGCAATTATGTTCGGATTCATGGGTTATACACTTCAAAATCCAAATTCTGCGAGCAACTCAGTTATCTCGATCGGCTTTCCCAATTTTACCATCGCCAACCCCAGTGCGATCGACAATACAGGCGATCGCATCTATCTCAACGGCACCTGGCAATTTGTCCCCGCCCTTGGCAATTCCCAAAATCCCCCCTCATCCCCAAGCTGGGGCTCCATCCAGGTACCCGGAGACTGGATGGAAGAAAACAGCGAAGTCATACCAGGAATCATCTCTCGTGGTACTGGTAAAGAGTGGGAAAACTTCAAAAACAAACAACTATCAAAAGCCTGGTATCAGCGGACAATAGAAATTCCCAGTGACTGGACAAACCGCCGAATTTTCATCGATTTAGCCAGAGTCAGCACCGATGCAGTCATCTTTATCAACGGTATTAACTGCGGTCAAGTTGATTGGCCCTACGGCACTCTGGAAATTACTAAAGTAGCCAAACTAGGTCAAAATACCATATCGATTTTAGTCGCTGCTATCTCCGAAGAAAAAGAGAAAGTAGTGATTATGGGACCGAGTGAAATCTACACCAAAGAATCCAACCTCCTCTCGCGAGGAATCATCGGTGAAGTCAGAATTTTTAGCAGACCCCCAGGTCCCTTAATTAGCGATGTATTTGTTCAAACTTCCACCCGCAACCAGCAAATTAAATTAGATATAGAACTCAAAGATGTTAAACAAAACGGTCAAATTCAGTTAGTAGCTAAAATGTTCGATGAAAAGAGCCAAGTCGAACAAAAATTTACCGGAACAGCCCAAGTTAAAGCTAAACCAACTCAAACCGTAAACATCCAGTGGAACTGGAAAAACCCTCGGATTTGGGACCTTGGTCAACCAAACCTTTATAACCTGCAATTAGAAGTAACAGGAAATGGCATTAATACGCAGTACAACCAACCTTTTGGCTTCCGAGAATTTTGGATAGAAGGGCGTAAATTTTTCTTAAATGGAACAGAATTACGGCTGCGACCAACCTTACATTCCGATACATGGGAAGGTGGTAGTGTCGTCGGAGCCCAAAAATTAATTGACGGCTACCTTAAAGCTGGTTTTAATATCATAGAAATGTGGCCTTGGGATCATGACGAACGGGGACGGTGGCATTTCCGAGAACTGTTTTCGGAAATAGCAGACATCAAAGGTTTTCCCATTATGGCTCCCGCTTTAGATATTACTTCCATAGGTTGGAACGGCCAGTGGAAAAAACACCAAACAAGAGAACGCTGGGAAGGACGAATGGCCACAGAAATGCGACGATATCGCAATCACCCCTCAGTCTTAATGTGGGCAACCAGTCCTAATTTTTTTGGCAACAATGACGACCAAAATCCTCGTCGCATCGGTAATAAAAAACTAACAGGAACCCTAGGAACAATTGATGATAAGCGTTTGCCAGAGATAGCACCTTTGGCAAAGGATCTGTATTCTGCTATCAAAAAAGTCGATCCAACTAGACCTGTAATGTTACATCAAGGCGCTAATTTTGGCGATGTTTATGCGCTTAATTCTTATTTAAATCTAATTCCATTGCAAGAAAGAGAAGAGTGGATTTCTGAGTGGAGCAAAACAGGGGAAATGCCCTACATGGTGGTGGAATTTGGGACTCCACTACAAGTAACTATGATGCGAAATAGGGATGGTTACGCTAGCGTTATCTTCAGCGAACCGTGGAGCACGGAGTTTGCAGCTATTTATTTGGGTAAACAGGCTTATGAGTTAGAAACTGAGAGTTATAAAAATGAAATTCGGAACAAATTTATTAATGGTCAGGAGTATCAAAACTGGCATATGAATCCAGAGTTAGATTTTGCACCAGCTTTTCAAAAGTTGCAGCAGTTATTCAGTACAAATACTTGGCGTAGTTGGCGGACTTTTGGGATGTCTGGGGGGATGATTCCTTGGAGTGATGGCCATGGTTGGCAAGTTTCGGATGTTGGTAAAACTAAGGTAGATGTTGGAGAATTTCAACCGGGACAGCGGGGGGTCTATTTGAAGCAGATGTCGAAGAGTCTGATGTATTATTTGCAGCCAGAAGCTTACAATATTTATCCTGCTGGCGAGGCAATTATGAAAAATAATGGTCCTACTTTGGCTTGGATTGCTGGTGCTAGTCCCGCTTTTGTCACCAAAGACCACAGTTTTTTTGCGGGGGGAAAACTGGCTAAGCAAATAGTATTAATTAACGATACTAGGAGTCAACAAAATTTTAATTTTAATTGGCAAGTTTTGGTGGATGGGAAAGAGGTGAAAAAAGGCGAGAAACAGGGAACTATTGACACCGCAGGTACGCTGTTTTTCCCCATTGATGTGATTTTACCTCAGAAGGTTTCGGGCAAGGTGGATGGCGAAATTCGCCTGAGTGCGAAGGTGGGCGATCGCCTCCACGTTGATACTTTTTCGTTCCGGATATTTGACAATCCAAGCAAAATCAAGGATAAGCTGACAATCTTCGATCCTGTGGGCAAAACATCGGCGATGTTAAAACAATTAGGTTACGAACTTGTGCCTTGGGATGGTAATGTCGGGGCAACCACGGTCGGGGCAACCACGGTCGGGGCAACCACGGTCGGGGCAACCACGGGGGGATTGCCCCTACTAATTATTGGTAGGGAAGCATTTTCTAGCGGGCAAAATTTGCCTGGAAATTTAGAATCTTTTGTGCGGAATGGTGGTAAGGTAATTGTGTTTTCTCAAAGCAGGGAATGGCTGCGAAATAAGGGTTTGCGGATGGCACAACACATCAGCCGTCGAGTTTATCCAATTAATAGCAACCACCAAGCAGTTAGCGGTTTGGACGAGGCTGATTTGCGGGATTGGACAGGACAAAGCACTTTGATTGAAGCTTATCCAGATACTGTTCATACCGTGGGAAAATTGAGTCCGAAAAATTCACATTGGTATGGCTGGCATTGGGGCAATCATGGGGGTGTCAGCAGCGCTTCTATTGAGAAGCCTCACCGCACTTCTTGGCGGCCAATTTTGGAGTCGGAGTTTGATTTAGCTTATTCGCCGTTGATGGAATTGGATTATGGAAAAGGGCGATTGATTTTAAATGAGTTGGATTTGGAAGACCATTTTGCTGCGGATGCTGGGGCGGCGCAATTAGTCCAAAAACTTGTGAGTTATGGGATGAATTCTATGGTTTCTGGGAAGCCGGATAAAGTGGTTTTAATTGGGGGAGATGGGGATGCGAAGAAGTTGGACAATTTGGGGGTAATTTATCAGCGGGCTAATGGGCTTTCTCAAGATGTTGGTTTGACTATTGTGGGGGCCCAAGCCTATGTGAAAGATGCTGATTTGCAGGGTTATTTGAATGCTGGGGGCAAGGTGTTTTTCTTGCCGCGTCAAGTGCCTGTTGGTGCTTTGGGTGTGGGTTTGCAGCCTGTTCAAAATTTCGGTGGTTCCCTGGCGGTTCCGAGTTGGGATGAGGTGAAGGGGGTTAGTGGTTCGGATTTGCGATCGCGCTCTTTTTATGATACTTGGTTGATTAAGTCTGGGGGTGAAATTGGTGCTGACGGTTTGTTAAGTCGGGTTGCTGTAGGTAAGGGTGTGGCGATTTTTTCTCAGATTGACCCGGATGGTTTGAATGCTGATACTAAGACTTATTTGCGTTTTACTCGCTGGCGACAAACTCGCGCGAATGCTCAGATTTTGGCTAATTTGGGGGCGAGTTTTAAGGAGGATGGGGTGGTGTTTAATGGTTCTAGTCGGGAGTTTTATCACTCGGATTATAGGACGGATTTTGAGAATGGGGATAATCCTTATCGGTATTATCGATGGTAAGATTTTTTAACCGCAGAGGGCGCAGAGGGCGCAGAGGAAGAGAGGAGAGAGATGAATATTTTAGTCGGGGACGCATTTCGACCAAAGAAACCGGGTTTTTTACTAAATCTGTGGTTTGTAACGAAGTATTTTCGTAAAAAACCCGGTTTCTGGAGTCCCATGCGTAATATCATGTCCGGTCAATTGACCATGATTCCTGTAGGGGCGGGTTCACCAACAATATTTGCCAAAAACCGACAATCTCAAAAACCCGCCCCCGCCTATGTATTATGCTTAATACTGTTAAATATCAAAGGTCAAAGTGACGCCGGAAGCGGGGGTCTAGTTTGTCGGTTTTCTTTTGGTTGCAGGTGCGGCATAGGGTTTGCAGGTTGCTGATGTCGTTGCTGCCGCCGCGGGCTAGGGGGATGATATGATCGATCGAGAGTTGGGTTTCTTGTTTGGTTTGGCCGCAACTTTGGCATTGGTATTTGTTGCGGGTAAATACGTATTTTCTGACTTCTGGCGGAATCGGGATTCTAGGGGTTTTAGTCATCTTGTTTGGCTAACTCTCTTTAGGCATTTTTTGACGCAAATCGTCTAGGGGAAAAACGACTTTAGTATCTGCTGATTTTCCACTTTCGGTAATTTCTGCAACTTCCAGTTGTTCCGGCTCAAACTCTAAAGTAATTCTCACTTTTCCTCTTTGCCAACTCTTAGCACCAGGCTTAAGTATTTTACAATCTATTCCTTCTCTAAACCACATTTATTTTAATTCTGTCCATCCACCTTGAGCTTTTATTAGAGTCAGCATCGCTGCAAGAAACTCACTGATTGTAAAGGTGCGGTTGGTGACTAAAATTTCACTCGAATATAGAGATACAACATCGTCACGTTTCAGTGAATCAAAATTATCGCTCATTTTATTTTCCGGTTTGGGTTATTCTAATTATAGTTGTTTGTGGTTGTATCGGGATGATTTAACCACAGAGGACGCAGAGAACGCAGAGAGATCGGAGAGAAATGAATAATTCCGATGCTCAATGTTTTTAACCCGCGCAGGTGGGTTTTGTCTGTGTAGGTGCGATTTCCAATCGCCGGAATTTCGATCGCCAAAATTGCCATCATTCGCCATCCACCGAAACACCATCATTTTGCCCGATCGCAGGTAACAAATGTTCGTGCAATTTCATCGCCTGCAAACAGCTATTAATCCCCGAAACCGCCCGATCGTACTTTTCCATCTTTTCTTCATTCTCCCCTTGCAGCCGCTGATTCCTAGCAATCTTCTCCTCCGCTTCCTGGGCTAAAGTTTGCTCTACATAATCGCGGGCTTGACTGTATTTCTGCAAAATATCATCCGCTTGCTTTTGGGCCATCGGTAACAAATGATCTTTCAGGGTTTTATTAACTGTTTGGCGGAAGGTTTGGCGGATGGTTTTCGATACTTTTGGCTCGAAATCTAGGCGCAACAATTGCCGAATTGCTGGTTGGGCATCTACCATGTTTTCGCAGTCGTAACCTTGGGATGTTTGCTGTAATGTTTGCCGGAATTGATAAATGGAAAACGTGTCTTCGTCGTAAAAACGGGGACTTTCTCGCACGTAGCGATCGCACTCAACGCCGGCCGCATTCACCAAAGCATCAGAAACCTGCTTTGACAACTCCTCTAACTGCTGTTCAATTCCCCCGTCATTCCCCAACAATCGATAAAGTAATCGATAATATTCAGACTTGCGCACGCTGTCTTTCAAATACTGGAAAAAATTAGCAACCAAGGAAGCAGTAGACTCTACTAAAATATCTTCTAACTGATTGGCTAAATAGTAAAGTGCCTCAACTAAAACAGCAATTAAAGGTGCTGTCGCATTGCGGGGATGAGCGAGCACTGTGCGCCCGTAAGCTGCCTCAACTGAAAAACTATCTAATAATTCATCTAAGCGCCGAATCATGCGAGATTGCAGTTGCCGAAAATCGGTATCAAAAATATCGCATTTATTCATAATCATTTCATTGATTTCTGTGGCGATATGTTCCCGAAAATCCTGTCCTACTTGTTGCAATTCTTGATTTAACCGTAAAAGTTCCTGTGCTTTCATCGCCTCAATTTCGCGGGGCTGACTGTCCAAATTCCGCTGGATTGTTTGGTAGTGTTTCCGCAGTTGAATGCACAAGTCTTCTAAATCGTCGGCGAGGTTTTTGAACAGTTGCGGGCGTTTTTCTTCGGTGAGGTAGCGGGTAATTCCCGTGCGAAAATCTTCGATGCCGCTATCTTGAATTAATTGCTCGATTAATGGTCTTCCTTGTTCTGCAAGAATCCGCACGTAGTTTTCATTAGGTGTTTCGTAGCTGTTAACTGAAATCCGAAATTGGCTGGGAGATAATTTGCCAGAATTGGCACAGTAGCGGTTAAATTCGCTGATAAATTGTGGAGTTTCTTCGCTATTACCGATCGACTCTGAATCTAAGTTACTATCTACATCAACCCGCCCTCTTTCGGCAAATATTGTATTTAAGCCAAAGCGATCGCGCGTTGTGGTATTTTTAATCAAACTGGCGTAAAATCCCAACAATCCGCTAGTTTTGTAAACTCTGGTAGTATCGCGAAAGTCGGAATTAATCAGATTTTCTAAGCGTTGTCGCAGTTGGGTGTTGTACCAAGTTTCGTCGATGCGGTTGAAAATGTAAAAAAGGCGATCGCGAATTCCCGGATTTCCCTTGGTTTTTTCCATCAACTCGGTTTCTTCCGTCGTCATTTCCCCTGACGAAGCTGCTTTTAAAACGCAGACAACTGCCGAAGTATCCGGGCTTTCAATTTTATTATAAGTCAATTCTGCATCCCGTTGTACTGGCGCATCAATTCCCGGCGTATCGATAATTATATTGCCATCTTGCAGCAGGGGATGATAACAATAATATTCGACGCGCTTGAGCACCGCACTGTTGCTACCGCGGCGAGCATAGCTAGCAGCTTCCTTGAGATTGGAAAAGTTAAACTGTTCCATCGAGTAGGTGGCGTTTTCGAGGGTGTGAATGCGATCGCGATTGGCTTCAAAACCTTCTAACAGCAGCATCAACGCCTTAGCTTGTTTGGCTAATTCCGATTTATTTTCGCCGCCTTCTTTTTCAATAATTATTCTACAACCCTGAGACAAAAGTGGCACTACATCTGTTTGATTAATATTAAGTTCAGTAGTTAAGCCTAATTTTTCACAAAGAGCATAGGCTTGCTCTCGAATTTCCACTTCGCTCAAAAATGTGAGAACTACTCGCTCTTTGTCTGGCTCAGCAAAGGCGATATAACATTCAGTACCTGTGGCGTGTCCTTCTGCACTGTAGAGCAATTCTCGCTCTAATAAAGCATTAATCAACATGGATTTTCCAGCACTGAAAGCACCGGCAAACACAATTTCAAATTCGGGAGCAATTGCTTTTTTCAAAGAAGCTTGCACGGCTGTAATATCTTGTTGTCGTAAAGACGATTCTTGACGCAGCAGTTGCAATAAACACTCTACGTGTTCTTGTAGATTGTGGCATTGAGGCGAATTTTGAGTCATGGTGGCCGAACGATCCTGATTATCTCATAATTATCTTAGTGTTAATTATCAGCTAGTTCAGAGTTTGTCACAACAGTAATTTCACTTATATTATCCAGGGTTGCTGAAAGTATCGCCTCTTAACTGGTTTAACTTCCATGCTCTTCCTGGGAACTAATGTCACTCTTGCTCGCCATCGCAAGCTATCAGAAAAACAGGAGGCTTATCCTCCTAATTTTCCTTACTAGGTAGAGCCTAGTAAGGAGTACCATTTAACTCTATTATACAGATAAATCTTGACGTGGTTTAAAAGACTCAACCTCTCGCAATTTCTGGTACAATTCTCGTTCTTCCTCGCTAATTTCCTTGGGAATTAATACCAAGATTTCTACCAATTGATCGCCCCGATCGCCATTTCCTGTCGGATAGCCCTTTCCCGCCAGCCGCAACCGCTTGGACGAAGGAACTCCAGGAGGCAATTTCATTTTCACCCTACCATCGAGCGTGGGTACTTCCACCTCTCCACCCAGCACCGCTTCGCTAGGAGTCAGTGGCAATTCACAGCAAATATCCGACATTTCTAAGCGAAAGAATGGATGGGGAGAAATTGTAATTTTCAAATACAAATCCCCGCCGCCAATGCCTTGATTTCGCAATCGAATTCGCTGGCCAGATACCATGGCAGCAGGCAGATTTACTTCGATTGTCCGCCCGTCTTCTAAAGGAATTCGCTCTAGGCCTCCAGCATAGGCTTTTTCCAAACTCAAAGTCAGCGTGGCCTCAATATCTCTTCTAATTTCTCGCTCTACTGTTTCTCTAACTTCCCTTCTAATTTCCCGCTCCTCCATATCTCTTCTAGGCTCCCTAGAATTAGCCACATAACTCGTTTTCTTAGAAGCCGTACTCCACGGTTCCGGGGAACTAACTCGCTGTGCATCATTCGCTGTGCCCATCCTCACTTCCCGGCGTCTTCCGAGCACTTGGTCGAAAAATTTATTAAAATCTGAGTAGTCGCTAAAATCGACATTATCGGCAGTTTTTCTGCTGCTAGCTTTACTGTTTCCCCAAGTTGAAAAATTGGGAAGTCGCACGCCTTGTTTGCTTTGAAAGCCTTTTTGCTTCCAAAATTTACTAAACTGATCGTATTGAGCGCGCTTATCGATATCTGAAAGAATATCATAGGCTTCATTAATATCCTTAAACCTATCTTCAGCAGATTTGTCCCCTGGATTGACGTCAGGGTGTAACTGTCTCGCCAGCCGTCGATAGGCTTTTTTGATTTCATCGGCGGAAGCATC
Organism: Microcoleus sp. EPA2; assembly: GCA_020882975.1. Taxonomy (GTDB): domain Bacteria; phylum Cyanobacteriota; class Cyanobacteriia; order Cyanobacteriales; family Microcoleaceae; genus Microcoleus. Next base: position 34,400 of record JAHRFD010000003.1, on the reverse strand, counting down.
TCTGGGTACTCCCAGAATTTGATAGTAATTGCGAAAGTTCTGCATAGTTTGAGAAGGAAGAAGGAAGAAGGAAGAAGGAAGAAGGAAGAAGGAAGAAGGAGTTTTAGTCTTGTAGTTTGTTAATTGTACTGACAATTAATCGTGTTAGTTCATCTACTTCTTTAATAACGGGTGAAATTTTCTCTGGTGCTGCTAACCCGACTCTCTCAGAAATGACTAGATGAGTATCCAGTTCTCTGAGCGAACCTAGTGCTATTCGCAAATATCTAATATATTCTTGTCTGGTAACACGTCCATATCCCTCAGCAATGGTAGCTGGTACTGATACAGATGCACGACGGATTTGACTGGTAATACCATAAAGTTCAGATGAATGAAATGATTTCGTTAATTCGTAGCCAAGTTGACAAAGATAAATACCCCGCTGCCAGATGTATTGTTCTCTATGGGTCATACAACATGATTTTCTCCTTGCTTACTATAGTAATCTCTATCTATTTCAAAGAAGTCTAGTGTAGTGGAGGAGGGAGGAGAGAGGAGAGAAAAAAGAAATCTAGAAGAAGTTAGAAAAAAGCCATCAGATATTGTTTGCGGAAAATCTGCTTCTTCCTTCTTCCTTCTTCCTTCTTCCTTCTTCCTTCTTCCTTCTTCCCTCTTCCTTCTTCCTTCAATTACAGCCAATCGTCGTCATCATCCCAATCGTCACTTTGATTTTGATAAGGGCGAGTTGGGCGATTAGCATTACTTCTACGATCGCCCATGCGATCGCGGTCGTAGGGTCGGTCGTAGGGTTGGTCGTAGGGGCGATCGTAGGGTCGGTCGTAGGGTCGGTCGGGAATTGGATCGACAGTCGATCGCCGATAGGGCTTAGCATTCTGATAATAGCTGCTGTCATCGCTGCGCCGCTTGGTACCCTCGCCGGAAAAAGTACGCTTCACCGACTCAAAGAAATCATCATCGTCATCATCGTCAGCAAAAGCTGAAACTTCCCGGCTCAAATCATAAAGAGCATCCTGCAAATCTGAACCAACTTGGTCAACTCCGCGCTCATCATTGCGTTCCAAACTGTCTCGTAATTCTCGAATTAAAGTTTCTATGCGTTGGCGGCTTCTTTGAGCAAACTGCATTCCGCGATCGAGGGCAACTTCCCGCAACTGTCGCTCGGCCTGATAAGCTAAAGCCTCAGCGCGATTGCGTTTTTCCACCCTTTCCCGCTGCAACTTATCAGCTTGAGCAAACTGTTCAGCATCGCGAATCATTTGATTCACTTCCTGCTGAGAAAGGGTCGAAGCACCTTGCACAGTAATACTTTGTTCCCGGCCAGTAGTTTTGTCCAAGGCTGTCACCAACAGCATCCCGTTAGCATCAATATCAAAAGCTACTTGTATCTGCGGAATCCCTCGCGGTGCCGGTGGAACTCCCGTTAGTTTAAACCGTCCCAAAGACTTATTATCTCGGCCTAATTCCCGTTCGCCTTGGATGATGTGAATTTCCACGACAGTTTGGTTGTTTTCAGCAGTGGAAAAAATATCCGATCGCCTGACTGGAATAGTAGTATTGCGAGGAATCAATTTTTTCATCACCCCGCCGATGGTTTCCAAGCCCAGGGACAGGGGAGTGACATCCAACAGCAGCACATCCCGGACATCGCCACCCAAAATTCCTGCCTGAATTGCCGCACCCACGGCGACAACTTCATCGGGATTGACATTTTGATTTGGTTCTTTATCAATCAAACTGCGAACAACTTGCTGAACCAAAGGAATGCGAGTCGAACCACCAACTAACACAATTTCATCAATGCGAGAAGGACTCAAATTGGCATCAGCCAAAGCTTGTTTTACCGGACGGCGCAGCCGCTGCACCAAATCACCGCACAGCCCCTCAAATTGACCGCGAGTCAGCCTCGTTTCCAGATGCAAAGGGCCATCTTCATTGGCATCAATAAAAGGCAAATTAATGTCTGTAGCACCCACTCCCGACAGCTCTATTTTTGCTTTTTCTGCTGCTTCGATCAGGCGCTGCAAAGCTTGGCGATTTTTCCGCAAATCGATGCCTTCTTTTTCTAAGAATTGTTCGGCCAACCAATCGACAATTTTGGAGTCAAAATCATTGCCTCCCAATTGAGTATCGCCGCTAGTTGCTTTAACTTCAAATACTCCATCTCCGACATCTAAAATCGACACATCAAAAGTGCCACCTCCCAAATCAAACACTAAAATAGTTTGACTTTCTCGCCGTTCCAAACCGTAAGCCAAAGAAGCCGCTGTGGGCTCATTTAAAATCCGTTTGACATCAAGTCCGGCAATTCGTCCCGCATCTCGTGTCGCCTGTCGCTGAGAGTCGTTGAAATAAGCAGGAACAGTAATTACAGCCCCCGTCACCTCTTGTCCCAGATAGCGGCTGGCTTCATCGGCCAACTTCCGCAATACCATCGCCGAAATTTCCTCTGGGGCGAAATCTTTTTTCATCCGGGGACACTTGATTTTGATGTTCCCGTTGTCGTCGCGGCGAGTTGTGTAAGGGACGCGCTTTGCTTCTGGAGTCAGTTCGGTGTATTTGCGTCCGATGTACCGTTTGACTGCGTAAAAGGTGTTTTGGGGATTCAAAACTGTTTGGCGTCTGGCCATCTGTCCGACAAGCCGTTCTCCTTCCTTGGTGAAAGCAACTACCGAGGGAGTTGTCCGCATCCCTTCTGCATTGGCAATCACAACCGGTTTGCCACCTTCCATGACGGCTACTACTGAGTTTGTTGTTCCGAGGTCAATGCCAACTACTTTACCCATGCGTCTGTTGTCTCCTGTGGCGTTGTGTTTAGCTTTTTCAATATAAGCGTAGATATGATTGCATTTATTGTACCGCGTCGAGAAGCGGGGGCTGCGGGGGGATTGCCTCACTTGGGGCTAGCGGCTGGGGTTGGTTGGGTGCGATCGCCCTTGGTTCGATGGGCTTTGGCGCAGCAACCGAGAAGCACATTGATTAGAATGGAGAGCAAATTAAGGAATTAATTATAATGACCAGTATCAAATAAATATTAAAATCAGTTCTATACTCAAAATTAAAAGTTATTTCAGAAGAATACAAAGTCTACAATCACAATAAAACTATGAAATTCACTCTAGATGTAGAAAACAACCCCACTGGCTGGCCAGACCACACTCAACTACCCGAATCTGACGGTACTTTTGTGAAAAAATTTCAAGAACATCCCCAAAGCATCTTACTAACCGATTCAATTACTCCCATTTTAGAAAGAATTCACGCTGACGGTAACTATTGCATCGGTCAAGATAGTGGCATTTATTGGCGATTAACTGAGCCGCTGGAACGCGGTGCAGAAGCGCCTGACTGGTTCTACGTGCCCAATGTCCCGCCAACACTAGACGGTCAATTGCGCCGTTCTTATGTGATGTGGCAAGAGTTTGTAGCACCGTTGATTGTGCTAGAGTTTGTATCGGGCAATGGGACGGAAGAACGGGACAGAACACCTTTATTGCGTACCGACAAACAGGAAACTAAACCAGGAAAATTCTGGGTTTATGAAAATGCGATCCGTCCGGCATTTTATGGGATTTATGAAGTTAGGAAAGCTAGCGTTGAAGTCTACAGTCTGATTCAAAATAGGTATGAATTAGTTGCCGCAAACGATCGCGCTCATTATCCGATTCCACAGTTGGGAGTGGAATTGGGAATTTGGCAAGGTACTTATCAAAATGCTGAGTTACCTTGGCTGCGCTGGTGGGACAGTCAAGGGAATCTGTTGCTATCGGGGGCTGAAAGAGCCCAACAAGAACAGCAAAGAGCCGATCGCGAACAGGAAAGAGCAGAACAAGAGCGGCAAAGAGCCGATCGCGCCGAAGACGAATTAGAGCAATTACGCGCTCAATTGCGATCGGCTGGAATTGAACCGCAATTGTAAATAGGAGTGCATCTCAATTTGGGAAGGGCGCGGTGGCAAAAAACCCGGTTCCTGCGTGAATATTTGTATAAATAATCAACAATTTTTGGAAGAAACCGGGTTTTTTTCGTAAGTCTTAAAGAAGTCGGGTATCTAATAATCATCACAGAGGAAACCAAGTGCCGCGCATTTTTGACAACATCGAACTATCTCTGCTACCAGCATTACGAGAAACCATTAAACTCTCCTATCGTGCCGATTTTTGCGTTGGCTATTTCAACCTCCGGGGATGGCGGAGCATTGGCGATTTAATCGAAGCATACATGGGAAATCAAGGAGCCTGCTGTCGCCTTTTGGTGGGAATGCAAAGTTTGCCATCCGATGAATTGAATGCTAGTTTTAGTCTAATTTCCCATCACCGAGGGATTGACAATAGTGCCATTATTCGACTCAAAAAACGGATGGCTGAGGAATTTCGCCAACAGTTAACCATTGGCGCTCCCAACGATATGGATGAAGCAGGATTACGCAGGTTAAGCTATCAGATTAAAACTGGAAAAGTCATTGTTAAATTATTTTTAGCTTATCCCCTACACGCTAAACTATATCTCGTTCACCGTCACGATCCAAACAGTCCGATCGTCGGTTTTCTGGGCAGCAGCAACCTGACTTTATCGGGACTGTCAAAACAAGGGGAATTGAATATTGATATCTTAGATTTTGATGCTTGCAATAAACTGCAAAAATGGTTTGACGATCGCTGGGAAGAATACGGTTGTATTGATATTTCTCAAGAACTTGCAGAAATTCTCGATCGCAGTTGGGCGAGAACCGAACTAATTCCACCCTATCACATCTATCTCAACATTGTCTATCATTTGTCCCGCGAGGCGATCGCAGGTATTGCTGAATTTCAGATTCCCCGCGATTTAGTGGGTTTATTTCAGTTTCAAGAAGAAGCCGTTAAGCTAGCAGCCCGTCACATTACCAAACGGGGAGGCGTGATTATTGGCGATGTGGTAGGTTTGGGCAAAACTTTAGTCGGTACGGCGATCGCCAAAATTCTCCAAGAAGATTGTTCCTTAGAAACCCTGATTATTTGTCCGAAAAACTTAGTCAAAATGTGGCAGGAATATGCAGATAAATATCGCCTGCTGGCAAAAGTCTTATCCATCAGTCGGGTGCAGCAAGAATTACCGGAATTGCGCCGCTATCGAGTTGTCTTAATCGATGAAAGTCACAACCTCAGAAACCGCGAAGGTAAGCGATACCGAGCCATTCAAGAATATATTGCCATCAATGAAAGTAAATGTATTCTACTTTCAGCAACTCCCTACAACAAAACCTATTTAGATTTATCTGCTCAATTGCGACTGTTTGTTCCTGAAGACCAAAATTTAGGATTACGCCCGGAAGCTTTGCTAAATCAATTGGGCGGCGGTAGTCAAGGAGAGTTAGAATTTATGAAGCGGCATCAATGTTCCGTGCGCTCTTTAGCTGCTTTTGAAAAGAGCGAACATCCTGATGATTGGCGAGACTTGATGAAGCGCTACATGGTGAGGAGAACTCGCTCGTTTATTAAAGAGAATTATGCGAAAACTCATGCAGAAACCGATCGCAAATATCTAGAATTTGCCGATCGCACGCGCTCCTATTTTCCCTCGCGCCTTCCCAGAACCATTAAGTTTTCCTCTGAAACTTCCACAACTAACTCCCAGCTTGACTTTGAGGAAATTGTCGAAGTCATCAACGCCCTAAATCTGCCCCGTTACGGGCTCGGAAATTACATCGCCAAAAAACCCAAACAACAGCCGACTGAAGCAGAGCAGCGACAGTTAAATGCCCTATTCCGTGGGGGTCGCCGGTTAATGGGATTTTCGCGAACAAATCTGTTTAAACGGCTAGAAAGCAGCGGCAGTGCCTTTATTCAGTCGATCGAGCGGCACATCCTGCGGAATTTTATCTACTTATATGCGATCGACCAAAACTCCGATATCCCGATCGGCACTCAGGATGCAGAATTATTGGATACCCGCAACAGCGACGAAGATGCTGATGCAGTTGTGATGAGCAATTTTGATACCGAAGAAATCGAAGACGAATCGGGGGAGCTTTCAGATATCGAAGCGGAATTGCAGTTAGACGAAAAAAGTTTTAAACAGCGGGCAGAATTAGTTTATCAAGAATATCAAACGCGCTACCAGCGCAGATTTAAATGGCTCAAATCCGACTTTTTTGATAGCAAGAAGTTAAAACGGGATTTACTAGCAGATGCCCGCTCTTTAATTGAAGTATTGCAAACTTGCAGCGTCTGGCATTCTCAACCCGATGAAAAATTAGCTGCTTTGGTGAGATTGCTGACAGAAACTCACCCCCACGAGAAAGTATTAATTTTTACTCAATTTGCCGATACAGTCCGCTATCTAACCGACAACTTAACCAAGTTAAATATTGCGGGCGTTGCATCAGTGACCGGCAAATCAAAAGACCCCACCGAACTCACATTTCGGTTTAGTCCAACTAGCAACGGTAAGCGTGAAAAAATCTCACCAGAACAAGAATTGCGCGTCTTAATTGCCACCGATATTCTGAGTGAAGGTCACAACTTACAAGACAGTGCGATAATCGTTAATTATGACTTACCTTGGGCAATCATTCGGTTGATTCAGCGGGCCGGAAGAGTAGACAGAATCGGACAGCAAGCAGAACAGATTTTGTGCTATTCATTTTTGCCAGAGGAAGGAGTAGAGCGGATTATCAACCTGCGCGAAAGACTACGCCGAAGGTTACAAGAGAATGCCGAAGTTGTGGGAACTGACGAGACATTTTTTGAAGATGATTCACCCCAAGTCATTCTGGATATTTACAATGAAAAATCCGGCATTTTAGATGGAGAAGAAGATGCCGAAGTTGACTTAACATCCGAAGCTTTTCAGATTTGGAAAAATGCGACAGACAAAAATCCAACTTTGAAAAAAACCATTGAATCCCTGCCAAATGTAGTTTACTCAACTCGCAATCATACACCAGAACCATTGCAGCCCGAAGGAGTTTTATTGTACATGAAAACCGCCGAGGGAAATGATTCCTTAATTTGGGTCGATCGCGCTGGAAACAGCGTCAGTCAATCGCAACTAGCCATATTAAAAATTGCCGCCTGCGACGAATCCACACCAGCAATCCCCAGAGACAAACAACATCACGAATTGGTCACAAAAGGTGCAGAATTGATAGCAGAAGAAGAGTCAAATGCGGGCGGACAATTGGGCCGGTCTTCCGGGGCGAGATTCCGAACTTATGAACGTTTGAAGAGTTACGCGCAGTCCATGCGTGGTACAATATTCGCATCCGAGGAATTGTCAAAAGCCATTGATGAAATTTACCGCTATCCCCTGCGCCAGTCGGCAATTGACACGTTAAATCGGCAATTAAAAAGCGGTATTGGCGATCGGGCTTTAGCAGAATTAGTCGTAGCATTAAGAATGGACGACCGTTTTTGTATAGTTAGTGAAGATGGAGAAAAACGGGAACCGATGATTATTTGTTCTTTAGGCTTATTTCAGGAGATATAATAACTATTGGGATTCGAGAAACCGGGTTTTTGCGATAATACTCGTTGATAGCCTTGAATCTAGGAAAAAACCCGGTTTCTGACTACCCGCTTCTTCCTTCATATATAACCATGCCGCAAACACTTACAGAATCGCGCCAACTCCTCCAAGACTTTGAATTCAACAAACTATTCGTCCAACAACTCGGTTGGGACAATCCATCATCCCCAAAAATTATATCCGCAGAAATAGACGGCGAGACTTATGCCCGAAAAGCCATCGCCCAACTTTTAGGAGTAGTTGTATATGAAATTACCACCGCTAGCGGCCACATTCCCAATGCGAATCAAAGACTGACTATTTATCGCGAAATAGTCCAAATATCCCGCGAAAACATCTTGATTTTTATTGATGCAAATCGCACCAAATCTCTCTGGTATTGGGTGAAGCAAGAAGGTGCAAAACTTTATCCTCGCGATCATGTATACGTGAAACGGGAACCCTGCGATTTACTGTTGAGTAAAGTCACAGCTTTAAAAGTTGAATTAGCAGAATTAGAAACCCTGTCAGTGATTGATGTCGCCGAAAGATTGCAGGCGGGATTGGATGTCGAACGAGTAACTAAGAAGTTTTTTGAAGAGTTTAAACAGCAACACGTTGAATTTTTAAGTGTGATTCGCGGCATTGACAAAGAAACAGATAGACGCTGGTATACTTCGGTTTTACTCAACCGCTTGATGTTTGTTTATTTTTTGCAGCGCAAAGGATTTATCGACAGCGGCAAAATGCTGTACTTGCAGGAAAAATTAGCTGAAAGCAAGCAGCGGGGAACGGATTTATTTTACTCGGAATTCTTGAAAACACTGTTTTTTGAGGGATTTGCTAAGCCACAACACGAACGAACTTCTGAGGTTGAAACGCTGATTGGCAATATTAAATATTTGAATGGCGGACTGTTTCTGGAACATCCCATCGAACAGAATTATCCGAATATCGCTATACCCGATGCTGCTTTTGAGAAAATCTTAGATTTATTTGCGCGCTATTCTTGGAATCTCGACGATACAGTGGGCGGGAAGGAAAACGAGATTAATCCGGCGGTTTTGGGATACATCTTTGAGAAATACATTAACCAAAAAGCCTTTGGTGCTTATTATACCAGACCAGAGATTACCGAATATTTGTGCGATCGCACAATCAACAAACTAATCCTCGATAAAATTAATGAGGGCGGGCACGGGGGCACCGCCCCTACAGAAGAAAACCAGCATTTTGTAGGGGTAGTGCCCCCGTGCCTACCCCATGCCACCAATCAGGGCGGGCACGGGGGCACCGCCCCTACCACCAATCAGGGCGGGCACGGGGGCACCGCCCCTACCACCAATCAGGGCGGGCACGGGGGCACCGCCCCTACCACCAATCAGGGCGGGCACGGGGGCACCGCCCCTACCACCAATCAGGGCGGGCACGGGGGCACCGCCCCTACATTTGAAACCATCACCGAACTCCTCACCAATCTCGACGCCAATCTCTGCCGCCACCTACTAACAGAAATCCTCCCAAACCTCACATTATTAGACCCATCCTGCGGTTCCGGCGCGTTTTTAGTCGCAGCGATGAAAACGCTGATTTACATCTATTCAAAAGTCATCGGTACAAGCAAGTTTTTAAATGACCGCCACCTCAATGACTTACTAAAAACCATCGAAACCGAGCATACATCACTCAACTATTATATCAAAAAACGGATTATCAGCGACAACCTCTACGGCGTGGATATCATGCCGGAAGCAGTGGAAATCGCCAAATTGCGACTGTTTTTAGCCTTAGTTTCGGCGGCCCACGATGTCAGCCAATTGGAACCGCTGCCGAATATTGACTTTAACATCATGGCGGGTAATTCCTTAATTGGATTGATTCGAGTGGATGAAGAACGATTTGATTCTGTAGGAAATTCGCGCCAAGGTAATTTACTGCAAATTTTAGCTTCTGCTAATTACAAAGGAATTTTATCGGACAAGAATAAGTCTATTGATTTATATAAAAAACACGCTTTTCAGTCTGGGGAAGAGGAAGGAACTTCTCAAGAATCGCGCTTGTTAAATTTGCGGCAGCATATTGAAAAGTTAAACCAGGAGTCGCAAGTCAAGTTAAATCAGTTATTGTTTGATGAGTTTACCAGGCTGAAAATTAAGTATGAAGAAGTGCAGCTAGCGGGGAAACCGAAGAAACGAGTTTTAACTATTGATGATATTGCAAGATTGCAACCGTTTCACTGGGGATATCACTTTGACAGAATTTTAGAACGTGGTGGATTTGATGCGATTATTACCAATCCACCTTGGGAAATTTTTAAGCCAAATGCTAGAGAGTTTTTTGTGCAGCATAACGAACTAGCAAAAAAAAGTAAGATGGATATCAAAACTTTTGAAAAAGAGCAAAATAAAATTCTGCAAAATCCTGAGATTGCTGAAACTTGGTTAAAATATTTGAGTGAATTTCCTCATGTTAGTGCTTACTACCGTTCAGCAGAACAGTACAAAAATCAGATTTCCATTGTCAACGGCAAAAAGTCTGGTACTGATATTAACTTCTACAAGCTTTTTCTAGAGCAATGTTTTAACCTCTTACGCCCAAATGGTGAGTGCGGCATCATCATTCCTTCAGGAGTTTATACTGATTTAGGAACCAAGCAACTGCGGGAAATGTTATTTGTTCAGACTGAGATTGATGCACTGTTTGGTTTGTCGAATGAAAGGTTTATTTTTGAAGGAGTGGATCACCGCTTCAAGTTTTGCTTGCTCACTTTTGAGAAAGGTAAAAGTACAGACTCATTTCAAGCTGCTTTCCGCATCAATCCGCGAGAAGCGATTCGCGTGGACAAACTGGATACTTTTCTGAATAATCAAGATGAATGTATTGAGATTTCTGTTAACCTGATTCGCCGCTTATCTCCTGACTCTCTCTCGGTGATGGAGTTTAAAAATGAGGGAGATATTCGGATTGCTGAGAAAATGCTGCAATTCCCTTTACTGGGCGAACAGATTGAGGGGAAATGGAATCTGCGGTTAACTGCGGAATTTCACATGACTAATGACAGTCATTTGTTCAAGCAAGAACCAGGGAAAGGGAGACTGCCACTTTATGAAGGTAAAATGATCGAGCAGTTTAGTCATACTCTTTGCGAACCGCGTTATTGGATAGAGGAATCAGAAGGAAGAGCTGCGATACTTGGAAAAGAACAGGATAGAGGTCAAACTCTAGATTATCAGACTTATAGAGCTGGATTTCGTAAGATAGCAAGAAATACAGACACAAGAACAATGATAGCGACAGTTATCTCACCCAACTTTCAAGCAGAAAACTTCCAGTCAGTGTTGCGCTGCTCAAAAGGTAGTGAGACTCCACCTAATAATCATCAGTGTTTATATTTAGTCAGTGTTTGGAATAGTTTTATTGTCGATTATGCACTTCGATCTCGAATTTCAGCAAACATCAACTTTTTCTATGTTTACCAACTTCCCATACCTCGATCGACATCAGGTGAAAAATACTTCACCGACATCGTACAACGCGCCGCCAAACTAATCTGCACCACCCCAGAATTTGACGAATTAGCCCAAGAAGTCGGCTTAAACTCCCACCGAGAAGGCGTTACCGATGAAACAGAACGGGCTCAATTGCGAGCCGAATTAGATGGCATCATCGCCCACCTTTACGGCTTAACAGAAGCAGAATTCGCCTACATTTTGACTACTTTTCCCATCGTCCCCGAAACCGTGAAACAAGCAGCATTAGCCGCCTATCGCACCTTTGCACTATCATCTGGGCCAACCTGAAATCATCAAAATTTCGAGCACTCCCGCGCAATTTCCCAATCTTCCTGGGTGTGAATTACTAAAACTTTCACCGCAGAATCTGCCGTCGCAATATCTGCATCAATGGGCGACTGTAGATTCTGCTCTTCATCCAATTTTAAACCCATAAATCCAAAAGCTTCGCAAGCAGCAGCCCGCACAATAGGGGAATTTTCCCCAACACCCGCCGTAAAAATCAAAGCATCCAATCCTCCCAAACTCGCCAACATCGCCCCGATACCGGCACGCAAACGGTGGATGTAAATATCCAATGCTAGTTGAGCTCTCTCATTACCTTGGGAAATCGCTTCCACAATCTGTCGCATATCAGCAGACACCCCAGAAATCCCTTTCAAACCAGAATTGCGATTGAGTATATTGTCAAGTTTTTCGGCAGTTAAATCCGATCGCCTTAACAGATGAATTATAATACCAGGATCGATGGAACCCGATCGACTTCCCATCATCAAACCTTCCAAGGGCGTAAATCCCATCGTCGTATCCACACTGACGCCACCGCGAATAGCAGCCAGAGAACACCCGTTGCCCAAATGACAGCTAATCAGCCGCAAATCTGCCAAATCACGCCCCAGAATTTCGGCAGCCCGACGCGCGCAATATTGATGGCTAATCCCGTGAAAACCGTAGCGGCGAATGTCTTTTTCCAGCCATTCGTAGGGGCCTGGATACACAAAGGTGGCGGGTGCTAATCCTGCGTGAAAAGCTGTATCAAATACTGCTATTTGCCGCACATTTGGGAGGATTTTTTCGATCGCCTCAATGCCTTCAAGATTGACGGGATTGTGTACGGGGGCGAAAACTGCTAAACGGGCGATCGCCTCTTTAACATCGGGTGAAATTAACGTACTTTGCTGATACTCTTGCCCGCCGTGTACGACGCGGTGCCCGACAATATCAATCTCGTTTAGATTGTTAATGGTTTGAGTTTTTCCCTTCCACAGAGTCTCCAGCATTCGATAAATAGCAGCTTGGCGAGATTCTGAGGTAAACTCCTCCTCTAGCTGACTACCTGCTGCTGTTTGGACTTTCAATTCTGATACATTCTGCTGGTGAGTCCAATCAATTTTTGCTTCCCACAGAGGTTGCAAAGGGCGATCGGATTCCACATCTTTTAACTCATAAAGACAGCTTTTTTGACTGCTAGAACCTGCGTTTAAAACTAATATTTTCATGGTTTTTAGATCCTTGGGCGATTGAAATCGCTACTACACAAACGAAGTCCGCCTCCGCGGACTAAGAAAAGTTGAGTTGCTGACTATTTTATGAAGAAAAATGTCGAAATGTTAACTCTTAATGCAATTAGTAGCTAACAGTTGCGGTTGTTTGATATATCTTCTGATTAGATTTTCATTTACTAAAATTTAAGGAGTCAAATCGATGTTTACACCAATTTTACTTGCTGTTGCCCCCAGAACCGTAGAATGGAGTCCTACTATTGCTTTGATCATGATTGCTTGTAATATTCTAGCGATCGCGATCGGCAAATCAACGATCCAAAATCCGAGCATAGGCCCAGCAATGCCCTCATCGAGTATGTTTGGTGGTTTGAGTTTGGGTGCTGTGTTGGGAACTACTGCATTTGGTCATATTTTGGGAGCAGGTACTATTTTAGGATTGTCTTACATAGGCGCAATTTAGAATCTAGGATGATTGTGGCGCAGCTTACCGACAATTTCAAGTACCGGGTAAGTTGCGCAGAGTTTCATCCATGTACGAGCGATCGCCCAAAACCTCCAGCATCGGCCCGCGCACATCAAACTTGACAATACTAATAGAAGCTGCTAAAGCGGCAATGCGATTGCGATAACTTCCCAAATCGATTCCCAACAAACTGCAAAGAATAATCCGAATAGTCGCCTTGTGCGAAACTACCAAAACATTACCATCTTTGTATTTTTCCTGAATTTCTGCGATAATTAAAGACGATCTGCTAGCAATTTGCACAGAAGTTTCGCCATCAGTCGGTGGATTCCAAGCCGGTTCCGTCAACCAATTAATGTAATCTTGGGCATATTTTTCGCGGACAAATTCAACTGTTTGACCCTCCCACTTGCCGTACTTAATTTCCCTCAAGCCGTCGCGGAGTTGCATTTGAATTCCCAGAGTATCACACAAAGGTTTTGCAGTTGCGATCGTGCGTTTCATGGGACTGACATAAACAGCATTCCAAGGCAATTTTGCGTAAGTTGCAGCAAATTGTTCGGCCATTTGAGCACCTTCGAGCGTTAATTCTGGATCGAGGTCGCCGCAGAAACCACCTGTTTTGCTGTAAACTGTTTCACCGTGGCGCAGAAAGTAGATTTTTAGGCTCATATCGATATCTTATTTGGTGAAGAGATTTTTTTTATTAACCACAGAGGGCGCAGAGGGCGCAGAGTTAGAGAAGAGAGAGGTTTGTAGTAAGGACTTCAGTCCTTATAAATTAGTTTAGTCTAATTAACAAAATAATTTAAAAAACTCCTTCAAATCATCGAGAGCACGATTATCCCAATCCCAAATATCTTTTTTGTGTTCCATAACATAATCAAATTTAGACATACTGCATTTACTTCCAGCTTGTTTCTGTTTTTATACATTTGTTTACCAAGTTCAGCCGCTCTGGCTCTGAATCGTTATCAAGATCGATAATAATCCCGATTTTTTGTATATCTCTTTTTTGTAAGTCGGCTTCTAAAGCTTTTAACGTAGTGATTAACTTTGTTTCACTCAAGCCTTCCAAACTTTCATAATCATCTCTATAAATAGGTGGTTCTACCTGGATATCGCAGTTTAGTTTCTCAACCATTGCCTTCATAAAAATTGCATCATTTTTACTTTCTACTATGACAATATTACTCACCTCTCACTCCTTTTTGATGCTCTAGTGCGTAATTCAAAGTTTCTAAATCGCGTCTGATGGCGATTATGCGCTCGGTTTTGGGTTTCTTTGCCATTTCAAAATATGCGCTGCTGCATTCCTGCTTAGATTCTAAACCAACATCCCCAAATGCTTGCAGCATCTCTAAACTGTGAGTTGTGGCAAAAATCTGGGTATCCAGTTCAACCGCTAACCGAAATAACACTCTCCAAAATTCCCGCTGATTTGTATAGTGTATGCCATTTTCTATCTCATCAATTAGCAGTATTTTGTGTTCGCTGTTTACCAGTTTAAGGATTATTTCTGCAACTCTGTTAATGGCATCTCCAAACAATGATAAAGGCAAACGCTTTTCGCCTTTTCTTCTCAAGTATAGCGTGGGTTCGCCAATTGAAAAACTTTCTACTGATTCTATCGCCGGATCGATAACTTGAAAAGCTTTCAAAACTTCGCTATCTTTGTCATCCAAACGCGCGTTATCGTATGCTTCTGTGAGTTTTTTTCCCGAAATCCTGAGCCAGGAGGGAATGATTGGTACTTCGTCAAGAGAAATCCGAAAATTGAGTAAACCTCCGGCAGCAACCGGTGATAATGACCAAGTAGATTGGTCTTCGTTTCTCATGAACTCAAAATTTATCTTGTTTTTAATTGAATTGATTTCTACTTTAATTTCTAATCGATCGGTGTTATTGTTGTCGTCTTTGCCAATAATTACTATGAATCTATCTTTTTTTAGTGCATAAAATAAGTTGTCCCAGGCTCTATCAGGCATAGCTTCTAGGGCTTTTGATGGCTCTCTTCTCAGCTCTCTTAGGATTACGAGACTGCTAGCATCGGGAGCAAAATTGAGAAAAATTGCTTCTAGCAAAGCTGTCTTGCCAGCATTGTTTTTACCGCCGATTAAATTGACTCTTTCAAACCCAGAAATTTTGATTTGCTCAAAGCACCTAAAATTTTGGATTTCTATTTCTTTAAGCATTACCGCTCCTTTTGAATGTACAAATCCTAAATCGTGGTTGATTTATGCTAATCTGACTTAGATATTATAACGCAGATGGCGCAGGCATGAATATCGATTAACCCGCAAGTCCGCCGGGGGTTAAAAACCCCCGTCTCATAGCGAAAGTCCTCTGAAAGAGGACTGAAAAGCCAATTAAATAAACCACTTAGTTCCTCATTTCAAATCTCCCATCTCCAATCTCAAATCAATAATTCCCTATCAAACATCTAAAATCTCAAATCCATAGTCGGTTTCAACCGACTTTTGCTATGAGACAGGGGTTTTCAACCCCTGGCGGACTCGCATACCAACGACAGATTTCTCATAGCAACTAAAAAAGCCCTCAATTTCTGAGGACTTTCTTTTCAGACAGCGATCGCCCCTAACCCGGTGCACCCGATCGCACTGTTTGATCTCCTGTAACCTCCGAATCTTTAGTTTCCTTCGGCGCTTCCGACTCAACCGCACCCCCGTGAGGCCACTTCCAATCGCGGATTTCCGGCATATCGTCGCCGTGTTTGGTAATGTATTGCTTGTGGTCGATCAGCTTGTCGCGTAGCGCCTGTTTGGCATAAGCCGCACCATAACCGAGTTTCGGCACGCGATCGATCGCATCTCCAACCAAATGGAAGCGATCGAGATCGTTCATCACCACCATATCAAAGGGCGTAGTCGTCGTACCCTCTTCCTTATAACCGCGAACGTGAATATTCGGGTGATTTGTCCGGCGATAAGTCAATCGGTGAATCAGCCAAGGATAGCCGTGAAAAGCAAAAATCACCGGCTTATCTGTCGTGAACAAAGCATCAAAATCCTTGTCAGACAAACCGTGAGGATGTTCGCTGGAAGGCTGAAGCGTCATCAAATCCACCACATTCACCACCCGCACTTTTAACTCCGGGAAATATTGGCGCAAAAGGTCAACAGCCGCCAGAGTTTCCAGCGTCGGAACATCTCCCGCACAAGCCATCACCACATCAGGTTCGTAACCTTTGTCGTTGCTAGCCCACTCCCAAATGCCAATACCCGCAGTACAGTGTTTAATCGCAGCATCCATGTCCAAATATTGCAAAGCCGGCTGTTTTCCAGCAATAATTACGTTCACGTAGTGGCGGCTGCGAAGACAGTGGTCAGTTACTGACAGCAAAGTGTTCGCATCCGGCGGCAAATAAATGCGTACAACCTCCGCTTTTTTGTTAATTACGTGGTCGATAAAACCAGGGTCTTGGTGGGAAAAACCGTTGTGGTCTTGCCGCCAAACGTGAGAAGTTAAGAGGTAGTTGAGAGAGGCGATCGGTCTGCGCCAAGGAATATCGCGAGTAGTTTTCAACCATTTAGCGTGTTGGTTGAACATCGAATCAATGATGTGAATAAATGCTTCGTAGCAGGAGAAAAAGCCGTGCCTTCCTGTTAGCAAATAGCCTTCCAGCCATCCTTGACACAGATGTTCGCTGAGCACTTCCATCACCCGCCCGTCGGCAGACAGGTGCTCGTCATCCTCTGGTAAAATACTACCCATCCACTCCCGGCCAGTCGCTTCAAACACCGGATCGAGGCGGTTGGAAGCCGTCTCGTCGGGCCCGACAATGCGGAAATTTTGGTTTTCCTGATTTAGTTTCATCACATCGCGCAAAAAGCGGCCAGTGACGCGGGTGGCTTCTGCCATCACAGTCCCCGGTTTTGGCACGTCTACGGCGTAGTCTGCAAATCCTGGCATTTTCAAGTCTCGCAGCAGAATGCCGCCGTTAGCGTGGGGATTTGCCCCCATGCGTCGATCGCCCTTGGGCGCTAATTCTGCTAATTCGGGAATTAACTTACCGTGTTCGTCGAACAGTTCTTCCGGCTTGTAACTTTTCATCCAATCTTCCAGGAGTTGGACGTGCTCCGGCTTAGAAGCCATTTCGGATAATGGAACTTGGTGCGATCGCCACGAACCCTCTGTTTTCTTACCGTCAACCTCCTTGGGTCCTGTCCAGCCTTTGGGAGTTTTCATCACAATCATCGGCCACTGAGGGCGATCGGCATAGCCCTCATTCCGGGCTTTCTCCTGAATCGCCTTAATTTCGCCAATGACAGTATCCATCGTTGCAGCCATCAACTGGTGCATCGTTTCCGGGTCTGAACCTTCGACAAAATAGGGTTTGTAGCCATAACCGACCATCAAACTTTCCAACTCCTCGCGCGGAATGCGGGCCAACAGCGTCGGATTGGCAATTTTGTAGCCATTCAGGTGCAAAATCGGCAACACGGCCCCATCCCGAACCGGGTTGAGAAACTTGTTAGAATGCCAGCTAGCAGCCAGCGGGCCGGTTTCTGCTTCCCCGTCACCCACAACCGCCGCCACAATCAAATCGGGATTATCCAATACCGCCCCGTAAGCGTGGACGAGGGCGTAGCCTAGTTCGCCGCCTTCGTGAATCGAACCGGGAGTTTCCGGCGCGACGTGGCTGGGAATACCGCCGGGAAAGGAAAACTGTTTGAACAGTCGTTTCATCCCCTCAGCATCTTGGGAAATATTCGGATAATACTCGGTATAAGTTCCTTCCAAGTAAGTGTTGGCCACTAAGCCTGGCCCGCCGTGTCCGGGGCCTGCGATGTAGATAGCGTTTAAGTCTTGCGCTTTGATGAGGCGGTTGAGGTGAACGTAGATGAAGTTGAGGCCTGGAGTGGTGCCCCAGTGTCCGAGGAGTCTGGGTTTGACGTGTTGGAGTTTGAGGGGTTCTTTGAGTAGCGGATTGTCGAGGAGATAGATTTGGCCGACAGAAAGGTAGTTTGCCGATCGCCAGTAAGCGTTCATTTTGTGCAGTTCTGAGTCGGAAAGCGGCTTTAATTGGGGGATTTCGGTCGTTCCTAGCATCATAAGCGTTTTAATCCTGTGTTTTGGTTATTGATTCGTAAACTTTGTTTTGAAATTAGGACTTACGATGGGCGCCTAGAAACCTGCTTTTTTACGAAAAAACTTTGTTACAGTCCACAAATCACGCAAAAAACCCGGTTTCTTTGTCGGAGTCCGTAATTTATGTTTACTCCATATTTCACAAGCAAACACTTGAATTGTATATTGGTCGATCGAAATCAAAGTTTAAATTAACGTTAATTTTTGAGTAACAAGCTGGCAATTTTGACCCAGGAAAGGTGGCAGGTTGCGGGGGTGAAAGCCTGCGGCAATAAACAAGATACTTCTCTAGGTAGAGGTGAGAATAATTTATATTAGATATGAAGATTTTTAATTGTGGATCTATAATGGAAAAGTTAAACATTATGCTGACAGTGCAAGAGGCAGGAAAAGATAACCAAAAAATTCCTGATGAAGAAGTGTTAGCTTTTGCAGTCTGTGAAAATCGAGCTGTTTTAACTCTCAATCGCCGTCATTTTATCAGACTGCACGGCTCACAGCCTGACCATGCTGGTATTATTGTCTGTAAGGCAGATGATGACTTAGGGAGAATGGCGACTAACATTAATGAAGCTATTTCCTCACTTGAAACATTAACAGGTCAATTGATTCGAGTCTATCGTTCTGGGAAGCCGTCTATATCTTAATTTAGCGAGTAAGGTGAATCAGCTATTGAAGCCCTCATAACTCGCTAAATTCTTATCTTTCCGACTGCTGCGCCTCCAGCCAAGCCTCCAAATCCGCCATAGTAGCAAAATCCAACAGCGCCTCACTCAAATCTTCGAGCACTAGCAAGGGCAGATTGGCAAGGCGCGATCGCATTTCCTCAGAAATTTCTTGCCGCAACCGACGGGTTAATTGTCGGACAATCAGGGCACAGGCTTCTGCCTGCCGTCCTTCCTGCCGTCCTTCCTGCCGGCCTTCCGCCTTAGCTTCTTGATAGAATCTCGTTTCCTGTAATGTAATTCCCAACATTGATTCCACCTCGGCTCGACTCAACGATGTAAATTTGTAAGACATAATAGTTGCTATTATATCTATAATGTCACGACCTGCTGCTGGTGGAACTTCTTGCTGCACCCGGCTCAGCAAATACCTTGCTTCTGCTGGTGCTTGAGTCTCCCCGACAGTCGTCAACACCATCAGCGCAATTCCTAAAGGCAAGGTGCGAATATCCCCTAACTCATCCAAGCACACCCGATGCACTTGATTGCTGTTGAGCAAAGCTCGATAAGGATACACATCGCTTTGTTCGGCGCTGCGAGATGGATAAATCACTACAGCTTGCCAATCGCTGTAACGACTGCGGTTGCGGTAAAAATATAAAAACGATTCGCCAAACAACCTTTCGTAAAGCTGTTCGTCTTTCTGAAACTGAACTTCACAAAAATAGACGATGCCCGGTTCCTCAGATTCTGGGGGCAAAAATACGCCGTCAATTTCAAATTTAGGTTCTTTGACTGCCACCGAGTCAAAGCGATAATTGGCAGCATTTGCTGGAGTTGTCGCTAGTAGATCGAACAGCAAAGTGGGCGCTTGTCCGAACAATTTATAGAATATGGAATCCCGCCGCATGAAAGATTTGCAAAGAAAGAGAGACAAATTAATACTACTGCATAATGGTTCGCGCAAAATGTGCGATCGGCCTCAATCCAAATCTCGAAATATGCGTTAGCGAAGCCCTCGAAGAGGATCGCCCTTAATTCAAATTTTATTAAAAGTGCGGCAAAAACACTATCGAAATCCCCTCGCACACCCTCAAGTCCGCCGGGGGTTGAAAACCCCCGTCTCATAGCGAAAGTCCTCTAAAAGAGGACTGAAAAGACAATTCAGTAAGCCACTTAATCGCCTATTTTAAATCTCAAATCTCAAATCTCAAAGCTCAAATCTTAACTTGAAATAGCGAGCCGCGAGAATGACTAAGATTGAGATAAGGGCGCGTCTTTATGCTGACTAACAATTTCCCAAATTGGATATATCTCAATTTTTACTAAGTAAAAGTATTAAAATTTTCCAGCGTGGGTAATTTACGGTATAGAAAGCTTTCTAATTCTGGATTAATGCAGTTTTTTCGCTATCCATTAGCTGAGAGCCTCAATCAGAGCATCTTTTTTCATCTTAGTTATGCCAGCGATTCCTCTTTTCTTGGCTATTGCTTTTAATTCAACAGTAGTCATTGTTCTGAGAATAGTCACGTCGTTTATTGTATCTGGCATTGATTGGGGAGTCAGATAGAATACACTCTTAATTGCGTCAAGTTTTTTGCCTTTGGTAATACCGCATTTCAGACTGGTGATTGGCTCAAAATTTTTCCAATACTGACGAGGAGCCTCATCAATTCGATTGGTAGCTACAGCAAGTTTAACGGATTTTAGCTCGCTGTTCGGCTGTTCAATCAAATATTGCAATGCTGCCATAACTTCATCTCTGGATGCTGTGGAAAGATTGATTTTAGGCTTTTCCTCACCTGCAAGAATCTTAGTGAGTGTTGTAGTATCATCATTATCGTCAGCAATAATGCACCAGACTCTTTCTAGCCCTGCTTCCTCTGCTACAGCATAAACAAAGGAATTACTAATAACTTGATACCTATCTTCACCAGTTTCTTTCACGATAACTGGAATCCAGTTTCGTCCACCCTTTTGTTTAAGTATCTTTGCAGTAGCTTTGATCAAAAACTCAGGGGCATCAGTAGCATCCCCTGGGTCGATTTCATCTATGTAGAGATGCATCAAACTGCCAAGAATGTTAGAAATTTTCATTGTAAAAAATACTCCTTTGCTAAATCTTTGTAGTAGTCATGGGCAGAACGATCTCGATAAACAGCAGGAATGCGTGAGAAGGCAGCATTAGCTATATTAGCGTAACTTGGTACTTGATGAATATGTAAGTCTTTTTTCGCAGTGGTGTACTTAGGGTAAAAGTAGGGTCGTAGGTTAAATCCTTCTTTTTTGGCATTTACAATAATATTGTTGATTGCTTGTTGAGCAACTTCTAGCTGTGGTTGTGTAATTTTTTCTCCATTAAGAAAGATTGGTAAGGCAATAGGATTTCCATCTTCTTTCGCAGCTTGTATTTCAGGGATAAATTTCTGAATTGCCTTTGCCGCATTCTCTAGGGAAAAGAGGTTGTTGTGCTTTGTAGGAATAAGAATAACATCAGCCGCATATACCGCAACTTGAGTAATGAAACGCCAATTCGGGGATGAATCAATCAAAATATAATCATAGTCCTGCCTTGCAAAGTCGAGCTTCTTGTCCAGTATACTCCGTTTTATTATCGTGCGAAGTTCAGCCTCAGAATCGTTAGCCAGTTCATTGTCAGCAGGAATAATATCAAAACTGAGTTGTAATTTTTTATTAGAAAATTTATATGGAACCACGGCAGATTTTAGGTCTACGTTCTTGTCTGTAAGAGCTTTTTTAACAAGCCCATCACTGACAGGAATACCCAAAGCACTTGTTAAATCTTGTTGATTAAAATCAAAATCTATTACTAAAACTTTCTTACCCAAAAAAGTTAAAATACCTGCCAGGTTAACTGTTGTAGTTGTTTTGCCAACACCTCCCTTGTTATTATAGATTGTTACTGTCAAGGCTCTACTGGTTTCTTCAATCTTCTTCCTTATCTCAGCAACAACTTTATCAACATTATTCACTTCCAGAGCCAAGCATTGAGTAGCTGGAAAGATTACTTTGCCATGCTTTCTAAACAGTTGAACATGGGATGAGTTCGTAATAATTCCCCATTTTGCTGACTTGCAATTAGAACCAAGTAACTGTCGCTTAAGTTGATTAACTGTTTTTAAGTACGCTGGTGTACCTTCCGTAAGATTGATGTCTTTTCCTTTTAGCTCTAAAAGCAGATACGGATTAGACTTTGTATGTAAAAATATATCATTTCCAATAGTTTTTCTAGCTGCTTTATCAACTATTCCACCACCATTAGTGTCATATTCGGGAACAACTTCATTAGAGTCAAACCCCAATGCTTGCAAAAACTGAGGTGAAAAGTGAGCACTGACAATAGCTTCTGAAGCGCCTTGAGGAAGACTTTGTAATGCAGCTTGAAGGGTAGTGGCTGGGGCATTCATGAGGAGTGAAATTCAGTAATAATTTGAACTGAGTATATTATAATACTACATTATTATGAGTTTTGGCAAGGATCGCTGGAGGGAGGATGTCAGCCTGCCCTAATCCATAAACGACGAGCAGGGAAATTCAGCAATAATTTGAACGGAGTATATTATAATACTACATTATATTCAGTCGGTTTCAACCGACTTTCGCTATGAGACAGGGAATTCATTCCCTGGCGGACTCGCGGACAAACGAAAAAACTCTACACCAAATAAAAAACCCGGCTTTTATACTAATAAACCGGGTTTCCAATCTGACAGAAAACCAAACTAACTTGACTTAGTTTCTTTCTTAGTCTTTGTCGCAGTCGTCGCCTTTTTAGCAGTAGTAGTTTTCTTCGCAGCAGTTTCCGACTTCGCCGCAGTGGTTTTCTTCGCAGTAGTTGTTTTCTTCGCAGCAGTTTCCGACTTCGCCGCAGTTGTCTTCGTTGACTTCTTCGACTTGCTAGATTTTCCGCCGCCCGCTGCTTCCTTCGCTGCTAACAAATCCAATGCTTTTTGTAAGGTGAAATTCTCCACAGACTCATCCTTAGCCAAGGAAGCATTGATATCCCCGTGTTTGACGTAGGGCCCGTAACGACCATCGTAAACATTGATGAGTTCTCCAGACTCTGGATGTGCGCCCAATTCCTTCAATGGTGTCGTTGATTTGCTACCCCGAACGGCTTTCGGTTGCGCTAATAGTTCCAATGCCCGATCGAGCGTTATAGTCAAAACATCATCAGGTGGTTTGATCGATCGATAATCCTTACCCACCTTACCTTGGTCATGCACCACATAAGGCCCATACATCCCCAAAGCAGCCTGCACCTTCGCCCCCGTATCCGGGTGAGTGCCCAACAAGCGCGGCAGAGTCAACAAACTCACCGCCATATCAACCGTCACACTATCCTTATCCGTCCCCTTCGGTAAAGAAGAACGCTTCGGTTTCTTGTTCGTTTCCGAAACATCCCCCAACTGAACATAGGGGCCGTAATTGCCAATCAGCACATAAATCGGTTCCCCAGTTTCCGGGTGCAGACCTAATTTTTCCGGCCCTTCAGTTTTTTGCTTTAACAGAAACTCGACTTGTTCCGGGTCTAAATCTGCCGGCGTCAAATCTTGGGGAATCGATGCTTTGACCGGCCCTTCTTCCCTTTCCGCTTCTAGATAAGCGCCGTATTTGCCGATGCACACTTTGGCAGAAATATTCTCCAATACCACAGTCCGGGCAACTTTGGCATCGATTTGACTTTCCTGTTCTTTGACTTGAGTTTGCAGTCCGGTTTCCCCTCGATAAAACTTGTCTAAATACGGCAGCCATTTAGCTTCGCCGGTGGCAATTTCATCGAGGGTTTGTTCCATTCTGGAAGTAAAACTGGTGTCTACTAAATCGGGAAAATGTGTTTCCAATAAAGTTGTGA
Source organism: Microcoleus sp. EPA2 (assembly GCA_020882975.1). GTDB lineage: Bacteria > Cyanobacteriota > Cyanobacteriia > Cyanobacteriales > Microcoleaceae > Microcoleus. The sequence continues at coordinate 10,779 of JAHRFD010000003.1, read as the reverse complement.
CGGCGAAAGCGGTGAATGTGGGAATTAGGGCGTTGGCAACTAATTTGGCGTAACCGCGATCGACTATAGTGCCGATAATACTCGCATAGGTACTCGGACGACCCACACCTTCACTTTCGAGCATTTTGACCAGAGAAGCTTCAGTGAAACGGGCAGGAGGCTGAGTTTCGTGGCCGACGGCCTCCAACTCCTGACAATTAGGCTTATCCCCCACTTTCAGTGGCGGCAAAATCACCTCTTGGTCTTCCAAAGCCGCATCTGGGTCATCGGAACCTTCCACGTAGGCGCGCAAAAAGCCGGCAAAATCGATGCGTTTGCCGCTGGAACGGAAACCGGCATCTTCTACCTGAGTTAATAGCGTGACGTGAGTTTGGCGCGCATCGGCCATTTGAGAAGCGACAGTCCGCTTCCAAATCAAATCGTAGAGGCGGAAGTCAACGCCATCTAGCCCGGTTTGCTGCGGAGTCCGAAAAGTGCTACCGGCGGGGCGGATAGCTTCGTGGGCTTCCTGGGCTCCTTTGCTTTTGGTCGTGTATTTGCGGGGTTGGGGGCTGAGGTATTCGCTACCGTAAAGTTCTTGGACGCAACTGCGGGCTGCGGCGATCGCCTGTTCGGATAAATGCACCGAATCCGTCCGCATATAGGTGATAAAACCGCGTTCGTACAGACTTTGGGCAATTCGCATGGTTTCCCGCGCTCCCAGCCTCAGCTTGCGGTTAGCTTCCTGCTGCAAAGTCGAGGTTGTAAAGGGTGGCGAAGGTTTGCGGGTGACTGGCCGTTCTTCGAGATTGGTGACAGTCCAAGGCTTGTTTTGAAGGCGTTCTAGTAAAGCCCGCGCCTGTTCTTCATTCAGCAAAAGTACGCGGCGGCCGGAGATAATCCCGCCAGTATTTTCATCGAAATCGCTACCGTTGGCAACTTTCACATTGGCTACTGTCACCAGTTTGGCCTCAAAGGCACCGCGTCCACTGGCGGGAGGTTTGGGAGGGGTCAAAGTCGCTTTCAAATCCCAGTAACTACCTTGGCGGAAGGCGCGGCGTTCCCGTTCCCGGCGTACCAACAGGCGCACGGCGACGGACTGCACTCGCCCTGCGGACAAACCCCAGGCGATTTTTTTCCACAACAGAGGCGAAAGGGTGTAGCCGACGAGTCTGTCGAGAATGCGGCGAGTTTCTTGGGCTTGTACTACTCGATTGTCGATGTCGCGACAGTGAGTCAAAGCGTCGCGGATGGCTTCGCGGGTGATTTCGTGGAATACCATCCGCTTGATGGGAACTTTCGGTTTGAGGATTTGCAGCAAATGCCAGGAAATACTTTCGCCTTCTCGGTCTTCGTCAGTGGCTAGAATCAGTTCTGTTGCTTCTTTGAGGGCGTCTTTGAGTTCTTTGACTATTTTCTTTTTATCTTTCGGGATGACGTAGAGGGGTTCAAAGTCTGCCTCCACGTTGACGCCTAGTTGGGCCCATTTTTCTCCTTTAACGGCTTCTGGTATTTCTTCGGCGGAGGATGGGAGGTCGCGCACATGGCCCATTGATGCCTCTACTCGGTAGGTGGAGGGCAGAAAGTTGCGAATGGTACGGGCTTTTGTGGGAGATTCGACGATGACTAAGGTTGACATGGCATCTTTTATATATGGATGGCGAGGCAGAAGCGAGTGTTTAATTTACAGAGTGTATGTCAGATGTCAAGGCTTATGGGAACTTTGGCTATTATTTTCACGCTACCTTAATTTTTAAGTTATTGCCGATCGGCTTGCGGGTAGAATTCTGCCAAATGCTGAATACCTGGTGGGGACAAGATGCACGGGATATGCGATCTGACTTTAGCAGAATTGCTGGTTGCTGGATGCTGAGACTGCTGGATGTGGGCTGATGGTTCCTCAAGATCCCATATTAAGTAATTTAAAGTGTTGGGTCGCAGATGGGGAAAATATCACAAAGGCGGACTAGGCCGGCCTTTGTGATTACGGAAAATTACCCAAAATTAACCGCTGCTTTCTTTAATTTCGGCACTAAAAGACTGCCAAACCAGTTAAAGCCACCAAACATCCTAACTGAATAGCTAAACATAAAAGCCGAAATATTGGATCGATTCGAGCGATGTGAATTACTGAGTGTAAAATCCGAAATCCGGTGTAGGCAACTATCAGCAAATCTACTGCTGTGCCGGAAACAGCCCGCCAGGTGAGCAGGAAAACAACTCCCGCATACAAAGTCAGGTTTTCTATTAAGTTGGAATGCGCCCGCAGCAGCCTCCACAGCAAACTTTCATCGTTTGGCGTACCGAAATCTTTGATGGTTCCGCCTGCTGATAGATGCCGAATTCTGGTGATTAGCAGCGCGATAACCAGTACGATCGCCCATAAAATTAGAATTGCTAAGCCCCAGAGGGGGAAAGTCATCTCGATCGGCATTTGCATCTTGTTTCTCCTAGAATATCTGCTGATAGCTTAGAAATTTTGCCCCTCAAAACTCTAGAAAAAAGTTGCCGAGTTTTAGTACAATCTTGCGATCGCCTTATGCTCGCCGCAGCATTTGTTTGGGAGTCACGCCCACCAGGCGCTTAAAATATCGAGTCAAATGACTTTGGTCACAAAAACCTACTTCGCTGGCTATTTCTGCGATGCTGAGTTCGCTATGGTGCAATAAATACTTGGCGCGATCGATCCGACACTGCAAAATATACTGATGGGGTGTAGTGCCTGTACTCTGCTTAAACAAGCGCAAAAAGTAATAGGGACTGATCTGAGCTTGTTGGGCAATATCGACTAATTTCAAATCTCGATGGAGGTTTTCCCTGATATATTCCGTCACTTGTTTGAGCCCTGAAGTGGATAATCCATCAGCATAGTTATAAATGGGAGGTGACGCGGTGCAGTAGTTCCGCAACAAGTGAATTGCTAGGGCTGTTTTGAGACTGTCAACGAGCAAGTCGCCGCCGATTTTGGTTGATTCCACTTCATTTCTCAAAGCGGCAATAATACCTTGAATTAGGATATCTTGCTCGGTCATGAAATGAGGAATGAGTTCCATGCGATCGGTATTGACTAAATCTTGACCTACTTGTTCTAACAGCGCCGGTGCAATGGCGACGATCGTAAATTGCGCTGAAGTACGCCAATTGCAAATCTGGGAAATCCCCGCCGGAATAATCGCAATATCTCCTTGATTCCGCGCTTCAGTTTTTAGCTTTCCATCCAACCACCTTTCTCCCGATCTTTCTCCTGATATCGGGAAGTTTGGGCAGTGGGCAATGACGTGCCAGGTACCTCGATGTTCGGGAGTGTCGAATTTTGGCTGTTGGTGGAGTTCAAAATAAATTTGATCCCATCCCGAACTTTTGAGCAAAGCAGGTTGGGGTAGCAGCAAATCGGAAGCGTTTTCTTTGCTGAAATCGAGAATTTTTACGGGTTCTGGTGGGCTCATAAAATTATTAATTAGCTAAAGCTAGCAAATATAGCCTTTCTCAGTTAGGTGAGGTACAGGGGTTCTGGGTAATGGCTAATGGTACTTGTGCGATCGCACTGAATAAATATTCAGTCTGGCGATAAGTCCGATCGCGCTGTGGATGGCAATACACACACAACTGGAATGCGCGTGCGATCGAGGAGGCACAGCAAGAGTGAGAGGGGGCCGAGGCCAGGGCTGTAACATTGCTCTTGTAGGGGCAGCCCCCCGTGGCTGCCCCAATCTCTGAAATGACGGAAAATGGTTGGTGGGGGGGGTAGGCACGCACCATCCACTACCCCTACAAAACCCTTTTTTTGGTGAGAATGAAACAGCCCTGGGGCCGAGGCCGAGCTGGGGAACCCGTTGAAGTTGAAAATTCTCGCTGGTTTGGAACCTAACCCGATCGCCCATCCCCAAGATATCGCCACAAACACGCCCCAAACTGGGAGCGCGAGGCTCTAATCAGCTACAATCGGTGTTTGGTAAAGAATTTCTAACATTTCACTGCCCATTACAGGCTTTGGGGCCTGTATTACCCAACTTGTCTGAAAATATGGATTTTGCTACTCTTGCCGCCCAGTTAAATGCTGGAACTATATTGCCAGAGGGAATAGTCATCGTCACCCTCTTGGTGGTGCTCGTCGGCGACTTAATCGTCGGGCGCAGTTCCTCTGGTTGGACTCCCTACGTTGCTGTTGCCGGTTTGCTAGCGGCCACTGGTGCCCTGTGTTTGCAAGCGGACAACACTAATACTATCTCGTTTCTAGGCGGTTTTAATAGCGATGCCCTGAGTTTAGTATTTCGCGGAATTATTGCTTTGACGGCGGCTGTCACTATCTTGATATCGGTTCGCTATGTATTGCAAACTGGTACTGCTTTAGCGGAATTTATCGGCATTTTGCTGGCAGCTACTTTGGGGGGGATGTTCCTTTCCGGTGCTGATGAATTGGTGATGATTTTTATTTCATTGGAAACTCTCAGTATCTCCTCTTATTTGCTGACTGGTTACACAAAACGTGACCCGCGTTCCAATGAAGCTGCTTTGAAATATCTGTTAATTGGTGCTTCTTCTTCGGCGGTGTTTCTCTACGGGCTGTCGCTGCTGTACGGGTTGTCTGGTGGTGAAACTACCTTAAGCGCGATCTCCGCTAATCTTTCTACTCTCAATGAAGGTCAATCTCTCGGTTTAGTGATTGCGTTGGTATTTGCGATCGCCGGAATAGCCTTCAAAATCTCTGCGGTTCCCTTCCACCAATGGACACCGGACGTTTACGAAGGTTCTCCCACACCCGTTGTTGCGTTCCTTTCTGTCGGTTCCAAAGCAGCAGGTTTTGCCCTAGCCATCCGCTTGTTAACCACAGTTTTCCCCGTACTTACAGAACAGTGGCACTTCGTATTCACAGCCCTAGCAATTCTCAGCATGGTGTTGGGAAATGTAGTAGCTCTTGCTCAGACTAGCATGAAGCGGCTTTTGGCTTATTCGTCGATCGCCCAAGCCGGCTTTGTAATGATTGGTTTAGTTGCAGGAACCGAAGCCGGTTATTCCAGCATGATATTTTATCTGTTGGTTTACCTGTTTATGAACTTAGGTGCTTTCGCCTGCATCATCCTGTTCTCATTGCGGACTGGCACCGACCAAATTAGCGACTATTCCGGTTTGTATCAAAAAGACCCACTGTTAACTTTGGCTTTGAGTATTTGTTTGCTTTCTCTAGGCGGAATCCCACCCTTGGCTGGATTTTTCGGCAAGATTTATCTATTCTGGGCTGGCTGGCAAGCTGGACTTTACGGCTTAGTTATTTTGGGGTTAATCACCAGTGTTGTTTCGATTTACTACTACATCCGCGTCGTCAAAATGATGGTAGTTAAGGAACCTCAAGAGATGTCAGATGTTGTGAAAAATTATCCTGAAATTCGCTGGAATCTTCAAGGAATGCGGCCTTTACAAGTCACTGTTGTACTGACTTTGGTTGCGACAACCTTGGCTGGTATTTTGTCGAATCCTTTGTTTAATATGGCTAACGATGCTGTTGCCAATACTCCCATGTTGCAGTCGGCTTTGACTCAGGTACAGCCTGTCGTAGCTGCTGCAAAAATCGAATCTAACTTGTTGTCTCCCCGGAATTAAGTTTACCTAGTTTTGAGAGATGGGAAAGCGCCTGACTTTTTGAAGTTGGGCGTTTTTTTTGTGGGTGCGATCGGCGGTTGAAACCCGCAGAAAGTCAAACCAAGTTTGCCTGTGCAGACTAGGAGATAAAGCGATATTTAAGCTGGATTTGATATCATAGGTCTAATACTTGCTCTGCTGTCAATGCTAATTCGGGGAAAGTTCGGGATATAATGCGATCGCTCCCTCGGTAAGCACTCATTTGATAAACCCCATTTTCATCGAGCAGGTAAACAAAAACAGTCGGCTCTTTCGGGTTGCCCAAATAGTTTCTGCTACCCAACGCTAAATAATCCACAATCCAATATTCAGTAATTCCCAGACGCTGATATTCATCCAGCTTGTCGATATAATCATCTTCCCAATTTGTCGAGACAACTTCTACAACTAATTGTGGAGGTTCAGTTAGGGCTGAATAGTCGAAGGGTTTGGATTCCCAAATAGTTTTATCTATTACAGTGACATCGGGGTGGCGGCCTTGTTCTTTACCATTCAGGGTTAACGTTCTCAGCATAAATCTGCCAGATACCCTGTAATTTAGAGGGACGCGATCGACTTCTCTATCAAATTGTTTAATGAGAAAATCGGCAACATCCTCATGTAGTCTTATTGGTAATATTTTCACAATCTCTCCATTGACAAATTCATAGCGGCCTTCTTCATCGGGAAGTTGCTTGATAAATTGTTCAAAAGTAAGCAGTTGCTTCGTTTGGATTGGTGATACAGTCATAGTTGGCTCTCATTTAGCTGCATTTTAAAACTATTCGCTAACCATTTTAACATATATTAACTTAATATGAATAACTGCAATGACGTAGGCATCAATTTTTACGATGTTCTCCATCAAGTTTAAAAGTTTGATGATACCCTGGTTGCCCTAGTTCAGACTGCCACTTCACCCACCGAATATAGTCTCCTTGCAACTCCTCTGTTAGCCGAAGTGAAAAATCTCCAACACCTGTTCCAATTTCCAGTGTAAACCCTGACACGCGCCCTCCCCAGCAATCGGTTACTGGAGATCGATCGCTTTTACAGCAGATTGCAAGTTTATGAGATACAGTAGCAATAGTAACCAGTAGTTAGCGTAAAGCTTTTAAGAATCCCTCTCAGAACTCAATAGCAGGCAATAGAGCGATTGCTCTGTTACCTGCTTGTCCAGCAGATCGGGAAGCAAGTGTGCGTGAAGTTTGCGCTAATGGTACGCAGATTAACACAGATGCAACTTAGTGTAGAGGTGAAAATGTTAGTAAAAAGTAAGCAAAAAGTTTATACTTTAGATGAGTACCGGGAGTTAGAGGAAACTGCTGAGTTTAGAAATGAATATCGCGATGGAGAAATTGTACAAATGGCTGGTGGTACGATCGATCATAGTCAAATTATAGGTAATATCCATGCCTTCTTGAAATATGCTTTGCGAGGTAAAAGTGCCAGACCATTTAGTGATTTGCGGTTGTGGATTCCTCGGTATCGACGCGGAACTTATCCAGATGTGATGGTAGTTGAAGGAGAATTAGTTTGTACAGAGGGACGGAAAGATGAAATACTCAATCCGGTGCTGATTGTGGAAGTGCTTTCTAAGTCTACCAAGGATTTCGATAAAGAGGATAAGTTTCGGTTTTATCGATCGATTCCTGAATTTCGCGAGTATGTATTAGTCAATCAATCTGAGTTTTTAGTGACACAATATATTAAAACTGAATCGAATCAATGGTTGTTTCAGGAATATGAGGGGGAATCGGCAATAGTTTCTTTTGCTTCGGTGGAAGTACAAATGTCCATGAGTGATATTTATGAGTTGGTTATATTTGAGACGGATGAGAGTGATTAAATTATCTTTTTCAACCGCAGATATAGGCGGATTAACGCGGATTAACGCAGATAAAAGTTTGTACGGAGGTAAAAATGTTAGCACCAAGTAAGCAAAAAATTTATACTTTAGATGAGTACCGGGAGTTAGAGGAAACTGCTGAGTTTAGAAATGAATATCGCGATGGAGAAATTGTACAAATGACTGGTGGTACTATTAATCACAGCCGGATTATCCGAAATTTGAGTAGAGTTTTGGGAAATTTGCTTGAGGAGAATTCCTATGAGCTTTTTCACAATGATTTGCGGTTGTGGATTCCTCGGTATCGACGCGGAACTTACCCGGATGTTATGGTAATTGCAGGAGAGCCTATTTTTAATGATGGACGCAAGGATGAAATACTCAATCCTATGCTGATTGTGGAAGTGCTTTCTAAGTCTACCAAGAATTTTGATCGAGAGGATAAGTTTCGGTTTTATCGCTCTCTTCCTGAATTCCGAGAATATGTGTTAGTTAGCCAATACGAGTTTTTAGTCGAACAATATATTAAAACTGAATCGACTGAATGGTTATTTCGGGAATATGAGGGAGAATCAGCAATAGTTTCCTTTGCTTCTGTGGAAGTGCAAATGTCAATGAGCGAGATTTACGCAAAAGTGGTATTTGAAACAGACGAGACAGAATTGCCTCAGTAATTTGGTTCCTAGGGGCGAAGCATTCCGACAAATAATTTATTCGCTAGAACCAGGGATTTACTGTCGGAATGCTTCGTCCTTCCAAAATTGATTTTATCCACTACAAACACCTATTAAATTTCAAGTAAAATTAGATGAATGTAATTTGGCTGCTGTTAAAAGCTTCTTGGTTAAATGTGTCGATCGCCCTGCTGACAGGCTTAATTAGCGGTGCTTGCAGCGCTCAGTTAATCGCCACGATCAACCGCGCTGTTAGTGGCAATTCAACTGATAATTTAGTCTGGTATTTTGCGGGATTAGCATTTCTCGCTCTCATCACAGGCGTGATTTCTCAGTTTTTGTTAATTTATCTCTCTCAAGAAGCAGTTTACAAATTGCGCCTGAGTTTGAGCCGGGGAATTTTGTCTTCTCCTTTGCGACAGTTGGAACAATTGGGCGCTAGCCGCTTGCTGGCTACTCTGACTGATGATGTGGGAACGCTTTCCAATACTATATTTGTGATTCCTTTTCTCTGCATTGATATCGCCATTGTTGTTGGATGTTTGGCTTATTTAAGTACGCTTTCTGGTGCGGTTTTTGCAGTTGTATTTGGGTTTTTGGCGCTGACGATCGCCGCTATCCAACTGCTGCTTAACAAAATGAGAAAATTCTTCGATTTAGCCAGGGAAGAACAAGATCGCTTATTCAAACATTTTCGCAGTATCACTGATGGCATTAAGGAACTGAAACTGCATTCCTCCCGTCGTCAAGAGTTTTTTACAGAGGAATTGCAGGTGAGTGCCGGTGCTTCCCGCGATTACAACGTGACGGCTTTGAATACTGGTGCATTTGCGATCGGTATCGGACAGTTACTGTTTTTTATGTTGGTGGGTTTGCTGTTGTTTTTTTTGCCGAAATTTGTGCCTGTTTCTGGGACTGTTTTATCGGCTTACATTCTGACCAGCACCTTTTTGATGACTCCATTTCAGAATATTTTGCAAAGGCTGCCGGCGATTTTTCGAGCCAATAGTTCTGTAGAGAAAATCGAGAGAATGGGATTGACTTTGGCAAGTCAAGCTGAGATCAATTCAACTATTAAACCTGTAGAAACTGCTCGCTGGCAGATGTTGGAGTTAAGCCAAGCCACTCACAGTTATCCTGGGGAAACAGAAGATAGTAAGTTTATTTTGGGAGAGCTAAATTTGAAGTTTCATCGGGGTGAATTGGTGTTTATCATTGGCGGTAACGGCAGTGGTAAGTCAACTCTCGCTAAGTTAATTACTGGTTTGTACGTTCCCGAATCTGGCGAAATTCTGCTTGACGGACAGCCGATTACCGATGATAATCGAGAATGGTATCGCCAGCATTTTTCGGTAATTTTTTCGGATTTCTATTTGTTCGATCGCCTTTTGGGAATGACTAACCACGATTTGGACAAACAGGCGGCAGAATATCTGCGAGAGTTTCACTTGGATAGTAAAGTGGAGGTGAAAGATGGTATATTATCGACTACGGCTTTGTCTCAGGGACAGCGCAAGCGACTGGCTTTGCTGACAGCGTATTTGGAAGATAGGCCGATTTATTTGTTTGATGAATGGGCTTCGGATCAAGACCCTTTTTTCCGGGATATTTTTTACAAGGAGTTGTTACCGGAGTTGAAGCAGCGGGGGAAAACGGTGTTTGTGATTAGTCATGATGACCGATATTTTGATATTGCCGATCGCGCAATTAAACTAGATTACGGTAAAATTGAGTATGACCGACAAAATCGATAATTATCGGATGGTTGAAACTCTGACAGCAAGCCAGGTTTCCGATTTGATGGAATTATACAAAAACGAGTTCTGGTGTGACAAACGCACCCGCGAGGATGTGGTGAAAATGCTCGCCGCTACTGATGTTATCATAGGTTTTGTCGATGAGGGCGATCGGCTAATTGCTTTTACTCGCGTTATCACCGATTTTGTGTACAGAGCGATGATTTTTGATGTCATTGTCAAGCCGGCGCACCGAAAGATGGGACTGGGTGTGAAGTTGATGGATGCAGTGGTAAATCATCCTAAATTGCAAGTTGTTGAGAGTATTTCTCTTGGTTGTTTGCCGAAGATGATACCATTTTATGAACGGTGGGGCTTCACTGATGATGTGGGCGGAGTTAAGTTTTTGCGGCGAACAACTGGCTGAATTCAGCTTGTTGAAAGCCCTAATTTTTCTCTAATTACTTCAGTTTTGAAACCTACTAAAACAGCAGTTCCGTCCTTAACAAACAGAGGACGTTTTAGCAGCATCGCATCCTTAGCAAACGCCTCAATCCACTCTTTGTTTGTCCAATTGTTCCGAACTTCGCCCAAAGCACGGTAAGATTGACCTGAAGTATTTCGCAGGGGTTGAAACCCCAAGGAATTTACCCATTTTTCAATCATCTCGTGAGTGGGTGGATTTTCTTTGGTGTTAATGAACTCATAGGTAACTGCATTATCTTCCAGCCAGTTGAAAGCTTTTTTGCAGGTTCCACAGTTGGGGATTCCGTAAACTTGAATTGACATAATATATATTTGTTGACACTCCCCGGCCTTGAAGGCGCGGGGATTCTTGGATCAATCAGTCGATTTGCTCGTTGATGCTGCCATCAAAGAGTAGAGATCGGTCTGTCCCCAAGCGTTGATTTCGGTGTGCCCCACC
>JAHRFD010000029.1 GCA_020882975.1 Microcoleus sp. EPA2 | reverse complement strand
CCCCCCTCGGTAAGGAAGGGGTTAATTCTCCCCCCCTTAGCAAGGGGGGGTCGGGGGGGGTTAATTCCCCCACGCGGATGAAGCCGGATTTGAATTCTCCCCCCCTTAGCAAGGGGGGGTCGGGGGGGGTTAATTCTCCCACGCGGATGAAGCCGGATTTGAATTCTCCCCCCCTTACTAAGGGGGGGTCGAGGGGGGTTAATTCCCCAATTGCGATCGCCGGAATGGACAGTAGCGATGGCTTAGCAGATGCGATTATTCAAATTTGTCGGGCTAGCGGTGTTGGTGCCAAAGTCGATCGCCCCAAAATACCAATTCCCCATATTTTCAGCGAACTTATATCAACAGAAACAGCTTTAGAATGGGCATTGTACGGCGGGGAAGACTTTGAGTTAGTGCTGTTTTTGCCACTGGTGCAAGCTGAGTTATTGGTAGAAAAAATTGGAAAGGGAGCCGCGATTGTGGGAATGACTACAGATAGCACGGATATCTGGTTGACTGATAGCAGTGGTATTTATCCTGATCTTGTATTAAAGCTCGATCGAGGATTTCAGCACTTCTAAATAATCTCTTAGTCAGCCTAGGAACTTGGGCGAGGGTTCAGTCAAGCCGGCGAACCATTGATTCTCTTACTGTAAGCAGTAGCCAGATTCTGTTGAGTTTGAGCAAACTTTTCGCTTCCCAGTTCCCGATTACTTAAAACTATTTGATAACCAGTAATGGCAATTTCCATATTCTTCTCTTGATTACCGCTGCTAAATTCACTAATATGACCACTCAAACTTTCAATTATGCCAATAATTGAGCTAATTGTTTCTGAATTTTCACCGTCCAGTAACTTAGAAGAAACTTGTTCTAAAGTCCGGGCAAAACTGTCATTGAGGAGATGTTCCCGCCCCGCGAGCATGGGAAAAATTACTGCACTATCGCTATTGCTAGCTTGTTCTGCTTGCAATAATTCTAGGAAGAAGTTTGCATATTCTTGAAAATTTTCAACTTCTGAGTTATTGCTATTTCCGTCATCATTCATATCCATGAATTGCCCTAGCTCACGGGCCAGATTTCGCAGAAATTTAGCACCATTTTCCCCTCCTTGTTGAGCCAAGGTTGATGCTACTAACTCGCAAGTTTCCAGAAATCCGCGATCCAACAATTCTGAATTATCCTGTAATATCTGCGGTTCGTCTCCGTTGGGGCAATTCAGCAAGCTGTGAATTAATTGGAGATAGGCTTGGGCGCGGTTTTCTTCCATTGTGGAGAGTTGTCAATAACACCGGAATGTATTTTATCATGATTGGTCGTTGACGAGAAACCGGGTTTTTGCGACAGATTTGGTTACAGGCGAAAATTCTGGAAAAAACCCGGTTTCTTTGGTTATGTGTAGAAACAAGGGACTCGGCGATTTCAATCGCCCCATCATAATTGATTTGGATCGATTCCCATTTCTCGGAGTCTTGATTCTAAAGCTTGCGATCGCGATCGTTCTTGTTCCAACAAAGCTTCTGTCTCGGTGGCGCGTTGCTCTGCTTGCTGTTGCAGTTGCTCTGCTTGCTGTCGCAGTTGCTCTGCTTCGATAGCCCGTGCTTGGGCTTCTCGCCGCAATTGAGCCAGTTCCACAAAACTCATAAACGGTTCTCCAGAGGGGTCAAACATTTCGAGTCCCTTGTCAGATAACTGGAACCGCACGCCCAGTCTGGGACTGATCCAACCGTCTATTTGTTCGATCGCTTCTAATTGTTCTGCTTGACGTTGCCATCCTGTCAATTCTAAGCTTTGTGGGTCGTACAAATAGTATTCTTCCACACCATAACGTTCGTAAAATTTGAACTTTTGAATCATCGGAGCAGGCCGATTTCCTGGCGACCAAATTTCAAACACGACTTGCGGCGCAATGCCATCTTCTTTCCATTGTTGGTAAGAACCTCGATATCCTTTTGGTCTACCAAAAACTACCATCACATCGGGTGCTTGGCAAAGTTTATTATTTCCTTCAACGGGATACCAAAGCAAGTCCCCGGCCACAAAAACATTTGGGTCATTAGCAAACAATAGTTCTGAATTTTCCTTGATCCAGACGATCAATCGAAATTGCTCAGTATTGTCTGACATGGGTTCTCCGTTATCGTCGGGGTAGATTATATTTGATTTGTCGGGAGATTGCAGTTGTGTAACCATTGCTGTTTCCCCAAATTGGCTGGTAATAATATAGCATTGTAAACGATTTCAACGTCATTGGTAGCTTATTTACATAATGCTACCTTGGGAATTAATCTATCCAAAATTTGCTCGATCGCCTTGGCAGTCCAATCAATATCAGCTTCCGTTGTTTCCCGTCCTAGACTCAACCGAATGCCACCAATAGCCATGCTTTTACTATATCCCATTGCCAATAATATCGAACTCGGAGTCAGTTTTCCGCTGTTACAAGCAGAACCGGAACTAATGCCAATTCCCGCTAAATTGAGCTGTCTTACTAAAGTTTTTCCCGTCACTTTCCCTGGGTCGCAGTTGGGAGAAACAATGCAAAAACTGACGTGGTGTGGAAGTCTACAGTATCGATCGCCAGTTGGTACTAAACTAGGTACGTGGGCTAATCCGTCAAAAAGGCGATCGCGCAATTCAATTAATCTTGCAGTTTCCCCATCCATCTCCTGGGATGCCAATTCCGCGGCCACCCCAAAACCCACAATTATCGGCACTGCTTGCGTCCCCGAACGCAGTTTCAATTCTTGGCCACCACCAGTCAATATGGGCGCTAATTTTACACCAGGACGCACGTAAAGCGCCCCCGCACCTTGGGGCCCATACAGCTTGTGACTGGAAAGGGAAAGCAAGTCTACGGGAAGTTTCTGGACATCGATGGGTAATCTGCCAGCAACTTGAACTGCATCGGTATGAAACAGGATATCGCGATCGCGTGCTATCTTTCCTAATGCTTCAATTGGTTGCAGCGTGCCAACTTCGCTTTGTCCGTAAATAATGGAAATTAACACTGTATTCGATCGCACTGACTGCTGCAAATCCCAAGGGTGAACTCGCCCAAGTTTATCCACCTGTATGCGAGTCACTTCCCATCCCGACTGTTCAAGTTGTAGCGCGGTTTCTGATACTGCTGAATGCTCTACGCTAGAGATAATTATGTGCTGTGGCGTACTATAAAGACGTGCAATTCCCAGGATGGCTAAGTTGTCAGATTCAGTACCACCTGAAGTAAAAATTATCGATTCTGGGAGAGCGTTAATCAGGCTAGCTACCTGCATTCTGGCTAATTCTAAAGCTGTGGCGGCTCTTTGTCCCCACTCGTGCAAACTCGAAGGATTTCCCCACTGTTGAGCCAGAGCTTTTTGCATCGCATCAATTGATTCTGGGCGTGTGGGAGTCGTGGCGCTATAGTCGAGATAAATTTGCATGGCTTTAAATAAGTTATTGGTTATTTGTTATTGGTTATTTGTTATTCGTTATTGGTTATTTAACTAACTTCCAGGTTTACAAACATTATACTCTTCGTGGGACAAAACTTTTTGGGGAATCAAGAATGTCCCACAATCTTCGCAGAGCATTCTGTAGTTTCGCGTTACAGGAATACTCACGATCAAACGATTGTGACGCAGGCGTTTGCCACCGAAATCTCTGTAATTTTTATTTTCACCCAAAGCTGCTATAATTGCTCGTGCTTTAGTAACTACATGATCTGGCAGACCTCTGAGATCGATGATATCTCTGGCAAATGAAGCCTCTCTTTCCTGTTTTTTGGTTTGTTTTTCCGCCCGCAGTTGGACGCACTGCTGCTGTGCTGCAAACTCTTGCGTACAGCGATGACACGCTTTACCATATCCTTTGTGACCGCACGGAAAAAGTGTTTTTCTTTTAGCCATAAAGCAGCAGTATCGGGTTCGATCCACGCCCCTGAATGCTGCTACCCTACCAGTGATGCTTCCGGCATCGAGGCAGTCTTAAAAGACGTATAATCTATTCCCTTTCATAAATTTAATAGGTTCTAACCATACATTATCGAATATATTTGAACGGTAAGCTAATAAATAACCTCAAGATTTTTTAAACTTTTGTGGATAAACTTTTTGATAATTTACCGCGTTTGTGCTCGCTTTTGTTACTGACAATCGGTCTGGCTGCTTGTGGACAACGAGAGCAAGAGTTGCCTAAATCCTCTCCCAGTCTGACTCCCTTGCCTCAAGACCCTTTGTTGCAAGTATACTTCAATCAGTCACTCACTTCCAGTTATACAGAGCCTTATCGTCTGCAAACTCGACCTGGAGATGATTTGGAAAAATTGGTCATGGAGGCGATCGCCACTGCTGAATCGACGGTAGACGTAGCGGTGCAGGAGTTTCGCTTGCCCGGTATAGCGCGAGTTTTAGCCGATCGCCAACGTTCTGGGATCAAAGTGAGATTGATTGTCGAACATATCTATGGTCGCCCTTGGAGCGATTTTTCCGCGTCGGAGTTAGGGAAATTACCCGAAAGAGAGCGCGATCGCTACCAGGAATTTGTCCAACTTGCAGATACTAATAAAGACGGGAAATTGAGTGCCGAGGAAATCCAGAAAAATGATGCTTTGCTAATTCTCAAAAATGCAGCTATTCCTTTAATAGATGATAGGGCTGACGGTTCTAAAGGTAGCGGCTTGATGCACCATAAATTTGTGATTATTGACAATAAAACCGTGATTGTAACTTCGGCTAATTTTACAACTAGCGATGTACATGGTGATTTCAAAACAGCAGAAAGCCGTGGCAACGCTAACAATTTATTAAAAATTCAAAATCCTGAATTAGCACAAATATTTACTCAAGAATTTAACATCATGTGGGGCGATGGACCAGGAGGCAAACCAGACAGTAAATTTGGCATTAAAAAGCCCTTTCGTCAAGTACAAAAAATCCGAGTAGGGAATGGGACTGTGGCGGTGCAATTTTCACCGACTTCCAAGACATTACCTTGGGAAAAAAGTGTTAACAGTTTAATTAATAAAACTTTGGGACTTGCCAAAAAGTCAGTGGATTTGGCACTGTTTGTTTTTTCGGCTCAGCGGTTAGCAAATACTCTGGAAATTGAGGCGAGGCGGGGAGTTGCAGTGCGAGCTTTAATTGACTCTAATTTTATTTATCGCCCTTACAGTGAAGGTTTGGATATGATGGGGGCGACTTTGATTGAACATTGCCAGTTGGAAGCGGACAATCGCCCTTGGAAACAACCCCTAACTACGGTGGGAGTGCCTGTGTTACCAAAGGGCGATCGCCTGCACCACAAATTTGGGGTTGTAGATGGAAGTACGGTGATTACAGGCTCTCATAACTGGAGTGAGGCTGCAAATCATGGGAATGATGAGACGCTATTGGCGATCGACAATCCCGTAGTTGCAGCCCATTTTGAGCGGGAGTTCGATCGGCTTTACAAAGGTGCAATGTTGGGAATTCCTCCCCGAATCAAGCAGAGAATTGATGCTAGGAAAAAAGAGTGCGAATCAGTACCATTAGCATCCAAATCTTCAACAGTGACGGCGGGAAATGTGGCAGCCAAACTTCCAATTGCTGCTGGTAAAAAATTAGTTAATTTGAATACCGCGAGTCAGGCAGAATTAGAGACTTTGCCGGGAGTTGGGCCGAAGTTAGCCGAGAGGATTATAGCAGCCAGGAAACAGCAACCTTTCACATCTGTGGAGGACGTGGCGCAGGTGCAGGGGATTGGGGACAAGCTTTTAGAGAGATGGCGCGATCGGGTAACTTGGTAATTAAGTTCCTACTCAGGACTTCATTCCTGACAAAGTTCACAGTCAGAAATTCCATCCTTCCTTTCACAATTCAGCATCAAAGACTCAATTCCTAACTATAAACCTATTGAACCTAATTTGACAACAAATCAGCTCTCAAGTTAAAATAACTCCTACACAAAATGCTATCTATTCACATTAGAGGTAGAGAGATGAAATACGCGCGATTTGTTACGGGGAGGCCACAAATCAAATTCCTAGCTCTTTTAGTCGGGACTTTTTTTTTGATGATAGCAGCTTTTACAGTCAGCGCCCAGCAGACTAGCGAAGCAAAATTTAGGGTCAAGAATGAAAACAGTTTTAATATTAATCTGATTCAATTTAAGCGCATTGAATATGTAGGTGAGTGTACTGGTACTGTCTTCTCCCCAGATTCCCAAAGCGCTCGATTTGTTTCCAGCAAGACTCCCCCCGGCCCTAACAGAAGGGTGATGATTAAAAATGTGACTGATGGGATGGAAACTGACCCCTATCCATACACAGACAGAGATTATGACAAAGGTGAATTTTCCGAGGATTTTCGATTTAAGTTGGGTAACAGTCACAAAACAAAAACTTTTTCGGTTTTAGAGGGAGAAAATAAGTTTACCTATGAAATTAAAGAAAATAGTCAGGTAATAGAACAGGGTACACTTACCGCTGAAGTTTCTATACAAAATTTAGGGATTTTTCCGCGTCAGCGAATTTGTAATAATAAGTTAGAATGTCGGGATACTTCTGATTGTCGCGACAGTAAAGGCAGAAACAGAAGTTGCAGACGAGAGTGTTTTCCTGTTCAAGAGTGTCGTTGTCCGTAATTACTTTGTGCCATAAAATTGTTTTGTAAATTAAGGGCAGAAAACAAATAGGAATCACAAACCACAAACAAGATCGGTTATGTTCCAGGGACAAGGGAGAACCACGGAGGATTCCCCCTGGTGCATCTCAATGAGTGCAAATATATTCGTAGGGGCTGTAGAGCATGACCGCTGTAAAACTCTCGTTATCACTAATAAATTTTCTGCGGTCATGCTTCGCCTATGCAAAATCGGGATGCTCCCATTTCCCCTCCCAAAAAATTGTTAGTTCAAGTAATGGGATGAAAGTAAAATGCTGCTCCTAAGAGAGTATAGGTTGCTAAAAGCAGCACTCCTTCGAGCCAATTAGAGCGCCCATCGAGACTAATTAGATTCGCAATAGTCACGGCTATAGCCACTGCCACTACTTCAAAAGGATTAAAGTTCAAATCCATTGGCTGATGAATTACAAATCCGATAATCACCAAAACTGGCGCCACCAACAAAGCAACTAACAAACTCGAACCCATCGCCACAGAAACCGATAAATCCATATTGTTTTTCAGTGCTACTCCCACCGCTGTTACATATTCCGCAGCGCCACCCACAATCGGCAACAAAATCACGCCTGTAAACAGTGGTGTCAATCCCAATCCTTTGGTAGTTTCTTCCACAACTCCCACAAAGATTTCTGATTCAAAAGCAACAGCAACAGTTGAGGCAACTAGCACTCCTATCCACAGCCACAAATTCGGTTTGTGCGTAGTAGATTCCTCTTTAGTATTTTGAGGATTTTCTGACTCTAGTTCGAGTAATCCAACTTCGTAAAGATAGCTGTGAGTTTTTAATGAAAATAGCAGAGTTAGAGCGTAAACTGTAATTAGGACGATCGCAGTTATTAAGGAAAGATTCTGAATCGCTGCGGGTTCGACTCCATTGGAGGTATAAATGACCATTGTCGGCAGTAGAATTGCAATCACTGCTAGAGTCATGGTAGAACCGTTTACCCGCGCGATAATGGGTTTAAATTCCTGTTCTTTGTAGCGGATTCCTCCTAGAAGCATGGAAAGTCCCATGACTAAGAGCAAGTTGCTGATAATTGAGCCGGTAATGCTGGCTTTCACAATGTCAATTAATCCGGCTTTGAGGGCGACTATGGCAATAATTAATTCTGTAGCATTGCCGAAGATTGCATTTAGTAAGCCGCCGATGGAAGGCCCAGTGACGATCGCCACTTCTTCTGTAGCAGTGCTCAACCAAATCGCCAGAGGTACGATAGCTAAAGCGGATGTGATACAAACTGTGAGGGAACCCCAGTGCAGATACTCAGCGAGGATGGAAATGGGGACAAAAATTAACAAGGCTAGGGAAATGATTTTTTTGATTGACATAGGAACTCGGATAAATAAGAAAGAATCAATTTGAACAAGCAGCCGAAAGATTGGTGACGAAGTTACCTGAGTTAGGAGTCAATCCGAGCCCATTGAGAACTAACAATTTTATACGATTTCCCCGACTTCTTAAAGAAGTCAGGGTTCTTGATCTGTTTGGCAGTGGACTTACTTAATAGCGGACGATCGCACTTATTGCCATTTTTAACGTTCGACCCGCTGGCCGTCGCGGAACACTCCCGGAAAGCGCTTGCCACTGGTATTAATAATTGTGCCTTTACCGTGAGGTAATCCCTTGCGAAATTCTCCCTCATAGCGGATACCATTGGAGAACGAACAACTACCCCTAGCATCGAGTTCTTGATTAAAAAATTGTCCCGAACACCGGGTACCATCGGCGCGGGTGAATACCCCCGCACCTAAAGGTTTACCTCCCAAAAATTGACCGACAAATCGATCGCCATTAGCAAAAATGAATTGCCCCTGTCCAGTCGGCGTACCCACTTTCCAATCCAGAGAAAACGGCCCAATGTAGCGATCGCCATTCGTAAAAATAGCTGTTCCAGTGCTAATTTTGCCATCTCGGAATATACCCTCAACGCGGGCATCATCCTTAAAGATAAATTGTCCTCGACCGTTTGGCTGACCCAGGCGAAACTGCCCCTCATAGCGATCGCCGCTGGAGTAGATGTATACCCCCGTGCCACCGGGCAAACCGTTAACAAAGTCTCCGATGTAGCTGTCGCCACTGTCGTAATCGCACCTAACTCTACCTGTAGCGATCGCAGGGACACAGCGACCACTTCTAGCTTCTGTTCCTTGCGCCATTGATGGCAAGGGATAAATCGCGTAACTACTAATTCCCCAAACTGATGCAACTAATAGACTGATTCGACTGATTTTAACAGGGGAAATCATTAACCAAGTTTCTCCTATGCGATTCTGGATATTATTGTGCTTTGTCATTTGTCGTTTGTCCGATTTCTGGTGAAAACTTGCCTTTAAACCTCTATTTATGATTTAGGACAATCCCGGTTTACCGTTGCGAAATACCCCCGGAAAGCGCCTACCACTGGCATCAATCATCGTCCCAACACCGTGAGGCACTCCCTTGCGCAATTCTCCTTCATAGCGCGTACCGTTGGGAAAAGAGCAACTAACAGAAGCATCTAGTGCGAGATTGAAAAACCTGCCAGAACAGCGAGTCCCGTCTGCCCGCACCAATACCCCAGGTCCAAAGGGCGCACCAGCAAAGAATACTCCTTCATAGCGATCGCCATTAGTATAAAAAAATTGACCCCTGCCCGCAGGTTGGCTGCTAATCACATTAGTTTGAACATTTCTGACAACTCCGAACTCTCCGACGTAGCGCTCCCCATTGGGAAAAACCACCGACCCAGACCTCATCGTGCCGTCTTGGAAGATGCCTGTGTAACGGCCATCATCTTTAAAAATAAATGTCCCTCTGCCGTTGGGTACTCCATTCCGAAATTGTCCTTCGTAGCGATCGCCATTAGCATAGACATAAACTCCGGTACCATCGGGCAGGCCGTTGACGAAATCTCCCTCGTAGTTGTCTGCTCCCTCATAATTACATTTAACTCTTCCTGTAGGAGGATTGCCTTGACAGACGGGAGGGCGTTTGCCTTCTTCTGGTTTTGCATCGGGTTTTGGTTGAGCCATTGACTGCTGGGGATTCAAGAGATTAGTGGCAGCTCCGATGTAAGAAGCAACTAATATCACGATCCCTAATTTTTGAATTGAACCGAGCATGAGAAATCTCCTTTGACTTGAGAGTAATAGTAATAGTAATTTTCGAGCAGCTAAGACTTGCTGAAAAGTCTGGTATTGATTAATGCCTAATGGTGATTTTTCAGCAGCCCTAACTCTATATTGATTTTACTTTCAAACTTCGATATCAGCCTAAATGCAAAAAGGCAAAAAAGAAAGTTTTTGCCTTTAGCATTTTTTACACTTTACAGTCAATTGTTAGCGTCCCGTCGCTCTATTAGGATTTGGCAAACTGCTAATAACTGCATTGGCGGGTTTTTGTTCGCGACTTGGGGGTTTTTCCCCAACTGCTTTGGCTACCTCAACGCCGTTTTCCTCCAGAATCACGATCGGGTCTGCTCCTGACTTGACATCAACCCGCTTCACCAACACTTGCCCGTTAGACAACCGCTGGCCGACTTTGACATATCGACTGGTTGGTTCATTGGGTACTCTGACAATCACTTGCGTCTCGTTCCCAACTTTGACCACCCCGCTGACTTCTGTGCCTGTAGCGAGGTCAGTAGAAGGAGGTGGTGGAGGTGCAGGAATTGCAGGCACTTGCTTGACCGGAGGCGGATTGGGGTCGATCCACTGGGGTGGGCGCTTGTCTACTGGTAGTGGTGGCAGATTCGGCACTCCTAGGGGTCTAGCTGCAATGGGCTGGGGCGGGCGCGGGGGTGCTGGACGCCTAGGAGTGCTAGTAACTCTGGTGGCAATAGGATTGGGCGCTCTCCACTGGGGTGGGCGCTTGTCTACGGGCAGTGGTGGCAGATTCGGCACTCCTAGGGGTGTAGCTGCAATGGGCTGGGGCGCGCGCAGGGTTGCTAGACGGCGGGGATTCCTACCGTTAGTGGTTGCTGGATTTAGACGAGTTCCTAGTTGAGGAGTATTGAGGCCGGGAATTTGGCGGGGGGAGCCAACTTGGGCCCCCTCGCCCCCTGGCAAACCGGGCTGTCCAGGGCGACTGCCAAATTGAGGGGTATTGAGGCCGGGAATTTGGCGTGGGGAGCCAACTTGGGTCCCCTCGCCCCCTGGCAAACCGGGCTGTCCAGGGCGACTGCCCAATTGAGGCGCATTCAGCCCCGGAATTGGGCGCGTCGATCCAATTTGCGACCCATTGCCCCCTTGGGAAGGGTCTGTCTGGGAGCCTGTTGCTATCCTAGTGCCTGATCGATCGCCCCTGGATGAACTGTTGCGAGTTGCAGTTGGAGCGATCGGCTCTATTCTGGGGGGAGGCGATGAGTCTGGCAGTTTCGGTAGCAGGGCAACTTGTCGTTGTGCCAGTTTGGGGAACGGATTGGCAATCTGACCAACTTCTACATTAGCTCCGGCTGGGTTTTGAACTGCGATCGGTGGCAGCGGCCCAAAGGGGTCTATCTGAGCAGGATTTGGTGTCAACGCTCCCGACGGTATGGGTTGACCAGGGGCCGGTGGGTTTTTGGGCTCGCTCTTGTTGTCGCCAATCCCTGTAGCACTCTGTTGTGCCCGTTGGTCTGGGTTGGTCGATCGAATTAAGCCCGGAGGCTGAGCCGCTACGACTGGAGACTGGAAAGTCTGAGTTCCTGGGGTGGGGCTAGCTGCTGCTGACGGTGATGGAGAAGCTCCACTAGGAGTCGGGCTGGGGCTGGCTGTGTTGCCACCCCCACCGTCACCACAGCCTCCGATCGAGAAAGCTAGTAGTCCTATAGTTGCAAAATATAAAAGTTTGTGCATTGCCGATCGCCCCTAAATGCTTGATTTCAAGATCCAACAAGGCTTTGCAATTACAGCCTGTTATCGCTTTTAGTTTATCTGTGTTCGATGTTATGCGATCGCTTCACAATTGCCAAGTTCCCCCAGGTGTCATTCCCACCGTTCTCACCATCGCCTTGAGTCCGCAATTTTTCCCCTCACAGCCCTAGACCTCTCCAGAAAAGCCCCTCTGGAACAGGCTGTTTGACCTGTGCCACAATAACTATTGCAAAGGTCCATAGTCTTGACATCTAAAGGTCAATTATGTTAATTTGCCGTTTTAATAGTGAATGAAAATTTCATTCCGTAAAAAAGAAAATCCCCTAAAATTATCCCTTGGCTTCGGGCGAACAATCACACCGTATATATCTGTCTACTTAACTGAGAAATTATACTTACAAATAGGGTATTGTCATGGCACAAGCGTCTGTATCTCCTGTAGTGCTGATTATTCTAGACGGCTGGGGTTATCGTGAAGAAAAAGACGGAAATGCGATCGCCACTGCCAAAACACCAGTTATGGACAGTCTCTGGGCTGCTTATCCCAGAACTCTAATTCGGACTTCTGGCAGAGCTGTAGGCCTACCGGACGGGCAAATGGGCAACTCCGAAGTTGGTCACTTGAATCTGGGTGCGGGTAGGGTAGTCCCTCAAGAGTTGGTGCGGATCTCTGATGCAGTGGAAGATGGTTCTTTGCTGAGCAATCCGGCTCTAGTTAAGCTTTGCGAGGAAGTGCAAGCTAGGGGCGGGAAGTTGCACCTGACTGGCCTTTGTTCCGAAGGTGGGGTTCATTCCCATCTCAGTCATATTCTAGGGTTACTGCAATTGGCAAAAGCCCAGGGCATTTCTCAGGTTTGCATTCACGCCATTACTGACGGCCGCGATACTACCCCAAAAGAGGGTGTGGAAGCTCTCGCCAAAATAGAAGGTTATATCCAACAGGTAGGGATTGGCAAAATAGCTACTCTCAGCGGTCGCTATTATGCGATGGATCGTGACAAGCGCTGGGATCGGGTGCAACGTGCCTATGATGTGATGACGACTGAGGGCGCACCTGATGGTCGATCGGCTGTGGAGGTGTTGCAGGCATCCTATGGTGAAGGAGTGACGGACGAGTTTGCAGTCCCGACCCGGATTGCGCCCGGAGCAGTGGCATCCGGCGATGGGCTGATTTTCTTTAATTTTCGCCCGGACAGGGCTAGAGAGTTGACTCAGGCCTTTGTCGATCCAAATTTTAAAGGGTTTGAGCGACAGTTAATTGAACCGCTGACCTTTGCAACTTTTACTCAGTATGACCCCAAGCTTTCGGTGTTGGTGGCTTTTGAACCTCAGAATTTGAACAATATTCTGGGTGAGGTGATCTCGAAACAGGGTTTGCGGCAGTTGCGGACGGCGGAAACTGAAAAGTATGCTCATGTGACTTATTTTTTTAATGGCGGTCTAGAAGAGCCTTTTGAGGGAGAAGACCGGGAAATGGTGCAGAGTCCGATGGTGGCGACTTATGATGAGGCACCTGAAATGTCGGCGGCCCTGGTGACGGATGGGGCGCTGGCGGCCATTGAGAAGGGTATTTATTCGTTTGTGGCGATTAACTACGCTAACCCCGATATGGTGGGTCATACGGGGATGATGGGTGCCACTGTAAGTGCGATCGAAACTGTGGACAAATGTTTGGGGAGGCTGGTGACTGGCGTTACCAAAGCTGGGGGAACGGCAATTATTATCGCTGACCACGGTAATGCTGAGCAGATGTTTGATGAGGATGGGAATCCTTGGACGGCTCACACTACTAACCCGGTGCCGTTTATTCTGGTAGAAGGCGAAGGTCTGAAGATTCCTGGTCACGGAACGGATGTTCCTTTGAGGGAAGATGGCTGTTTGGCTGATATTGCACCGACGATTTTGGAGTTTTTGAGATTGCCTCAGCCTCCTGAGATGACAGGACGTTCTATGATTCGATCGGCTGATTTTGAAGTTCGCGCTAATCGCTCTCCGGTGCGAGTCCGGTTGTAGTAGGGACACGGCACTGCCGTCTCCGACTCTAGTAGGGACACGGCACTGCCCAAGGAGTGTCAACTTAAGCTGTGAGTCCGCCAGTCCTTGCGCCCACCCGCTAGTCCGCCAGGGAATGAATTCCCTGTCTAATAGCTAAAGTCCTCTTGCATAGGACTAATGAGTTCTTCAGTCCTCTTGAGAGGACTTTCGCTTTGAGGCAGGGGTTTAAACCCCTGCCGGACTATGGGTTTTACCTTAATTTGACACTAATGGGCACTGCCATGTCCCTACATAAATTGCGGGCGATCGACCAGATTTGATATGATAATAAGTCACCAATTACCGATTACCAATTACTCACAATTATGAATATTGTTTCTGTTTTACAAGTTATCTGGTCTTTGTCTGCTCTTGGAGTTGTGATTTTTGTGTTGCTGCACAGTCCTAAAGGTGATGGCATTGGAGGTATTGGAGGACAAGCTCAATTGTTTACAAGTACCAAGAGTGCTGAGACAACTCTGAATCGGATTACTTGGGGTTTGGCTATTGTTTTTATAGGTTTGACGGTGATTTTGAGTGCTGGTTGGTTGACTCCTAAGTTATAAAATTAGGCAATCATTCACGGGCCAGATGTACGTGCCACAATCAAATTGATTCGGGAGCATCCGGGTTTTGTAAGGGCTAGAGCATTCTAGGAATATATTTGCCAAACACAGATGCACCCATTGATTCTTTGTAGAACAGGCATTTTGCCTGTTCTTGAAAAGGGTGCAAGATATGAGGTTTAATTGCGGTTGCAAAAATGTGGTTGTGGAAAGTTACCAGAAGATTTCGGAGACTGTTTTCAGTCGCTTTATGTTGTTTTAGCCTGATAATTTTGACTCAGGTTAATACTCCTGCTGCGAGTCTTCCTCCTCTCCCCGACAGTTGGCCCTCTCCACAGGTTCATTCTTTGCCACCAACGCTGGCTAATTGGCAAGATTCAACTGATAGTGGCGATTATTTCGATCGCATCAAGCCCCCGAAAGTCGGTCATTTGGTTTGGTCAAAATTTCCAATTCGGGTTTATGTGCAACCTCCGGTGAATACCAATCGCTCTCTTGAATGGGTTGAGGCTGTGTTGGGTATTGTTCGGGAATGGGGGGTTTATTTGCCGTTGGTAGTGGTGGATAGTTCCGAGGTGGCTGATATTAAAATTTTAATTCAGGCTCCACCTTTGCGTCAAGGGTTGTTGCGATCGCGATCGGGAGAATCTGTCTATGAATTATACACCCGCAACGATGGCGATAAAACAGTGTTATCTCATCGGTTTTCGGTTTATCTGAATCCGAATCAGGTGGGCAAATATATGGCTGCGGTGGCCCGTCACGAGTTTGGTCATGCTTTGGGAATTTGGGGTCATAGTTTGATGGAAACCGATGTGCTTTATTTTGCTCAAGTGAGGAATCCTCCACCTATTTCTGTCAAGGATATTAACACTTTGAAACGAATTTATGAACAGCCTACTCGCTTGGGGTGGGAATTTTAGTGGAAATAAGTTAAAACTACACACAAATTCCCGGCGAATAGAATTCGCGTCTTGTCAAACGAAGTCCGCCTCCGCGGACTAAAGAAAAAAAGATTGGGATTAGTTAGTAATAGGAAATAGAAAAACCATGAAAGATGAAGCTTTTGGAATAGTGCCAGTTTTTGTGAATGAAACTGATACTTTGTTTTTATTAATTCAACATCAAGCCGGACATTGGGCGTTTCCCAAAGGTCATGCCGATCCAGGGGAATCTGCATTGGAAACGGCGAAACGGGAATTGGAAGAGGAAACTGGCATCCGTGATTATGAAGTGCTTGAGGAGCCTAGTTTTGTGGAATATTATTCTTTTGTTCAGGAAGCTGCTCCCAGTTCTGTGAAACATTATGCCTTTGCTAAGCAAGGGGAGGTAATTGAAAAGAGTGTGACTTATTTTGTGGCTTTTGTCAATTCAATGGATGTTGTTTTGCAGGTAGAAGAAGTTCAAAATTCTGCTTGGAGTTCTTTTGAGGAAGCTATTAATTTGATTACTTTTGATGGAAATCGACAAGTATTGAAGGAAGTTAAAGCATATTTGGACGGCAGGAAGGAAAATTAAATCGATTTAAAATTGGAGATTTGAGATTGAACCAATCGACTCTAGGTGACTCCGAAACCCGATTTATTTAATAAGTCGGGTTTCGGCATAGGAGCGGAGATTATTTGTTAGTTTTCTGTGCTTTGGCGTGCTGTTGTAGGCGAGAGAAAACGTTGTAGGCATCGGGGCCGGGATTTTCGTGTTCCATAGCACCATCGATGGGGCCGTCTATGGCTTTCCATGCCGGAATTCCGCCTAGGAGTTCGGCTACTTTTAGGAAACCTGCTTGGCGCAGAATACCTGCTGCTTCGGCTGTTTGTGCGTCGTTTTCGCCGTAGATGTAGATGTCGCGCACGGTTTCGAGGCTGGATTTTGCTAGTTCTACTAATTCGTCGATCGGCATTGGTAATGCGCCGGTAATGTGGCTTTTGTCGAAGCTTTCACGATCGCGCACATCGATGATTGTTAATCCAGGTTCTCCCCAATCTAAACGGTCTTTGAGGTCGTGGCTGGATGCTTGGGCTTTTAGGCCAGGAGGTGTGGGAGTAAGGTCTGGCAGTTTTTCTTTGATGTCGGAAATTTGGTCGGGAATGGTTTTCATAGGAATCTGCAACTCATTACTTTGTTGGTAATGTAACGAAATGTTTTGGTTGAATGCGTCTTTCTAAAGGATGAATAGGGTATTCAACTAAAGTCGCACTTGAGCTGGTGTGCTAGTTGTTGCTTAAAGTTGCGATCGCTATAATTTGTTGAGGTTGCTCAGGGAAGTTGATACTGGCGATTGTTTTGTAATACTAAAGCCGCTGTAGACTCTCATCGGCTTGAATAATTCATGTTGAATAACTTACCCAGTTTTTGATATTCATCCTGATTCTGCGAAGGATTGAATTGGTGGATTTACGAATCAATTGCTTTGGGTAAGACCGCATATTATATCAAATAACAGTTTTTTAGTCAACCCCTATTTTTTTAATAATCAACTTTAAGAATACGGATGAGTAATAAAATTATTGCAGCCGCAAATCTGCATAAATTATTGGCAGCATCTGGAGAAATTTGCCGGACAATTGAGATGTTTTTTAGCAGGATTTCTGATAAAATTCGATGATGATATCTGGTATTTGAAGGTATGAATATGTCTAAAAAAGCTGAAATTGCGTTGACGGCCGCAGAGCAATTGCTGTGGAATGCGAAGGCAAAAGTTCGGGTGCTGTTGAATTTGTGGGATGAGGGGGAAGGGAAAAATAAGGTTAATCAAGGGAAGTTGACTAAGCTGATTGCGAGAACTAATGAGACTAAAAAGACTTATGAGCCGATTTTGAAGGAATTAGAGGAATCGGGAGCGATCGCCTATTTGCGGGAAAAGGGACGGACTCAGGTGGAACTGACGGCGAAGGGGAAAGAAGTTTTAGCGGCGGGTTTGAAAAGTCAGGATTCTTTGTTTGAGTTTGATGGTTCTCAAATGGGTGCTCGGCTGGGAAATGCTCTGTTGAAATGGATGCGGCATGAGGATGGTGCGACGGGTGTTGGTGTTGAGACGGGGAAAGGGGATGTAGGGGCGATCGCCTCCTATGAGGATTTTATGTCTGTGGCGTTGGATGTGTATGACAGCTTGAACCGGGATTATAACTTAGACGATTTAGTGCCGATTTATCGGATGCGGCGGGCGATCGGGGAAAGAGTTGGGCGATCGCAATTCAACGAGTGGCTGTTGGAAATGCAGGCTAATGACATTTTCCAGCTAATGGCTGGAGAAACGCAAGACATCACCCCAGATAAACGTGAAGACTCGATCGCTATTCCTGGTGGTGCATTGCGTTACTACGCCAAACGTTTGAATTCCTAAAATTGCCCTCAATCTTTTTGTAGTTCGTTACCTCACACACGATCGCCATGAACAATATATCAGTTTCTCCGATAGAAGCTCTCAATGCTGCCATCCAAAATCACAATCCCTTTAGCAAAGCTGGAATTGTCAAAGAACAGGATATTTGGGGGAAAGGCTTTCCCGATATTCCGACTCTAAATGCTCACGCTTCCGATGCCATTTTTCAGGCTGTTGAAAAAGTACAGACTACTCAATCCAGCCAAGAAAAAGTGACTTCACTGGTATTAACAGCTCAACAAGGAGTGGGAAAAAGCCACATTTTGAGCCGCACTCGCCACAGACTAGAAACCAATGGAGGTGCTTTGTTCGTTTATGCCAGTGTTAATAATTACACCGACTTAAACTTGATAAAATACCAATTTCAGCAAACTTTAGCTAACAGCTTGAGCCATACAGGCAGCCAAAGAGTTATGCAATGGCAGGAAATAGCTGCTGCAATGGCAAACGAAGGTTTCAAAGCTATCAATTCTGCTACACCAAATCTTTCTCCTCAAGAACTTATCAAGCGATTTGACAGAGTATGTGCTAGTTGGGCTACTAAAAACAAGAATTTTATGAACACCCTAACTAAGCAAGTTCTCAAAACAAAATCCAAAGCCGATCCTTATATTGTTCGAGCTGTCTTGTGGACGTTATCTGAAGTTGAAACACCTTTTGCTATCAAATGGTTATCGGGTGAAGAGCTAGATACATCTAAAGCTGAGGAACTAGGATTGCCTGCTAATTCCGGCAAGACCAATCAGGACAGAGAAGCCGAATCTTTGAATAATGTCCAGCAAATTTTAAATTTGGTGAGTTACTACAGTCCTGTAATCATTTGTTTTGATGAAATAGATGTCAATACAAGTTGTAGAGATGATGGCTTGACAACACCGCAGGTAATTGCCGATCTAGTTAAACGTTTGTACGATACTCTCGAACACTCCGCTCTCGGTCAAGGTTTGGTTATTATCACAGTAATGATGCCCTATACGTGGACAGACACAGTTAACGTAATGTCTGGCGGTATACCCGATCGACTTTCAACATACACGCAGCGAAAACCAATCGATTTAAAATACTTAAATAGCGATTCTTTAGTCGATTTAGTCCAGTTGTGGTTGCAAGATTTTTATAATATCAGGAATTTAAACCCTCCTCATCCGGTCTACCCGTTTGAGGAAACTCAACTGAGAGAATATGGCAGAGGTAAGCCAACTGTACGGGAAGCTTTGACTTGGTGTGCCGAGAATTTTAAAGTTTTTATGCCTCCAGTGCCTGAACTTCCAGAAGATCCTGTTGAGCGGTTTGAGTTGGCCTTAAATCAGGAACTTGGGGCTGATATCCAAGAGGATATCGAAGATAATTCCACAATTGCTCAGGCTATTTACTTTGGCTTTGAAACCTTGAAAGGTCAGACGATTGACAAGGTAACAGTTGATGACATTAGCACAGATATTAAACCAAAAGCAAAAAATGCGGGTTGGATCGGATACAAGATAATTGGCACCGAAAACGGAAAAGCTATCAAGATTGGTGTTGCAATTATCCAATCTGCTCAATCCGAATTGGTTGCTGCATTAAAGCGCTTAATTGATTATCAAACTTTTGATTTGACGCGCGGTTGTTTAGTACGTTCCCAATCCAAAATAGAAAATATCAAGAAAACTTCTAAAGCGTACAAGCTACTAGAGGAACTTGTCTCAGTTGAAAAAGGCGGTGAGGTAGTGTATTTGATTGAAGAGCAAATAAAGCCGCTGCTGGCTCTCCGTACTGTTTGTAAAAAATGCCGAGATTACAATTTAACAGAAGACCAGGTTTTTGACTTTATATCTCAGAAGCAGCTCACTTTTGAGAATCTTTTATTGCGGGAAATTTTGAGCGATCCCTCCGGTGAAATGCCTGCGGTTGATGATGAAGATGAAAACCTACTTTTAGAAGACATTTTCAACCCCCCCAGCAGTGATGATACAGATGATGGGGATCTAAGTGACCTATTTAGTTAACCATGAGCAAATCAATTTTGCTTCAAACAGCTCTGGCTTTACCAAATCCAGATATTGAAGCTTTAATCCAAGGACGAATGATTGTAGCTATGCCTCGGATGTTTCTGAATCCGGGGCGAACATTTGCTTTGTATCCAGCCAATCTTTCGGTTGATTTGCTATCGGGCGATCGATATTATCGATCGCATTTTTTGCCTGTCGCTCAAAACACACTTGCTGTGTTAAGTTCTGAGAAAGTTTTGATTAAGGCTTGGGCTAGATGCGAATTGTGTCAAATGCTGAATGATCCTGAATCATTAGAGGCTTTGTCGCAGTTAACAGTCTGGACAACAGAGGCATTAAACCAAACTCTCTTAGAAAAACCTTATCTTTTTCTAGCTCATCTTCGCGTCTATCTGCTACCTCAGCCGCTTGAAATGCCTGTGCATCACAGCGGCAATTTTGTATCTTTGCCCAAATCCCGAACAGTGACTGATTCAACGCCTGTTTTGAGTGATTTTCTGTTTGCTAAACGCAGTCAAAATCTCAAAAAACTAGAGCCTCCTGAACATCCAGAATTGGAAGAGTTGCAAAGTGCATTAGTGCATTTATCAACTACTAACCCAAAAGCCAAACAACTAGATGCAGAAATCAAAAAATTTCTAGGTTGGTCAGAAAAATTACCAACAGCAAAACCTGATATTGATTTAGATTGGATTAAAACGATCGCACAAATCGGAAACTCTAGCGACGGTAATGGCTTTGAAAAATTAGTCCGCAAGAGTTTTATCAAGCTAGGATTTGCCAATTCTAACAATAAACCAGAAGCTAGCCTCGATCCAGAATCAACAGGCGGTGCTGGCGGATTAGATTTCTACTGTGAAACTCCCTACCAGGTAGTGGGAGAATGCAAAGCTACCAAAAGTGAAACCGTAGCTGATGGAACGCCAGCGCAACTTATCAAGTTAGGACATAAGCATCTTCAGGAACAATACAACTGCTGTATTAAGATAATTATGGCCGCTGGTCAGCTAAATAGACACGCTAAACAAACTGCTATCGGAAACCACATGAACGTCATCCGCCCGGAAACATTGCAAAAACTTGTTGAATTGAAAGCTAAGCAACCAGGTTCGATCGATTTATTAGAGTTAAAACCTTGTTTGGAACAACAGCCCTTTGGTGAGGAAGCCGATGCTAAGGTTAATCGCTATATTGACGACGTGCGGGAAAAGCTTAAAGTGCGATCGCACGTTCTTTCTATTCTGAAAAAGTATTTAGAAACTACAGGTTCTAAAAGAGCCAGTGTTGATTCTTTGAGCGGTGCGTATTCCATGTCTAACCCACCCAAGCAGTTGTCCCGCGAAGAGTTGCACGAAATTTTAGTAGAACTTTCTTCTCCGCTGACAGGTTATGCAGGGCGAATTAAAGGAGATAATTTATGGCGCGATCGCTTTTATTTCCTGCGCGATTTACTGCTAGACGATTGAGCATGAGAAAGCGCTATTGCAATCATTTTAATCCCTTAAACAGAATCAGGATCTACGCCCAACTCCCGCAACTTCGCCGCCAACCTTTCAGCTTTCTGCAATTGGGCTTGTTCTGCTTTGACTAACTCCTCCACCAATGGCGGATTTAGTATTTCATCCACCGATAAAACTAAATCTGGAAATACTACAGACACCATATCTTCACCAGGAAAGAAATCTGTCTGATTGTAACCATCTTCACCTTCAATCAATGCTAAAAGCCTAATTTTTTGCTTACCACTTTTTGGATCAACAATGCAATATTCTGGCACATTCGCTAGTTCGTACTCCCCTCGTTTGATCACGTAATCTGCCCGCCGGTCTTCACTCACTACCTCTACCACTAATAGCGGCTTTTCATCAAAATCGAGAATGCCTGCACCGGATCTAGCAGCAGCTTGTTCCAAAAGACTTTGAGTGCAGACAACTACATCGGGAATCCGGGATTTATCTTCATCAGTTCTCACTCCCAGACCAGTTTTTACTACTAAATCAAGATTATGAGCAGCTAGGTAACGCTGCAATTTATAAACTAAATATTCGCAAATTTTGATGTGTAAAACTGTTGCTGTTGGCATCGGAATTAATTTGCCTTTGTACAGTTCATATTGTACATCAAGTTCGCCTTGATAAACTCGGTATTCTTCAAAGGTTAATGTGGGTGAATCATCAACTTGCTGGTCTGTTAAAACTGGCGCAATTGATTGAGACATATGTTTTCCTATGAGTTGAAATTGATCTAGTTTCTATTGTAGCTCACAACCCAAGGTATCAAATATAAGTCATACTTTCTTAGTTTATTTAATTCTGGCTTGACTGAAATTAGCCCCCGTATAACCGGTAGTCAGCCAAACAATAGCTCTCACACCATCGCGCACTGCTTTTTGCACCGGTTCGGGTTCTCGGCCCGAAGGAACAGCCACAGGCTTGAAACGAATACCTCTACTACCGAAAACAATCTCTCCGATGATCCAAGCTCGTCTCATGTGATCGTCTGATGTAATCAGATACAAGCTATCAATTCCCCGATCGCGCAACTCATCTACCAATGTGGTAAAGTTGGTTACAGTATCCACGGCTCTGTAGTCCAAATGCAGGCGATCGGACCTAATACCCGCCTCAGAAAACACCCATTGAGCGAACTCAGGATTACTCCCAGAAGAAACCCAAATCGGCAAATCAGGATGCTTGCGAGCAAAGTTAGCGGCAAACACCTCCCGCTCCGTCGCCCCACCCAACACCAACAAAGCTTGGGGTCTTTGAAATTCAGTCTTGAGCTGTTGATAGCCCAACCAAAAAGCCATCAACAGTGCTACTAGCAACCGAACTTGCTGCGAACTCCTCAAACGTTTGTAACGTCGCTTGTTTAAATTGACTCTTAACCACATTTAAACCTATAAAAATTTTGTGTAGCTGACATAGGAACAATAACAAAAAATACGGCACTTACAGCCTATTAACAGGAATTTAAATCTAAAAATTAAGAAGTGGCCATCATGCGGATGTGTCAAAAGGACCCATGCAGAAACCCAGTTTTTTAAGGCAATTATGTCAGCGAAACTTGTTGGGACTGAAAACCAGAAAGCTAGTGTGTGGGGTCTACCCTCCCTCCAAAACCTTAAAAGAAAAGGGCAAAACCTAGACTTTGCCCTTTTGCTTTAAATTGTCCTTAATTTGTCTACGGGACTGGCCGGGTTCGAACCGGCGACCTAGCGCTTCAGATTTGTGTGAGTTTCCCCACTCTCTGGACTATTCCTTCACCGTAGGCTTGCGACCTTTAGGTGGTGGCCGTATGTTTAGGAGGTTTTATGATGTTTACTTCCTAAAGCCAGTCTCTGCACCTTCTCTACCAAAATTTGAGTATTAGTAGAGCTTGGCTCAAGATTACCTTATCCGTTGTCAGACTTAGGCTTCCTTGAGTTTGACCACATTCACTCCCAGAGTTTCCTACCAGGGTGCCCGATTCTTCAGGAGGCGCTTGCTCTATCCATCTGAGCCACAGCCCCAGTTGCTGAACCGTTTTGATTATAGCAGCTAATGTCGATTTTGGATTTTTAATTTTGTATTGGGGATTCAATTTCTCGGCACCCACCAGGCCAAAAACCGGGTTTCTGGGAAAAATTGGGGATTAGTCTGAGATATACACGCACAAACCGGGTTTTTTTGTCTTAGTCCAAAGTTTAAGGATTTCCGCAAGCTGCAAGTCTTTGAGTAATCGCGACAAAGTTCTCTGCTGCGGTGAGTTGGCCAGCACCGTAACAAGCGCGCCTCCGCCAGACTGTGATGGGGAGATGTCCAGGCGGGGCACTTTCGCGGAAGGATAATTCTTCGTAATATTTCCAATTATCCTTGACTCGCCAGCCTACCCGATCGCAAAATTCCGTATATTTGCCCCCAACACTTTCCCAAATCTGGTGCTGTACGCTCAGCCCAAAGCGTCCATCGCTGTATTGTTGCCAAAGTTGGTCGATCGTGCGAAGGTCTGTACAAGGAAAATTGTCAATATCCGCAGCACTGAGCCAACCTTCCTCTTCCCTCAAACTTATAGACAGCAAAATTTCCCAAGTATGCTCGTCAGCTTTCTGCCATTTTCCAGTTTTTAAGAACTTTGTCAATGGGCGGTAGTCCATCCCGACTTCCGACAGCCGTGGAGTTTGCTCAGGCATTTGCCCTATTTTTTCTTCCAGCCGTTCGAGAGTGCTGGAAATAGCTTCTGGGTTCAATTGTTCCAGGCGGTACAAAACCCAGTCTAGCTGAGATTGGGTGTGCGATCGGGCGATCGCATTTTGCTGCAATTCCCCTTGCAACGCATCAAACCTTGTCTCCCAACTTTGTTGAGTGCAGGCAAATTCCCACATTTTTTTTGCCCACTCTAATCTAATTGCTTCTTTTTTTAAATATATTTTTGTAGGCTTATAACGCAATGGATAAGGTGTCAAATCCCAGCCACAAGTTGAGCAAAATACTGCTGTTGCTTCGACATATTCTGTATCGCATACTGGACAGTTAGGCATATATTAAGAAGGAAAAAGGAAGCAGGAAGAAGCCCCCCAAGGGTCAGGGCGGTTTGGTTCTCTTGTAGGGGTCGTGCCAAGAGTGCCGGCCCAGGGCGGTTTCATTCTCTGTAGGGGCCGTGCCAAGAGTGCCGGCCCGGTCAGCCCCAAACGCGCATTGGATCGTTGGTGGCAGGGGTAGGCACTCTTGGCGCTACCCCTACAAAACCCTTTTTTTGGTGAGAATGAAACAGCCTTGCGTGCCGGCCCTCTTTGCCTGAGAATGAAACCGCCTGCCCCAAGGGGGGAAAAGAAGGAAGCAGGAAGAACGAAGAAGGAAGAACTAATAGTAGAGGCGATGCCCGTGAGTGAGTGCCTCCCTCACCTACTCTCTGGCCCTAACAAGGCAAACGAATAGTAAACAAACTACCGTTTCCTAGCTCCGATTTTGCCTCAATTGTACCGCGGTGAGCTTCTACTATTTGCCGACACAAATGGAGTCCCAAACCGGTACCAGATCTTTTGTGAGTTCCCGGCCCAAACCTTTGAAATAACTTGGCTTGTTCCGCTGGGGAAATCCCCGCACCAGTATCTTGAATTTCAATGACAACCCAAGCTAGTGGTTGGTTTTTGAAGCTCGTAAAATCGGGAGAATTTGCTGCTTTTAAGCGAACGTCTATGGAACCGCTGTCAGTGAATTTAATCGCATTTCCGATTAAATTTGTTAGCAAACGGTACAACTCCAGGCGATCGCCCGGATACTTAGCAATGGGAGCACTTTCTGCACTTTCTGTCAAGTCTAAATTCACTGACAAACCTTTAGCATCGGCTAAGGGTGCGAGCTCTTGGGCTACCTCAGCGATCAGTTGTCGCAAGTCAACGGGTGCAAAACTTAGGGATTTGCCACCTGCTTCGTAGCGATATACTTCCAGCAGCATATTTACCATATTAATCAGGTTTTTGTTGCTGCGAACCATCGTGCCGAAAGCCTCGTGCATGGGGAGGGAGATTTCTCCCAGAGCTCCTTGCTGCATTAAGGTTAACATTCGATCGGCTGCTACCAGGGGTGTCCGCAAGTCGTGAGCGAGTCGGGAGACAAAATCTTCTCGTTGAAGCGCGATCGAATTGCGCTCGTCTACGCTGTGTTTTAGTCGTAGGAGCGATCGTACCCTGGCCAGTAGCTCGTCCATTTCCACCGGTTTACGGATGAAATCATCTGCTCCCATGTCCAACCCTTGCACTACGCTAGCACTGTCATGAGCGGTGATCAGCAAAATCGGAATAAACGGCAATTCTGTTTTTTGCCTAATTCGTTTAGTCACTTCGTAACCATCCATTCCCGGCATCATCACGTCTAGTAATAGTAAATCTGGGGGAGATTTTTCAATTTGGAGCAAGGCCGAAAAACCATTATCTGCGCTACTAATTTCGTAACCTTCTTCTTCCAGAATCGTCTCTACCAATAAAACATTATCTGGAGCATCGTCTACAACCAGAATGCGATCGGCCTTGGTAGCATTCGGAACAGATAAATATTTCATTGAATTCTTGACCCACTATTTTATAGTATTTTTTTGATTCTTCGCCACCATTTTTCCATACTTTGTAACTTTTGAGCTCTGTCCTAGGGAATATAAATATATAAATATCTTCACAATATTTATATATCAACTTCAAAATCTTTATATTTTTTTACACGCTGATGCCATATAGTTTACTACTTTGTCGCCATAGTATGCACCCCGTCCCAATCATCGGGTGGAGGGACTTTCAAGTAATTTAAAGAGCGTTCGATGTGAACTTCAACAGGTTTATCCTTTTGTCTAATTGCCAAAGCAGCCTCAAAAAAACTAATAGCTTTGTGAAAATTTCTAGCAATATAAGCCTCACGACCATTTTTGTAAAGTTCCAAGAACCTTTGAGTTTCTCCCTCCATAGGTTCTGAACTACTTTGTAGCAATTCGTAAATACCAACTGGCTGATTTTTGCCTTTAACTCGCACCTTATCTAATTCTCGCACCCAAATGCGATCGCTACACAAACTGTAAGTAAACTCACTCAAAATTATATCGCAGCCATACTCCTTGGTAAGCTCTTCCAGGCGAGAACTCAAATTCACAGCATCCCCAATTACCGTATAGTCCATCCGCTTTTGAGAACCAATATTTCCTGAAACCACCTCTCCCGAACTAATCCCAATACCAAAACGAAATGGAATTTCTCCGGGGCGAGAATCATTAAACTCTTGGAGCCGTTTCCTCATGTCCAAAGCTGATTTAACCGCCATCCAACCATGAATTTCCGGGGGATTGAGCGGTAACGGCGCGCCGAACACAGCCATTAAAGCATCACCAATAAACTTGTCTAAAGTACCCTCGCAGTGGAAAACAGCCTCCACCATAGTCTCAAAATACTGATTGAGGAGAGCAACAACTTCCGATGCTCCCAAATTTTCCGTCAGCGTGGTATAGCCGCGAATATCTGAAAATAAAATAGTGACATCCTTGCGTTCCCCCACCATCAGGGCGTCGTCACCCAACGCCATCACTTGTTCCACGACTCCCGGAGTCATGTAGCGAGACATAGTAGTTTTCATCCGCTTTTCGCGACTGATATCTTCGAGTACCACCAAACCCCCCCGCACCCCTCCTTCGGGATTAGTCAGGGGGTTAACAGTCAAATTCAAACTGCGTTCAATTACCTTAATGTGAGAGCCGGAAATGGGGAGGGGACAGTAAGGGTAATAGGTAGCAGAATTATCAAGGGCAAATAGAGATTGGGAATTAGCCAATTGTAGCACTGCTAATTCTTCAGCCCAAGCAGCGTTTTCGCCCCAAGCATAATAGGAATTAGGGTGATGGGGATCGGGAACTGCCAAAATATAATTTTCTGCCTCTGGTAAATCCAGGGATTTTTCCACCAACAGTCCTAGGGTTAAACTTTGTTCGGGAACGTAATGTCTAGCAGCATGATTCAGGCTGTCTTCCAGTCTAAATTTCAAATTTTCGATCGGCAAAACTTCCCAAACATAGCGATTTATCAGTTTGTGTTCCCAAAGCTGGGGATTATCTTTAGTTTTATCTTGATTTACCGGACAGCCCAAAAGTTCGAGAGCAGCCTCATTGATAGTCACGATCCGGCCCTGAAAATCAGTGGAAATAACTGCATCAGAAAGACTTTGTAACATATCTTTCTGATACTGTTTTTCGACCATCATATTTTCAAACAATTGAGAATTTTGCAGTGCCATGCCCGCCTGGGAATTGAAAGCCCGCAGAAATTCTTCATCGGAATTAGTAAAAGTTCCTTGGTTTTTATTAATTAGCTGAGTTACGCCGATCAACTCACCTTTAGCGTTATAAACTGGCATACACAAGACAGTGCGAGTGCGATATCCAGTTTGCTGGTCTGTAGTGGGGTCAAAACGGGGATCGTCGTAAGCATCTGTAATATTGAGAATTTGACCTGTAGAAGCCACATAGCCCGCAATTCCCCTGTTAGCGGGAATGCGGATTTTCATCATCGTTTTGCCATCAGCCTTGGCGACTTTTGTCCAGAGTTCGTTGGTTTCCCGATTTAATAAAAATAGCGTACTGCGGTCTGCCTGCATCAAATCACGAGCTTGATCCATGACAGCTCGCAAAGTAGTTTCCAAGTCAAGACTTTGACCCAAAGTTGTCGTAGCTCTCAACAGTGCCGCCACCCCTCGCTGATTGCGAGCGACGACATAGAAAGACTGACAGCTTTCGAGAATAATCCCGATCGAATCTGCAAACACCCGAAACTGTTGTTCGTCGTCTTCGTCAAAAGGTACATCCCCTGCTTTATTCAAAAGTCTGACTACAGCTACGGGTTCTGTTTCGCTCTTGCTACTAAAAATTGGCATACAGAGGATGCTCTTGATTTGATAATCAGAAGGTTCATCTACTTCCGCATTGAACAGCTCGTGTTCTCTGGCTTCTACGACATTGATCGATTTTCCAGTAGTTGCGACATAGCCCAAAATACCTGCATCCATCGGTAAACGAACTTCTACAGGTTTGCCAATAGTAACATCGACAGTTTTATGCCAAAGTTGATTTTTGCTGGAGTCCACCAAAAAAATTGTCGTCCTGTCTGCTTGGAGGATGAGACCAATTTTGACAGTGAAGGCATCTAAAAGTTGCTCTAAGAGACTTTCGAGGGCTTCATTGTTAATCAGATCCATCGCCCGGATAAATTGCTGAAATTCAGCCGTAATAAAGTCCAGCAGACAGACTAATTCAGGAACTGGCAGGTTCTTAACACGGGAGGTTAATGCTCCCATCAGATTGACTTGAGTCAGTGTAGCCAGAACGCTACCAGCATTGGAGAATGTCATGATTAACTGCTTTTTTCGGAGGGTAGAGTGACCACTTATCAAAAACTAGATTTTGCTCGTGATTAAAAGTTTGAGAGAATTTAACATTAAATGACTACGCTAACCCGATTTTTGTATTTTGGTAATTTGGGTCCTTCAGTAAATTTACTTGGGTGTTTTGTATAAGCTTTGAGTGTGGTTTTATGTACTACCCAAGCTCGCTCTAACTGCCTGATTTGTTGATTTACTTTGGTCAGAATCACATTATTGTAATCAGGGAAATGAGACATAATTATTATAGACATCGTTTTTTTAACCACCCCGATCTGGATGATGACCAGTCAAAATCGAGGTGCACTTAAGTTATAATACCCAATTAGCTGTATCTGCCAATTCACGATCGACTCAAAACCTCCAACGGGGAGATAAGTTCGGAGTTTTTTGCCCGATAGACAGTCACAGCATTGGATTCCTGGTATTGATGTGTCGCGGTTTCAGCCCATGCACCAGACCAAATACAGTCCGATCGAAGGCGTTTGATGTTACCCACACAATATTTTCAGGAAGCTATTCATAGTTTAATGTTAAACCAAGGAGGAGAATAGCTACGGCGATTGGAGCAGTAAAAAAACTTGGACTCTCGACAGAAAATCCTCACCCAATCCCTACTGTAATAAATTGTTGTCAATCCGTCACGCCACAGAGGACATGGACTCAGCAAATATCACCGATTGATAGTAGCGTCGCAATTGTCCAGAAGCCGCGGCCCAACCCCAGCGTTCGGCTTCTCGGCGGGCGCTTTGGCGCAGATGTTCCCGTTCCGCGGGGTTTGCAAACAAACGCTGGGTAGCAGTAGAGGCTCCCATGTCATCAGTGGGGTCAAATAAATAGCCGTTAACGCCGTCAGTGACAATATCAGGAATTCCACCACTGCGTGCCGCCACTACGGGTGTCCCCGCAGCCATTGCTTCTAGGAGCACCAGGCCGAGGGTTTCGGTGCGGGAGGGAAAAATGAAGGCATCAGCAGATGCGTAAGCTGTTGCGAGTTCTTGGCCCTTGAGATAGCCGACAAAATTGGTGGGAGTGCCGGCAAAATATTGTTCTAGGGTTTGTCGGTGGGGGCCATCTCCCACGAGGGCGAGGCGGGCGTTTGGAATGGCTTCGAGAACTGGTTTGATAGCTTCGATTTCCTTTTCTGCACCGAGGCGGCCGACATAAAGTAACAGGGGACTATCAGGGTGATTTTGGGAAAGACGCGATCGCATTTCTCGACTAGCCAATTCCGGGACAAACATTTCTGTATCAACACCCCGTTGCCATAAGTCTACGCGATCGATCCCATGACTTCTAAGTTCCTCCACCATCGCAGTGGAAGTACACAAATTCAGCTCTGCTTGATTATGAGCACCTTTAAGTAATTCCCACAATAAAGGTTCCAGCATTCCAAAACCGTAGTGATGCAAATACTTAGGTAAATGAGTGTGGTAAGAAGCCAAAATAGGAATATTGAGCTTTTTGCCATAATATATGCCACCCAATCCCAAAATCGCGGGATTAACCACATGAATAATATCCGGTTTAAACTGCTCTAATTCGCGACCAATCGCCGGAGAAGGAAGTGCCATTTTTAATTCCGGGTACATCGGCAAAGGCAAACCCTCAACACCATAAACTCTAGCCCCTTTGTATTCTTTTATGCCGTAATCTGGGGAAAAGATGAGAACCTGTTCGCCCGCGCGTTGTAAGTGGTCTACAGTGTGAATCAGCCTAGTGACAATGCCGTCTATTTTCGGCCAGAAAGTTTCAGTGAAAAGAGCAATTCTCATAATAAAATATTTAGAAAATCGAAAATTTTGCCAGAATTTGACGATCTGTTTTTGGCCATTTACTCGCTTGATTTAAATAGGGTTCTGTTAGCAGCTTCATCACCAGTAATTACGATATCTAATTTTTTTAATTAACCGCAGAGGACACAGAGGACACAGAGCAAGAGAGTCAAAGATAGAGGCAAATCAATTCATAACTTGTAAACCCTTCTCTTCCCTTCTTTCCTCTTCCTTCGCGCCCTTCGCGCCTTCGCGGTTCCTTAAAAAAACTATTGCACCGCAGCTATCTACCAGAACTTACCGCCAAGAAACCTTGGGTAAAATCTGATTCTTATCGACCCGATGCTGATATTTTGTAGCAAAATTCAGCAGAGAATCAAGCAGAGAATCCGACAAGTAATGCGGTTGCAAACCGAGGTCTAACAGATTGCTGTTTTTTGCATTGAAATAATGTTCTTCTTTCTCGACCCTCGGATTTTCCAGGTGATTGATTTCTACCTTTAATCCCATTGCTGTGCCGGATTTTTGCACCAATGCAGCCAAGTCGCCGACACTGAATTGTTCAGTGAATTGGTTGAAGACGCGCAATTGTCCAGAAGCGGCGGGAGTGGCGATCGCCAATTCGACGCATCGCACAGTATCCCGAATGTCCAAGAAGCTGCGGGTTTGCCCGCCAGTACCATAGACTGTCAAAGGATGACCGATCGCAGCTTGAATGCAAAATCTGTTCAAAGCTGTACCGAATACTCCGTCGTAGTCCAAACGGTTGATTAACAGTTCGTCCATGCCGGTTTCATCTGTGAGTACGCCGTAGACGACACCCTGATTCAAGTCGGTGGCTCTTAGCCCCCAAGTTTTGCAGGCAAAATGGATATTGTGCGAATCGTGGACTTTACTTAAGTGATAAAAACTTCCAGGCTGTTTGGGATAGGGTAGTGTATCCTTGCGCCCGTTGTGTTCGATCGTAATGTAGCCTTCTTCGATGTCAATATTCGGCGTGCCGTATTCGCCCATTGTCCCCAATTTCACTAAGTGACAGTCGGGGAAATCTTGGTGAATGGCGTAAAGCAGGTTCAGGGTCCCAACTACATTATTGACTTGGGTGAGGACTGCGTGTTCGCGATCGATCATCGAAAAAGGTGCCGAACGCTGTTCGCCGAAATGGACTACAGCCTCTGGTGCAAATTTTCTCATGCTTTTGCTGAGAAAATCATAGTTGGTGATGTCACCGACAAACAAGTCGATCGACTTACCAGTTAAATCTTGCCATCGCTGGAGTCGTTGCTGAATCGGTGCAATGGGAGTGAGGGTGTCGCTGCACAGTTCCAGATCCCAGTGCCGCCGCACAAAGCTGTCGAGGATGCCAACTTCGTAACCTTTGTTGGAAAGGTAGAGTGCGGTTGCCCAACCGCAATAGCCATCGCCACCAATAACCAGGACTTTCATAAAACAAAGGTGAATCTTGCTTACCAATACTGGGTTAATGTACCAGGTATTGGTGCATTCTGAACCTTTAATCAAGGGAGTTCTTTGCTAAATCGCCCCTTGTTTTTTTGTATTAAACCTGAATTTCATCAGCGAAGCTAGCTCGACGGGTGAATTCAAAGGGACCGGCGAGGGCTCCCCAGACGTGGGCGTCGGTTTCTGGGTCCCGCCCGCGATCGTGACTAATAAATTTGTCTCCATCGATCTCGAATTCGCTGTCTAGATAGGTGTTTTTG
Organism: Microcoleus sp. EPA2; assembly: GCA_020882975.1. GTDB lineage: Bacteria > Cyanobacteriota > Cyanobacteriia > Cyanobacteriales > Microcoleaceae > Microcoleus. The sequence continues at coordinate 32,753 of JAHRFD010000029.1, read as the reverse complement.
CCCTTTCTGACCACCATACAGCCTTTTCCTGGTTCAACGCACCCTTTGAAGCTGTGGCCGGTCCAGTGCGTAATAAAGGTGCATCCCGGCATTAGTTTAAATTCTGCTTTTTTGAGTTCTTGGAGTCGTTGGAGATCGCGGGAGGCACCGTAGAATTGCTCTTCGTTTTCGATCGCGTAATTTTCGATATCGATGCGATCGCCCTTCGGCACTAATTTTAACACTCGAACTCGGTACGGCGTGTTGAGTTCGATGTCATAGGCTTGTTCTAGATAGAGACTGAGGCCGCCCAAAAGTTCCACGGGTAGGGGTCTCATGCAGACGCGGATGTGGGCAAAGAAGGGCGGATTTTCAAAAGCTTGGGCTTGGTTGCTGAAGTCGGAGGCCATCCAGCGGCCGAGGGTGAGGATATCGGTGGAATGAGACATTGCGATTTGAGATTGAGGGAAGTAGAAATTATTTTAGGAGAAAATGGATTGCATTATTACCATGAAACTAGAACCAGTCGAATCTAGCATGATCCAAGCTGTGGGTTATGACGAAACAACCTCTACCCTCGAAGTTGTTTTGAATAGCAGCAAGACATATCGATACTTTGAAGTTCCCAAAACTGTCTACTTGGAACTGATGGAATCTGATTCCAAAGGTAGTTATATGCTATAGGATGTTATTAACTGCTTTCCCTACCAACAGGTGAAGAAATGGCGACGATAAGTACGACATTAATCTAGGAATTTTGAGCCTTTTAAAAAATCGGAAACAGAACAGTTTGAGCCTTTCGCAAGAAGGTAAAGAAATTGTCAACACTGCTATGTTTATGCGACCTTGGACTCAACAAAGGTGGGCGGATGAAATTAGCCTATTTGTACCTCCTCAATTCACGCGCCTTTCATCCCACACCAACCGAAGCGGTATGGTGTGGGGATTCCCGTCTGTCAAGCTAAAAACGATCGCCCTCCGAGCCTCGAAAACTTAAGGGCGATCGCCTTTTCTACCAAATCCCGCTTTCGGCGGGGAAGGATTACCCTATGATACCAACATCAAAGCCCAAATTAAACACTCATCCCTGGTGTATCGTGCGGCAATTGCCAAATATGCAGCGATTGGTGGTTGCAAGGTTCCACCGCCGCGGTGATGCTGACGGATACATCCAGATTTTACGGCGTTTGTTGCCGCAGGCTAAACACGCGATCGTTTTTGATACGACAGGGGCCTTTGAAATTGCCCGAAGTTCAATCGGCTGAATTAGAACTAATTCTGTAATTGATGAAGAGCGATCGTGTTTTATCGCAAGTGCGATCGCTCCTTGATTAAATTCAAGATCAGTATTTACGCCCTAAATCTACAGATCAAACTACAGATTTTTGGCGTAAATACTTCTGCAAAATGTTACTTTTACCAGAGGTTAAAATCCTCTGGTTCTCGCATCTAAATTAGTAAATTAGATGAGTTTGACAGCCCGCAGACCAAACATCAACACTGTCGCCAAGCCCAGCATTCCGCCGAAAAGCCCAAAATAAGTTATTGCTCCGCTAAGAGTCATTGCAATTTCTCCAAAACAATCAATAAAAAGACCTATAAGAACTATAATCTAAAATCTATAATCTAAATTAGATAAATATGAAATCAGTAATTAAAGTTGACTTGGGACCACAATCTTACAATATTTGCGTGCGATCGGGCGGTTTAAACGAACTAGGCAATATGCTCGGTGGGCTGAATTTGGGTAAAAAAGTGCTGCTAGTGTCGAATCAGTCGATTTTTCGGCATTACGGAGAAAAGACGGCTGCTTCCTTGGAATCGGTGGGTTTTCATGTTGGTAACTGCATTCTACCACCAGGAGAACAGTACAAAACTTTAAATTCGGTGCAGAAGATTTACGGCGCTGCTTTGGAAAACCGCTTAGAACGTTCTTCGACGATGGTGGCTTTGGGTGGCGGAGTGGTTGGCGATATGACGGGTTTTGCTGCTGCTACTTGGTTGCGGGGAATTAATGTTGTCCAAGTTCCGACTTCTTTGCTGGCGATGGTTGATGCTTCTATTGGTGGTAAAACTGGGGTCAACCATCCTTTAGGGAAGAATTTAATTGGGGCTTTTCATCAGCCTCGTTTGGTGTTAATTGACCCGGATGTACTCAAAACTTTGCCGGCGAGGGAGTTTCGCTCCGCCATGGCGGAAGTGATTAAGTACGGGGTGATTTGGGATGTGGAATTGTTCGAGCAGTTGGAGAGTTGCAAGCGTTTGGATCAGATGCGCTACGTGAAGGCGGATTTGCTGGCAGAAATTTTGAGCAGGTCTTGCCAAGCTAAGGCGGATGTGGTAAGTAAGGACGAAAAGGAGTCTGGTTTGCGGGCGATTTTGAATTATGGGCACACCATTGGCCATGCGGTGGAAAGTTTGACTGGTTACAAGTTGGTGAATCACGGGGAAGGTGTGGCGATTGGTATGGTGGCTGCAAGTCGGTTGGCTGTGGAGTTGGAAATGTGGGACCGAGAGTGCGATCGACGTCAGTTAGCTTTGCTGGAAAAGGCTGGTTTGCCTACGAAATTGCCCGCTGGTATGGATGTTGAGGAGATTGTGAAGACTTTACAATTGGACAAAAAGGTGCAGGATGGTAAGGTGCGGTTTGTGCTACCAGTGCGCCTGGGTGAGGCGGCGGTGAGCGATCGGGTGGATGGAGATGTGATCTTACAAGTTTTGAAGGAAATGCTTTAGGAAGTCAGTAGTCAGTAGTCAGTAGTCATTAGTCATTAGTCAGTAGTCAGTAGTCAGTAGTCAGTAGTCATTAGTCAGTAGTCATTAGTCAGTAGTCAGTAGTCATTAGTTTGTCCTAATCACCAATAACGCATAATTCATGACTCATAACCTATGCAGCTTAGGAACCGCTAGATTGCGAATTGATTTGCTGCAAAATTTGCTCGACTTTTTTGGCTTGTGAAACTCGGCCTTGTTTGATGAATAATTCCTGAGCTTTTTTGAGGCTGGCTACTGCTTCTGCTTGGTCTTCTTTGACTCCTTGTTGGTACAGTCCGACTCCTAAATTGTTTAATGCATCGGGATATTGGCTGTTAATTTTAATTGCTTGTCTCCACTCCAAAATTGCCTCTGGCAATTGCCCTTGACTTGCCATGGCTACGCCCAAATCGTTGTGAGCTTTGGCGTGCTGCGGGTTTAGTTGAATTGCTTTTCTAAATTGGACGATCGCATCGCTCATTTTACCTTGGGCTGAGAGCAAGGTTCCCAACTTATAGTAAGCATCTCCCTGTTTCGGAAAACGAGTAATCAGTTGTTGGTACAAAATTTCGGCATTGGCCAGGTTTCCTTGATTGTAAAGGTCGTTGGCGATCCTCAAAGCTACTGTGTATCCTTTGCCGACAACTTCGCACTTTTTGTCGGAGTTGCCTTCCTGTTTGCAAATCCTGAGTTCGTCTCCCTTCATCTCGTAGGAGAGAACTTCCCGAACTGGGCCGCGGGGACTTCGTGGCGGGGTGTTTTGGGACTGCAAGTTTTGGGAAATTTGGAGGCTGCTGGGTTCAGCTTGTACCGCTGGTACCACTGCTAAAGCGCCCATTGCTCCCGTTGCCAAAATGCTTGGGGCGATCCAGATCAAAATTTTTAAAGGGCGAAACTCTCGATCGTTTTTCATATATTCTGTAGCAACGTGTTTTTGATATCCTGGGTTTCACACCCTGTCAGAGTCTGAGAAATGGGTGCGCACTATTAAGAAGTTATTAACAGTCGAGATATTTTAGCACTCTGTGGCATATTTTGCGTTAAATTAGAGTAGAATTCCGATCAATTATTCAGTAAACTTAGCAGGAAAGTAGAAATGGGGCAGTCTATTCTAGCCATGCTCGTTGCGCTCATCCTCGGCTACGCTGTTAACTCCTCTGTGAAAATAGTCAGCGGCGGCGACGAAGCTTTAGTCGAACGTTTGGGCCAATACAAGCGCACTCTCAAGCCCGGATTCCACTTTATCAGTCCCGTGGTAGAGAAAGTCGTCTGCGTGGACACAACCCGCGAAAGAGTTTTAGATATTAAACCTCAGTCAGCCATCACGGTAGATAATGTGGTTCTCGACGTCGATGCCGTGGTGTATTGGCGAGTTGTAAATTTGCAGAAAGCTTATTACGGCATCGATCAAATTGAAAATGCGATCGCCAACTTAGTTTTAACTACGTTTCGTGGTGAAATTGGTCGGTTGCCGATGAAAGAGATTTTCGGTTCCAGAGATGACATGAATAAGCAGTTACTCAAGAAATTGGACGAAGCTACTGAAACTTGGGGTGTCAAAGTCATCCGGGTCGAAATTCAAAGCATTACACCTCCAAAAAGGGTGCAAGAAGCTATGGAATTGGAGCAGGCAACCAAGAGCGAGTGGCAAGCAATGGTCAATAAAGCTACTGGTACTAAGGAGTACATGAAACTCTTAGTGGAGGCTCTCGATTCCCATCCCAATAGTAAGCAAGTTTTGAATTACTTAGTAACAGAAAAATACTTAGATGCTCAACAAAAATTGGGCGAAAGCGATAACGCTAAAATTCTGTTTATGGACCCAAAAAACATGACAGAAGCTCTGAATGAGTTGATGGGTTCTATGTCTGATATTGAACCGCACTCTCCCCATGAGGACATGAAAGTTATCGATACTCACGCTACTCAAGACTGATTTCTGAAGATGGCGTCGGCTACCTGACAGACATCGTGCATTTCTCTGACGTCGTGAACTCGTAAAATATCCGCCGAATTCGCGATCGCACCTGTACAAGCCGCCGCTGTCCCCCAAACTCTTTGTTTCGCTTCGGGCTGATTCAAAATCTTACCTAGGAAGCTTTTGCGCGAGACTCCGACTAAAATCGGACAGTCTAAATAACGAAATTTCCGCAAATCCCGGAGAATTTCTAAATTCTGACTGTGAGTTTTAGCAAAGCCAATACCGGGGTCGATAATTATTTGAGATGTGTGAATACCTGCTGCAACGGCTGCCGCAATTCTCGCTTCTAAAAATTCGCTAATTTCGCCAATTAAATCGTGATAATCGGTGAGCGTTTGCATGGTTTGGGGCGTTCCCCGAAGGTGCATCAAAATTATTGGTACTTTTAATTTGGCAACCGTTGACAGCATTGCTGAGTCAAAGGTAGCTCCTGAAATATCGTTAATTATATCAGCTCCCGCAGCCACAGCCGCCTTGGCAACCAGGGATCTGGTAGTATCCACAGAAATAGGTATATCTGCAAAAATATTGGCTTTTTCTCTCAAGATTTGGACAACTGGAAGGACTCGATCCAGTTCTGCTTGTAAGGATATTTCGGCTGCACCGGGTCTGGTAGATTGACCACCAATATCAATAATATCAACCCCGTTTTTTACCATATTTTCAGCTTGCATTAGAGCCGATTCTATGGTATTGAAATCGCCACCATCACTAAAACTATCAGGGGTAACATTTAAAACGCCCATTAAATAAGTGCGTTTTCCCCACTCGAAAGATTTATTTCTAATTGTAATTGTTTTGGGATTAACAGTCATATTATGGCACTAAAATATGCAGAAAGGACGGGGAGGGTAGGCAAAGTTTGACTTCGCTCAAAAAGCTATTTTTATCATCTGTCAATCAGCAGAATTACAAATTTCCGCCTGACTTCTCATCAACCGTTGCACGCTTACTAAAGCCCGATTTAATTCATAATTTTTTCTTTCTGAGTTTTGTAAAAAAGCCTGTTGTTCTTCCTCAATCATCAACACATCCTGCCGCACCAAACCATCCAATAACTTTTGAGCCGCACCGAAACAAATATCTTTAATAAACCTGCGGAACCACACAGGCAATTTGTGCAGTCGCCAAAACGCATTTAATGAGGTAAAGTGAATTAAATAAGCGCGGGTTGCCGTCTCGCTCACCGGACAAACCAAGCAATAAATCTTAAAGTCATTGCCCAAAGTGGAAACCCAGTGGGGGTAAACATAACTCACCTCTAAAGGTTCCGGGTGCAGTTGTCGCAAAGATTTAAATAATAACTGAGAGATTGACCAAATTTTATCTATTTTGTAATAACTTTCGGCCTGGTAAAGAGCCGTTACTTGGTGTTTATCTTCTTTTAAAGAATCTAGGACAGGATTGGCCCAAGCTTGCCAGTCTTCGTGCAAATGTCCGTGATACATATCCATCAAATTTTCAATCAAAAATGAATGGTGTGCCTGACAGTCTATGACTGCAACGGTGGCAATATAATTGAGATGTTCCCACTCTGGTAAGCTCAATAAATTAATTGCTTCGGCTTTGGTCTCATCGCCGGGAAATATCCAGATAAAACCAGATTCTTCCTTGACTGGAAAGGAGCGAATTTTGCAGTTAGGTAACTTTTGATTTTCGGCTAAATAATCAACTTCTGCACATTCTCCTCTGGTATTTAAGCGCCATCCGTGGTAGGCACATTCTATTAAGTCACCTTTGATTTTACCGTGACTAAGTTTAACTTGTCGGTGCGGACATCTGTCTTCTAAAGCGTTGATTTTGCCTGCACTATCGCGAAATAGGACGATCGCCTGATGCCATACCATCGCAGCTAGTGGCTGAGTTGTGACTTCTGTACTGCGAGCCACAGTATACCAGTGATTGAGATTAATTCCCAACTGGCGGATGTGAGTTTTTTCCGTGTTCTGAGAAGGAGATTGTAGGGTATTATTTTGCATGATAAATATTTCCTAACTACGGCAAGCTTAACATTCGTGTAGGGGCGGGTTTCACCAAGCATAAATAACGATGACAAAGCATCTAAATAAACCCGACCCCACTGGATGTAGCAGCAAGAAGCAAGAAGCAATAATCAATAACAGCAAGAGTTTGAGCTATCAAAAAAGCGATCGGGGGCAATTAGCAGTTATCAATTACCCAAGAACGCTTATAATTCCCATGGAAATGGATTTGATATTAGAAAATCTTCAAATATTCCCACTCTAAACTACTTGCACTTCTTTTTCCCCAGCTACAGGTTCTTGATATACTGTCTGAGATTCATTAGCCAAAAATTCAGCTAATTGAGCTTCTATTTCATCCCGCACAATCTGACGGTATTCCAGAAAATGCTCGTTGTGAGCACACACCGTCAAGTAATGATCCCAAACCGCAGGATTGCGCTTGAGAATGCTGAACAAATGATGCCAAAATTTCCAGCGAGTGCTACGCTTGACTCCTTGTCGCCAAACGACTGTTAGCAGCGCCCGCAAATCGATCAAACTCGGAATTCGAGCAGGTATCTTGGCTGTGGGTGCGCCTAACATTAAGAAATGCCGATAAGTTCGGTCTAAATATTTCTGGGGATCGTATACATCAGAAAAGGCTTGGACATACTCCCTGGCAATATCTTCTAAAGGCCGCGTGGGGATAAAGTTCATTAAAGTAGTCTGGTTGAGATTACCAGATTTGTCGCGCAGTCGCCCTTCTTTGGCGAGTCTGTGGGACAATGCAGTGTGGGGCAAAGCTTGCAGCATTCCAAAGGTTGTACTGGGAATGGCGGCTGCTTCGGCAAAGTCTACAATACGCTGACCGGCACCGGGTTTTTCGCCGTCAAATCCGATGATGAATCCGGCCATTACTCGCAAACCTGTTTTTGCAATCAACTCTACGGATTCTATCAGGGAATTTCGGGTATTTTGGAATTTTTTGGTCATTTGCAGGCTTTCTTCATCGGGAGTTTCAATCCCTAGAAATACTGCATTGAAATTGCAAGCTACCATCATCTCCATCAATTCTTGGTCTTGGGCTAAATCGATGGAGGCTTCTGTGTTGAAAGTAAAGGGAAATTTGTGTTCTTCTTGCCAGATTTTTAAGTCGGTTAGCAATAGTTTGACGTTGCGTTTGTTGCCGATAAAGTTGTCGTCTACCATGAACACGCCGCGCCGCCAGCCTAGGTTGTAAAGGCAGTCTAATTCTGCGATTAGTTGTTGGGGGTTTTTGGTGCGTGGTTTCCGCCCGTAGAGGACGATGATGTCGCAGAATTCGCACTGGAAAGGACAGCCTCTGGAAAATTGAATTGACATGGAGTCGTAGGCGTCTAATTCCAGTAAGTCGAAGCGGGGAACAGGGGTTGTGGTAACATCGGGTTTGATGCCGTCCGATCGATAAATTCCACTTGTTTCGCCTCTGTTTACCGCTGCTACGAACATTGGTAGGGTGATTTCGCCTTCGTCGAGAATCAGATAATCTATGCCGGCTGCTTGAGGTTCTTCGGGTACGGAGGTGGGGTAGGGGCCGCCACAAGCCACTGATTTACCGCGCCGTTTGGCTTCGCGAATGATGTCTAGCAAGTCTTCTTTTTGGACAATCATGGCTGAGAGGATGACGAGTTCGGCCCACTCCCATTCTGCTTCTGTGATTTGTCTGATGTTGCGATCGACTAACTTAAATTCCCATTCTTGTGGTAAGATAGCTGCTACTGTTACCAAACCCAGCGGTGGTAGTAGGACTTTGCGATCGACTAATTCTAAGATTTTCTCGTAGGACCAAAATGTTTTTGGAAACAGGGGATAAACCAGTAAAACTCGCATCGTATGTTAAACCTCACATTAGTATCAGATTTGTGATGGGGCTGGAGAGTTGAGAGTGCGATCGGCCCTCAAGACATCATGTTAATAGTAAAATCCAGATCTTGCACCTCGATCGCACATTTCTTATCCCAGCCTCGTAGTCAGGGCTTTAGTCATCCAACCAAACTACAGACCATTTTGATTTTCGAGTTTAACTCTTCATCTCTTTCCCCGGAATCCCGCTAGTCCTTAACATATCAGCAATCGTACCGCAATAGCTCGGCAATCCAATAGTTTGGGGATTGACAAAATTTTGATAAGTAAAATGGCGATAGCTAATACAAAATCTATCCCAAGCAGCTAATTGAATTCGGAACAGCCAAATAAAGAAGTTTGCCAGCCCTGGTGAGAGAGTAATCCGAAAAAATATCTTTTTATTCAAATAAGCACAAGCTTGTTCTACTGCTTGATTAGCTGTAATCGGAGCATTTCCTAGCACAAAATGTCGCGGTTCCTCAGAAACCGCCGGATGTTCGACTAAATAATTCACTACTGTGGCAATATCAGCCCCGTGGATGAAGTGAAAACTGCCATCTGCCTTTAACCAACGAATCAAACCAATCCATTTTGCTACTTGTGGAATACCTGACGAAAGGTGAGAAACAGGTTTATTGGCATCTCCGCCCAAGACTAATGTGGGGTAAAGTGCTGTAATTGGAGGCACATTTTGTAACTCAGACAATTGAGTCATACACTCATATTTCGACCGAATATAATCAGTACCTAATTCCCCTGCTTCCTGGAGCAAATTGTTATCATTGCCAAGAATGCTGGCAGTTGAAAAGTAAATTACTTGTTGACAAATTTGGGGTGAAAGTAACTGAATCAGGCGGAGGGTTTTGTTGACATTAACATCAAAAACTTCTTGAGTTCCCCCCCAAGCCGTCGCCGCTAAAATTGCCACATCTATTGTTTGGAGAAGTTCGGCATATTTCTCGATATCTCGCATATCGCCTTGCAATATGTTGATGCCGGGGCGGGCGTTACAGTCAAATTTTAACTTGTCGGGGTTCCGAACTAATAAGTAAAGTTCGTGGTTTGTTTGTTGAATTAAGGTTTCGGTCATGTAGTGACCAATACAGCCACTTGCACCCGTTATGAAAATTTTTTTTGTCATTTGCAATAGGGGAAGAGTGGGGATGGGGGGAGAATTGGGCTGTTTCATTCTCCTGCAATCTGCCAGGAGTTGAAACCCCTGTCTAATAGCAAAAGTCGGTTGAAACCGACTGAAGAGAAGCATTTTTAATAACAGGCAAGATACCTGTTATACAAAGATTGAATTGTGGGGCGTTGTTTTTAGCCCGCCTCTAAAAGCTTTATTCACAATAGTACAAAATGTGAGTCAAAACCGACTGAAATATGAATCTTTAGTCCTCATAGCGAGGACTTTCGCTATGAGACAGGGGTTTAAACCCCTGTCGGACTGTCGGACTGTCGGACTGTCAAATTCAAGCAGTAACTGCAAGCAATTTGTCGGCTTGTTTGGCGGTTTCAAAGAAGAAGCGCACGTTGTCTTCCGGTGTTCCTGGTAAGACGCCGTGTCCCAAATTGAGGATGTGCCCGCGCGGGCCAGCTTTACGAATGGTATCAAGAATGCGATCGCGAATAAACGCTTGAGAGCCAAACAAGACACCGGGATCGAGATTTCCCTGAACGTTCATGTTGGGTCCCAAACGTCGGCGCGCATCGGCCATATCCACAGTCCAATCGACGCTAACAATATCGGCACCGGAGGTTGCCATACGTTCGAGGATACCTGCACTTCCAGTGACTAACAGAATGAGTGGCGTGTGGGGATGGGTTTTTTTGACTTGCTCGAATACTTGTTTTTGGTAAGGTAGAGCAAAAGTATCGTAGTCTTGGGGGGAAAGTTGGCCAGCCCAGGAATCGAACATCTGCACTACTTGGGCGCCACAGTCGATTTGATAGCGGACGTAAACGGCGATCGCATCTGCAAACTTTGAGAGTAACTGATGTAGTAAAGTTGGATCGGAAAATGCCATGTTTTTGATAATCGCATAATCCTTAGAACCTTTGCCCTCAACGGCGTAGGCGGCCAAAGTCCAGGGCGCACCGACAAAGCCGAGTACAGTGGATTTGTTGCCCACTTCCTGGCGCAGAGATTGGAGGATAGTTTTGATGAAAGGCAAGCTTTCTTCTGGGTTGAGGGGTTGCAGTGCGTCGATTTGCTGCTGAGTGCGGATTGGTGAGTGGATAATCGGGCCTTTACCTTCGGCAATATCCATGTCGATGCCCAAACCGGGCATAGGTGTCACAATGTCGGAGAACAGAATTACACCGTCGGGTTGAAATGCGCGCCACGGCTGGAGAGAAACTTCGATGGCAACTTCGGGAATTTCGGAACGTTCGCGAAAGGATGGGTACTTTTCTCGCAAATCTCGATAGGCTTTCATGTAGCGGCCGGCTTGGCGCATCATCCACACGGGAGGGCGTTCTAGGGTTTCGCCACGGGCTGCGCGCAACAGCAAGGGAACTTCATTTAATGCTGACATCTTAATTTTTCTGGGATTTAGGTATTTTAATGCCTTTGGTAGCTTACCATTGCCCGATCGCCCTTTTTGACAAAAAATTAATCTGTTAGTCCTGACGGGCCATGGGGACACGGCGGTTTCATTCTCAGGTATAGTAACCGCCAAGTCAGTCAGTCAGTCGGCGGTTGAAACCGCTCCTTGTCAAACAAAGTCCACGCAACGCGAGACTGAAGAAATTCAACCCGCTTGGAGTGGGTTTCGTCTGCGTAGACGCGGTTTCAACCGCCTGGTTTCTAACTGGTTTCAACCACCGCATTTATAAGCGACAATCAAACAGAGCCAATGCGACGCTCGATCGCATTATAGAATCGATCGCCCATATCACCCATCCCCACCTCAATCAACCCTAGATTATCAGCACTCACCACCCGCAAAGGCGAGTTAGCACCCCCAACCACACCGATTTTCTGCCACATTTTCGGCAAATGTTCTTCCAGGTAAGCTTCCCAAATTCCTTGATTTTTGGGGGCTACAGAAACAACAATGCAATTACCCATTTCACCAAACAAAACCTCATCCCAACGGCTAACATTTGCCGAATTCCCACCTAGATGAACCTCTGCACCCAGTTTACCAGAGATACAAGATTCTGCCAGGGCGATCGCAATTCCACCCTCCGCAGCATCATGGGCAGAACATACCCAACCTTGCCGAATTCCATCGCGACAAACTGATTGCACCTTTCTTTCCAACTCAAAATTAATAGTTGGCGGTTTCCCGGCAATAATCCCGTGAATTGCCGCCAAATATTCCGAACCTCCCAAAGTAGGATAACTGGCATTTTCTGAATTTTCCGATGACGAATATTCAGTGGAATTCATGGTAATGGCATCGTCGGCTTTCCCAATTCCCAACACATAAATTAAATCGCCCTTATTCTGCCAACCTTGACCGCAAATCTTCGTCAAATCGGGAATCAATCCCACCATTCCAATTACCGGAGTTGGATAAATGGGTTGAGGATTGCCATCAGAATCGATAGTTTCATTATAAAGAGAAACGTTCCCACCAGTCACAGGTGTTTTCAACTCCCGACAAGCATCTGCAATCCCGCGACAAGCTGATGCTAACTGCCAATATCCAATAGGTTTTTCGGGACTCCCAAAATTCAGATTATCTGTAACTGCAATAGGTTCCGCACCCACACAACTTAAGTTTCTGGCAGCTTCGGCTACGACGGCTTTTGCACCTTCATAAGGATCGAGATAAACGTAGCGAGAATTGCAATCAACCGTGGCTGCAACTCCGGGAACAACCCCCCCCGGTCCCCCCTTGCTAAGGGGGGGAGAAAGTTCAGGAGTTTCTCTACCTTGTGCCTTCTTAAATAAGGGAATACCCTCTGCTTCCTCTTGAAGCGTCGCCTTACTAAGGGCAGGTTTTTCCTCTTGAAGCCCCCCCTTAGCAAGGGGGGGTTGGGGGGGTTCTTCCTCTTGAAGCCCCCCCTTAGCAAGGGGGGGTTGGGGGGGTTCTTCTTGCCCCTTAGCAAGGGCAGGTGCTTCCTCTTGAAGCCCCCCCTTAGCAAGGGGGGGTTGGGGGGGTTTTTCTTGACAAGGTTCCAAAGGCCGCAATCGCACAACCGCAGCATCAGCACCACCGGGCAAAACAACAGTATTATTTTGCACTTGATGGTCGTATTGACGATAAACCCAGCGTTTAGAAGCGATGGTAGGAGTATCTAAAAGTTTGAGCAAAATCTGATTCCAATTTTGCAAATTTCCATCTATTGCAATGCCGGCCAGCGTACATTGTGGCAAGGAATCCGCCGTCCATTCCCAAGCTTTGATAGCATATTCTGGCGGTTCTGTCAACAATTCTCTGTGATAAATGGGCGTATTATCTGCTAACGCAGTTGCGGTTATTTCTGCTGCAATTTCCCCTTTAAATAGAATGCGGACGATCGGCTCTTCAATCACTGTACCGGCAACTACGGCGTGCAATCCCCAGCGGTGAAAAATATCGATTAATTCCTGTTCCCGTCCCTTTTCGGCCACAAATAACATCCGTTCCTGGGATTCAGAAAGTAGATATTCGTAGGGAATCATACCACTTTCTCGAACGGGAACTTTGTCTAGATCGAATTCAATTCCCACTCCACCTTTGGCCGCCATTTCTGATGTCGAACAAGTAATTCCGGCTGCACCCATGTCTTGGGCGGCGACGACTGCACCGGTTTTGAAGGCTGCTAAACAGGCTTCAATTAAGGACTTTTCTAAGAACGGATCTCCTACTTGGACGGCGGGGCGATCGTCCATGGATTTGTCGGTTAATTCTGCACTGGCAAAACTGGCACCGCCCATGCCATCTCGCCCGGTAGTCGAACCGACATAAAGCACGGGATTTCCGATTCCAGATGCACCGGATTTAACTATTTCTTGGGTTTCCATTAAACCCAAGGCCATGACGTTAACTAAGGGGTTGCCGGAATAGGCGGCATCGAAGTAAACTTCGCCACCTACTGTGGGTACGCCGATGCAGTTTCCGTAATGGGAAATTCCCGATACTACGCCTTTGAATAACCTCTGAGTTTTGCTATCATCTAGGTTGCCGAAACGTAGGGAGTTTAAAAGGGCGATGGGGCGTGCACCCATTGTGAAGATGTCGCGGAGAATTCCTCCGACTCCTGTGGCGGCACCTTGGAATGGTTCGACTGCTGATGGGTGATTGTGGGATTCTATTTTGAAGGCTAATTGCAGTCCGTTTCCTAAGTCTACAACGCCGGCATTTTCTCCGGGACCGACGAGGATGCGATCGCCCTCTGTGGGAAACTGTTTTAATAGGGGCCGCGAATTTTTGTAACAGCAGTGTTCGCTCCACATGACGCCGAACATTCCCAATTCTGCTTTGTTGGGGTGGCGGTTGAGACGCCGTACAATGTCTTCGTATTCTTCGGGCTTAATGCCTTCGGAGGCAATTTCTTCGGGGGAAAATGGAGATTCTGAGATGACAGACATGGAATTTCGATATAAACCACAGGATTTATTTTAAATGGCTTTGGTTTGTTATTCTCAAATCTCAATTTTCTCATCTGCAACCAAAAATATTAAATCTATAATCTCTATGATTGAATCTGTAAATCTCAATTTTTCTCACCAAAATTTACGAAATCGCTCTTTTAAAGGCTTGGATTTGTCCGGGGCTAATTTCAGTGGTTCCGATATTCGAGGCTGCAATTTCACTGGGGCGATGTTGAGGGGGGCAAATTTTCAGGGTGCCAGAATGGGACAAAGCCGCAGACGGGTGAGAACTTTGATTGCTAGGGCTGGGGTTACTGCGGTGACGGTGACGCTGGCGGGGGCTTTGATGGGATTGATTCGGGGTGCGGATGCGGGGGCGGTGGCGGTGGCGGCGGTGGCTGCGACTGCGATTGCTGCGACTAGGGCTGAGGCTGGTATTGTGGCTGGGGCTGTGGCTGGGGCTGCTGCTGCGATCGGCGCTAGTGGTATTGTAACTTTTTTTGGGGGGGATGCGATTAGGGGAATTGTGTTAGTTTTGGTTTCTGGAGTGATGCTTGGCTTAACTGCGATCGGTTTTTTTATTGCTGTTGAAGAGATAGAAAAGTTGTCGGTGACTTCGTTTAGAAAGGCGGATGTAACTGATGCTATATTTGATGAGGATGCCATGGTTAATGCTGATTTTTCGGACGCGCGAGGATTGCGGTGGTAAATAAGCTGGTAAGCTCTATCCCACTATATAACAGTTAACATCTCCCATCTAAAATCGGATGACTAAGTTTCCCCACGATCAATTTGCGAAAGAATACTTACAAGAGTTATTGTCGCCTCTTGGAGAAGTAGAAACCAGCAAAGATGTCACTGCTGAAGTTAGAGAAATTGATGTTTGGTTTCAACCGACTTCTGTTGCTGAGGGCGAATATGCCCAAAGTTTGGGTTTGTTAGGTAAAATGGCTGCGACGGCTGCAATAATTGAACCGTTTCGCAATCCTGTGGCTGCTGAGGGAATTTTTAGTTGTGTGGTTAAATTATTAAATAGTAGGGCTGAACTGGGACGGCGAGCTAATCGAGAAGACCAACGTTTTGAGGAAAGACAATTACCGATGTTGTGGATTCTCACTCCTACTGCTTCGGAACTTTTATTAAACAGTTTTGGTTTTCGGACTCCCGAAGCGTCTGAGGGCTGGGGGAAGGGAGTTTATTTTTTATCGCAGGCTTGGAGAGTTGGGTTAATCGCGATTCACCAGCTACCGAGGACTCCAGAGACGATGTGGTTGCGGATGTTGGGTAGGGGTCGGGTGCAGCAGGGGGCGATCGCAGAATTAACTGCATTTCCCGTGAACGATCCGCTGCGAGTGAATGCGCTACAATTATTATACAACTTGCAAGCAAATTTGCAAGCGAATACACCAACTAATCCCGCAGGGGATGATGAAGATCAGGAGTTAGTTATGGCGATCGTACCCCTTTTTCAACAACATTTACAAGAAGCACAACAACAAGGTATCGAACAAGGTATTCAACGAGGAAGGGAAGAAGGAAGGGAAGAAGGAAGGGAAGAAGGAAGGGAAGAAGGAAGGGAAGAAGGACAGCGATTGATTTTGGAGAGTTTCTTGCAGGTGAGATTTGGGGAATTAGACCCCCTAACTCTCACCTTCTTGCGCCCGGTATCGGCTTTGCCTACTGCCGAGTTTACGATGTTGTTAGTGCAATTGTCCATGCTGCCGATCGCCCAAACCGATCGCCAACCAGTCCTGAATTTGCTTGCAGAAAGTATTTTGAACAACCGCTTCAGCGAATCAGGACAATTAGAAGCGCGCCCGGTTACTCTCATCCCCAATTTGCTGAGCTTATCCCCAGAAAACTTATCATTACTGCTGTCAGAATGGCCTCAATTATCGCTGAAAAATCTGATAGATAGATTGACAGAACGATCGAGTTAAAAACTAATAACGTGGCGAGAACCTCGGCTTCTTAAACAAGTCCGGGTTCTGGGTGTATAATGAGAGACTGTGGTAATTTGTTATTTGCTGATGAAGTTGCGATCGTTCTTCTATTTTCTAATTGCCGGTGTGTTGGCGCTGTTAGCCCTGAGTGCAGGCGGTTTTTACTGGTTGACAACTCACACTCCCCTTAATTTACTCAAGGGCGGGCCGACAACTACTCCGGCGGCTGCTGTGTTTGTCTCGAAACAAGCGCCTTTGTTAGCGTCAATGCTGGTAAATCCCGATCGCCTGGAATCCCTGCGACAAGTTTTTGCTACTCCCGCAGAAAGAAGCAGATCGCACGCTGAATTTGAACAAATCAAAAACACCCTCCTCGCCAATACAAACCTCAATTACAGTAGAGATATCCAACCTTGGATAGGTGACGAAATCACCTTCGCGATCGCTACACGAGACATCGATCGCGACAGCAAAAATGGCAAACAAACTGGATTTTTGGTAGCCCTTTCCTCCCAAAATCCCGATCGCAGCCAGCAGTTTCTCGATTCCTACTGGAAAAAACAAGGTCAGTTTGAACAATATAAAGGTGTTAAACTCAGTTATAAACAATTACCCACAGTCCCCAAAAAAACTGAGCCGATCTCACCTTTGAGTCGCTTTGCTTTGCCAAGTTCCAGTTTACCCTCAAGCTTTGCTACTGCTTTAGTTAGTAGCAGTTTAGATGGCACAAATTACCACAATTTTGTTTTATTGGCTAATCATCCGCAGGTGCTTAAAGATGCCATCGATAACGTAGAAGTGGCAAACCTCAATCTTCACAATAAGCCCGAATATCAAAAAGCTTTGCAGCAGCTAAAACAAGGCAGAATAGCTTTAGCATTTTTCAATCTACCGCCGTCGGAAACCCAGGAAAAACCTGATTTTTCTCTGGCTTCCCTAGGAGTGACTGTGGGAGTAAATAGACGGGGATTAGTGGCCGAAACTGCTTTAGTGACCGATCGCCAAAACAACGCAATTCCCACACTCTCGGAACCTGTACCAGCCTTACAATACATTCCCTCCACCAGCCCTTTGGCAGTTGCTAGCACCAGTTTAAACAATTTTTGGACTGAATTTTCATCGGCTATTTCTGGCAATGCAGAAGTGTCAAAATTAGTCGATCGCACCCTCAGAAATATTCAGACAGCTTGGGGCATTAACTTACCCCAAGATATATTCAACTGGGTAACAGGAGAATACGCTTTAGCAGTGCTTCCAGGTGCATCAAACAGCAGCGATTGGATTTTTGTGGCTGAAACATCTGCTGATTCCCAACAGGCGATCGCCCGCTTGGACGAAATTGCCCGCAGCAAAGAATACAGCATAGGCAATTTCACTCTCAGAAACCAAAAAATTACCGCTTGGACGCAGTTGACAACTAGCCCGAATTATGGTATGGGAAAAAAGATGAAAAGTGCGATCGAAACCGAGGCAAAAGGAGTCCGAGCGACAGTTGGTAAATACGAAATTTTCACAACATCAGTAGAAGCAATGGACCAAGCTCTGAAAGCTGCTGAAACAGGTTCTTTGGTGGCAAATCAAGACTTTCAAACGAGTATCGAACCCTTACCGCCATCTAATGACGGCTATTTTTATTTAGATTGGCCTTCAAGCAGAGGAATTTGGGAAAAACAAATTCCGCTGTTGAGGTTAATTGAACTTTCCGCAAGACCATTGTTCGACCATTTGCGATCGCTCACAATTACTAGCACCGGAGAAACAGCAGGCATTCGCAAAGCCACCATATTTATGCGATTGTATTAGTAATTAGTAATTGGGAATTGGGAATTGGGAATTGGGAATTGGTAATTGGTAATTGGGAGCGGGATGCTCCCAACAACTAACAACCAATAACTAAGGACTAACCACTACGGACTCATCCACCTTTTTTGGCTTACCAAAATAAGCTTGAAACACATCTTTGGCGATCGGGGCCGCCGCTATAGAACCAAAACCACCATTTTCCACAACCACGGCGATCGCAATTTCTGGTTTCTCCGCAGGTCCATAGGCCACATACAATGAGTGATCCTTCTGTCCGATCACCTCCGAAGTCCCGGTTTTGCCAGCAGTCAGCGGAATGGAACCGTCATTGAGTGCCCGTCCCGTACCCTCCGTCACCACCGCCACCAGTCCTTCCTTAATCACCTCAATCGTCCCCGGTTTAATCCCCGTAGGCACCGGTTTGGTTTCAGGTGTGCCAGTCATCGAAGCCAAAAGATGGGGCTTGACACGACTACCACCATTGGCGATCGAACTCATCATCACCGCCGCTTCCAAAGGAGTCACCAACACCAAACCCTGGCCGATAGACATCGTTACCGTATCTCCCGCATACCAAGGTTCCTTATAAATATTCTCCTTCTCCTCCGGCGTCGGCATTTGACCATGAGCTCCGCCACCAAGGCCCAAAAGCTTCAAATCCGTATCCTTGCCAATTCCCAAGCGGTGTCCCCACTTAGCAATTGCTTCGGGCCCAGCACTCATGCCGATTTGATAAAAAAACGTATTGCTGCTAAAAGCCAAAGCGTCCCGAAAGCCGATATCGCCGTAACCACCACTGTGTTCGTTAAAATCAATTCCCCCCACAGTAATGTAAGACGAAGTACCAATAATAGAGTCCGGTGAAAACTTACCCGATTCCATACCAGCGACGGAAGTCACAATTTTAAAAGTGCTGCCGGGGGGATAGCCTTGCATGCCTCGATTCAAAAAGGGATTTTCCAAATCTTGCAGATTTTGCCACTCTTCCTTGGTGATTTTTCGCGTAAACAGATTGGGGTCAAAAGTAGGGTGGCTGGCTAACACTAATACTGCACCAGTTTTGACATCCAGGGCTACTACTGCCCCCCTTCGGTTCCCCAGGGCTTCTTCAGCCGCTTTTTGCATCTTGAAATCTATAGTTAGCTGCACTGTTTCACCTGGTTTCGGAGGTGTCTCTCCGATCAGGCGCAGTTCTTGATTTTGGGCATTCGTCTCGATCAGTCGATAGCCCCAAACTCCCGCAATCTTACTGTTAGAACTCGCTTCTATGCCCATTTGACCCACAATCATTCCCATCGGATATTCTGGATGAGCTTTCAAGTCTGCTTCGGTAGCTTCGCCAATATATCCGAGAACGTGAGCAGCTAAACTGCCTTCTGGATAGTAGCGTCTGGCTTCGGGGCGCACTTCCACTCCTCTCATTTGTCCCACCTGTTCTGCTAGTGGCACAAATATCTCTGGTGGCATTGCTTGTCTCAGTCGTACCGGTCTGTAGGATGAAGGATCGACCTGTTTTAATTTTTCGAGAATTTCCTGGGCGGGAATTTTCAGCAGCGGACTTAATTTGTCTGCTGTTACTTTCCACTGTTCGGGGGTTTGTTCTTTCGGCCACAAATAGATCGATCGAGCTAAATTGTTCCCAGCTAGCAGTTTACCTTGGCGATCGACTATATGTCCGCGATTGGCTGGTTTTGGCACTTCCCGAACTCGATTGTTTTCGGCTCGTTCCCGGTTTTGTTTCCCTTCCACCAGTTGCAATTGCACCAGCCTACCGACGTGCAGACTCAGCAAACCCGTTGCAATCAACATCAACACGATCGCCCGCTGTATCGGACGGGACTGTTTCCTAGGAGTTTCCCCCAGGGTTAGGTCAGAAGCGCGAAATCCAGATATGGAAGAAATTTGTCGTTGCATCATTCTATAGGTAGATGTCACATCCTAGATATTAGATAACTAATTATTAACTATGAAAGATCCTGCCGAGCCTAGGTAATAATACCAAAACTTGTCTTCATCAGGAGTTCAGCACTCAAAATGAGCCCAAAAGTATCCAAAGCAGGATATTTGGTGCACTGTTAACTGTTGAACGATCACATATTTGGTGATTCGGTTTGCACCATCGGCAGCTATCTTCCCCCATCCGGTAAAATAAAATGGCGTGTTTAACCAAAATTGGTAACTCCGAAAGTGCTAAAGACTCTTAGAGCTGACTTCAGTATTATTTTCGATCGAGACCCTGCTGCTCGCAACTGGCTGGAAGTTTTGTTTTGCTACCCTGGTCTTCAGGCCCTGGTATTCCACCGCATCGCAAACTGGCTGTACTTGGTGGGAATTCCTTTCATCCCCCGCTTGATGTCCCACATCGCTCGCTTTTTTACAGGAATTGAAATTCACCCTGGGGCAACCATCGGTAAAAGCGTTTTCATTGACCACGGTATGGGAGTTGTCATCGGCGAAACCGCGATAGTCGGCGATTTTGCCCTGATTTACCAAGGAGTTACCCTCGGTGGTACTGGCAAAGAAAGTGGCAAGCGTCACCCTACTGTCGGCGAAAACGTCGTTATCGGTGCTGGTGCTAAGGTACTGGGCAATCTTCAAATTGGCAATAATGTCCGCATCGGCGCAGGTTCCGTCGTGCTCCGGGACGTACCATCTGATTGTACAGTGGTAGGGATTCCCGGCCGCATAGTTTATCGATCGGGAGTACGAGTAAATCCCCTAGAACACGGTAGTTTACCAGATTCCGAAGCTGTGGTGATTCGCTCTTTAGTCGATCGCATCGAATCCCTAGAACAGCAACTTAAAAGTTTGCAAACTCAACAGCCTGTTTCCTTCACCTCCGAACCAAATTCTCACAATTTCAATTCAACATTCCCAACTTTACATCAAACGACTAATTTAGCCCTAGCCGAAACAACTAAATTAGCTGTTGCTAGCACTTGTCAGTTAAAAGATAAAGCAATTCAAGAATTTTTCGACGGCAGTGGCATCTAACCCTTGGGAATTGGGAATTGGGAATTGGGAATTGGGAATTGGGAATTGGGCAACCCCCCCCAAGGGGGGAAGAGAATTAGGCATTGGAAGCAACAAATAACCAATAACCAATCACCAATCACCAATTCGTTCAAGGATTCACCTCACGCACAGACCAATTTCCCTCCCCATCCCGCCCATAAAGCAACCTATTCTGGGGGGCACCTCGCAACTCCAACAAATCCACAGTTTCCGGTTCCAACAACAGCAAACAAAAATTAGACAGAGGCTCGATCGCATCTGGGGCAGTAGGTTCAAAAGCGCTGGAAACACCCCTATTTTCCCCTGGATGTGGCCAAGCAAATTGCACCCGCGCCGCCTCAGAAATTTCCTGCCAAGCCCTTCTACGCGACGCACAAAGTGCAGAATCTGGATGTTCTGCACTTACCAACACCAGTTGTCCAGCAATCCGAAATTGTTCGCGAGTTTGGGGAAAATACCAACAAATCTCCCCCCAAGGATAGAAATTAATTTCTTCTACCTTTTGACTCCGAAGATCTGTAATAAACTGTAATTGGTTGGTATCTTCCAAAAACCCTCGAAACACAACCGTGCGGTTGGCCGGACGCCCGTCAACCCGGACTGTTGCTAGTTGTAAGTATCGGGAAACAGGAAGACTCCGATTGCGATGGAGAGTACCAGCAAGATGCGATCGCCAAGGTGCTAAAGTCATAACAAAAGGAAGAAGAAAGAAGCAAGAAGGAAGAAGGAAGAAGTCACCCCCCAAGGGGGGAAATTCAGGAACAAGGAATCAAGCCCTTGAGCAAAGGTGAGTCGATAAGAATAAAAAATAAAAAGACAGTTTTTGTAAATTTACCCTCCTCCTATTCATAATTTTATGTCAAATGCACTCTCAAAATACAAAAGTATTCAAACTCCCCACAGCGGCTATCACTGGGACGGCAGTTACCGTCGCTTTTTTGAAGGTTGGTACTATCGCATCACCTTACCAATCCACCAACAATCCTTTGCATTCATGTACTCCATCGAAGACCCCAGAGGCGGTCAACCTTACAGCGGCGGTGTCGCTCAAATTCTCGGCCCCCAAGACCAATATTTGTGTCGCACTTTCCCCGATGTAAACAAATTTTGGGCAGATAGAAACAAACTGGGATTAGGACATTGGGGCAAAACAGATTTACAAATCAAACCAGAATATTTAGCACCACAAGCATTTGATAACCACATCGAAGAAGGCTATCAAGCTACAGCTACCTTGCACCAAGGCTATTTACACGACCCCGGAAGTGGCAAACACTGTTATTGGCAATATGAAATTCAACCAATTTACGGCTGGGGAAACTCCGATTCCATCCAGAAATCTACCGCAGGAATGCTATCTTTTCTGCCCATATTTGAACCCGGTTGGCAAATTTTAATGTCCCACGGTTTAGCCACAGGCTGGATCGATTGGAACGACCAACGCTATGAGTTTAAAGAAGTTCCAGCTTACAGCGAAAAAAATTGGGGCGGTGCTTTCCCTCAAAAATGGTTTTGGATTAATTGCAATTGTTTTCAAGGCGAATCAGATTTAGCTTTAACTGCCGGTGGTGGCAAACGAGGCGTTTTGTGGTGGATGGAATCGGTGGCAATGATTGGTATCCATTATCGAGGAAAATTCTATGAATTTGCACCTTGGAATTCTCAAGTTAGTTGGCATATCGAACCTTGGGGATACTGGAAAATGCAGGCAAAAAATAGTCAATTTGAAGTTGAGTTAGTTGGCACTACTAATACTCCTGGTACCTATGTCAGAACTCCCACCGCCAAGGGGATGGCTTTTTGTTGCCGGGATACGACACACGGTGAATTGCGGCTACAACTGCGAGAATTTTTGGGGGGAAATATTGACAAAAGTGGCAAACAGCCTTCTAGAATTATTTTAGAGGCTGAAAGTTCTTTGTGTGGTTTGGAAGTTGGGGGCGGGCCTTGGGATGAAGTTTGGCAATTTTAGATTTGAGATTGCAGAATTTATCGTCTTTTCTCCCAGTGCGCGCAGGCGCACTTCGTTTGTATAGTAGCGACTTACAGTCGCCATAATTTAGCTGTTACGTGATAATTAAATCTGATGCTCAAATCATTTCGATCGCAATTAGTACAATTCTGCTACCGCAGCCGGCGGTTCCCACAAACCTTAAAGCTAATTTTAGGGTTAATTCTCTGTTTGGGCACTGTATTAACTCCTGCCACAATTGCCAATGCAGGAGATTTATCACGCCAACCCATCACTGAAATTACTGTTAGTTTGGGTAGCGAAACTGGGGAACTCAAATTTTCCCCCAATCAGCTAGAATTTGCCTCGGGAAAACGTTATAAATTAGTGCTGACCAACCCCAGTCCGCAAAAACATTATTTTACTGCTAAAGACTTTGCGGATGCGATTTGGACACAAAAAGTAGAAGCTGGGAAAGTGGAAATTAAAGGAGCTATTCACGAGTTGGAACTTAAACCCGGAGCTATGGCAGAATGGGTATTCATCCCCATGAAGTCTGGAAGTTATAACCTGCGATGTACGGTAGCCGGACATACAGAGGCGGGAATGATTGGCAAAATTGCGATCGCCCCTTGAAATCCCATATCCCAGTTAATATTAACATCCACTTAAGCCGACTCTAACGGTGCCATCGTCAGTCCAGCGCGGCTCAACTGCATATGATAAAGTTCTGCTTGCTCTTGTGGTCCAACCCAAACCGTAGCTTGGCCTTCGTGATGGATTTGATTAGCAAGTTCCCAGGCTCTATCGCTTGTCATCCCTGGAATATATTTGGTCAAACATTCAACAACGTGCTGGAATGTATTGAAATCATCGTTGAGAACAATTACCCGATAATTTGGATAAGGCTT
This sequence comes from Microcoleus sp. EPA2, assembly GCA_020882975.1. Taxonomy (GTDB): domain Bacteria; phylum Cyanobacteriota; class Cyanobacteriia; order Cyanobacteriales; family Microcoleaceae; genus Microcoleus. The sequence goes on along the minus strand of JAHRFD010000029.1, from coordinate 9,038 downwards.
GCGGGTAACTTGACTCGATCGAACTGGAGCTATGGTCGGTGAAGAAGTCATCGCGCGAACAGCCACTGAAACTACAAACAGCATAAAAAATTTACCCTTACTATTCTAACACGATCTCAGCCGATTTAAAATTTAAAATTTGAGATTGGACAATTACTCCTACGGCTCAATCTGCGTGGCTGTGAAGTTGACAAAAAGGCAGTCACTTTTTACAGAGTGACTGCCTCTAGGACTATTTTAGACTTTTGCCAACAGCGCGATCGCCGAGGGCAAAACCTGTACTAAGCCGCAGCCAAATTGGCTGCTGCAAAATCCCAATTAGCCAAGTTATCCAAGAAATTAGCAATGTAGTCAGGACGGCGGTTTTGGAAGTCCAAATAGTAAGCGTGTTCCCACACATCCAAAGTCAACAACGGGATTTGACCATGGGCCAAAGGAGTATCGGCGTTGGCGGTTTTGGTAACTTTCAAAGTGCCATTGTCTAAAACCAGCCAAGCCCAGCCACTACCGAACTGAGTTGTCGCAGCAGTCTTGAATTCTTCTTTGAATTTGTCGAAGCTGCCGAAGTCAGCGGTGATTTTGTCAGCTAAAGCTCCTGTCGGAGTGCCACCACCACCTGGTTTCAGAGAATTCCAGAAAAAATTGTGGTTCCAAACTTGACCTGCATTGTTAAAAATGCCTGCTTTGGACGAGTCTTTGGCAGATTCCTTGACAATCTCTTCGAGAGATTTGCTGGCAAGTTCAGTGCCTTCAATCAGTTTGTTGAGGTTGGTCACGTAAGCAGCGTGGTGCTTGTCGTGATGGAACGAAAAGGTATTGGCCGACATATGGCCTGACTCTAGAGCGTCAGCGGCGAAGGGTAATGGTGCAAGTTCAAATGCCATTGTGTTCAATCCTCTCTGGATTACTTTTAGTTTTTGGGTTGACTCTCAGGCTTTTGTGTGATTAGAGCCTTTAGTCCCTAGCCTGAGTCGATCGAGCTATTTGACACTCCCCTGCCTAAAGGCGAGGGGATTCTTAATTCAGCGACTGACCTTTAAGTGTTACGTCCTTTCGGCAATACTCAAACCTTTTAACCGTGGGAATTCCACCAATTAACGAGCCTGATTCGCAGCCACCCCAGAGGGTCTATCTCCAAAAGCTTACTAGGATACTGACCTAGAGTTTGGGTGTGCCCCACCCTACTTAACAAGACTAGAATAGTTTGTTTTTCTGGTTTTGAGACTGTGTTAAGCCTCTAGCTGTTTAAAGAGTTTTCGCCGCTCTTTGCCCCCCCCGTTTATGCCTAAAAGTGTGTCTCATGTCCCGTTTCACGATGGCAAAGGAGTTTAACCTCGACTATTGCAGTATACTACGATTACTGGAATTGGCAGAAGTTTTAGGAATAAATTAAAGCCGTCCTAAAAGGACGGGGTTTTCGACCCGACTCCTTTGATAACAATTACAGCATTTAAGCATTTTCAGTTCTGGCTTTTACCTGTAAAAACTTTCAAACGCCAGCCTTTAATACCATAAAGCTTGGCAGAATGTCAACCCACCTGCGATGTACCTAAAAGTTTGTGTAAATTTTTAATGTGACGCAAGTTTTATCATGGTTATAAATAAATTAAACCATTGTCTTGTCAAATATTAGCTCTATTTAACTTAAGCTGTAAACAAGTCAAACAAGTCGCAGGAGCCGCCAATGCAAAAGCCTTTAAACAACTCCACGAGCCATGGCTCACCATGGTTAAATCTGAAACTAATTGTTAGCGCTCTGGAAACAGTCCAAGACTTAATTGTAATTTCCTTATGTATCGGTTTGTTCTGTTTCATGGTGCTGGAACTTCGAGAAATGTTTTTCTCGCTGTTGCCTCCGTTGAATTTCAAGCAAGTCACCGCTGATATTCTATTTCTATTAGTTTTAGTTGAACTATTTCGATTATTAATTATTTACTTGCAAGAGCAGCGAGTTTCAATTGGTGTTGCTGTGGAAGTTTGTATTGTATCAGTTTTGCGAGAAGTAATCGTGCGGGGAGTGCTGGAGACTCCCTGGGTTCAGATATTATCTACAGGTGGATTTTTGCTAGTTTTAGGAATGTTGTTGGTAATCCGAGTCTGGTTGCCCCCCACCTTTGAGGGAATTGACCCAGAACGCCGGATGTCTAAGGTAAATAGAAATCTTTACGACCAGGACTAAAATCCTGAGTATGCACCTATTTGTCATGGAGGCGATCGCTTTGCTAGTCAGGAATTGAGTCTCGCTCGAATGCTCAATTTCTGACTAGCCACCCATTAAATTGGTATGATTCCAGGTAATGCAATATTATCTCTAAGCTTGCAACTCACCCAACTTTGCCAGGACTTCTTGAGAGTGAATTGCCGGGTTAATCTTCACAAAAGTTTCCCGCAAAATGCCCTGGGGATCGATAATAAAACTGTGCCGTGCCGAGATAAAACTCATCCAAGAACCGTAAGCTTTACTCACTTTTCCGTCCGTATCAGCTAACAGCGGAAATTTCAAACCTTCCGAATCACAAAATTCAGCGTGGGAATTGACATCATCAGCGCTAATACCGATAATGCGAGCATTCTTTGCCAAGTATTTGGGCAAGTCTTGCTGGAATCGGCGCGCTTCGATCGTACAACCGGATGTAAAATCTTTGGGATAGAAATAAACTACCAGCCACTTACCGCGATAATCGGAGAGAGACACTTGTCCGCTACCGCTATTAGTCGGTAAAGTAAACTCCGGTGCTGGTTGATTTACCTGGGGAAGCTTGCCACCGAGGGCGGCAGCGGGGGCTGCAAAATTAAAACTTAAAACAACTAGACAAATTGCCACGAAAGTGCTAAAAAAGTAGCGGCGGGAGAGCATAAATTTAGAAGTAGAACTGTACTTAACACAAGTTTACAGTTTTCTGATTAAATAGGTAGGGGCAATTTGTGGATTATCCCTAGATTGTTCCGAAAAGCTAAATATCACTCACTAAAATAGCAATTTACTTATGGCCGCTGCACTCCCGTTATCAGGCAAAGCCACTGTAGTCCAGGTAATTAACGGTCAACCCGTTGCGATCGAAGTTGATGGCACTAATGCCCCAATTACCGCAGGCAATTTTGTAGACTTAGTTGAGCGTGGCATCTACGACGGGGTGATGTTTCACCGAGTTGTGCGCCAACCCACTCCTTTTGTGGTGCAAGGTGGCGATCCGCGCAGCAAAGATACCACAATTCCGGCAAGTCAATTAGGAACGGGTAATTTTATTGACCCGGATACCAATCAGGCCCGTTTTATTCCTTTGGAAATTAAGCCCCAAGGAGCTACCGAACCTGTTTACAACCAAGTTGTTACCCAAACTCCGCAGTTACAGCACACTGTTGGGGCTGTGGCCATGGCTCGTGCTACTGCTTTGAATACGGCTTCTTCGCAATTCTATTTTGCTTTGGATGATTTGGCATTTTTAGATGGTAATTATGCGGTTTTTGGCTATGTTACTCAAGGTTTTAATACGGTAAATGCGGTGCAGCAGGGCGATCGCATTTCCAGCGCCAAAGTTGTTCAAGGAATCGTCCCCAGTCGGGTTTCTAGTATCATTAGCGATGTTACTTTACTGAACAATTTCGTTAATACTACTAATCTGGTCAATCTGCCTTTGCGATCGCTCAAATTGGCTAACACCCCCAATAACTATCAAGTCACTTCCCAAGATTTTCAGCAAAATCCTAGCGGTGTAGTAGGAGGTAATGCCAGCGATCGCCTTGTAGGTTCACCAACCAATGATGCAATTAATGGTAGCCAAGGCAATGATACCATCACTGGTGAAGTTGGGGACGACTTTTTGCGAGGTGGCAAAGGTAATGACTCAATTAGCGGTGGTGTTGGTAACGATATTTTGATGGGAAATCTGGGTGACGATAATCTCAATGGAGATGCTGGTAACGACTTTTTGCGAGGTGGGAAAGGTAACGATGTTTTAATTGGTGGTGATGGCAACGATATTTTAATTGGAGATGCTGATGCTGATACCCTGACTGGTGGTGCAGGTGCTGATAGTTTTGTTCTAATTACTGGTAACAATATACCTGTGGATAATACGAGCGATCTAATTCTTGATTTTGTACCAGGAGAAGATCGCATTGGGATTACCAGCAGTTTATCCAGCGTTGCATTTACTGCCTCTGGAAGCAACACTCTGATTCAATTGGGAGGGGCAACTTTGGCAACAGTTCAAAATGCCACCCCTACCGCAGTTCAAAACGCGGCGTTTGCTATTAACTTTGCTACTATTTCTCGTCCCAATGACTTGCCAGTCGGTGATGCAGCTTTTAGAATTGGCTAAGTTGGCGATCGCTCTGAGAACCCCGGCTTTTTTTAAGAAGTCGGGGATGTAGGTAAATCTAGTACCATAATTCTGTGATTTTAGCAACAGCTTCGTGATAATCTTCTATTTTATCCTGAGCCTTAAACAGCTCTGCTGATTTCTGAAAATCCTCAAATCCTCCGGGAATATCTTTCAAATTATATTTAGCTATTCCTCGGTTAAAATAAGCTTTACCAAAATCAGGTGTGATGCGAATTGCTGAATCAAAATCTGCCATTGCCGCGACATAATCATCTATTTTTAAGTAGATAGTGCCACGTCGGAAGTAACTTTTGCTTGCATAGGGATTAAGTAGCACAGCTAAACTATAATCGGCGATAGCTGCCGGATAATCTTCTAAGCGACTTAGGATAAATCCCCGATTGTTGTAATACTTATCTCGTTCGGGATTAATATCAATGGCTGTGGTTAAATCTTCTAAAGCTAATAGTTTATAACCTAATTTGTAACGGGTTATGCCTCGGTCATTATAAGCGGGAGCGAAGTCAGGATTTATTTCAATAGCGCAGCTAAAATTTTTTACCGCACCGTGCAAGTCGCCGTCTTCTAAATTTTTCAAACCATGAAGGTAAAATTTTTTAGTCTTAGCATTTAAGATTTCTGACTTTCGCGAATCAGAAGTACAGTCAGACAATAATTTGTCCGCCAGATTAGTTAATCCTAAAAAATCCATCGAATTTACAATACTTGTGACAATTAATCTGCTGGGAAGGATGGCGATAGTGGGCATAGGAAAGCGAGGATTTAACTGTACTCTTTTATTTTCTACCATTTTTTAGCTTTAAGCAGTGATGTTAATACTGTCAGGATAGTGATTATATTGATGAGATGCGGTGATGGTTGGGTATTGACTTGTGTGAGGAGATTTGGCCTTAGTGAGTGAGGCAGATCACAACTCAGGGTAATTTCCCCCAGAAACTATCTAGTCTAGCCTTTGCAGGTAATTGGTCCGATCGGGTACTGAAATCTATCTACACACCTCAACCAACAGAATACCCAGATATCCTAGTGCTTACAGAAGTCGGGCACATAACAGCAGAATTACTTTTCAGTAAAATTTCTGATGAAAGTGGCCGATAATTTGCTATGATTTAGTTATTCATTAAGAATCTCTTGCTCAACTTAGTGTCAATGAAAATAGTTCTGAAGTTAAAAAAAATCGTGGTGACAATAGGAGCGATCGCCCTATTCACTCTTTGTTTAACTCCTCCAGCGATGGCAGCTAATGCTCAGGATATTAGTCAAATAAAAAAAGATAATTGGTGCGTCAGCTTTTTGTGGAAGCAGTGCGATTTAAGCGGTGCTGATTTAAGCGGTGCTAATCTCCAAGACGCTAACCTCAGCGGTGCTAATTTAAGCGGAGCAAATTTGTCCGGCGCTAACTTGAAAAATGCCGACCTTTCTGATGCCGATCTCAGTGGTGCCAACTTAACAGATTGTGATATTTTTGGCACAGACCTCAGTAAAGCTAACTTGACCGCAGCTAATTTCAATCATAGTCGATTGTGGGATGCAAATTTGACTTTAGCAAATTTGAGTATGGCTAATTTGAAAAAGGCTAATGTTTTAGATTCTCGACTCTGGGGGACAAATCTCACCAAAGCTAATTTAACTGATGCTACGTTACATGGCGCTGATTTACAATATGCCAATTTGGCTGATAGTAATTTAACGGGTGCGGACTTGCAAAGCTTCTTTTTCAGAGGTTATAAACAACTAACAAACCTCAGTAATGCTAATTTAGAAGGTGCGGTTTTAACGAGAGCTAATCTCGAAGGTGTCTTACTGTCGGGGGCGGTGATGCCTGACGGTTCTATAAATGACGAAGTGGCGATTAATTTCAAGTCTAGCTCCTTTGATTAATGTCGATAATAACCAAGCTACCAGTGCCACTTTTTTGGGGTGTAGTCTACTTTTTTTCTGTTAGCTAGTCAATCAATTTAACTAAAATTTATATTTTTTAACCGAAGTACACCCTATCTGTTACAATTTTAAATAGAGTCAGAACAGCACCAAACACTCGTAATGGAAACCCTGCAAAACAAAATTTACGAACTAGCACAATTTGCTAATACTTTAGTCAACTCTCAACTTACACACCTCAGTTTCGTTAGCGTCGGAGTCATCTTTTTGGCTGGGTTGCTAACTAGCTTAACTCCCTGTATGCTTTCCATGTTGCCGATTACTATCGGCTATATCGGCGGCTACGAAGCTAAAAGTCGTCTCCAAGCTGCTACTCAGTCGGCTTGGTTTTCCCTAGGATTGGCGACAACTCTTGCTGGTTTGGGTATTTTAGCTTCCTTTGCTGGCCAGGTTTATGGCAAAATAGGCATAGGTTTGCCGATCGTGGTGAGCATTATTGCTATTTTAATGGGGCTGAATTTACTGGAAGCTTTACCTTTGCAAATGCCCTCTTTTGACGCTGTGGCTTTGGTGCCGAAGAATTTGCCCGCTGGAGTGCGATCGTACTTATTGGGCTTAACTTTTGGTTTGGTGGCTTCTCCTTGCAGCACTCCTGTTTTGGCTACCCTCTTAGCCTGGGTTTCCAAGACTGGAGATACATTTTTAGGTGGTGTTTTATTACTATTTTATGCTGCGGGCTATGTGGCTCCTTTGATTATAGCAGGAACTTTTACTGCGAGTATTAAAAAGTTGTTGGAATTGCGCCGTTGGTCTAGTTGGATTACGCCTGTTAGTGGTATTTTATTGGTAGGATTTGGCGTTTTTTCTCTGCTTTCTCGCTTACTTCCTGCTTGAGTTTTGTAGTCAGGATTTGACCGAGGTTTCAACATATAGTAATCACGGCTGCATGGGTGAAGTTTTTTTACGAACCGCGAAGACGCGAAGAACACGAAGGAAGAAAGGAAAGATTAGGGAATCTAAGTTGATAGAGTTGTCTGAGGAAAATAATATCGCGGTTCTCTATTAAGTGATGTACGTCAGCTACCAATTACCTATTACCTATTACCAATGACATCTAAAGAATTATTTCTATCTAAGTTATCGGACTGGGCGACTGCTCCTCAAAGGTTTTTTAAGCGAGAAGTTTTACCCGTACTGGCTGATTTGCGGTTGGCAATTATTTTGTTGTTGGCGATCGCCTTTTTTAGTATTTCTGGTACGGTGGTCGAGCAAGGTCAATCTGTGGCTTTTTATCAGTCGAATTATCCAGAACATCCGGCTCTTTTTGGATTCCTCACTTGGAAAGTTTTATTAATTGCAGGATTAGATCATGTATACCGCACTTGGTGGTTTTTGTCAATCCTGATTTTGTTCGGAAGCAGCTTGACGGCTTGTACTTTTACTCGACAGTTTCCGGCGCTAAAAGCCGCCCGTCGCTGGAAATTTTATGAAGAACCTAAGCAGTTTGAAAAGTTAGCCCTGAGTGCGGAGTTGGGAACTGGTTCTTTAACTGGTTTAGAAGAACTTTTGCAGCAAAAAAAATATCTGGTGTTTCGCGAAGGAGATAAAGTTTATGCTCGTAAGGGCATAATTGGTAAAATCGGCCCGATTATTGTTCACGCCAGTATGCTGATTATTTTAGCTGGGGCGATTTGGGGTACGATGACTGGTTTTATGGCTCAAGAAATGGTTCCGAGTGGTGAAAATTTTCAGGTGCAGAATATCACGGATACGGGACCTTGGGCGGGGCCGCAAATACCGAAGGATTGGTCGATGCGTGTCAATCGGTTCTGGATCGATTATACTCCTAGTGGTGCGATCGACCAGTTTTATTCTGATTTATCAGTTTTGGACAAAGCAGGTCAAGAGGTCGATCGCCAAACTATTCATGTTAACAAGCCTCTGAGATACCGAGGAGTGACTTTTTATCAAGCAGATTGGTCGATCGCTGCTGTGCGGGTTCGCCTCAACAAAAGCCCGGTTTTGCAACTACCAATGGCTCAGTTAGATACTCAAGGTAAAGGCCGGATTTGGGGTGCTTGGATTCCTACTAAACCTGATTTGAGTGCTGGTGTTTCTCTCTTAGCTAAAGACTTGCAAGGAACTATGTTAGTTTATGGTATGGATGGCAAGTTGTTAACTACTGTTCGCGCTGGTAGTGCTATAGAAGTTAATGGAGTGATGCTGACAATTGATGAAGTTGTTGGTAGCACGGGATTACAAATTAAAGCCGATCCGGGAATTCCGATTGTTTATACTGGCTTTGGGTTGCTGATGTTGAGCGTTCTGATGAGCTATCTGTCTCACTCCCAGATTTGGGCTTTGGAAACAGAGGGAAAACTTTATGTTGGTGGCCGGACTAATCGCGCTCAGGTGACTTTTGAAAGAGAGGTTGTGGAGATTTTGGATAAGTTAGCTGCATCGAAACAACAGGTTGAACCAAGTGCTATCCGCTAATCACTGGACAAAAGTGGACAAGGTAGCCAGTCTAAGCCTTTAACTAGGCTACGTTAGCAGGGTCACGACACCTACGGGTGCTTTCCAGCCTGTAGCTCTGTCGCCGGAGATTAAACATCTTTATTTAGCTAAGGAAGTGTCTCCGGCACGACAAGCCTCGCTAACATTGACGAGGAAAACATAACCTGATTGACACTCCCCGGCCTTGAAGGCGCGGGGATTCTTGGATCAATCAGTCGATTTGCTCGTTGATGCTGCCATCAAAGAGTAGAGATCGGTCTGTCCCCAAGCGTTGATTTCGGTGTGCCCCACCGT
>JAHRFD010000028.1:40005-65292 GCA_020882975.1 Microcoleus sp. EPA2 | reverse complement strand
ATTGGTATCTTGCTTTCATTTTTACTGGCTGTTTACTTGCTCTATTATACCATGACTGACTGATAGAATAAGGACAATTAAAGCCGTCCTATAAGGACGGGGCTTTAGACCCATTTCTTTGGTAAAATAGTTGCCCAACAAAGCATCCTCACAGTTCCATCTGACATTTCATTAAGGTAAAATGCTTCTTTGATATCTTCAAAATACCATTGTACAGTGAGAGATAGGCGACCAGAACGTACAGGTCTAATGGGACGAGTTTTTGGTAAGATCGATTTCATCGCCTCGTTCAGGCTATCTTCAAAGTCGATATTTTGGCTTAAATTCTCCAAAACTAAGGGCAGATTATCTCCAGATGCAGATAGGTAAATATCACTTCCACCTATTTTAGGCTCTGCGGTTCTAATTAAATTCAAATTCATGTTATTGGCATTATAAAATTGCCATTTTGAAATTAATTCAATTAATTTTCTTCTAATTTTGTAAACAGGTCGTGTATCTTCTGGGGGAAATTGACTATTTTCAAGGAGTATGGGAATTGTCAACAAACCCAAAGAATTTGTAGGAATGTTATCTAAAAGTTGAACCTGAGTTGACTCTTGACCGGGAGAATTGTTAACATATAAAAAGCCTTGCCCTAATTCTCTTTCATGTAATTCATAGTAATAGAAAGGTTGCTTGCTGGAAGAAGTTTCCTGCAAATCTTCTCCGCCATACAGATATTCTTCAGAGAGGCTCGCCCTTACTTTTTGTCGATCGATATAAAGTTTGAAATCAAGAATCGCGCTGTCTTTTTGAAGATTACCAGTTTGGTTAATTTGCGAAAAACAGTAAGCAATACTGACTTTTGCTGGACTTTCAACATTGACATCTAAGAGGCGATCGCCGCCAATTTTAGAAACAGCATCCTCAAAACTACTCACCCCCCGATTTTCGTCGGGAATAGCTATTAGACAATCTTTTAAAAATTTTAAACAACTGATGAAATTGCTTTTGCCTGAACCGTTTGAGCCGATAAATATATTAAGGTTGTTTAAATTTACAGATGGATATAAGTGTAGATTTTTATAATTCTTGGTTGTCAAAAATCGAAGAAGTGGTTGATTCATACGATCGCTCCGGTTATACTTCAGAAAGTTAGGGCAGGCAAGATGCCTACCCTACAAAGCTGAAAAATTAATTTTTCACCTTTTAACTCTCGACTTTCAAATTGCCCGTTACTGCACAAACTTCTTGAAGGCCAGCGTCACGTTGTGGCCGCCAAATCCAAAGGAATTCGACAGCGCCACATCAACTTTTAGATCGCGACTTGTATGCGGAACATAGTCCAAATCGCACTCAGGATCGGGATTTTCCAGATTAATTGTCGGCGGGATTTTGTCATTGGCGATCGACATTACCGCAGCTACCGCCTCAATTCCCCCAGAACCACCCAAAAGATGACCGGTCATTGACTTGGTAGAACTGATTGCTATTTTGTAAGCATGGTCTCCCAAGGTCTTTTTGATTGCCTTGGTTTCGGTAGAATCGTTGGGAAGAGTGCTAGTACCGTGAGCATTGATATAGCTCACCATATCTGGTGTCAAACCCCCATCCTTGAGCGCTAAAGCCATGGCTCGCGATGCACCTTCGCCCCCCGGTACTGGGGAAGTCATGTGGTAGGCATCGCAAGTTAAGCCGTAGCCGACGATTTCTGCGTAAATTCTGGCTCCACGGGCGATCGCATATTCCATTTCTTCGAGAATTAGAATGCCAGAACCTTCGCCGACAACAAAACCATCCCGATCGCGATCGAAAGGACGGCAAGCATGAGTTGGGTCATCATTGCGAGTCGAAAGCGCCCTCGCCGCAGCAAAACCCGCCACACACAAAGGTGTCACCGCAGCTTCCGTACCGCCACAAATCATGGCTTGGGCGTAACCCCCCTGCACGAGGCGAAACGCATCGCCCACCGCATTTGACCCCGCAGCGCAAGCGGTAACAGTGCAAGAGTTTGGACCTTTAGCACCCGTTTGAATTGCGGTCAGGCCAGCAGCCATATTCGCAATCATCATCGGAATCATAAACGGGCTGCATCGATCGGGGCCGCGATTCAGATAAATCTCTTGCTGGTCTTCTAAAACCTTCAGCCCGCCAATGCCAGTGCCAAGAATGACACCCACCTGTTCTGCGTTCAGGTCATTAATCTCAAACTTCGCATCAGCCAGAGCCTGTTTGCTAGCTGAAACTCCAAACTGAGCAAAGCGATCCATCCGCTTTGCTTCCTTGCGCTCTAAATAGTCGTGAGGATCGTAACCCTTCACCTCTGCGGCAAAGCGACAGTCGTGCCGCGACGAGTCGAATAAGGTGATCGGGCCTATACCATTCTTCCCGGCAAGCAACCCGTCCCAATACTCGGACAAAGTATTACCGATCGGTGTAATCGCGCCGAGACCCGTAATAACAACGCGCTTACGCTCTAAATTTGTCATGATTTCAGTTTCAAAAAAATTAAACACCCAGAACGCAGAACAAAAGAGGAGTTTTCAGTTGTCTAACTTGTCTCCTCTTAGGGGAAAAGGCAGGTATTTTATGCTTTTGGAGCGGCAAGTTTGCTGCTGATGAAGTCTACAGAGGCTTGAACCGTGGTAATTCCTTCGGCTGCCTCGTCTGGAATTTCAATATCAAACTCTTCTTCCAAAGCCATTACCAACTCTACTGTGTCTAAGGAGTCTGCTCCTAAATCGTTAGCAAAGCTGGCTTCTGGCTTGACTTCAGCAGGATCGACTTCCAGTTGATCTGCCACGATTTTCTTGACTCTAGCAAAAATGTCCTCTTGACTCATACCATCATTTCCTCATTGGTTGCTGCGTATCTGATCTTATCCGAAAGGGGGATCTTCAGGAAAAAGGCTTGCCACTTTTCTCACTGACACTGTGTGTGGGGAGTGAGCCGTGGGCATTGGTAGCAAATTCAGGACTGTGGCGGGGGTGCGATCGCTATTTTAAGACTGCGGATCTAGATCCAACTTTAACTTGCAGAAACTCAGATTGCCAACGACTCCAGTAGTCGATCGGGTTACTCAACCTTAATAATTGTCTAAAACTAGGTAAGGATATGGAGAACACCAACTAAGCAGGAAGCATCCCAACTTCGTTAGCGCAGCCCTCGAAGAGGATCGCCCTCCTTTGTTGTCCCTTGCCTTGTTGTACCCAGCAGAAACAATTATGCCCTCCCCAAATCTCAAATATGCTTACTTTCCCGGTTGCGTCGCCCAAGGTGCCGCCCGCGAACTTTACCAGTCTACCCAAGCCCTGACTCAAGCCTTGGGCATTGAATTGGTGGAACTCAAAAAAGCTTCTTGCTGCGGTTCTGGCACTTTCAAGGAAGATTCGCAATTATTGGAAGATACGGTCAATGCCCGCAATATTGCTTTAGCTGAGCAACTGAATCTGCCTTTACTCACGCATTGCAGCACTTGTCAAGGGGTAATCGGTCATGTGGACGATCGCCTCAAGGATTGCCAAAAAACCGATCCCAACTACCTAGAACAAGTCAATGGTTTACTGCAAAAACAAGGCTGTTCGCCATATCAAGGCAGTACCGAGGTGAAACATCTGCTGTGGGCGATCGTTGCCGATTACGGTTTGGAGGAAGTGCAGAACCGCGTCACTCACAAGCTTGCGGGTTTGAAGTGCGCGGCTTTTTACGGCTGTTATTTGCTGCGAGCTCAGGATAAACTGGTTTACGATGACCCGCACCAACCGGAATCGATGGAAAATGTGTTTCGGGCGATCGGCGCAACTCCGGTTTACTATCGAGGACGGACTCAGTGCTGCGGCTGGCCCCTAGCAAGTTATGCCACTAACCAATCTTTTCAGATGGCTGGCAAACATATTGTAGATGCTCTTGACAACGGTGCTGATTGTATGGTAACACCTTGTCCGCTTTGTCACTTAAATTTGGATTCGCGACAGCCGGAAGTGGAAAAAGTAATTGGGCGCAAGTTGGGTTTGCCGGTGCTGCATTTACCGCAATTGGTGGCTTTGGCTTTGGGTGTTGAGCCAAAAAAACTAGGACTAGACAGACATATTGTTTCCACAAAGCCCGTGTTGGAAAAATTAGGCTTTTAGTCTATGAATTTGCTCAGGTTTGTAGTAAGGACTTTAGTCCTTTCTAACACTGAACATCAAATAACTGTGAAGTTTTGTCGCTTTTTGGCTAAGTGCTTCCAGGCACTGCGGTAGACTTACTTTTAATTCTCTGTGCAGGTTATAGCGGTGGCATCAAGCCGTCAAATCTTTTAACTCGCAGAGTCCGCAAATTTTTAGTGACTCGTTGGGAGCCTTTATTCAATGTCTCATTCAGTCAAAATCTACGATACCTGCATCGGCTGCACTCAATGCGTCCGCGCTTGTCCGACTGACGTTTTGGAGATGGTGCCCTGGGATGGCTGCAAAGCAGCTCAGATTGCCTCATCTCCCCGCACAGAAGACTGTGTAGGCTGCAAGCGTTGCGAAACAGCTTGCCCTACCGATTTTCTCAGCATCCGGGTTTACCTGGGAGCAGAAACAACTCGCAGTATGGGTCTAGCTTACTAAAATTCGATCGACACGCGATCGAACTACAAACACCGGAGAGGGGGCGATGACATTGCTCCCTCTCTTTTGCTGTGGCATCTACATTCTGCCCCAGTTAGAAGCTATGGCAACAGCAAGCAGAGCGATGTGAAAATGCAGCGATATAGCCTTTCGAGCTCTCCTATGAGGTACAATCGATCATTGGTAATTGGTAATTGGTAATTGGGAATTGGGAATTGGGAATTGGTAATTGGTAATTGGGTATTGGCTATGAGAAAAGTCACTAATAAGTAACCACTAACAATTCGCCATTCGCCATTCGCCATGGACACTCCTTTGTATCTCATTAATAATATTTTTTATTTTATATTACAATAAAAAACCCTAATATTAATACCGTTCGATGCACAGTGATTAATAATTAATCTAGTGATTTGATTAATCGAATCTGGCGAATCCCTTCCATCTTAGTCTTAAAAGGACGGGGTTTTCCGCTTCCCGTGCTATCTTGATAAAAATTGGTTTTGATTTACGATCGCTAAGCAGGAGTACCTCAAATGTGCGGAATCGTTGGCTATATCGGCACCCAAGCAGCAAGCGAGATTTTGCTAGCAGGATTAGAGAAACTGGAATATCGGGGTTACGATTCAGCGGGCCTCGCTACCATCTGGGAAGGGAAAATTACTTGCCTCCGGGCCAAGGGTAAATTGCACAACCTGCGGGAAAAACTAGCAGAGATAGAATCTCCAGCTTCCATTGGTATAGGACACACTCGCTGGGCAACTCACGGTAAGCCAGAAGAATATAACGCTCACCCTCACATGGATAATAGCGGGAGGGTTGCAGTAGTTCAAAATGGAATTGTCGAAAATTATCGCGAATTGCGGGAAGAATTAAAAGCGAAGGGACATAAATTTGTTTCCGATACGGATACAGAAGTTATTCCTCATTTAATTTCTGAATTATTGGCTGAATTCACAAGGAATAAGTCAGAAGCAGATGCCGAGATTTCATTTTTAGAAGTCGTTTTAAAGGCTGTAAATAGATTAGAAGGAGCCTTTGCAATCGCGGCGATATGTGCAGACTTTCCCGACGAATTAATTGTCGCCAGACAGCAAGCTCCTTTGGTAATTGGCTTTGGTGCTGGCGAATTTTTCTGCGCTTCTGACACCCCCGCCTTAGTGTCTCATACCCGCGCTGTTTTGTCTCTGGAAAATGGAGAAGCAGCCAGACTAACTCCCATGGGAGTTGAAGTTTACAGTTTTGCAGGGCAAAAGCTGAAAAAAAGCCCGCGCCTCCTCGGCTGGAGTCCGGTTGCAGTGGAGAAACAGGGCTTCAAACACTTCATGCACAAGGAAATTTACGAACAGCCCGCCGTAGTCAGAGCTTGTTTAGAGACTTATTTAGACAACAACTGGAACCCTGAAAGTCAAGACTCTCCGATTAATCTCAACTTGCCAAAGGAGCTTTGTGCTGATGTCGAACAAATTTCGATTTTAGCCTGCGGAACGAGCTGGCACGCCTCCCTAATTGGCAAATATTTGTTGGAACAGTTAGCGAATATTCCTACTTCGGTGCAGTACGCTTCCGAATATCGTTATGCACCGGCACCGCTGACAGCCAATACTTTAATTATTGGGGTAACACAGTCGGGAGAAACGGCAGATACACTGGCTGCTTTGGGAATGGAACAACAGCGTCGAGCGGGTTTGACTGATAAATTTCGGGCGAGAATGTTAGCGATTACTAACAGGACAGAAAGCTCGATCGCCCACATGGTACCACACATTATTAACACCCATGCTGGTATCGAAGTTGGGGTGGCAGCTACCAAAACTTTTGTCACTCAGTTGATGGCTTTCTATTTCTTAGCCTTGGATTTGGCACATCAACGACAGACTATAAGTAACGAAAGATTGGCAGAAATCCTGCTTGGTTTGCGCCAGTTGCCTGCTATAATTGAAAAGTTTTTGGAGATTCAGGAACAGTATGTGGAGGAATTGTCCCACCAGTTTACTGAAACCCAAGATTTTATCTTTTTGGGACGGGGAATTAACTTTCCCATTGCTTTGGAAGGGGCTTTGAAACTGAAGGAAATTAGTTACATTCATGCCGAAGGATATCCTGCTGGAGAGATGAAACATGGCCCGATCGCTCTTTTGGATGCCAAAGTGCCTGTAGTCGCGATCGCCATGCCGGGAAGCGTCTACGAAAAGGTACTTTCCAACGCTCAGGAAGCGAAAGCTAGAGATGCCCGTTTAATTGGCGTTACCCCCAAGCAAGGTGCGGCGGAAGCGGATATTTTCGATCATGTTTTGCCCGTACCTTTGGTAGATGAATTATTGTCACCAATTGTTACCGTAATTCCCCTACAACTGTTGGCTTATCATATTGCGGCGCGACGGGGTTTGGATGTGGATCAGCCTCGGAATTTGGCGAAGTCCGTGACAGTGGAATAATTGGTTATTGGTCATTGGTTATTGGTTATTGGTTATTGGTTATTGGTTATTAGAATCAACAAATAACAACTAACAACTAACAACTAATACCATTTCTCTAAAATCGTGCAACAATCTTTGACCCCCCCTAACCCCCCCTTATCAAGGGGAGGGACAAGACTATCGTGCAACAATCTTTGACCCCCCCTTATCAAGGGGAGGGACAAGACTACTGTTGCATTCTTTTTTAAAATTGGTATAACAACTAACCAATGCCCAATGCCCTATTCCCCATGCCCTATTCCCCATGCCCTATTCCCTATTCCGCCAATTGCCGCCAACAGTAGCCAGCTTATAGTATTCACTCGAAAATCAAACACGGTGACATCTACGGTGTTAAATAGGGTACAGGCTGCGAAAGCTAATAAATAACTGAAGAAAATTAGCCGATCGCCTGAATTATATTCTTGACAAATTACCGAATTTATGATAGCAGTATCGGGAAAATTTGCCTCAGTTTGCTGTGTGGTTATTGGTGGCGGTGGAATATCCACAGGAAAATGCGATCGCCAATTTAGCAACAGCAAAACACCCCTAGCCAAAATCCATCCAACTAAACCCAAAAAAAACAGCGTTACTGGTATTCCCGTTTCCGCAGTCAGCATCAGTATCAAACTGTGAGGATGACCAAGCCATTCGTGCATTTGAGCTTCATAAAGAGCCGTAAAATTTCGCAACCCCCAACCAGTCCAAGGACGCTGCTGAGTCATCGACCAAGCAAATTGCCATTGAGTAGTTCTTAAAGTCGCTGTCGGCCGATTGGGAAACATCTCATCCGTGAGTCTCGCCCAGAAGAAAGCCGGAATAATAGTTCGTAAATATTGCCGCAAAGGTTGGGGGCCAAAAGCGGACAAAAAAACTGCACCAACACCACTAAAAACCGCAGCTAATATTTTTTTCCAACCTGCATAAATAGCAAAAGCCACAGCAGCCAAAACGGCCAATCCCCAAGCATTACGAGAATTAGTAAAAATTAAGCAAACAGCATTTCCTAGGACGGCAAAAGTTAAAAACAGGAATGGGGAATTGGGAATTGGGAATTGGGGAACCCCCCCCTCGCCCCCCCCAAGGGGGGAATTGGGAATTGGGAATTGGGAATTGGGAATGGGGAATGGGGAATGGGGAATGGGGAATTGGGAATTGGGAATTGGCAGTTCATTACTTGTTTCCCTTATCCTTCTTCCTTCTTCCTGAAGCGGTTCCTGAGCCCTTCGGCGTAGTTTATCCTGAGCGTAGTCGAAGGGCTCAGGATAAACGCAGTCGTTGGGCCTTATTCCTTCAATACACAATCCCAAAGCTAAAATAAAAACAATAGTTAGATAACAAGCTAAAATATTGGCATACATAAATACAGAAGCCATCCTACCAGGAGGATTGCCTTTGGGTTCGAGTACCCAGCCAAAAACGGGCTGTAATTGAACAATGCCACTCCACCCAAAAAATTGCTGTCCCAAACCCAAAATTATGACGGGAATTGAACTAATTACGATTATCCAAGACAATTGCCGCAATTGAGTGGGAGTTTGAATTAAACGACTGAATGCCACAAAAAGTATAAAAAACGGCAAGAAATTACCCAATCCTAAAACAGCCTCGATGTGGTTGTTAGCAAAAACCGCCGTGATGACTAGCAACACGCTGAGAATTGCGAAGCCTCGATTCACCGGGTGACTGCTAATTTGGCTAAATTTTTGTTGGGAACAAGTGCCGATTAATCCCAGGAAGATTCCTAAAGCTCCCAAAATCGGAATTACAGGAAAAATCAGCACTCCCAATTGAGCGAAATTCCAAGGGGTTTGCAAACTGCGATCGGGATGTTTTTGAAGTCGAGATTTGAGATTTTCTACTGTCAGTTTTACACCTAATTTTAACCGTTTTTTACTATTCACCGACACTCCTAATCTAAAATCTACAATCTCAAATCTTTAGGCTAATTCCCAGGTGCATTCCGATCGCGTTAACCGAATTTGAGCCAAGGCAAAAATGGTAGGAATAATCCGACTATAATTAGTTGAAATCGAGCGCCAGCCTAAATCAGCTAAAAACCACGTCCACAATACCGGACCGAGAAATGAAAACACACTCCGCGTCACACCGTAACGAGCAGCACTTGTCGCCATAGAGCGTCTGGCCGTCTGAATGGCGACATAATTTTGAAACTGGGTGGCTGCGGCTGTTCCCCCGGCGATCGCTGCTTGTTTTGCCATTTCATAGGTGGCAAAGTGCAGTGCAAATTGATGGGCCATGAGTTTGAGTAAAACTGGTTTGACGATGGAACTAACAGCTAAAGCGCTACCACCTTTGAACAGTAAACCCAAGGGGTCTTTTTCCGCAGAAATTGGCAGAGGTTCCGAGAGTTTAGACTCGACAATTGCTCGCTGTACTCGTACAGTCAAGGCTTGTTTTTCTTGGGAAGGTAACTGCTTCCAGGCGCGGCCCATTAAGTGCAAAAATACTTCTGCTTCTAAGTCGGTGGTTGACAACTGTTTGGGATAGGGAATTTTGAGATAGCGACAAACTTGAATTAGGGCTTGTCTGTAAGTTACTTGTTCAGTCCGCCCTCTGAGTACCGTCAATCCGTCGGCTGAGAGGTAGCGAAACCGTTGTTCTACGGCATCTAGCCAAGCTTCGCGATCGCGACTTTGGACATCGATCGGTGCTGGGGTTTGCACGTAATCTAAAGGGTTAAACCTGCGGCTGAACAGGAGTTCTGTCAGTTGTTGCAATTCTTCTTCTGTAGCCAATTCTAGCGCTGCTCTGAGTTCGTCCAAGATTTTTGCCCTCCCTTATGGGATTTTAGATTTGAGATTTGGGATTGCTGTTGTTTGACAACGATGGGGTTGGGAAATTTGCCTACAGTGGCATTTTTTTTAACTGGTCTTAATCACGGATTCGTGCTGTCCTTAATTCTACTACTTGGTGCGGGGCGATGGCGGGGAGCCGCCCTAGCTAGGACTGTCAACACTTGGCCGCAAGTGGAAATAGGGGACAGAAACTTCCCCCAGAGCCTTTAAGCTGATAAGTGGACATCTGCTAAAAAGCTAGTCTTGGGTGGGCCCAATGCCTATCCCACAAGAGTTTTTGGAGATGTCTCATGACTAATGACTATTGAGTATTGACTAATTATGTTTGATGTTGCGGTGATTGGTGCTGGTATGGCGGGGCTGAGTTGCGCTCAACAGTTGCGTCTGGCTGGTTATTCTGTGGTGGTTGTGGAAAAATCTCGCGGTGTGGGGGGCAGAGTTGCTACTCGTCGTGTTAACGGTACTAGGGCCGATCATGGGGCTCGCTATCTGGAATCCCAGGGGGATGCGGTGCAGGGGTTAATTGATGTTTTGGTCGATCGCGATATCCTGAAACTGTGGACTGATACTGTTGGGGAATTCCGAGAGGGAGAAAATGGAGTCGGGGGAGAGGTTTTTTCGATTCCCAGGGACTGTTATGTTGCACCTGCTGGAATGAATGCTGTCGGTAAGTACCTGGCTGAGGGTTTAGAAATTTGGTCAGGGCGTCGCGTAGAAGCTATTTCTACTACAGATAACCAAAGGTGGCATCTTTCTCTGGAAGTTACTGATGATAATTTTAACAAGCCTCAAGAATTGATTGCTAAGGCGATCGTAGTCGCAATTCCTGCACCCCAAGCTTTACTGTTTTTAAAGGCAGACCTGGGATTTTCGCCAGATTTTCTTGACAAATTGCACTCGGTTAATTATGACGCTTGCATTACGGTTATGGCTGGCTATTCTGCGGAACGCCAACCCGATTTGAGTAATCTAAATTACCGGTGGAAAACTGTTGATTTTCGAGATAATTCTGATTTAGCTTGGATTGGTTTTGATAGTAGCAAGCGACTGGAATCCCCTCAGCCTGTGTTTGTGGTTCACAGTAGTGCAAGTTTTGCCGATCGCTATTTTGAGGCGAAGGATTTGCCTAGTGTGGGTCAACAATTGCTCGATCGCACTTCTGAATATTTGATGCCTTGGCTAAAACAGCCTGAATGGTTGCAGGTTCACCGTTGGCGCTATGCTTTTTGTCGAAATCCTTTGCCTGTTTCTTGTTTGACTGCTGAGGGCACTTTACCCTTAGTTTGTGCGGGGGATTTGTGCGGAGGAAGTCAAATCGAAGGTGCTTTGCGATCGGGTTTGGCCGCCGCTAATTCGGTCAAATCATTGATTAATCAGATAAAAGTCGATCGCGGGCAACAGTAAAGTCACAAAATAGTAAACTAACGGTGCTGTAAAAACATAACTGTCAGTGCGATCGAGAATGCCACCGTGACCGGGGATCAACTGCCCCGAATCCTTAACACCGGCATCTCGTTTCATCATCGACTCAGTTAAATCTCCCAACAAACTGGCAACACCAATCAACAGACCAAAAGCAGCCCCAGTATAGGGCCAGCCAGGCCAATTCAAATACCAAGACCCGGTGGCGGCAACTGCTATACTGCCACAAACTCCAAACACGGCACCTTCAACCGTCTTTTTCGGGCTGATGTGGGACAGGGTAGTGCGGCCGAAGAATTTGCCGACAAAATAAGCGCCAATGTCTGCGGCCCAGATGCAAAGGAAAGCCAGCATTAGGGAAGTTAATCCCAAAGAAATATGGCTGATATTGATCCAAGACTGGGGATAAATTTGAGTTAGTGAATTGCTGGCCACTTTTTGACCAAATCCAGTTGTTGCTTGATAAACAGGGTCAAGTCCGACTCGCAGCCGTATCCAATAGCTGGGCAAATAACCGCCGTAGAACAATCCTAAAATTGAAGCGGCAATATCGGCGATCGTCGATAGCTTAGGCTGGAACAGCAGGTAAAAACAGATGAAGGTTCCAGCTAGGGGAAACATAGCATCTACCAGTTGTGGCGCAAGGGCGGCGGTAATTAGCAGAACTTGACTGACAACTAAGGTAGTTTTGGCAGCAGGTGCAATGCCCTTAGCCCTGGCTAGTTGAAAATATTCTAGTTGGCCCAGGTAAACGATGATCCCGAAGCCGACGGTGAAGTACCATCCGCCCAATATAATCATTCCCAAAGCAAGGACGATCGCAACTATTCCACTGAGGATACGAGACCAAGGCATAAAATGAATTTCTCTTGCAGACGGGGGCGGGTGATTCGATTTTGGATTTTGGATTTTAGATTTTGGATTTTTGTAGGGCACGGGTTCTTCCCCCATCAGTCATCCAAATATCTCAAGTCAGGCGGTCAATCGAGCTATGTTTGCCCTTAATCTTAGTATGAAGGTTAACGGGACTTAAAAAAGGTTAAGAATTACATTTAGTCATGAGTCATTAGTCCTTAGTCATTAGTCCTTAGTCATTAGTCATTAGTCATTAGTCATTAGTCATTAGTCCTTGGTCATTAGTCCTTGGTCATTAGTCCTTGGTCCTTAGTCATTAGTCCTTAGTCCTTAGTCCTTAGTCCTTAGTCCTTAGTCCTTAGTCATTAGTCCTTGGTCATTAGTCATTAGTCATTAGTCATTAGTCATTAGTCCTTGGTCATTAGTCCTTGGTCATTAGTCCTTGGTCATTAGTCCTTAGTCCTTAGTCCTTAGTCCTTAGTCCTTAGCTAGAGGCCGGGAAGCCCCACGCCATCAGTTGTAAACCCTCTCGAAGGTTAGGTATTACCGGGCAATCTTGGAGTTCTATCAAGGCTACAGAAAGCCGTCGCATTTATGCCTAGGGTTGTTTACCCTGATGACTGATGACTGCTGACTACTGACTAATCTAGCTTTTCGCCACTGAGAATAAATATGGGATTGACAGCGGCAAAGGTTTGACTGAGCCCACGAGTCTCTAGGCGGTTGACGGCGGACTGAACTACTTCAATGTTGCGGACTTGCAATTGGGCGAAGCTTTCGGAAAGGGCGTAAAGATTCTCTAAATTGCTGGCGGTGGCGACAATTCGACCCTGGGGTTGTAAGTACCCCCAGACTTCTTGGACAATGGCTTTAATGGGGCGGCCTCCTTCTATGCAAACTCGGTGGGGGGGGTGGGACAGATTTTTGAGGCATTCCGGGGCGCTACCTTCTATGACTTCAACGTTGTTGAGCTCGAAGCGATCGCAATTTCTGCGAATCAAGTTGGCTACCTCTTCATCTCTTTCGATGGCAATAATTTGACCTTTGGGACATAATAAACCTGTTTCTACGGCGATCGTACCAGTACCTGCACCAATGTCCCAAACCACTGAGTCTGCTTGTAGTCGTAGGTGAGAAATTAACAGCAGTCGGACTTCTCGTTTACTCATGGGAATACCCGGTAAACGTTCAAATAAATCGTCTGGGATACCAGGAGTGACGTAGGGCCAAAGCATAGTTGTTCTATTTGAGATTTTAAATTCTAGCCAGACCGCAGTTGGAAATGAGGAACCTTGAAAAATTCTCCCCATTTCGCCCAGCCTTAATATTTACTTTCGCACAACGTTGAGACTTTGGAGGTGGGTATCGCTGCAACCTGTCATTTTACCACCTGCGGAGTGGATTTGTTTGAGGTATTCCAGGGCTTTTTGGGTAATGATTTCACCGGGCATCAACACAGGTATGCCTGGGGGATAAGGACAGATGAGTTCGGCACTGAGTCGATCGACTGCTTTGTCTGCTGCTACTGTTTCTGTTGGGGAAAAGAAGGCCTCGCGGGGAGAGAGTGGAGGAGGGGGAAAGTCGGGGAGTGGGAGAGTGGGGGATGGGGAGAGTGGGGGATGGGAAAAATCTTGTTTCTTACTTCCCCCATTCTCCCCTTGGGAACCATGAGGGAGGGGTTCTTCTTCCTTCTCCTTCCTTCCAGCTAAAAGAGTACAAGCTTTAACTAAACTATCAATATCTGATTCTGTATTTCCCAAGCTGATAATAAATGTGAGATGTTGTGGCATTGGCAATTCTGCGGTAACGCCGAGTTGAGAGTGCAAAATTTCATCTGCTGCAAATCCTGTGATTCCCAAGTCAGATACTTTTACTGTCAGTCGCGTGCGGTCTAAATCGACAAAACCGGGTGTATTTAATGTTTCTAAAACTGATAAACCTGGAATTTTACTGATGGCAGATCGCGCTTTTTCTGCTAGTAGTAAAGTTTGGGTCATCAACTGTTGGCCGTGGAGGGCAATTTGTTGACGGGCGGAGTCTAGAGATGCTAATAATATGTAACTGGGACTGGTGGATTGTACTAACTGTAAAGCTCGATTTAATTTGGGGATATCTACCCTGGAACCCTTGACATGGAGCATTGAGGCTTGTGTCATTGCACCGAGAGTTTTGTGGATTGATTGTACTGTTAAATCGGCTCCTGCGGATAGTGCTGGTTCTGGCAAGTTGGGATGAAAGTTGAAGTGTGCGCCGTGGGCTTCATCTACTAATAATGGTATGTTGTATTGATGGGTAATTTTGGCGATCGCCCGCAAATCCCCACACACGCCGTGATAGGTTGGATAAAGCACCATGACTGCTTTGGCATCGGGATGCTGTGTTAATGCTGCTGCGGTAGCTTCTGGGGTGATGCAGTTAGCAATATCCCAATCCGAGTTGTACTCTGGATTCACAAAAATGGGAATTGCACCGGATACAATCAAACCAGAAATTACCGATTGATGGATGTTTCGAGGTAGGATGATTTTATCTCCCATGCCGCAAGTTGCGACAATTGCCGCGATGATTCCGCAAGTCGAACCGTTTGCTAAAAACCAAGTATGTTCGGCCCCAAATGCCTCAGCAGCTAAATTTTGAGCTTCTGCAATTACGCCCTCTGGGTTAAAGAGATTATCTAATTCTGGTAATTCGGGGAGGTCCGATCGAAATACTTGTGGGCCTAATAACTCAACTAACCGCCCTGAGATTCCTTGACCGCCTTTGTGTCCGGGGGCGTAAAATGGGGAGTGATGGTGATTTGTGCGATCGCGCAAAGCATCTAATAAAGGCGTGTTTGTTTGAGAGTTCATCCCTGATTTGTTTCATCCTGAGTTGATTATTTGACGTAAAATTAAGTTTTGTATAGCTCCATTCCCGAGATTACCTCGATCCCTTTCTCCTAAATTAACATAATTAATTAACCTAAAACACCACACCCTTTAAAATCATGAAAATTTATGAGTTATAATGCGTCCAGGAATGTCTAAGAATCCCAACTCGCTCCGTAAGCCGGAATTCCTTTGACTAAACACGCACTCACAACGGTTTTAGTGACGGATCTATTAGATACGCAAAATACAGCTTGAGCTCGAAATTCACGGGCGATTTGAATTGCTAAATCACCTACATTCGGTCTACCGAGTTCGCCTGTATCATAAATTTTTAAGCGTGAATGATTGGAGATTAATGACCACATTTTCTTGCCGTAAGTTAACTGATGATTATTGCCAATCCAGAGTATGTAAAGTTTATGCTTGTTTTCCAGAATATGAGGTAAAACAGGAGCTATTCCCGCTCCCGTTGCAACTACCACCACTCTGGAATAAGCATTAATTGAAAACATGAAACCGGGCGGTTTAAATCTTCGCACCCAAAGATGTTTGGGAATATCACCTGTCTGAACTTTGTCAATCAAGTTTTTAGTCCAGTCACCAGAGGCGCCAATAATTAGCTGGATTTGCGATCGCCCAGTTTTTCGATCAAAACTCGTTCCTGCCACGGAAAATGAATGCCATTCCACCAAATCTGTACTGATTCGGGCAAATGTTCCAACATCTCCCTTGCCAGGAAATGTCAAAAGAGCTACGTTTGGCGAAGGACAACATATCCTAAAATTATTATATTTCTGTACAGTTATCCAAGGTAAAAATATACTAAATACAATTAAATAAGGTGTAAGATTAGTTCGTTCCGTACTAATACGGCCAGAAAAAGATTGCCAATACTGAAAGTGGCTATCGGGGCTAGACTCCAATTTTCTGTGATGTAAATACTGGATAACAGCAGAACATTTACAATGGAAATTACTATCCACCAAAAGTGGTGCATATTCCAATTGTGTATCATCAAAAAACGGGCTTTTGTTTGATATTTTTGATAAATGCCGATGCAATATTCGCTCATGAGATCCTTCTACAATCAATCTAACTGTTTAATAAGGCAGAATTGTTTGGATGAATATCAATTAAGTTTAGAGAATACTGCGACGAAAGTAACCAGCTTAAAGTGGAGTTTTTTACCTATAAAAAAGGGTCGGCTAATGCTGACCTTTGGTTCGGTAAATAACCTGAACTTTTGGCTAGGTGGTAAGCAAAACTACAAGCTGACAATACCTCGTTTTAAGGCTGTAATCGCGGCCTGAGTGCGATCGGCAACTCCCAATTTGCCTAAAATATTGTTGATATGAAATTTGACTGTACTTTCGCTGATGTGTAAAATTGTGCTAATGTCATGGTTACATTTACCCGTTACGATGAGGCGAAGTACCTCCAATTCCCGATCGCTCAATTGAGCATTTTCCATGCGTTCAGCTAGTTTGACACCAACGGCGATCGGGATATACTTTTTACCACTAACAACCGTGCGAATTGCTGCAAAAAGTTCATCAGGTTCAGCATCTTTCAGCAAATAACCTTTTGCGCCAGCCCGCAGTCCGCGATAAATATCTTCATCACCATCATAAGTAGTTAACACCACAATACGGGCAGTGTCAAACTCCGCACAAATGGCGGTAATAGCCGCCACACCATCCATTTGTGGCATTCCCAAATCCATTAGCGTCACGTCGGGCTGATATTGGCGGAACATTGTTAATGCTTCCTGTCCATTATTAGCGTGGGCGACAACAGTTAGATCGGGTTCTTGTTCCAACAAAGCGGTTAAACCTTGCCGCCAAATTGCATAATCGTCAGCAATTAAAATGCGAATTATATTTGATTGTTGAATCATTTTTCCCCCTGTTAATCGCAAACTGACTAAACTCCTCCCTACAAACTGATGATAAAGTAAACAGTAACCATAGGCTGTAGGCAAATTTTGGGAATGTCTAGCTAACTACTGTTAATAATCCTCTTTTTTAATCACCGAATCAAGTGACAGATACCGCCTCCCCCAAAGGATGTTCCTGCAAAACAACTTGCAGATATTTCCCAGTATAAGAACGAGGATTTGCTGCCACGTCCTCCGGTGTGCCAGCCACAATTATCTCACCTCCCTTATCTCCCCCTTCCGGCCCCAAATCGATCGCCCAATCGCAGCACCGAATCACATCCAAATTGTGTTCAATTACCAAAATAGAATTCCCCTTATCCACTAATCTTTGTAACACATTTAACAAATGATGAACGTCATAGAACGACAAACCCGTCGTCGGTTCATCTATCAAATAAAGCGTCTTCCCAGTAGCGCGACGGGACAATTCCGTTGCCAATTTCACCCGCTGTGCTTCGCCCCCAGAAAGGGTGGGTGCGGGCTGTCCCAACTGAATGTAACCCAAGCCAACATCAGCCAAAGTTTGCAGTCTAGCACCAGCCCTAGGAATGTTTTTAAACATTTCCAAAGCTTCCTCCACAGTCATGTTCAAAACATCAGAAATTGACTTGCCTTTATACTTCACTTGCAGGGTTTCCCGGTTGTAGCGCGCCCCTTTACAAACCTCACACTGCACGTAAACATCGGGCAGAAAATTCATCGAAATAACGTTAACACCTTGACCGCTGCAAGCTTCACACCTGCCTCCTTTGACGTTGAACGAAAACTGTCCGGCTTTGTAACCTCTGGTTTTAGCTTCAATGCTTTCGGAAAACAAATCTCGAATCACATCAAAGACTCCCGTGTAAGTGGCGGGATTGGAACGTGGTGTACGACCAATGGGAGATTGATCGATGACTATTACCTTATCAACTACATCTTCTATAGAGCGTTCACCTTTTGTTTTGAGCGCGTCCATATCGGGTGGTAAAGGAACTTTTTTGGTGAGGTAGTGTTGTAAGGAAGGATACAGCAATTCATTGATTAATGTAGATTTTCCCGAACCTGAAACTCCCGTAACACAGACAAGTTTTCCGAGGGGAATTTCTACATTAATATTTCTTAAATTATTGCGCCTCGCATTGGTGATGGAGAGGGATTTGCCATTGCCTTTTCTCCTTTGGGCAGGGGTTTCAATTACTCGCTTTCCTGACAGATAAGCACCTGTTAAGGATTCCTCAGCAGCTAGCAAGTCTGCTAAAGTTCCTTGAGATATGATTTTGCCACCGTGCACGCCGGCACCTGGTCCGATATCCACAATGTGATCTGCCGATCGCATTGTTTCTTCATCATGCTCTACGACAATCAAAGTATTGCCTAAATCTCGTAACTTTGTTAAAGTTTGCAGCAGTCGAAAATTGTCTCTTTGGTGCAAACCAATGCTGGGTTCATCCAAAACATAAAGCACTCCGGTCAAACCGGAACCGATTTGAGTAGCTAGTCGAATTCGCTGGGCTTCCCCACCAGAAAGGGTCATGGCTGCGCGGTCTAAAGTCAAATAATCTAACCCGACATCAAGCAAAAATTGCAGTCTGGCTTTGATTTCTCTGAGGGCTAAATCGGATATTTGAAATTGCCGATCGCTCAATCCTAAATTATCTACTCGTTGCCGGCATTCCCGAATCGAAATACTGGTTAAATCTACGATGCCGTATTGTCCCAACCGCACTGAAAGTGCTTCGGGTTTCAAGCGTTTGCCGTGACAAACTTGGCAATTTTTATCAACACGATACTGTTCCAACTTCTGCTTAATCAAATCAGAACCAGTATCTTCGTACTGGCGCTGCAACATGGCTATTACACCCTTAAAATCTTTCCTGAAATCGGTGTTGCTGGTGTCGCGTTTCTTGTTGTCTGTGGTTTTCTTTTCCTCGTTGCCATACAAAATTACCCGCTGGTGTTCCGGCTTTAAACGATACCAAGGAGTGTCAATATTAAATCCGCAAGCATCAGCAACACTGCAAAGTAAAGAGAGATAATAGGAATTATCTTTATCAGACCAAGGGGCGATCGCACAATAGATAGGCGCTTTCGCATCCGGGACTACCAACTCTGGCGCAAAGGTGCGTAAACTGCCCAAACCGTGACAGTTTGGACACGCACCATAGGGCGAATTAAATGAAAATAACCGGGGCGACAGTTCTTCCATTACTGCGCCGTGTTCCGGGCACGCAAAATTTTCGGAAAATACGATGGGTGGATTTGGTTCCGAATTTTCCTCTGTTGGTAACTCCTCTACGATCGCAATTCCTTCCGAATGACGCAGACAAGTCGAGAGAGAATCAACTAGACGTTCTTCTAAACCAGGTTTTTTAATTAACCTGTCAATAACTATTTCGATGTTGTGGGTATGATTTTTATCTAATTCAATATTTTCCGAAAGTTCTAAAATCTCGCCGTTAACTTTGACCCGACTAAATCCTTCGGCGGCTAAACTGGATAATAATTTGCGGTGAGTGCCTTTTTTTCCGCGTACCACGGGCGCGAGAAGGTGAAAGCGAGTACCGTCAGGAAGGGCCATGACGCGATCGCACATTTCATCAATTGTCTGTGGCGCAATGCAGCGATCGCAAATCGGACAGTGGGGTTCGCCAGCTCTGCCGTAGAGTAATCTCAGGTAATCATAAATTTCTGTAACAGTGCCCACAGTCGATCGCGGGTTGTGGGAAGTGGACTTTTGGTCGATCGAAATAGCCGGACTCAAGCCCTCAATTGCGTCCACATCCGGCTTATCCAACTGTCCCAAAAACTGTCGCGCGTAGGCGCTGAGAGACTCCACGTAGCGGCGCTGTCCCTCGGCAAAAATTGTATCGAAAGCCAGGGAAGACTTACCAGAACCGGACACACCCGTAAACACGATCAGGCGATCGCGCGGCAGTTCCAAATCAACATTCTTGAGGTTGTGCTGTCTGGCACCGCGAACCCGAATCGTATTTTGGTTATGAGAGTTAGGATTCGTCAGATTATGCCCGTTGAGGGATGCACTTGGCTGGCTGTTTGAGGTTTCGGGGCGTTGGGACATGGGAGTAGTGCAAAACAGTGCTTAACTATCTTAGCGCTGCCTTTGGAATAGCTGGCATCCAAACTCAAGAATATCAAAGAATCGTCAAATAAGTTTCCGTCGCCCCGTGGGGCTAAACCTGGAATCTTTGATTTTTCAAATCCAGTTGCATATTCTGTACGAATTAAAAATTATCCTTGGTCTTCCTAGGTGATATCAAATCCTTTCTTCATCGTCTTGTATTAAACTCTCTCTTGTCTTCCTTCGCGTCCTTAGCGCCTTCGCGGTTAAATCATTCCGATACAACCGGAATTGATAGGAGATGCTGGGAACTATGGCACGCCAATAAATTTATGAGTTTGCAAAGATAACCTGTAATTAGGATTTTGTTTTAGCAATTCCAAGATAATCGGAATAGCTGCATCTTTCGAGTTCCATTCCGGTTGTAAAAAAACCGGAATATCTACATTAAGTGCCAAATGTTTATGATAAAATTCCACTTCTTTACCAGTGCTAACCACCAATTTAATTTCATTAGCTCTACTCCAAAAAAGCTCTTGTACCGGATATTTAGGACTGACGTGTTCTTTAGGAGAAAGAGTAATCCAAGCCTGGGGTGAAACATCTAGCCAGTAAGCACCGGAAGTTTCAATACTCACTTGCTTATCGGCGGCTAACAAAGCTTGTATTAACTCAGGTAAATCCCGGTGAATGAAAGGCTCACCGCCAGTGATCACAACTCTTTTTGACTGCAACTGAGCGAGCAATTGGGCGATCGACTGCGACACAGCAGGTAAACCTTTGCCACCATTGGAGTAACCAGTATCGCACCAAGGACACCTCACAGGGCAACCAGCCAATCTGATAAAATCAACTAAAGTCCCCGTCCAGTATCCCTCGCCTTGAACAGTAGACTGAAAAGTTTCGTGAATAGGAAATTTTACTTGTAAATTAGACCCCATAATTTCTGCCTTAAACCAATTAATTAGGTTATTTGAATATAGTATTAAATGGTTCCCAGACTCTTCCTGGGAACCCATGTAACTCTTGCTGTGCCTCGAAGAGTGGAGTCTAGTGGAGGCAGAGCCGACGGATCTACCTTACCCGATTGGTGAGAACATTGCAGTACCTACAAGTTATATTAGTTAGGCGGGTCAAAGCGGTTGACGGAGAGAGCAACACCGATCATGGGTAAAGCTACACCAAAACAAATTAGCCACTGATCCAAATTCATGGGAGCCGTCTCAAATATGCTATTGATAAACGGAGAATTGGCAAAGATAATCTGCAAAACCATCGCTACTACAATTCCCACACCGAGGGCGGGGGCACCACTAACTTTTTCCTGAGAACCGCTAAATTTAGCCATCAAAGAAGGTAACAATTGGCTGAGGCTTAATAGGTAAAAAATTCTCCCCATTACTAAAGCTTGAATGGCCATGGTGCGGGCGAGTTCGATGGTTCCCCAATCGGCTTGGCGCACCCATTCAAACATTCCGAAAATCACAGTCCAGTTGTAAAGAGAAATAGCGATAATTCGCTTGATCCGATTGGGAGTCAGTAAAGGTTCGTTTGCCGATCGCGGTTGTTGTTTCATGACTCCCGTGGACTTGGGCTCAAAAGCCAAGGGCACAGTCATCGTAATCGAATTGAGCATATTCAGCCAGAGAATTTGTAGGGACAAAATCGGCAATTCCCGGCCCAGCAGCGTGCTGAGCAAAATTGTCATCGATTCTCCGCCGTTGACTGGGAGAATGAAGCTAATTGCTTTGAGCAGATTTTTGTAAACCGATCGCCCTTCTTCTACAGCAGATTCGATCGACGCAAAGTTATCATCCGTCAGAATCATATCAGCGGCTTCCTTAGAAACCTCCGTACCGCTACCCATCGCAATCCCGATATCGGCTTGTTTGAGAGCGGGCGCGTCGTTAACGCCATCTCCCGTCATCGCCACAATTTCACCTTTGTGCTGCAAAGCTTCTACCAGGCGCAGTTTTTGTTCCGGGGCGACGCGGGCAAAAACTGAGCCGGCTTCTACAGCTTCGGCGAGTTGATGCTTATCCATGGCGGCGAGTTCGGCGCCGGTATAAGCTACAAGTTCTCTGTGGTGCTTGGTTTTGCGGAATCCCATGCGACGGGCGATCGCCTTGGCTGTAGCGATGTGGTCGCCAGTAATCATTTTGACTTGAATGCCAGCGGTTTGACAAGCTTGGACGGCTGCGATCGCTTCTGCCCTGGGTGGGTCGATCATACCTTGAAGGCCCAAGAAAATCAGCCCTGATTCCAAATCCCCATGATTGACGGAATTTTGGCTTTCTGGTACTGGCTTTTTGGCAAAAGCCAAGACACGCAAGCCTTGTTCTGCCATTGCATCAACTTGATGGTGAATTTGTTCGCGATCGACTTGAACCAAATTTCCTTCCGTATCGAGGCTGGAGGCGCAGCGGCCCAGAATTGATTCTACCGAACCTTTAACGTACAGAATTTTGTCGCTGGGAGTGCGGTGCAGCGTCGCCATGTATTGAAACTGCGATTCAAAAGGAATTGAATCTAGCCGCGGCATTGACTTTTCTAAACTTTGCTGGCTCAAATCGGCTTTTTTGCCAGCAGCAATTAACCCCCCTTCTGTCGGATCTCCCACGACAATCCAATTATTGTCTTTAAATTCCAGGTGAGAGTCGTTGCAAATCATTCCAGCTTGCAGACATTCTTGCAAAGTTGGAGCCTGACTAACATTAATTGGGAGTTTGTTGAGTTGAATTTCCCCTTCGGGGCTATATCCCGTACCCGTAACCGAGTAGGATTCGCCACCAGAATAGATTTCTTGCACCGTCATCTGGTTTTCTGTCAAAGTTCCGGTTTTGTCGGAACAGATGACTGTGGCGCCACCTAGGGTCTCTACAGCCGGCAATTTACGGACGATCGCGTGGCGAGACGCCATCCGGGAAACGCCCACGGCGAGGGTAACGGTGATGACGGCGGGTAAGCCTTCGGGAATTGCACCGACAATTAGCGCGACTGCTGGTTCGACAGCTTCTTTAAAGGCTGAAACTCCTGGTGCTGCTGGTTTGCCCAATCTAACAGCAAAGGTCAAGGTTGCCATTCCCAACACGAATAGCAGCCAGTTTTGACTGAATTCGTTGAATTTGCGGGTTAAGGGCGTGGTGAGATCGATATGTCGATCTAATAGTTGGGAAATTTTGCCGGTTTCGGTTTTATTGGCGATCGCAATTACGATACCGCTACCTTGACCAAAAGTGACAAAACTGCCAGCATAGGCCATATTGTCCCGTTCTGCTAGGGGCGTTTCTTTCGGTAGCACCAAGTCTCCCGATTGTCCTAATTCTTTTTCGACGGCTACGGATTCCCCAGTGAGTCCCGATTCGTCTATTTGTAAGTCGCGCACTTTAATTAAGCGCAAGTCTGCCGGTACTTTGTCACCGGAAGTTAGGGTTACTAAGTCCCCCACCACAAGTTCTTTTGAGGGAACTCTTAATTTTTTGCCACCCCGAATCACTGTAGCTTCCGTAGTGACAGCTTTGGCTAGGGCTTCGATTTTTTTCTCGGCTCCCGCTTCTTGGATGAAACTGATAGTAGCATTGGTGGTGGTGACTCCCCAAATTACGCTGGCGTTGAGCCATTCTCCAATCAGGGCTTTGATTAAACCAGCACTCAGCAAGATGATGAGGAGGGGCTGGTTAAATTGCAGGACAAATTTTAACCAGGCGGGTTTCCCTGCTTTAACTGTTAGTTCGTTGGGACCGAATTTTTGTTGGCGAATGGCAACTTCGCTCGATTCTAAACCTTGGTCTAGGTTGGTTTCTAAGATAGTTGCAACCTTCGATCTTTCTAGGTAGTGCCAATATTGCTCTGCTACGTCTACATCGTTGGCGGCTATTGCTGGCATGATTTTTCCTGAATATTTGCTCTTGAGTCTGACGAGCTGTTATCGCTCCTGAATAGGCCCGCTTAATATATTAAGCTAGCTAATGGTTTGTTGGTGGCTTTAACGAGCTGTGACTTAGATCGATCTTACAGCGGATGTGCCCGTCTGTTGCCTGATATGGGGAGAATTTTTTTCAAGGAAGAAGCAAGAAAAAAAATTCTCTCCCGCTGGCGATCGCAAAGCGTGTTAAAACCTAGTTAAGCGACCAAATTCTGAACTTATGGAAATACTTGTGACGCTGGTGCTCGGCTCGGTGCTCTTAGTCTGGGGAATCAGGTTCGGAAAGATGTTAGTTCGATCGGGAGTAACGGCTAATGACTTATTTAAGGGCCGAAATGCGATCGCCCTGCTGTTTTTGGGTTTTTATATTGCCTTGCTGCTACTGGCTCTAAATCTGCCACAAATACCAGCTTTGCCTATTGAGTGGCGCGTCCACGGGATGCGAGTTACCTGGACATTGTTGCGAGTAATGTTGATGGGAGTTTGCGGTATTGGCTTGAGTATAAGTTGGCATACAGCGCGATCGCAAGTAATTGCCGTCATCTTAATAGGCTGCTTAGGATTGGGCGGATTTACCAGCGCCCAATCCTATTTCATGGCACCAATTTACGCTGATTTAATTGACAATTTGCAGCCAAACGGTGTATTTCGGCAAACATCTAACAGTAGTTGTGCTCCAGCAGCCCTAGCCACAATCTTGAGAAGGTGGGGGATGAATGCGACCGAATCTAGTGTAGCCCGTTTGGCACGAACCAGTCGTTTAGGAACTTCCATGCCCCAGTTAATCATAGCAGCAAGAGCTTTAGGAATGCAAGGAATTGAACTAACTCCAAGTTGGGAGCAAATACAGCAAATTAATCGCCCCGGAGTATTAGCAGTTTGGCTATTTGACGGCCCTCGCAAACTTCCCCACGCCGTCGCTTTATTGGGAATTAATCATAATATTGCTACCATTGCCGATCCGGCGCGGGGCAGAATTTTCTATTTAGACAGAGCAACCTTTGCCCAGATTTGGCGCGAGCAATACGTGCCAATTTTTCGTGCTGCGGATATCTTGTTAACTGACAAACAAGCTAGGGATTATTTGAGTAAGTTGGGATATAATAGCAGCAATTTGAAAGCAGACATCGAGCGCTTTCAAACAGATAAAAAATTGAAAGTAAGTGGTAAATTAGATAGAATGACTGAGTTAATGTTAAGCGGCGATTTTTTGGAAGGAGTGCCGAGACTGGACGGGAAATAAACAAGGAAAGGTAGGGGCGGGTTTCACCAACCATAAACGCCAAAAATTGCTAACCTCGAAAACCCGCCCCTCCACTGGACGGGAAATAAACAAGGAAAGGTAGGGGCGGGT
>JAHRFD010000028.1:0-39905 GCA_020882975.1 Microcoleus sp. EPA2 | reverse complement strand
AACCTCGAAAACCCGCCCCTCCACTGGACGGGAAATAAACAAGGAAAGGTAGGGGCGGGTTTCACCAACCATAAACGCCAAAAATTGCTAACCTCGAAAACCCGCCCCTCCACTGGACGGGAAATAAGCAAGGAAAGGTAGGGGCGGGTTTCACCAACCATAAACGCCAAAAATTGCTAACCTCGAAAACCCGCCACTCCACTGGACGGGAAATAAGCAAGGAAAGGTAGGGGCGGGTTTCACCAACCATAAACGCCAAAAATTGCTAACCTCGAAAACCCGCCCCCACTTAATAAACTTCATCATGAGTGCCGATGTCTAGCAGAACAATGACTTCTGTGTTTGTTTCAGCATCCTGCTCAATAGAGAAGACAACACGACAATCATAACCACAAGAACAAGACTGAAAACCGTCAAGTTGACCGCTTAGTTTATGAGTACCTAAGCCAGGGAAAAATACGTCTGCTTCCATTTGTTGAAGAATATCTTCAATGCGCTGCTGGAGGTCAGCATTTCGCCTCACAAACTTTTGGAATGCCCGTTTGAATTTAGGCGTTAAAATCAGCCGTCTCATAATTCTGGCTCGTCGTACAAAGACTGGCGCAAAGCTGCAACGACATCCTCGGCTGATTGCTGTCGAAATTGACCTGCACGGAAATCAGCCAAAGTTTGTTGGGCATCCAAAGCTATTTCTGCACGGCGACTTTCGCGGTGACGGTTTTGTAGAATTTTAATCAACATTTCCTGCTGTTCATAGGTTAGATTCAAAGCAGTTTCTAGCACTTGGTCAAGGGTATTCATATCATTTATCTTGATGGTACTTCAAACTCAGTAGATTTAACCACATTCATACCCGCCGCTGCAAATCTTTGAAAAGTTGCATCTGCTGCTTCCGTAAAATCAACAACACCAGGAACAACCACAGGCGAAGTACAATCTTCCAACAAATAAACCTTCTTTGCTAACTCCGAATCCCGCGCCAAAATTTCCGTCAATAAATCATCAATTGTCCAAGCAACGCAATGACTTTTAGCTTGTCCAGCAATAATGACTGCATCAAAATCCAGCAACTTATCAATAAAACTAACATTCTTTTGAGCGATCGCACTCCCATCCGCCCCTTCTAAAACTTCCGGCTGCAAAACAGAATAGTTTTCGGTGAGGGGATTGCCACCTTTGATTTCAAAAATGGCTTGAGTTTCGCGGGCGATGCTATGGAAAAAAATAGCTTCTTCCACCGCCGAAACCAGCGCGTGTCCGATACCACCAAGCATCGAGTGATAGGGCCAAATTGTCAAGGGATATTTGCCATTATCGCTAAGTTTCTGCACGTAATGCAGAGCGTGTTTTTCCAGGGCCGAAAAATTGCCCCCGCTGAGGCTATCAGCCACGGCAGGATTAACTTTCCAAACACCTTTGGCAACATCTTCTAGGCTAATGGAAGTTACGGCTGGTTGCGGATGTTCCCCTGCTGCATTTATCCAAAAAATTGGATGAAAAATTTGCATAGCCGTATGGGTATCCATAGTGGGCGCGATTGTAGTAATTCTGTCTAAATTGCGGTAAATGAACTCGCACAGTCGCAGATTGTCATCAATAGCACCACTACCCGAACGCCCACCCACAAATAATTCAAATTCCGGCAAACAAAAAGTATTTTGGGCATCAATTATCAACAAACAAATACGGTGGGTGTCCCTAGCAGCAGGCAGAATACTGTGTTTCACAGCCCATTCTTTAGCTTGAACAGCACGTTCTTGATAACACACCCGCCAGACTTCGCTGACTTTCTTCGGGTCAAAATACTCAGGAATGGGGAGTAAACTGTTTGCAGTCATGGCTAATTCACTTGACAGTGGATTTTCACAAAAACTTAAATTGACAATCAAAAATATTCAACCCTTAGTCAACCCATCTTTCTACCCGCTCTTTCTCTGCGCTCTCTGCGCCCTCTGCGGTAAAAAAAAATTAAAACTTTAGGAAATTAGACTATCATAATCAATGATAACCCAAGTTTCCGGCATTGCCAACTAATTTTAAACTTTCGTTATCGCCCACAGACCTAACTACAAACCAGTGAAAGTGTTACCCATAATCCAAATAGCTATTTAGGGTGAGTTATGCCACAAGCACAAAATCGAAATTATCCCCGGAATATTTTTAAACGCAAATTATTTTTTTTATCGATCGCCCTTTCACTATCCCTGTTCATTCTAGCAACTAAATCTTCCTACCTTCAAGATTTTTTAAGAACAGTGCTCATCCAGATCCAGGACTTAGGGTGGTGGGGACCAGTCGCATTTGTAGCCACTTACAACTTAGCTACTATACTATTTATACCAGGTGCTGTTTTGACCCTAGGAGGTGGGGTGCTGTTTGGGCTGTGGTGGGGTTCAGTCTACGTGTTTGTAGCGGCAACTTTAGGAGCCACCTTTGCTTTTCTGATTGGGCGATACTTGTCGCGCGATCGCCTGCTAAAATATATGGCAGCCCATCCCAAGTTCCAAGCTCTCGATCGCGCAATTTCTCAACAAGGATTAAAAATAGTATTTCTGAGTCGTCTTTGTCCTTTATTTCCTTTTAATTTATTGAATTACATTTTGGGGATTACCCAAGTTTCTTTGAAAGATTATATCCTCGGTTCCTTGGGGATGATACCAGGAACTATTCTGTATGTTTATTCCGGTTCTTTGGTAGGAGATTTGGCGGCCATAGGCGTAGCAACAGGGTGTACTAATCCCCAAGATTCCGCAGTAAAATGGTCGATAAATATCATCAGTTTTATAGCAACAGTCGCTATTACTATCTCTCTCACTCGGATAGCTCGCCAAGCTTTGGATGAAAGTGTTTAATTAGGAGAATTTGCTAATGTCACACTCAAAAGTCGATCGCGTCACAGTCCCCCCGATGGACGAACACAACCAAAAATTAGTCTCCTATTTACATCCATCAAATTGGGTAAATCCCCAGCCAGCTAGCTGTTACAACTTAGTAGTAATTGGAGCCGGACCCGCCGGATTAATTGTGGCCGCCGGTGCCGCAGGCTTGGGTGCGAAAGTTGCTTTGATTGAAAAACATTTGATGGGAGGCGATTGCTTAAATGTCGGTTGCGTGCCTTCAAAATTGCTGATTCGTGCGTCTCGTATTGTCGCTGATATCTCGGAAGCAAGTAAATTTGGTGTTAGCGTTCCTAACGGTACAGAAGTTGATTTTTCCGCGGTGATGGAAAGACTGCGACGCATTAGGGCCGACATCAGCGATGTTGATTCTGTGCAACGATATCAGGACAAATTAGGAGTCGATATATTTCTAGGTTCAGGTCGTTTTACTAGCAACAATACAGTAGAAGTGGCTGGTCAAACTCTCCGCTTTAAAAAAGCAGTAATTACCACAGGTGCAAGGGCGCTACAACCGCAAATTCCCGGTTTAGAAGCAACTGGATATCTGACTAATGAAACTGTGTTTAACCTTACCGAAAAACCTCAGCGTTTAGCAGTAATTGGTGCAGGTCCGATCGGGTGCGAATTAGCTCAAGCCTTCCGCAGGCTGGGTTCAGAAGTCGTGTTATTCCACAAAAATGCTCACATTTTGGATAAGGAAGATGTCGATGCTGCTAACATTGTGCAGCAGGCTTTTGTGCGGGAAGGAATTCAGTTAATACTTGAATCGAAAATAGAGCGCGTTGAGTCAACAAATACAGGCAAAGTAATTTATTATAAATGTCAGGGTAAAGCTGGTACTGTAACAGTAGATGAAATTCTCCTAGGCACCGGGCGATCGCCCAATGTCGAAGGATTGAATTTGGAGGCTGTGGGTGTTGATTACAATACAAAAACTGGCGTATTTGTCAATGACAATTTGCAAACTACTAATCCCCACATTTACGCGGCGGGCGACATTTGCATGAAGTATAAATTCACTCACGCTGCTGATTTTGCGGCGAGGATTGTCATTCAAAATACGCTGTTTTTCGGACGCAAAAAGCTCAGTGCTTTAACGATTCCTTGGTGTACTTATACTATCCCAGAGGTAGCCCACGTTGGAATTGGGGAAGCGGAGGCTAAAGCTAAAGGGACTGATATCGATACATTTTTGATTCCTTTCAGTCAAGTCGATCGCGCAATTATAGACGGTGAAGATGAAGGTTTTGTGAAAATTCACGTCAAGAAAGGTAGCGATAAAATATTAGGTGCAACGATTGTGGCGAGAAACGCCGGAGATATGATTAGCGAAATTACTTTAGCAATGGTTAACAATATTGGTTTAGGAAAAATTGCTAGCGTCATTCATCCCTATCCGACACAAGCTGATGCAATTCGGAAAGCAGGAGATGCTTACAATCGTACTCGCTTGACACCGTTTGTGAAGAATTTGTTTAATAAATGGCTGGCTTGGACTCGATAACATAACTCGGCGGTTGAAACCGCTACTACACAAACAAAGTCCGCCTGCGCTGACTGGATGAGGGGTATTTTTAGGTTTCTGTTGCTGTTTCAAATACAACGTCTTCATACAAAAGGGCGATCGGCAAATTAAACCCAATACTTGATAGAGTGATAATCTCCCCAGCAGTGTAAGAATAGTACAGCCACATTTTCCCCTCTCCCCGACAATAACGTTCCACAAAAATCTTTTGTGAATCAATCAAGATATACTCTTGCAAAGTCGGAATTTTCAGGTAACAAGTAAATTTTTCATCCCGATCTTTAGCACTTGTACTGGGAGAAAGAACTTCCACAATGATTTTAGGATTCTGGATGAATTGGCGGGAATTCAAGTCTTGAGCATCGCAACTGACTATCACATCAGGATAGTAATAACGGCTTTGAAAACTGACTTGCAATTTCACATCTGACACGTTCATCCGACAGCCTCTCGAACGTATATGAGGACGTAATGCAGTATAAAAATTAAGTGCAATATCGTTATGAGGAATTGTACTACCTGTCATCGCAAAAACTTCGCCGTTGACATATTCGTGGCGAATCTCTTGTTGAGCTTCCCATGCTAGGTATTCCTCAACCGTCATTTTTTGGGGTGTTTGGGGAATTGCTATCATATTTTTTTTAGGGCGATTTGCATAAACTCGGAGACTCCTGCGACATCTCTTCAAAAGCGCAATGGAGAAGTCATCATGATGGTGAATTACACAACTGAATCGGAGAAAGCTTGGTACAAGTCTCCAGCGATTGTAGCTGCTTTGGGTGTCAGCGCGATCGCCCTTGGAGCATTCATTTACCCAGAACTTGCCACTCAACCGATCGTACACTACCGCGCTGACGATAACTCGCTTTCAGCCGATCGCTACACCTTGCAGAGACAAACCCACTGTCAACTCAGCAGCCAACATTACAAACCCGGAGATACCGCTGTCAGCATTCCGTTTGCCGATCGCGCCCTAGTCACCAAAACCATCTCCCTTAGCAACCGTTTAACCCTCATGGGGGAATGTCAACACAACGGGCGATCGATTACCAAAAAACAACCAGGAACCTCTCTTGTTGCCTTATTGGAACGGAGTCAAAATGCCATTCAACAACAACATCAAACCAACAAAAATCCCGGCATACTAACCATTCTAGCCAATGACTTCGAGCCACGTCAAGGCGAACGGGCGATCGATTTCAATCGAGTCAAAACCCTAGTTGATGACATGGAAAAACAAGGAGTAGTCATCTCATTTATCGTGCCGCAAGGGCAATTATACGAAGACCTAACCAACCAATTGAGCAGCAAAGATAGTGTCTGCGTTTTAGATGAAAGCAAAGACGAAGATGCAGTGAGGCGATCGATGACACCTTGCATAGATGCAGCCTTTAGCAAAGCCAGAAAAATGACAACTCAATCAAATTGATTCACTTCGGATATTTCTTAGTCCGCGCAGGCGGACTTTGTGTGTGTAGACGCGGTTTCAACCGCGCCCGTCATAGAAGGAATAGCCAAACAATTTATCAAAATTCTGCATAAACCTTCAATCCGTAGCGACACTAACTTATCAAGCAAAAACAACAAGATAAAACCCATGAATTCTACCAATAATCACTATAACTCTGCCGCCAGCATCATCGCATGGCAATACCTTCCCCAACAATTAACCGCCCTACTCCCCGAACAAATCAAAGCCCAAATGAGTCAGCGGGAAAAACGATATGCAGAAGGAGAAAAAGCCAAAACACGGATTAACGATTTAACACCTTTAGCGAGGCGCAACCCCAACCCGGAAACAAAAAAAATAGTCAATATTGCGGTAGGAATAATGAGCGCACTTACCTTCAGTGCGGGAGCGCAAATACTGACTTCTCGCTTGGCAAGTATGAGCATTCCAGCGAGTTTGTTCATCGGCGGCGCTGCGGGGGTGGTGGCGGACAAAAAAGTGATGAAAGTGATGGAACATCATCGCAAAAAAGTAGCACCATGCAAGCCTTGAAAGACATCGAAAAACAAAAACAAGCCGACCCCCCAAAAAATGAATTTGGCGAAACTTTTTACCAATCTCAAACTGCCTTAGTCCTGAAAGTAGAAGGTCAATATTTGAACAAACTACCCTTTAGCGATGTCGGTTTAGCCCTGGGATTGAGCGGCACCGAATACGCGATGTCTCTGGGAATTGTCATCGGGTTGGGATTACCGGGGGGAATTGTGTTAAATGCGATCGCCGCCAGCCTACCCGTGGTAATGTTATGGGGAGCCGCATCACTGCAAAACGACGCCTTTGAAATGCCCGGACACAACCGTTCCCTAATCGGACAATACGAAAGCAG
The DNA here is from genome assembly GCA_020882975.1 of Microcoleus sp. EPA2. Lineage (GTDB taxonomy): Bacteria > Cyanobacteriota > Cyanobacteriia > Cyanobacteriales > Microcoleaceae > Microcoleus. Next base: position 33,144 of record JAHRFD010000028.1, on the reverse strand, counting down.
CCTCCCGATAGAAATCACCGAAATCGCAGCAAATCAGATTGCTGTAATCGACGAAGAAATTGCTCTGAAACAGCGAGAACTCGCCTACGAGCAAGCCTTAAAAGTGCGACGCGAAAAATTTATCAGCGAAGGCGACACCAGCGGGCGATTGAAAAATTGGGACATGGTAGAAGCCGACTTCCAAATCGAGTGGTACGAAAAAGAAAAACATCAAATCGAAAAAGAACAAGACGAAAAACGGGAACAGCGGTACTTTAAGTTTCAAGCCGATGTTGCTCAAATGGCCGAACAATATGAACCGCCCGCTGGTACTTATTCACCGGAACAAATGGCGCAGTTGAAAATTGAATGGGTGGAAGTCCAAGAACAAAAATTGAAGGAAAGTTTCGCCCACGACATTCAGTGGTTGAATCACAAATACGGGAACAAAATCAAGCATTACGAGGAAGAAATCACCACAGCGCGACAGCGTTACGCAGAAGCCGAATCTCGGTGGCGGGAAGAACGACATTCTGATGCCATGAAGGATACTGTTTGAGACTGAAACCCTCTGTATCTCTCGTTTGTATCGCAGTCTAGATCCCCCTAAATCCCCCTTAAGAAGGGGGACTTTGAACTGAAACCTCTCCTTTGTATCGCAGCCTAGATCCCCCTAAATCCCCCTTAAAAAGGGGGACTTTGAACTGAAATCTCTCGTTTGTATCGCAGTCTAGATCCCCCTAAATCCCCCTTAAAAAGGGGGACTTTGATCCGATTCTTGTCCCCTCTTAAACAGACTTTGAAAGCTCTTGTCCCCCCCTTCTTAAGGGGGGCTAGGGGGGATCTAGCCTTAACCGTCAAACAGCCGTCTCTGATTGGGTTTAACCTTAAGTTGACACGAAGAAGGGCACGGTGCAATGTCCTCGCATCGGGGACACCACAAAAAACTTTCCCTAAATCTGCATAAACTCTCCAACCCCATGGAAAACTGCGAAACTGTTATCCCAGTGACAAACCGGAGGCAAATTGTCATGTACTAGCACGGCGCTTGTTGTTGAAAGACCCTCCCGATAAATTTTCTGTAATTGCCAAAGAGTTAAACATTAACTATCAAACTTTCAAGTCTCACTGGAAAAGAACAGGTTTACCTCTTATCAAAGAGATTGCACTTAAGTTTGGATATCAACCGGAGGAATAATGGTGAATAGCATGGATACTTATTTGTTAGAAATTCCTCTGGAGCAAACTGCACGCAATTTGGCTCTGCAATTTGCTTCGGAGCAAGCTAATCCGCAAAAAGGCAAACGGGTTTATTTCAATACCCTTGCGGTTTGGGCGGTTAACTATTTTTTGGAATGGATGGAACTGGAAACTGATATTGATGGCGGTGATAGTTGGAATCCAGGAATGCGGGCGGTTTTGGATGTTGCTGATTTAGTCTTACCGGGAATTGGCAAGATAGAATGCTGTCCGGTGATGCTTGGAGAAACGGCGATTTCTCTGCCGGAAGTGCGCGAAAATCGGATTGCTTATATCGCTGTTCAGTTTGCGGAACCTTTCGATAAAGTTAAACTTTTGGGGTTTATTCCGGCTGTGGAAATTGTGGAGGAAACTGAAGCGATTTCTCTCACTAATCTCAAACCAATTGAGGAATTGTTGGATTATTTGGATCGGATTGAGTTGGCAATTCCGCTGTTGCAAGGTGAAATTGACGAGTTGCTATCGGATTTGGCAGAAGATGACCCCGTACAAGCACAAGTCCGGGAGAAGTTGCAAAACAAATCTATTTCGGAAATTGTGGCAATTTTGAATGGAGTTTATCGCAGTAGTGAGAAATCTGACTGGGGATATGAAGGGGGGAAGGCTTTGGCGGGAAGTAGAAATCTATCTTTCTCAAGTCATAAATCTTCACCTGTTGAGAAGGTTTCAGATATGGAGGAGGAGGTGAAAGCGGAACTGAATCTGATTGCTGAAGAGTTGTTGGAAAAATTAGCTGAAATTTGGGGAGATGGCGATGAATCGTAGGGCACCCACTGACTAAAGAAACCGGGTTTTTGGCCGCATCTGCGGGTGGAAACGAAATATTGTCGTAAAAACCCGGTTTCTGGGCCCCATGCGTAAGTCCTATAATTTTTCGGGAATTTTGCATAATTTCCCCCCAAATTGGCGATAGATATATATACACAAAATCAAAGGTAAACTCCAACGGAAATTACTGATGATATTCTTAGTTTGGGGACGGGTTTTTTGTGTGCGGGTGCTCGCAGTGTGGTCAGCACTTTGTGGAAGGTTGAGCCGGTAACGGGGCTGTTTTCCATCTTTTATTATCAGTATCGCCAGAAAGGTTTGAGTCGTCCAGAGGCGTTACGAGACGCACAGGTGAGGTTGCGGACAATTTCGGGTGAGGGGTTGCACCAGCTTTGCGATCTGATTATTAAGAAATTAAATGGGAAATTGCTTAAGGTGCAGGGGGAAAAGGAGGAGTTAAAATTGCGGCAGAAATCCTACAAGAGAGGGAAGGTTGAGTATAAGGAGTTGAAGGATAAGTTGCTGGGAATAGTGAAGCCGGAGAGTAAGATTCAGGAAGAAATTGAATGGTATAAAGGTATGTCAAAACAATTTTCAGCGATGCCGAATCCTTTTGATGATTTGATTTATTGGTCGGGGTTTATTTGTCAGGGTTTGCATTAATTTCTTTAGGACTGCCGCCGTAAAAATCAAAGAAACCCAGCTTAAATACCGCGTTTATCTCTTAGTCCGCGAAGGCGGACTTCGTTTGTGTAGACGCGGTTTCAACCGCCGAGGTTTCTTTAAAAATCCCCTTCATCCACTTGGAATACAGTCAATCCCAAGCCTCTCCACATATCCACAACTTGCTGGCGATCGTCCAAAACAAACTTAATGTTATACTTGCCTTCAATATGCTGCCGATAAATTTCCTCCTTCATAATCGCATCCTTCCTCATATCTCCCGTTTTCCGCAGATAAAGACCAGCATAATTCACCTCATGCTGCTGTAACCATTTTTCTGTTTGAGGCTGACAATCATCGGTTCTGCCCGAAACTACGATAATATTAACGCTAGACTGCCACTTGTGGATGGTATCTAGGACGGGCTGATTGGGTAAATCCCGATCGCACTTAGAAGCATCAAAAGGATTTCTACCATTCAAAAGCGATAAAGTACCATCCATATCCACAATAATTGCATCGGGCAATTCGGGATTATATGCCGGTGGCTGAACGGGAACCCGGACATACTTATTGTACATCTTCATTATCACATCTTTGCCCACAGAATTGAGTCTTTTCAAATCCCGTTTAATACATTCCTCCACCGGAACTTGCAGGAAAGAATCATTAACTTCTACAATAGCTTGACCTTTGACCAACTCTTTAATATGTTCGATATGGGGACCAAAGTTAGTATCATCAACAATGACGTGTTTGCCATTTTCTAAAGCCATCAAAATAATCGTATCTCTCAACTGCATTATAAATTTCTCATTGGCTGGCGACCAATGAGAAGCATGGGCCATTTCTCGCAACAAATCTTTATTGCTACGAACCCATTTAGTCGGTTCAGATAGCAGCAACTCTTTCGCAAATTGAGATTTTCCTGAAGCAGGTAAACCGACAAGTATAATAACTCTTTTCATGGTAAATTGGTAATTTGCAACTTAATTCTTTAGTCCGCGCACCATCCGGACTTTGTTTGTGTAGTCGCGGTTTCAACCGCCGATTCTCTGCAAACCTCACAAACCTAAATGGATGTAATCTAAACCCAATAACTCCTCTATCTTAGGAATATTAACATCCCGGAGAGCTTCTTTGACACCGGCAACTCTCTGGGCGCGCAAGGAAAACAAAATCCCAGAATAGGGTAAATGCTTCACAGCCAATGCAAAATCTTTCTGAACTTCGATAGATTCATGCTGTCGGTAAACCTCCTCAATTTCTTGAACCAATGATTGATATTTCTCCTTAACTTTTTGGTACAATTCCGTCCACTCAGGAAAATAAGCTAAAAATTCTTCTCCTTCATTAGTTAAAACAATCTCAATCATCCGGCGTGTAGAAAAGCCTTCACGCAGATGAGAAATGGCGACATATTGAGGAGATTTGACTTTAATTCGGTTGAAATGAGCATCGCAGATAATATATCCTTCTGAATCCATCGGCTTTAAGTTATTAGCGGCTTCTATAGCTGCTTCTAAGCTAGTTAAAGGATAGGATTTGACTAATTGCCATCCATATTTATTAGCCCAAATACTAGGGTCACTTTCTAGCCTAGTTTGAGGGTTGCGAACTCCGTGGAGCACAATTTGATTGTTTTTTTGTTGAACAACTATGCGATTGTAAGGTGTCATTAACTCAAAGATAAAACATTGGTCGGTTTCTGCTGGTAATTTGTATCCCAATTCTTGCCATACTTTCCAAAATAGTGTAGCAAAGCTAAATCCAAAACCGTTAACTTCGCCGGCTGCGTCGGGGGTGCCGCTAGATTGGACTCTCCATTCTCCATGGTAAAAGTAAAGTACAATCAGAGAACCATCAAGTTTTTCGTAAACTTTGGCACTGTTCCAATCAATTTTAGCTGCGTGGCTTTCTCCGTAGTTGAAAAATTTGTCGTAGGGATAAGAGACTATCTGCCAATCTTGGGATGAGTCTAAAATGATACCTCGACACTGTTGGACTATTTTTTCTCCCATCGGGGATTCTATCTGCGAGTATTTCAGACAGACTAAATGAGGATATTGGCGATCGCGAGTAACTCTGATATGATAAGTTTCTGACAATTTTTCTAATCCGTGCTGGCGCAAATACTCTTGCAGTTCCACGATCGACTCCTAAATTACTCTCCTTTTCAATCTTATCTGTGGTTGCATATTTTAGCAACTTGGTCAAGATTATAAAAAAACTATTTTTACGGAAAAGCTATGATGGATTGTGTATTTGGAAGCATGGTTGTACATAGGTGAATCGGCTTCTGCAAACAACTGCAATATTTTAATAGAGAGGAAAAAAAGTGAACAAAAACTTTTTAGCTTTGGTAATTTCTGTCTGCCTATTGACTGCTGTAGCACCTACATCGGTAGCTTTTGGAGTGTCGGCATCACCGCAGCGACAAGGAGAAAAAAAACAACTTGCAGAAGCGGGTACTGCGGTTAAAGTAAGTGAAATTTTGGCCAAGTTAAAAGGCAAAACCCAAGTGCCGATTTTTATTCCCAGTCTTCTTGATTCAGAAAAACTTTACTATCAAACTACGGCAAAAACAGATAGCTATACTATTTCAATGGATCTTACAGCAGAGTGTAATGGTGTGACAGCTTGCAGTTTTGGAGAAATTCGAGCTCAAAAAGGTGGTGAGTTTTCGACAAAAATCGAAGGGGTAACTAAGACGTTAAAAAATGTGCAACTGGCGAGGGGTGTGAAAGGAGTTTTTCATAACGGTTGTGGGGCTTACTGCACAGCTTCGGTTGAGTGGAAATCTCAGGGAGTTCTTTATACGGTAGCAATTAAAAATGGACGGGAAGCTGATGTAATTAAGATGGCCAATTCGGCGATTCAAGCTGGGAAGCGGTAAGCTGTGGCGTGTATTTCTACCAGTTGCGATCGCCAATATCGCAATAAAAATTCATATTGTGGGGAGTAAATATATGCTGTGGGGCGAGTCGATCGCCTCACAGGACTAGGCAGAACACTTGATGAGAAATATAATAGACACCTGGTGGTAGTGGCGATCGCAATCTGATATTTATATTTTATCGGCTGAATTATCCGAACCGCCGATTAAAGTCCCCACCTGCGGTAGGCTAGATCAGGTGAATATATTGGCTCATTTCAAGCTCGATCTTATGTCTACAACCGCATCTGCTCCCTCACGAACCGTCCGCATCGGTTCTCGTAAAAGTCAACTCGCTCTAGTTCAAACACACTGGGTGCAAGCAGAGCTACAGAAACATTTCCCGCAACACACTTTTGAAGTCCACACGATGTCCACCCAAGGGGACATAATTCTGGATGTTGCCCTCGCTAAAATTGGTGATAAAGGACTTTTTACCAAAGAATTAGAAACGGGAATGCTTAACAATGAAACGGACTTTGCCGTTCATTCCCTGAAAGATTTGCCAACGAATTTACCGGAAGGTTTAATCTTAGGATGCGTCACCGAACGGGAAAATCCTGCTGATGCTTTAGTTGTACACGAAAAACATAAAGACAAGCAACTCGATACGCTGCCAGCCGGTGCGGTGATCGGTACTTCTTCCCTCCGACGACTGGCTCAATTACGCCACCATTTCCCTCATTTTGAATTTAAAGATATTCGTGGGAATTTGAATACTCGACTTGCTAAATTAGATGACGGTGGTTACGACGCGATTATTTTAGCAGTGGCGGGATTGGAAAGATTGGGTATGGGCGATCGCATCCACCAAGTTATCGCCCCGGAAATCTCCCTCCACGCGGTGGGACAAGGTGCTTTGGGCATCGAATGTCGTGCCGGAGATCCAGAGATCCTGGAAGTGATTAAAGCTCTAGAACACCCGGAAACTGCCCAAAGATGTTATGCTGAACGGGCTTTTCTGCGGGAATTGGAAGGTGGCTGTCAAGTGCCGATCGGTGTCAATACCAAAATTGAAAACGGTCAATTAACTTTAACCGGAATGGTATCTAGTTTAGACGGTTTGCGGTTGGTGAAAGATACTGTGAGTGGCGCAGCCGAAACTGCTGAACTGCTGGGTATTGACCTCGCGCACCGCTTGCGTGCCCAGGGGGCTAGTGAAATTTTGGAGGAAATCTTTAGGGAAGTTCAACGAGGTTCTTGAACTTTTCAATAGCTCTATTTTTTACGGTGTTGGACGCGAATTATCGCCTTTTGTACAATAATAAAAATAATGGGCGATTCGGTTTGGCAAAACAGGTGCATTAGCAGTCTGTTTGTAGAGTTTAGATGGGAGTTTTAAAGAGGACTTAGACCCTGGATTTATGAAACCCGGCTTTTTCTATATCAGGTCGTAAAATTAACGATTTTTTCTAGAGACCGGGTTTCTCTGCGTCAGTCTTAATAATAGTAAACATCCCAATAGAAAATCTACAATCAAACAGCAAAAATTAATCAGTAATCTATTTCAGGGAAAGGCAAAATATGAGCGTTCGGGAAACTCAATTAAGGCTAGAATTGGCAAAGCTTCAGCAACTTTATCGTAAAATGCAGGCCGATAAAAAAGCTTTGCAGCAGCAATTGAAAGAGTTTAAAACTCTGACTGGCAATTTTTCTGATGTAGTTGAGCAAGTTTTGCCGTCTGTAGTTTCAATTTATGTCATGGATTGGGATACGGGAGAAGAAATTTCTTCGGGTAGTGGTTTTTTTGTAACGCCGGACACGATTGTGACTAACTATCATGTTGTGGAAGATATTGCTGATGAAGATTATTTCTATGAGGAAGATGAAGTCGAACAGGTTTTAGTGGAAACTAATGACGGCAAGTTGAGAATGGCTGAGGTGATATTCACTGGTAATGCAGAAGAGGATTTAGCCTTGCTGTTGATTACTGGTTTTGTGCTCGATCTGAAGACTGGCAAACAAGTGGAATCTCCTGAAGAATATCCTCCTTTAGAGTTGTGTTTTGATGTGAAAGTGGGCGATCGAGTAATTGCTGTGGGAAATCCTTTGGGACAGTTGGCTTCTGCTGTAAGTCAGGGGATTATTAGTGGAATTCGGGAACCGGAGGAGTATGAGGAAGGTGAGGATGATGAGGATGATATTGCTGAGGTGAAGGTGTTAGAAACTGATGCGTCGATTAATCCGGGAAATTCTGGTGGCCCGTTGATTAATATGGCCGGTCAAGTTGTGGGAGTGAATGCGTGGGGATTGGAAGATGCTGATAGTTTTAATTTGGCGATCGCCTCCATCGCCCTGGATGACTTTTTAGCTGGTTTTGAGGAGACTTTTGAGGATGATTCTGATGATTAGTTGGTAGTTATTGGTGATTTGTCAAAAGGGCGATCGCACTTTTTGTCACCCCAAATCTAGGTAGATTGGCGGAGATGAATGGAAAGGGCGATCGTTCTTTTTTGCAGATTATATGGTGATTCGCTATGGAGTAAGTTGTTGGGGGTTATTCCTTGGGTGGGGGCGGGTTTATTAAGATTGTTTGTAGGTGATAAAAATTGTCGGTGAACCCGCCCCTACAGGTACGATATAGTTAAGATGCTACCGGATTTGATCTAACAAATAACCAATCACCAATAACTAATAACCAATCACCAATAACAAAGTTTAATTACTTTGTTCCAAAAAAGTTTGGACTCGACCGTTGGGCCGCAGAACAACTCGAATTCTGGGGGGAGTGCCATTAGAAACCGCAGAAACAAAAGGCTCGCCGACTAAAGGCATATTTGTGCGATCGATATAATCTCCTGCTGCCTTTCCCATTGGCATAATATTTTGGATAGAACCTGTTTCATCTATCTGCAAACTGTATTCCAAAGTTTCTTGCATACCTTCTGGCGGCTTCCAGCGTTCCTCAAAATAAGTTTTAGCTTCAGAAACTTGGGGGATTGTATCAAATAAAGTGCGATTTGCTTGGCTTCCACTTGCTACTTTGTTTTTGTCTGACTCAGTTTTGGGTTGAGCATCCTCAAGGGGTGGTAGTTCCGTACTGCTTGGGGGAACAATCGGCCCGATGGGACGAGGGATTGATTCTTGGGGCTCAATTGGCAACCGCGAAGCAGATAGGGAGGGCGGCAGGGGTGGCGCTGCGGTGGGCCCTAGCCTTGGTGGTACGGGGGGAGCTAGTCTCTGTGGCGCCCGTGGGGCGGGGGGGAGTCCATTGGGCGCTGAGGGTGGCTGGGAAGGGGCAGAAATTGGTAGTTCTGCGGGTGCGGGAATGGTGATTATTTGCCCTTGAGGATTGGGTGCTGCATTGGGTGCGCTGTTGTTAGGTGGAAATAGCACGGCCGGCTGCTGGATGGGGCTGGGTTTGTTAATTGCCGGAGCTGGAGAGGCGACGATGGGGGGTAAGCTGGGACTGGAGGATGGGTTGCTGTTGAGGGGCGGGGGCGGCAGGGGTGGCAAGGTTGGTGTGGCTGAGGGGGTTGGCGCTGGCGGCGTTGGTGTTGCTGGGGCCGGACTGGGAGACACCCCTACGGCTAGGTTGGGCTGGGGAGTTGGGTTGGATGCTTGAGTGCCGGGGGCTGAGGCGATTTCTGCCGATCGACTCTCCTGAAGCACTTTGATGACACCTGTGGTTAAACCGACGCTGGCGACAACCATTGCAGCCACTTTGACCCAAGGTGAGGCCTGGGGGCGTTGGGGCGATCGACCGAGGTTCGGAAGTGCCATCACCTCGCTGCTGTATTGATCCAAAGCCGTGGCTAAATCAAACAGTTGGACGGTACTCAAGGGAACTACCGGTCCGGATTCTGCCACTGTCAAAGAGCCTAAGAATAAGTTGTGGGAGAGCAGGCCGCGGGGTTTCAAGTGGGGATGAACCGGAAGATCCGCATTTTTTTGTGCCTCTGAAGAGTTTGACTCAAAAATTGTTGTTTCTGAAGGGTTTAAAGATTCATGCAGGATGACGGGGCTGCGGGCTGGTGCTGAGTCAGTTTTCCCCAGGCTATCCTTAGCTTCAGATGTGAGGCTGGTTTCCCAAGGGCGGGATTCGCCCAGAAAGTGTTGAATGTAGAAGTTGACTGCTTCGTGGAGGGCTTCTAGTTGCAGTCGATCGCCCTTGAGAGTAACGTGTTCGGTATCTGGCAGTCGCGGATCGTCGAGTCGCAGTTCAAAGCTGAGAGATTTCAACACGGGTTTGCCCGCCCAACGAGATAGGGGCGAACTTTTAGCTGTAATTTCCAGCGTGCAAGTGGGGGGCGTGTACCGTTTTAGAACCATAAAAGGAAGGAAGAAGGAAGAAGGAAGAAGGAAGAAGGAAGAAGGAAGAAGGAATTCTCGTTACCAGGCTCTGCCTGGTAACGCAGATCCGGAGGCTCTGCCTCCATTTCATGAGTTTATACTTAACTCTTAGCCCGATCGAGCAGAGCTAACCAAAGACGACGGTGGCCGCCGGGACTGCTGTAGAAGAGTAAATCGATCAACAGTTTGAGGGCTAAATTAGTTAGTTGTGCGCCGGATAAGTTTTCTGCGTCTTCCATACGATCGCCATAAGTGTTGCTGAATCTGTCAATATAGTCTCCCAGCAAAGCTATGGTGTGAGGTTCGCGATTTTGCTCTGCCATTTGTTCAAGCAGTGCCACAGCACGACGAATTAAGGCTTGGTGCTGTGAGGCCAAGTGGCAACTAATCAAAACGAGGGAGCGGGCTTCTTCTACATCCAGTTTTTTCCGTCCCCCCTGGCCTTTCCGCAGCGGGTTAGACTGGCGTAGTCGCCATAATGCCACGCGATCGGCCACCATTGACTCTAAATTCAGTTCGACTGCCACCTTGAGTATTGCCTCCGAGCCAATCCCCGCTAGTGCCTCTAGGGCTAACAGCACTAAATCCAGTTGAGATTTAATGTTGTCCAACTGGGTAGGTTCTGGTGCTTTTTGGGTCAATTCTTCCCAGTTGGGAGATGTGCCCGCTTCGTTGGTGGGAGTGGAGGACTTTACGATCGAGCGCATAGCTTCAGCATTGAAAATTAAGACAGGTTCAGGCTGGATCTCAAACAGCAGTGTATGGTGATAAGAGCTCCTCGCCAGCATCCCCACAGCAACTGTATTAATTTGGCTCCACACCCATGAGCTTTGATTCCGGCAACTCTGACTGCTAGACGGAATTGCGAGTTGAAAGTTGCGTTTTTAAGTGCGATCGCCCGCAACAAGCCCATAACCAAAATTTCCCCCCAACTATGCTACTCCACAGAGTGACCAAAATCAAATCAGTGTTTTGAAGCGATCGGGACCTATATCAATCCAAAGATTCTAGCTATCTCGAATGCTACTTATAGTCTGTCGCTACTTATAGTCTGTCAGATTATAGTTGTCGTTGCTTAAGCTGGCGCAATCTATGGATATTACGGAGCAATTTGGCAAAAAAGTTAGACATTTCAGAAAGCTCAGAAATCTTTCCCAAGATCAGCTTGCAGAACTATCTGAATTACATCGTACTTATATTGGCTCAGTTGAACGAGGTGAAAGGAATATAACGCTGCTTAATGCAAACAAAATAGCCAAGGCATTATCCGTTACTTTAGCTGAACTGGTAACTGATGATGACTGAAAAAAAACTAGAGCAAATTTTAGCAAGATACCAAAATTCATTTACCGAGAAAGTTTACACAGAAGAGAATGAAGAACACGATATTTTAATGGATGTGTTTGGTATCTCTCCCATAATAAAAAAAGAAAATAAGCAATATTGGGGACGTGAGTTAGGAATGTGTTGGCAATTGTTAGTTACGGAAACCTGCAAAGCATATTGCAGTAGTTTTCAGCCAGCATTTAAAGTGGGAAGTGATGAGCCGTGCGATCTGATTGTTGATGGGTACGCGATCGATACAAAATATCGTATTGGCTCAGGAGATTCTGGAACACTGAAAAAGTTCAAATCCTATGGCCCACTACTTCGTACTTATAATTATGAGCCAGTTTTTTTAATACTTAGACAAGATAATTTGCCCGCAGCTATTACAGCGTGCCAAGTAGGGACCTGGAGAGTTTACACTGGCGATGCTTCGTTTGATTTTATACAAACAATAAGTGGGTTTGATTTAAAGTCATTTCTTACTGGAAAAGTGGGAGAATTCCCTGTAAACCGCTGAAACTATCAAGGCGCTTCTTGATAATCTCTATGTAGTCAGGTACTATTTCAATGCCAACATACTTAATCCCAAATTCTTGCGCCGCCAGTAATGTAGTTCCCGATCCTGCGAAAGGATCGATTAAAATAGAATTTTCCAAACGCGGTACAAATATTTCAACTAGCTTTCTCATGAGAGCGATCGGTTTAACCGTACAATGGACGTTAAACTCCTCGGTTTTCTCACGCTGTATACCTTCTAAAATATTTGACTGAAAACCACCAAACCGATCTTTAGTATAAAATAGACCAGTACCATACTCCTGTAGAGTTTCCAAGTAATTATTCACCAGTGGTTTTTGAAGTACGCAGATTGCTTCCCATTCATTCCTGAGACAACTGTGCCAACCATCCCATTTTTCGGGATTTTCATATCCTTTCTTTTCAAACTGTTGTTTGATATTGACACCTTTAGGGATACCACTCGATCTTTTATAAACAAGCATATCTCTCGCATAGAACCCAGCATTTTCCAGGGCTACTTGTACGTGAGCAATAGTTCGTGTACTGTTGAAAACTAAAACTGTCGCACCCGGTTTGCAGATCCGAAAAAGCTGCTCACCCCAATCCAAACACCACTGCTCATAATCCAGAGTATTTTTACGATTCCTTTGATACCATTTTTCGTTTCTGACTCCACCTGCTAAACCACTGCCATAGGGAATATTTTTAACAAGGGTTTTATTTCCCTTGCCATTCACTTTTTCCCTACGCCTTTGAATTTCCGAGTCATCCCATTTATGACCAATAAATTCATAATTATAAGGCGGGTCAGTGATACACGCAGAAAAATAATTTTCTGGCAATGTCTTCATCACTTCACGACAGTCGCCAACCAAAACTTCATTTGAGGGAGCTTGTCTCATTAGTCTGGCAGTTTACTCAAGTTGCAACTCAAATTTCAATTATGCCACATTTGCAGTATCTAGCGAGTATAAATGAGTCGTGAAACTTCTCTTCTCTTTCCGAACTTCGCGTTCTTTGCGTCTTCGCGGTTCGTTAAAAAAAAATCACAACTCATTTACACTCGCTATAGGTAGTCCAAATCATAGATTCAATCCAGCTTGTTTTGCTGCCTACAAACCTATAATCAGTAATCCACCAGCAATACCTCAATCCTGACTACTTCAAAAAAGCGATCGTCACACCTCCACCACCCTCTTTTTGACTGGCCAACTCATAGCGAGAAACCTGGGGATGGGTGTCAAGAAATTCATGAATACCCCGTCGCAACTGTCCCGTACCTTTGCCGTGAACTATCCACAGCACTCCGTATTCAAAGGCTTTGGAAAGAGCTCTGTCTACTTCAATTTCCGCATCGGAAACTCTCGCACCTCGCAAGTCGATCGTATTATTGGCAGTCCGAATGGCGATTTCAGGATTTGGTTTGGGAACTTCCGACTGAGCTTGTTTAGCCTTAGCAGTAGCCTGTGCTTGAGCTGCTATCTTGGCTAATTGGGCTTTGGTTTCAGGTTTTTCACCATCGAGGGATTCAATTTCTGCCAGTTTGACAGTCATTTTCATAATCCCAAACCTGACGCTCAATTCTTCGTTAGCATCTGGCCCGCTGAGGACTTCGGCGGTTTGGCCCAAGCTGGGAATGCGGATGCGATCGCCCACTTTTGGCATAAAACCCGGTTTCGGCTTAGCGGGTGCTTTGCGCGAGGGCAAATGTTGCTGAGAAATTTGATTTAAAGTTTCTGTCGCCTGTTGGGCTTTTTGAGCCGTTTGGTTGCCCGACTGCAAGCGCCGAATGATTTGAGCAATTTCTGATTTTGCCGTGCCTATCGCCTCATTTACCGCCACTTCCTGAGCAATTTTTAGTTCCCGCTCTCTTTCTTTCAAAGCTGCTGCTTTTTGAGAAACTTCCTGGTGGAGTTTTTCGGTTTGTTGCAGCAGTTGGGTTGCTTCTTTGGCTTTGGTTTCCTGTTTCCGCCGCTGGGCTTCGAGTCCAGCAATTACTTGATTGACATCGACAGAAGCACCCCCAACATAGGTTTGAGCTTGTGCGACGATGGATGGTAGCAAACCAAGTCTTTTGGCAATGCTCAGAGCGTTGGAACGTCCGGGAATTCCCCACAGTAGCCGATAGGTGGGCTGCATGGAACTATCGTCAAATTCCACTGAGGCATTTTCAAAGCGGGAGTCTTGATATTTGAGGGCTTTGAGTTCGCCAAAGTGGGTAGTTGCGACTGTTAATAGGGAGTTTTGGGCGAGGTATTGCAACAGGGCGATCGCCAAAGCACTGCCTTCTGAGGGGTCTGTCCCCGCTCCTACTTCATCTAATAAAACTAAAGATTTGGGAATGGGGAATTGGGCATCGGGAACCGTGTCCCCTGAGCGTAGTCGAAGGGTAGTTGAAGTATCGGAAACCGTGTCCCCTGAGCGTAGTCGAAGGGTAGTCGAAGTATCGGAAACCGTGTCCCCTGAGCGTAGTCGAAGGGTAGTTGAAGTATCGGAAACCGTGTCCCCTGAGCGTAGTCGAAGGGTAGTTGAAGTATGGGGAATTGGGAGGTCTGAATCCTCTTCTCCTCCTTTTTTCAAGACTGCTAAAATGCGGCTGATTCGGCGAATGTGACCGCTGAAAGTTGACAAACTTTGTTGCAAAGATTGCTCGTCACCAATATCTGCCAAAATATTGTCGAACCACGGCAATTCTACAGGTTCGCGGGCGGGAACAAACATTCCTGACTTTGCCATTAAAGCTGCTAATCCCAAGGTTTTGAGGGTGACAGTTTTGCCGCCGGTGTTGGGGCCGGTGATGGCGACGACGCGAATGTGCGGTGCGATGGTTAAATCGATCGGCACTACTGGAAAGCCTTGTTCGTATTGCTGTTGCCAAACTAACAGGGGATGGCGCAACTGGCGCAGGGTAATTTGCGATCGCAAGTTGGGAATTTGTACTTTGGGATTTTCCGAGTTTTCTGAGTTTTCTGCCTCTGCTATTTCTCCCTTGTTTGCTGCTAATTCTGTATTGCCCAATTCAATAAAATTAGGTGGATTTGCTTCTAGCCAAAAGCCGTAACGCGCTTTGGCTGTGGCTAAATCTAAAGTTGTCACTACCACCAACAATCTATCTAAGTCTGGCTTGACTGCTCCTACTTGCTCCGTCAGGGCGCGGCGAACTGCTTCTTCTTCGACTTGTTCTTGTCTGAGAAATTGCCGCATCTGGTTGTTGAGATTTACTGTATTATGGGGTTCTACATACAGTGTCGCGCCACTGGCTGAGGAGTCGTGAACGATGCCCGGTATTGCATCTTTTTGGGGAGCTTTGACGGGAATTACAAAGCGCGCGTTTCTTTGGGTAATTACTTGTTCTTGGACGGCGTTGGATTGTCGCTGCAAAATTCCTTGTAATATTTGATAAATGCGATCGCGCAACTGTCGTATTTGAACTCTAATTCCTGCTAATTTAGGAGTGGCGCGATCGGCTACTTGGGCGCGATCGTCTATACACCGATGTATTTCTTGTTCGATTTCAGGATAAGTCCGCAATTGAGCAGCCAAATCCTTCAGTGTCGGCACATCTGGCTGGTTGTCAATGATGCGGCGCAATTGTCTCGCTCCCGCCAGGGTGGTAGCAATCGCCAGTAATTCTTCGCCACTGAGCAAACCTTGAAGTTCAGCTCGTTGCAGCGAAGTACCGATGTCTTGGATGCCTTCAAAAGCCAAAGCACCGCCGGGACGGTTATCTAACTGATAAGCTTCCTGAGTTTGAGCTAGCAATTCTGCTGTTTCAGCTTGAGATTCCGGGATTTGGAGGTCCTGGGCGGCGGCGACACCGAGTTTGGTGGCCGCGAAGGTAGCCAAGTGCTGACACAAGCGCGACCATTCTAATAGTTCGAGTGTTTCGGATTGAATCAAAGTTGAGGGGTTGTTGGTAATTGGCATTCCCAGGCGCTGACCGAGAAGGGTTATTGACGATAATATCAATTAATTTTAAAGTTTTTTGGAGTTTCTGGGGGTAGTTATTGGTAATTTTTGGTAACATTTAATTATTTTAATTTTAAATATACAGTGATAATTCTGGCTGTTGTATCCTGAAAGGTAATTTGTGGAGCTGGTGTTATGGGAAAGATTTTGGCGATCGCGGATGCTCGGACTTTGGAAGTCCTGCAAGAGTTCCTCTCAGGGGAGGGACATCAGGTGATAGTCGCCCCTGATGCTCAGTCTGGGTTAGATTTGGCTGAGCAAACCTCCCCAGATTTGGTAATTTGTGATGGGACTTCACCTCAAATTGAGTGGTTAGATTTGTATCGGATGCGGGCGGGTAACTCAGAATTTGGTACCATTTATGTGATTTTGCTGGCTGCATCAGACCAGTTTGACTCCACAAAATTAGATGTGCTAGTGGACGATTTTGTGCTGCAACCCATAGTTAAGCAGGAATTGTTGGGGCGGGTACGAGGTGGTTTTCGATCGCGCCAGTTGAGGGTACAGTTGGAGCGATCGCAACAAGAAGTGCAACAGTTCCAGCATCGGATTATAGAAAATGAAAAAATGTCTAACCTGGGGGAATTAGTATCGGGAATTGCCCACGAAATTAACAATCCGATTACTTTTATTTACAGCAATCTGACTCACATACAAGCTTACGCTACTGATTTGATTGAACTCTTGCGAATGTATCAAAAACAGTTAATTAATCCTAGCCAAGAGATTCTGCAAAAACAACAAGACATGGATGTGGAATTCCTGCTGGATGATTTCTTGAAAATTGTCAGTTCCATGCGGACGGGGAGCGATCGCATTCGCCAAATTATCTTGTCGGTACAGGAATTTTCCCGCAGCGATCGCTCCGGTTGGCAATTATTCGACGTTTCCGACGGTTTAGAAAATACTCTGTTACTATTGCAACACCGCTTACCTGCTCGCGAAGGCAGGCGCGATATCAAGGTGGTGAAGGACTACGGCAATTTGCCCCAAATTGAGTGTTATGCCGGTCAACTAAATCAAGCTTTTCTGAATATTATGAGTTATGCGATCGATGCTTTGGAAGAGTCTAGTCAACAATTCAACGAGTCCGAAGCAATCAACTTTAAACCAGTGATTTGGATTCGCACTCAGGTGGTAAGTGCTCAGCGCATTGCCATTGAGATTGCTGATAATGGCATCGCCATTAGCGAAGAGGTAAAAACGAAAATTTTCGAGCCATTTTTTATTACCAAACCTGCGATGGATGCCAGCACCCTAGGACTTGCTATCAGTTATGACATAATTGTCGAGCAGCACAAAGGGGAATTGAAGTATTTTTCCCAAGCGGGTAAAGGTACTCAATTTCGGATCGAACTACCCCAGCGACACAGTTAATTAAAAATCTCCACAAAAGCCAGTTATTGAACAGGCTTTGTTTTGCAAATATTCCTAGGGGTGAAGCATGACCGCCGACAATTTATTAGTGATAACCAGAGATTTACAGCGGTGATGCTTCGCCTATGCAAAATCGGGATGCTTCCGGGCTAATTCAGTGCGAGTGCCACTCAAATATGTTTTCATATTATATCTTCAAATCCGAGCCTCAATATTTAGGTAATGTAAAATTTTGTATATCCTGGGGCAAAAAATCCAAAAATAGGAGATGCTAGATATTAAGAACTACGCAAAAACAAATTTTAATTAGGTAATAAAATGGTAATAGCAGCACCAGTTCTATCGGGCAATCAGTCGATTTTTCAAGCTCGTTACGACAACTTTATCGGCGGGAAATGGGTAGCACCGACGCAAGGAAAATACTCGGAAAATTTGTCGCCAATTACCGGAAGACCAATTTGTCAAATCCCGCGATCGACCGCCGAAGATGTAGAATTAGCCCTAGATGCCGCCCACGCAGCCAAAGAAAAATGGGGTAAGACTAACCCCGCAGAAAGAGCGCGAATATTAAACAAAATAGCCGATCGCATGGAAGAAAACCTCGATCGCCTCGCCATCGCCGAAACCTGGGACAATGGTAAACCAATCCGTGAAACCACATTAGCAGACATACCACTGGCGATCGACCACTTCCGCTACTTCGCAAGCTGCATCCGAGCTCAAGAAGGGTCCATCGGCCAACTCGACGAAACCACCGTCGCCTACCACTTCCACGAACCCCTAGGCGTCATCGGACAAATCATACCCTGGAACTTCCCCATCCTCATGGCCGCCTGGAAACTAGCCCCCGCCCTCGCCGCCGGAAACTGCGTCGTCCTCAAACCAGCAGGTCCAACCCCCGCCTCAATCCTAGTCTTAATGGAAATCATCGCCGACTTAGTACCAGACGGCGTAATCAACATCATCAACGGACCAGGCGCCGAAATCGGCAAAACCCTAGCCACCAGCCGCCGCATCGCCAAAGTCGCCTTCACCGGCGAAACCACCACCGGGCGACTAATCATGCAATACGCCTCCCAAAACATCATCCCAGTCACCCTAGAATTAGGCGGCAAATCCCCCAACATTTTCTGTGAAGACATCTGCGCCAAAGACGACGATTTCCTCGACAAAGCCATCGAAGGATTTGTAATGTTCGCCTTAAACCAAGGAGAAGTTTGCACCTGTCCCTCTCGCGCCTTAATTCACGAATCAATCTACGACCAATTTATCGAAAAAGCCCTCTCCCGCATCCGCCAAATCAAACAAAACAACCCCTTAGACTCCACAACAACCCTAGGCGCACAAGTATCCATCAACCAAATGGAAAAAATCGCCGAATACGTCAAAATTGGCCATGCAGAAGGCGCAGAATGCCTAATTGGCGGCGAAAGAAACATCTTATCCGGCGACTTAAAAGAAGGCTATTACTTCCAGCCCACAGTCTTTAAAGGTGACAACAAAATGCGGATTTTTCAAGAAGAAATCTTCGGACCAGTATTAGCAGTCACCACCTTCAAAGACGAAGCCCAAGCCTTAGAAATTGCCAACGATACACTCTATGGTTTAGGCGCAGGAGTTTGGACTCGCGACATCAACGCCGCCTATCGCATGGGCCGCGCCATTCAAGCCGGTCGCGTCTGGACAAACTGCTACCACCTCTATCCAGCCCACGCAGCATTCGGCGGCTACAAATCATCGGGAATCGGCCGCGAAAACCACAAAATGATGTTAGACCACTACCAACAAACCAAGAACTTGTTAGTAAGTTACAGCCCCAAAGCTTTAGGTTTCTTCTAAAATTTTAGAGTCCAGAAAGGAAGAAGCAAAAAAGACCAACTTAAAAAATTAGTCAACTCCTTCTTCCTCTCTCCCCTCTGCGCCCTCTGCGCCCTCTGCGGTTAATAAAAAAAAATCTAATTCAAAAACGAAATAAAACTGCTACACAAACAGACTAAAATGGAAACAATCGCCAAAGTCACTGCCACCGAAACAGCCTTAAAATTAATCAACTATCTCAAAACCCAACACGGAGAATTGATGTTTCACCAATCCGGCGGCTGCTGCGACGGTAGTTCCCCCATGTGCTTTCCCGACGGCGAATTCATAGTCGGCGATGCTGATGTATTGCTAGGGGAAATAGGGGGTTGTCCTTTTTATATAGCAGCACAGCAATACGAATATTGGCAGCACACACAGTTAATTATAGATGTAGCATCGGGACCAGGAGGCAGCGATTTTTCTCTGGAAGGGCCGGAGGGAGAGCGTTTTATTACTCGTTCCCGCTTGTTTGCCAATGCTGATTAAGTTTGGTTAGCCTCTTTTGGCACTATAGCAATCTTATTGGTATTGAACCACAGAGGGCGCAGAGAACACAGAGAAAGAGGCAACTAAAAAATAATATTTATCTTGACAAATTAGCCGTTTTTTTGCTAAGTGTCATCTGTTTAGGGCTGACGCATTTCTTCAATAAATGAGATGCCATCAAAAACGCCATCTTTAAAAGCTTGAGTGCTACGAACTCGGTGATTTTCTGCCAGTAATGTCATTGTTTCCATAAAAGTAATCAGTGCGTTATCTTGGGTTTTTGTGGCGCGAAAGCAGATTGTTTCTTGGCCAGCATCCCACGCAATCGCCGCAAAATCTGAATAACTGCTAGAAAATAGTTTCAGAATTCTATTTTCAAATTCACCTTGAAAGTTTAGCTGGAGGCGAGAACCATCTGAGTATTCATAATTATTAACTTGTCGGTAGTGACTTCCCTCAATGGAGATGGTAAAATTACCGAAGAAGCTGCGCAGAAAATGTCCACGAGTATCGGTTTTAATATACTCTCCTTTCCACGTACCGAGATGGCGCGTAAAAATTTCAGGAACTTTGTCTAAATCGGGAGGGTTGATAGGGCTGATGATATTTTGATTAATTACATTATCGTTACTCATTAATTAGTCTCCTGTTTAAAAAAACCAACATGGATTTTTTACGGTTGTGGGCGGTTTTTTTTACCTGTTTGTACGTTTTAAAGTTAGGGGCGAAACCGCCATTTAAATTTTACTAACGACGACCTATTTTTAAACTCATTTCACGGCTAGTGCGTTGATATTCGTGGACAATAGGTAGTCTTTCGGTTTGAAAATTTGCTAGGGCTTCGGGAATGTTAGCGCTGTCTCTGAGATGTTGTGCTAAATACAGACCGTCTTCCCAGCCGGAAGTCATTCCTCTGGCGCGTGTGGAACTTTTTGCGTGGGCTGCATCACCGATGAGAATCACCCGCCCATCATAAATTTTTGGTAGGGGGTCAATGTCATAGGAAAAACGACAGACAATTTTGTCCAGAGGGGTTGATTCAATCACTTTTCGTGCATCATCGGGCAGTTTTGCCAGTTCTTGAGGAGGTATGGTGATGTCATTGGGTTGGAGTTTTCCTACTTCGGAGTCTTGCCGCTCTTTTTCAATAAAGAAACCCCAATGGGTACGACCTCCTCCAATGTGAAAGAAGTTGGCATAAATTCCTCTACCGCGTACGTAAACAAAAAAGTTTCCTTCTGGACAGAAGCTATTGTCTTCGACTATTCCTCGCCAGACGATATCGCCTAAATAGAACAGTTCTACGCCTGGAACGATAAATTGACGAACTTTGGAGACTATTCCATCAGCGCCAATTAACAAGTCACCTTCCCACTGGGTTCCATCTTTAAAGTGGGCGATCGCGCTACAATCGGTTTGGGCGATCGACGCTAATTCTGCATTAAAATGAATACAGCCAGGGGGTAACTCATCGAGGAGGGCTTCTAGAATGGCTTTGCGGTGTACCAGCATTCCTGGGAGTTCATTTTCCTCATAGGTTACTGCTTCGGAATTGATGACACCGCCCCGCAGGTTGCGAAACTCGAATACTTTGACCGCATCGCCGGAGTTGATAATTTTTTGGGTTACTTGATGGTTTCCCCGATGCAGTGCTTCCATACCTGCTTGGACGATCAGAATACCACATCCATCGGTGCGCGGATTTGGTGCTTTTTCAAATAAGGTAACTTGAAACCCTTGTTTAATCAGCAAAATCGCCAGATAAACTCCCGATGTTCCTGCGCCGATAATACCTATCCTGCTGTTTAAAGAAACCATCTCTACCTCTTGTTATTTAATCAGGAAGTCATTAGTTATTAGTCATTAGTTATTAGTTATTAGTCATCAGTTATTGGTTATTTGTTCGTTGCCATACCCAAGGGCCCATTCTCAATGCCCAATCCCGGAGATTCGCTTTTAGGCCTAGCTATTCTCCTTCAGCTTTCGCATCAGTAATTAAAGCCAATTCAATTTTGTCTTTAGCCGTTTGACTCACTTTTGCGTGTAAACCAGGACCGAAAAAAGTAGCTATTTTTGCCTGTTTTTCCTCCCAGAGTTCCAGCGGGATTAAGGGGGAATGAAACTCTAGAATTAATCCATACGCACCATCTATAGAAACTTCCCGTAACCCTCGCAGCATCGGTCTTTCCTCGTCGGTAGGGGCCAAACCCAAGCGTTCGAGAGCGTCATCCAAGTGAGCCGGTTGACCGTAACGAAATCGAGTCACATCTTTGCGAACTTGGTTTTGAGTCTCCGTGGCCTGGTGTTCTCTCAGGAGTACAACTTCAGGAGTAGTGGGTTCGCTAAACTCCGCAGGTTCGAGTTCCGCAGCTTTGAGGGCTAAACCCCCCAGCAACAGTGGAATACCATAAAAAAAACCCGCCAGATTCAGAGTCGGTCGGTCTGTGAAGTAGGCGCCGAAACCGACTGCTGCTAAAATACAGCCCACAACTAAGGCTAAGTTTGCTAAAGAAATTTTACGGAACATATCAGTCAGGTAGTTAGCTGCAAGCAATAAGATACTTTCATTATTATCAGTCAAAAAGTCTTGAATAAATTCAAAATTTTACACAAAATACCTGCAAAAACTGCTAAGCTCTAAGAGCGCGGGCTCAGATACATCCCACATCTGGTCTCTAGGTTCAAAAAAATTCTCCCCCTCGACTTGTCGCCAACACCTGTAAATATCGGTGTTCATGGTGTGTCTTTGGTTCCAGAAGGCGATCGATATCACCAGTATCATTAAATTATATAGATTTGGGTTGCGATCGACCCTCTTACCCTTTTAACCAATTTTTTAGACATGATAAAAGACGAAGACAAACAAACTCCTGGAGCAAACAAGTCGGTTCTAGAGCAGATTAACTCGCTCAAGCGCGAAGATGAAAGGCTTTACAACATCTTAGCCATAGATGTCTGGGCCTTAGCCAAGACAATGGATGAATATCAACCAGGGTTTTGGGCTGCGTTTATGAAAAATCGTGAAAAAGCTCTCAAGCGATTTTTAGCTGAAATGATGAAAAACAAGACCACAGATAGCAAACGTCCTCCTTTTTTGCGCTGAGTTTCGCCAACTCTGGTGTTGTCGTCGCTAGAGTAGTGCGAGACCTAAAACTTCACGCTCGTTACTGAATTTAAAATTTATAGAAAAGGCTAATTCAGGAAAAAATAGCTAGCAAATTCCTATATTGATGGAGTAAAAAACCAACATTAATGTCTATATACTAGACAAGGTTAGAGATTTTATTGTAAAATACAAGGATTCTCACCCATTCAATGTCGTGCAATATTTGAGGTTGATTTGGGAAGAATAACTACAAGAAAAATGCTGGTAATGTATAGCAAATAAGGGAAAAAACCATGGATGCACAAACAATCAAAGAGCGCGTAGCTGAAATCGAGATCAAGCGGGAATCCCTAGTGCGACTACTAGATAGAACGGATTTGGGAGCCTTGAGAATAGATGTGAGTCAGGCGATAGAAGAAATTGATGATTTGTTAGAAGAATTCAAACGCACTTTTAGTTAAGGGGAATTGGGGATTGGGAATGGGGAGTTGCGAGTTGCGAGTTGGGCAACCCCCCCTACCCCCCCAAGGGAGGAGAAAATTGAAAATTGAGGATTGAGGATTGGGAATGGGTAATTGGGAATCAACGAATAACCAATAACTAATAACCAATAACCAATAACTAATTCATTACCATGTCCATCAAAATTTGCTGAGAACTCACTTCCGGGCAATTAACAGGTGGCCGCCGCTGAGAATAGTGACCTCCGGGCTGCAAATCCCAAGCTTGGCGGTTGTCCGCCAGCATCACCCCCAAGATTTCTTGCAACTCCATCGCAATTGTCGGGTCTTCCACCTGAACAATCGCCTCTACCCGGCGGGTGAGGTTCCGCTGCATCCAATCAGCAGAACCTATATAAACTTCCTCGTTCCCACCGTTGAAAAAATAAAACATCCGAGAATGCTCTAAAAAACGACCGATAATACTGATAACTTTGATATTTTCGCTGATACCTTCAACGCCGGGACGCAAACAGCAAATCCCCCGAATAATCAAATCAATTTTCACCCCCGCTTGAGAAGCTTCGTACAAAGCAACAATGATTTGAGGGTCCACTAAAGCATTCATTTTAGCGACAATGCGACCACAGGTACTGTGACCATTTTCAGTTTGCAAGCGACAAAATTCTGCCTCGCGACGAATCAGGGCTAAAAATCGATCGCGCATATTGACTGGTGCTACTAATAAATTACGATAAGATACCTGCCGTGAATAACCAGTTAAATAATTAAACAAATCAGTTAAATCTGAACCCAAATCCTCCCGACAACTCAACAAACCCACATCAGTATAAAGTCCGGCGGTTTTGGGATTATAATTCCCAGTACCGATGTGGACGTAGCGCCGAATGCACCCGTCCTCCCGCCGTACCGCCATCAAAATCTTGGTGTGGGTCTTGAGTCCCACCAAACCGTAAACTACATGAACTCCGGCCTGTTCTAACTTGCGAGCCCAATTAATATTGTTTTCTTCGTCGAATCTAGCTTTGAGCTCTACTAAAACAGCTACCTGCTTACCATTTTCTGCTGCTTCAATTAAGGCACTGACGATCGGCGAATCACCTGAAGTGCGGTATAAAGTCATCTTAATCGCTAATACAGAGCGATCGCGCGCCGCCTCAGTAATAAACCGCTGCACCGTAGCAGCAAAAGAATGATATGGATGGTGCAACATAATATCGCCCCGGCGGATGGCGGTAAAAATATCTTCCATCTCGTCAGAATGGCTGATGGACTCGTCAATTCTTCCAGCTTCCGGGTTCCGCAAACGGACAGGGACTACGGGACTCCAGGGGGGGTCTTTGAGTTCCGGCACTGGCAGTCCGACAAAAGACATCAAATCCTTGAGGCCTAGCAGCCCCTCTACGATGTAAACATCTTGCTCTCCTAGATCCAACTCGTCCATTAGCATATCTCGCAGAGCAGGTGGCATAATCGCTTGGATTTCCAGGCGTACCGCAGAACCTCCAAACCGGCGTTTGCGGAGTTCCTGTTCGATGGCTAGCAGCAAATCCTCTGCCTCATCTTCCTCCACTGTCAAGTCTGCATTACGAGTAATACGGAAGGGGTGATATTCCTGAATATCCATGCCCGGAAACAGGGCATCTAAATTGTGAGCAATTACCTGTTCTAGCGGTACTCCAGTCCAGACAGCAGACTTGCCTCTTTGTTGCCATTGCAAATCCTGTGGCAAGGGCAAAAACCTGGGCAAGACTTGGGGTACTTTGACGCGGGCAAACAATTCTTCCTGGGTGTCTGGGTCCCTGACTACTACTGCTAAATTGAGGCTGAGATTGGAAAGAAAGGGGAATGGGTGACTGGGGTCAACTGCTAGGGGTGTGAGTACGGGGAATACTTGTTCTTTGAAGTAGCGATGTAGGTATGTGCGTTGTTCTTGATTGAGGTCGATGTAGTCGAGAATGTGGATGCCACTGGCTGCTAATTTGGGGCGGAGAGTTTGCTCAAAATAGGAGTGTTGCTGGGAAACCATGGGCAAAAGTCGTTTGCTAATGCCATCTAGTTGTTGTTGGGGGGTGCTGCCGTCGGAGGTGAGTTTGCTGACTTTTGCTTCTACTTGCTGTTTGAGGGCTGCTACTCGCACCATGAAGTATTCGTCGAGGTTGGAACTGAAAATAGCGAGAAATTTGAGTCTTTCTAGGAGGGGTGTGCGGGGGTCTAGGGCTTCGTGGAGGACTCGGTTGTTGAATTCTAGCCAGCTTTGTTCTCGGTTGAAGTAGTATTGGGGGTCACTGAGGTTGATTTCAGTGTAGTTTTTGGGGCTAGTCTTTTTTTGCTTGGACATGGTTTGGGAGGGTCTTGGGGAGGCTCGGTGATGGCGTCTGTGAATTATTATTGTAGGTTAAAAGACTGGCTGCGGGCGATTGAAATTGTGCCTACATCAACAAAACCCGACGAAAGCGGGTTGAAGAGGAAGAGCGATAGAAGTTTATGTTTTAGGTGGAGCAACAAAAATATCATAAACCCCGATTTAGTATTAAAAAGTCTGACTATTTTTCCTAGGCTATGTATCGCTCTCATTAGGGTAAATCTCTTTTGATAATTATAAATTAATTAAACTAAAGGTGAGAAGAAAAATTGGTGATTCATGCCTATTTTTCCTAATTTTATTATTGAGATAAACTATTTATTTAATTTTTCTAAATCGTGATTGACATTTTTTTATTTTCGTGATATCTTTTTGATCCCGGTCAAACAGAGATGCTTGGCTGCATCATTGACTTGAGTGTTGAGAATGCCTTGCCAAGCAACTGTGAAAAGTAAGCCCAAGGTAATTTGAATGTAGAGCCTCTTTCGGCTGCTACTTCTCGAACTCTGATTCTGACTAAACCCATACTTGACAATTAGGCAATTGCGTTCGATTATTGCTGCATCTAAAAAATTGACCTACCACCAGGATATGCAACTACCATGATATATGAAAATCAGTCAAGATCTTCAACGATCGCCGCATCTAAAATTATTCATAAGTCTTTAGTTGTCAATCCGCGATCGAGATTTGTGACTGAAGAAACTGTAGCGCTATTGTTCAACATCTCACCAGAGCAGATTTATCGCATCGAATGTTGTCACAATATTGTATATGTTCACGCAAAAGGCTTGAGTCGTTTTGTCAGTTACGCCGATTTCCCCCCTATTGTGGGAGTAAATCCCCCCGTACCTCGCGATTATCTCGCCTGGTACAAACGCTGGAAATGCACGAAAGCACCTGTATTTTGGACTAAATTTTACACGTACAATTTTAAAGGGGCGGTTTCAGTTGACAGCTTGCGGGAGTGGGGCCAGGTGGTGGGTACTGTTAAATCTGTAATTGCTGCTACAGCGCTTCAACAGTTGCGAGATGTTTATGCTGACGAAAAATACTTGATGGAGAAATTTTAACGTGCGATCGCCTCAAGGGAGTAAAAAAATAACTTAACTTTACGGAATTGCTCTCGTACCATCAGGAAGACAATAGCAACGGCGTTATCCAACCAAGAATCAATATGCTGCGTCTATTAATTTCCGGTGGTATTGTCATGGTACCGCTGCTAGGATTTTCTATCCTCGCAGCCACTCTCATATTAGAAAGACTATTCTTTTGGTGGCAAATACTCCGCCGTCAAGATGCAATTATCCGGCAATTTCTTAACTCCTATTCCCGTTTTCCTAAGTCGGAAGTAGTCAAAAAAAAGCTGATTCCTTGTCTTGAGAAAAATGCCGACCTTCCGGTGTCCCGCATTTTTTTAGCTGCGCTACAATTACACCAGCCAAGTGTTGAAGATTTTCGTTTGGCTTTGGAAACTACTGCTCATGCAGAATTAGCTTCATTAAAACGGTTCCATACCATTTTTGAAACAATTATTAGTCTGGCACCTTTATTGGGTTTATTAGGGACTGTTCTGGGACTAATTAACTCTTTTGCTGCTCTCAAAATAGGAGAGATTGGTGGGGGTACTACGGCTGGTGTTACTGGGGGTATTAGTGAAGCTTTGGTTTCTACAGCCACGGGGTTAATTGTTGCTATTTTTACTTTGTTTTTTGCCAATTTGTTTCGGGGTTTTTATCAGCAGCAACGAGCTTTGTTTCTGGAGTATGGGGGTCAATTAGAATTGCTTTATCGTCAGCGGTTTCTATCGGAATAATTTTACCACAGAGTACGCAGAGAGAGGGGAGAGATTTTAATGATTCTGATTTTAACTGATTTCATTTTAGCTACAAGTATGGAGATGTCTTATGCGCTTACTATCGGATTTTTTTTACCGCAGAGTACGCAGAGGAAGCAGAGAGAGGGGAGAGATTTTAATGATTCTGATCTTAACTGATTTCATTTTAGCTACAAGTATGGAGATGTCTTATGCGCTTACTATCGGATTTTTTTTACCGCAGAGTACGCAGAGGAAGCAGAGAAAGGGGAGAGATTTTAATGATTCTGATTTTAACTGATTTCATTTTAGCTACAAGTATGGAGATGTCTTATGCGCTTACTATCGGATTTTTTTTACCGCAGAGTACGCAGAGGAAGCAGAGAAAGGGGAGAGATTTTAATGCTTCTGATTTTAACTGATTTCATTTTAGCTACAAGTATGGAGATGTCTTATGCGCTTACTAGAAGAAATTGATGATGTTCCTCTGCAAATCAATATCGTGCCGATGATTGATGTCATCTTTGCGATTTTAACGTTTTTTATCATGTCTAGTTTGTTTTTGAGTCGCTCGGAAGGGTTGCCGGTTATTTTACCTAAAGCTATAATGGGTAATGTTCAGCAGCAGTCAATTCCTATGGTGGTTACTGTTGATAAATATGGCAATTTGGCGTTGAATCGTCAACCTGTTAAGTTAAATGAGGTTTCGACTAGAGTTCGTGCTTTGATTCCTTTGCAGCAACGGGAGGTTGTAGTGTTGATTAATGCGGATAAGTTGGTTAGTCACGGGGTGGTAACTGGGGTAATGGATGAATTGCGATCGGTGTCTGGGGTCAAAATTGCGATCGGTACTGTCAGATAATTAAGCTGTTTCCAGTGTGTTTTTGGGTAGGCAGGATGCCCACCCCACAAGCTTTTTAGTTCTGTTCTTGGATGGGAAAATTTACCTTCCAATTCCTACATATTGGAAACCAGCGGCTTCTAAAACTTTTTTGTCTAAGAAATTACGGCCGTCAATCATCACTGGATGATTCATCAACTTCGCCATTTTTAGATAGTCTAAATTCCGAAACTGTTCCCAGTCAGTCACCAATACTAAAGCATCGCAACTATCAGCTAGTCTTTCGGGGTCAGTTTCTACCAATACTCCTGACAAACCGTGACGCATTCCAGTTTGTGAAACTATCGGATCGTAAGCTTTAACTTTCGCTCCTAATCGGTTCAAATTCTCGATTAAATTCAGGGAAGGAGCATCGCGTAAATCATCCGTATCTGGCTTGAAGGTTAAACCTAAAAGTCCTACTGTTTTTCCTTTGAGAATCTTCAAGACTTGCTGCAATTTTTCAATAGCAATTAATCGTTGACGTTCGTTAACTTCTACTGCTGCTTTTAGCAAATGTGCTTCGTAGCCGTAATCGTTAGCAGTGTGAACTAAGGCTGAAACATCTTTGGGGAAACAAGAGCCGCCCCAACCAATCCCTGCTTGCAGAAATTTCCCACCAATTCGTGAATCTAGTCCGATTCCTTTGGCGACTTGGGTAACATCTGCACCGACGCGATCGCAAATATTAGCGACTTCATTAATAAAGCTGATTTTTGTTGCTAAAAAAGCATTGGCTGCGTACTTAATCATCTCGGCTGAACTGATATCAGTCTGG
This sequence comes from Microcoleus sp. EPA2, assembly GCA_020882975.1. Classification (GTDB taxonomy): domain Bacteria; phylum Cyanobacteriota; class Cyanobacteriia; order Cyanobacteriales; family Microcoleaceae; genus Microcoleus. The sequence continues at coordinate 4,300 of JAHRFD010000028.1, read as the reverse complement.
ACTACGGGCACTGGTGGTAATGAGCTATTGTCAGCAAATTTGCGATCGACAATCGGGTTGTATAGCTCTACCATCATATCTAACGCCCGCTGAGAATTGCTGCCGAGAACTATGCGATCGGGATTGAAGGTATCATGAACTGCACAACCTTCTCGCAAAAACTCTGGGTTACTGACTACATCAAATTGAACACCTGTTTTTGCTGCTACTTCCTCCCCCGTAGCCCCTTCGCTACTTTGAGGTTTTTGACGTTCTGCCAAACCATCTAATACAATTCTTCGTACCCAATCCCCGGAACCGATGGGGACTGTTGATTTGTTTACTAATACTTTGTATTCACCGTCTAGGTGCGCACCAATGCCGCGTGCAACTGCCTCCACGTAACGAGTATCGCTTTCTCCTGTAGGTAAAGGAGGGGTGCCGACTGCAATAAACAAAATATCTCCGTGGGCAACTCCGGCGGCTAAATCTGAGGTGAATTCTAGATTGCCAGATGCAGATGCAGATGACATTAAATCCGAAAGTCCGGGTTCAAAAATTGGCGATTGTCCAGACTTCATTAACTTGACTTTTTCTTCGTTGTTGTCTACACAAATTACATGATGTCCGATGTGGGCTAAACAAGTGCCGGTGACTAAGCCAACATATCCCGTACCAATGACACATACACGCATAGAAATATCCTCAAAGTAAATGAATTCAGATGGGAATTGGGAATTGGGAATTGGGAATTGGGAATTGGGAATTGGGAATTGGGAATTGGGAATTGGGAATTGGGAATTGGGAATTGGGAATTGGGAATTAAAGAACCCCCCCCTGGCCCCAGGGCGGTTTCATTCTCTGTAGGGGCCGTGCCAAGAGTGCCGGCCCGGTCAGCCCCAAACGCGCATTGGATCGTTGGTGGCAGGGGTAGGCACTCTTGGCGCTACCCCTACAAAACCCTTTTTTTGGTGAGAATGAAACCGCCCTGCCCCCTGGCCCCCCCCAAGGGGGGAATTGGGCAGGGAATTGGGAATTGGGAATTGGGGAACGCCCTTTTTCCTCTCACTCTCCGCTTCTCACTCTTCTCGTCTCCCCTTATCTATTGTTTACTTCCCTCGATGCGATCGCGAAAATCCTTGATAGTTAACTCCAAACCTCTATCCAGCGGCACAGTCGGCTCCCATCCCAACCAAGTTTTAGCACGAGTAATATCCGGTTGTCGCTGTTTTGGGTCGTCTTGGGGCAGGGGTTTAAAGATAATTTCTGCGCCGGGATTAATCATGTTTTGAATTTTTTGGGCTAATTCCAAGATGGTGTATTCGCCGGGATTCCCTAAATTCATCGGCCCGATTTCGTTGCTATTCATCAAGCGAATAAATCCTTCGACTAAATCTGAAACATAGCAAAAACTCCGGGTTTGGGAACCGTCCCCGTATATTGTCAGGGGTTCATTTCGTAAAGCTTGAACAATAAAATTGCTGACTACTCTGCCATCATTTTCTAACATTCGCGGGCCGTAGGTATTGAAGATTCGCACGACTCTAATGTCTACACCATTTTGCCGATGGTAGTCGAAAGATAGGGTTTCAGCTACTCGCTTTCCTTCGTCGTAACAACTGCGAATTCCGATACAATTAACGTTGCCACGATAATCTTCTGTTTGGGGATGAACATCTGGATCTCCATAGACTTCAGAAGTGGAAGCTAGAAAAAATCTGGCTTTTACTCGTTTGGCTAATCCCAACATATTCATCGTGCCGATGACGTTTGTTTTAATTGTCTTGACAGGGTTGTACTGATAGTGTACTGGGGAAGCGGGACAGGCCAGGTGGTAAATCTGATCTACTTCTAACCGAATTGGTTCGGTGATGTCATGGCGGATTAGCTCAAAGTATGGGTTGTCTAGCCATTTGAGGATATTGCGTTTTGTGCCGGTGTAAAAGTTATCCAGGCAGACTACTTCGTGTCCTTGGGCCATTAGGCGATCGATTAGGTGGGAACCGAGGAAGCCCGCACCGCCTGTGACTAAAATTCTCATGGTGGAAACTGCCTTTCTGTTTAGGGGGTAGGACTGTGGTACAAAAATTCAGTCGATCGAGTTAAACTTGCTAATAGAATAACAAAATTGCGATCGACAATGTAAACACTTCTGCCTCATCTTAATAAAATCTTTAATTAACTTGGTAGTTAGTTGCAGGGAAACGACTGTCTTGTCCCTAATTTTGGGTAATATTGAGGACTACCGATTCCCTCTAAATAACTCAACCCAGCGACGAAGTAATTCCACAGCAATACAATAGCAACCAGCAATTTCTCGCACCACATCATGCCGTTCCAGAGTTTTTAGCGCTGCAACTAAACTTGTTTCATCTATCCCTGTTACTTGACTCAGCCTCTCAAAATTCATTCCTTGTAAATGAGGTGCTAACGTTCTTAAAATCTCCTGTTGTCCCGGTGCACCTTTCGCTGCTTGACCCCAAACTCCTGTAAGATAGTAACGAGCATTGGTGAAAAATTCCGGGTTATTGATGACTGTTTCTACATCTTCTATGGTAAAGATTGGATCGCGGGGGCGTCCCATTTCCAATACTCGATCGTTGTAGAGACGCACTAACAGGAATCCTACCAGTTGCGTGAGGTAGGGTTGGCCGTGAGTTAGTTCGTAAATGCGATCGAGGGCTTCGGGTTTATAATCGAGCAGAAAATCATCATCGGGATTCGCTAAAACTTGGCGAGTTGCACCTAGACTCAGGAAACTGACTCGGATGGGGATAATGCTAGCAAAAAAAGGATGGAAATAATCCTCGGTCATTTCATCTAAGGTGTGCAATCCGGCAAAAGCAAAGGCAACTTTAGAACTCATTTGCAGTATTCCTCGCAAAAAGCCGATAAAGTCTGGATTGATTTTCCGAGCTTTTATCAATTCTTCAATTTTTTCAAACTCGTCTAAAGCAACGATTAATCCACCTTCGATATTTGCTACTACTTGTTCGATGTAGCGTCCAAAAGTGATATAGGGTAAATCGAGTAAATCTTTATCGCCCGGAGGTGCAATATTGACCGTTTTGGCGATCGCATCGGTGATGAATATTAGCAGTTCGCCGACTCCCAGAGAGCAATCTCCCACCCGCAGCAAATTGACATAAGCTACTTGTACTTTGGCTCCGAGGCAGTTGCTAGCATTCAACAAAATCGAAGTTTTCCCCATCCGCCGATGACCGAAGAGAGCCACAGATTGCAGGTTATTTCCCTTTACCCACAACTCCTCTAGTTCTCTGATGATGTCTTCGCGGCCGACAAACAGATTGCCTTGGACTGGATCGCCAATTACATAAGGATTGCTGACAGGTTGAGTAATTGAAATATCTCCGATTTTTAGTGTCACTCCTAGTAAGATTTCTAACCATTTTGTGACAGTTTTAATAATTAAATCTCGTTCAGCTTTTGGTATGATGTCTGGTCGCTCTAGGATAGTTGTAAGCTGACCTAATGCTCGGTTGAGGGCAAAGGAACGGGCTGAACGAGATATGCCATTATGGACGAGTTGTACCTCCGTAATTACCTGTCGTAGAGAAGCAATAGCTTGCCAAGTATTCTCGCGCAGCAGAGGTGAATTTGGGGAAGGTGGCAGTTTTAGCGAAGCTATCTCGGCTAGTTCTGTTGTTTGGTGAAAAGCTGTGAGAATTTGCGCTAAGGTAAACATCTCTTCTCCATAAAGCAAATCTCGCACTACAGCAAAAGCTTCTGTAGCTTTGTCTGGTTCTTGTTCGTGGAGATACCAGAAACCAGCGGCAGAAGCACGGGCGAGAGTATCTAAACGAATTTCTGTTTTAAAACGAGCTTGAATTTGTTGTTTCCAAGGTGCGATGATAAAAAAACCTGCTACTGCTTTTGACTTCATTACTTCACTGAGAGAAGCTGAGGCAAAACGCACCAAATCCCAATCATCAGGATCTTCTGATAGTTGAGCGACGCGATAGATCAGTTGGTCTTTTGGTGTCTCGGCTAGCACGCGATTTACAGCTTTAATAACAGGGATAAACTGAAGGGTAAATCGTAGTAGTTGGTTAATGTTGTGCAATCCTGTTTCCCAATCTCGCCTCAGCCAATTAGCTATTTGAGAAGACAGGTAGGGAAGGGGAAGTGGAGTAATGTGAGGAAATTGTTTATTTTGGTGTTGACGTTGGAGTAGGGTAAACGGTACAGCGAAAAGCCAATTTTCAGGACGTGTCAACGCCACGCCCCACGCCACGCCCCACGCCACGCCGGACGCCACGCCCCACGCCACGCCCCACGCCACGCCCCACGCCACGCCGGA
>JAHRFD010000027.1 GCA_020882975.1 Microcoleus sp. EPA2 | reverse complement strand
CAAAATCTTATCACTTTTGCGAAAGCTTTTAGTTACAAAATACGTATATTTAACAATTATTTGCAATAAGTGGAAATTAAAGCCGTCCTAGAAGGACGGGGCTTTAGACCCAATTTTTTGGTAAAGCGGCTGGAGTCGATCGAACAATGCAGCATCACAAAGATCTTCAAGGCTAGTCCGTTTTGGCAGTTGCTGTCACCGCGGTGATGGCAGCAAATTTTGGCATTGCCAAATTAAATTATTTGTCCGATCGATCCGCTAGCTATGAAACGGAACTCCGACATTTGCAAGGATTGGCCAATCGCTTAGACGCGCTGGAGTGGAGAGCAATTGCTAACAAAAAAGTTACCTCAGATCTAGAGGAAACCCTAGAGAAGCAACGACAGCAAGCAAAGCTCAGTTTTGATACCCTCAAACATACTGCTTCTTCGTTTCGAGATTTGCAAGAAGTGGACTCAGCCTACCAAACCTATTCGATCGCTGTTAATAAACTCTTGACCCTGCTAAAAACTGCTCAGATTGAAGAAGCATTGGAGGTGGATGAGAAGCAGGTAGATCCCAGCTATGAAAAATTGTATGCGATCGTGACGAAAAAGACCGTAGAAGCGGCAAAAAATAGGGCAAATCTACAATACTGGGCTAACTTTGGCTCGATATTGATTATGACCTTTTTAGTTGCGACAATTTGGATACTGCGATCGGAAATGTTGCGATCACAGCAAAGATTTCAGGAAATCAAGAATGTGCGCCAGCGGGAAGCGCGCTTGGAACAAGAGCGTCAACTTCTAGAATCGAAAGTGATGGAGCGCACACAGACGCTTCAAACCACAAATGACGCATTGGAACAAACTCTCACGGCACTGAAAGAGTCGCAGATTCAGCTAATCCAAAGTGAGAAAATGTCAGCTTTAGGGCAAATGATGGCTGGTGTTGCTCATGAAATCAATAATCCGGTTGGCTTTATTGCTGGGAATATAGCTCCGGCGCGAGACTACGTAAGGGATTTGTTTGGTCTGATTAATTTATATCAACAAAAATTTCCGCAACCTGGTTCCGAGATAGAGGCAGAAATTCAAGCGATCGACCTAGATTATATACGGCAAGACTTGCCTAAGCTTTTTCAATCGATGAAAGATGGGGTGGTACGAATTAAAGATATCAGTAGAAGTTTACGCATTTTTTCGAGAGCCGATTGCGATCGCCCCACAATGTTCAACATTCATGAGGGCATTGATAGTACCATCTTGATTCTCCAGCATCGACTAAAATCAAATCCTACCAGACCTGCGATCGAGATTATCAGAGAATACGGCGAACTGCCGAAAGTCGAATGTTATGCTGGACAACTCAACCAAGTCTTCATGAATTTGCTGGCTAATGCGATCGATTCCTTAGAAGACTCAAATCAACAACGCAGCCTTGAAGATATTGAAGCGAATCCGAACCGGATTGCGATTAAAACTGAGTTATCTAGCGATCGCAAATCTGCTGGAATCCGCATTAAAGATAATGGTATTGGTATGACAGATGAAGTGAAGCAGAAAGTATTTGACCATCTGTTTACAACCAAGGGCGTGGGTAAGGGAACGGGGCTGGGATTGGCGATTGTTCATCAAATTGTGGTTGATAAACACGTTGGAACTATCGAAGTAAAATCTAGGCCTGGAGAGGGAGCAGAGTTTGCGATCGCTATTCCGATTGAGATCGCGTCTCAATAACTAATGGTACTATTCCTGACTTAAGATATCTAAAAACTCTCGAACAACGCGATCGGCATCTTCGCAGCATCTTTGGGCATCACAATAGTGGATGATGGTAATACCAGCAGATGCAAACAGGCGATCGCGCGTTTCATCTTTTTCTGTATCTGGATGCCATATTTCCAGAATACCCCATTTGCCTTGGTGGAAGATGAGAAAATCTGGTTCTTGGTTTTGTCGCCCTGCGGGTGTGGTGAGGCGGGCTTTGGAGTTGGGGAAAAAGAGGGTGTTTGTGCGATCGAGCGCTTCGGCTATTTTTACTTGTTCTTCGCAGCGAAAGCGCAGATCGTTCCCGTGATAAATCCGTTCTTTTGTGCTTGAAAAAATTCCCTGGTTATGCGCGTTTTCCGGCTTAATAATTCCATCTGATACTGTATGATAATCAGATAGAATTGCACCGTGTAAATCTGCTGACGAATCAGATTCACTTAAGTTTGCGAATGATAGTCTGGCTCCGGTTAAATTAGCACCGCTGAGGTTAACTCCGATAACTTGAGTTCGATGTAATGTCACTTGATGTCGTCGCAAGTATCGCTTAAAAACAGAGCGTAAATTATTTTTTTTTACCTTTTCATCAAAAGCCTCTGAGAGTTGTTTCCAGAGTTTAGCCGCCAGCGCTTTGATGTATTCATCATTATATTGAGAGAGTTGAGAAATTTCTTCGTAGGAACATCGGCCTTCCCAGCATTGTCTGAAGATGAGCTCTTGCACGTCGTTTAAGCCTTCGCCATCGAGGACTGTTTCTGCGATCGCGATTGCTTCATCAACGGTCATGGCTTAAGTTTCCTTAAAGTATATATTTGGTGAAGTTTTGATAATAATACCATTTTTTTATGATGCTGTATAGAATCCGATCCCCCCTAAAGAGGGCGGGCACGGGGGCACCGCCCCTACAATGGGGGGACAAGACTCTTCTCACAGTCCCCCTTCTTAAGGGGGATTTAGGGGGATCGAGATATGTGCAACGACCCATTAAATTAATATAATACCAATTTTTTATGAGGCCCCGTAGAATCCGATCCCCCCTAGCCCCCCTTCTTAAGGGGGGGACAAGACTCTTCTCAAAGCCCTAAAGAGGGCGGGCACGGGGGCACCGCCCCTACAAGGGGGGGACAAGATTCTTCTCAAAGTCCCCCTTCTTAAGGGGGATTTAGGGGGATCGAGATATGTGCAACGACCCATTAAATTAATATAAGAGGTTATATCTTAGCAATTAAGGCTGATGTTCATTCAACCAATTGGTTAAATCTGAGGCTGATGAAAAATCCAGCAGCGCCTCTCCTAAATCCTCTAATTCTTCTACTGATAAAGTCTGAATTTGCTCGCGGGTTTCAGGTGCGATCGAACCGATGCGTCGAATCAACAGGCGACTGAGCAACGACAGCGCCTCATCTTTCCTTCCTTCAAGGAGGCCTAGTTGTCTTCCTTCAAGGAGGCCATCTTCGCGAATTTCTTGGTAAATCACAGAACCGCGCATAGTTTCTTTCCTAAATAGTTGTCTGATTAAGTCTTTTTCAAATCTCAAACCTGCGAGCACTTGGGTACAAGCGAGTAAATCTGCTTGTTGGTTCGGTTCTTCTATTGTAGCAATCTGAGTAGCTATTTGCTCTAACAAAGTTCGCGGCGAGTTGGTTTGGGATAGTGTCGCCAATGGGAGTAAGCCGGGGACGGACAGCAGTAAAGCGGGGTCTTGTTCCCACAGGCGAATAACTCGATAGCCGTGTCGGGTGTTCGTGTCTGTGTACTCGGATACAAAAACTTGTTCTGAGGCTGTTTGCTGCAAAAAGATTACTACTTGATTGATGGCACAGGAGTATTGCCGTTTGAGCCTAACGTAGTAGTCTAGCATCCTGAAGGCGATCGGCGGGTCGGAGTAGGGTCTGGTTTCAAATTCCAGATGTAGGATTTGGTTATCCGTTTGCAGGAAAACGAGAGAATCGGCTCGGATGGGTTCTTGAATTAGTTCGGTTTTGAGTACCTGAACAGTGGTGGGTTCGTCAATTGGTAGCAGCCAGTGGGCGAAGGCGGCGGGGAATTTTTCTGCTAGATATTTACAGGTGTTGTCGTAGGCCAAGGAAGTTGGGTTATGAGAGGGGTTATTTAGAAGAGTTTAACTCTACGGGCATCTACCTGAGAGGAGATTTTTGGGAAATTTGGGGAAAGTCCTTACTTTTTATCACTTTTTATCATTGAAAAAGATCGGGTCGTGTTGGTAAGCTGATTTGAATAAAGAGCGCTCAACAAAAGGAATATCAGGAGAATCATCGTGGAACAGTGGATTAACTTCGAGCAATCTTTAAATCAGCGATTAAATAGCCAAGATTTAGACGAACGACAGAATAAAGCCAAAAATTTCTCGCTTCAAGGTCATTCTTTAGTTCGAGGCGTTGCAGGTTCTGGTAAATCATTAGTATTGCGAAATCGTATTGAAAAATTAATTGATGAGGGTTATAAGGATATTTTGGTATTGTGTTACAATCGCTTTATGAATCAATGGATTGATTCAATAATAAAACCAAACGGCTGGAGTTTAAAAGTAGAGAGTCGAACTTTTCATAGTTGGGCTTATCGCATAGGGTATAATTATGAGTGGGATAATAATCCTGAAATGCGACGGCAAATTATTGATTTAGTTCAAAAGAACGCCAAAAATCGTTATCAAGCCATTTTAATTGATGAAGCTCAAGATTTTTATGATGAATGGTTTATGGCGATGTTAGGTGCTGTAAGTCCCGATACAAACTCTATCTTTTTTGTCTATGACAACACTCAGTCAGTTTACGACGGTCAGCAACATCGAAGAAAGGAAAAATGGCGTTGGAAGGATCTTGGATTTAATATTCCTGGAGGCAGTGCGCAAATATTTGATATAAACTATAGAAACGCACCAGAAATTATAGAATTAGCTTGGCAGTTTATATGTCCTTATTTAGCTAGTGCTAATATGAAGACAAGTAAACGTTCAGGTTCTAATATCGGTAGTATTGTCGAGCCACTCAAAAAGTCTTCTCGCAGTTCATCTATTAAGCCAATGCTTGTAAAAAGTGATATGTCTCCAGACAATATAGCTAAACAGGTTAAACTGGCATTGAGCAGTCATCCAGATTCTTCAATCGGAGTTTTATTGCATCCACAAGAGCCAAAATCCTTTAAATCAGAAATTAGTAAATGCCTGCATAAATTGGGTGTTAAAAATCACGCTCCCATGTTTCCTCAAGAACGAGATCATAACGTTGTAAACCGACCTTTCGTAATTGTAGATTCTTGGAACGCGCTGAAAGGAGTTGAGTTTGATGCCGTTATTATTGCTGGCGTTGACCAAGTGAAAGACTTGCCAGATCCCGATAAAGATTTTCAAGAAAAAGCAGGACTTTATACAGCAATAACAAGAGCAAGAGATCACGTAGTTATGTTATACCAAAATGAAACTCATGTTGTGCAGCAACTTCAAAACATTTTGACAGCACCGGATGTTTTGGAGAGTGACTCAATCGTGAATGTTCAGGTTGCTTAGTGTGCAACATTAAGTCCTAGGATAGTAGGACATTTTTTAACTTCATCTGATAACTTTTAAGTCCGCGATCGCTTAATTAACTGTACCTCGAAACACCTTTCCAAATTGATAGTCTTGTTTTCCTTGTGCAATATTAGCAGCAATTTCGGTGCGACGGCGATCGCTCGCGTCTTCGGTGCACGATCACAAGTAAAGCAGTTTGTTCGTCTATAGACAATGTTTCGATCTCGTCTAAAATACTGTCAAATGTTGAGGTTTGCATGGTGAGTTAGGTTTGGTGGCGATGATGGCTGTCTTATTTTACTCAAGTTTAAGGGAACATTCCTGGACGCACTCCGACCAAAGAAACCGGGTTTTTTACGAAAAGACGCGTTGCAGCCTTTAATACTTATGAAAAACCTGGTTTCTCGACCCCCATGCGTAAGTCATAAGAGTTTTACAATAGCATTCAAAAAGCAATTTGAAGCGTCCTGGGTTCAGGGATAGATTCACCTTCCGCTTCCCATGCTTCCAAATACATTTCAATCACTTCTTCGCCGTTATGAATTGCTTGCTCGCGAGTTTCACCGTGAGTGCAAGGCATAATCACGCGATCGCCAAACTCTGGAATCGTGACTAGGAAAAGTCGATCGACCTCCGACCATTGAACGATCGTACTGTATCGACTCATAAATCCTCGCCCTTCCTGAGAAATAATTATTATGTTAAAATTAGCCTTACGCACTATATCCAGGGCTAAGGGCAACCGGGTGTGGGATTCCCTAGTCCGGAAAATGATATTATAACATTGGAGGTTTTTCCATGATTCAATTGATATCTAAGTTAATAACTTTCGATGAATTTCTGGAATGGAAACCAGAAAACGAACGCTATGAACTACACAACGGAGTCATTTTTGAAATGCAAACCACAGGACAACATGAAGAAGTTGTAGATTTCTTGCAGACAGAACTAATATTAGAAACTCGGAGACTCCAACTTCCCTATCGCTTCCCCAAGAATGCCCTGGTTAAATCTCCAAATCAAGAAACGGGTTATTTACCTGATATTTTAGTAGTCAACCGTGATGCTTTAGCCCTAGAACCTTTATGGGCAAAATCCTCCACAATTACTCAAGGCTCGTCCATTACTCTCGCGATTGAAGTGGTCAGCACAAATTGGCGCGATGATTATGCACATAAAATGATAGACTATGAAGCATTAGGTATTCCTGAATACTGGATTGTCGATTATTTGGGTTTGGGAGGTAGGCGTTATATTGGTTCTCCTAAACAGCCTACTTTATCTGTTTGTCAATTAGTAGATTGTGAGTATCAGGTTAGGCTATTTCGAGGAGATTCAAGGGTTGAATCGGTGGTATTTCCTGAGTTGAATTTGACAGCAGAGCAAATTTTTAATGGTGCGTAAGTCTTGAGGGTGTCAATCTAATTATATTCAAAGGCATTTTAATAAGCTGACAGCCTATGCGAATCCTGCTTGCTGATATTCTTTAGTAGGAACTCCATAAGCAGTATAAGGTCTAACATCCGGCGGTTGAAGTCCCAAAACAATTGATTTAGCCGGAATTCCCGCTGCAACTAACTCCTCAGCAATCAGGCGATCGGTATTATTTGCTTGAATCCACACCTGAGAGTCAATAATATCAATATGAATCACGCAATGGTGAATGCGCTGCTCGTTAAACCAACCTATATTGATTAACATATAGCGGTCATTTTCCACATCAAAAATTGTTTCGCTTTGTATCCCGCTGTCACCAACGGGAATCTCAGCGTATTCAGTAAGGAGCTGTCTAACAAGTTTACGATAATTATTTAAGCTATCCATTGTACTATTTCCTCTGTTTTTGGATTAAAAACAACAAGATTGAGGCGGTTATTATCTAGCAATATTTGACCAAATTTTTGTCCTTCAAAAAGCTCTGTAAAAGCATTTAGTGGAAGTGCAAGATACAGTTGTCTTTCTGATTCCGTCCGTTTTAAGATGTCATAGTAAAGAGTATATTGACCCAAAGCTTGCTCTAAATCTGCAATTCAAGACTCTCTGATAAAACTTTTAACTTCAACGGCTATCTTGCGATCGCTGTTCTCAGCAGCTAATAGCTGTTCTGCACCAAGATCGATCGACAGATTTCTTTTTGCCCAAGTCAATGGATAGGGATCGTGGGTAATTGTCCAGCCAGCCTTAATCAAAGCCTGTTTGACAACATGATGATAAATGTCTCTTGCTGGCACGATCGCTCTCTTTTGCTATCGAGGTTGACACTGACTATTATAATGTATTGTATCAACAAATTCGATATACTGAGATACGACCTAGTACGATGGCCTTTCCCAATAATTTCTGCACGTCCAGTTACCCGTACAGAAAGGAAACTATATGAACAACGTTGAAAAAGAACTGACATTAAAAGTCCGATCGCGCCCAACAACAACAGTAGCGATCGAAATCCCAACAGATACCTTAGAATCCCTAAACAAAGTAGCACTCCATCGAGATATGCCTCTGTCAGTTGTGCTCAAATTTTACATTGGGCAAGGTTTGCGGCAAGATTTAACAAAATTGTTTAGCGATCGCCTTCTAGAAGCAACAGCCCAAGTTTTAGCACGACATTTACATTCAGAAGAAGAAGTCTCAACTATTCTTAGAGAAATTCAATCTGAAACAGCGCGGTAGTGCGATCGATCGCACTCAACCTCCTGACAAGTGCGTTAGCGAAGCCCTCGAAGAGGATCGCCCCACCCAAATCCTAATTTACCAAATCGTCTGAATGATTTAACCACAGAGGGCGCAGAGGGCGCAGAGAAAGAGAAGAGAGAAATGATAAATTCCCAGACTTCAAATACCAAACAATACCAAACAAAATAGTCCCGAACCCACATCGAGGCCAGAAACCGGGTTTCTTCCTAGATATCTAGCTGAGAATCAGCGATTTTTCCAAGAAACCCGGTTTCTTCCTGTAACCCCACCCAAATCAAAATCTGGCAATACGCTAAATATAATTAAAATTTGTTAAGATTAACTCGACCTCAGCGCCGGCATCCCATCCGCCGCTAAACCCCTTCCCCAGCCCCACAACAATGCTGCGACTCGAACACATCAGTAAAATTTATCCCACAGGCGTCGTACTCAAAGATGTCACCTGGGAAGTCAAACCAGGCGATCGCATCGGCTTAGTAGGCGTCAACGGTGCCGGCAAATCCACCCAACTCAAAATCATCGCCGGTGAAATGGAACCCACATCAGGCGAAGTCATTCGCCCCGCCAGCCTCCACATCGCCTACCTCTCTCAAGAATTTGAAGTAGATCCGACACGCACCGTCAAAGAAGAATTTTGGCGCGCCTTCAGCGAAGCCAACGAAATACACGAGTCCCTAATGCAAGTCCATCGAGACTTGGAAAACTCCACCCCTGAAAATCTGGACGAACTGATCCACAAAATGGATCGCTTGCAAAGAAAATTTGAAGGCTTAAACGGCTACGGTTTAGAAGCCCAAATCGAGAAAATTCTACCAGAAATCGGATTTGAACCCGAAGATGGCGATCGGCTAGTCAGCGCCTTCAGCGGCGGCTGGCAAATGCGGATGAGTTTGGGCAAAATTCTCCTCCAAAAACCCGATATCCTGCTACTAGACGAACCTACCAACCACCTCGACTTAGAAACCATCGAATGGCTAGAAGTCTACCTCAAAGGGTTAACAACCCCCATGGTAATCGTATCCCATGACCGAGAATTTCTCGATCGCCTCTGCACCCAAATAGTCGAAACCGAACGCGGAGTTTCCAGCACTTACCTCGGCAACTATTCCTCTTATTTACTGCAAAAAGCCGAAGCCAGAGAAGCCCAACTCAGCGCCTATGAAAGCCAGCAAAAAGAACTCGAAAAACAGCAAGCATTCGTAGAAAAATTCCGCGCCAGCGCCACTCGCAGTACCCAAGCAAAAAGTCGCGAAAAGCAACTAGATAAAATCGAACGCATCGAAGCCCCCACGGGCGGCTTAAAAACCTTGCATTTCCGCTTTCCCCCCGCACCCCGCAGCGGCCGGGAAGTAGTAATAATTGAAGACTTGGTGCATAGCTACGGCGACAAAATCCTATTTTTGGGCGCAGACTTATTAGTGGAAAGAGGCGATCGCATCGCCTTCCTCGGCCCCAACGGCGCAGGCAAATCCACCCTGTTAAAAATGATTATGGGTTCAGAAACTCCGACAGAAGGCACTGTTAAATTCGGAGGCCATAACGTCATCCCCGGTTACTTTGAACAGAATCAAGCCGAAGCTTTAGATCTAAATAAAAGCGTGATGGCAACCATTCATGACGAAGTACCAGACTGGAAAAACGAAGAAGTTCGGACTTTGTTGGGTCGTTTTCTGTTCACCGGCGAAACAGTATACAAACAGGTTGGCGCTTTGAGTGGCGGAGAAAAAGCCCGTCTAGCTTTGGCCAAGATGCTGTTGACTCCCGTGAATTTACTGATTTTGGACGAACCGACAAATCACCTCGACATTCCGGCGAAAGAGATGATGGAAGAAGCCATCAAAAATTATGACGGTACTGTAATGATCGTTTCGCACGATCGCTATTTCATCTCCCAAGTCGCCAACAAAATAGTCGAAATTCGGGATGGGGAGTTTCGTCCTTATCTCGGAGATTACCACTACTATCTCGATAAAATTGCTGAAGAAAAAGAGCTAGCAAAAATAGCAAAACTTGAAGCTGAAAAAGCTGCTAAAAAAGCGGAAAAAGAAGCCAAGAAAAAAGCAACTGCTAAGCAGAAATAAAGTCGCTACTGAAGGCAGATAAACCTTACATCCCAGTTTATCTGCCTTCATCGGCGGTGAAAAAAAAATCTAATTCAAGATGCGATTAATCATTTGATTCGCCTGGGACTGGTAACTTCCACCAAACAAATTAAAATGATTCAAAATGTGATATAGATTATAAATAATTTTTCGTTTTTCATAGCCTGAATTCAAAGGAAAAACGTGATTATATCCCCGGTAAAATGCAGCCGAAAAGCCACCAAATAACTCGGTCATCGCCAGATCTACTTCTCTATCTCCCCAATAGGTAGCTGGGTCAAAAATCACGGGTTCTCCCGCAGATGTCACCCCTGCGTTTCCCCCCCACAAATCCCCGTGAACCAGCGATGGTTGCGGTTCATAACCTGCTAACAACTCAGGAATTACTGCTAATAAACGTTCCCCTTGCGGAAAATGACCTCCCCGACGTTTAGCTAAATTTAACTGATAACCAATCCGATATTCTCTCCAAAATTCAGCCCAATTTTCAGTCCAGTTATTAATTTGCACAGTTGAGCCGATCGTATTGTTCCTATCCCAACCAAAACATCCCCTCAACAAGCCAGAATCAACCTCTTCTCCCCCCCGATTGTAGGGGCGGTGCCCCCGTGCCCGCCCTGAGCTGGGGGGGGTGCATTTGTGCATTGCCGCCAGTTTACGCCCCATTTCCTCCCAAGCTCGTGAAGCGAAGCTATCCCGAAGGGAATCGCCCCCGTGACCTCCCAAATCCAGCCATTCCAGCACAATATAAGCGGAATTCCCCTCGGTTCCCCAGCAAATCGGCTCAGGTACTCGAATCGTCTGGGTTTCCCGCATTTGCTGCAAACCCAGGGCCTCAGCTTCAAACATCGCGACTTGGGAAGCTTGATTTAATTTAATAAAGTAAGTGCGGGAATTGCTGCTGATAGCATAGCCTTGATTAATGCAGCCACCGCTGACAGAACGGCGATTGTCGATCGCAAATTTGTCTCTCGTTACTTCGGAGATATGCGCGCTAATTTTGTCCCACATGGCATCCAATTGTTTTCTACTATTGAAAAGAGTCGAAAGATAGATTTATCAATTATACCTCGGATAGAGAGAAGATATTTTATTTTAATTTAAAATTAAATAATGTCCAATGGTGTAATTTAGCTTTTGTAATCAAACCGTAACTCACATTCACTGTTTAAGGAGAAACTATGCTTTTACAAGAAAAAGAATCGGGCGACTTGGTAGAAATTCTAGATGTCGATGGTTTAGTTAGTCCTGCGAAAAATGAAGTATTGGGGCGAAATCAAGCTGGTGAAGAAGAGCAAGAACCAGTGAATTTTCCCAAGGGTAAATTAGTTTTTCCTTCCGGCGAAGTTTTGCCCCGCTGCTGGACTGAGGAAAACTATAAGACCAATTAATTCAACGGAACCACCGCAGCCGAAGACCTAGAGCCCCGACTTATTGAAGAAGTTGGGGCTCTAAGCTTTTAACATTTTTAGATAGAAAGAGACCATAATTTTTATGAATTCTCGACACTTTAACCATTATAATTGATTTGTCACAAAGGAAGGTGTATTTTGAAATCTCAAAATTTCCAGAGCATATCATCAGCAATCGCTGGGATTCTATTAGTAGGCGCACTGCTGCTTGGGTTCAACTCTTTTGTCGTGATTAATCCCGGTGAAGCAGGGGTGGTCAGCGTTTTAGGAAAAGCCACAGATGGGGCATTGTTAGAGGGATTTCACTTGAGACCTCCGCTGATATCTAAGGTAGATGTGTACGATGTAACAGTGCAAAAATTTGAAGTTCCAGCCCAGAGTGCTACCAAAGACCTTCAGGATTTAAATGCTAGTTTTGCTATCAACTTTCGCCTCGATCCGGCGAGAGTAGTTGATATCAGAAGGAGTCAAGGAACCTTGGATAATATAGTTGCCAAAATTATTGCTCCTCAGACGCAAGAAGCATTTAAAACAGCCGCCGCCTTGAGAACTGCCGAACAATCTATTACTCAAAGAAGTGAACTGAAACGAGACTTTGATACTGCGCTGAAGGAAAGGCTATCAAAGTATGATGTAATCGTACTTGATACGAGCGTTGTTAATATTCGATTCTCCACCGATTTTGCGAAAGCGGTTGAGGAAAAACAGGTTGCTGAACAGCGTGCACAAAGGGCTGTTTATGTGGCTCAGGAAGCAGAACAACAGGCTCAAGCAGATATTAACCGCGCTCAAGGTAGGGCGGAAGCTCAAAGGCTTTTGGCTGAAACTTTAAAGGCTCAGGGCGGTGATTTAGTGCTGCAAAAGGAGGCTATCGAAGCTTGGAGAAGTGGTGGTGCTCAGATGCCAAAGGTGTTGGTTATGGGCAGCGGTTCTAGTCGAGTTCCTTTCATTTTTAATATGAGTGACTTTCAGGAAGAGGGCGATCGGCAAAAAAATTAAGCTCAAGGTATAGTTACCATAGTATGCTACACTTCCTTTAGCCAAAACATAGCGATATGATGAAATCAGTCGCTATCAAAGCGCAGTCCGCAACTCACACGCAGACAACACGCTCACTTTAGAAATCAAGGAAAAATCATGACCCGCGCGATTATGGAAACGGACAAAGGCACAATCAATTTGGAATTGTTTGATGCAGATGCGCCTAATACAGTTAAGAATTTTGTTGACTTAGCAGAAAAAGGTTTTTACGACGGACTTTCCTTTCACCGAGTAATTCCTAACTTTATGATCCAAGGCGGCTGTCCAAAAGGTAATGGCACAGGTGGCCCTGGTTACAAAATTAACTGCGAAATCAACTCCCACAAACATTTGGCAGGAACTTTATCGATGGCCCACGCAGGCAAAAATACGGGTGGTAGTCAATTCTTTATTTGCCATTCTCCCCAGTCTCATCTAGATGGAGTTCACACAACTTTTGGTCAAACTGAGGATATGTCTGTAGTCAATGCTATCCGCCAAGGCGACAAGATTATTTCGGTGAAAATCGAGCCTTAATTCTCAGTATTGAGTTGCGTTTGTAGTAAGGACGAAGAGTCCTTATTACAAATTTAACCGGGTTAAATTGAATCATTCATCTTCGATAGATGTGTCTAACAGTTCAATTTCCAGACTTTCTTCCTCATCGTCATAATTAAATTCCAATTTGCTCTGCTTAATAATTTCGTTCAACATATTATTTAAATATCCTTTGGCAACAGCCTCTTCAAATCTTTCTATAAGAATACCCACATTAATTATTTCTTCTATACATTCCATGTAACGTGAAACTATCGCATTTATTGAATACTGTTTTCGAGCTTGTGCTTCAATTTTACGTTTAATTTCATTAGGGGAATCTGAAGATTTAACAACAAAGGTTATCGGATATTTTTCAAGTTTATCAATGTCTAGGAAATATTTACTCATATCTACAGTTTCTGTCACCTGAAAAAACCTTCCCAGAGGCTTCATTACAAAATCAATTCCGCCATCATTGGCATTTGTTCTACCTGTTTTAAACAGTTGTAAATTTTCTTGCTGGAGCTGATCAACCTCATAGCCCCAATATATCGATTGGTCACTATAGTAGTATTTTAATATACTGTAGCTGACTATCTCAAATATTCTAGCATCTACAGTTGGCGCGACTATTTCTTTTATAAATTCTATTACTTGACCCTCTGTCAATGCTTGAGCCTCTTTACAAAGTTGCAAAAACTTTTCAAAGCTATCTCTCTTAGCTTCAACATAAGCATCAACGATCAGAATTACTGTTTCTGCTATATTATGTACATTTTCCTGAATTTTAACTTTTAATAAGTTTTCGTTAAACCAATACCTGTTAGTTTTTGAATTTCTCATAATTGGGATAAAGTCACAAGTCGGAAAATATCTTTTAAATTCTTCATTAAGTCTGTGGTTCAAAGCATGGTTCTGAAGCTTTTGTCCAAACGGTAATTCGCGCTGTCTCTTGAAAATATTTGTATAAACTGCACCTTCATAATCTGAATATTTCTCGCTTTGATGAAAACCTCTTAAAAAATAGTCTTCAGCTAAAACATATATAGCGTATAAATTAGCAAAACTTCCTCTTGATTTTGAGCCTTTATTTACAGATTTAGTTTTGATATTCAAATATTGAATTAGCTCGCTTACCGCAAATACTTGCTCACCAGAAGCACCAAATCTTTCTTGTAAAATCTTCTTAATTGTTTTTGTAAATTCGTGTTCCATTTTATTGAAAGTGTAAATTGAGTGTTAGTTGTTTTGGTGAACTTGCAACTGAATTGACTTCGGAGATTTGATCCTCTTGATTGTCGTCAGGAGTAATCTGTAATCTATTTAATCCTATTTCTACATATTTTTCTTGTAATTCTATTCCGATTGACTTTCTGTTAAGCTGCTTGGCAACAAATGATGTGGTAAAAGTTCCAGAAAATACGTCTAATACGATGTCTCCCTCATTACTACTTGCTTTGATAATTCGTTCTAACAAAGATGTGGGTTTTTGGGTAGGATGATCTTCATATTGGGGCATACGATATCTGACTCTCGGAAACTCCCATACATTACCTGGAACTTTTTCAGAATTATATACTGATGGTGTAGACTTGCGGTAATCAATTAGTTTTCTGACAGCTCCAGTTTTTGCTTCAACCAGAATATCTGAGGAATTAAATGTATAATTTCGTTTGTCTTTGACACAATATAAAATTGGTTCGTACAGAGAACCGTAATATTTTTTTGCTTGGACTCCCGAACTGTCATAATACCACACTATACGAGAAAGAATTGTTAAACGATCGCGCAAATATATATCAAAGTAAGGCATACATTGAGTGGAAGCCATCAGATACAAGCTGCCGTTAGGTTTGAGCTTATTAATACATAAATTTAACCAAGTATAACTCCATTCTAAATAATCGCTTTCTGATTCCCACTTGTCTTTAAATCCATCAAAATTTTTGCCAATATTATAGGGAGGGTCGGCAAAAATCAAATCAATTGAGTTGTCTTTGATTTCATGAGAAAGGACTTCTAACACATCTCCCAAAATCAGTTTATGTTCGTCTAATTCAAAGATTTTCATTTTGCCTAACCTGTTTTAATCAATATGCGTCATTGTCAACTAGAGTTAGATATTTATGAGAAATACTCAATACAGTTCATATTTTAGCAAAGTACAAGGAATGGAACCGTTGAAAACAGGAATTCGCTTGGACGTTCTCAGACCAACTTGTTTCCCCAATTCCTTATTTCCAGTCAATATAAACGCATTCCAACCTTTAAAACGCTGCTTGAAAATATCCCCTAACATCTTATAAAGTTCTCCCAATTCCTTAGCATCGCCTAGCCTTTCTCCGTAGGGAGGATTGCAAATGAGAACGCCACTATCTGCCGGTGGTTCCAATTCAGATAACTCGGTGTGAGCAAACTCGATCTTACCTGAAAGACCTGCTTGCTGTGCATTGATTCTAGCTTGGGTTAACATATCAGAATCGCGATCGCATCCTGCAACCACTTGCTTAAGTTGTGGTAATTCGCTATTCTCGGCTTCTGCCCACAATTTATCCCATAAGGGTTCGTCAAAATCTCGCCAACTCATAAATCCAAACTTGTCTCGAAACAATCCTGGTGCAATATTCAAACCCTTTAAACTAGCTTCTAAAGGTAAAGTTCCCGAACCACACATGGGGTCTAAAAAAGGTAAGTCTGGTGTCCATTCTGCCATGTCCAACAAAGCCGCAGCTAGGGTTTCTTTTAAGGGTGCCATGCCCATTGCGGGCCGATATCCCCGTCGGTGCAAACTGCCGCCAGAACTGTCTAAACTTAAGATAGCTCTATCTCGATGAATGTGAATATTAATCAGCAAATCTGGATTTTCGACATCCACACTCGAACGTTTGTTAAATTGATGGCGCTGTTGGTCGGCGATCGCATTTTTGACCTGCAAAGCTGTAAAATGAGTGTGGTTCAATTTTTCATTGCCACCCGTACAGTTGACTGCTAAAGTATTGTCAGCATTCAAAAATTCATCCCAAGAGATTTTCTGGACTGCGCGGTACAGCATATCTGAGTTGTAACACTGGAATTCGGCGATGGGTACTAGGACTCGAAAAATGGTTCTAGACCACAGATTTACACGATACAATAAAGCGCGATCGCCCGAAAAGTAGACCCCAGTAAAATCTGGCTGTACATCCTGTGCTCCTAATTTTTCTAATTCTTGGGCGGCAATATTTTCTAATCCGCGCGCCACTGTAGCAAAGTATTGATTCATTAGTTATGGTTATTTGTTATTTGTTATTTGTTATTGGTTGTTTGTTACTACTGAGAACAGAGAACAGGTAACGGACAACGGACAACTGATAACTGACTGATGACTATAGTAGCTGGTTTTAATTCTAAGTTATCAGAAATAATAATCTACCACAACCTAGATGCGTCGGCTCCTCAAAATTTTAAATTTCCTGGGACTTGGAGCCCCCGCCACCGGAATAGATACCCCCAAAGCCATACCACAAAAAGAGTAGAGGTTTCATGGTTAATTCAATTTTTGACTCTGGGCGATCGCCCTAGAAATCATGCTGGAATTTCTAACTGCATGAATATGTGCGGAATTCCCAGGAATTCAAAGGGCTTGTCTTGTTCGGAAAATCCGAGTTTATGGTAAAATTTAATGGCGTTCATTCGAGACATAAGTCTGACAGCTTTGAGATTTTTTTGCTGAGCTTTGACGATTAAGTTTTCAATTAATTTAGTGCCAATTCCCTGATTTTGAAATTCAGGAAGCACGGCAACGTAGCTGATGTTTCCTACTCCTGGGGATGATTCGCGCAGTCGGGCTGAAGCAATAATTTGGCGATCGCAAAGGGCGATTAAATGAACAGCAGTATCTTCGTGATTGTCTCTTTCGCTACCCTTTTCCATGCCTAGGGGCGATCGCAAAACCAGCCAGCGCTGATGGAACATTTTTTCTAATTCTTGTTGGTTGTTAACTTCACGTATCTCTAGCATTTTTCGATTAGATTAAAGAGGTAGATTGCAATTTACTATTGGGTGGGGGCGGGTTTATTTAGATTGTCGATTATTGGCAATGATTGTTGGTATAATCCGCCCCTACAAATTCTGGGAAATATTGGGTGGGGGCGGGTTTATTTAGATTGTCGATTATTGGCAATGATTGTTGGTATAATATTGTTTCCGGTTACATCGGAATGATTTAACCGCAGAGAACACAGAGGACACAGAGGGAGAGAATAGAGTTCTGAATAATTCCGATGCTACCGGATTTGATATAACCCGCCCCTACAAATTCTGGGAAATATTGGGTGGGGGCGGGTTTATTTAGATTGTCGATTATTGGCAATGATTGTTGGTATAATCCGCCCCTACAAATTCTGGGAAATATTGGGTGGGGGCGGGTTTATTTAGATTGTCAATTATTGGCAATGATTGTTGGTATAACCCGCCCCTACAAATTCTGGGAAATTTTGGGTGGGGGCGGGTTTATTTAGATTGTCAATTATTGGCAATGATTGTTGGTATAACCCGCCCCTACAAATTCTGGTAAATTTTGGGTGGGGGCGGGTTTATTTAGATTGTCAATTATTGGCAATGATTGTTGGTATAACCCGCCCCTACAAATTCTGGGAAATATTGGGTGGGGGCGGGTTTATTTAGATTGTCAATTATTGGCAATGATTGTTGGTATAACCCGCCCCTACAAATTCTGGTAAATTTTGGGTTACAAACTATCAGTAATACTGGTAAAATTAAAGGCTTTCACGCGCACTGCTGGTACTACACTACCGCCATAACGTTTTACTTCACTCAGGCTATCTACATCGCGCAACATATTGGGTAAACTCTGATTGAAACGCAAGTTTTTAATCGGGTAAGCAATCTTGCCGTTTTCAATCCAAAAAGTACCGTCACGAGTCATTCCTGTTACTTCCGATGTTTTGGGATTGACGTAGTTAACGTACCAAGCTCGACTGACGAAAATTCCGCGTTCGGTTTGAGCGATTAAATCTGCTAAACTTTGGTCTGAACCTGTCATCACGATCGGGTAATAAGCACCTTTTGATTCTTTACCTTTTTGGGCTGCCCAATAGCGGGAATAAGACAAGCTTTGAGGGATGCCATTTTTGATGATTTCCAAATAGTTATTGCTTAATCCATCGCTGAAAAAATTACCCGATCGCAGTAAAGGATGTGCCGGATCGCGCTGTACTTGTACCAGGGGGCTGAAAAGTTGTTCGCCCGCGCGGTTTCCCACGGGTTTTCCGGTTTCATCTGCGATCGACATAAACGATCGCCCTTCATCCGCCGCCCTCGCATCCATCCCCCAAATTACCCAGGGTAGCAAATCCGCAAACGCCGCACCATCAAAGATTACAGGATAAATGCCGGGAGTGATGTCGCGCGGGTTGCGGGATGCGATCGCGCGATCGACAACTTGTTCTGCTAATTGCGCGATCGGCAGTTGACTAATACTCCAAGCTGTGCTTTCACTCCAGCTAGAACCGTTGTCAATGCGAGTAGTAAAGCTGAAATTCGCCTCTGTAGAATGGTTACAGGCGCGGAGTCCGGTGCTGGATGCGATCGCATACAATGACGCCTCCGTGCTCAAAGTACCGGAAGCATTAGCACCTGCTTGGGAGGCGATCGCGCAAGCCTGCTGTACCATTTCTGCCCGTGCTAGAGGCGATGCAGCGGCCGTTGCTGCGTCAAAGGCCGCCGGAGTCGAATCGTAGCTTTGAGGCGGTAAGAGCGGCATCCATTCGGGGTCTGCGGGGGCAATTTTGGCCAATTCCTGCGATCGTTTGACGGTTTGGGCGATCGCATCTACATCAAAATCGGTAACAGCAGCAGAGGCACTTTTGTTACCAAAATAGCTAGTAATGTTGAGGCTAAATACAGTTTTGCTGATATTTTGGCTGATTTGATTTTCCGAGAATCGAGAAAGAGATTCTTCCCCAGTAGAAAGACTGACAAATACTTCCTCGGCTTGGGATTGTTTGACTACCTTTTCCAGTAAAGATAAGGCTTGGTCTTCACTTATAATTGCGGGAGATGTTGTTAAAGTCATAATGGTAAATGGTAATTGGGAATGGGGCATTGGTGATTGGGAATTGGGAATTGGTAATTAGGCATTCATAGCATGGGGAATTAGTGATTAATACCATTGCTCTAAAATCGTGCAACAATCTTTTACCCTAACCCCCCCTTAGAAAGGGGAGGGACAAGACTACTGTTGCATTCTTTTTTTTAATTGGTATAGTTATCAGTTAACAGTCACCAATGCCCTAGCCCCTCTTACCCAATTTGAATATCCCTAACACGCACCGGTACACAAGCGTGAGTCATTTGAGCTATCTGAATCGGTTCACCTTTACCACATCTATTAGTCCCGCACTGAACCCGTTCCGAAGCAGGTCCGATCGCATCTACTTGATTCCAGAAATCAGTGCTCATCGAATGATAAGTGACATCCTTCAACATTCCGACAACTTTACCTTTTTCCACCTTCCAAAAAGCATCACCACCGAATTGAAAATTACGCCGCTGCTGATCGATGGAAAAACTGCCAGTACCGTCGATTAAAATCCCATCTTCCGTATCCGCAATCATCTCATCCAAAGTAGCAGTATGACTACCGCCATCCGGGCCCGGTTCCAATCCCAAATTAGGAATTCTGACCATCGGCACGCTCGACCAACTGTCAGCGCAGGCAGAACCGTTGCTGCTGGAACGTCCGAGGCGATAAGCTGTTTCTCTGTCGGTGAGATAATCGACTAAAATTCCATCCTTGACAACGTACCAATCCTGTGATTTTACGCCCTCATCATCGTAACCCATTGTACCGCGACCGGCCGGTTGAGTGCGATCGCACTTAAAGTTTACCCAAGGTGCGGCGTATTGCAGTTTATTTAACTTATCCGTAGTAGCAAAGCTCGTGCCTGCAAAATTCGATTCATAGCCATAAACTCGGTCTAATTCCGTTGGATGTCCGACGGATTCGTGGATGGTTAAAAACAAGTTTGTCGGTTTGAGAATCAGAGATTTGCAAATACCTGGCGCTGCTTTTGGAGCGGCAACTTTCTCAATTGCTTCGGCAGCAACTCTATCTATTTGACTCAGCAAATCCGCCGGATTGATGTGTTCGTAACCCAGATTTAAGGGCGGGCGTTCGTAACTGCGACTTTTGGCATCGCCGCCCGCAATTGCCGTACAGCCAAAACCTGGATAACTGCGGTGAATTGTCTGTTCAATTAGCGAGCCTTCAGTGGAAGCAAAAACTTTATCTTCGCGGTTAAATTGCAGAAAAGAAAAAGCTTTTTTGATGCCTCGATCGCCTCGCTCTAACAGTTGTGTGTTAATATTTAGTAGTAGTTCTGCTTTGTCAGCGACTGGTACAGAAAACGGGTCAATGGCGATCGGCGTAACGTAGCGATCGACATATTTGTCAACAGGCACTAACCGCACCGGTTCTTTTTGAGTCAAGCGACTACCTTTGGCGATTTCTACAGCCAAAGCAACAATTCTGGCAACCTCAGCCGCTGTACGATTGTGACTGGCAGCAAAGCCCCAAGCGCCGTCTAGAAGCACTCGCACACCAAAACCAGAACTAACATTATCAGAGATATTGCTTAAAGAGCGATCGCGCGCGTACAGACTCTGCCTTCGGTAAGCACAAAAACGCACATCACCGTATTCACAACCCGATTTCTTAATCAAATCTACGGCTAAACTTGCTAACTCTTGAGCCGAGACTGTTGCGGTTAATTGCACCATGTTTATGAGTCTGTTTTTAATAATTATCAATCATTATAGCCCTACTATCGAAGTATTTTCCTAATCAACACGGCGATACCCAGCATTAACCAGCCATATGATTTAACCGCGAAGGCGCGAAGAACGCGAAGGAAGAGAAGAGAGAGGATTTGCTATAACTCGCCGACAATTTGCTATGCTTTGCGATACTTTTTACGCTCGCGGTTTCCACCGCGCTGGATATTAGGAATCCCCGTACCTTGAGGTACGGGGAGGATGCCAAGTCAAGCCTTAAATCAGTTAGCAACAATGGCGATCGAGATTTGCGTCTTGCTAGGATTATGAGATATTTGGCTTCACCCTTGTTTAAATTCCACAACAGTCTCTTTCAACCGCCTGGTTTAGGGCTTAGTCGTAGTCGCCGCGGGCTTCTTTTGAGAGTTATTCAGTCCATTAAGAAACATCGGCACAAACTTCTCCACAAATGCCTGGGGGTCACGGTTCCAGGCCCGCTGAGCCACATCCACCCTAGTCATTTGCAAATCCGGGGCCAACAAAGTTGCCGGTAGGCGTTCCATCAAGTATTGGGGGCGTTCCCACAGGGGCATTGTATTAGCAATATCCACCAGGCGGGTGACACGGCGCAGTTCTGCCCCCAGCATGATATCCATTCCCGATGCAAATGCAGCTTGTTCGATCGCCGCATACTTGCGCTTCGCCTGTTCCACCTTCTGGGCGTGGGCTGGGCTTTTGGCTGCTATGTTTCCCAACCACCGATTTCCCCAGCGGACGTGACCTGCTTCTTCGGGAAAAATCTTTTCGATAGTTTCGCGGATTTTGACGTTTTCGTCAGTTTGCGGAGCATTTTTCAGGGCGTGGATGTGCGCTCCGAAGTATTCGCAGCCCCGCTTTTCGGTGACATTAATCGCCGCTAGGGAAGAAATTACAAAATCTTCGCGGTTCTTGGTGGGGTCTTTCTGTTCGCTGTCGAACAGTCTTTCAAACTCGTCGATGTAGGATACTCCCGGCGGCTTGCCCACATTTTGGCCCAAGTCTACCAGCAAGTCAGTCAGCCACATGGCGTGTCGCGCTTCGTCGGAAATGTGCCGCGACAGATCGCGCACGAGTTCGGCTGGTTCCCCGTCTAGCTGTTCGATCAAGTCGGTGAGGTCTTTGCAACTGCGCTGTTCGCTAAAGCGGTAGCGGTTGAGAGTGATCAGGTGAATTTCGCGATCGCGCACGACTTGTGCTAAAACTTCACGGGCTCCCATGCCGTTGCGAAGCTTGCGGGGATAAGCTACGGTCATTGTTTTATGTTTTTTTGTAAAGATACCTTTAGGATTGTAACGCAGTTTTTGGGATTCCTAATTCACTCCCAGGGTAGAAGTTTTTTGGTAAGTAACTTTAACTCTTCTAGTTATTGGTTATTGGTTATTGGTTATTGGTTATTTGTTAATCGGGCAATTTTAGACTTTACTTTCATAGGACTTAGGCAAAAAAACCGGTTTGTGAAAGTCCTTGCCTCCTTTGATTTTGAGGGCGAGTGCCACAAACCGGATTTTTGAGGTTAGTAGTCCGTCCAAGACAGACGAACTATCTAACAGTCGTAGTACAAAGCAAACTCGTAAGGGTGAGGACGTAACCGCATGGGGTTGACTTCATTATCGAGTTTGTAAGAAATCCAAGTTTTGATGAAATCTTCAGTAAATACACCAGTTTCAGTCAAGAAAGCATGGTCTTTTTCCAAAGCTTCCAGAGCACCTTCCAAGGAACCGGGAGTCGAAGGAATTTTGCTCAATTCTTCCGGGGATAAATCGTAGATATCCACATCCAAAGGTTCACCCGGATCGATTTGATTCTTGATGCCATCTAAGCCCGCGCACAGCATGGCTGCAAAGGCTAAATAGGGATTGGAAGTGGCATCGGGACAGCGGAATTCTAAGCGCTTAGCTTTGGGGTTAGTTCCTGACAAGGGAATCCGTACTGAGGCCGATCGATTTCCTTGAGAATAAGCTAAGTTTACAGGGGCTTCAAAACCGGGAACTAACCGTTTGTAGGAATTAGTTGTGGGATTGGTGATTGCCAAAAGTGCCGGGGCGTGCTTGAGAATACCGCCGATGTAATGCAGTCCCATTTGACTGAAACCAGCATATTGGTCGCCAGCAAATAACGGTTGACCGTCTTTCCAAATTGACTGGTGAACGTGCATCCCGGAACCGTTGTCGTTAAACAATGGTTTGGGCATGAAGGTGATGGTTTTGCCGTATTTTCTGCCGACGTTTTTGATGACGTATTTGTAAGTTAACAAATAGTCTGCGGCTTTGACTAAAGTGTCAAAGCGGAAGCCGAGTTCGCACTGGCCACCGGTGGCGACTTCGTGGTGGTGCTTTTCAATGGGTACGCCACATTTTGCCATTGTCAGCAGCATTTCCGTTCTCATGTCTTGAGAGGTATCGGTTGGTGCTACTGGGAAATAACCTTCTTTGTAACGTGGTTTGTAGCCGAGGTTGCCGCCTGGTTCTTCTTTGCCGGAATTCCAACGTCCTTCTACAGAGTCTACATAGTAATAGCCACTGTTTTGGGTTTGGTCGAAGCGAACGTCGTCAAAAATGAAGAATTCTGCTTCCGGGCCAAAAAATGCGGTATCGCCGAGACCGGTGGTAACTAAGTAGTCTACGGCTTTTTGGGCTATGGTGCGGGGACAGCGGCTGTAGGGTTCGCCTGTGCGCGGTTCTTTGATGCTGCAAATGAAGCTGATGGTGGGTTCTGCCATGAACGGGTCGATCCAAGCCGTTGTAGGATCGATGACCATTGTCATGTCTGATTCGTTGATGGCTTTCCAGCCCCGAATGCTGGAACCGTCGAAGGGTACACCGTCTGTGAAGGCGGTTTCGTCGATTTGGTCGTGGAACAGGGATAGGTGTTGCCAGATCCCCGGCATATCGATGAATTTGAGGTCAACGATCTGGATGTTATTTTCTTTTATGTAGTTTAAGGCTTCTTGGGGTGTCTGGAACATGGCTTACTCCTGATATTGGTTTGGTCTGGGCGATCCTCTTGGAGGGCTTCGCTAACGGCAGATTTCAGACTATTTGGCCGATAATAGGCATTCATTACTGGGTTTTTTGTATCTTTCAATACATTTTTCTCAAAAGCGATCGGGTTGCCACATAGTTTCTTGGTCTTCTGTTGTCCATTTTCGGCTGAAGATACAAGGTATGGGACAAAATTTTGGTGGTTCGGTCGGGGATTTACTACCGTCCATGAAAATCCTATCTCAAATCTTAATCAAAGGCCGATTTGTAGTAGTCTACAATAGGCGGTCTGTCTCAGATAGCAAAGTATTGATAAAGATTTTTGGGAGAGAAACTTATGCGCGATGCAGTGACGAGTCTGATTGAAAATTATGATGTTGCTGGTAGGTATTTAGACCGAGATGGTATCGATCGGCTGAAATCTTATTTTGCAACGGGTACAGCACGAGTACAAGCAGCAGCAGCAATTAACAGTAATGCAGCGGCTATTGTCAAGCAAGCTGGTATTCAATTATTCGCTCAACAACCGGAACTGATCCGTCCGGGTGGAAATGCTTACACGACTCGTCGCTATGCGGCTTGTCTGCGGGATATGGACTACTACTTGCGCTATGCTACTTACGCTCTAGTGGCTGGCAGTACAGACGTGCTTGATGAGCGGGTTCTGCAAGGGCTACGGGAAACTTACAATTCACTGAGTGTACCCATTGGCCCGACGGTGATGGGGATCGGGATTATGAAGGAAATGGTTAAGGCTCAAGTTCAAGCTGCTGGCTTGACTGTGGGGCCTTTTCTGGAACAGCCTTTTGATTACATGATTCGTGAATTGAGCGAACAGGATATCTAAGTCAGTTTGCTAGTGATTGGTAATTGGTAGTGGCGCTTCGCCACTGTCCAATATCAATTGTTAATTTTTGTCAATTTTGACTTGATAACTAGCAGTTTGATGTATCTAAATTTAATCCCTTAATATTGCAAAGAGACTGGTAATTTTTTGCCAGTCTTTTTTCAAAAAAAAGGAAGTTGTGGTGGTGGGTTTGTGTCAATTGGAACGATCGCATCACAGCATCAAAGGCGGCGATCGTTGTTCAAGGACTAAAAATCGCCGATACGTCCCCAGACGAGACATTTGTCCAGGGGAATTTTAGTTTGGCGGCGATCGACCTGTTCGACTGTTGTTGCTTCTACATCCCCATTAGGGTAGAGAATATGAACTATCTTACCGCTGACAAATGCCATAGGATTGTCTTGACAATTGTCCATATTTTTGATAGGGAAGTTAAAGTTTTTCATGGTAGATCGATACA
This sequence comes from Microcoleus sp. EPA2, assembly GCA_020882975.1. Taxonomy (GTDB): domain Bacteria; phylum Cyanobacteriota; class Cyanobacteriia; order Cyanobacteriales; family Microcoleaceae; genus Microcoleus. Next base: position 70,786 of record JAHRFD010000027.1, on the reverse strand, counting down.
CCTCTAATCAGTCCAAAATAGGGCATTGGTTGACAAAAGCATTTAATTTGTAACGCTTTGACCCATTGTTACATTATCTGTTCGTCACCAAGGTTTCAGTGCGATCGTACCAAGGTATATCTGTGATAAAACTAGACACACCCCGTGATAGAAGTCACCAAAATAGGGGTGAGGGGGAACACCCCTCACAGGATTTTGGTTTAGTCCCGATCCTGACGGCTTTTGACCAGTTGTTTGGGAGATGTCTAATAAACTATTGTTAACCCGATCTTTAAACCTTAAAAACCTTGGCTAAACAACGACTAGACACTTTATTAGTGAACCTAAATTTGTGTACTTCCCGACAACAAGCTCAAGCTTTGATTCGCACAGGAAAAGTTGCAGTCAACCAGCAGGTAGTTGACAAACCGGGCACAGAGGTTGATATTTCAGCCCAAATTCAAATTAAAGAGCGATCGCGCTATGTTTCTAGAGGTGGCGACAAATTAGCTAAAGCATTAGAAGTTTTTGCGATTCCCGTTACAGATAGAATTTGTCTCGACGGTGGCATTTCCACGGGGGGTTTTACCGACTGTTTGCTGCAAGCAGGCGCAGCCAAAGTCTATGGGATAGATGTGGGTTACGGTCAAGCAGATTGGGGCTTGCGGAACGATCCGAGGGTAATTTTGAAAGAACGCACCAATTTGCGCTACATGACGGCTACAGAACTCTATGGCGACTCTCAGCGAGCAGATTTGGCGGTAGTAGATGTGTCGTTTATTTCCCTGGATAAAGTTTTACCAGCGCTGTGGGAGTTGTTAGCACCACCGCGAGAAGCCGTGTTGCTGGTAAAGCCACAGTTTGAAGTTGGGCGCGAGAGAGTAGGAAAAAAAGGCGTAGTGCGAGACTCTGCTACCCAAGCCGATGCGATTTTCCAAGTGTGGAAAGCAGCCACTGCTTTAGGATGGGAACAACGGGGCTTAACTTGGTCGCCGTTACTTGGCCCGGCTGGCAATATCGAGTATCTTTTATGGTTGGGGAGCGATCGTCAACAGCAGTCGGAGCAAAATGCTGTGGAAGATAGTGTTATGAAAGAAAGGATCGCAGAAGTGACAAAGGGGGCTAAAGGGGAACTGATCGATCGATTTGAGGTTTGAGATTTGAGATTTAGCAACCTTCGGATGTGGCACTCCTTGACCTCTGCCTCCTGCGATATTTCCACTTTAGATGGGAGGAATAAAAAGAATTGAGTTCACTGATAAATCGGTTTTTTAACCTGTCACTTAACTAATAATTTCATGCAGTCATTCAAACAAGTTGGTTCGCTTTTTTTGTACCTGTTAGGTGCTATCGGCTATATAGCTAGTGCAGCGATGATTGTGGGGATTTCACTCCTGATTAAATTTGTCGCTCTGATGTTGGCAGATAAAATTTTATATACTATTTTTATTATCGGCGATTTGTTGAGAGGCATCGAAGTTATAGAATTGTTAAATATCTTAGTGTTTGCTTTTGTGGGCATGGGATTTGGTTTGGCGACCAGACTTTTAAAACCTGAATATGGTCGCCAAGTGAGTGCTATTTTGTTGATTTTGATAGTTCCTTTTATTTTCATGAGTACGCCGATAATTCGCTACAATTCTTGGCTAGACAAAGTTGAAGATTCGGAGAATTTATCGCCGGATGAAACTACCAAAATCACTAACTCATTTTTGAAAAAACAGATAGGAGTTTCCGGTTTCTTGGGTTATTATTTATATACAGGTCAGTTTCCAGTGATTCCTACAACTCAATCACAGATGAAAGACCTCGATAGCTTTGAAAAAAAAGTTAACTCCCGATTTGTGCAGTTAACAGGTGCTGCGCCCACTATTGTTTCTTGGTCGATGTTGATTTGTTTTTGGCTGATTAGACTATTTTATTTTGCGATCGCAGTAATTGCTACGATTGCCCATTTTAGGCAAGGTGTGGTGATTGCCAGAAGGTAAGAGGTTAATTTTTACTTACCAATTTTTAACTCTTGTTGTAGGCGATCGACAATTGTATCACGTTCTATGGTACCGAGAATTTCTTGAATTACCGTATCTTGTCCCAAGGGGCCCCAAGTGCAGCCTTTTTCTAAATAAACTTGGGCGGCACGACCGACAGCATAGGTTCCGTAAGCTGCTAAACTAGCTTGAGTTACCGCAACTCCTGCAAAAGTAGAAAAGCCAATTTGGGGAGCAGCAATCGCCGCGCTTTTCCCGAATCCCAACAAAAAACTACTACCTAATTCTCCCAAAAGTACGCCACCGGCACTCGAAAAAATAGTTTGCCAAAGTTTCCCCGCTTCATAGCCAGTCATGGGTAAACCGTAAAGTCTGGATAAAGAGCGAATTAAGGCTAAATCAGCGACAGTTGCTCCCATGACATCAAGGAAAGCAATCGGATTTAAGCCCACAGCCAAAGCTTTATATTTCGCAAATTGCCAGATTAAATCCTCGGCTTCGGTATGTCGCAATTTGAGAATTTGATGGGCAATATTTGCCTCTGCATCTCTAGCTTCCATTAAAGCATTGAGAGCGAGGAGCGATCGACCTTCTCGGTTAAGAATCGTGAAAATAGTCTGTTTGAGCTCATCTATCTGCGGCGGCGGCGACTCCCACTCGTGGGTTATGCTCCCATCAGGCCATTCAATCCGCACCTGCATCGGTGCCGGTTCCGCCGCTACCATGACTATTTCTAAGGATTTGGGATTATTTTTAGTAGATTTAGGCGAGGGATTGTTGGAGGATAAATTTTCGCTATCAGATTTATCTGTAACCCCATCGGTGGCTAAATTTTCGCTATTATTTCCGAGATTTTGCAAACTTTTATAAATAGTTTGCCTATCTAATTCTGGATAGAGGTCTATTTTATTAAAAACTAAAATCAGCGGTTTTTGAGCTGTTTGTAATTCGCACAGTGCTTGATATTCAGTGCGAGTGATATCGCCAGCGACAACAAACAAAATTAAGTCAGCTTGGCGAGAGACTTGTTTCGCCATATCGCCCCGCACTTCGCCACCAACTTCATCAATTCCTGGAGTATCAATTAATTCTATTTGCACTTTTTCTGGGTCTTTTGTGCCAGAAATAGCCGGAATTGTCCAAGCCACGGAACGCGGCCACTGAGTCACACCGTTAAGAGGGCCTGTTTGCAGAATTTTTTTACCTAAAAGCGCGTTTAAGACGGCTGACTTGCCGCGGCTGACTAAACCAAAGGTAGCAATGCGAATGATATTTTGGTTAAGTTTTTCTGAGGTAGAATTTAAGATATCTAACTGATTTTGTAGCGTAGCTGCCAATTCTGTATTGGAGTTGTTTTTGCTGGGGCGCAAGTTAGAGTAGCGCGCCAGGGATTGGCGCAAACTGGCGCGGGCAAGGGATAAGCGATGGTCTTGAAGGGATTTATCAGCCATTGGCGATCGGCTTTATTAAGCAAGTATAATAGAGTATCTAACTAGAGATCTTCCCATCCATTCTAGTACAAATTTTCATAATTTGCTAAACTTTAAATTCCTCTCTGCATCAGAATTATTCAATTGTCTCAGATATCTCTCTGTGTTCTCTGCGCCCTCTGTGGTTAAATAATCACCAGACAACAGTAAACGACATAACCTCTGTTGCGCGTTCCACAATCACAAAACCTTTGGATAGAACAGGCCCGAAAGCCTGTTCCTAAATAGAGTACAAAATAAGACTAATATTGTACTTAATTGAGAGCTGAATTAACTGCTGCGGGCTGAGATGTTGGCGGTGCCAGACGACTCGCCATTTGGTTGATGAAAGATTGCAAGAACGAAACTTGCTGATTTTGTTGAAATACCGCTTGCAAAGTTTTAGTCAACTGGTCTATATTGAAACTGCTATTTACAGAAGTTTCCAGGTCTCGACTTTGGAAAAATTCCACTAAACTTAGTCCAGCTATGCGAGTAAAATAGGCTGCACTAATTCCTTGCACTGCGCCTCCAGCGACAAAAGTTACAGCATTGGTTTTGAGCAATCCCGCAATAGTCTGAGTAGACAATTCAACTAATCCCAATTTCAACATTTGGGCGGCCAAAGTTGCCGCTACTGTCTTAGCTTGGTCTAGGGAAAACTTTTGCTGATAAATAGTGCCGAGATCGATTACAAGTTGGGTACTGATGGCCGTGGTTGCTAACAAGTCTAGGGCTGCAACGGGATTAGCAAAAACGGCTGCTGCTGCGATATATTGATATTGCTCGATGATGGGCATTGCCCGATCGCGCCTGACTGCATTTAATAAAGTTTTTGCTTCCTGTTTAACACTTCCAGCGCCCCGCACTGTATTAGCCCACACCAATTGTTGTCTTTCTGCGGTTAAGAGTTCCGTCAGTTTTGCCGTCAAAGGCTGAATTTGAGTTCCGGGATTTTCCATCCGTTCGCTGATTGTACCATCAGCTTGATGGTGCCGCACTTTCAGGGAATTAGGGTTCGCTGCGATCGCAATTATATCTTCTTTGGGCAGTAGGCCGTCCATTTTTTCCTGCAAAGAATGCAAAATTTGGGACTGCTGTGCTGGCAAATATTGGTCTTGTTTGTTCCAAACTAGCAAGAAACGTTGACCTGCGAAAACTAGCTGAGATAATACTTGAAATTCCGAATCCGTAATGTCGCCTGCTGTCACAAACAGCACTAAATCATCGCTGATTTTAGCATCGGTATTGGTGCTAGTAAATAGCGGGGTTGTTTCTTGGAAAGTCAGCTTTTGTGGCTGTTGGGATGTCCAGTGAGAATTCAAAACTTGAATTAAGGTACTTTTGCCTACTGCTTTGCCGCCAGTGACACTAATTCTCAAATCTGGTCTGTCTAATTCGGCCGTGAGTCGATCGAGCTGTGCTTTAAGCATAGCTGGAGATTCGGATATTGGAGCTTCTGAAGCCAGCAAATTAATCGAGCTTTCTGCCGCCCCGATCGCCTTTAAGGCTGCTTCCCTGTTGGCCAGGGCTTCGGGGAGTGGAAATTCCAGTGTAGGCGATTGTCGCTGCCACCACCAATATCCGGCGCTAGCGGCCACCAAGCCGATGAGTGCCGTTTCGCCCATTTCTGAAACCGAGTGCTGTAGACTTTCTAACAGCCAGAGTGCTGCTGAGAGTCCGATTCCGCCAATTAAAACCGGTCGCCGCAAGTTAAGTGTCATTTTTCCCTTCCTGTGGGTATTCCCGCCAAGCTTAACTTTAGCGGGCTTGGCATTCCCCCTAGATTCCATCGTACCTCAAGACATTGCGAACTACCCGATGGCGATCGCGAGTTAAATCTTTGATGAAAAAAAATCGAGCAACCATAGCAATTAAAGCAGTCTGGCTGGTCACCACGGACTTAACCACTGCTTAATTGGGGAAAATTCCGATGACTGATTTTCTAGTCTCCGAGGCAAATTTCCAAACCACGGGCTGTTTTCACCAGAGTACCATCGAGCTCTACTTCTCTGTATTTGGCGATCGCATCTTCCAAGGGAACACTAACAACTTCCCGTTTTTGCCAAGATACCATGGAATCGTATTTTTCTTCAGCAATTAAATCAACTGCTGCTACTCCAAAAGCCGAAGCAATTAATCTTTCTAGCGGTGAAGGCGTTCCTCCTCGTTGAATGTGTCCCAAAACAGTAACGCGAGTTTCCGCGCCGCTACAGTCAGAAATTTGATCGGCTAAATACTGACCGATACCACCCAACCGACTTTGACCTAATCGATTTGTCTGCATCACTAATTCGCCTGCTTCAGTGCGAACTGCCTCGGCTACTACAATTAAACAGTAGTTTTTTCCCTGTGCTTGACGTTCTTGAATTTTGGCACAAATTTTAGCAATTGTGTAAGGAATTTCGGGAATCAAAATGATATCAGCACCCCCAGCAATGCCCGCACTAATCGCAATATGTCCCGCATCGCGTCCCATGACTTCAATAATCATGACACGACTGTGACTTGCTGCGGTAAAATGCAAGCGGTCTAGTGCTTCAGTGGCAATATTAACAGCAGTATCAAACCCGATGGAACGCTCGGTAATACCGACATCATTATCAATAGTTTTAGGAATAGCAACTAAGTTCAACTTGCCTTGTTGAGCAATCTTCCTGAGAATAGCTAGACTACCATCGCCACCAATGCCAATTAGGGCATCTAAACCGAGTAGATGATAGCCTTCGATAATATCATCAGAGCGATCGCGCAAAGTCCCATCGGACATGGGATATGCAAAAGGATTACCCTCATTAGTCGTCCCTAGCATCGTACCGCCAATCGTCCGCCAATCGTCTACTTTTTCAATATCCAAAGGAATGGCTTGAGGGGGACGACTCATTAAGCCATTAGTGGCCTGACGAATTCCCATCACCTTCCAATTGTAAGTTGCTGTTGCGCGGTACACAACGGCTCGAATCACTGCATTTAAACCTGCACAGTCACCCCCACTGGTAAGGATGCCGATGCACTTTTGTTGTCCCATAGTTGATAATTAGAAGGGATAAGGAAGTTAGTCCAATTTACTTGGGATTGAGACGCTTAGAAACTTGGTTAATAATCCCACTAACAATAGCGCCTCCCATGAGAATTCCTAGGGCGGGATTAAATACAGGCTGCCAGAGACTGTACCACAGATCGAAACCGAGATTCACACCGGTCGATCTACCTAATACTGCGATCGCAAACCAAGCAAAGCTAGCAAAGACAAAAAATACGTCAGCGACTAAAACTATGTTCAGCCAGTTCATAAATTTCTCTTTCATTATGTTAGAGTTCCTTGTGAGTATCTGTCTGTTAACTTTTGAAAACCGATTTGCCCGCTTGACATGAGTGATAGGTGCAAGTGGCGATGGAATCAAGATAAAATATCATTAATTGTTGTCGCACAAAGGCTGTCAAAATATGGTTCGCTATACACTTCCTCAAAGCCCCGAAACTATTTTAACCGTTAAAGGGAAAGATTCAGCCAAAGCCCGCGAAGAAGCTATGGATCAGCTTATGCAGCTTATCGACTCTGACAAGCTACCTACGGAGCTCCAAGAAGGATTTGGCCCAAAACAGTTTGTGGAAGTTAAAGATATGGAAGATGCGACATCTGAAACCGAGGATGCGATTACCGAAGCAATACAGATTTTGAGCAATTTGGCAAGTCTCAAATTGAAAGTCATGGAATCCCGCGAAGAAGCCCTAAAAATCCGGGCGGCGATCGATATTTTGTTTACAGATGAGGCTGTCAGTGCTGAGGAAATCACCAATCTCAAAGACGGTTTCAAGGTGCTCAAAAACTTCGCCCAAGCTAATGTCCGCTATCGAGAAGCTAGGAGTAAAGCAGAGTCAGCCCGTGCAATTTTAGACGAAGCTTTGCAATCTCCTGAAGCTGAAAACAAAGCCTCAAAATCTGTCAAATAAGGATTTTAGTGAATCTTCTGGTGCGTCGCCACTATTCAATCTGCAAATTCCCTCGAAAATCTCATAAGTAGAAGATCGATGTGAAGAAGTCACCCCCCCCCAAGGGGGGAATATCGATGTGAAGAATAGCAACCCACTAAGCTTTTGAGCGATTTGGATATTGCATTTAATTAGGTGGACTTACTTAGTCCTGGACGCAAAAAATCCGGTTTTTTCCAAAGACTGTCTCACATTAAAAAAGGCACATTTACTACTTCTCCGACAATTTCTCCTACCTGGACTTTCAATCCTGCACCACCAGCTTTGGTGCGGATATAAGCAAGACCAAAAAAGCCAGATTGTGTTTCCGTAACACTGGTAATTTTGCCTACTTTTTCCTCTTCAATAGTGACTACGGTTCCCGGTTCAACAGCACCGCTGAGTTGGATGCCCCAAAGTTGTTGTTTGACTCCTTTGTAGGTGTTCAATCTAGCAATTGTTTCTTGACCGATGTAGCAGCCTTTGTCATAGGTAATGGTGTGTAACAGTCTTGCTTCTAGGGGATTGTAGTCATCTGTAAGCTCAAAATCTGCGGCGGGGCGGCCTTGTTCGATTCGCAGTTGTTCCCAGACTCGATCGCCCATGGGTACGGCCCCTGCTTGCACTAATTCATGCCACAATTTAGCTGCATCCGTTGCTGCGGCAATTAAGGTGTATCCGGGAGATGCTAACCCACTACCCATAGCAACTCGAACTTCTATCCCAGCTAATTTTATCAATTTGTGACTGGCATTAGGTAAATTTTCGAGTTCGCTAACTCCCAGTTTTTCTAGTAATTTGGCGCTTTCAGGACCTATAAGACTGAAAGCGACTGTGGTATCAGTTAAATCTGCTAATTTTACGCGATCCATGGGGAAAATATAGCGATCGAGTAATTCTAGCAACTGTCGGCGACGGTTGGGAGAAACTAAGATTAACAAAGCATCTTCGGTAGCATAAGCTGTGGCGAGGTCAATCGTCCGGGCGGTGGAAGTCACAAACACAGTGTCGCAGCCTTGACCGGGTTGGAGTTTATTGATATTATTGGTACTTTGATTGTGCAAAAACCGTAGGCGATCGCTATCAGAAATTTGTATGCGTCCCCAGTGAGTGCGATCGCACAGCGCTACACTTTCTTTGGTGGCGGTGATGGCGGCGGCATCATTAGCAAAACTAACTGGCACTATTTCTGTGGTTGTTAATTCGCCAAAGATAGCACCGACGGATGTTTGGATATCGTGCAATTCTTGAATCAGCATAAGATGTGGTTTACGGTTGACGGTTACTAAAACTAATGACTAACAACTACGGACTAATTAGCTAAATTAGCGAAGATTTCCTGTATTAATTGGCTGGCCTTAGCATCAAGACGATTCCAATCTACATCGCCAGTATCCTCCTCAATCAAAAAAGTGTCAATTTCAACTTCCTGACTTTGGATCTCGGAGTGGGCTGGTTGGTAGTCAACAAAACAGACTCGATAACAAAGTTCCCAAATATCGATCGACCTTTGCTCGCCTTGACGCTCTAAAATCAGTTTATAGCCAGGAAAAGGAGTTTGTACTTCTTGATAAGTCCCTGTCCAAACAGAATCTTCTAGTTGTTTGCGGATATTGTCGAGGACTCGAATCAAGGCGGGCTGCATTAGCAGTTCAGCTTGCTGCCATGCGATCGGGGTAGTTATTTTCGGCTTCATAATATATCAGGATTCTAAAAAAGAAAATCAATAATTTAATTTTCTAACATCGAGTGCCAACTTTGCTGAAAATCGGTAAAATGAGCACATCCCCGATTTATCAGAAAAGTAGGGATGGCATCAACAAGACGTGCCATAATCAGCCATGTTATTAGGTATGCGATCGCCTGGATCTATGGATGCGTTAATCGGCAAAAGCTTACAGGGTGGAAAATACACCCTCGAACAAGAATTGGGAAGAGGCGGCTTTGGGATTACCTTCAGAGCAACTCACCGCTATTTAGGACAATTTGTAGTCATCAAAACCCTGAACGAATCTCTGCGACAGCAACCCAATTTTGCCGAGTTCGATCGCAAATTTCAAGACGAAGCCAGACGTTTGGCTTCCTGCGTTCATCCCAATATAGTCCGCGTCAGCGATTTCTTTGTGGAAGACGGACAGCCTTACATGGTGATGGACTACGTTCCAGGGCAGAACTTGGGCGAGGTAGTATTGCCAAATCGGCCGCTTCCAGAAGCAGTCGCCATTTCCTACATCACTCAAATCGGCGCAGCTTTAAAAGTAGTTCATCAAAAGGGTTTACTGCACCGAGATATCAAGCCACAAAACATTCTGCTGCGCCAAAATACCCAGGAAGTTGTGTTAATAGATTTTGGTATTGCCCGCGAGTATACCAGCGGTGCAACTCAATCTCACACTAATATGGTTTCCGACGGCTACGCGCCACCAGAACAGTATTTTGCCCAAGGAAAATACACGCCGGCCACAGATGTTTACGGTCTGGCGGCGACGCTTTATACTTTGCTAACTGGACAAGTGCCGATCGCAGCAATTCTGCGTACCAGTCAGCCCATGGCCACACCGCGGGATTTGCAGCCTCAAGTCAGTCCCACAGTCAGTCAAGCGGTGATGCGAGGGATGACTGTAGAAGCTCAAAATCGCCCTGGTACCGTCGATGAGTGGCTGTCGCTGCTGTCGAACTCGCCAGCATCGATGACTGGGCCGACCCTGGCAGTGATGCCGGGACACGGGCCTCAGATGCCTGCGGGAGCGAGAACAACGCCTGCTGTCGTGCCTTCTGGGGAACGTAACAGTAAAATTTGGTTGATTTTGGGGTTGATGGCGATCGCCGTTATTTTCGCAGGATTTGTGGGTATAGCCAGGATTTTGCTGAACCGGCCCTCAGCAGCACCCGCACCAGTAGCCAAGGACGATCGCACTTCTGCACCCGCCACTCCAGAAGCGCGCGATAATAACCGACAGACTCCAATCCCCGAACCGGCCTTAACTCCCGCACCCACCAGACAAACTCCAACTCCCGAACCTGAAAACATTGCAACTCCCAAACAAACACCCACACCGGCGGTAGAAACTCCCACGCCAGCCCCAACACCAACTCCTGCCGCCGAGTCCCCCGCACCCATAAATAAACCTGTTGAAGAACAAAGGCCGATCGATCGAACCTCGCCAGCACCCTCACCCTCACCCCGTCCAGAACAACCAGCCACAACTTATCAAAAAGTTCCTACCATACCTGGTTTTCCGGTGGGTACACCGGAAACGGAGGTAGTAGCTGCCTTGGGAACGCCAACAGACACTCAAGCCAAGGGCTATTGGCCCAATACTCGCACCGCACTTTACGAAATATTGCCCAATCGGATTACTCTCGGCTACATTTACGATCGCGATTCGGGCCAGTTAGTACAAACAGAGGGTTCTTTTGCTCCGTCTGTGGATGATTTGGTAGTCCGAACCGCATTAAACGGGATGTTGGGCGGGGCCGATCGAGATATCATGCAAGGGTTCCGAGATGTGCAGCAGCGCCGGACTAATCGGTTTACTTTTAAGAAGGGTTCCCTCGAAGGTACGATCGAACGCAACAATCGCGATCGAATTTACATCGGCGTCTGGGACGAAAACTTGCATTAAGAAGGAAGAAGTCACCCACCCCAGGCCAGGGCGGTTTCATGCCATGGTAGGGGCCGTGCCCCAGGGCTGTTTCATTCTCTTGTAGGGGCAGCCCCCCGTGGCTGCCCCAATCTCTGAAATGACGGAAAATGGTTGGTGGGGGGGGTAGGCACGCACCATCCACTACCCCTACAAACCCCTCGTTTTTTGGAGAATGAAACAGCCCTGGCCGTGCCCCCGTGCCGGTCCTGAGAGTGCTCAGCTTGATACCACAGTCTAAAACTTAAAATCGAGTTGACGTCATACACAATCATGTCTATCATGAAAGAATGCACGAGGGGCTGTAATGGTTTCGACAGGGTGGCGAAAGCTGCTCCGTGATGCAGGTCGAGAGTGAGTCTCCTCTCGTAAATATCGGCTCAAACAAAATAGTAAATGCGAACAACATCGTTCCTTTCGCTCGCAAAGCCGTAGCTGTAGCCTAAAAACTTCTTGAGCTTGGTTTAGAGTGTATGCCACCTAACTCCGTTAACGGTAGCATAACAACCCCCAACGGATGCCCTAGCTAAACGTTTCTAGTCGGCTAGCTGGGAAAGCAATCACTAGAAAATCCTCCCATTTAGGATAAAGATGGTTCCCGCCCCAAGGATTAGAGGGGATAAACCTGTGAACGATCGGAAGGTAAATACCCGCTTTGGACGGCAGTTCGATTCTGCCCAGTTCCATAAAAAAGGTAGCGTAAAATCAATGGTTTCAACCATTTGAAAGTTACTTTAAAGCATCAAAAGGGCTGAGAATTAATTCTCAGCCCTTTTGTTTGGGCTATATGTCGCTCTAGGCACGGGTGGCCAGAAACCGAGTTTTTGGGAGAAAACTTCGTTACAGCACGCAGAAACGCATAAAAACCCGGTTTCTTTGGTCTTTGTGCGTCCAGGACTGTAGTCCTTGACGCACGGGTAGTCAGAAACCGGGTTTTGCCAAAATACTTCATTAAAACTTGCAGAAACCCATAAAAACCCGGTTTCTTTGGTCTTTCCATAAGTTACCAACCCATTAGCTAAGCTAGGGGATCAAATAACTAGAATTTCACCCCGTCCGTCCGTTCTTGTAGCCTGTCGGGCGATATACTGATATGCGGTAAAGCATTAAAAATCTTTACAAACACCTACTCTCCAAGCGTACTCCTACTAAGGGTAGGTGCAAAAATATATGCGATCGCTCATTCATCTGGAAACATGAACCCAGGAATTGACTTACAAGGAAGTTTTGTAGAAGCCCTCATGAATTTGGGCTTACCTGCGGACATCGCCCAAGTGCTTTGGCTACCACTGCCAATGGTACTGATGGTTGTCGGTGCCGTCTTCGGGGTACTCACTAGCGTCTGGCTAGAACGGAAAATTTCTGCGGCCGCTCAACAGCGGATTGGCCCGGAATTTATCGGCCCTTTGGGAGTCCTAGCACCCGTTGCTGACGGTCTAAAATTGGTATTCAAAGAAGACATCGTACCCGCAAAAGCTGACCCGCTGCTGTTCACGCTCGGCCCGGTAATTGTGGTGATCCCAGTTTTTCTCTCCTACTTAATCGTGCCCTTCGGAGAGCATATGCTGATCGCCGATATGGGGACAGCAATATTTCTGTGGATTGCCCTCTCTAGCATTCAGCCGATCGGCTTGCTGATGTCCGGCTATGCTTCTAACAACAAATACGCCCTCCTCGGAGGACTCAGAGCCGCTGCTCAATCCCTTAGCTACGAAATACCCCTAGCTTTGGCAGTATTGGCAGTGGTGATGATGTCCAATAGCCTGAGTACGATCGACATCGTACATCAACAAGCAGGCTACGGCATCGTCGGCTGGAATATCTGGCGCCAACCTGCGGGATTCCTGATTTTCTGGGTAGCAGCACTAGCAGAATGCGAACGTTTACCCTTTGACCTTCCAGAAGCAGAAGAAGAATTGGTAGCAGGATATCAGACTGAGTATACAGGCATGAAATTTGCTTTATACTACATCGCTTCCTACGTTAACCTCGTCCTTTCTTGCCTGCTAGTAGCCGTTTTGTACCTCGGTGGCTGGGAGTGTCCGATTCCCGTCGGAGTGCTGACCAATGCCCTAGGATTGAGCGAAAATACTCCTTGGTTGCAGGTAATTACCGGCTTGCTGGGCATTACAATGACCCTGATCAAAGCCTACTTTTTCCTGTTTCTGGCAGTTCTGCTCCGCTGGACTCTGCCACGAGTTCGGATTGACCAATTGCTCAATTTAGGATGGAAGTTTTTGCTTCCCGTTGCTCTAGTTAATTTACTATTGACCGCAGCGTTGAAACTTGCCTTTCCCTTTGCTTTTGGCGGTTAATTCGTAATAGGTAAACAGCTAATAGCTAAGGTCAATTAGCTGTTAACTATCCTTACCTATTATCAATTAGCAATTACCAAAAACTCAAGTACAGAGAGAGAACACGATGCTAAAATTCCTCAATCAAGTAGGCGAATACGCCAAAGAAACTTTTCAAGCTGCTAAGTATATCGGTCAAGGGTTATCGGTTACTTTTGACCACATGAGGCGGCGGCCAGTTACGGTGCAGTATCCTTACGAAAAACTGATTCCCTCCGAACGTTTTAGGGGCAGAATTCACTTTGAATTTGACAAGTGCATCGCCTGCGAAGTCTGCGTTCGGGTATGTCCGATCAACTTACCTGTAGTGGATTGGGAATTTAACAAAGAAACTAAGAAGAAACAACTCAAGCACTACAGTATCGATTTTGGGGTGTGTATCTTCTGCGGCAATTGTGTGGAATATTGTCCGACTAATTGTTTGTCGATGACAGAAGAGTACGAGTTAGCAGCCTACGAACGTCATGAGTTGAATTATGACAACGTGGCCTTGGGACGTCTACCCTACAAGGTTTCAGACGATCCGATGGTGACACCGTTGCGGGAATTCGCTTATTTGCCCAAAGGTGCGATGGACCCCCATGAAGTTTCCAGCAGCGATCGGCGTGCAGGTCTTCGTCCAGAGGAAATTATCGAAAAATAGGTAATTAGTCATTAGTCAGCAGTCATCAGTCATTAGTAGCAACGTGCGTCAGATCCCGAAATTCTCGATAATCGTTATAGAACTTCGTCTGACGCACCCTACAAGTCGATGGTCGTGTGACAGTTGTGTCCAGGACTATAATTATTAATGACTGCTAACTAATGAATAAAAACGAACGATCGAAAACTAATGATTGAGGATTAAAGATTGTGAATTTAGCTGAAGGGGTTCAAATTGTTTCATTTGGCATACTGTCCGTAATGATGATTGGAGGAGCATTAGGAGTAGTGCTATTCTCCAACATCGTTTACTCAGCTTTTTTGCTGTGTGGGGTGTTTACCAGTATTGCTGGTTTGTACCTATTGCTAAATGCCGACTTTGTAGCAGCAGCCCAGGTATTGATTTACGTTGGTGCTGTTAACGTCTTGATTTTGTTTGCGATTATGTTGGTGAACAAGCGAGAAGATTTTCGCAACATTCCTAATGCTTGGGTGCGTCAAGTAGCAACAGCAGTAGTTTGCGTAGGTTTGTTTGCTCTCTTGAGCACAATGGTGCTGTCTACTCCTTGGGCAATTGTCGCCACGACGGGCGCACCAGCCGAAAGTTCGATCGTGACGATCGCCAAACACTTCTTTACAGACTATTTGCTACCTTTCGAGTTAGCATCAGTGTTTTTGTTAATGGCAATGGTAGGAGCAATTGTGTTAGCCCGCCGCGATTTCTTCGTCGATGAATTGCCCTCCAACAAACTATCTGAAACACCAGCTTTTAGTTTGCCAGAAAGACCTCGTGAATTAGTAGCAGCCGGAGATACTTCTTTACCCGAATCTAACAAGTAGTAACTCGTTAACTCGTTCCCAGGCTCTGCCTGGTAACGCAGATCCAGAGGCTCTGCCTCAAATTTTCATGAAACTAAGAAGGAAGGTTGAAGAAGCGAGGCAGAGCAAGAAAGAAATCGGTTCCCAGGCAGAGCCTAGGAACCAGTTAGAAGCGAGGCAGAGCAAGCAAGAAATCGGTTCCCAGGCAGAGCCTAGGAACCAGTTAATTTCCTTCTTCCTTCTTCCTTCTTCCTTCTTCCTTATTCCTTCTTCCTTCTTCCTTCTTCCTTCTTCCTTCTTCCTTCCTCTTTAAATTTATGCAACTGCAACTCCAGTATTTCCTGTTATTAGCCGCCGCACTTTTCTGCATTGGTATTTACGGTTTGATCACTAGCCGAAATGCAGTGCGGGTGTTGATGTCGATCGAGCTAATGCTAAATGCCGTCAATCTGAATTTGATGGGTTTCTCTAATTATCTCGACCCAGTGCACATTAAAGGTCAAGTATTTACCGTATTTGTAGTCACGGTAGCTGCTGCTGAAGCTGCGGTAGGTTTAGCAATTGTGTTGGCGATTTATCGCAACCGTAATACCGTAGACATGGAAGCATTTAATTTGCTGAAGTGGTAATTAGTCAGTAGTCATCAGTCATTAGTCATTAGTTATTGGTTGAATCATAACTGACTACTGCCAATAGCCAACAGCCAACTAACTAATGACTAATAACGAATGACTAATGACTAAGGACTAATGACTTCTAGTAATTTCGAGAGTAATTCTGCCACCAAAATCCGGGATAGGGGCTGCTGGTTTTGAGAGTTGTAACTTGACTTTATCCACTAAAGGTAGTTGTAAAAGCGCTTGGACGATGGTATCTGCTAAACGTTCGATCAACAAAAACTTAGATTCTTTGACTAGATTTTGAATCAGAGTAATGGCACTGCGGTAATCGAGAGTATGTTCAATATCATCACTTTTGCCAGCTTGCGATAAATCCAGCCAGAGAGTAACATCCACTTCAAACCACTGCCCCAAAACCTGCTCTTCCGGCAGATAGCCAGTATATCCGTAACAGCGAATGCCTGTAAGTTGAATAGAATCCATTTTGCAATAAACTAAAAGTGGTTTGCCTATACAAATTTGTATTAAAGCAGATAAAGTTATCTTTCTCTTCCCTCTCTTTCCTGTGCTACTCTTCCTCTTCCCTCTGCGCCCTCTGCGCCCTCTGTGGTTAAATAAATCTTATTCTATCTTAAATATCAAAAAGTTCCTCCTTTCTCCAACTTGTCCAGAAAATCCTCAGCAACTTCACACCATTTCTGCCTGATTTCTGCATCTTCTGGCTTATCTGTCAAGCTACGACCTTTTAATTCGGGATATTTATTGTAAAATAACTCATCAACTTTTTGATAGAATATATCTTTATCAATGTTGAGATTTTTACGTCGCTGACCAATTTTTTCTTGACGAAGTATTTCGGCTCTGTCTAAGGATGTATCCGGTGGTTGGCGGCGGGAAGAAAATTTCGGTAAATCAGGCAGCTTAGGAAAGGTGAAACCAGACTTAACTACACTAAATGCTAGCATTCCTGGTAATAAAACAACACTTAAACTCGCTAATATTTTCCAAGGAATTAATTGGAAAATTTTGATATTAACAACTTGAGGATTGGGGCCAACAGGAGTATGATTGCTGGTAGGGGTTTGAGTGCTGTTTTTGAAAGGGCGGCCGACAAAGTTCATTGTCACCATTTGGGAGATGATGCTGCTAATTTGAGATAATTTTGGATCTTTGAGTGCTGCGCGGACTTCTTTTGCAGACTGATAGCGATCGCCCGCATTGTCTGCTAACATCCGATCCAATACAGTACCGAGATTTTGACTGACACTGACGTGCGATCGCCAATCCCAAGTTTTGTGATTAACATCGTACAATTTCTGAGGCTTTTTCCCTGTCAGCAAGACTAAAGCGGTGACAGCCAAAGCATACAAATCGCTAGCCGGAGACACTTTACCCTGTCGCATCTGTTCCATAGGCGCATAACCCTGTTTGCCGATCGCCGTATCCGATTGTCCTTGAAACTGAAATACAGCAGTGGCTGCGATTTGTTTGACAGAACCGAAATCAATTAAAAATGGTAATTTGTCAACATCATGTTGAATAATATTGTCCGGGGAAATATCGCGGTGAATTAAATTTTTCGAGTGGATGTATTCTAGAATTGGCAAAATCTGAAATAGCAGTTGAGTAACTTCAGCTTCGTTAAAATTTTTACCTTGTTGCTGACGCGATATCAGTATTGCTTCGTAGGTTTGACCAGGGATATAATCTTGGACTAAAAATAAACATTGACTCCCACCGATATCGGTTCGCAGAAGTTCTCGAAAGCGGGGAATTTGGGGGTGTTGGAGGTTGTAAAGGATACTCGATTCGCGATCGAACAATTCGGCAGCTTTGGGGCTGTGAATCACCGGAGAAAACTCTTTGAGTACGCAAGGTTCGTGGTAGCGGTTGATATCTTCGGCGAGGTAAGTGCGCCCGAAGCCACCGCGGCCTAATTCGCGGATAATTCGGTAGCGTTTTTCGAGAGTTGAACCTGGGTTGAGGAGGGAGGAGTTAGACATAGACAACTGAAATTTGTTCGAGTTGGGGAGCTCAGCATAGCTTAATTCTAGCCAAATTTGTGGACAAGGGAGAGAAGCAAGGGCGATCGCTTTTTTTGATTAAGGAAAAGAAACACTTTGCTAAAGATTGATAGCAGTAGCCAAAGCGCCTTAACAGCTTTGGCAGTTGCTATAGGTAATTCCGAGTCGTGAGTTTTGCCAAGGAACACAAGCATCTCAGACCCTCACCAAACCATTAAAATGCCTAATGTTGGTTAATCAATTCTAAGGTAACGTCAGAATTTCCACCCCAGAATCAGTCACCGCCAAAGTGTGTTCAAATTGAGCCGAAAGCTTTCCATCTTGAGTCACAGCAGTCCAACCATCTGCGAGAATTTCCACTTCCCAAGTACCCTCATTAATCATAGGTTCAATGGTAAAAACCATCCCTTGTCTCAACTTTTTTCCAGTCCCCCGTTTCCCATAGTGCAGAATTTCCGGTTCCGTATGAAACACTCGATGGACACCGTGCCCGGCAAAATTTCGGACTACCGAAAAGCCCTGTGCTTCTGCATACTCTTGAATTGCTGCGCCGATGTCGCCAGTACGAGCACCGGGTTTGACTTCCGCAATTCCTCTTCTCAAACATTCCTCAGTTACTTCCACTAACCTTTTTGCAACGGGTGAAGGTTTCCCAACAAAAAAAGTTTTGGAAGTATCGCCATGATAACCATCAACTAAAGGCGTTACATCAATATTAATAATGTCACCTTCTCTCAAAATTTGTTTGGCATTTGGGATGCCATGACATACTACTTGATTTACACTAGCGCAGAGAGACTTAGGAAATCCTTTATAACCTAACGGAGCACTTTTTGCGCCATGTGCCAAAGTCCAACGTTCGGCTTCGTCATTAATTGCTAAAGTGCTGACACCGGGTTTGATCATGGGTTCAAGGTGTAGTAAAAGTTGGGCAGCTAAGCGACCTGCTTGGCGCATTTTTTCTATTTCTCTACTAGATAACAACACTAAACGTTCGGTAGCCATAGTTATTTTTTTGTGTTTTTTGTGGTTGAGTAAGAGTTAATTTAACTCAAAGGGGACTTTTCCGAAAGCTTCAATCCAGGGTGTTTTCATCAACAAAGGTGGCCATGGACACCCTCGGATTTGTTTTTGTACTTCGGTTGTGGTCAGAAACCATAAATATTCTACCGGAGCATTGGGGTAATCTGCACAAATTTTTCGCCAATCATCCTCATTCTGTATTTCCATAATTGGGAAAGGTGCTACTACTTCTATTTTATGGTGGCGATCGTGCAATTATTTAGTAATATTAGAGAATAGAGAAATAAATAATTTATCTGGAAAGAAATTATTAACTATCCTTCCCAGAACGAGGACGGATGAAACTTAACTGATTAATTGCCCAGCGGGCTGTTTCCTGAACTTCGGGGTCGGGATCGTCAGTAGCATAATGCAATAAGTAAGTAATTTGATTCACCAATTCATAGATGCGTGTCAAATCACGAATTGCATTTTTACGCACTTCGGGGTTTTGATTTTGCAATGAAATTGACCAAGCATTATTCATTGGCTTGAGGGTGCGAACGCCTATTTCTGAGAGAGTTGCCAAGACTAAACTGTACTGGTTAGAGTCAGAATTTGCGAGCAGATCTACCAGTGGCTTAATAGCTCTGGAATCTCCATGTTGCCCCAGTTCCCAGATTGCCTTACGCCGCCTCTCTGGATTGAGGTGCTGCAAATCTTCAATCAATAATTCAATAATATCAACTTGACTTCTTTCATCATTTTCGGGCAGGAAAATATCTTTGGTAAGAGGGGCTAAGGAATCGGCAAGATGGCTCTTTGGGGAAAGATTCAAATCTGTGTCACTGTATAAGCCGTTGCTGCTAGTCTCTACATATAAGGCATCGGAATTAATTCGATCGCCTTCACTTCCTGTTTTTTCCGCTTCTCTACTGTCTGGATTGTCGCCTTTAGAGAAATCAGAACCATCGGGCAATACTGGTGTGGTTTTGATTCCCAAATAAATGCCTGCTGGTCTAGTTTCGTTGAGCTTTGTGGGAGAGTCGGCAGTTTTGAATTGAGTATTTTTTGGTTTGTGGCGCTCGAATCTACCCCGTTTTCGCTTAGCATGATTTGAATCGTCACTACCCACTAATTTGAGCATGATAAATACTGCTGCTGCCGTGATGACAATGGCTGCCACACCCAAGATTAACAACCCTCGCTGGTGAGACAAAATGACGATTAAATTTGAGATTGATTTGGGGAGTTTGGAATTAGATTTTTGGGTTTTAGAGGGTTGAGATTTACTTCTATTGGTTTCTGGAGATGGTTTTGGAGTCTTGGAGTCGGGGCTAGTGTCCGAGGAGGAGTTCGCCTCAGCAATTTCTGGAGAAGCATCGCGGTAGGAAACATTGACGGCGTGTTGACGTCCGTCCCCATCGGGACTGAAGGCTGCCCCCAGACAGGCGATACAGGTAAATAAAAGTAAAGTGAATCGGTAGTACGCCATAAGACTCAACCGGGTTTTTTAGAGGCAATGCCGCATGACAGGCTTTAGCTGGAACCTTGAGCTAGCTCGATCCTAGCTGCTATGGGCTCAACTAATTCAAAAATAGCCCCAGATTATGAAAAAATAATGGTTTGAGATTGCCTCAAGGAAGGCAAAAGGCTTTCGGCAGCAGACAGAAGAAAAGAAAAATTGGGAATGCAAGACTTTTGCTGTTTTTTCGATCGCACTTTAAAAGTCTGTCTTTAGTTGACACAATTGCCTCCTTGCCGGTTTAGTCATTGAATTAATTATCGTAAACAGATACTGAGACTCTTGTGAGTAAAGCAGCACAATCTCGAAAATTTATTGCGACTGAGCCACTAGGAAAAACCGGAGAAACGGCAGAAAAAAAGGTTTGGGATGCCGTTTGTGAGGCTTTTGCCGATCGCGATTGCATTGCCTACTGGCGATATCCTATTTTTTCTTCCTGTGGAAATTTTCGCAAAGAGCCTGATATTCTAATTGCTGATTTTGAACTGGGTTTAACTATCATTGAGGTCAAAGCGATCGCGATCGACCAAATTGTCGCCATATCTGGTCATAGATGGGATTTCCAACATTTTTATACTACTGGGGGCAACCCCTATCAGCAAGCAGAGCATCAACTATACGCCCTGCTTGGCTACTGCGATCGCGAAACAGCTTTGCGAGGCAAAGTCAGCGGGCGGGCGATCGTTGCCTTACCATCAATTTCTCAGCAACAGTGGCATAATAAAGAGTTTAACAAGCTTCCGAGCAATCCGCCGATCCTTTTTCACGACCACCTCCACAGAAATTCAGGACAAACAATAATTAGTGGAATCGAAAAACCAGGAACCGCCCAAAATTTTGTCATTTCCTCACCGGGAAATCCTCAATTATCTATTCCGCATCTAATAGAATTCATTAAAAATACGGCTTGTGTTTTTAAAGGAAGCCAATTAAACCGGGAACAGTGGCAGTTACTGCTAGCTGTAATTGGCGGAACTCCTATTTTTAAACCACGACCCAGACGATTTTTTTTCAATCAGCAGCAACCAGCACTACCAACAAATTTGATTTCTTCCCCTCTGGCAAATTATACAACCCGTGCAGCAGTTTTAGCTACTTTACAGCAGCAGTTTTCCCAACTAGATTTACAACAAGAACGCATCGGCAAACAGATTCCTCCTGGGCCGCAGCGAATTCGCGGAATTGCTGGTTCTGGCAAAACAGTTGTGCTCTGCCAAAAAGCAGCTCTGATGCACTTAAAATACCCTGATTGGGATATTGCCTTGGTCTTTTTTTCTCGCAGTTTGTACGAGCAGATTGTCGCCCAGTTAGATAAGTGGCTCCGCCGTTTTAGCAATGGTGAAATTGGCTACGATGCTAATAATAATCAAAAATTGCGTCCCCTCCATGCTTGGGGTGGACAAGACAAACCCGGACTTTACAGTACAATTTGTCGCGCTGCGGGAGTGGGACGTTTGACTGTTGGTGACACAGATTTTCAGGAACCAAGTCAAGCTTTAGCCTATGTCTGTCGCCACTTGCTAAAGTCTGCTAATATACCCCAAATTTTTGATGCTATTCTCATTGACGAATCTCAAGACTTAATGGTTGCCACAAATTTTAATATACAAGGAAAACAGCCATTTTTTTGGATGGCTTATCAAGCTTTGCGTCTTGTGAATACCCCCCCAACTCCCCCCGATCGAGAAGGCGGTGCTAATCAGCTACAAACATTGGATAATTTCTCCCCCCCTTTACAAGGGGGGGTTGGGGGGGGTCAAGATTTGCGCCGTTTAATTTGGGCTTATGATGAAGCACAAAGTTTGGAATGTCTAGAGATTCCCACCGCTAGCAAATTATTTGGTGAAGAGTTAGGGCATTTGGTAAATGGCGAGTACAGCGACGGTATCAAAAAGACTGAGATTATGCAAAAATGTTACCGCGTTCCCGGCCCAATTTTAACTGCTGCTCATGGAATTGGTATGGGTTTGTTGCGACGGGGGGGAATGCTGACTGGTATTACTCGCGTGGAAGATTGGAAGGCGATCGGCTACGAGGTAGTTTTCGAGGGAGAATCGGCACAAAATCTATCAACAGTCAAAAATAATCAGTATCAATTCACTAAAAAAGTTACTATTTATCGCCCTGCTCATAACTCTCCGAATTTAGTGCCTAAATTGTGGTTAAATCCGGTTTTAGAGTTTGAAGCATACCGTTCTCGTCAAGAAGAATTAACTGCCATAGCTGAAGATATTTTATACAATCTCAAAGTGGACGGTTTGAGACCCTCTAGGGAAATTTTAGTGATTGTTTTAGGTACGGGCTTTGAAGCTATGGAACTTGAAACTTATACGGCTAATTTTTTAATGAACCAAGGAATTGATATTTACATTCCCAGTACCCCAAGTTGCAATCTATTGAAAGTAAATAAACCCAATTCTCAGCCCGATCGCTTTTGGTGCGAAGGCGGAGTCACGGTATCTCGAATTCACCGTGCTAAGGGAAATGAAGCAGATATGGTTTATCTGGTTGGTTTTGACTCCATTGCTAAAAATGAAAGTAATTTGATTTTGCGAAACCAATTATTTGTAGCCTTAACTAGGTCAAAAGGTTGGCTGAAATTGAGTGGAACTGGTGCATATCCTATGTATGATGAAATGTGGCGAGTCATGCAAAGTGGCGATAGTTTTACTTTTACTTGGAACCAGCACCATCAGAGAAATATTAGTGTTACAGATGCGGGAGATTTGGTGGGTAGATATGCAGCGGGAGGGAGAAATTTTCAGGGTGTAAATTTATCTGGTGCGGATTTAGTTGGTGTAAATTTGCAGCGAGCTAATTTGGTTGATGCTAAGTTGAGCGGTGCAGATTTAGCAAATGCTAATTTAGATGGTGCAAGGTTGATTATTGCTGATTTGAATGGTGCTAATTTGAGCGGTGTTAGTTTGAAAAAAGCCAAGTTAGTGGGGGCTTTTTTAAATAATGTTAAGTTAAATCAAGCTAATTTAAGCCGTGCGGATTTGAGCGAGGCTCAGTTGAAAAATGCAGATTTAAGATGTGCTATTCTCACTAAGGCTAATTTGAGTGGTGCAGATTTGCAAGGTGCTAATCTGGAGGGTGTTGACTTGACTGATGTTCGTTTGAGTGGGACAATCATGCCGGATGGAAGCGTTTGGGCGATCGATTAATATTTACATTCCTGGACGCAAAAAACCCGGTTTCTTTCAAAAATCGTCGCTTTATCCGAGAGATTTTGACGCAGAAACCGGGTTTTTGACCCCCCGTGCCTTCAGGACTGATTTATTTACTGATATAGCAGTCCTTGCAGGAGTCGTAAAGTTTTTTACCCCACCCCAACCCTCCCCTTATTAAGGTCCGGGAGTAAGAAATTCACAAATGATTTAGGATTGCTATATGGTGTAATTTTGGTATAAAATTAACCTAAATTTTTAGTGTGAGAGTAGAGGCATTTGTGAGCCAACAAGATATTGTAAATTTAGCAAAAGAAGGCGATGCTAAGGCGATCGCATTTTTGATCTCTCAAGCACTCCAAAACTTTGGAGTCACAGCTAAAGCCAGTCGCGAAAACAACACCTTGCATCTGTTGCTCGAAGGTGAAAAATTACCCGCCCAAGATGCTTGCATCCGAGTCGCAGTCAAAGGCTTGCAGAGACTGCAACCAAATCACCTTTACTCCCTGACAATTTACGGGCGACAAAATGGTGAGGAATTGCCAGCTTGGACTCAGAATCTCGAATTAACCAAACCATTGAATTCCGCACCAGCAGTTACAGGGGCTGCTCGAATTAGTGCGGTTTTACAAAAGGTAGAACCACATCAAAATGTCAAAATTGCTGCTCCTCAAATCACCGAGCAAACAGCACCAAAACCACCTGTACTTACAACAGAAAAACCAAAAAGTCCTCAAATCACCGAGCAAACAGTACCAAAACCATCTGTAGTTACCACTGAAAAACCCAAGAATCCACCGGAAGAACAAAAGCTTGTCAGCAGCAAAACTCAGCATCAAAAACCTTGGCTTTACATGGCTGGTTTGAGTCTAATTTTAGTGCCGATATCTGGGATTGTTCTAGCTACTCAACTTTACAAATCGCCAAGCACCGCTGCTACTGAGACTGAAATACCCCAGGCGGAGGTACCCCAAGTGCGATCGATAGACTTCCCCTCACCAACTCCCCAAGCCATCCCCACTCCAAAAACACCACCCGTAGCAGCCAAAAAAACCCTCACAGCACCCGCAACTGTCAGTATCAAAGCAGTGGGGGATATTATCCCAGGTACTAATTTTCCCTACAACAAATTACCTCAAAAAAACGAGATTTTATTTGAGTCGGTTAAACCGCATTTGAAAGGAGCTGATATTCTATTTGGCAATTTTGAAAGCACGATGACCGATCATCCTTACAGCTCGAAAGGAGGCGGCGGAGGTATGCTGTTTGCCTTTCGCACACCTCCGAGTTATGCAAAAATCTTGAAAGATGCTGGTTTTAATATTTTGAATATTGCCAACAATCATTCCTACGATTTTAACGAGCCGGGATTTAAGGATACGATTAAAAACATTGACAGCAATGGGATGAAAGCCGTTGGTAAAAGAGACCAAATTGTCTATAAAAATGTCAAAGGTGTGAATTTTGCTTTTATCGGTTTTAGCAACTACGGCGAAGTTCATAATTCGTTATTGGAACTAAAGGCTGGGGCGGAAGTTGTCAAAAAAGCTAAGCAAAAGGCTGATATTGTGGTGATATCTGTTCATGCCGGTGCGGAAGGGACGGGGGCTTTGAATGTGCGAAATAGAACTGAATTCTTTGCTGGTGAAAACCGGGGAAATATGGTTTTGTTTTCGCGAGCAATGATTGATGCGGGTGCGGATTTGATTTTGGGACACGGGCCCCATGTTCCTAGGGCGATGGAACTTTATAAGGGGAAATTGATTGCTTATTCCCTGGGCAATTTTATGGGCTATCGTACTTTGTCAACTGTGGGAGAATTGGGTAAATCTCTGATTTTGGATGTGAAGATGAATCCGCAGGGTGATTTTGTATCTGGTAAGATTATTCCGATCGCACTTAATGGCCAGGGTATTCCGTATTTGGATGATGATTTTAGGAGTGTGAAGTTGATTCGGCGTCTGACGAAAAGCGATTTTCCTAATGCTGGTTTGAGTATTGGCGATGAGGGACAAATTGTGAAGCAGAGTAAATAGTTGATACCAATTTTTTGTGAGGCTGCATAGAATGTGATCCCCCCTAACCCCCCGCGAGTTCGGGGGGGACAAGAGCGCTTTCAAAGTCCCCCTTTCCGCATCCCCCCTTGGGGGGGGTGGGGATGCGAGGGGGATCGGAATATTAGGTGTAAATATTACAGAAACCGGAGTTTTTGGTTCTAGTGGAAGGCTGAAATGCAGCATCTAGGTAAGAAATCCGGTTTCTGGGTGTAAAACTTAGTATCTTAAAAGAGTGAGTTAGTCGATCGCTCCGACAATCAGGCGATCGAGCCGACTTGCACAGTGAATCTAAAGAAACAAGGAAAGTTTTGTGCAAATGGTTCTGTAACAGCACAAAGTGAGTGAGGGCAGGTTTACGAGATTGTGGGTTTTAGGCAATTATTGTTAGTGAACCCGCCCCTACATATTTTTAACACACAGTAAAATTTCAGTTATACCCAATCCGCCTTAAATACCTCCTTTATTTCTTAGTCGGCGGAGGCAGACTTTTTGTCACAATTGAATGCTCTGGAAGTTATCAATAATCAGAGCAAAAGTCTGCGATGTCATGGCATAGTTGGGAACAATACTACTGAACCTAATGGCTTTGGGATTCCCAATGAATCTGCGCTAGTAAATATGCCCTACCAGTTTCAAATTTCTGCGAATGAATACGGTCGCATGGCTTTTTTAGTGAAAATGTTTTTTATATTGTCTGGCTAGACCCAGACCATAATCTTTACAGTTGAAATTATAGCCGAAGAAAGAAGTCACCTCCCCAAGGGCATGGCTGTCAGCAGGACTTACAGACTCCGACTAAAGAAACTGGGTTTTTTTATTGCATCTGTGGCTGTCAGGAAATATTCCCGCAAAAAATCTGGTTTCTGCGCTATCTAGTCTGGTTTAAGAAAATTTTGCATAAATAGCTAAAATAAAATTAACGCTTAAAAAACCTACTCCAAATGCAAGAATCACAAAGATTGTGATACTGAAAATAGACTGGAGCCGATCGCCAATTCCGGGTTTTTCTGAGTTCATCGGTCAATTATTACCATAAATTTGGGACGGGCAATCGATGTTGACTAGGACTTACGCGCAAAATCCTGTAGAATAGGGGCGCGAAGGAGGCCGATCGCCACAAACCGCTAAATACACTAGACATATCATAATATGCAAGCCATCTTTAACTGACTCGCTCAGGTGAAAATATTAAGAGTGGCAGGAAATAATCTAAGAAATATAGTTTTAAAAAGGATAACCATCGATGCTCCACCCAATCTCGCAACCTTACCAACAACGAGAAGATACTATGACCCAAAGAGTCCTGCGGCAGCCAAACCCCTCAGCCTCTAAGCAGTTGAGACAAACAGCCCCTCAAAGACACTGGCTGGAGTTGGCAGAATACGCCTCCCTCGCAGCCTCTGGTGTCGGTTCCCTAGCCGTGGCCCTGTCGGGTCAAGCTTTTTATGGTGTGGCACCCCTAACTTTAGCTTTGTCGCTGAATGTTGCCAACCGTTATCGATTTGAGCAGCAAGTGCGGCTCGATCAATACTCGGAAATTGCTACAGTGCAAAAGTCTGTAAACAAAGTCGAGAAAACTGCGGCGACGGTAATTCTCAAAGTCCGTAATCAGTTGTCCGCAGATATAGAATCACTCCGCCAGCAAATGTCTGCACTACCACGGCCCGAAAGTTTTGAGGATTCGATCAATATTGAGCAGCAGTTGCTGAGCTTGGGACAGTCGGTAGCTTCTTTACAGGAAATTGTCGCCTCCGCTGTCCTAGATGTCCGCCACCAGGTGAGAGAACAACTCCAAGATTTATCCGTGGGATCACCGACAAATCTCGAAGCAGTTGAACAGGCGATTGAGGATTTGCAAAGCCTGACTCAACTATTGGGAGAAACTTCCATTACCCAAGATGACTGGGAAGGAGTCAATACTCGATTTTTAGAAATCCAGAAAGTAATTGCCAATCTCCAAAGCCAAGTGCAGGCTCAAGCACAACAATCGGGAGATTTATCCCTCGTCAAGGCGCAAATCGACAATTTGGAACAGGAACATCAAGAAGTTGTTAAACCCCACCTCAAGCGGTTAATTTCTGTGGTGAAGCAGTTGCAGAATACTTAGTAAAAGTTAGTAGTGTCGTTTCCGGTTGGATCGGAATGATTTAACCGCAGAGGACGCAGAGAACGCAGAGGGAGATTGCAGTGAGATGAAGACAGGATTATGCTATCTGTGTTACACAATTAAAAGCTAACCTGTCTAGTTCCAAAGTTTTTAACCTCTCACCACAAAATTAAATGACTGAAACCGTCACGATTACGGAAAATCCGTTACTAATTGGCAAAGGATTGCCTCCTTTTGAAGCGATCGCGCCCGAACACATTGTCCCTGCGATCGCCCACCTGCTGCCGCAACTAGAAGCAGAACTGACTGCTTTAGAAGTCTCTGTCAAGCCGACTTGGAGTGGCCTAGTAGAACCTCTACAGGAACTCGGAGAGCGTTTAAATTGGACTTGGGGTATTGTCGGACATTTGATGGGGGTGAAAAATAGCCCGGAATTGCGATCGGCTCACGAAACTGTACAGCCACAAGTAGTAAAATTTTGGAGCAAGCTCAGTCAAAGTAAGCCTCTTTACGAAGCTTTTAAAGCACTGCGCGCCAGCGAAAGTTGGGATAGCCTGGAGTCTGCTCAACAGCGAATTGTAGAAGCTGCTATCCGAGATGCCGAACTCTCTGGTGTCGGTTTAGAAGGTGAAAAAAAAGAGCGTTTTAATGCCATTCAATTAGAATTAGCAGAAGCTACTACTCTATTTTCCAATCACGTTCTCGACGCTACCAAAGCCTTTAGTCTCACCCTCACCAACAAAGATGAAATTGATGGTTTACCTCCCAGTTTGTTGAGTTTGGCAGCCCAAGTTGCTCGCAGCGCCGGCGCAGAAAATGCTGATGCTGAAAATGGCCCTTGGCGCATTACTTTAGACTTTCCCAGTTACGGCCCTTTCATGCAGCACAGCACCCGCGCTGATTTGCGGGAAAAATTGTACAAAGCTTTTATTAGCCGCGCTTCTAGTGGGGAATTGAATAACTGGCCCTTGACCGATCGCATTTTAGCACTACGCCAGGAACAAGCTGCTTTGCTGGGTTTCAGTAGTTATGCAGAATTGAGTTTGGCGAGCAAAATGGCTCCCAACGTTGCAGCAGTAGAAGCTTTATTAGAAGAATTGCGCCTCTCTAGTTACAATGCTGCGGTTAAAGATTTAGAAGAATTGCAGGCTTTTGCGGAGGCAAAAGGCGGACTGGAATCTGGGAAATTGAAGCACTGGGATGTCACTTTTTGGTCGGAACGGCGACGGGAAGAAATGTTTGCTTTTAGTGCTGAAGAATTACGTCCTTATTTTGCTTTGCCACAGGTATTGGAGGGGTTATTTGGATTAGTCAAACGACTGTTCGGCGTGACAGTAATTGCTGCGGACGGTCAAGCTCCTGTGTGGAACAAAGATGTGCGTTATTTCCAAATAAATGATGAATCAGGAAATGCGATCGCCTATTTCTATTTAGATGCCTACAATCGCCCAGAAGAAAAGCGTGGCGGTGCTTGGATGAACGAGTGCGTGGTCCGGGCTTCCTTTGTGGAAGCGGGTGTTACTAAGACGCGCTTACCGGTGGCATATTTGGTTTGCAACCAAAGTCCGCCCGTGGATGGTAAACCGAGTTTAATGACTTTCTTGGAAGTAGAAACTTTGTTCCACGAATTCGGTCACGGTTTGCAGCATATGTTGACCAAGGTCGATTATGCGGGAGCATCTGGCATTAATAATGTTGAGTGGGATGCTGTGGAGTTGCCCAGTCAATTTATGGAAAATTGGTGTTACGATCGCGCTACGTTGTTCGGGATGGCAAAGCATTATGAAACTGGGGAAACTTTGCCGGAACATTATTACCAAAAGCTGTTAGCAGCGCGTCATTACATGAGTGGTAGTGCCATGCTCAGACAAGTACATTTTAGCAGTGTTGATATCGAATTGCACCACCGCTACCAGCCGGGAGGTAACGAAACTGTGATTGATGTCCGCAACCGGATTGCTAAAAATACTACTGTTTTACCTCCTCTGGAAGAGGACGCATTTTTGTGCGCTTTCGGACACATTTTTGCGGGTGGCTATGCGGCCGGTTATTACAGTTATAAATGGGCGGAAGTGCTTAGTGCTGATGCTTTTGCGGCCTTTGAGGAAGCGGGTTTGGAGGATGAAATGGCGATCGCCTCTACAGGCAAACGCTTCCGCGATACAGTATTAGGATTGGGTGGCAGTTTGCACCCGATGGAAGTATTTAAAAGTTTCCGGGGACGGGAACCGAGCACTAAAGCTTTGTTAAGACATAGCGGTTTAGTGGCGGCTTAATCCACTCAGGACATACCCATAGGGGACAAATAACCCGGTTTCTGTCAGAAACCGGGTTTTGTCGTATCAGTATTATTACGGTTATTATCCATGGAGTATTTGTGGAATTAAGTATGTAATTCTACTTAAAAATAGGGGTTGATAGTTTTTCATGTAAAGTGGATTTTGTTTGAATACAGATAATGCTTTTATTGGCAACTATAAATCGAAAACTTTACAAGATTTTTCAGATATCGGGCAAAATAGCTGCTATTTCTTAAAGTTTTCATAAACAGCCGGAACTACTACTGATGGGGATTTGGGTTGTTTCCGGTCAATCAGTTTGCGAGCGAATGACTCCGGGAGTCGAGAACTAAAAAAATATTTGAACTGAGTTTGAAAGTGGTAAAAAAACAATATTTTTATATATGATGATAAATCAGGAATAACAGTCGATCGTTCACCTATACATTTAGCTTTTCATGGATATTCAATTAATTAATATCGGTTTTGGTAATATTGTGTCTGCTAATCGAGTGATTGCGATTGTCAGCCCAGAGTCAGCGCCAATTAAACGAATTATTACCGATGCGCGGGAGCGAGGACAACTGGTGGATGCTACCTATGGACGTCGCACGAGGGCGGTTATTATTACGGATTCAAGCCATGTGATTCTCTCGGCGATTCAGCCGGAAACCGTGGCTAATCGCTTTGTGGTGAGCAAGGAGGGCCAAAGTCGGGATGATTGAGCTTGTGACGGTTGCAATTTGAGCGCCTACAGTCTAGACTGAGCGACAACTTAAATTGTTCAAAGTTTCTATTGTCAACATGAAATCAGGGAAATTAATTGTTCTGACAGGGCCTAGCGGTGTGGGGAAAGGCACCTTAGTTCGATCGCTCCTCATGCGCCATCCCGAACTTCATCTCTCTGTATCGGTGACAACTCGTGAGCCCCGTCAAGGAGAAATTGACGGACAACACTACTATTTTGTCAGTCGCAGTCGCTTTGAAGAAATGGTTGAGGCTGGAGAATTGGTTGAATGGGCTGAGTTTGCGGGTAATTTTTACGGTACTCCCTATTTTGCTCTCCAGCGGGGTATCGAAGCGGGTAAGTTGGTATTGCTAGAAATTGAGCTTGAAGGTGCTAGACAAATTAGAGATAAGTTTCCAGAGGCGCTGCGAATTTTTATTTTACCTCCTTCTTGGGAAGAATTGGAACGCCGTCTGCGGAGTCGGGGTTTAGATTCTGAAAGTGCGATTACCCGTCGGTTGTTACGGGCTAAAGCAGAAATTGAAGCTGCCGGAGAATTTGATTTTCAAGTTATTAATGATGATTTGGAAGTTGCTTTAAAAGGGCTGGAATCTGTTTTGACTGTTGAATGTTGACTGTTTCTTCCCTCGGACCTCGGACTGATGTCAAATCCGTTGACATCGGAATTATTATTTCTCTCTTCTCTTTCTCTGTGTCCTCTGTGTTCTCTGTGGTTTAATCATTCCGATACAACCGGAATTGATATGACCCGCTTCAGTCAGCTTTGCGGTGCGCGTGAGCCTAATCCAAGGGTCGAATGGCCCTCTTCCTTCTTCCTTCTTCCTTCTTCCCTCTTCTATAACCATTTTTCAGTGCGGGCTAAAACTTCGGTACTTTGTTTGATGGCGAGACAAATTTTTAAATTCAATTCCAGTATATTTGATTCCGGGAATAATCTCCTGATTGGTTCTATTTCGCGGGCGGAACAACCCAACATTTCCATATAAGCTAGGGTCCATCCAATGGCTGCAATGTCAGTGATATTTCCGGTACCTGCACAAAGGTGACAGCTAATTCCGGCTTGGGGGCCACACTCAGGACAAACCCAATTGCCGCTCGATAAATGTGGCGAATTTGTGCGAGTATCTGATGCTGTTTTTAAGGCTTTAATGTGATTTTGAACTACTTGGTCAAAACTTCGAGCTTGCTTGAGGTGGTGGATGGATTTGCTGCGCGGCACCGAATGTTCTGCTGGCTGTTTGGCCGCAATCATTGGTGCTGTTTGCTGTGCTATTCTAGGTCCAGATTCCCCTAGATTTGCAGTTAGTTGAATGCCGTAATCCTTTAAATCTTGCCGATGCTCGTTCTGTCTAGAGTCTGTGGATGGAAAGGAGGAATTGGGTTCGCCAGTGGTGAAAGATGGTGGAATGCGATCGGCTTCGGATTGTATCGAGAGGTGATGTTCGATCGCCAGAGACCAAGTTCTTCTGTGTCGAATGTTGCCATATTTTCTGGCTTCTTCCTCAGTAATACCGATCGCCTCCGCCTCTTGGCGCAACATATTCATGGAAGTCATAGAAACTGATATCATTAATATATTATTTCCAAACAAGTCGAATAAATCACCTTAGATATATTAGCCTAGATTTGCCTTTCGTTACGACGGTCGATGACTTCAACTATTTCCGACAAAGCTTTATCTGTTGCTCTACTAACATCTTACCTCCAAGACTTGTTAGAGGGCGATCGGCGCTTGCAATCCCTGTGGGTTACAGGGGAGGTAGCCAGCGTTTCCGAACACCCCAGCGGCACCTATTTCACCCTCTGCGATGCCGACAAAAGCGCTGCTATTCGCTGCGTAGTCTGGAAATCTCAGCGGCCAAAATTACTAGAGAAACCCAAAAAAGGAGCGCAATTACTGGTATTGGGAAGCCTCCGGGTTTACAAAACTCGCGGCGAGTACCAGTTGAATGTTTCCCAATCCCTACCCGCCGGGGAAGGCTTACAAGCCTTGCGATTGGAACAATTACGATCGCGCTTGGATGCTGAGGGTTTGTTCTCTCCCGCTAACAAACGCCCACTCCCGGCACACCCAAAAATTGTGGCAGTGGTAACATCCGATACCAGTGCAGCTTGGGGGGACATTCAGCGCACCCTAACTCAAAGATATCCGCGTTTGCAGGTGTTGTTATCGCCCACAGCGGTGCAGGGAGAATCAGCTCCTGCTGAGATTGTTAGGGCGATCGCCCGGGTAGAATTGGATGGTAGGGCTGATGTGATCGTTTTAGGGCGGGGTGGGGGTGCTGCGGAAGATTTGGCCTGTTTTAATGATGAGCGAGTGGTAAGGGCGATCGGCAATTGTGCGATTCCGATTATAACTGGCATCGGCCACGAAAGAGATGAATCTCTCGCTGATTTAGTGGCCGACAAGCGAGCTCACACTCCGACGGCTGCGGCTGAACAAGCAGTACCTAATTTAGCCGATATTTACTTCCAACATCGACAGCGAGTCGTCAATTTAGCACAGGTTGTCAGATCCAGATTCCAAAAAGAAGAAAAGCATTTACAACTACTGCAAAATCGATTAAAGCGTTTACCTGTAACATCCCGAACTTTGCAGCAAGCCAGTGGTAAATTGGAAGTGTTGCAACAAAAGTTATCCGCCTTAAATCCCGCAGCGGTTTTGGAAAGGGGTTACGCAGCGGCGATCCAAAGTGATGGTACGATCGTCCGTAGCACCGAGGGTTTAGTGTTGGGAGAGGAATTGACGCTGAAATTGAGTCGGGGCGTGGTGAAAGTTAAGATTGTAGAAATATTGGATGCGACAGAAAAGTTATGATTAATTCGCCCTTGCGCCAGTCAGACTGGAATTATGAAGAAACAGTCGATCGCATAGAAGCAATAATTGAGCGAGTGGAATCGGGAGAATTGCCTCTGGAACAGGTTTTCGAGGAATTTTCGGTAGCTGTCGAGTATTTGCAGGAGTGCGAAAATTTTTTGGCGCGGGGAAAGGAGAAAATGGATTTGTCGATCGAGATTTTAGAAGATGAAATAGATTTTTAGGAGTTCTTCATAATCTACCAAAATTCAATGCAAATATCTCCTGACTTCCCGTGACACCAATTTCCCTAGGGACTTAAGAAACAGTACAAAAGTCCCCACCAAATTATTTCAAACTTTCATCTATCCCTGCTAAAATCGCCTCAGCTTCCCCACACAAAGCAGCGTGACAGCAACCGTTACTAGCCAACAATCCCCCCCACTGACTCACATCTCCCCGGTTATATTGCAAAGCAGAACCGTCAAAACGAGTAAATCGGCCGCCCGCTTCCGTCAAAATCAATTCCGGCGCCGCCAAATCCCAATCTTTAGGCGCAGACTTTCCCGACAGCGCAATATACACATCAGCCCTTTGTTCCACAATAGTCGCCACTTTACAGCCGATGCTACCAACAGCTAGTTGATTTTGACAAGGCAGTTTATGCAATAATTTATTAAAGCGATCGTCCCGGTGACTCCGACTGGTTACTATCGATAAATCTCGTACTAGATTGCGCCCAGAAACCTGCAACTTTACCCTAGAACCATCTCGACTTTCCACAAAAGCACCAGCATCTTTGATCGCGTAATAAATCTTTTGTTGTTCCGGCCAAGCCACCACTGACAAAACAGGTCTTCCCTGGTATGCTAAAGCAATATGAACTGCAAATTCCCCTGTCCTATCAATAAAATCCCGCGTTCCATCTAAAGGGTCAATAATCCAAACCCAACTTTGAGGTAAGGGAATTTGCCCGTGAATTTCTAAATAAGCTTTGTAAGTTTCTTCGCTAAGATACCCAAATTCTGCATTCCCTAAAGCTGATTGTAATTCAGCGAGAATGTAAGCATTGACAGCGACATCGGCGGCGGTGACTGGCCCATCTTTTTGTTCTTGGATGTCGAGGTTTGGAGTCTGGGAATCCTGGCGATAATAGGATTGTAGGATATCTGATGCACCCCAGGCGATCGATCGCACAATTTCGCTTAATTCTTCGAGATTTTTCATCCTCAAACTTCCCCTAATATTAGCTTAATCATACTCGTTCCCAGGGTCTGGCTGGGAATGCCTACCCGGAGGCTCTGCCTCCTTCTTCCTGTTAATATAATCCGAGGCAGAGCCTCTAGATATACGTTACCAGGCTCTTCCTAGTAACGAGAGAACTTCTGTAGGGGCGGTGCTCCCTGCCCGCCCCTGAAAATTACCAATTAATATGAGGATATTTCCACTCATAATAATTGGGAAATACAAAATTAGTAAAAGAGACTGAAATACTCACATCCAAAGATTTTACATGATGCCACCAACCCACAGGAATAAAGATAGCTTCTCCAGGTTCCAAAATCACTTCAATAATTTTCGCCTGTCTATAAAGAGGATACTTTTCATAATCGGGATTTTCGCCATCAACCTTACTAAAAACACCCACATGATTGTAAAGCAGAGGTGTTTGTTGGGGACAAATTAATTTAATTAATTTTCGACCCGACACTTGCGCTAAAATTAAATTAACTGGGTCATGGTGTAAGGGCGTAATCGTACCTTTTGGACCGAACCAAAAGAAAACTCTGCCGCTTGTTTCCGCAGGATTTAAGTATTCTGGGAAAATTTCGATGTCATTAAATAGAGGTTTGAATTCCGCTCTTTCCAGAGTTTGGTTGTTAGCCACCATGTAGCAGTCATTGGTGGGGCCACCATTGACCACCATATCCACGTATTCGCGGAATAATACAGTTTTTTTGTGATTTTCGATCTTAATTTCGTAATCCGGGTCTGAGTTCCGGTTGGCCTGAATTTGCACCTCTGCATCGCCGTATTTTTGCTGCAAATACTCCGGGGTCCACAACTGCAACGCCTTCCAATTGTGCATGATGTTGGTAATAATTACTGGCGTATTTTTGGCGTAGTAATTTTCTAGAAAATATTCTCGCGAAAGGCTGCTCTTGCGTTCGATTGTCCCGTATTTCGCAGACAGGGATGCTAATTGATTGTTAATGCTAAGTTGCGATTCTAATTTCTGCAATAACTGCACGTATTGATTACCTGCTTGGAAGTAGGGGTGAGAGGATATTTCCCGAACTTCTGCTGTGGCTGTTTCTGCATCTATACCGGTACTTACTAGGGCTTGAATGATTTCGGCGTCGGGTTTATTTAATAATTTGTTGGCTGCTACCCACTGTCTCATGTTGTCGGGTACTTCTTTTTTGCTTGGAGTAAGTAGATTTTGCAGGTTTTGCGTCAGCCATTCTAGATTAACCTGCTGTTGGTCAGTCATGGTAATCCGCAAAGGGGGAAGTGTGATGGTTAGGGGTTGGGTATCAGGCATGATTTTGGTATGTTGTTTTGGGACTAAGTATAGCTATTTTAGCGAACCGCGAAGGCGCAAAGGGCGCGTTCCCCGCAGGGGTTCCCGAAGGGTAGGAAGATTGGGATGAAGTTTAGAATTTTTTCATGATTTTGGTATGTTGTTTTGGGACTAAGTATAGCTATTTTAGCGAACCGCGAAGGTGCAAAGGGCGCGAAGGAAGATTGGGATGAAGTTTAGAATTTTTTCATGATTCGGGTATGTTGTTTTGGGACTAAGTATAGCTATTTTAGCGAACCGCGAAGGCGCAAAGGGCGCGTTCCCCGCAGGGGTTCCCGAAGGGTAGGAAGATTGGGATGAAGTTTACATTTTTTTCATGATTTTGGTATGTTGTTTTGGGAATAAGTATAGCTATTTTAGCGAACCGCGAAGGCGCAAAGGGCGCGAAGGAAGATTGGGATGAAGTTTAGAATTTTTGTCGGGGTTGTTTTTATGATTTTAACTTAGGGAGTGTTGTCTGTTCAAGTTTTCTGGCGGGGAGTGGTTTTTCCCGGATGTTTTGGTAAGTTTTATTTGAAGATTAACTATTTTTTATCCAGCTACGGGTTCCGAATTGTTGGCAGGAATCCCCAGCGATTTTGGCGGCTGCGCTGAGACTGTCTGTAAAGTTTTTTTGCAGAATGTAGTGACAAAAAGCTCCGTGAAAAATATCGCCTGCACCTAAAGTGTCTGTGGCTTGAATTTGAGGTATTTCTAGACTGCCATAGTTACCATTGTTGAGGTATAAAATTGGTTTTTCGCCACGAGTGATGGCAATATTTGGAATTCCGGCTGCTGATAAATAAGCAAACACTTCTTCTGGGTTGTAGCAGTTGGGTGGATGAAAATTATCGGAGCATATAGCCCATTCGATAAATGGTAATATTTCGTCTAATCCTGGTTTCCAACTGCCTCCGTCGAGTACCATTGGGATGTTCTGGGACTTGGCAATTTTAGCAATTTGTGTGCTGGCTAATATTTGGTGTCCGTCTATCAGGACAATATTAACTGATGTTAAAATATCGGGGTTAATTGTTTGAGTGTCAACCTGGGATTTTGTAGCATTCATCGAGATTACCGATCGCTCTCCGGTTCCTTGAGTTACAATAATTGAAGAAACTGGCGGTGGGTCCGATCGCCTCAGTCCTAAATCGATTATGCTCACATTATACTCAGCCAGGTCATTTTTAATTAATTGGGCGATCGCATGAGTGCCCAAAACCCCAGCCCATATCGCCCTATTCCCCAAATAACCAAAAGTCACCGCAGCATTCGCCGCCGGCCCACCCGCAGCAATGGTACAATCGGAAGCAACAACTTTTTGATTTTCACCAGGAGGCTGCTGGGCTAAATAAATTAAATCCAACGTCCCCAATCCCAAAAATAATCCCGTTTTCATATCTGCGTTAATCCGCGTTTATCTGCGGTGAAAAAATCTACATCTTAAAATGCAAGCAAATCCCCATACAGGAACACTTTACATCGTCGGAACCCCGATCGGCAACCTCGAAGACATGACATTTCGCGCCATCAAAATTTTGCAAGCAGCAGACTTGATTGCCGCCGAAGATACCCGCCATACAGGTAAACTTTTGCAACATTTCCAAATCAAAACTCCCCAAATCAGCTATCACGAACATAACCGACATCAACGACTTCCCGAACTCATCGACAAACTGCTTTTAGGCAAAGATATCGCCCTAGTTACAGATGCTGGAATGCCCGGAATTTCCGATCCGGGTTCCGAGTTAGTCAAAGCTTGCGCTGATGCTAACATTAACATCATCCCCATTCCCGGAGCCTGCGCTTGCATAGTAGGAATAAGTGCATCAGGATTACCCACCGACAGATTTGTATTTGAAGGTTTCTTGCCCGCGAAAGGTCAAGAACGCCAACAAAGTTTAGAAGCTTTGCAAATAGAATCCCGCACCATTATCTTATACGAATCTCCCCACCGATTGCGACAAACTTTACAAGATTTAGCAAATAGTCTGGGAAGTGACAGACAGATTGTACTGGCGAGGGAATTGACCAAAATGCACGAAGAGTTTTGGCGTGGTAGTGTAGAAAGTGCGATCGAACTTTACACAAATAATGAACCCAAAGGAGAATTTACCCTCATCATCGGCGGCATCCAAACAGCAGCCCCAGTATTCTCAGAAGATGCCATCAAAGCCGAATTACAAACATTAATCAAAGAAGGAATAAGCCGTTCCCAAGCCAGCCGCCAACTAGCCCAACAAACATCCCTCCCCCGCCGCCAAATCTACCAACTCGCCCTCACACTAGACGACAACCAATCAGAATAAACATCCCTTCCTCCCCTCTGCGCCCTCTGCGCCCTCTGTGGTTAAATAAAAAAAGCCAGACAATCATACTAAAAACTATATGGTACGCGGAAACTACGATCGACAAAAACCATATTTAAGCAACCCCCACATCAACAAACCAATCGCCGAGATTTATGCAGACTTAGACGCCTTTAGCTGGGAAATATTCGAGGATCAACCTCACCGCTTCGATACCGTCAGCTTTTACGTCTTACTTCCCCCATTATTTTACGAAGGAAAATTCCTCAAAGGCATTTACTTCAGCGAAGGAGTCGAACTCATCAAAAAACTCTTTCCCCAACTTGAATCAGTATTTTTTGCCTTTACCTACTCTCCCGGAATCTCCTATTCTTGGGCCCCCGTAGCCGAGGCATATTCCAGCTTGTACAAAAACCCACAGCGCGAGAAATGGTTTCGCGAAACTTATCCCGATCGCGCCCACAAACCAATTATACCACTACAAGACACCGACTTCATCAACGAATACCTCATTTCCCCCAGAAACGTCCCTGAAAAAGACATCGACTTACTAGCCGTCGCCCGCATCTCCGAAGAAAAAAACTTACCCACAATCGCCAAAGCCTTAAAAATTTACCGCCAAAAATACCCGCAAAAACCAATAAAATTAACAGTTGTCAGCGGACACGATTTTGATGCAAACAACCTCAAAACCCTCGACGAGTACGCCTTAAAAGAATGGCAGCAAGTCGAGACAATTTTAGGCAATACCCGCGACTATATCAACTTATTGCCCAGAGTTGATTACTACAACGAAATGCCTCTGTATTATTCGCGAGCCAAAGCATTTGTCCTTGGTTCCCTCCTCGAAGGAAAAAACAGAGGCATCACCGAAGCCATGAGTTGCAACGTACCAGTAATTTGTTTCCAAGAATTCAACCAATATGCCAGAGGAGACTCTCCTGTTTTCCCCAAAGGTGCAGGGCTATATGCTAAATTCGACCCAGAATCTCTCGCTGATACTATATATACAGTATTAGAAAATCGAACAGAGTTTAAACCGCGATATCAATATTTAAAGCATTGCGGGCGAAAGAACTTTTTCAATACTTGCATTGACAGTTTCCCTTACTATCAGCACAACATTCCCGACTACAAGCCTGGAGATGCGATTAATAATTTGTGGCTAGATTTAGCAGTTCAACAAAACTATCAAGTCAGCTTAAATAGCTTCTTGTATGGAGGTTCACATCTTTCTCACCTGCGGGGAACAAATACGATTCAGCAAAACCTGGGCGAGTTAACAAAATTTATAGCTGAGTAGGGCTTAGATGCTGCCTCTATTCTTGAGTCCCCCTCTGCTAGAAAAAAAGTTTCTGTAGTTATGGTTTCCACTGCCGCAGAATTGATGAGTAAAAAACCGAGATTTAGCAGGAATTAGTAATTTGTGATACAGTAAAATCAGCAATAGGATGTCATAAAATATAGTAGATTTCCCGCTTATGGCAGAAGAAAGACAATAATTATTTAACCCCTATCACTTCTTGAAATTAGATGTCATTCAGTAGGAGAAACCAAGAATGCAGGACTTGAAAGTTGTCATTATCGGTGCAGGAATTGGCGGCTTAACTGCGGGAATTGCCCTACAACAAGCGGGGTATCAAGTGGAAATTTACGATCGCGTAAAAGAACTGCGCCCCGCCGGAGCAGGCATCTCTCTATGGTCCAATGGAGTCAAAGTTCTCAACCGCCTGGGCTTAGGCGAAGAAATGGCAAAAATCGGCGGGCAAATGGAGCGCATGGAATACCGCACCAAAACCGGCGAACTCCTAAACGACATCGATTTAATGCCACTAATTGAACAAGTGGGTCAGCGCCCCTATCCCGTTGCGCGCCGGGATTTGCAAAATATGTTGCGCTCGGCCTTTCAAGGAGAAGTCAAGCTCGATCGCAAATGTATCGCCGTAGAAGAAGATGAAAACAAAGTAACAGCAATTTTTGAAAATGGAGACAAAGCCCAGGGCGATTTATTAGTCGCGGCTGACGGCGTGCGATCGATTTTGCGTACCTATGTATTGGGCTACGAAGTAGAGCCGAAATACGGCGGGTATATCAACTGGAATGGATTAGTCCCAGCCGATGCAGAACTCGCGCCAAAAAACACTTGGGCGATATATGTCGGCGAACACAAACGGGCATCAATGATGCCAGTGGCGGGGGATAGATTTTACTTTTTCTTAGATGTTCCCTTACCCAAAGGCACTCCCGCTAATCCCGATAATTACAAAACGGAACTCAAAGAACACTTTAAAGGTTGGGCCGAACCCGTGCAGTTGCTGATAGATAGGTTAGATCCCGCAGCAGTGGCGCGCCCGGAAATTCACGACGTAGGACCGATCGACTCTTTCGTTCGCGGTAGAGTAGCTTTGCTGGGAGATTCCGCCCACGCCACCTGCCCGGATCTCGGCCAAGGAGGCTGTCAGGCCATGGAAGATGGGCTGGTACTCACCAACTACCTTTTGACTACGAATTTGGGGGTAGAATACGCGCTCAAACGTTACGAAACCGAGCGCAAACAGCGGGCCAATGCCGTTGTCGAAAAAGCCCGACAGCGCGCGGAACAAATACACGGTAAAGATCCCATAGTCACAGAAAAATGGTACGCGCAATTAGCCTATGAACGACCAACTGATGTCACAGATGCGATCGCCAAAGTCATCTCAGCCGGCCCGTTACACTAATAGAAACAGTTGCCAGGACATCGAAAACTCACATTTAACCTTGCAATAATGTCAGGAAAACTTACTACTCACGTTCTCGATACAGCCCGCGGGTGTCCGGCAACAAATATGTCGATCGCCCTGCATTCAATTGACCCAAAATCC
Source organism: Microcoleus sp. EPA2 (assembly GCA_020882975.1). Taxonomy (GTDB): domain Bacteria; phylum Cyanobacteriota; class Cyanobacteriia; order Cyanobacteriales; family Microcoleaceae; genus Microcoleus. Next base: position 29,854 of record JAHRFD010000027.1, on the reverse strand, counting down.
GGCGCAAAAACCCTGTTGAAAACTGTAACAACGAATGCCGACGGCCGCACCGCAGCCCCGTTACTATCAGAAAGCGAACTCAAACCAGGAGTTTACGAATTAGTCTTTTCCGTTGGCGAATACTTCGCACAATACACAGAAAATTTGCCACAACCACCATTTTTAAACAGCGTTCCGATTCAGTTCGGCATCGCTGATGTCACCGCACATTATCACGTACCTTTGCTAGTTTCCCCTTGGTCTTATAGCACCTATCGCGGTAGTTGAAGAGAAGGAAGAGGGAAGTTGAGATTTGAGAGTTGAGAGTTGATAGTCGATCGATTGGTAGGGGCGGTGCCCCCGTGCCCGCCCTCATAGTTTTTAGTATAGGAGAGAATATGTTAGTTACAAAGCAACCTGTTTTCAAACAATTCTGGTATCCCGTGATTCCCACAGCCGAATTGTCTGGGGAACCAAAAGCTTTTGAACTATTAGGAGAACCCATAGTTTTGTGGTTAGATTCCCAAGGTAAACCCGCAGCAGTTGAAGACAGATGCTGTCACCGCACAGCCAAACTTTCCCTCGGCAAAATTGTCGGCGGCAACATTTGCTGCGCCTACCACGGCTGGACATTCAACTCATCTGGAACCTGTGTTTGCGTTCCGCAGCAGCAAAAAGACACCATCTCTCCCAACTACAAAGTAAAAGCATACCAAACACGCGATCGCTACGGATACACTTGGGTTTGCCTGGGAGAACCCCTAACAGATATTCCCGATATTCCCGAAGCTTCAGACCCCAACTACCGCCAAATTCACGAATTTTATGAACCCTGGAATTGCGCGGGATTGCGAGTAATGGAAAATGAATTAGACATGGCTCATCCTACTTTTGTACATACCACAACCTTCGGCAGTGAATCACATCTTACACCGGATGTAATGGAATTTCAAGAAACAGAATGGGAACTACACTACCACAGCGTTTTAGGTGTCGTCAATCCCGCCCAGCAACAGCAAAACTTAAAAATGGAGGAAAAAGAAACCGTGCGGACAATCGATGGAATTTGGTTTATGCCATTTACCGTCAAAATCAGGATTGTTTACCCAAATGGACTCGTTCACATCATTGTCAATACCATGACTCCCATTAACGATTCCACTTCTCAAATGGTGCAATTTTGCCTCCGCAACGACACCGAAGCCGATGCCAAAACCAGCGACATTATTGCCTTCGATCGCGCCGTTACATTAGAAGACAAACGCATCTTAGAAACAACCGATTGGGACGTACCCCTCGACATCAACCAAGAACAACATATGCTAACAGATAAGCCGGGAATTATCATGCGCCGCAAAATTGCAGCACTTCTAAAAGCCCACGGCGAAGTCGAACAAACTAAAGTCATGAGTCATTAGTCAGTAGTCATTAGTCAGTAGTCAGTAGTCATTAGTCAGTAGTCAGTAGTCATTAGTCAGTAGTCATTAGTCATTAGTCATTAGTCAGTAGTCATTAGTCAGTAGTCATTAGTCATTAGTCAGGTAGGGGCGGTGCCCCCGTGCCCGCCCTCTTCGCAGTCATTAGTCAGTAGTTAAATCGTATTTGGATTGGCAATGCCATACTCTTTAGTTGAACTCAACCAAATCAGCCAGGAAGAATTTACACAAGCCCTGGGCGCGATTTTTGAACACACACCCGACATCGCCCGTCGCACTTGGGACGATCGCCCTTTTGCATCCACAGCCGACTTATACGCCAAAATGGTAACAGTAGTCAGCGCCATGACTGTCGCCGAAAAACTCGCTTTAATTCAAGCCCACCCAGATTTAGGAAGCAAAGCCAAAATGGCAGAAGCCTCCGTTAGCGAACAAGCCGGTGCGGGTTTGGATAGGCTGTCTGTTGACGAGTTCGATCGCTTTCAATCCCTCAACCGATCCTACCGCCAAAAGTTTGGTTTTCCCTTCATTGTGGCGGTAAAAAACCACACTAAAACCAGCATTCTAGAAGCCTTTAAACAGCGCCTCGACAATTCCCCAGAAACGGAAATGCAGCAGGCTGTAGCTGAAATTTGCCAAATAGCCCGCTTTCGGCTGGAGTCAGCAATCCGAAATTAATCACTCCGACTCAAGAAACCGGGTTTTTAGGAAAATACTGCCTTACAGCCCGCAGATTCGGTAAAAAACCCGGTTTCTGGGGCCCAATCACAATTTAAATGCAGGAAATATCCCCCGATCGGGCGATACTTTCCGCCAAAATAGTTGTAAAATAGTATCATAAGGCACAGAAAAAGATTCGGACATACCAAATGAAGCTGGTATGGTGACAGGTTTCCATGTGCTTCCCAGAAAAACCATCTTGGAGGCAAAGTTATGACATTCTTCAATCGCAAATTCACCAAAAAATCCCCCGCGCCAGTACCTGTAGCAGACATCAAACAGCCTGGGCACGAAGAACCGATTGGCCATATGCACGGCAATTTTCGGCACTGGGTTTGGTTGAATCCATCCCATCAGCGCGCCCAGTAAATTAGGTATTTCTCCGCCGCCGCAAACAAGCCGTAAAGTGCGGTTCCCATCACTGCCAACACCATCAATCCTGCAAAACCTAAAGGTACGTCAAAGTTAGAACTCGCCGTGACAATTAGGTAGCCCAAGCCTTTGTTGGATGCTACTGTTTCCGAAATTACAGCGCCGACAAAGGCAAGGGAAATTGCTACTTTTAGGGATGCAAAGACGTAGGGTAAGGTGTGGGGGAACCCCACTTTTTGGAAAATTTCGATTTGCGATGCACCTAGCGATCGCATCACATCTTTCATCTCTGGTTCCACGGTATCTAATCCTAAAGCTACGTTAACCGCGATCGGGAAAAATGCCAGCAAAAAAGCAGTCAAAATTGCCGGCACCGTACCGATGCCAAACCACAGCGCAAACAGTGGCACTAACGCTACTTTCGGTACCGTATTGAACCCCACTAATAGGGGGTACAGAACTACATAGGCAATGCGCGAATACCCGATGAGAAACCCCAGCACTATGCCAGCGACAATGGCGATGATGAAACCCGCTAAAGTTGTAAACAAAGTTTGGCCGCTGTTTTCGATCAGTGCCTGACTTTGGTTGAAAGTGGCTGCCAGAATCGCCGAAGGTGCGGGCAAGTTATAGGGAGGAATTTTCAACAAAAATACCAGAATTTCCCACACCAGGAACAGCAAGATTGTCGCAGCAATTGGCATCACAACACTTGCTGTTTTTGAGCGTGCAAATTTCTCTAAATTATCCATTGCTTTCTCGTGTTTTTTAATTGCGGTGAATGTGGCGGCGCAGTTCTGCTACAATGTGATTGAAATCATCCGACATCATCATATCTAGATTTGTGGGACGCGGGAGATTGACTTTTACTTTGTAGACGATGGAACTCGGACGCGGACCCATCACATAAACTGTATCTGACAAGAAAACTGCCTCGCGCAAATCATGAGTGATCAGGATGCAAACGCACTTCACCCGCATCCACAACTCTTGCAACATCACCCACATTTCCTCGCGAGTGAAAGCATCTAACGCCCCAAAAGGTTCGTCTAATAGCAGGATTTCCGGTTGGTGAATTAATCCCCGACACAGGGAAGCCCTCTGCCGCATTCCGCCTGACAATTGCCAGGGAAACTGTTTCTGAAAGTCTTGCAATCCCACTGTAGCTAACAATTCTTGGGCTTGGCGCACGAACATTTCCCGGCGCTTCGGATCTTTCGATTCTCGCTTGTAAGGCTGCACTACTTCCAGCGGCAAAAGTACGTTGTCGAGGGTATTTCGCCAAGGTAACAGCACTGGATTCTGAAAAGCAATTCCGACATTTTTTAGCGGTTTGGTAATTTTTTTTTCCCGCATCCTAACTTCGCCAATCGGTGCTGGAGACAGCCCGGAAACCATCCTTAAGATAGATGTTTTACCGCAACCGCTGGGCCCGACAAAGGACACAAATTCTCCTTGGGCGATCGACAACGAAATCTCGTCGATAATCCTCCTCGGTTGGCCGTCAACTCGATACTCTAAACCCACGCGATCGAATTCCAAAAGAGTCGGTTCTTGCGTTTCGATCGCATCTGTTACCATTTTCGGCTGTACCACAGTTACTTTACCTCCTTTTTTTCGGATAAACTCAACAGTATTTTTTTAACCGTTTTATTATCCGTATGCTGTATACAGTAATCTTTTCAAAACTTATAACTTATAGTTATTCTAGATAATTGTTCTCGTGTCTGTATCAGAAAATACAAAGTTTTGGATAATCTAGCAAGCGATCGCAGTATTAGCAAATACCGCCCAAAATATCCACTTGTCTATAGGATTATTTTTTGACAAAAACCGATAAAATGTATTTTTGTATACAGTATGCTTAAAGCAAAAAAAATACAGTATACAGAAATGTGATTAACAGCTTTACTTTGACGCGAAATTCGCAAATATAAGCGATCGCGTTTGGTGAGCTAGAGAGGTTTTACTCTCAGTTTCTGGTCCAAATAGCAAGCTTTTTTTCATGAAAAATACGTGGTTAGGACGATCGCTATCCCTAGTGCCGATCGCAGCGCTACTGATTCTAAGTAGCTGCCAATCTCAGCAGCCGAATGCCGCAACTACCCCTGCATCGGGGGGAGCAACTGCCACCACAGCCGCCGATACGTCACAGAAACGCAGCATTAAAGTCAATCCATCTTGGCTGTTACAAGGCGACAACGCACCGCTGACAATGGCGATCGACAAAGGCTATTTTCCAGCCGAAGGATTGGATGTTAAAATCGAGCGCGGCTACGGTTCCTCTGATACAATTACTAAAGTTGCAGCAGGTCAATTCGAGATCGGATTTGGCGATATTTACTCCATGATGGAGTTCAACGCCAAGAATCCCAACGATCCAGTAGTAGCAGTTGCAGTACCTTACAATCGATCGGCCTTTTCCATAGTCACCCTCAAATCGAGCAACATAGCCGATCCCAAAGCATTAGCCAGCAAAAAGTTAGGAGCTCCCGCAGGAGATGCACCGCGCAAATTGTGGCCGGTATTTGCCGAAAAAGTGGGCGTACCCGCCGATGGCGTAGAGTGGATTACCATGGAACCAAAGCTACGCGAAACATTATTAATTAAAGGCGATGTGGATGCAGTCAGCGGTTTTGCAACCACCATCGTCCCTGCGTTAGAAAAAGCAGGCAAAAAGCCAGAAGATATGAATGTCTTTTACTATACCGATAACGGTTTAGATTTGTACGGAAATGCGATCGTTGTCAAAAAAGCATTTTTAGAGAAGAATCCCGAAGTAGTAAAAGGCTTTTTGAGAGCGTATTTTAAAGGAATGCAAGACACATTAAAAGATCCGACAGCCGGATTGGAGTCGGTAGTGAAAGCTGGAGACAGCTTGATGGACAAAAATGCCGAAAAGCGCCGCCTGCAAATTGCTTTAGAAAGGCTGTACATAACTCCAGAAGTGGAAAAAGTAGGCTTGGGCGGAATCGATCCAACTCGTCTGGAAACGACAGCGAAACAAGTCGCAGAAGTCTTGAAAATTACAGCGCCGCCAGTTAATCAGATAGTTGACGAGAGCTATTTACCTCCCAAAGAAGAGCGGGCTTTACCTGCTGCGGGCGATCGCAAACCTTTGACTTAAAAGATCGATTGGCGGTTCAAACCGCTCCTTGTCAAACGAATCTACTCGTTACCAGGCTCTTCCTGGTAACGCAGATCCAGAGGCTCTGCCTCCAGTTTCGCTATTCGATATTTACGGTGTGAGGATCATGTCTAAATTTTTGTTTTCCCAAATCCTGCTGACAGCAACGCCAGCCTTTTTTTGTATTCATTTGCTGCATTCTCCGGCAAGCTCTGCTGCGGAAATTCCCATTACTGAGGAATCCATAGCGGCGACAGCAGAATTGGCAGCATCACCAGAGGCGATCGCATCAACTCAAACACAGATAAATCCAGCGGTAACGCCAGAAAAAACCGCGGATATCGAACCAGAAAAACTTCCGCCAACTGAGAATATTTCCCTCGCTACCGACAGCGAAAAGCTTGCCGAAATTTCTCAAAATAGAGAAACAAAGCAGACAGAAACAACAGCCCAAGCATCCGGCGCATCTAACGACTTAGCAGAGTCAATTCAAACAGAGCAAAATCCGGCTACAACTATCACCGATATCCCACAAATAGATAGCCTCGAAATAAACGACACTTCCCAAATCGAGCAAGTCACCTCCGTTTCCCAACTCAGCGATGTCAAACCCACAGACTGGGCATTTGGCGCACTGCAATCCTTAGTTGAACGCTACGGATGTATCGCAGGATATCCTGACGGAACCTTTCGCGGAAATCGAGCCATGACGCGCTACGAATTTGCCGCGGGCTTAAATGCGTGTCTAGATAAAGTTACGGAATTAATCAGAGCCGGAGGTTCTAATTTAGTCCAAAAAGAAGATGTAGAAAAAGTCCAAAAACTGCAAGAACAATTTGCAGCCGAACTAGCAATCCTCCGCGGTAGAATCGATGTATTAGAAGCTCGCACAGCCGAGCTAGAATCCAATCAATTCTCGACCACAACTAAACTCAATGGTACGGTTTGGTTCAACCTGACATCAGCATTTCCCACAGGCGATATCACTGCTGAACGCAGCCGCACCGCGCCTGGTAGTGCCTTTGCTCCTCCAACTCGCGATGCCAATAATCGACCGACTCGCGTCGAACGCGATCGCCCGGAAACCACTTTTAGCTACTACGCTTTTTTGACCCTAAATACTTCATTTACAGGCAAAGATTCCCTGGTAACTCAGTTAGTATTTGGGAACGGCAACTCCCCTGCAAATGAACTCGTATCAGCGGGTTTTTACAACTCTTGGGGAACGCCGTTTTTAGATCAAACTGGCGTACCGACGGCCAATACTGTGGGAATTCGCGAGATGTCCTACACGTTTCCAGTGGGAGATAAGGTGCAAGTTGCGATCGGACCGCGGTTAAACTATTATCGCTATTTTGACGGCAATCGCTTTACATTTTTCATGAAAGGAGCGACGAGTTTTAACTCGAACGGCAGTACACTGTTAAATGCAGTCGATCGCGGATCGGGCGCTGCTATAACCTGGCAAATTGCCAAACCGCTGAAATTCACCGCTGCTTATATGGCGGAAAATACCGAATTTTTGAATCCTGCGGTATTTAATACCGCTAGCAATCCCAGGGATGGTTTGTTCAACAGTTCCAACACGATGACAGCGCAGTTGGAATACGCCCCCAGCAACTCTTTCAATCTGAGACTGATTTACGCGCGATCGAGCCTCAAACCTTATAATGGATTCATAGGTGGAACAGTGGGCGAACCACTCCCTTACGGCTATGCAGATGATGGTTTCGGGGGTAGAGTTAGAGACTCCGGCGCTGATACTTTTGTGGTTAATTTTGATTGGTTGCTGAGCCGAAATTTTGGTTTGTTCGGCCGATATTCCTACGGGCAACTCGATATAAATCCAGTAAATCGCGATCGCGCTGGCGGAGATATTAAGGTACAGTCTTTTCAAGTTGGCATGGGATTTCCCGATTTGGGAAAAAAGGGAGCATTGGGAGTAATTTCATTTGTGGTTCCTCATGATTACATATCGGGCCGCAGATTTTTGCTCTCAGGCGGCGGTAATGGAGGTACTCAGTACGAAGTAGAGGGTTCGTACTACTACCCGATTACGAATAATATTGCGATCGTCCCGGCATTTTATACTATCTTTAATGCCAACAATTTTGATGGCAACCCCACCGTATTTATCGGAAATCTGCGCACTCAGTTTACCTTTTAAGCTAGTGCTTTCCCGACAGTCCGACAGGGGTTAAAAACCCCTGTCTCATAGCGAAAGTCCTCTCAAAGAGGACTAAAATGAATCGCAGTTTCCATCAACCTCTTTAGTCGGTTTCAACCGACTTTCGCTTTGAGGCAGGGGTTTAAACCCCTGCTGTCTCATAGCGAAAGTCCTCTCAAAGATGACTGCAATTACTCTCATGTTCCATCAACCTCTTTAGTCGGTTTCAACCGACTTTCGCTTTGAGGCAGGGGTTTAAACCCCTGCCGGAATCCTGCCGTACTTCATCCAAGCCCATGGTGGTTGGCACCGGGAGCGCCAAGCTCAAGTCCCTAAAGACGTGTCACCGACAATCTATGCCTACCTGCTACAGAAGCTTCAATGTGCTGTATCATTGATAATGACTCAGCCCAAACCGAACTTTCATTTAACACAAAAGTTTAGATATGCGGCTGAATTAACAACTTTTAACAATAGAGAATTTACTCTAGTTTGAACTTAAGGATAAGTAATTTTGGGCCTGTCATTTCGCGCGATTCGCCGCACTCAATCCCTCCACGAGCAAACATACCAAGCTCTCCGAACTGCTATCCTGTCGGGAGAATTAGCAGGTGGAGAACGATTGATCGAAACACAACTGGCCGAAATGTTAAACGTCAGCAGAACTCCGGTGAGAGAAGCTTTGTGCCAACTGCAACGAGAGAATTTAGTCACCGCAGATCCCCATCATGGATTGCGAGTTGCTAGCTTGTCGATCGCCGATGCTGCGGATCTTTACGATTGTCGCATCGCTTTGGAACAATTATCAGCCGCCGGGGCCAGTCAAAATGCGACACCAACTCAATTGAAACAACTCGAATCCATCGTCTCTCAAGCAGAAAATAACACACAAGTGCGATCGGGCGAACTGACAAACTATCAATTGCTGTACGCAGACTATCAATTTCACCGATTGCTAGCCCAATGTTCCGGCAATTCTTGGTTAGTAAACTTATTAGATCAGGTATTTGACAAAATGATCTTAGTGCGACTCCGTACAATGGAATACAATCCGGGAGTATTGGAAATCCGCACCGAACACCGCCACATTTTTGAAGCCGTCATCGAACACAATCCCGTCGCAGCAGCCCAAGCAATTAAAGAACATTTAATTGCCAGCAAAGCGCGGGTAATCAAAGAAATTCAGGAGATAGAACAAAATCAATAAGTTGAGATGGGGAATTGGGAATTGGGAATTGGGAATTGGTTAGTATCACTATCCACTAACAAACAACAAATAACAAACAACAAATAACAAACAACAAATAACAAATAAATTATATGCCAGCAAATTATCCAAGAGACTTAATCGGTTACGGCCAAAATCCCCCAGACCCAAAATGGCCCCAAGGAGCCCGCATAGCCCTACAATTCGTCATTAATTACGAAGAAGGTGGAGAAACCTGCATCCTCCACGGAGATGACTCTTCAGAAACATTTTTATCCGAAATTGTCGGGGCTCTCCCCTTATCCGGGCTGCGACATATGAACATGGAATCCTGTTACGAATACGGCAGTAGGGCGGGTTTTTGGCGACTGCACCGGATGTTTACTTCCAGGGGAATGCCACTCACAGTTTATGGCGTAGGAATGGCCTTAGAAAGACATCCCGAAGCAGTAGCAGCCATGCTAGAAGCCGATTGGGAAATTGCCAGCCACGGCTACCGCTGGATCGATTATAAGTATTTTGGGGAAGAGGCGGAACGGGAGCACTTGCAAAAGGCGATCGCCATTCATACCCAAGTTACCGGTAGCCGTCCCCTCGGCTGGTATACCGGGCGCACCAGCCCCCACACGCGCCAGCTAGTAATCGAAGAAGGTGGTTTTCTTTACGATGCTGACAGCTACGCCGATGACCTGCCTTACTGGGTGTATGAGGGCGGCAAACCCCACTTAGTAATTCCCTACACCCTCGACAACAACGACATGAGGTTTGCAACAACTCAGGGGTTTAATTCCGGCGACCAATTTTTTGCTTACCTGCGCGATGCTTTCGACCTACTCTACGCTGAGGGCGAGAGGGCACCGAAGATGATGAGTGTGGGGCTGCACTGCCGTTTGGCGGGAAGGCCGGGGCGGGCGGCGGCCCTGGGGCGTTTTTTGGATTACGTGCAGCAGCATGACAAGGTGTGGGTATGTCGCCGCCTCGATATCGCCCGACACTGGCATCAACACCACAGGTTGAGTGGCGAGAAACCGGGTTTTTAACCCTCATATTTGCTTCAAACCCATAACATCAGCAAAAAACCCGGTTTCTTTAGTCCCACGGCACAACGGTTGAGTGGCGAGAAACCGGGTTTTTAACCCTCATATTTGCTTCAAACCCATAACATCTAAAAAACCCGGTTTCTTTAGTCCCACGGCACAACGGCGGTCTAATTTGGCGCTGGGTTAACCGCGCTGGCTTTATAAGCGGCCCACCCACCGCGATCGGAAATATCTTCCCATTGGTACTTTTCAATCAACTCCTGGGGGTACAAGAAAGCCGTCAGCACTTCCCCGTCCTCCAAAACCACATCGGATGGATACATATGCGGCGGTTCCCCCGCAGCAAGCTGTTCAAATTGTTCTGACGATAATTCGTAAACTTCGCCCGGAATCGATACACCGGAGGCAGCCACTTCATAAATTGCAGGATGCCAGCCATTTTCTGCTGAATGCAGGCGGTAAATCGGACGAGTTTTTGCTTCTCTAATAAACTTGGCATCTCCGAGGTTGCTGTTGTCCGGCTGACCCCGAAGGGCCGACCCACAAATGAACACTCGTTTAGTTGCAATTGCTGTTTGACTCATATACACCCGATCGAAAATTTTGCTTTTTTTGTACATTGAAATCGTCGCGATCGCTCTTATTTTACCTGCTGTATTTTGCCTACAGTAGTTTAAATTTCCAGTCTACTAATTTTGGTAAACCAGGCTACTTTTTTTCACCACTTCCAATGTTATTGAATACAGTATACAGCAATTAGTTAAATCAATCAACAGGACAACTTTAAATGACACTTACATTAACACTTGCAGTGAACGGAACCCGCCTCAACCGCAGCATCGCCCAACTAGCCCAAATCGGCAAATTGCCGGGAGGAGGAGTCAGCAGAGTAGCTTTTACCAAAGAAGATTTACTCGCCCGCCAACTCGTTGAGTCTTGGATGGTAGAAGCAGGGATGACAGTTCGGATTGACCCCGCGGGGAACATGATCGGCAGATATCCGGGAAAGGGCGAGGGTGGAGCTCTAGCCACGGGTTCTCACATTGACACAGTTCCCGTGGGGGGTCATTACGACGGAGTTTTGGGAGTTTTAGCAGGGATTGAAGTCGTGCGGGTACTGCATGAAAACAACGTGCGCTTGGAACATCCCATCGAGACAATCGTATTTACCGACGAAGAAAACACCGTCATCGGCTGCAAAGCGATGGCCGGGAATACAGTCAGCGATGCCGAATATTATCGGCGTGGCGACGGTACTTCCATTGAAACTTGTTTAGCACAAATTGGCGGAGATTGGTCAAAAATTGCCCAGGCAAAACGCCATCCCCAAGAAATAGCAGCTTTTGTAGAACTCCATGTCGAACAAGGAGGCGTTTTGGAAACTACGGGGGATGAAATCGGCATAGTTCAAGGCATTGTCGGACAGTACCGCTACGCAGTAACGGTAACGGGCCGCCCCAATCATGCCGGTTCTACACCCATGCACGATCGCAAAGATGCCCTAGTAGCTGCTGCACAAATGGTACTAGCAGTCAACAAACTGGGAGTAGAAACAGCGGGGGAACAAGTAGCCACGGTAGGCTACTTAAACGTGTCGCCGAATGCTACAAACATTGTACCAGGAAAAGTGGATTTTAAAATCGACTTGCGGGATATATCTCAAACTAATTTGGAAGAATTGTTAGTTAAAATGAAAGAGAAGTTTAGGGCGATCGCACTAGCCACCAAAACCGAAGTTGAAATGACCGAAATGCTGCACGTATTGCCGACATTAGCAGCACCAAAGATTCAAAATGCGATCGCCGAAGTTTGCCAAGAATTAGGATTGAGTTCCACATATTTAATCAGCAGGGCTGGACACGATGCCCAAGAAATCGGACGGTTTGCCGATATGGGGATGATTTTCGTGGCTTCTCGCGGCGGCATCAGCCACGCAGAAGATGAATATACATCCCCAGAACAGTGCACTCAGGGAGCAAAGGCGCTGCTGCAAACCTTCTTAAAACTCGATCGACTTTACAGCTAGGGCGATCGATCGATTCATCGGAGTTGTCAAGCCTCATTAAAACGTGATAATAAATGAGTGCTGAGCATATAAAAAATCAACCAATTCCTCGAATCAATCGATGTTAATTTATGCTCTATTGATGGCGGAAAAACTCAATTTTTGATGCTAAAATAGCATTCATTATTATCCGTTTCGATATTTCCTTTGGGTTGGCGATCGCTAGTAACGCAACCTGCTAATTGCTAATTGCGAGTAGGGAACAATTACAAGTCTGAAGATGTCGTTAAAAAATGTCTAGAGCAGCTACCAAAAAGATAGTAATCTAGATAACGACCTTGGCAAAATGTTTTTTAGCGATGAAATTACAATTTTCTGGTATTTCTAAATGGGTGGCAATCCTATTGGCTAGTATTTTAATCACTTTAGCCTTGCCTTTGCTGGCGAGGGAGATTCAACTGCCTGGGAGTCGCTGGGTAGAAGTACGGCAAGTTAGGGGAAGCGTAACATATCAAGGAAGACCAGCAAAAGTGGGCGATCGCCTGACAACAGCCGGCCAGCAAATCTCCACAGGTAAAGAATCCAGCGCCGTTTTAGCGGTAGACACTGGCATCGCTACGATTAATCTAGCAGAATTAACCACCGTCCGAGTTACAGGTCTGTCCGTTGCAGTCAATGGAGGTAGAGTTACCTTGCTGTCAGTCCCCACAGGATTGGCAAGAGTTTCAGCCCGACGCTTGACTAACCCCAATTCCCGCCTAGAAATTAACAGCCCAGGGGGAGTTGTGGGCGTCAGGGGGACTGAGTTCGCCGTGGGTGTTGGCCCAGAGGGAAAAGCCGCAACTGCCTTATTTGAGGGGAAGGTTGACGCTACTAGCACTCAAGGGCAAACTGTGAAGATAGAAAAGGGCTATGCTTCCGTCACTTTTCCCGGCAATCCTCCCAGTCCACCCAAGGCATTCAAAGAAAATATGAACTATGAATTGATCAGTTTATCAGTCATCAGTCCAGGCAAAGTTCGATTAATTTGTACTGTCGATCCGCTGAATTTAGTGTATTTAAACGATCAACCCTTAAAGATGGATCGAACAGGTAAAATCGACGAGGTAGTGCCGAGGCCAGCTAATTCTGACTACTGGCTAGTTGTTCGCAGTCCACTGGGAAATCAGGTATCTTATGAACTCGGTGCAAGTTTAGTTAGGTAATGGGTAATGACTAAATTAATAATACCTAGTTTCCGACGTGTTTTTGCCCGCAGCCAGTCCTTGCTGCCGGGAATTGCTGCCGCTATTATTTCCTTGGGCGCGTTGCATTTGGATGGCTGGAAACCGCTGGAACAACTGAGCTATAACAGCCTGTTTCAACTTCGCGAAAGTGGAATTTTACCCAAACCTATTTGGGATAAACGAGTGGTGGTAATTGCAATAGACGAAGCAACTTTAAGCAAATTGGGTAGATTTCCATTTTCGCGCGATCGCTACACTCAATTATTACAAGCCCTTTCCCCCGATCAACCCGCAGTTATTGGTTTCGACATTATTTTTGCCGAACCCAGTCCCCAAGATAACCAACTTGCAGACGCTATGAGTGCAAAAGGCAATGTAGTCTTAGCCAAGGCTTGGGATGACCAAGGAAAACAGCTACCAATTGTATCAACTTTAGAATCCGCAGCCGCCGATAGAGGTCATATTTTACATAAGTCAGACACAGATGGAATCGGTCGTCAAGCCACGCTGTGGCTGCGAGATATTCCCTCATTGGGAATTGCCATGCTGCACGTTTACAACGCCGACAAGCAACCGCAATCTGTAGGGCTAGAAAAGTTTTTATCACCGCCTAATAACGGCAGTCTAGAATTTCAGCAGGCTTGGATAAATTGGCCGGGAAAAGTGCAATATTTACCGACTTATTCGTTTGCTGACGTTCTGGAAGGTAAAAATCCTAAAAATGCTTTTAAAGACAAATTGATATTAGTAGGTACGACGGCAACAGGTTTAGATCCCTTCCGGACTCCTCTCGATCGAATTCCACCAACCAGCGGGATTTACCTTCATGCCGCAGTTATTGATAACTTGCTCAATAACCGACTGCTGCAACCTTTGCCTGACTGGAAAATTGGGCTAATATTACTTTTAATTGGACCAATTACTAGCGGGATATTATCGAAACTTGGACCCTGGGGACGAATTACGATGGTTATCCTTCTCCCCCTAACTTGGTATGCAATTTCTTTCTCATTATTTACATTTAATTCTCTACTAATGCCCATCGCTGCACCGATTGGTACGATTGTCTTAGCTGGAGTTGGACTGCAACTGCGAGAACAACAAGAAAAACAACAATTAATGAGTCTGTTTGAAAAATACATGGCAAAAGAAACTGCTGAATTAATTTGGCAGCGCAAAGACGAAATATTTAAAAATGGCGAAATGCAACCGCAAGAAATGGTCGCTACCGTTTTATTTATGGATATTCGAGGGTTTACTAGCATTTCCGAACAACTATCTCCGAGTGAATTGATGTCTTGGCTAAATCAATATTTAAATGCCATGAGCGAGTGTATTATGGATCGCGGTGGCGTTATCGATAAATATATTGGCGATGCAATTATGGCAATATTTGGCATTCCCTTTCCTCATACTAAACCAGAAGAGATTAAACAAGACGCTCAAAATTGTATGGCCGCTTGCTTGGATATGTCAGAACGATTGAAACAATTAAATCAACAATTTCAAAGAGAAGGAAAGCCAAAAATTGAATTCGGAGTTGGAATTCATACAGGGTCGATTATTGCTGGAACTGTCGGCGGCGGGGCGCGATTGAATTTTTCGGTTTTAGGAGATACTGTGAATGTTGCCGCCCGATTGGAAGCCATGAATAAAGATCTTAAAGAAGGCAATCCTTATCGGGTATTGATTACTGGAGAAACATGGGAATTGGTGAGCGATACCTACAAAGCAAAACCAGTGAAAAGTATTCAATTAAGAGGCAGAAAACAAGAAACAACTATTTGCGCCCTCCTAGGGCAAAAGTAAAGACATACCAGCAATCTAACAGCCCAAGATAAAATTAGCGGCCATTTCTTTTAAGTCAGATCGATCGCAAATTTAGAAATGACAGATAATACCGATAATGCCTTATGCCCGAAGACAATATCCTCAAAAATCTTACTAGCCAAAACTCTAGCCAATTTTACAGGAACAGCATTACCTACCATTTTGTATCCATCAGCAATCTGCTTATACTTAAAAATAAAATCATCGGGAAAAGTCTGAACTCTCGCACATTCCCTCACCGAAAGTCGGCGGTAAGGCCGAGGCGAATTTGGGTCAAAAATGCGTTTGTCCTTCGCAATCAAAATCATTTTATTAGCTTGAGGATGGATAGGCGCGTGTCGGCCACTAGCCTGAATTGTAAAAGAAGGTTCCGACCAACCTCTAACTCGATTTCGCGACATATAAATACTCGAAAATCCCAAATCAGCACATTCATGATTGGCAATTAACGAGTGATACTTATCTAACTTACCTGAAACAGCCAGAGGTGCGATCGACTCCAAATCACCAATCGCATCTCGCAAAGTCAAAACCTTATTTCCCGGTGCGGGAAACTCAAAACCAAAACCCAGACTTTCCCGATAACCAACCACAATCACCCTTTGCCTGTCCTGCGGTACACCAAAATTTTTAGCATTTAATAACTTGAACGAAACCCGATAGCCAATTTCCTCAAACTGCGATAATATATAAGTAAAAGCATCCCGGTTTCTAGCAGCCAAAATCCCACTGACATTCTCAGCCAAGAAAAACAAAGGCTGCTTGTCGCGCACAATTCTGATATAATCCCAAAAAAGCTGACCGCGACAGTCATCAATACCGCGTTTAGCACCAGCAGCACTCCAACTTTGACAAGGAGGCCCACCGATTATCCCGACACAATCAGGAACTTCCTCCGAATTGATTTTTCGGATATCTCTGCGATCTAAAATAGTGTCAGGATGGTTAAACTCGTAGGTATCCCAAATAGACTTATCATATTCATTAGCCCAAACCGGATTAAACCCAGCCAAACGAAAACCCAAATCCAACCCACCACAACCCGCAAACAGAGAAATAATATTCATATAATTAACATCTATCTTCTTTCTTCTTTCTTCCTTCGCGCCCTTCGCGCCTTCGCGGTTCGTAAAAAACTCCCACCTCAATGAATGCAGAATCCATCCTCAAATCATACCAACACTTCGGCATCCACCTCGGCCTCGAAAGAATCAAACAACTTCTAGAAAAACTAGAAAACCCCCACCAAAAAATCCCCATCATCCACATCGCCGGCACAAACGGCAAAGGTTCAGTTTGCGCTTATTTATCATCCATACTCACAGAAGCAGGATATCGAGTCGGGCGGTATACATCCCCGCACTTAATTGATTGGACAGAAAGAATTTGCATCAACCAAAAACCAATTTCCCAAACAGAACTACAAGCATACCTCAAACGAGTAATCGCCACCACCCAAAACAACACCGAAACCCCCACCCAATTTGAAATCATCACCGCCGCAGCTTGGCTGTACTTCGCCGAACAAAAAACAGACATCGCCATCATCGAAACTGGATTGGGAGGAAGACTAGACGCGACTAATGTTTGCCAAACACCCCTCGCCTGCGTCATCACATCCATTAGCCTAGAACATTGGCAAATACTTGGCCCAACCATCGCCGACATTGCTGGGGAAAAAGCCGGAATTCTCAAAGCAAATTGTCCGGCTATTATCGGAGAATTGCCACCAGAGGCGAGAATAGTCATAGAAAAACGCATTCAACAATTAGACTGTCCCCCAACTTGGGTAAAACCAGCCCTAGATTTCGGACAAGGATTAGCGGAGTATCAGTCACCTCAAAATGGGGTTAAAATAAGATATCAATTGCCATTGCTGGGAAACATTCAACTGATGAATTCAGCAATGGCGATCGCAACTATCCAAACTCTGCAACACAGAGGATGGCAAATATCCCAAACTGCGATTGAAAACGGTATCGCCAAAACCCAATGGCGAGGAAGACTCCAACAAACAACTTGGAAAAACCAGAAAATATTAATCGACGGAGCCCACAACCCAGCCGCGGCGATTGCTTTGCGCGAATATGTCGATAAATTTAATCATCAGCAACCAATTAACTGGGTAATCGGCATTCTGGCTACTAAAGACAGCGATGATATATTCAAAGCATTACTCAAAAAGGGCGATCGACTTTATCTAGTACCCGTACCCGACCAAAATTCCACACCACCCACAGAATTAGCAGCCCTCGCCCAAAACATCTGTCGTGAATTAACACTCTGCCAAACCTTCCCCGACTTAACCACAGCCTTAGACACTGCTGTAACAGACAACAACTTAACAGTCCTTTGCGGTTCCCTTTACCTAGTCGGTTACTTTCTGCAACTACAAACAACCCAACTCTAAAAATATCTCTCTTTTATCTACCTGCATCCGCCATCATCTGTGGTGGAAATTATCTTCAAACTTAAGGCACAGCTAGCTTATATGTAGGTACAGATTCCCATGATGATATAGTATGTCAAATCCCGCTAAATTGCAATAGGAAAAACCCAAATAAATTAGGCGATTGGCGATCCATCCCAGCCTAAAATATCCAGAATTCATTAGTGTTCGCTGACCATCATCTGTGGCGGACAAAAAGATTAATATATCTCTTCTCCTCCTCTGTGTCCTCTGCGCCCTCTGCGGTAAAAAAATCTTAAATTTCCCTATCTTTCTCCAAATTCTTGATAGTTGATATTTTTTGTCCTATACTGAAGTATATGATTATAACTTTAGGCTGTATATATGCGCGCACAGGTTTCGATTATTAAATAATAGGTCAAGCTACAAAAAAAAGCAAGGGGCGATCGCCAAAAAAAATCCGCGTGCATCCCAATTTTGTAGGGGCGAATCATTCCGGCAGATAATTTATTAGTCAGAAGCAGAGACAGACTGCCGGAATGCTTCGCCCCTACGGATATATTTGCTACCTTTGATCCCAAGCAGTTGCCGCATCAGCCACAGCTTGCTCTACCGACTTCTCCCCCAACATAGCCGCTTGCAAATTGTCATAAATTGCCTTTTGCAACTTCTTAACATCCTTCAGAGGCGGAATCAACAACTCGGCTTTTTCCAACCCAGAAGCACTGACAATCCGAGCTCGATCGGCAGTAGGAGCATCCGCCGGTACACTCTTAAAATAAGAGTCCTTTAAAGCATCAACACTAGAAGGCAAAACATTAGCAGCCTTAGCAAAAGCCAACTGATTCTGAGAATTAGTCACAAACAAAGCAAACTTGACAGCATCATCAGGGCGCTTGCTGTCGCGAGGCACCACCAAATTCATCACCGCCACAGTCTTCTTGCCGTTTGGACCAGTAATTTGAGGAGCCACAGCCGAAACAGCACCTATACTAGGAGCATTCTCGGCGATCGCCTTCAAAAATTGAGGTCCAGAAGCTAACAAAGCAGTATCCCCAGATTGATAAAGCTCGATCGCCCGACGATGGCCCTGCACCAAAACATCCTGGGGCAAAAATCCACCCTTGTACAAATCAACCCAATACTCAAAAGCAGCCTTACCTTTATCGTTATTAAAAGCAGCCTTACCTTGAGCATCAACCAAAGTAACACCCATCTGCACCAAAGATTGCAAAACCTCCGCCGAATCCTCCGGTACAAAAGTCACGAAAAAAGCAAACTTACCAGTCTTCTGCTTCACCTGTTTTGCTACTTGAGCCAACTCAGTATAAGTAGTAGGAGGCTTAGCAATTCCCGCTTTTTTCAACAAGTCCGTATTATAAATTGTTACCCCAGTTGTGAGATACCAAGGAATACCAAAACTCTTGCCATCGAGAACGCCAGATTTCCAGATATTTGGGAGATAGGTCGATCGCACTTGCTCCGGTATCCTAGCATCCAAATCCAACCAAGCATTGCGCCCCGCCAACAGCGACGCAAAATCAGGATTGAGGTTAACCACATCCGGGGCAGTTTTCGCCGACACAGCGCCCAAAATCTTACTTTCCATCGCCGACCAAGGGACATCGACCCAACGCACCTTCACGGTCGGATTTTCCTTTTCAAAATTGGCGATCGTCTGATTGAAATATTCCGTAAACTGAGGTTGCAGTTGCATAGTCCAGAACTCAAGAGCCATCGAATTTTGGGTTGGGGAATTAACAGCAGGCTTGCCACAACTGACCAATGCAGACAACAGTAGCCCCACTAGCCCAAAAATAGTAAATAATTGCCAAGATTTACGTTTCATCTTTCTGCCTCCTTGTTTTAACTGTTAGGTAATTTATTAGGTAATTCCTGTGGGTTGTTTCCAGAATTGGCCAGGGGGTCGATCGACCCAAGTTGAAATTTGTTGACATTCACACCAGAATGCTCAATCTCAAGTAGATTGGATAGGATAAAATCGGACAATCGCGCAACACACACAGTGGCCACCGTTTAGGTACTGCCCAATAGCAAGATGTCAGCACCCTCGCCGCGTGGAAACAAAGTTTCCCACAGCCAACTGCTGACTCAGGCTGGCCAAGCACAAGTTAAAGAAAATAGCAATTACCAGCGACCCAATCACATGGTTAACTTTTTCAAAAATCTAATTTCCAGACGCCAGCCCGGAATCGGCATCGAACTAGCCTCAGACCGCATTAACATCATTCAACTGGAAAAGAAAGCTCAGGCATTAAAAATAGCCACATTAGCCTCCATAGAAGTACCAGAAGACATAGTACAAGAAGGACAAATAGCCGACCCGCCAGGGATGGCAGAACTGATACGTTCAGTCCTCGCCGAAAACAAAATCAAAGCCAAGCACGTAGCCACAGCCATTCCCGGACGGGAAGCCGTCATTCGGTTAATTCCAGTCCCATCAGAACTCAACAACGAAGAACTGCGGGAATACATGAATTCAGAAGCAGGGCTATACTTGCCATTTCCCAGAGAAGATGCCGACGTAGACTATCAAAAAATCGGCCTATTTGTCGATGACGACGGCGTAGAAAAAGTGCAAGTTGTACTCGTAGCAACCCGCAAAGAAGTCACAGACACCTATCTAGAAACCTTCAAAGAAGCCGGACTGATTATAGATGTGCTAGAAGTAACCAGCTTTGCCCTGATCCGCACCCTCAAAGATCAACTGCAACAATTTTCCTCCCAAGAGGCAGCAGTCTTGACAGATATAGAATTTGACAGCACCGAGTTAGCTATAGTAGTGGACGGCATACCACAATTCAACCGTACCATCCCGATCGGCACTTACCAAATCCAGACTGCCCTCAACGAAGCCATGAATCTGCCACCAACCAGAGACACCAGCGAACTACAAGGCATGACCTTACCAGTAACAGATACAATGGGTACATCAGGGGATGCAAATCCGGGTACAAATGCGATGATTAAAGTCTTGGGAGAACTCGCAGACGAACTGCGTCGTTCAGTAGACTTTTATCTCAACCAGAGCGAAGAACTAGAAGTAGCACAACTCCTGTTAGCAGGGCCAGGAGCTGCGATCGGCAAACTAGATGAATTTTTCATGCAAAGATTAAGCTTGCCGGCTTCTCAAGTAGATCCCATCGACACCCTACGACTCGAAGTCAGCGAAGAAATTAGCCCAGAACAGCGAGCAGGTTTAGGAGTAGCTTTAGGTTTAGGACTAAGGGAGGTTTTGTGAACAGACAATTAAAATCTCAAATTTAAAATCTCAAATCGAGTAAAGCCATGTACAGCCTAGATATTAACTTTCTCAGAGACCGTCCCGAATACAAACAGGACGAACCAAGCCAAGCTCCAACCAAAAAAGGTTCGGGTTCGGCAAAAGACCAACTTCCGTTAATTGGTGCCATGCTCTTCGCCATGGGCATCAACGTCGCCGTCATGGGTGTCTGGTGGTGGGCCACTAACGAAAATAATGGCTTGAGTGCAGTACAAACAGCCCTCGACCAAGAAGTGGCAAAATTAAACACTCAAGCCAGTGCCATCAAAGCCATCAACAGCGAAACCGATAAAGTTACCGCAGAATACAAAGCATTAGCAGGAGTCTTCGACCAAATTAAACCTTGGTCGGCAATGCTGCAAGACCTAAGTAACCGCACTCCCGCCGGAGTGAAAATTGCCAAAATCGAGCAAATAGACCCCAGTCCGTCCCCAGTAGCAGCAGCTCCCCCTCCACCCGCAGCCACCCCAGCAGCCAGCCCGTCCCCAGCCGGAGGGAGTCCTTCCCCAGCAGCCACCGCTACTCCCGTGGCAGTGGCCACCCCCGTGGCCCCGGTTCAGCCATCCAAGGTAGTAATTTCAGGAGTCGCCAGTACCTTTGCTCAAGTTAACGACTTCATGCTGCTAGTTCAACGCTCTCCCTTTTTCCTCAATACTGATACCAGACTGCTAGCAGCCACCTTAAAAAACAACCCCGCACAAGTACAAGTACGGAACCAAAGCGCCCTAGGTGCGGTAGAAATTCCCAAACTGCGGCCGGTGGTGGAATATAAAATTGAAACCAGCCTCAGTCCGACAGTAGCCTCCGAGTTGCTTCCCGAACTGCGGAGTCAACAAGCAGATGGGCTGGCAATACGGATAGAAACACTTCAAGAAAAAGGAGTGCTAGAAACACCAAAAAGCGAACAAAAAGGAGAAGTTAAAAAACCATGACAGCAGCAAATGAGTTTATTCCCAGCGGAGAACAAGGACAAGATTCATCTAGTCAGGAAATATTCGGGATTAAGCTGACACCCCAAGTTCAAGCAATAGCGATTGCTGTTCTCGGCATCGGAGTCGCCGGCTACATCGGTACACAGTTTGTGATGCCAGAAATGCAGAAAACCGCCGACATCAAGCAAAAAATTAGCGAAGGCAAAGAAACGCAACTGAGCTTGCAAAATCAAATCAAAAAAAGGGCAGAAGCAGAAGCCAAACAAGAAGAGGCAAAACAGCGCAGGGCAGAGGTGACGGCAATGTTTGCTAGCGACGAGGGTAGCACCACCTTGTTGCTGGACATGAATCAATTGGTGAACAAAATCAACGTAGGCGTACAAGGGGATCAGGGTAAAGCTAAACTGACAAAATTTGAGCCAGATATCTTGCCGGCAACTGCACCGTCTGCTACCGTACCTGGAGTGGCAGACCCCGATATTCTAAAAGATACGTCTTTTGGACCTTCTCTGGCTGGCAAGCTCAGACGCAAAAAATATAAGGTAGAGTTTGAAGGGAATTTTGCTCAAACCCGCAGCTTTATGCGTAACTTGGAATTGATGCAGTCGCTTTTGGTAGTGAGAAATTTAAAATCTGAATTGGCAGAACCAAATCAGACCATAGAAGTTGACGTTTTGAAAGGGAAAATAGTCCCCATTACGCCACCGCAAACTAAAATTAAAACTGCTTTTGATTTACACGCACTGCTGCCGTTAAAACAAGAGGAAAAACTGCCGACACCGACTCCAAGTCCCAGTGCAGCAGCAAGTCCTGTTGCTAAATAAGCAGCTAGTTAAGCCCATCTAAAAAAACAGAATACCCAGCAGCTCCCCAACTTTTGGAAGAAGTGGGGGAGCTAAAAGACAATAATTGATAAAGTTTATTTGAGGAGCGAACGTGAAACACCATCTACGATTAACTGGAGGACTCTTTAGCAGTGTGGCGGGAGTGATGATGGCCCAAGCCCCTGTTTGGGCAGCCCCAACTCAAGTCACAGGAGTGCAAGTAAGTCAAGCCAATAATGGGATAAATATTGTGTTGGCGACGGAAAAGGGCGATCGCCCGCAAGTCTTCGCCATTAATAATGGCAATACCTACCAAGCCACAATCATCAATACTCAGCTCCGCTTAAGCCAAGGCAGCACATTCCGGCAAGAAAACCCAGCCCCTGGCATTTCTTCAGTAGAAGTCACCCCGGCAGATGCTAACAGCATCCGCGTCTTGGTGACAGGCACTAACGGCGTTCCCAGCGGACAAATCGTTCAGGGACAAGGCAATGGCATCGTTCTGAGTGTCGCCAGACAGGGCGGTACACCCCAGACTACTCAAGCTGCACAGCCGGGAACCCCCGCCCTCAACCAAACACCTCCACCACCTCCTAGCCTGCCCCTGAGCCAAACAGCCCCTGTGCCGGGTCCCCAAATCCGTACAGGGCAAAACCCGAACGTGGTCTTGCAAAATCCTGAAGTTACAATCACTAGAAACGATCGCCCACCACTCCCCAGCGAGATTCAATCTCCCGCCAGTCAGGCCGCGCCGTTGCTACCGCGGGCAGTTGCTCCACCCCTAGGAGATATCGCCGTTTCTAACATCGCTCCAGCGGCGGGAAATATCGAGCTGAGTTCGGGAGAACGCATCCCTCGGTTAGTCCTACGGGATGCCCCTGTTCGGGACGTGTTGGCTCTACTGGCTCGTGCTGCGGGGTTGAATATTGCTTTTACAGGTGGTGGCGGCGCTCCTGGTCAGCCAGGCCAGCCAGCGGGTGCACCGGCTGCGGGTGCAGCAGGAGGTTCGGATGAAGGGCCGAAGATTTCTTTGGACATCGAAAATGAGTCGGTGCAAGATGTGTTTAACTACGTGCTCCGCCTGAGTGGGCTGCAAGCTAATCGGGTGGGACGGACGATTTTTGTAGGTAGTAATCTGCCACTGGACTCGCGCAATATTATCGTTCGGACTCTGCGGCTCAATCAAGTTCGGTCTACGGATGCAGCTAACTTTTTGAGCGCTCAAGGTGCTGAAACTCAACTCCCGATTACTCGCGTGACTATTCAAACGGTGGGCCAGGGTAATGCGGCGCGGGATGTGGAAATTCGGGAACCTGATATTAAGGCGATCGGGGCCAGGGATGGTAATGGCCCGTTATTGTTGAGGGGACTGTCGGTGCTGGCCGATGCGAGGCTCAATTCCATCACTTTGGTGGGAGATCCGCGCAAGGTTGATGTCGCTGTAAATTTCTTGACTCAGCTAGATTTGCGCCGCCGTCAAGTGGCGGTGAATGTCAAGGTGATCGATATCAATTTGTCGGGAAATAACATCAGTAGCAGCAGTTTCTCTTTCGGGATTAATAACAATTTCTTCGTGAATGACGGTGGGGCCGCAAGTCTCAATTTTGGTGGCTTGCAGCCTGCTACGGGAGCAGATGTCAGCAATAGCCGAACGACTCCGCCCATCGTCCCCAACCAAATAACCGGAGAGGTTTTCTACGATGCGAACGGTCGCGTTACCGTCCCATTGACAGGTCAAGGTATCAACGGTCCAGCTAAGGGTGTGTTCCTTCAGCCTACAGCCCCAGTTAGTAATAGCCCTACACGAGTTGGAATTACCGATTACACACCAGGAGGAGCGACCAGTTCGGGAACCGCAGAGTTCGGATTGTTCCCGTTGTTGCAGTATCCCAGGAGGTTCCTGTCTGCGTTGCAGGCACAGATTAACACGCGGAACGGCAAAATTTTGACCGATCCGACTCTGGTTGTCCAAGAAGGGGAAACGGCGAATGTAAATATCACGGATGAGGTGATTACTAACATCACCCAGCAAACACAGACCACCGGAAATACAAGTACCACAACAACTACGGCGGTCAAAGACAAGGCGGGTTTGCAGTTGGGGGTGGCGATTGATCGGGTTGACGATAATGGTTTTGTGTCTCTGCGGGTGAATCCGATTATCAGGACACCCAACCCCACTCTCGACCTTTCGGTTGGCTCTAACACCAATAGGATCACGCCACTAGGGGAGCGCTCTTTGCAATCGGGTCTAATTCGCCTGCGAGACGGTCAGACTTTGATTCTTTCTGGAATTATCCGCGACGAAGAACGAGTGATAGCCCGGAAGATTCCGATTTTGGGAGATTTGCCGATTATCGGTTCGCTGTTCAGGAGCACTACTAAGGACAACCAGCGGGCGGAGTTGATTGTATTGCTGACACCGCAGATTTTGGATGATAGCGATCGATCGAACTTTGGCTACCAAAACAACATCAGTCCCGACGCCCGCCAACTGTTGCAGCGGGGTCAGCCCATCCAGCCTAGGTAGTAGTCCGAAGGAAGGAAGAAGGAAGAAGGAAGAAGTAAGAAGGAAAATCTTCCCCTTTAGCCATTGACAAATGACATTCTGTTCCTTCTCTTTCTCTTTTTTCCGGTTCTCAAATCCACCGAGGTGAGAAATGTGCTCTCCAAGGTGGTATTTTTGTAACCAAATTTATGGATTAATTCTAAAAATTGTCCAAATCCATATAAATTAAAGGTTCCACCGATCCATAACGGTCGGGAAGACTTTAGAATAATGCAGTGAAAATTAGATGCTGTGGGGTTTTCAGCAATTAAAAATGAAAATTCCTTTTCTGACCAATTACTCTAGGGTAGTTAGTATTCAGCAGGAGTTCTGATTTGGGGAAGCTGACAGGGGCGATCGGGTGCAACCGAAACCTCCCCAAGCACAGCCCAATCCAGTTGATAACTCACAGCTAATAGTTGAAATCTGTTGAACGTATTTTGCAAATCCAGAAGGAGTTCGTAATGAACAAAGGTGAATTGGTTGATGCAGTCGCGGAAAAGGCTAGCGTGACGAAAAAACAGGCAGATGCCGTTTTGAGTGCCGCTTTGGAAGCAATCATGGAAGCTGTCTCCGACGGCGACAAGGTGACACTGGTGGGTTTTGGCTCCTTTGAGTCACGGGAACGTAAGGCTCGTGAGGGTCGCAATCCCAAAACTGGCGCTAAAATGGAAATTCCGGCTACCAGAGTTCCGGCATTTTCCGCAGGGAAATTGTTTAAGGACAGAGTTGCACCGGATAAAGACTCCTAAATATCGGCAAACTAAGCTTTGACTAGACCTGTTCACGGTGGGAATTTAGCTTGGGCGGCCACACTGGCTGGTTGCCCTGCTTCTGCTATTCTCGATTTTTCTGCCAGTATCAGTCCTTTGGGCCCGCCTAAGTCGGCTCTGGATGCGATTCAAGCACACCTGGGCAGTCTGACTGCTTACCCAGACCCTGATTATGGAGAACTGAGGGCTGTTTTGGGTGAGGCTTTGAATGTTGACCCGGATTGGATTTTGCCGGGTAATGGTTCGGCGGAATTGTTGACTTGGGCGGCTTGGGATTTGTCGAAGCTGGAAGCAACTTATTTGGTGACTCCGGCTTTTGGTGATTACTGGCGGGCTCTTTTGGCTTTCGGCGCGAAGGTGTTGGAATGTCCTTTGGATCTCACATCTGGCACTATTGTCAATCACCGACAAGATGCCCATTCCACAAGAAATGAATTTTCTTGTGGAACAGGTATCTTGCCTGTTCCTCAAGAAGTCCCGGTGCCTCTGGCTCTGAATGCCGGATGCCACGGCTTGCTGCTGAATAATCCGCATAATCCTACGGGTTTGCTGTTCAGTAGGGAGGCGATTGGGCCTTATGTGGAGCAGTTGGGTCTGGTGGTGGTAGATGAGGCTTTTATGGACTTTCTACCGCCGGAACAACAGGAGAGTTCGATCGATGCTGTGGCGGAGTTTCCGAATTTGGTGATTTTACGATCGCTTACTAAATTCTATTCTCTGCCGGGACTGCGGTTGGGCTGTGCGATCGCCCATCCCGATCGCCTCCGTCGCTGGCAGTTGCAGCGCGATCCTTGGCCTGTGAACGCTCTGGCTGCGGCCGCGGCGGCTGCTGTGGTGCGAGATGTTGTGTTTGAACGGCAAACCTGGGATTGGCTACCTGTGGCTCGCCAAGAGCTATTTGAGGGTTTGGCTAGTTTACCGGGTTTACGGCCGTTTCCTGGTGCGGCTAATTTTTTGTTGGTGGAGTCTTCGGTTTCGGTGGGGCTGATTCAAAAAAGTCTGCTGGAACGTCACCGGATTTTAATTCGGGATTGTTTGAGTTTTCCTGAGTTGGGCGATCGCTTTTTTCGGGTAGCTGTGCGCGATCGGGCAGACAATCTACGACTTATTTCTGCAATTCAAGAAGTTATTGGTCATTAGTTATTGGTTATTGGTTATTGGTTATTGGTTATTTATTGAGTTCTTAGACTCCGCTCAGGGAGCAATAACCAAAACGCCTTGGTAAATGCTCTAGTTAACAGCTAAAAACTAATAAATACCCACTAATAATTACCCAAGAATAACTACTAAGTAGGAATCAAGAGTAAATAATTAACAACAAATAACCAATATCCACTGACTAACAACAAATAACAAATAACAAATGACTAATAACAAACAACAAATGAGTAACAACAAATAACAAATGACTAATGACTAATAACTAATGACTAACAACTAATGACTAATGACTAATGACTAATAACTAATGACTAACAACTAATGACTAATGACTAATAACTAATAACTAATAACTAATAACTAATGACTAACAACTAATAACTAACAACTAATAACTAACAACTAATGACTAATGACTAATAACTAATAACTAATAACTAATAACTAATGACTAACAACTAATAACTAACAACTAATGACTAATGACTAATGACTAATGACTAATAACTAATGACTAATGACTAATAACTAATGACTAATGACTAATGACTAATAACTAATAACTAATGACTAATGACTTATTAAATTTATGATTGACTACGATTTAGTAATAATTGGTGGTACGACGGCCGGACGCTATGCTGCTTTGACTGCAAGTGGTTTTCAAGCTCGTGTTGCTTTGGTGGAACCCTTGAGTGATTTACAAAATTTGCCGACGGCGGGCCAAGATGCGATCGCCTTAAGTTTGCAATACAACCAAATTTTGAGTGAGAGTGGCCGATTTGCTGAACAAATCACTAACCAGAAATTCGGTGTACTTTGGGACAATACTAATTCGGAAATGCCCAGGGAATTGCGGTTTGATGAGGTGATGCAGTGGACAGAAGGTGTTGTTTCTAATTTGTCAGAAATCAACGATTTGGGTATTTTGGCGACTCGCGGGGTTGATGTTATTTGTGGTGATGGCGAGTTTGTGGTGAAACCGGATATGGCTTTTGCTGTGAATGGGCGGAAATTGCGATCGCTTGGTTATTTGCTCGCTTGTCCCAGTCTCCCGGCGATTCCCAATATAGAAGGGCTTTTGTCTGTGGGCTATTTTACTTCGGAAACTGTCTGGAAACTAGCAAAACTTAAACAAGCTCCTAAAAGTTTGGTCGTAATTGGTGCAGATCCTAGCGGTGTGGAAGTGGCTCAAACTTTTGCTCGATTAGGGGTGGCTGTGACGCTGGTGGTGAAGGGTTCGCGTATTTTGGCGAAAGAGGAGCCAGAGGCTGCTGGCTTGGTTCAAGCTGCAATGGAAGCCCAAGGAGTGCGGATTTTGACGGCTACTGAGGTGACTCAAGCTAGAGCGATTGATGGGAGGAAGTGGGTTCAAGCGGGAGATTGGGCGATCGAAACTGAGGAGATTTTTATCGCTGCGGGGCGCAAGCCTAATTTTCAATCATTAAATCTAGAAGCGACTGGTGCTAAATGCAATCACCAGGGATTGATTTTAAATGAGAAATTGCAAACAACTAATCCTCGGATTTATGGAATTGGTGATGTTGCTGGCGGTTATGCGTTCCCTCACATTGCTAATTCCGAAGCTGTGGTGGCTGTGAAAAATGCTTTGTTTTTGCCGAGGTTGAAAATTGATTATCGCGGGATTCCTTGGGCTATTTTTTCTGAGCCGCAGTTGGCGAGGGTGGGTTTGAGTGAGGCGCAAGCAAGGCGTCGTTTTGGTGATGATATTATAGTGAATCGGGAATATTTTAAGAATATTGAAAAGGCTCAAATATGTGGGGAGATGACTGGTTTTTGTAAGATTGTGGGACGGGGTAATGGGGAGATTTTGGGGGCGAGTATTGTGGGACTAAATGCTGCTGAGTTGATTCATGTTATGG
Organism: Microcoleus sp. EPA2; assembly: GCA_020882975.1. Lineage (GTDB taxonomy): Bacteria > Cyanobacteriota > Cyanobacteriia > Cyanobacteriales > Microcoleaceae > Microcoleus. The sequence continues at coordinate 910 of JAHRFD010000027.1, read as the reverse complement.
CTTTGGCTGTGCGTCAGGGAATGACTGTTGGGGCGATCGCGGAAATTCCTTTTATTGGGTCTACTTTTTCGGAGATTACTGGAAAAACTGCTGCTAGTTGGGAATTAGAGCGTTTCCGTCGCAATACTTTTATACGTAATTTATGGGAAAATTTGTTTCATTGGCGCAGGTATTGGAAAAGGTAGTTTTGGGAGTTGGGTATTGGGCATTTTTGGGTTTTGATGCCATGATTGTTGTTGAATGATTTAACCGCAGAGAACACTGTAATTGCCTAAAACCGACAATCTCGTAAACCAGCCCTCACCCAACGGTAAATCGCAACCCATTTCTTTAGTGCGATCGTCTAGTTTTGATATAGCGATCTGCTTGCGGATCTTCTCAGCTTGGTGCGATCGCTCAAATCGCCTCCACACCCCCAAGTCAATACCTACGAACAACTCCTAGAGCGCATCGACTACCTCGAAGCCATCATCGGCATCCGCAAAGGACTTGAAAGCTTCGATCGAGGTGAAGGAATCCCAGTCGATCGAGCCATGATAGCCCTACAGCAGCAGTTCAACATTCCTCAGAGTCTATGAGTTATCAAGTCTTAATCCAACCACCCGCTTTTGGTGAAATTGAAACCACCTATCGTTGGATGTGCGATTATTTGAGTGCTGATGCTGCAAATCAGTGGTATTACGATATCCAAGATGCGATCGCATCCCTACAAGAGTTTCCTTACCGTTGCTCAGTCGCACCCGAAGCAGCCATTATTGGTAGGGAAATTCGACAACTGTGGGTTGTTGACATACTCCCCGGCGTAAACGCGCGGGGATTCTTTACGCTTCATCGAGATGTGCCACAAGTGGTCTTACCTTCTCTCTGCGTACATTTAGAGTCGTGGCAATGCCCTATCCCGACTTGAAGT
>JAHRFD010000026.1:94968-98576 GCA_020882975.1 Microcoleus sp. EPA2 | reverse complement strand
GGGTAGGAGTCTCTGGTTGTGGAGGAGAATTAGGATGACTCTTAGCCCCCCCTTGGTAAGGGGGGGTTGGGGGGGTAGGAGTCTCTGGTTGTGGAGGAGAATTAGGATGACTCTTAGCCCCCCCTTGATAAGGGGGGGTTGGGGGGGTAGGAGTCTCTGGTTGTGGAGGAAAATTAGGATGACTCTTAGCCCCCCCTTGATAAGGGGGGGTTGGGGGGGTTAAACGAATATATTGTCGCAACAAACCATTGACAAAACTGCTGAGTCCTGAAAAGCCGTTTTCTTTTGCTAGTTGAACTGTCGTGTTGACGGCGGCGGAGGGGGGAATGTGGTTGAGATATTCGAGTTGATATAAGCCTAAATGTAGGATGGTGCGAAGTTCTGGCGGTTGTTGGGATGATTTTTTGGTGGCTAGTTTGTCGATGATAAAGTCGATCGCCCGCATTCTCCTGACACTACCATAAACTAATTCTGTGACTAAACGGCGATCGAGGTCGGTGAGTTGACAATTGCGAAAAGTGCGATCGAGGGCGACATCTGCAAATGCACCCCGGCGGTGGACTTCGCGGAGGGCGAGAAAGGCTATTTGGCGGGGATTTTGCATAGTTTAAGAGGTGAGGACTTAGAAACGGGGTTTTATTAAGATAATACTTGGTTACAGCCCGCAGATTCGCTGAAAAACCTGGTTTCTGACAACCCGTGATTCCATGACTATAAAAGTCTCAAATTTCCTCTGGATTTATCCCCATTTCTCGGAGTTTTTCAGAAAGGCGATCGGCTTTTTGCTTTACTAACTCTTTCTCCTGTCGTTCTTGTTCCATTTGTCTTGACAACTCCACATAAGACAAAAATTTCAATCCGTCAGGCTGATAAATTTCCAAGTCTCCCGATGCAGTTTCAAAACGAATTTCCAAGCGCGGACTCACCCAACCCTCCATTGATTCAATATAGTTGAGTTTTCCGTCACTTCGCAACCAACCTATTAACTCATTATCCTCTGGACTGTAGACATAATATTCTTCAACTCCATAATCCTCGTAGAACTTAAACAGCTTAAATATGGCTCCCATGCGGTTGCCGGGGGAGAGGATTTCAAAGACAACTTGCGGTGCAATATTATCTTCCAGCCACTGTTGGTAGGAACCTCTGTCGCCTTTTGGTCTGCCAAAGACTACCATAGTATCAGGTGCTTGGCGAGTTTTGTTATCTCCTTCGACGGGATACCACAGCAAATCACCTGCTACAAACACATTTTCGTTGTCTTTGAATAAGGCATCTATGCCGCCTTGAATTTTTACGATTAATTGGAACTGTTTGGTATTGTCAGACATGGGTTTTCCGTCGCTGTCTGGGTAGATGATTGCTGGCAAAGTTTGAGTGGGAATTGTTGTTGTCATGGGGATGACTCCATTGCTAGTAGCATCAATTTATATTTTATACCTATTTTATATGACTTACACATGGGGCTGAGAAACCGGGTTTTTTGACGAAAAGATGCGTTGTAACCGACTGATTCGGTGAAAAACCAGGTTTCTTGATTCGGAGTGCATGGGGGCCGAGAAACCGGGTTTTTACGAAAATACTTCGTTCGTACTCGAAGATTCGGTGAAAAACCCGGTTTCTTTGTCGGAGTCCGTAAATCCTGTGTTACTTATTCTATTTTTCCTGATACCAATGGTTCTAACAAATTGCGTTCTTCAATGGGAAGTTCTAGCAAAACTCGTCTGTCGCCCTTGGTTTCCTTATAGCGGACAGCCGCATTCAGCAGGCGGATGGGAATTTGGAATTGTTCGTAGTTGCTGGTTGGTTCTTGCCACAATTCTAACCAAGTGCGGGCGGTTTTGTCGCTAACCATTTCTGACATGAGCGCGGGGATAGTTCCGAGAAGTCCTTGCCATAAAATAGGGATGACATTGTGCTTGTTGTAAAGTTCGATTAATGTCTTAATGCGAGTTTTACATATTGCGATATCGCTGGTGTTGTTGAATAAATTGCGAACGATCACTTCTGTGTTGTCGATTTCTGTCATGTCCTCTTGAGTAAAGCGATAAATCGCATCGTCTAAAGCTATAAAACCTTCATCCCATTGATTCAGCGCTAGTAAAGACTCAGCGCGGTTGAAAAAGGCATACCAATCTGGAAAACCGAGTTCGATCGCTTTTGCGAGGGATATTAGTGCTTTGTCGTATTGCCCCAGTCGGCACAATACCCAGCCTCGATTATTCCAAGCGTTGCTATTTTGCTCATCAAGTTCAATCATCTTGTTGAAGGAAAGTAGCGCTTCTTCGTAATATTCTGGTTGTCCTAGAAAGTAGCCTTGTTTTCCCAGAATGTAACCTCGCCTACACCAAGCACACGTATCATTTTTGTCAAGTTCGATCGCCCTATCTAAAGATGCTAAGGCTTTATCATAGCGTTCGAGGTTGTTGAGTACATCGCCTCGCTTACGCCAAGCCAACTGATAATTGGCATCAAGTTCGATCGCGCGATCGTAAGATACTAAAGCTTCTTCATAGCGTTCAAGGTTGTTGAGAACATCGCCTCGCTTAACCCAATCCCATTTATCATTGGGGTCAAGTTCGATCGCCCGATCGAAAGATACTAAAGCTTCATCATAGCGTTTGAGGTTGTCGAGTACATCGCCTCGATTAGCCCAAACCCACTGATAATTAGCATCAAGTTCGATCGCGCGATCGAAGGATGCTAAAGCTTCATCATAGCGTTTGAGGTTGTAGAGTACATTGCCTCGCTTAGCCCAATCCCATTTATCATTGGAATCAAGTTCGATCGCGCGATCGAAGGATGCTAAAGCTTCATCATAGCGTTTGAGGTTGTAGAGTACATTGCCTCGCTTAGCCCAAGCCCACTTATAATTGGCATCAAGTTCGATCGCGCGATCGTAAGATGCTAAAGCTTCATCATAGCGTTTGAGGTTGTTGAGTACATCGCCTCGATTAGCCCAAGCCCACTTATAATTGGCATCAAGTTCGATCGCCCGATCGTAAGATGCTAAAGCTTCATCATAGCGTTTGAGGTTGTAGAGTACATTGCCTCGATTAGCCCAAGCCCACTTATAATTGGCATCAAGTTCGATCGCGCGATCGAAAGATGCTAAAGCTTCATCATAGCGTTTGAGGTTGTTGAGTACATTGCCTCGATTAGCCCAAGCCCACTTATAATTAGCATCAAATTCGATCGCCCGATCGAAAGATGCTAAAGCTTCATCATAGCGTTTGAGGTTGTTGAGTACATTGCCTCGATTAGCCCAAGCCCACTGATAATTGGCATCTAGTTCGATCGCCCGATCATAAGATGCTAAAGCTTCATCATAGCGTTTGAGGTTGTTGAGTACATTGCCTCGATTAGCCCAAGCCCACTTATAATTGGCATCAAGTTCGATCGCGCGATCGAAAGATGCTAAAGCTTCATCATAGCGTTTGAGGTTGTAGAGTACATTGCCTCGATTAGCCCAAGCCCACTTATAATTGGCATCAAGTTCGATCGCCCGATCGAAAGATGCTAAAGCTTCATCATAGCGTTTGAGGTTGTTGAGTACATTGCCTCGATTAGCCCAAGCTGACTGATAATTGGCATCAAGTTCGATCGCC
>JAHRFD010000026.1:0-94868 GCA_020882975.1 Microcoleus sp. EPA2 | reverse complement strand
ATAATTGGCATCAAGTTCGATCGCCCGATCGAAAGATGCTAAAGCTTCATCATAGCGTTTGAGGTTGTTGAGTACATTGCCTCGATTAGCCCAAGCTGACTGATAATTGGCATCAAGTTCGATCGCCTTATCGCAAGATATTAAAGCTTCTTCATAGCGTTCTATACTGTTAAATACAGTACCTTTATAAGCCCAACCCCTCGCATAATTAGAATCAATTTCAATAGCTTTATCTAAACATTCCAAAGCTTCATCCCGGCGTTTCAGCTTATTTAAACAGCGTCCCTTTTCCGACCAATCCTTTGCCTCGCCGCGACTTGCTACCAATTTCTCCGCATATTCTAAAGCCGAATCATCATCTTCTTGTTCGCGACAATATTCAATCTCATCAAAATAAGCCTTGAAACGCGGATCTTCCTCATTTCTCTCAATCTCCTCCAGCGCCCGCGTATAATATTCTCGTTCCATCACAGCATCAGGAGGAATCGGTTCCAAATTTCGCCGATACTCAAAACGACTTTCCTTCTCCCCAAAATCCACATCCGCCATCCTCAATCCCAATCGCTGCTGCAACTCTGCCTTCGTATACCAAACCCGCAAAAAATCCACAAACAATCTAATCGGTTCATTGCGCTGCTTCTTCACTTCCAAACAAAAACGCATCAGCGGTTCCCGCAATTCGTACCAAGACTCTCGCCCGATTTCTTCAGTTTTCACATAACCCTTTTGCCGCAAATCCTTCAATTGACTTGATGCAGTTTGTTGAGAGATAAAACAGCGTTTCGCAATTTCCTTCACCGGGGCCGCGCGTCGCAAATCTGCCAAAAAATCCACAATCTTGCGCTGCTGATTTGAGATATATTTCATCCGATCCTGGTAATAGGGCGTTAAATCGTCTAGCATCGCCATAAATGCTTCCACCAGTCCATTGAGAGATTCGCGGTTCACCAAAAAATCGGAGAAAACCATATAGATGCGGGGACTGCCTCCAGACAGGAAATGCACAACTTTAATCCGATTGCGCCCCGTGGAATTTTGAATGAAATCTGCTAATTCTGTCTTGCCTTCCAAGCTAGCAATCTGATTTAATAAATTTACAGCATCATCGAGTGATAATTCATTGAGATTGTGAGGATAAAAAAAGCCATAAAAAGGTTTGTCACGGCTTTCAATGCCATCAAACAAACTTTGGGAAGTTGCCAAAATAGTAAAAAAACTATTATTTTGAATATAAGCCCTAAACTCCTTTTGTCCGATATCGCCCAACCCACCAAATACATCATCCAAATTTTCCACAATCAACAGCAAAACGCGCTTTCCCACAAAATCTCTCAACAATTGTGCCGCCACAGATTCCGCATCCTCCGGCGACAACTCATAAAGCCCTTCGACAGCATCGTGTAACTCAGTCTGATATTCTGCCGAATATTCTTTACCAATGGCACGCAATATGGCAATTAATAAATCCAAGAAAGATGCTATTCCATACTCTTCTTCTCGCAGCCAAGCAATTAGCAATTTATCCTGCAAATCCTCCATCTTCGCAACGCGGTGATAAATCAGGGAAACTAAGTGAGTTTTGCCAATGCCGCGCGGCCCGATTAGTAGTGGATAATGTTTGTTATCTGTGAGTGTGCTCTCGCGGATGTTATCTACTAAATAGTTGGCGAGTTGGTGACGCTGGACGAGGATGGCTTCGAGGGTTTCTGGTGCCATCAAGCTAGGGGTAAATCGGGAGATTATTGTGTTTTTCATGGATTGATTTGGTTGGTTTTTTTGTTAGTTTGCCCGCCCGCTAGTCTCTCTGCTAACCCGATAGTCCGCCAGGGGTTTAAACCCCTGGCTCATAGCGAAAGTCCTCTGAAAGAGGACTGAAGAAGTTATATTGTTTCCAGTTGCATTGGAATATTTTTTTAACCGCAGAGGCCGCAGAGGGCGCAGAGGGAGAGAATAGAAAGATGAATCATTCTAAGGCTAGCGGATTTGAGATTTTTCACCTGGAAATGAAAGATAACGAAAGAACTCTTTAGTCCTCTTGAGAGGACTTTCGCTTTGAGGCAGGGGTTTAAACCCCTGACGGACTAACGGACTCCACCTGGGCACGCGAATACTATCAACATCTCAAGGATTTCCAGTATTTTTGAATCAGCGGATAGCGAAATTTAAATTTGCTATCTTGCTTATAAATATAGTAATCTTGCTCCAAAAGCCTTAACACCTTCCGCGCCATTTCCTTATCTTGAGTTTCCGACTCTTGCTTAATCCCCTGAAACAACTCATCAAAGGACAAAGCCCCTTCAGCCGCTGCCAAAATATCGAGCAAATTCAGAGCATAAGGACGCTGTTTGTCATCGTAGTAACTATCAAGTCGTTGTCGATAATGTTCCATCCTCCAAGGATTCAGCGGGTCATCTAAACAATCAGCAATGATTTGTTTAACTGCTGCGATATCCCCTAAACCACCGCGCAATTTGAGTTTAACAATTAAGTGATGAATGTAGAAAGGAATGTTACTTAATTCATCGGCGATAAAAACCGCAGTTCCTTGAATATCCGGTGTTTTTATATTTTCGCCCTCTAGCAATTTCCGAGCTAAATTCGTGGCATCTTTGGCAGATAGCGGTGGCACATCTTGGACGTACATATCATTAACCGGGTCGTTTGTATAGCCCGCTTTTCTGAGCACGCCGAGGACGTGATGCAATCCGATCGAACCTGTATAAACCATTCTCACCGCCGGGTACATCTGGCGGAGCGATCGCAATGTATCGAGCAACTCCATCGCGGCTGCATCCCCGATATTGTCCAGCATATAGGGGACTTCATCCCAAAACAAGATGACTCTGCGGTCTTGATTTTCTACCAAATCTGCGATGGTTTCAGTCAGCAATGCTTTCCAGTGAGGCGCGGCTATTTCAGGTAACTTGAAACCACTAAATTCTGCTCCTCCCAAGTGTTTTAGTAATCCGCGAGTTTTCTTGGCGGTGCGATTAAAACCTGTTAAATAATCTTCGACATCTTTAAAGATTTTTTCGACAAATTCTAAGGGAGATTTCACATCTTCTAAGTCGCGATAAATCGGCAATTTATCTGCGGTAGCTTCGGCTTTCATTTTCTTAATGACCGAAGTTTTGCCCATCCGGCGCTCGGCACTCAAGATGACACTTTGCTGTTCTAAAATCCCCCACAAATCAGCAATTAACTTGTCCCGCCCCATGACTTCTGCTGGGGCAATTTCTCCGCCTGGATTTGCTTTCATTTTGTATGCTTAATTATATTTGTGCAATCTACGTTGTTTTTATTGTACGTTAAATTTGACGTATATCGTAAATCGTCTGTAACTGTCCTGTAACTGGTTCCCCGGCTCTGCCTGGGAACCGATATCTAGAGGCTCTGCCTCGTCAGTTACGGAGGAAAAGATGAGGCAGAGCCTCTGGATCTGCGTCCCCAGGCAGAGCCTGCGGACGAGAGACCCCACAATAAATTAAGAGAAAATACTGTTGATTGTGGAACAGGTATCTATGGCCGCATCTGTGAGTTCTGACAAGTGACATTGTAGAATAGAAACATCGATAAAACTAAATCGGGAGATGGTACGATGTCAGTTGAATCAGTTGCCGATCAAATTTTGACAGAAGAAGATTTGTTCTTCGCAGAAAATCAGCCGCCGATTGATTTAATCTTTGATGATGGTGCAGAAATGGAAAGCAACCGCCACCGCATAGGTATGAATGTTTTAATTCGTTCTTTAGAGCAAGGTTTAGCTCACCGCAGCGATTTTTTTGCGGGCGGTAATATGTTTATTTATTTCAGCGCCGAACAGCTTCGCAATCGTGATTTTCGAGGGCCTGATTTTTTTGCGGTGATGGATGTTGACAGCACTCCTACTCGACAAGGTTGGGTTGTTTGGCAGGAAAATGGACGTTACCCGGATGTGATTGTGGAACTGCTGTCGCCCTCAACTGCTAGTGCAGACAAAGGAGTAAAAAAGGATATTTACGAGCGGATTTTTAGGACGCCTGATTATTTTATATTCGATCCTTTCGATCCAAATTCTTTGCAAGGATGGCGTTTAAATCCCGGCTTGCGCTATGAACCGTTAGTGGCGAATGAGCGGGGTTGGCTGTGGTGCGAAACCTTGGGTTTTTGGTTGGGAACTTGGGAAGGAACAGTCGATCGAGAAACGGCTACTTGGGTGCGTTTTTTCGACGAATTTGGCAATTTAGTTTTGTTACCGGAGGAAGCTGCTCAACAACAGGCGGAAGCTGCTCAACAACAGGCGGAACAGGAACGTCAGCGAGCCGATCGACTAGCAGCTAGATTGCGAGAATTGGGGGAAGATCCCAATGCTCTCAACTAATCATCCTCAATCCAGAAAGCTGTGAGTTTTATTTTAGCCTTCGGTGCGCGATCGCAATATCTCTCGCACAGCCATCAGGATCTGTCCCAACATATTTTTGCCACTGCCATCTTTGCCACAACCCCAATAGTAATCAATGGGTGAATTTTCCACTATTTCCTCGTCACCAGTGGCTAGTAAAATTTCCCGAATTTCCCCATGAGTTTCAAATTTCCGCAGCACAGCTTTTTTCATAATCTCGTCTTTCACCTGTTCCCAATCGGAACGCAGGGGCAGAGTGCGATCGCGCCCCATTTTTGCGGCCTCTTTTGGTGTTTTTAGTTGGCGAAGGCGATCGCTATGAAGCGTACCGGGAAACTTTTGTGCTTGAAAATAATGCTCGCTAGTTGGCCAGTATTCCCCGTCTAACTCGAAGCCGTGAGCAGAGAAATTAGAAAAACTGCCATACTCGTCCCTAGGGCTGTAGAAATAAATTGGCATAATATTTATGAGCTTTTTATGATTATATCAAAACGAATGACTCAGAATTTTACTTCATTACCATCAGAATGCACCATCCGCCCAGCCTCAGCTCAAGATATCAAATCAATTAGAATGTTAGTCTGGAGTGCAAAACTCGATCCAACTCAGTTGCGTTGGCAGCAATTCTGGGTAATAGAATGTGGTGGACATCTGGCTGCTTGCGGACAGTTGCGGAACTTTGCGGGGGCGCAAGAATTGGGCAGTTTGGTGGTGAGGAAGGATTGGCGCGATCGAGGTTTGGGGACTTACCTCACTCAACATTTGATTGCACAGGCTACAGCACCTCTGTACTTAGAATGTTTGGGTTCGCGACTAGCAGCATTTTACACTCGTTTTGGCTTCGTACAAGCTGCATGGCAAGAGTTACCGCAGTCGCTTAAATTTAAATTCGGCTTGTCTCGATTAGCTAAAGTTTTTTTCAGAATTCCTGTCACTATTATGCAGTATCAAACAAATTTTAGAGACTAGACATCTCCTAAAAACCTTGTCTTGAAGAGGCTGGATGCCTGTTCCACGGTAATTATGGGAGAGGTTGACTGATGATAAGTAGATAGACTTAGGCGATCGATAGGGGCGTTTCTAGGGGGATTGTGCCTAGAAAACCGGCTGATTTAGATGCTGTGGGTAATTTGTAGCCAATTGATATAAAATCCTCTCTTCTCTTGCTTCGCGTCCTACCCTACGGGAACCCCTGCGGGGAACGCGCCTTCGCGGTTAAATCACCTGACGGTACAACCGGAATTGATATCACAGGCTGTTTAACAGATGTCTAATTTACAGATATTCCGGGTTTGCAGCTTCCGACTCTGTAAGTTGATGATTTAGATAGTGCTGTGTCACTGGGCGTAAGTGGCACAGCACTAGGGCTGTTATCTAGCCGGAAAACCTTATAAAATCGTTGTTTGCCTGGTGTAAATTGTCCTGTGCCAATACCAGGACTCGAAAGTGGACAGGCGATCGCACCAAATACCTTAGACTCCTGGCAAATTAGTAAATGTAAAGCAAGTGAGTCACAACCCACTCAAAAAAAGCCAACCGAAAAATAAAATATTTTCCTAGTCTCAGTAATGCGGAATCACTCAATCTCTCATGTAGCTAACAACATCCAACCTTGAGGTAAATACCACTAACAACAAAACAACTAAATCCTTAATTACATCCCTGGTAATTAGCAGATTTAGGATTTTTCTAAACAGATTGTTAACTTCCTTAAGTATTTCCCAATTTATTTGAATTCTATCCTGAAAAAAGGAGGGAAAGCAAGAACAAGGAAATATCAGGAATAAATAATCTCAACCCTGGAAATGCAGCATTTCAAATTGCATACAAACAAAATTACATCCTATATTAACACAAAAGGAGTTAGGGATATGTTCAACGTCGTAAAAGCTTTCGGTTCTATCTTTTCCGCTCAAAATTACAGCACTGCTAATAATATGTTAATCCACAACTACATCAATACCAATTTCCACTACTTCAACGAAGAAGCAGTAGTCGATGAATCAATTTACCCGAATCAAACTGGTCGCGTTCGCTTCCAAGGTAGCTGGTGGCCCGCACGGTGCGATCGCCAAATCACTTTAACACCGGGAGACACGGTTTTTGTGATTGGCGTTGACAACATCACTCTTTTGGTTTCCCTCGCGCCGGCAGACTAAATTAAAGCGCGAACAACCAGAAAAAGTAATCAATGGCAATCGAGGAAATGCAGCCTCTCAAATAGCATAAATACAAAATTACATTATATAAACAACAAAGGAGTCAGGGAAATGTTGAACGTAGTAAAAGCTTTCGGTTCTATTTTTTCTAATCAAAAATACATCACAGCACATAATATGTTAATCCACAACTACATCAATACCAATTTCCACTACTTCAACGAAGAAGCAGTAGTCGATGAATCAATTTATCCGAATCAAACTGGTCGCGTCCGCTTCCAAGGTAGCTGGTGGCCCGCACGGTGCGATCGCCAAATCACTTTAACACCAGGAGACACGGTTTTTGTCATCGGCGTTGACAACATCACCCTGTTAGTTTCCCTCGCACCGGCAGACTAAACGAGAAAGTAATCTAAACCTTTTCACTGTCAGAGTCCCGACTTCTTCAAAAAATCGGGACTCTGACTATTTTGTTTTTTAGAGCACTAACGCACGATGCCTAGGGCTAAGGGCAACCACGGGGGGATTGCCCCTACAAGAGCCTTGCAATTTAGCTGAAATCCCCGCTTTATTTCTTAGCCCGCGTCGGCGGGCTTTGTTTGTGTAGTAGCGGTTTCAACCGCCGAATTATTACAATAAAATGGCATTTTTGAGAGCTTGCTTGTTGAGGCGATCGCCCATTGGAGATTGGCTACTTTCTGGACTGACTGCGGCATTTTCTGATGCTTTGGCGATCGGCGGTAGGGGTTCCAGCAGTTTAGCTTGAGCTTCCTGAATTGAAGGGTAATTTGCAGCCCAGGATGAAATCGCTTCGGAAAGGACATCGCTGTCGTCTGATAAAGGTTCAATTAGCTGCCCTAGTTCAGTTAATTGTGTGGCAGAAAAGAGCGATCGCTGCTGGGTTAACAGTTCGATAAATGAGTCAATCTTTTGTTCGGGGAGTGACATCGATTCCCGTTGAATTTTGTGAATTGTTTGTCGCACAAATTCGAGAGACAAATCTAACAATTGTGCGATCGTCTCTAAATTTATCCCCAACCCGATCGTGCGACGAATGGCTTCTAACTTCGCCTGACGTTCACCTTGTTCGAGTCCTTGTTCGAGTCCTTCTTCTAAACCTTCTTGCTTGACTTCCTGATAAAAACGAGTGTTTCTGAGTTCGCTTAAATTTAGCATGGCGGCAATTTCCTCGCGGCTTTTCTGGGGGAGTTTGTAGACGATAATTGTTTCGATGAGGTTGATTAAATCGCGTAGAACGGTGGGATCGGACAACTGCTGGCGGGCCATGGCGATCGACTGTCGTGCTTGTTCTGCTGCTGTCTCTGCTGGCTCGATTACCAGTTTAACAACTTTCACTCCCAACGAGCGATCGGCTGATTCTGGCAATTCATCGAGGTAAATCCGTTGCACCCGCTGACTGGTTAGGAGTTCCTGAAATTGCAGCATCTGTTCGTGTTCGATGCGACGATTGGGATAGATCACAACGACGCGCCGGAGAACCATATTAAGGAGTGAAATGATTCTCTAAATTTTTGTTCCTCATCAAGCTGTGGCAAATTGTATCAAATTATGCTAAAATATAACGATAAATCAAGCTTTCAGAACTAATGTCTAGACGCGATAATTTACATCTATCCCTGCGCCACACTCTCGAAAAAGATGGGTGGACAATTACTGATGATCCGTTGATATTAGTGTTAGAACAAACGCTCTTGAAACCTGATTTAGGAGCAGAAAAATTTTTCGCAGCAGAAAAAGATGAACGGAAAATTGCTGTGGAAATCAAAGACTTCGACTCTCCTTCAGTAATTAATGAACTGGAAAAAATGATGGGACAGCTTCAGCTTTACCAATGGGCTTTGGATGAGCAAGAATCCAAGCGGCAGTTGTTCCTAGCTATTAGTCAAACCATCTATATTCGACATTTCCAAAAACCAATTTTTCAACTAGCCGTTCAACGGAATAGAATTAACTTATTAGTTTACGAACCAGAGCAGGAGGCTATTGTTCAATGGATCGCTCACTAAATTATGCAGATATCCTCAAACAAACGCTACAAGAAGCAACTCGATCGCAACCTCGTTTACAAGCGATTCAGCTTTATCCCGTCTGCGATACGGATTCAGGTCATTTCCTGATTCTCGCTACAGGCTGGGACAAGCAACGCTGGCTCGACACGATTCTGTTTCACGCTCGCTTGGTCGATCGCCATGTCATCATTGAAGAAGATAACTTTGAGGAAGGGTTAACCGCTGCACTGATTGTCGCAGGTATCCAACCAGAGCATATTATGACTGGCCTAGATTATCAAAATAGTCCTAGCCCAGTGGTGTTTCAGGCGGTGTAGCGATCGCCATTACAGAGAGAGCGATCGCCATAACTCGATCGATACAATATACCTGAAAAAAGAACTTAAATATCCAGCGATACATGGTTTATTGAAATAAACCTTGCCTTTAGTATGCTTAAATAAGTTTATACCAATTTAAGGTGAAGTTGCATATATCTCGATCCCCCTAAATCCCCCTTAAGAAGGGGGACTTTGAGAAGAATCTTATCCCCCCCTTATTAAGGGGGGTCAGGGGGGATCGGAATTCTATGCAGCCTCATAAAAAATTGGTATTAGACACTCCCTAACCAGATTTAAACCAGTGAACTTTCAATCAGTCATTGCCACCTTAAACAAATTCTGGAGCGATCGCGGCTGCCTGATCGCCCAATCCTACGACACAGAAAAAGGTGCGGGAACCATGAATCCCCACACCTTTCTCAGAGCGATCGGGCCCGAACCTTGGTCTGTCGCCTACGTCGAACCCTGTCGCCGCCCCACTGACGGACGCTACGGCGAAAATCCCAACCGCTTCCAACATTACTATCAATATCAAGTTTTAATTAAACCCTCTCCTCCCAACATCCAAGACATCTATTTAGACTCCCTCAGAGCATTAGGAATTCGCCCAGAAGACCACGATATTCGCTTCGTAGAAGACAACTGGGAATCTCCGACTTTAGGTGCTTGGGGTGTCGGCTGGGAAGTCTGGCTCGATGGCATGGAAATTACCCAATTTACCTATTTTCAACAGTGCGGTAGCATTGATTGTCGCCCGGTTTCGATTGAAATTACCTACGGGCTAGAACGCCTCGCGATGTATCTCCAAGAAGTCGATGCGATGACTAAAATTCAGTGGAAAGATGGCGTCACTTACGGCGATGTTCACCTGCAAGGTGAAATAGAACAGTGTACTTACAACTTTGAAGCTTCTAATCCTGAATTGCTGTTTACGCTGTTTGGGCTGTACGAACAAGAGGCGGAACAATTGACCCAAAAAGGATTAGTTTTACCTAGTCTTGATTATGTGCTAAAATGTTCGCATACTTTCAATTTATTAGATGCTAGAGGCGTGATTTCGGTAACAGAAAGAACTCGGTATATTACTAAAATTCGCAACTTGGCGCGACGGGTGGCTCAGCTTTATTTGGAACAGCGCGAAAAGCTGGAATTCCCCTTAGAAAAAGCAGTAAAAGCCTGAGAAGGAAAAAGGACACGACACGAATGCGGACACGACGGATACGTAGAAGACTATCTAATTCTTCCTATCTTCTTCCCTCTTCTTCCTTCGTGTCCTTCGCGTCTTCGCGGTTCAATAAAAATAATTATTCCTATTTTAAATTAATTCAATGCCTAATTATTCTGAAAATCATCCAGAAACCACTCCTCAATTGCGAGTTGATAATGTAAGTTTTAAAACACCGATCGCCTCTAGCTACTTATTGGACAATATCTCGTTTCAGGTACACAAGGGCGATCGCGTGGCGATTGTGGGGCCTTCCGGTGCGGGGAAAACTACCCTGTTGCGGCTGCTAAACCGACTCAGCAGCCCTACCAGTGGCGCGATTTATCTGGAAAATCAGGAATATCGGCAAATAGGGGCGATCGAACTTCGCCGACAAATCACCCTGGTTATTCAGGAATCGAAGCTGTTGGGAATGTCTGTGCGAGAAGCATTGGCTTATCCGTTGAAGCTGCGGGGCGTGAATCCATCAAACATTGCAGAGAGAATTAGTGGGGCGATCGCACAATTGCACATACCCGAAGAATGGCTGACACGCACTGAATTGCAACTCTCAGTAGGCCAAAAACAACTGGTGGCGATCGCACGGGCGATCGTCCTCCAACCCAAAATCTTGCTCTTAGACGAGCCCACATCCGCCCTAGATGCCGGCAAATCCCACCACCTGATGCAGGTACTCACCGAGTTAACGAACAGCAAAATGACTATTTTAATGGTAAATCACCAATTAGAATTAGCCAGGGAATTTGCAACCAGAGTTTTATATTTACAGCGTGGTCAACTCCTGGAAAATTCTATTTCTACTAAGATGAATTGGGGGGAAATGCGGCAAAATTTAATCAAAGCAGAAACGGAAGCACAACAAGAATGGTGAATTTTAAATCAACGGTAGAAGATTGTTTAGTTGTTGCTGATGCTTCGTTTTAGGGACACTTATATTTATTCCGGTTGTATCGGAATGATTAAACCACAGAGGACACAGAGAAAGAGAAGAAAGAAATAATAATTTCGTTGTCAACGGATTTGATATTTAATATTACTTAAACTCTCTATTCTCTACCCTAGGAAAGTGAGACCTACAGGAGGACTAAACGGATTTGTCATCGGAATCTGTTGCAGATTTAGATTTGCTCCACCCTGAATGCGGGCTATTGTATCTCCCGATGTTTGAATTAATAAGTCTCCCCCTGATGGACTGATGGTAAGTTGATCGAAGCTTTCCGCAAGTTGGAGAAAATCTTTTCCTTTTTCAAAGTTGACAATCCTGGCCTCACCATTCCCTGCATAGAAACTAATCCGGCTGAGAAAATTACGTCGGCCATTGGGAACACCATCTCCGAGGACGAAGTAATCAGTACCAGCAGTGCCAATTAATGTATCGAATTCATTAGTCGTCGTAAAAGGCTCTCTCAAGATGTCATCCAATTTCAAAGTATCATATTTATTCTTATTAATACCAAAGGGTGGATTAGGGCCGGCGAAAGCTACTTGCAGCCCTGTAATTTGATTTTTGCCGGCTGTAAATCCCGTGACAATATCATTACCGTTAGTTCCCGTAAAAAATCCGAATCGATTTGACTCAAATTGCCCAAATTTTAGATAATGTTCTCGACCCGTTTTCAAAGTTCCAGTCGCCACAACTGCCGCAACATCTGGGTTGTCTGACAAGTAACGGGGTTCAAAGAAACTTGTGCCATACCTACCTTCTGTGTTTCCGAATTTGATAAAGTGCTGAAAACCAGATTTAAAAGTTCCACTTTCGACGAAGGGAGTTATATCGGGGTGGCGCTTTAAGTAAAAAACTTCGTCATAGTCAGGCGATACTCGCGTGCGGCCTTCTTCGTAACCAAACTGGATGAAGTGGTCTAAGCCTGAAACAAACTGTCGATTTGGGTTGGTGGCAGTGCGAATAAAGGGTGCAAGGTCTTGATTTTGAGCTAAATAGGTAGCTTCGTCAAAATACCGCGATATTTTGGTGAGGCCGGCGGCTTGACCAAATTTTTCAAAGTGTTCTCTGCCAGATTTGATGATTCCTGCATCAATGGCTGGTTTCAGCCAAGGATAGGAGGCAAGGTAGTATTTTTCGTCAAAGATATCGTAATTCATAGTTTCTTATTTAAGCAAGTAAAGTGCTAACTAAAAAAGTCATAAGTCATCAGGATTAATTAATACTGATGACCTATGAGTAATGACTAATTACTGATGACTATCCAATCAAGAAAGTACCGTTACCGTTAGATTCTAGGAAGGTTAAATTTAAATTTGCTCCTCCTTCAATCACGCCGAGTACATCTCCAAAACGCTGGATTGACAAGTTGTTGCCAACGGGAGTTAAGCCGTAGCCATCGCTTAAAGAATTTCCTTGCAGTTGGATAAAATCGTTATCTACGTTGAAGTTCCGAATAGTAGCTTGACCGTTACCCAAATAGAGTGGGGTCGGGGTGACATTGCCACTTGTAGCAGGAACTCCGAGTACAAAGGTATCAACTCCTGGGCTGCCAATCAAGACATCGAACTCATTGGTTCCAAAGCTTTCATACTGCCGATTGCCTTGGGGATTGATACCTACTTCCACTCCAATCAGTTCGGTATTCCCCACACCAATACCTGTGATGATGTCGTTGGTGCGACTCCCAACAAAAGTAGCAGAGCGGCTTGGCTCATTTTTCCCAAAATTGACGTAGTGTTCGCGACCTGTTTTTAAGGTTCCAGAGTTGACAAACGGCACTAGGTCGGGGTTTTTCTTTAAGTATTCTGATTCAAAAAATGAAGTTCCAAAACGACCTTCTTTAGCCCCGAATTGAATGAAATGCTGGTATCCTGATTTGAACGGTCCATTAGGACCTACAAACGATCGCAATTCTGAATTATTTGCTAAATAAAAATCTTCGTTGTAGTCCGGCGATACTTGGGTGCGTCGCTGTCCTTCATCGTAACCAAACTGGATAAAGTGATCTAAGCCTGTGGCAAAAGGTGCGTTTGGGTTGATGGTGCGGACGAAGGGTTGGAGGTCTGGATTCCCAGCTAGGTAAGTAGCTTCGTCAAAATACCGCGATATTTTGGTGAGGCCGGCGGCTTGACCGAATTTTTCAAAGTGTTCTCTGCCAGATTTGATGATTCCTGCATCAATGGCTGGTTTCAGCCAAGGATAGGAGGCAAGGTAGTATTTTTCGTCAAAAATTGCGTAGTTAGCCATATTGTTTTTACCAAGGTTTTGATGAGTTTGTTCGTGAATACTAATTAGATTTTCATCAACTAGATCGCTGCTCAGGAATTTACATAATCAAGAGGCTATTAACAGGTTTTAAGTTCCTGGTAAATTATCAATTTTTGTAACAAATAATTGTTCCTAAATATTCATGAGAAATTCATAATCTATATATTTTTACCTCTGCTAATTGCTCTATCGCAAGTTTTATTTTTGCTACCAAATTTGTAAATTTTTTACTGCTAGCTGGGTAGAGTTGGGATTATTTCGCGATTGAACATATAAAACACATAAGCGTAAATATGTCAAGTAAATTTATGTAAACAAAATTTGGAGTGTTTGCTCAAGGAATTTGTAAAAAAATGTAACTAAAAATTGGCCTAAATTTGTCGAATTGTGTCATGTGCAGGCTCAAATCACCTAATGGCAAGCATTTTCTGGTAAAAATGCTTATGGGATAGAAAAATTCCCGATTCTGAAAAACAGCATCTTAAAGGAGCCTAACCGGATGTTCACTCACGTCAAGCCCACCATTCGCCACGTTGTGCCGGAAAACTTGCAGGGGCGATCGCTCCTCAAGGTGGTCTATGTCGTACTGGAACCGCAGTATCAAAGCGCCCTGTCGGCAGCGGTTCGATCGATCAACAACAAAAATCCGAATCTGGCGATCGAAATCAGCGGCTACCTGATCGAAGAACTTCGCAGCCCGGAAAACTACGAAGCTTTCAAACGGGATGTCGCTGATGCCAACGTATTTATAGCTTCTCTAATTTTTATCGAAGATTTAGCCGAAAAAGTGGTAGCGGCGGTGGAACCGGTGCGCGACAACTTGGATGTCGCCGTGGTTTTCCCGTCGATGCCTGGGGTGATGCGGCTCAATAAAATGGGCAGTTTCTCGATGGCACAGTTGGGACAAAGCAAAAGTGCGATCGGCGAATTCATGAAAAAACGGAAGGAAAAATCCGGTAGTTCCTTCCAAGACGGAATGCTGAAGCTGCTGCAAACCTTGCCGAAAGTCCTGAAATATTTGCCTATTGACAAAGCTCAAGATGCCCGCAACTTCATGCTGAGTTTCCAGTATTGGCTGGGAGGTTCCCAAGAAAACTTGGAAAACTTTTTGCTGATGCTGTCACAGAAATATGTGTTCAAAGGCCAGGGGGCAACCACGGGGGGATTGCCCCTACAATACCAAGAACCTGTTGTTTACCTAGACATGGGGATTTGGCATCCTTTGGCACCGTCGATGTTTGAGGATGTTAAAGCATATCTGAACTGGTTTAATGCCCGCACAGATATTTCTGCGGATCTCAAAGATCCCCTCGCACCTTGCATTGGTTTAGTGTTGCAACGCACTCACTTAGTGACAGGAGATGACGCGCACTATGTAGCCATGGTGCAGGAATTGGAGGCCATGGGCGCGAGAGTTATCCCGATTTTTGCCGGTGGTTTGGACTTCTCGAAACCAGTCGAAACTTTCTTCTTGGAAGTTGGGGCTAAAGGTGTTGCACCTCTGCCGATTGTTGATGCGGTGGTTTCTTTGACTGGTTTTGCTTTGGTGGGTGGGCCGGCGAAACAAGATCACCCGAAGGCGATCGAATCTTTGAAGAAATTAAATCGCCCTTACATGGTGGCTTTGCCGCTGGTTTTCCAAACAACTGAAGAATGGGAAAATAGCGATTTAGGTTTGCACCCGATTCAAGTTGCCCTGCAAGTGGCGATTCCTGAGTTGGATGGTGCGATCGAACCGATTATTGTGTCGGGACGCGATGGTGCTACTGGAAAGGCGATCGCCCTTCAAGATAGAATTGAGGCGATTTCCCAGCGCGCCATGAAATGGGCAGTCCTGCGCCGCAAACCCAAATTAGACAAGAAAGTTGCCATTACAGTTTTCAGTTTCCCTCCTGACAAAGGGAACGTCGGAACGGCAGCTTATTTAGACGTTTTTGGCTCGATTTACGAAGTATTGAAAGGCTTAAAAGGCAACGGTTATGACTTGCCAGAATTGCCAGATTCTGCGGAGAAACTGATGCAAGAAGTCATCCATGATGCCACAGCCCAATACCAAAGCCCGGAATTAAATATTGCTTACCGAATGTCTGTAGCTGAGTATGAAGAATTGACTCCTTACTCGGAACGCTTGCAAGAAAATTGGGGCCCACCTCCCGGACATTTGAACAGCGATGGACAAAATTTGCTGATTTATGGCAAACACTTTGGCAATGTGTTTATCGGAGTACAACCGACTTTTGGCTATGAAGGCGATCCGATGCGGTTGTTATTCTCTCGTTCTGCTAGTCCCCACCACGGTTTTGCTGCTTACTACACTTATTTAGAGCGCATTTGGGGTGCGGATGCGGTGCTGCACTTTGGCACTCATGGTTCCCTGGAATTCATGCCCGGTAAGCAGATGGGAATGTCTGTGGATTGTTATCCTGATAGTTTGATCGGCAAGATTCCTAACCTCTATTATTACGCTGCTAATAATCCCAGCGAGGCAACAATTGCTAAGCGTCGCAGTTATGCTGAAACTATCAGCTATCTGACTCCTCCGGCTGAAAATGCTGGGTTGTATAAAGGTTTGCAGGAACTCAGCGAGTTGATTGCTTCTTATCAAACTTTGAAAGATACTGGGCGCGGTGTGCCGATTGTAGATGCGATCGTCGAAAAATGCCGTTTGGTGAATTTAGACAAAGATATCGATCTACCTCCCGAACAAGAAAGAGGTGTCGCTGCGGGCATGACTGCGGAGGAACGGGACAATTTAGTTGGTTTGGTTTACCGCAAATTGATGGAGATTGAGTCGCGGTTGTTACCTTGTGGTTTGCACGTTATTGGTAAGCCACCGACTGCGGAAGAGGCGATCGCAACTTTGGTTAACATTGCCAATTTAGACCGGGAAGAAGATGGATTAGTCAGTTTGTCGCGGATTATTGCTCAAAGTTGCGATCGCAATATTGACGATATCTACAGCAACAACGACAAAGGCATTTTAGCAGATGTTGAATTGCTGCAAAACATCACCTTAGCCTGTCGCCATGCCGTCACCGCTTTAGTCAAAGAACAAACCGATGCTGATGGTAGAGTTTCCCTAGTTTCCAAGTTGAATTTCTTCAACATGGGCAAGAAAACACCTTGGATTGAATCCTTACACGCAGCGGGTTACAAAAAAGTCGATTCAGACCTGATTAAACCGCTGTTTGAGTATCTGGAATTCTGCTTAGAACAAGTTTGCGCCGACAACGAATTGGGCGCCTTGTTGCGCGCATTAGAAGGCGAATACATTCTCCCCGGCCCCGGTGGCGATCCGATTCGCAACCCGGATGTTTTGCCAACTGGCAAGAATATGCACGCTTTGGACCCGCAGTCAATCCCCACTACAGGAGCAGTTAAGTCTGCTAAGGTTGTCGTTGACAGACTATTAGAAAGACAGCGCCTAGATAACGGCGGAAATTACCCAGAAACCATCGCCGTTGTATTGTGGGGAACCGACAACATCAAGACTTACGGCGAATCCCTCGCCCAAGTAATGTGGATGGTGGGAGTCAAGCCCGTACCCGACGCCTTGGGCCGCGTCAACAAACTGGAATTGCTGTCTTTAGAAGAGTTAGGACGCCCTCGGATCGACGTAGTAATTAACTGTTCCGGCGTATTCCGCGACTTGTTCATCAACCAAATGAACCTGTTAGATAAAGCCGTGAAAATGGCAGCAGAAGCCGACGAACCCTTAGAAATGAACTTCGTCCGCAAACACGCCTTGAAGCAAGCCGAAGAAATGGGAATCAACCTGCGCCAAGCAGCCACCCGTGTCTTTTCCAATGCTTCCGGTTCCTATTCATCTAACGTCAACTTAGCTGTAGAAAACAGCACCTGGGAAAGCGAAGCCGAGTTGCAGGAAATGTACTTAACCCGCAAATCCTTCGCCTTTTCTTCCGACAATCCCGGCACAATGGAACAAGACAGGCAGATTTTTGAGTCATCCTTGAAAACTGCTGAAGTCACCTTCCAAAACTTAGATTCTGCGGAGATTTCGCTAACCGACGTGTCGCACTATTTCGACTCCGATCCAACTAAATTGATCGGCAGTTTGCGCGCAGATGGGAAGAAACCAGCATCCTTTGTTGCTGATACCACCACAGCCAACGCGCAGGTGCGGACGCTATCAGAAACGGTGCGTTTAGATTCGCGGACTAAGTTGCTGAATCCGAAGTGGTACGAGGGGATGTTATCGCACGGTTATGAAGGCGTGCGGGAGATTTCTAAGCGTTTGGTGAATACGACTGGATGGAGTGCGACTGCGGGCGCGGTGGATAATTGGGTGTATGAGGATGTGAACGGTACGTTTATTCAAGATGAGGAGATGCAGAAGCGTTTGCTCAACTTAAATCCTCACTCATTCCGCAAGATTGTGAGCACTTTGCTTGAGGTGAATGGCCGGGGTTATTGGGAGACTTCGGAGAGTAATTTGGACAGGTTGCGTGAACTTTATCAGGAGGTGGAAGACCGGATTGAGGGGGTAGAATAGGATAGTGTGGGGCAGGCTTTTTGGCCTGCCTCTTGACTATTTTATGTCTAAGTTCAGTCAGAACGAAAATAAAATGAATCCAACTATGTATGCTCAACAACTTGAATTATTCGATCTCTTCAATCCAAATTCTCTTAAAACTATCCGATCGCAATTAACGTTCGTAGACTTATTTGCTGGAATTGGTGGCTTTAGAATTCCTCTCGAAGAATTAGGCTGTAAATGTTTAGGCTATTCAGAAATTGATAAAAAAGCCATTCAAGTTTATCGAGATAATTTTATTAAAGATGCCAACTCAGATGAGGTATATTTAGGAGATATTACCAATCTAAATCAATTTCCTTTTGCCATAGATGTATTAGTGGGTGGTGTTCCCTGTCAACCTTGGTCTATTGCAGGTAAAATGCAAGGTTTGGACGACCCAAGAGGTAAGTTATGGACAGATGTATTTAGGGTAGTAAAAGCTAATCGTCCCAAAGCTTTTATATTTGAAAATGTCAAAGGCTTGACAGAACCAAGAAATATAGAAAGCTTAAAATATATAATTAATAATTTCACATCATCTGGTTATGTTGTCAAATATGAGGTGCTAAATTCCTATGATTTTGGATTACCGCAAGATAGAGATAGAATGTTTATTGTTGGTATTAGGAATGACATAGAAAAATGCTGGGGATTTACATTTCCTAAACCCATCGATAGCGTTATAAAGCTTTATGATGTGATACCAGGGATTCAGCGTAGCAATTTTCGGAAGCAAAAATTTTCACCAACCGTTTTATTTGATGGCAAAATACCGGGTTCCAGAGGCAGATTTCAAAAGCTAGATGAATTAAATGACTTTTTCTTATTTACTGATATTAGAGATGGACATACTACCATCCATTCTTGGGATTTAATAGAAACAACTAGCAGGGAAAAATTAATTTGTCAAACGATTATGAAAAATCGGAGAAAAAATATTTATGGAGAAAAGGACGGTAATCCTTTAGGATTTAAAGTGTTAGCAACACTAATTCCTGAGTTAAAACAAACAGAAATTGACAAGTTAGTTGACAAGGAAATTTTGCGGAGTGTAGATGAAAAAGGCTATGATTTTGTAAATTCTAAAATTTCTTCAGGGATTAACGGCATTTCTAAAATTTTCTTACCTCATGCGGATGCGATCGCCACTTTAACAGCAACTGGAACTAGAGACTTTGTGGCAACAATCTCGATTCAATGTCAAGAACCAGCAGCATATAAGGAAACATTTATTAGGGAAATTTATGAAAAGAAAAACTTCCAACCTCTAACTTCACAGGATTACGCAAAATTGCAAGGATTTCCTGAATGGTTCAAAATTTCTGAAAATGAAACTACAGCAAAACATCAATTGGGTAATGCTGTGTCAATTCCTGTGGTTTACCATTTAGCCAAAGCATTACTCGAAATTATTTTGTAATTGTAAGTTTAAACATGGCAGCTATTAGCACAAAACAACGAGCAATAATTAAAGGATATCTTGAAGGTTTTATTCAGGGTATTGTAGATGAATACAAAGGTCGGATTATTCACAAATCAACTACAGGAATAGAATACCTATCGCGCAGTTCAATTAATGGAGAATTAAAACCTTTTCAAGCCGCGCTAATTCCAATAGAATTAATACGCATCAATCAATTTGAGCGAGGCTTAAGTACCAGATTAGGAAACTCTCTTGAAGAATGCGCTCGGTTAATTGCCCTTGAACATCATCAGGATGCACGCCGAGGATATGATATCAGAGCGGAAGTTAGTATTGCAGCTTTTGAAGAAGCCCAACGTCAGAAAGAATACTATGAATCTATGGATAAAAAAGGACAAACTAAACCATCTTTTGAGCAGATGATAACAGCAGTGCTAAATGCTAGACGCTCCGATGATTTGGCAACAAAAAGTGTACGTGCTGACCTTTGTATTTTTGCTAATGACGGAATAGAATACTTATTTGAAATTAAAGCTCCTAAGCCGAATAAGGGTCAATGCTTAGAAGTTATCCAGCGTCTGTTGAGGTTTCATTTACTGCGGGGTGTAAAGCGTCCGCAATTGCAAGCTTACTATGCGATGCCTTATAATCCCTATGGTGTAACAAAAGCTGTTTATAAGTGGTCTCAGGCAAGAAATTATTTGCCTTTTGATGAAGCTGTAGTTATTGGAGATGAATTTTGGAATATTGTAGGTGGACCTACTGCTTATGAGGAATTATTGGAAATATATTTAGAAGTGGGACGTGAGAGAAGTAAATATATGATGGATGCTTTAGCTTTTGGGTTTTAAGGAGAGAGAATTTTTATTGAAGTAGATTTAGAAGCGGAAATTCTGTTCGGGCGAGTGCTTGACATTAATGATGTAGTGACTTTCAAAGCACAAACTATTAAAGAAGCTCGCCAATAATTCCAAAACTCGATCGATGATTATCTAGAGTTTTGCAAAGAATTGGGACAGGAACCAGATCAACCCTATAATTAAATTATATCCATGAACGAGGTAAACTATGCCACTAACTGCAACCGAATATAAATACATAGAATTAGATGAGAAGAATGTGCCTATCATCACAGGGACTACGATGAAAGTAGTTGAATTAATGACTTCGGTAAAAGCTTACAGCTTGAGTCATGAAGAATTACTGGAAAGCTATCCTCACCTAACTTTGAGTAAAATTTACTCTGCTTTAGCCTACTACTGGGATCGCAAACAAGAGCTTGATGCAGATATGCAGCGCCGATTTGAGTATGCCGAAAAGTTGCGATTAGAAGCGGGCGAATCTCAAGCGGCTAAAAAACTCCGCGCCCAAGGATTAATTAAATGAGTATAGCTTTGTACATGGATGAGAATGTGCCTGTACCGATTACAAATAAACTGAGACAAAGAGATGTAGATGTTTTGAGAACTCAAGAAGATAACCATCAAAACACGCCAGACCCTATTATACTCGATCGCGCAACCGATCTTCAGCGCGTTGTTTTTACACAAGACGAAGATTTTTTAGCCATAGCTAACAGCCGCCAGCAAGCAGAAGTAAATTTTTCTGGCGTTATCTATGCCCATCAACAGAATGTAACTTTTGGTGATTGCATTCGTGACTTGGAAATTGTTGCTAAGGTTAGCGAACCTGAAGATTTAGTTAACCGCGTTCAGTACCTACCTTTATAACCCAATACGGTTCAGTTAACAGTGTTGATTCCCCGGAGATCCCCCTAAATCCCCCTTAAGAAGGGGGACTTTGAGTAACTTCTTGTTCCCCCCTTTGTAGGGGCGGTGCCCCCGTGCCCGCCCTCTTAGCTAGGGGGGATCGGTCTTATCTGAACCGTATTGCTTTATAACCAACTTCTTATTTGATAGGGGTAGGGCTTGCCTTACCCCTAACACAAAATTACTTCACCCTCGTCACATTTTTTTCAGTTTTCGATCGTTGTGTTGTTCGCGCCAAGCATCAATTATTTCTACAGTACACCCTGCAATCATTGACGCGAATGTACCGACTATTACACTTTGTTGATAGTAAATAGTCACACCACCTGCAAAGCAAATAATTGCCATCTTGACCAGTAAAATTTGGGTAGCAAAAAACTGACGGCGTTGAGAGTTTGGAACTCTGACACCATGAGAACTTTTGAGCTGTCGCATATGTTAGAATCAGTGTGTGTTTTATTCAATGCAGGCACCAGGTTAGTTATCGGTGCCTTTTTTCTAGAATTCTCACCGTTGCTTGTTAGCTATAGCGTCTATCCCAAGAAAACCTATTTTGCTCTGATCATCCATCGTGAAACTAACTTATAGACTTTCAACCAGAGGTAAGAGCGGATTAAACCTAAACCTGTGAATAAGATTATCAAATATACCTTCCACAGTGGAGTGCTATCCTTGATTAACTCATGATAATGCTCTTGCAAATCACCCAGCCACTCTTCCTGAAATTGTATTGGAACGATATTTTCAAGAAAAACAATGAACCGAGCCTTCGCATCTTGTTCTGGTATGGCTGACCATTCTCTGTAAACCTGCGTTGCAAATAGCAAAAGCAGTAAGAAGCAGTAACTAAACAACAGATGGATGCCAAATGGAACTTTGAGAAAAATAACATCAGTCACCAGAATGAAGATACCAGGAAAAAAAATGGAAACTACGGAATTTAGAATCATTTTACTGCCTTTTTCTGGCGCTGTATCTCGACCATCACAAAGATAATGAAAAACTCCATAAGACATCAAAAGAAGTCCCACAAAAAATATGAAAGTGGCAGGAAAAAACAGAAATATGCCAAATAGCGTCTTTGCTAGGGTATGATTAGAGAAAAGGCAGACTATACCCAGCATATCACCAATAATAAAGCTAAAGAAAATTAATGAGATGATACCTATGCTGGCTATTATAAGTTGGTCTTTGCTTAACAACATTTTCTCGTTCATCTTATACCCCTCCCCAAGCTGGTTCCCACCCAGCCAGATCGTTGAGAAATTGCTGTTTTTCAGCTAGAACTTTCTGACCTAACCCTGTAATCCTGTAGTACCTCCGTCGCGCACCTCCTCTTTCTTCCGGCGTCTCATCACCCCAGCGTGCTTCTAAATAGCCTTTCTCCTCTAGCTTGTGGAGGGTTGGGTACAGAGAACCAAAGCCGAGTTTAATTTTCCCGCCACTCGCCTCCTTCACCGCCTCAATAATCTCCAGGCCGTAACGTTCACGGTGAAAGACTGATGTGAGTACAGCTTCTTCTTTTGGGGACAAATCAAAAATGCTATCTTGATTCTTTTTCATACTCTCCTGTCATTTGATGTTCATCTCATACCCAATGGTATATCAAACTATTTGATAGTGTCAAGGGACTTTGAGATCGAGTTACATTAAGCTAGCGTTCGCTTGTTGGATCGCATATGTCACCTACATTTCAGGATTGGAGGCAGATGAGTAGGAATGCGATCGCCCTTTATGCTATTCTATAAGTAGATACGTTTTGTATATACAATTTTCTGCCGTTTGAATATGACTATCTCGCCCAAACGACTTGAAGAATTAGAAAACATTCCAGAATCTGCGATCGATACATCTGATATTTCTGAATTAGATGCGAGTTTCTGGTCACAAGCAAAACAGGTAAAACCACTGACCAAACACGCTATTTCTTTAAGAGTCGATCGCGATGTATTAGATTGGTTTAAAAGTCAAGGAAAAGGTTATCAATCTCTGATGAATGCTGTGCTGCGCTCTTATGTTGAACATCACATAAAGAACAATAATGAAGTACGAAGTAATCATTTACTGGAGTGAGGAAGACCAGGCATTTATTGCCCAACTACCTGAATTGCCGGGATGTGCTGCGGATGGCGAAAATTATCAAGAAGCACTGCAAAATCTAGAGATTATGATGCAGGAGTGGATAGAAACGGCTAACGCAGTGGGTCATCCTATTCCACAACCGAAAGGTCGATCGATGTTTGCGTAGTTGAAATAGAATCACAGGCGATCGCCCTTATCTTCCCAAAGTACGATCGCCCCTCTTTCTTAAACCTCAAACGGGTTAATCAGTGTGAGTTCAGCAATCCACCGAAAATCCCCTATATTTCTTGTCACTAAAGTTCTGCCATATACCAAAGCTGTTGCCGCAATAATAGCATCCCCTAGTGTCATTCTCCTCATCTGTCGCAACAGCACTGCGCGATCGAGTACAGCGTTAGAAATTGGTAAAACCTCCACCACACCAAAGAATTCCTCAAAGTACAATCTATACTCTTCCGTTAGCCGATGATAACCCAGCACTTCAACGTAACTTATTGCTGATACAAATATGTCATGTTCGCCAATAAACTGCCTAATCTGCGGGTTTTCTGGCTGGGAAGCGTAGATAATAATATTACTGTCAAGCAGCATTATTCATCCCTACCTGGAAGTGGACGATCTTGACGCAACTCTCGCTGCCATTCCACCGGATCGTTAATATCAGCAAAGACATTACTTGCTGCAATTTTTTCCAATATTTCAACTATTCTCTGACGGCGAAGCTCAGCACTTAAAGTCGATCGCTCTTCTTGTAAAGTAACGTAAACTTTGACAGGGCGATCGCCCTGTCTTGGAACCTCATTAGCCCATTCTAAAAGGTTTCCCTTCAATATAGCCTCAAATATTTGCTGCATAGCTAATATCCACTATTCTCTATTTTTACCATTATAGCCCTTGGTGACTGACTCGCCCCTCCGTTTTCGCCATAATCTGACTTTGAGGAGTATTCTCGCAGGGCGATCGCCCTTTGTGCTATTCTATAAGTAAAAATTCTGTGCTGCGTTCTTATGTCGAACATCACGTAAAAAATAGTCAATAGATGTGCGATAATCTTATGTATAATTTCAGTCAAAACAAAAATAAAATGAACCCTACTATGTATGCTCAACAACTTGAATTCTTTGAACTATTCAATCCAAATTCTATTAAAACTGCCCGATCGCAATTAACGTTCGTAGACTTATTTGCTGGAATTGGTGGCTTTAGAATTCCTCTGGAAGAATTAGGCTGTAAATGCTTAGGCTATTCAGAAATTGATAAAAAAGCCATTCAAGTTTATCGAGATAATTTTATTAAAGATGCCAACTTAGATGAAGTATATTTAGGAGATATTACCAATCTAAATCAATTGCCTTTTCCGATAGATGTATTAGTGGGTGGTGTTCCCTGTCAGCCTTGGTCGATCGCAGGTAAAATGCAAGGTTTGGACGACCCAAGAGGCCAGTTATGGATAGACGTATTTAGGGTAGTCAAAGCTAATCGTCCCAAAGCTTTTATATTTGAAAATGTCAAAGGCTTGACCGAACCAAGAAATATAGACAGCTTGAAATACATAATTAATAATTTAACATCATCTGGTTATGTTGTCAAATACGAAGTCCTAAATTCCTATGATTTTGGATTACCGCAAGATAGAGATAGAATGTTTATTGTTGGGATTAGGAATGACATAGAAAAATGCTGGGGATTCACATTTCCTAAACCCATCGAGCGCGTTATAAAGCTTTATGATGTGATACCAGGAATTCAGCCTAGCAATTTTCGGAAGCAAAAATTTTCACCAACCGTTTTATTTGATGGCAAAATACCCGGCTCTAGAGGCAGATTTCAAAAGTTAGATGAATTAAATGACTTTTTCTTATTTACTGATATTAGAGATGGACATACTGCAATTCATTCTTGGGATTTAATCGAAACAACTAGCAGGGAAAAATTAATCTGTCAAACGATTATGAAAAATCGTAGAAAAAATATTTATGGAGAAAAGGACGGTAATCCTTTAGAATTTAAAGTGTTAGCAACACTAATTCCTGAGTTACAACAAGCAGAAATAGATAGTTTAGTTGACAAGGAAATTTTGCGAAATGTAGATGAGAAAGGCTATGATTTTGTGAACTCTAAAATTTCTTCAGGGATTAACGGGATTTCTAAAATTTTCTTACCTCATGCGGATGCGATCGCCACTTTGACTGCAACTGGAACTAGAGACTTTGTGGCAACAATCTCGATTCAATGTCAAGAACCATTAGCATATAAGCAAACATTTATTAGGGAAATTTATGAAAAGAAAAACTTCCAACCTTTAACAGCACAGGATTACGCAAAATTGCAAGGATTTCCCGAATGGTTCAAGATTACTGAAAATGAAACTACAGCCAAACATCAATTGGGTAATGCTGTGTCAATTCCTGTGGTTTACCATTTAGCCAAAGCTTTACTAGAACTTATTTTGTTATAATATAGACCAGGCATCTTATCTTCAAAAAATAGGAATTGATAGGATAAATTTTAACAATATTAGAACCTATGGATGGTGATATTCATTTCCCCTAGAATAAATGAAATCGGTATCACCCTTTTCTCCCGCCAAGCCCGCACAAACAAAGCTATTACGAAATGCGATCGCCCTCAAGCCTTACTCGATGCTACAATCGCCAATAAAGGTCGTTTAGCCCGCGATAAAATACCCCTATGACTACCCTCACTCTCAACCTCAACCCCATTATTAAGCTGACAGACGATCAGTTTTTCCAACTGTGTCAGGAGAATGAAAATATTAGATTGGAACGCACAGCCAAAGGAGAATTAATTATCATGTCACCAGCCGGAGGAGAAGCTGGAAGCAGCAATGCAGGATTAACTGCACAGATTTGGATTTGGAATCAGCAACATAAATTGGGAAAAGTGTTTGATTCCTCAACTGGTTTCAAACTTCCTAATGGTGCAAATAGAGCGCCTGATGCTTCTTGGGTAAAATTAGAAACCTGGAATGCACTAACTCCCGAACAACAACAGAAATTTCCCCCGATTTGTCCTGATTTTGTCGTCGAGTTACTTTCTCCCAGCGATAGTTTGAAAGAAACTCAGGATAAGATGAAAGAGTATCGAGATAATGGTGCGATTTTGGGTTGGTTAATTAATCGCAAATCGCGACAAGTTGAAATTTACCGTCCCCATCAAGAAGTTGAAATGCTGGAATATCGAGCCAGTGTATCCGGTGAAGATGTTCTCCCCGGATTTATTTTGAATCTTGAATCTATCTGGTAATGTGCGATCGCACTTGCTCCATCGCCCTATCATTGACCTGTCCGTTTTCTGCTACCATAGGTTAAAGGATACCTTTATTGCTCATTTCGGTTATTACCGATTAATTTTTAGCTATGGCTATTAACCCTTGTAGAATTCAAAACATAGTAAACTCATGAGAATATCTAAGAACGATTTTTTTTTCTACTCCTGCTTGCTGCTTTCCTTGTTTGCTGTAGCAGGATGTACCTCTAGTTCCAAAAAACAAGTTGTCATTTGCTCGAAAGATTTTTCTGAACAAGTCATTCTGGCCGAAATTTTAGCGCGCCGTATCGAAGCTAAAACTGATATTAAGGTAGAACGGGAACTGAATCTGGGAGGTTCCCTTTGTCATCAATCCCTCGCCGCAGGTAAAATTGATTTGTACGTCGAATATACGGGTACTGCTTACACCAATATTCTTAAACAAAAGACAACTTCTGATTCCAAACAAGTCTTTAATTATATCAAACAGGAGTATCCGCAACAGTTTAAAGCAGAATGGATTGAACCCCTGGGATTTAATAATAGTTTTGCGATTATTATGCGGGGAGATGATGCGAAAAAATTTAATTTACAAACTATTTCGCAATTAGGAAAGGTTTCACCGAAACTGCGGGCTGGTTTTGGACCAGAGTTCAAAGAAAGAGAGGATGGATTTCCGGGATTGGCTAAAACTTATGGGATTAAATTTGCGGAAGAACCGAAGGAATTATTATTAGGTTTGTTGGTGCAGGCTTTGCAACAAAAAGAGGTGGATGTGATTGCTGGGAATACTACTGATGGTTTGATTGAAAGTTTCGGTTTGGTGGTGCTCAAAGATGATAAGAATTATTTTCTTTCCTATGAGGCAGTGCCTGTGGTGCGATCGCAAATCTTGACAAAATACCCAGAATTGCGATCGGTCCTCGCAGAATTAGGCGGGAAAATATCAGAAGCAGAGATGCGGAAAATGAATTACCTAGTTGATGGAAAACAGCAGGATGCTGGAGAAGTTGCACAGCAGTTTTTACAGGAAAAATTTGGTAAATCTAATTAAAAAAAACAGGCAATATGCCTGTTCCATAATAGAAACCAACAAATAGCTTAAAAAGCCAGACTCACCCACTAAAAATCCCCCAAAGATTATGTATTAGCGATAAATTTTAAAATGTGTTGGGCGGTAATCTGCGGTTTTTCTAAGTGGGGAACGTGTCCGCAATCGGGTATCCAAATTAGTTCAGAATTGGCGATCGCCTTGGCAAACTTTTCTGCATCCGCAGTCCCCAAAATTCGGTCTTGTTTTCCCCACAAAATCAGGGTTTGCTGCTGAATCTGCGACAATTTTTCCCCAAAACCACAGTAACCACCGCTTTTGGTAAAAGCAATTAAAGCTTGATTCCAATTGGGCATCTCTAGGTGTAGGGCGGCGCAAGTTTGGGCATCGACAGAAGCGAAGGTTTTATCAAAATAAGCATTAAGGCTAATATTTTGGCGAATTTTAGGGTTGCGTAAAAATGAAGTTGCCAAATATCCTAAAGGTGGAATTAAAAATTTGCCATTATTAGAAGTGATGGCAAAACCTGCACTGTCTATTAAGATTAATTGTTTGACAAGTTGAGGATGATTGAGCGTGAAATCAATGGCTGCTGCACCTCCCATTGAGGCACCAATTAAGATGACGGGCTGCGAAATTAGAGTTTTCCAAAAATAGTAGAGATGAGTACCGATCGCCTTTGCACTAAAAGGCAAACCAGCCAATCTTTCCGTAAAGCCAAAACCTAGTAAATCCACCGCCCAAGTTTCATTTTTTTCGGCTAGCAGCGGCAACAGACGGCGGTATTCAAACACCGAACTGTCGAAGCCGTGAATTAGCAAAATCGGTGTGTTTCCAGTACCTTGCTTGACGTAGGTGGTGGCAATTGGCTGCGGGCTGAGGGGGGTTGTAATGACTGTTTGTTGAATGTTTTGGGCTAAAGCTATGGATGTGGATTCTGTAAGCTGGGCGATGGATGTTGGCAGGAAATTTGCTGGCATAATTCTCGATCGATGGTTAATCTGTACGGGGGAGCGGGTTAAGTATATATGCTCGATCGCTATTGTAAGGCGATCGGCGATCGGGCCATGAAAATTCGATCGCCATGGAGAATTATTTTTCCCAGCCTACTAAAAATAGCGGCTGAGGATGCTTGTTTAAGTTAATTTATTTGAGAATAATTGCTAATAAACTATTTTTCATATAACATGATGAACAGCAGAAATGGTCGCATACACAGGATTTTACCCCAGAGCAGCATCTAACCCAAGACAGATTTAAGCTCTCAAGGCCCCAAGAATCAGCCCAAATTCCGTCTCTGGGCGAGTTCAGTGTCCGAAATCTCTAACTGTAAGGGAAATCTCAAAATGCGTAATATTGCGATGCTTCAAGTATATTGAGAATCTATGTCAAGTTCTTAGTGCCATGAAGCCCAACAACTTGCTGCTAAAACCAATATCACAAAGGCAATGAAACAAAACACAGAAGACTACAGCCAACAAAAGCAAGAGTCAAACCCCAGGCCATTCCAGGGTTTCACCTTTTACAGCGAGACACCAGAAGTCTCTGGAAGCGAAGAGTGCAGTAAAGAAACTCAGCCTGGGGTACCCGAAGGTAAATCATTCCCCCTAGCAATGGCTAGCGTCGGCGAGAAACTGCGGATTGTCAAACTCAAGGGCTCAGAAGGCACTGTGCGCCGTCTGATTGGCATGGGATTGGTCCCCGCTATCGAAGTTCAAATCGTCAGCAATTCTGGTGGTTCTGTGATTGTGGCAATTGGTGACAACCGCATCGGTTTGGGGGCTGGTATGGCACAGAAAATTATGTGTAGGAATTCTGGGTAGCTCTAAAAAAATTGTATCTACAGCAATCCTATTTGATTTGTGACTAATATTTTTTTTATTAACCGCAGAGGGCGCAGAGGGCGCAGAGGAAGAGTAAAGAGAGTTGTTCGCACATTTTGAAAGGGTTGCTAGATTCAGGAGTTTAATTTGTTCACATTTAGACTGTATTACAACAATTGATGAACGATAAAAAACAATTAGGGGATTTGGCTGTTGGTGCTATCGGCCGCGTCATTGGCTACGAGAAAACAGCCAGAGGTTATAAGGGTAAATTGTTAGCAATGGGGCTGACACCGGGGACTGAATTTACTATCACTAGGCACGCACCTTTAGGAGACCCCGTAGAAATTCTGGTGCGCGGTTTCAAACTCAGTTTACGCAAAGATGAAGCCAAAAGTCTATTTGTAGAAGAAGTGAAATCATGAGTAAGCAAATTATTGGATTGGTAGGCAATCCTAACTGTGGCAAAACTACTTTGTTTAATGCCTTGACTGGTGCTAACCAGCGAGTAGGTAATTGGCCTGGAGTAACAGTGGAACGGAAAGAGGGAAAATATACTGATGATGGTTTAGCTATTACCATTGTTGATTTGCCTGGAGTTTATTCTCTGGATGCCGAAGATGGAGATACCGGACTCGATGAATTGGTGGCGCGAGATTATTTGCTATCTGGTGAAGCGGATGTCATTATTAATATTGTTGATGCTTCTAACTTAGAGCGAAATTTGTATCTGACTACCCAAATCTTGGAGATGCGCGTACCGACAATTTTGGCGCTGAATATGATGGATGTTGCCAAGGAACGGGATGTCAGAATTAATGTTAGCAAACTTGCTGAACGTCTTGGCTGTACGGTTGTGCCGATGAGTGCTGCTTCCAATCAGGGCGTTCCTTTATTGCGGGATGCCATTAATCGGGCCCTGGCTAAGCCGATCGTACCATCTGCCTATGTCGCTTATCCGGCTGCGATCGAAGATGCGATCGCCCAACTCATACCACACATCGAAAAATACAGTCCCAATCGCACTGTAGATGCCCGCTGGACAGCCCTGAAACTGTTAGAATACCAGGATGAAGTCGCCCCGGAACTCGCCAATACAGACCTCGAAAAAATAGTAGTTCCGCACCGTCGCCGAGTCCATGAAACCCTAGATGATGACCTCGATATTATCATCGCCGACAGCCGCTATACCTTCATCCGCAACTTAACCCAAGGTGTCGCTGAATGTTCTAGGGAAGTCAAAACCAGCGTTTCCGACCAAATAGACCAAATTGTTCTCAACCGTTTCCTAGGAATTCCGGTATTCTTAGCGGTAATGTACCTGATGTTTACGATTTCTATTAATGTCGGTGGCGTGTTTATCGATTTTTTTGATATCTTTTTTGGCACGATTTT
The DNA here is from genome assembly GCA_020882975.1 of Microcoleus sp. EPA2. Classification (GTDB taxonomy): domain Bacteria; phylum Cyanobacteriota; class Cyanobacteriia; order Cyanobacteriales; family Microcoleaceae; genus Microcoleus. The sequence continues at coordinate 64,189 of JAHRFD010000026.1, read as the reverse complement.
TGTAGATGGTTTCGGTGAATTATTAGCCAGCATTAGTACGCCCGGATGGTTAATTGGGCTCCTAGCAAAAGGTGCTGGCGGTGGTGTTCAAACCACATCTACATTTATCCCTCAAATTGGGATGATGTTTTTGTGTTTGTCAGTTTTAGAAGACTCCGGCTACATGGCGCGGGCCGCTTTTGTGATGGACAGATTAATGCGATTTGTCGGACTTCCCGGTAAATCCTTTGTACCGATGATGGTAGGTTTCGGCTGCAACATTCCCGGAATTATGGCGACGCGGACTTTGGAAAATAAGCGCGATCGCACCATGACGATTATGATGAATCCATTCATGTCTTGTAGCGCCCGATTAGCAGTTTACGCCCTATTTTGTGGCGCATTCTTCCAAGTCGGCGGTCAAAATATGGTATTGGGACTTTACCTAATCGGAATTTTAGCAGCAGTTTTCACCGGACTCATTTTAAAAAATACCCTTTTGCAAGGAGAAGCGGCGCCCTTTGTGATGGAACTGCCGCCCTATCACATTCCCAAACTCAAAGGAGTGCTACTGCGTACTTGGGATAGACTCAAAGCGTTTATCAGAAAAGCCGGAATTGCGATCGTGATCATGGTGATTATACTAGGATTCATGAACTCCGTCGGCACCGATGGTTCCTTCGGCAAAGAAAACAGCAAAGACTCAATTTTGAGCGCCGTCGGCCGCACAGTCACACCTGTATTTACCCCCATGGGAATCAGCCAAGAAAACTGGCCAGCCACCGTCGGTTTACTAACAGGAGTATTTGCCAAAGAAGTAATGGTTGGAACCTTAGATTCCCTATACACCCAACTAGCAGACGAACAAAAATCAGCAGCAGGCTCCGCACCTGAGAAAGAAGAAGAATTTAGCTTTTGGGGAAACATCGGCAAAGCATTTGTCAGTATTCCAGATAATTTCGCAAAACTCCCCGGTCAACTTTTCGATCCCCTCGGCTTAAGTTCAGCCAATATTACAGATCAAAAACAAGCAGAAGAAGCGCAAGGCATCTCTGGTAGCACCTACGGACAAATGTCCCAGCGGTTCGGTTCTAATGCAGCCGCTTTTGCCTATTTGCTGTTTGTATTGCTATACTTTCCCTGCGTCTCCGCCACCGCTGCACTTTACCGCGAAACTAACTTAGGTTGGACAATATTCGCGGGTTCTTGGACTACTGGCATCGCCTATTTCACAGCAGTTGGCTACTATCAACTCGCCACATTTTCACAGCATCCACAATCGTCTCTTGCTTGGATTGTCGGACTAACAATAGCTATGGGTGTGACTATTACGGGATTAAAAATGGCTGGAGACAAACTACCAAAACGGCGCGAAGCAATTAGTAGTTAATTGTTATTAATTTTGGGTTATTGGTTATTAGCAGCTAACCAATAACCGATAATATCAAATCCGTTGACATCGGAATTACTATTTCTCTCTTCTCTTTCTCTGTGTGCTCTGTGTTCTCTGTGGTTTAATCATTCCGATACAACCAGAATTGATATAACCGCTAACCCATAACTGCGTTTAACTGTCAACCAAACCAGAAAAACCATGATTTTAAGCGAACTGCAAAAATTTATTGCTGACAACAAAAGAGCCTCCATTGCGGATCTAAAAATTCACTTCCGCATGGATGGTGACGCTTTGCGCGGAATGCTAAATCGCCTAATTCGTAAAGGGCGAATCAGAAAAATGGAACAAGCCAAAAAGTGCGGCGGGTGTGGTAGTTGCGCCGATGATGCAACCGAGATTTATGTATGGGTAAACTCTGGTGAGTCGGTGTCAGAAAAAGAGCCTGTTTCTGCAACTTGCCATTAAGTGATAAGTAAGCTCACCTCAAAAACAGAATACTAATCAAACCCGGAGATCCCCCCTAACCCCCCTGGTGGGAGGGGGGGACAAGATTCCGATCAAAGTCCCCCTTCTTAAGGGGGATGCGAGGGGGATCTAGACTCGAATAAAAGCGACATTTATTATGGGCTTCAGTCTTAGTTGTTAGCAATGGGCTTACTAGACAACTTTAGTGAAATTAGTATATGATTTTATTAAACATCTGAATATCTGTTCAATGATTGTGATAATTATTCTAAAATCTCAATAGGATACTGATTATGACTGCAACTTCTCCACTCAAAACCTTACAAACTAAAATTGGCGGCATGGATTGCGGTAGCTGCGCCAAAACCGTAGAAGCAGGGTTGCAAAAGTTACCGGGAATCACCGATATCAATGTAGTTTTTGCAACAGAAAGCTTGCGGTTAAATTATGACCCGCAACAAGTCAGCGAGAAGGCAATTTTCGATCGCATTAAAACCTTGGGCTACACTATCGAACAGCATACCGCAACAATACCTCCATCAGAGGATTCCTGCTGTTCCCACGAACACGAACACCCTCATCATCACCAGCATTCAACTGTCGAGAAAACTCAAAAGACAAATCCAACTAACTGGGAATTCTGGATTCGCAATCGCCGGGCACAGGCTGTAATTTTAGCAGGATTGGGATTAGTTCTGGGATTGTTAACTCAGCATTTAGCACTGCCAATTTGGCTGTCGCGGGGTTTTTACGGTATCGGTATTATTGTAGCCGGATTTGCGATCGCCCGCGCCGGTCTGATGGAGTTGCGCTTGTGGCGGGCTGACATGAATTTGTTGATGACAATTTCGGTAATTGGTGCGGTGATTTTAGGCGATTGGTTTGAAGGGGCGCTGGTTGTATTTTTATTTAGTTTGGGAACGACTTTGCAAACTTTCACTTTCAGTCGCACTCGCAGCGCCATTGCTAGTTTAATGGATATTACACCTCCGACGGCAACTGTCAAGCGCGACAATAATCATGAAGTAACGGTGCGCGTCGAGGAGATTCAAGTAGGAGAAATTCTGACAATTCGCCCCGGACAAAAGGTGGCTTTGGATGGTATAGTTGTATCGGGCAATTCTGCGATCGACCAATCGCCAATTACGGGCGAATCTATCCCGGAAGATAAGCAAAAGGGCGATCGGGTTTTTGCGGGAACGTTAAATCAAACTGGCTTTTTGGAAGTCCAAGTCACCCACATTTCTAGCGATACGACGGTTGCTAAAATTGTTCACTTAGTCGAATCAGCACAATCCAGCCGCGCCCCGACTCAGCAGTGGGTGGACAAGTTTGCAGAGATTTATACTCCTATTGTGATTGTAAGTGCGATCGCCCTAACTGTAATTGGGCCCTTAATTTTTGCTCAGCCCTTTAACGTTTGGTTTTACAGATCCCTGGTAATGTTAGTAATAGCCTGTCCTTGCGCCTTAGTAATTTCCACTCCCGTGTCAATTGTCAGCGCCATTGGTGCAGCCACCAGTCAAGGCATTTTGTTCAAGGGTGGAAATGGCCTAGAAACTGCTGGAAAACTCCAGAGTATTGCTTTTGATAAAACCGGAACTTTGACCCAAGGCAAACCTACGGTAAAAAAGGTGTACGATCTGGGAGAGTTGAGCGCAAATGCGGTATTATTGATTGGAGCTTGTTTGGAAAGGCGATCGGAACATCCTTTAGCTAAGGCAATTGTTGCCCAAGCTGAGGCAGAGGGAATTGAGTTAGAAACTCCTGAAAGTTTTACGGCTTACCCCGGTAAAGGAATTAGTGGCAAGTTTGGCAACAACCTCTATTTTGCAGGCAATCGCAGGTTATTTGCCGACCAAAATATTGCACTTTCAGCATCAATATTATCTCTTTTAGATGACATTGAAAAGCTAGGACAAACCCCTGTTTTGGTAGGCAGCAATCGCGGTTTGTTGGGCATCATTGCTTTGGCTGACGGCTTGCGGTTGGAAGCTGGGGAGGCGGTACATTCCCTCAAACAGATGGGGCTGAAGCGATTGGTAATGCTCACGGGCGATCGTACTTTTGTGGCAGCACAGATAGCTGAACAACTCAACTTATCTGAGTATAAAGCAGAACTGCTCCCGGAAGACAAACTGCAAGAAATTCAAGCATTACGAAAATTCGGGACTGTCGGAATGGTGGGCGACGGCATAAACGATGCCCCAGCTTTAGCAGCCGCCGATATCAGCTTTGCAGTTGGCGGCATTGATATCGCACTAGAAACCGCCGATGTAGTGCTAGTTGGTAGCGACTTAAGAAAACTCGCCTATGCAGTCGATTTGAGCCGCCGCACTGTATCTGTAATTCAGCAGAATGTGATTTTTTCGATAGTAACAAAAGCGCTGTTTTTGTTATTGGGAACTTTTGGATTTGTTGGGTTAGCAGTTGCAGTGCTTGCAGATACAGGAACATCCTTAATTGTGACAGCAAATGGAATGCGATTATTTCGTTCTAAGTAATACCAAATCCCGTGGCATCGGAATAGATATTACCCATAGTCAGGAAACGGCAGTGCCCATTGGTGCTAACTTAAGCCTGAAACCCATATAAATGTAGCTTTTAGGCAAAGTCCAGATCCCCCTAAATCCCCCGATCGAAGGGGGACGAGAGAAAAGACTCCTGTCCCCCCCTTCGATCGGGGGGCTAGGGGGGATCTGGCCTTAATAGTCAAGCAGCATTCTCTGACTGGGTTTGACCTTAAGTTGACACTCCTTGGGTAGTGCCGTTTCCCTACAATTAATCGGGCGATGGTTATAGGGTGCATCCCAATGTTGGAGGATATATTTGTACTCATTGGATGCTCCCTTGCCGTGTCTTCTAATCAAACTTAAAAATTTAAAAATATGGATGCACCAACTGATATTAAATTCATGAAGCCCGATTAACTCCCACACAGACAAGCAGCTTCTCTGATGCGGGATTTAACAGGCAAATAAATTGCAAACTCTGCTCCCTCACCTAGTTCCGAAGTCACTTCGATTTTCCCCTGATGCTTCTCGATAATTTGGTAGGAAATCGACAGCCCTAAACCAGTCCCTTTTCCCACAGGTTTAGTCGTGAAAAATGGATCAAATAATTTATTAATCACATCCGGGTCAATCCCAGTACCGTTATCTCTAATCTTCACCACCACTCGATCTACTCCGGCTATTTCTGTGATAATTTCAATCTCCTTGTTTCGCAGATTTGGATTGCTCAGCAGTGCATCAGCAGCATTGGCTGTGATATTCATAAATACCTGGTTTAACTGCGATGGATAGCACTCTACTAAAGGCAGTTTTCCATATTTTTTAATGACTTTAATGGCAGTTTTGATTTTGCTGTTTAAAATTAATAGAGTGCTATCAATTCCTTCATGGATATCGACTGGTTTCATTTCAGCTTCATCTAACCTAGAGAAGTTCCGCAGCGATAAAACAATTTGCTGAATTCGCTCAGTTCCCATTTTCATAGAAGATAGTAACTTTGACAAATCTTCTGATAAAAAATCGAGTTCAATTTCTGCTATGCAGTCTTGAATCTCTGCACTTGCAGTCGGATATTCTTGCTGGTAAAGCTCTATAAGTCTGAGCAAATCTTTGGTATATTGGTTGGCGTGACAAAGATTGCCATAAATAAAGTTGACTGGGTTGTTAATTTCGTGAGCGATACCGGCCATCATTAATCCTAAACCGGACATTTTTTCGGCTTGAATTAGCTGAGATTGGGCATTTTTTAAATCATGAAGCGTTTGTCTAAGTTGGTGCAACTGTAGGTTGAGTTCACTATCGCGCTTTTCTACTTGTTCTATCATAAAGTTAAAAGCTTCAGCAAGTTGACCTAATTCATAGCCAGAAGGAATGGGTACTTTACCAGAAAAGTATTCATTGCTTGCCATCCAATTCACATTTTGAGTTAAATCTATAATTGGTTTTCCGATGATTCGGCTAACTACACCACCAACAATAGTGGCTAAAATTACTCCTCCCCAAAAGAAACTATCTAGCCTATTAGATAAAGTTAATTGCGTTTGCTGCATTGCCGCTGTTGGGTTAAACACTGCTAGGGTTATGCTGTCGCTTATCTCCGACATTTCTACCGTTTGCATGATGTAAGATTGGTGCTCAATATCGATTTTAGTAGTTGATGTTTGTTGTGCAGGTGCTTGCCAAGATTTAGAGCGAATTTCGGGAAAATTAGTGGCAATTAATTCGCCGGATTTGAAGATGGCAAAGTAATTCACATTGTTAGTATCAATGCTGATTTGCTGCAATTGTTCGTCTGTCACTAAATAACCCATTAGTACAGCGCCAATTATCCTATTACTGCTTCTAATCGGTGCAAATCCTACTAGCAATGCTTGTGGTTTGCCGTCAATGCTGACGAAATTTGACTTTTCTAAGCCTTTAAGTGCTGAATTTATCGCTGCGCTATTGCTCAAGTTTTCCCCTGTGAGCCAATCTTCTCGCAACTCTGCTACTATGCCACCTTGCGCGTTTACTACTTCGACTAAATCCAATTTAAAAGTGGTTTGTAGAGATAATATATCTTGACGCAAGATGTCTGTGTCTTTTTGTTCTACTGCACGAATAACTTCTGGTTCTTCTGATAACAATTTGGCTTGCTTTGTCAATTGAGTCGATCGACTTTTGAAGTCTCGCACGGCTAAAGCTGCTTGGTTTTCAACTTGATCGCGCACTCCTTTTTCGAGAGTGTTGGCAAATCCAATTTTGACTGTATGTATCACTAATAACAATAGAGTGACCGATACACTTAGAAACGGCACGATAATTTTGAGGCTCAGCGGTACTCGAAAACGGCGGAATCTTGATTGAGCTGTTGTTACCTTCGTAGGCGCAAGCCGGGGCCTAGCCATCACACTTTTTAGATTGTTCATAAATCATTATTAAAAATAAAACTCATTAAGATATCATAATACATTAACCGTAAATTTTCATTCCGACGAGCTGCTAGTCCTACAAATCTTTGATATATAAAGAATTTACGCTGTAATTAATTTGGGCAGCCTGGCGAGTAGACTGCTTTTAGTAGCCAAAATTTGTTAGTTATAGATGTCAATAGTGGCGATCGCAAATTTAGAACTTCAAATCTAAAATCGGTTGGCGGCTGTGTATAGATAGCCAAAAATTAAGTATTTCTTCCCCGACTTGTTCTGGATAGAAGTGATGGAAAAAATGCCTACCGTCTTTACATTCCCAAAGCCGATCGCTTTTTTTAAGAAATTTCGACCAGCGGCGCATGAGCATGGGAGATACGACAAAATCTGTCTTGCTACTGCATAACAACAAAGGTACTTCTACACCCTCATCACGGAAATTACTCATCGTGAATAAGGAGTGAGGACAAGGCGAAAGTGCTAAATCTTCTTCAAAATACGATACAAATCTTTGATTGATATACTGATTCTGTTCTCCCAACATATCCTTTACCATTTGCGTTAAAACTTGTTCGCTGCTCCAGGTAAAAGCCGAAAGATGTGTATAGTAGTGAGCTTGCCAATTAATATTAGATGGTAAGCCGACAGCTAAGAGTCCCAAAGAGCTTACTTTGTGAGGATAGCGGCGCGCATACATTAAACCAATTAGTCCACTCGTACTGTGACCGATTAGATGAATTGGGCGATCGCGCGATTTTAAATAGTGATGTAGTAGCTCAACAGCGACATCTAAAGAACAACCTTCATCTTCAGTTTGTTCGTATTCCCATATTTGGATTGGTACTGACTGATTTAAGTAGTTAAGCAGAGAGCGATCGAATAATTGCAAACTTGGACTGGCACTTAGCCACAGCACATCATCTGAAGTAAATCTCATCAATTTTAAGCTGGAAATAAAGTTATTCAGAATAACTGGTTCCCAGGCTCTGCCTAGGAACCGATATCTAGAGGCTCTGCCTCGCGGAGTAAAATTGGAGGCAGAGCCTCCGGATCTGCGTTACCAGGCACAGCCTGGGAACAAGTAAAATGCTAGCTAGATCCCAAATTCTTTCTTGAGTTGAGATACCCAAGATTTAACCCGCGCTTCCGTCATCTCAGATTGGTTGTCTTCATCGATCGCCAAACCGAAAAATTTGCCATCAACCACGGCCTTAGATTCATTAAAATCATAGCCGTCTACCGGCCAATAGCCAACAGTTTCGCCACCCTGTTCCGTGATTTTCTCAGCCAAAATCCCCATTGCATCCATAAAATTATCCGGGTAGCCCTCTTGGTCGCCAGTTCCCAAATAAGCTACTTTCTTGCCACTAAAATCAATATTTTCGATTTCTGGCAAAAATCCTTCCCAGTCGCTTTGGAGTTCGCCGATGTTCCAGGTAGGACAAGCGATAATCAAACATTCGTATTCAGCAAAATCATCGCTGTCAGTATTGCCGATATCGTGCAAAGTCACGATACTACCGCCAAATTCATCCCGAATCATGTCAGCGACAGACTCAGTTTTACCAGTTGTGGTTCCGTAAAAAAGACCAATTGATTTCGACATTGTTACTCCGAAGGTGAAAGTTGCCTGAGTTTAAGATTTATTTTTTTTGCATCAGGATTTGGCATTTCCTGCCTGCAATTGAGACAAAAACAGTAGATGCGATTGCGGTGAACCTGAGAAATCAGGGAATCAAGACAGCAAGGACACTGTTTTTTCATCTGCTTAAAGTTGAAAATTCATTAACCAAGCCGACTCGCTCAGATCGGGGTCTGCTTCGCAGTTAATTAGTAACAAATTCAGCGTCGTTGCTACTTTTAAGGTGCGCGGAATGCCGGCGGGTACAAACACAAATACTCCCGGTTGTAAAGTAACTGTCCGATCGCCCACCATGAGATTTCCCAGCCCTTCTAAGACGGCGATGCTGACATCTTGAGAATTATCGAGGTCGGGTATTTCTGAATTTGGGTACAAATTCATCAGTTTTTGGCTGTACGGGGCTTGTGTGTCGCAGGTGCGATCGGCAAACAAGGACACCATTGCTGCTGTTGCTGTCACGATGATTGACCTCCAGGTACTATTAACTTCCGGTAGTTATTGCGATTTATAATCAATAAGCTACCATATAATCTCGATAAATTGTCAAAAGCATAACATTAAGTTTTGTTACAATAAGCTAAGTATCTGGTTTTACAAGTAGTCGCCAAGCCAAGCCTATCTGGACACTTCGACTACGCTCAGTGACCGTGTATAGTGTTGGTGGGTGGTAATTTTGGGCAGAAAAAGTGCGATGGGCGCGATCGCACCCACCGCAGAATACTTGCTAATAATTTTCAGTTATAGCAGTCGCCAAGGCGCTTTGGTTATTGCTCCCTGAGCGGAGCGGTGCCCTGAGCGGAGTCGAAGGGTCGAAGGGTTCAGGGAACCGCAAATAACCCTTCGACTCCGCTCAGGGCACCGCAAATAACCCTTCGACTCCGCTCAGGGAACCGCAAATAACCCTTCGACTCCGCTCAGGGAACCGCAAATAACCCTTCGACTCCGCTCAGGGAACCGCAAATGACTAATGACTAATGACTAATGACTAATTATTCTTCATCCCCACCCCAACATACATAATCGAAGTATCCTCATTAATTTGGATTTTAAACAACCCAGACTTTTTGTAATCAACATAATTACCGAAATTAGACATTAATGTTTGAGATGCTTGTTTCATCACACCAGAATCTGGAAATAGCTGCTTTCCGCCCATCAAATTTCCCCAAAAACCATTCATCTCAGCTAAAAGAGCACCAATTTTGCCAAACATATCAAAACCTTTAATTTCGATATTGCCAAAACCAGTATTACCCATCACCACAGACAGTTCTTCCGGCGTAATAAACTTGTCCCAATCGTGAACGCCCTTCCTAATTTCACCCAAGATATTTTCCATCAGCCCAATCATTACAACTTGTGACGAAAAAGTTCGATTAATCGTATCAAAAAAGAACAATCCCCCAGGCTTCAGAATTCTGTGAACTTCGGAGACAACTTGTTTATAATCGGCAACGTGTTCTAGAACATCAACACAAATTACCACATCAAAGGTATTATCATCGTAGGGCATATTTTCGGCAAAACCTTGTCTGTAGTCAATCTCGAAACCGCTAATCACTGCATGATTTTTGGCGGCTTGAACGCATTTCTCAGATTGGTCTATTCCCGAAACGATAGCGCCTCTCTCTGCCATAAACTCGCAGGAAAAACCGCCACCACAACCGACATCTAAGGTTTTTAGTCCCTGCCAATTTGTCGCGTGTCTATCGAAAAACTCAAATCTGGGTTTGTTGAGATGGTAAAGAGCGTAGATTTTAGATTTTTCGTCCCACCAATTATCGGCGTTTTCATCATAAAATTCTAAATCATTTTTGACTTCAGTTTTTACCACTGGTTGTTTCCTACTTAGAAGAGTTTACATCGCCACAATTTATGATTATAATAGTTTTCCCATGAATTTCAACCCGATGAATCGCGTTTCTATTATTATCCCCACTCTGAATGAAGCGACTTGTCTGGAACGTACCCTGGGTCAACTCAGCATTCTCAATCCTGCTGCTTGGGAGGTGTTGGTGGTAGATGGTGGTAGTCAAGATGAAACAGTGGCGATCGCCCTTTCCTGCCAAACCCAGGTTATTTCTAGCAATATACCCCGACGTTCCGTCCAAATGAACCTAGGTGCACAAACCGCCACTGGTGACATTCTGTGCTTTCTCCACGCTGATACTTTAGTACCCGATGACATGGTAGCCGTCATCCAGAAAACCCTGTTTGACAGTCAAATAGTCGGTGGCGGATTTATCTCTCTGATGTCGGGTTCCCAACAAACAAGATGGGGTTTTTCGCTACATAATTACCTGAAAACTTACTATGCCCCGTTATTATTTCGCCCTCATTTATTTATCAAAGGATTGCGGTTAATCTTTGGGGATCAAGTTATTTTTTGCCGTCGTACAGATTTTTTAGAATGCGATGGTTTTGATGCAGAACTACCAATTATGGAGGAAGCAGATTTGTGTTTAAAATTAGTCAGACTAGGTAAAATTAAGTTAGTAAATAGGATAGTCGAAAGTAGCGATCGCCGAGTTGAATCTTGGGGGGAATTTAAAGCAATTTTTATCTATCTTGCGATTGGTTTTTTGTGGGGTTTTGGAGTTTCTGGGAAGTATTTAAAACAATTTTATGAAGAGGTTCGCTAACCAACAAACTGCCCTTACTTATCATCAAGAACAGGCAGGAAAGCCTGTTCCACCAAGAATTACATTCCTTGGGATTATAAATTCAAGAGCCAGAAACATTATCCAACTGCTGGCGGCCATTGCGAACCACACGCAGCGCATCGCTGAGCTTACGCTCAATATCATCGAGAACTTGATCCGCGTAGTCGTCGGCTCCGTTTTGAATTTCCTCGCATTCTGCCATCACCCTCGCTCTCATTTCTGCCAATTCTTCTTGAGCTTGATAGCGAATTTGTTCAACTTCCGCCAGGGTTGCTTGCTGAATTGCTTCACAGTCAAGCAATACCTGTTGTCGCAACTGATCCGCTTCCACCTTCGCCTGCTGGATCAGGCCCATATCGTTTAAAAGCTCTGCCGCTCGCTGTTCTGCCGCTTCTATAACTTCTTGAGCATAGAGTTCAGCCTCTTGCAGCAAGTCATCCTTGTGGCGGATAATCAACTCGGCTTCCTGAAAGGCGATGGGCAAATTGAGCCTCACCAAATCTAGCTGGTCAAGTAACTGTTCTTCATCCACCAGAGTACGTCTGGTCATGGGGATACGCGGACTGTCGAGAACAATTTCCTCAAGCCGATTCAATTCCCGCTGGATGTCTACTCCTGCGGTTCTGCTGTCGTCTCCGAAGGCGGCTGGGTGCTGAGGTGGTTCGTTCTCAGTGGTGCGTCCGGTGCTGTTGGGTTCGATACGAGTTGGTTCCTGCTGGCGTAACATTGGTAAATATCTAGGGCGACGTGTTTCGGAACAAGATGATCTACGGAGCCACCAAACTTGGCTATTTCTTTCACTACACTACTACTTAAAAAGCTGTAGGCATTAGAAGTGGCCAAAAAGACTGTTTCAATTTCACCCAACAGGGTTTTATTGGTGTGGGCCATCTGGAGTTCCATTTCAAAGTCTGTTAATACTCGCAGCCCCCGTAGCAGCACTTTGGCTTGTCGGATTTTAGCATAGTTTACTGTCAAACCCTCAAAACTATCTACTTCTACGTTTGGCAAGTGTTGGGTAGAGCGCCGAATCTGTTCTATCCGTTCTTCTACGGTGAATAGAGGGACTTTGCTGGGATTTCGGACTATGGTCACGATTACTCGATCGAACAGTTTACAGCCTCGCTCGATGATATCTACGTGACCCAAAGTAATCGGGTCAAAGCTGCCTGGATAAATTGCAATCACAAATTGGGCCCGATGCGGTAATTAACATGACTAAAGGAAAAATACCAGTTTCTCGGAAAACTCTGGAGTTGTCAAGGAAGCGAATGAGCCTTGTAGAAAGTTTCGAGGCTTTGCTTGTCCCCGACAAACCGCCAGTGCCAAGGTTCGTAACTGACTTTTTGGCGATTGTTTTTGGGGAAGGACATTTCAAAGCTGAAGGAAGTAGCGTTAGCTTCTAGCCACTTGAATGCTGGGGTATCTTCAAAGCTGGTACTGAGGTTTGCTGAGGGGACACTGCCGTCTCCTAGGTCGATCGCGTAACCGGTATGATGTTCGCTATATCCTGGAGGAGCGCTAACTTCCGCCCGCTTGCTAACATCTTGCTTGCGTTCAGCTTTTACGTCAAAAAATACGTGTTGTTGGTCTTCCAGGGAACGAAAACCGGATATCGGAGCAAAATATATGCCTTGGGCCGCCGCCGCGTTTGCCATTTCTTGATATTTGGCGGCTGCGGCTTTGCGGAGTTTGATCCCACCGTCTCCGGTGACGGCTACCAAGTCAGAGGCTGGTGCTTCTTGATAAGGTAAATGTCCCAGTAGTTTGTCCGGTGTGGCCGTACTGCTTTTTGAGTTAGCAACGGGACTTGTGGGTGAGGGGGAACTTGCCGATACTGGGATTTTTTGACTTTGTTCTACCCTACTGGTGTCTGGGAAAAAATTAAAGTTGAGGTGCAGCCAAATGCTGACCCCAAAGGCGACTACGCCCAACCCTAGCAGTTTCCAAATCAGCCCTTTTTTTCTGGACTGACTAGGCTTGACTTCAATATATGGATGGTCTCGTACTGCTTCTGGAATTTCGTCAATCCCAAGCTCTGATGCTTGCGGGGTTTTTCTCGATAGACTCGCGTTATCCAAGCCAGCTTCGCTCCTGCACTTCAATAAGGCTCAACGTTACAAATTGTAGACTGATATTGCCCAAAGTCATGGGAATTGGGGATGGGGAATTGAGAATTGGGGATTGGGCATGGGGCATGGGGCATGGGCAAGCACATTGGTGTCAACTTAACGTCAAACCAATAGTCCGACAGGGAATGAATTCCCTGTCTCCAAGCGAAAGTCCTCGCTCTGAGGACTGAGAAAAACACTTTTCAACTCATTAGTCCTCTTGAGAGCATCCCACGGACGCTGTACACCCGTTATGAATTAAAGAAACTATCTGCTATACAAATACTAGACAACCCCCACTCTCCCCAGGGCGGTTTCATTCTCTTGTAGGGGCTGCCCCCCGTGGCTGCCCCAATCTCTGAAATGACGGAAAATGGTCGGTGGGGGGGTAGGCACGGGGGCGCTACCCCTACAAAACCCTTTTTTTGGTGAGAATGAAACAGCCCTGCCTCTCCCCCTCTCTTGAGATGAGAGTTTTCAACTAGGATTTGGGATGAGAGCTATAAATATAGGATGATAGGAACGGATTTGATATGACTTCTTTCTTCTACTTAATAGGCTGCTTTGGCCAAGTAAAGCGAAAGGTTGCCCCTTCACCTTCTGCGGATTCTAAAAAAATAATTCCACCTTGATTTTCCACAATTTTCTTAACCAGGGACAGACCAATACCAGTATTTTCTACTCGATCGCGAGCTTCCAAAGTTTGAAAAATTACAAAAACTTTCTCGTGATACTGAGCAGCAATTCCCGGCCCGTCATCTGCTACAGCAAATTTATAAAAATCACCGATGTCTTCCACAGAGATGGTGATGTGACCGGTGGGACTTCTGTGATGTTTGATGGCGTTGCTAATTAAATTAGAAAAAACTTGTTGTAAGAGCAGTCTTTCTGCTACAAAAGTTGGCATTCCTGGTTGGACTTCCACCACAAATTGCGGTGGGGGTGCTAGGGAATCAATTATTTCTGCTAATAACTTATCTACTTTTACTGTTTCGGAAGCCACTTGCATCCGTCCGACGCGGGAATATTGCAGCAGTCCTTCAATCAAACCTTCCATTCTGTGGACTCTGCCGCGCAGTAGGTTCATTTGGTGTAGAGTATCCTCTGTCATGGACTCGCTGAGGTCTTCTTCTATCCAACTGCTGAGATTGGCGATCGCCCGCAGTGGCGCTTTCAAATCGTGAGAAACTACATAGGCAAACTGCTCTAGTTCTTCATTCTGCTTTCTTAAATTATGGCTGAGTTTAGCTAGGCTGTCGGCCATCCACCTCAATTCTTGTTTTTGTAAGCGCGAAAATTCCTCAGCTTGTTTGCGTGCCATAATATTTTCTACAGCACCCATTAAATATTTATTGCCATTTTGTTCTTGCAGCAGGGAAACACTCAAGTTTGCCCAGATCAAATCTCCATTTTTGCGGATATAGCGCTTTTCCATAGAGTAAGTTTCAATTTCTCCTGCTAATAACCGTTGCAAATGATGCAGTTCTGGTTCCAAATCTTCGGGGAAAGTAATTTCTTGAAATTTTTTCTCGATCAGTTCGGCTCGACTGTAACCCAAAATTTCGCAGAGTTTTTGATTGACTAACAGCAATTTGCCTTCGAGATTTGCTTGGGCCATCCCAACGGCGGCTTGCTCGAAGGTGGCGCGAAACCGTTCGGCACTTTCGGAAGCGGCAATTTCGGACAATTTGCGATCGCTAATATCGTTGCTAATTTCTAAAATAGCCTGGGGTTCGCCTTCTTCGTCCCGTTGCAAAGTCCAGCGACTTGCTACGGTGATTTTTGTGCCATCTCGCTTACTACGCACCAGTTCACCTTGCCAATCTCCTGTAGATAAAAACTCCTCTTGAATTGCCTCAAAGGGCTGAGTCCATTCTGTTTGCAAAAGTTCATGAATATTTTTTCCCGTTGCTTCGGAATTGGGCCACCCGTAGAGTCGCTTCGCCCCATAGTTCCAATAAGAGATTTTGCCGTTCAAGTCCAATAAGGCGATCGTATCGTTGGCTAAATCAAGCATTTGTGCTTGCTTGCGTAGAGTTTCTTCAGCTTGTTTTCGTTGTCCAAAATCGCGACAAATTGCAATAAACAAACGTTGATTTTTCAAAGGCATTTCGCTGATTGCCACTTCCATTGGAAAAATTTTTCCATCCAGGCGAATTCCGGTTGTTTCTTGCTGATAAACATTTAGTTTAGTACCAGGATTTAGCAAAAAATATTCAATGGAATAATCGCCAACGCTTTTGTTTGGTAGAGGTTTGGCAAGCAGTTTTCGGAGATTTGAGCCAATTATGCGATCGGCACTCCAGCCAAAAATCCGTTCAGCAGCAGCATTAAAAGACTCAATAGTGCCGAATTCGTCCAAAGTAATAATGCCGTCCGCTGCATGATCGACTACAGCTTGAATGCGAGTTTTACTCTCTTGCAAACTCACTTCCCGCTGGTTCAATTCTTTCTCTAAACTATCAAATAAATACCAAGAAGCTGCGGCACCCAAACAGCCCACCACTAAAGCCGTAAATTGGACGTAATTAGTTAGACTCACCCACTGCTGCATTTGTGGCTCTAGAACGTTCTTGTAGGCTTCACCTGCGTCTGTAAAGGCATCAATTTTGTCCCGCAGCCTATCCATCTTGAATTTGCCTTCAGTGAATGCCTGAGTGATTTGGGGTGACTGGATTTTTATGTCTGAATTGTCAATCTTTTTTAGAGTCTGTTCCAAAAAGATTATTTGCTCTTCCGTAATTTTTTTAATTTCGGCAACTTGCCGACTTTGAATCTGATTTTTTTTAGTAAGAGTCTTGAGTTGAGAAAGTTGTTCTGACAAATTTTTCTTTGCTTCAAAATATGGTGCTAAAAAGACCCGCCGCTTGGTTAGCCCATAACCTCGAAGACCAGTTTCCGCATCCACCACTGTTTTTAACAAACGGTTTGTTTGCTGAAGCATTTCCTTATTGCTATCTAGTTCCTTTCTTGTTTGTATCGCTCTGTTTCGCAGTCCTGCTATGACTATCAGCGAAGCAAACAGACAAATTACGGGGATAGCTACGATGACTGTTCCCCGCTGGCGAATGGGTCGGCCTTTCCATACAACTTGTAAGAAGCGATTTAACGAATCCTTCATGAATAGTTATCAAGACAGCGGGGGCTAAAGAATATGTGTTGAATTATATCACTTTTTGACAACTTCTGCTATTTTTTGATTTTTGCTCTGAAGCAAATGCTTTTGAGCTAGGTATATAAAATCCGTTTCTATCGGCAATAAGTCAACGGTTTTTTGGTTAAGAAAACAGGTACTTATGCCGATAAACTTGGATTTTTATTGATTATTCAATGGGATAATGATTTAAGATGAGCAGATCTTTTGCGTTGGTGTTGGACGACAGACAAGGGGAAAGAAAAGTTTTTTGGGGTCAGCAATGCCGATGGGGAAGCACTGGGAATCCTTTCTAGTTTGATTTCATTTTTACCCACCACTTTTGGTGGAAAATTTGAGTCTGTTTGGGTGTGATTTTCAACAGTTTGCACTACAGTCCACTTACCTGTAACTGGATCGCGATAAGTGTTAAAAGGGTTAGTTTTTAGAGGTTGATTGGAAGGTGTAATCATCTTGATGCACTCCTAAATAATCACGATTTTCACGCAGCTTGAAGCTTGATTGATATTAACGTACCGTAATTGCCTGATAATAAAAGCATTCTAGGCTGGTGAAACACACTACTTTGTGATCTATGACATGGTTAATTGCGATCTGAATCACAAATAACCAATAACCAACAACCAATAACCAATAACCAATAACTAACAACTAGCCTCAACCTTTGCTTTCAATTGCACAGTAAAAGTTGAGCCTACACCTAACTCACTTTCAATGGTGATATCACCTCCCATCATCTGGCAAAACAGACGGCTAATTGCCAATCCTAAACCAGTTCCTCCATACTTACGAGTGGTAGAAGCATCTCCTTGAATAAAAGGTTCAAATAAACCCTCCTGTTGTTGAGGAGACATTCCAATGCCGGTATCTGCTACCCGCAAATAAATCCATTCAGTCCCGTCTGTTAATTCGCGAGTTGCACTGATGACTACGGTTCCCTCTTGGGTAAACTTGAGGGCATTGGAGAGTAAATTTAACAAAATTTGCCGCACTTTAGTCAAGTCAGCATACATTACTCCGAAATCAGGAGAGCAACAAACTTGTAATTGATTGCGATTCTTTTCAACCAAAGGGTACAAAGTTGCTACGACTTCTTCTACTAAATTACCTAGATGAAAATCTTCTAAATAAAGCTCCATTCTGCCAGCTTCTATCTTAGAAAGGTCAAGAATATCATTAATTAAAGTGAGTAAATGTTTGCCTGCGGTCTGAATTTTTTGAGTGTCGGGAATTAAGTCCTCGAACCCTGCTTCTAGTGCTTCTTCTTCTAGGATTTCGCTGTAACCGATAATGGCGTTGAGGGGTGTCCGCAGTTCGTGGCTCATGTTAGCTAAAAAAGTGCTTTTAGCTCTGGAAGCTGCTTCGGCTTTGTGTAATGCTTCTTGTAAAGCTATTTCGGCTCTTTTGCGCTCGGCAATTTCGATGCGGAGGAGTTTATTGGAGGCGGTGAGTTGAGCAGTGCGTTGCTCGACAGTGATTTCTAGTTCCGACTTGGCTTTGGAGAGTGCTTCTTGGGCTCGCTGGCGTTCAAATCCTTCGATCGCCAGTGCGACTAAATTTGCCAAAGAATCGGCGAAGGTTCGTTCTTCCAAGGCCCATTGGCGGGGTGCTCCGAGATGTTCGAGAGACAGGATGCCGACGATCTGGCCGCCGAGCCTAATGGCTACATTTAAGATGGATGAATTTGGAGCGCTTTCCTGGCCAAGGAGTGGGGTATGTTCTGTTTCTAAAGATAACTTGTATAGATCTGTTGTTACAGGATTTTGAGTTGTCAATGGCGAGTTTAAAGGAGGGGAGGATGGACTGTTTTCGCTGCCCACATCGCCTTCTCCATCTAATTTTAAAACTTTTATATGGTTTTTTGTACGATTCAAATGGCTTTTACTGGTCCGATCGTACAAATCGAGACAAACTAATTTGAGGTTTTGGGTTGTCAACTTAGAATGATAGACCTGATGCTCTGCTGGAAGCTCGATCGCCTCTCGATTGATGACCAGACTTTGGTTGTGGGCGATCGCTCTAGCAGCCAAATTTGCCTGAGTATCTGTGGCGTAGCGAGTTCCAAATCTGACATGATTGTAGAGCCAAACGCTCACTTTTTCCACATCCAAAGTGCGCGCTGCCGCCTCGGTAATTTCTCGAACTCCCAAATTCAGCGCCCCGTTGTTGATCGTCCTCTGCCTACCTAGCTGCAACAGGGCTAGACTTTGGCGGCGCAGTCGTTGTTCGCTCTCTTGGAGTGCTTGTTCTGCTTCCTTGCGCTGGGTAAGGTCGTACAACGCACACAACGCTGTGGGCTGACCATTGAACAACAGGGACTGAACGGAAATGATGGCCCAGAAACTGCTACCATCTGCCTTTTTGCAGTGCAGTTCGTAATTTTTGATGTGTCCATCTTTGGCCAGGATTTCGAGTACCTTTGAGCGTTCTGCGGGATCGAAGTAAAAGTCTGGGGTATAGCATCCGATCAATTCTGCTAAGGGTGTATCCAGGAGAGCAGCCATTTGAGCGTTTGCATACAGAATTAAACCGTCACAGAGGCGAGAAACCAGTACAGGAACGGGAGTTGCTGAGGCGATCGCCCGAAACTGCTCTTCGCTGGAGCGCACGGCCAACTCAGCTTTTGATAGCAAGTCAGCTTCTATGGTATCGGAGTGTTCCGTTGTCGTCTCCAGCAAAATTTCTAGATCGGCTTTTTCGCGTTTCAAGTTTTCCAGTTCTGCACGCAGAGCCTGAACTTCCAAAATTAGCTGTTCTTTCGATGGTTCTTCCTGCATAGCAATTGAAAATTGGTAACTTGTAGGTAGTCAGTTCCGCAGTGTTTGAGCGTTGGCTGCTAACTTAACTATGACTTATTTTCCTGTATTACAAATCCCTAGTTATGCTTCCCCGACTTAGCTTTGAGCTCAAGTTTACCTTAAAGGATTAACTATTCCAATTCCAATCGCAAGGAAGGCATCAGTCGCTGCAAGTTTTTGAGGGACTTTCCCTGCCACGGTATTTCCTTGGAGCCTTTGACTGCGATCTGAATACTTTTTTGCTGTCGGACTTTGATCACAAATTTTGATATAATATTAATCCCTGAACTATTTAAAAATTCTAGTTTTCGCAAATCGAGAGTAATGGTCTTCTGCTCGCCGTCAGCCACATCATTGAGCAACTGTACGATCGGGGCGTATTCTTCCATTTGGCTGAGCCGGAAAGAGCCACAGCAGGTCACTGTATCAGTAGCGCTATCGTACAGGATGCTGTAATCTTGGGTGTTAATCTCCATATTTTTTTCAGTGGTCACTTGTTAGCGGTAAAGGGGTTTTGCCGGTGCGACCGGGTACCAGACCCACCCTGGGTACTGGCGATCGCGCAGCAGAGACTATGTAATTTTGATTACACGTACTGGTAACTGTACCATTTTTGTAGGGAAGCGATCGCCGATCTCTCAATCGCCAGTTGTCGAGGATGACGAGATTGGCTATTGCTGTCGCGACGAGTTATCAATTTATCATATTTCCGGGATTTGCCATTGACAAGAGATGAAAAATATGAGATACATTTCACATCTTCCACCGCAGCGAACAGGAGAAAATTTAATGCCAATTTCAAATATTACCGAAAAACTTTTGGCGGCCAAAAAAGCTCAGGGAATTAGTTTTGCAGATTTAGAAAAATTGCTGGGTCGCGATGAAGTTTGGATTGCTGCGGTGATTTACCGTCAAGCAAGTGCATCGGCAGAGGAAGCACAAAAAATTGTGTCTGCTTTGGGACTCGATGGCGAGATGGCTCAGTTTTTATCAGAACCGACTCTCAAAGGTTCCTTAGATGCCACAGTTCCGGTAGACCCGCTGATTTATCGGTTTTATGAAATTATGCAGGTCTATGGAATGCCTCTTAAAGCAGTGATTCACGAAAAATTCGGTGATGGAATTATGAGCGCGATCGACTTTACTTTGGATGTGGAGAAAGAAGCAGACCCCAAAGGCGATCGGGTGAAAATAATCATGTCAGGAAAATTTCTGGAATACAAAAAATGGTAAGTCAGTTTTTGAAGGTAGCAGGTAAAATTTTGTGAGCGTATATTTTCATGAATGTCTGTATCAGAAATTTGTATTTTGATGTGTGACTGATGAATAATGACTAATGACTGAGGCCTCAAAAGTGTTAACTTAGAGACAGAGAGCGCGAAGCTGGAGTGGCTTGGGTATGCGATCGCCCTTCCCTTGCTGAGAACAGCACCATGTTCGATCGGGAAAAAACTCCCTAAATCCCCACAGCCAAACGCAACTGTAAATTAAGAGGAAAATAATGTCAAAATATGACTCCCATCTCAGATGCTCCTTTTGTGGCAAGTCCCAGGAGTACGTCCGCAAGTTAATAGCTGGGCCCGGCGTCTACATTTGCGATGAATGTGTGGAGCTATGCAATGAAATTCTAGAAGAGGAATTCTTTGACTCTGGCAAATTAGTGGCTCAACAAGCAGCCCAGTCAGAAATTCAAGAGCCTCAAGGACAAAAAACACGACGCCAGGGTCGATCGAACAAATCGAAAATTACTTTAGCTAAAATTCCCAAACCAACAGACATTAAGCAACATTTAGACGGCCACGTCATCGGCCAACACTCAGCCAAAAAAGTTCTGTCAGTAGCAGTTTATAACCACTACAAAAGGTTAAGCGTTGACCAAGCCAAAGATAGTAGCAAACCTGCCCAAGACAGCGATGTGGAACTACAAAAGTCTAACATCATGCTAGTCGGGCCAACAGGTTGTGGCAAAACTCTCCTAGCCCAAAGTTTGGCACAAATGCTAGAAGTCCCCTTTGCAGTAGCCGATGCCACAACGCTGACGGAAGCAGGCTATGTTGGTGATGATGTAGAAAATATCTTGTTGCGACTGTTGCAAATGGCAGATTTTGATGTCGAAGCGGCCCAGCGCGGCATTATTTATATTGATGAAATTGACAAGATTGCTCGCAAAAGTGAAAACACTTCAATCACGCGAGATGTATCAGGAGAAGGAGTGCAGCAAGCGCTACTGAAAATGTTGGAAGGAACGGTGGTTAACGTGCCACCCCAAGGCGGCCGCAAACATCCTTACCAAGATTTTATTCAAATTGACACGAGCAAAATTTTATTTATTTGTGGCGGTGCTTTTGTCGGTTTGGAAAAAATAGTTGAACAGCGTTTGGGTAAAAAATCTTTAGGGTTTATTCAGCCAGTCGAAAGTGAGAGCAACTCGACTTTGCTACCAAAAGATAAGCGGGCTGCCGATATTTTACAACAGGTACAAGCTGATGATTTAGTGAAGTTTGGTTTAATTCCTGAATTTGTCGGGCGGATACCGGTGGTGACAGTAATTTCACCCCTGGATGAAGCAGCTTTGATACAGATATTGACTGAACCTCGCAATGCCCTAGTCAAGCAGTATCAAAAGTTGTTAAATATGGATAGTGTGCAGTTGGAATTTGAACCAGAGGCGCTGCGGGCGATCGCCCAGGAAGCCTGTCGCCGCAAAACTGGTGCTAGAGCCCTGCGCAGCATTTTAGAGGAATTAATGCTCGATGTGATGTATGAGTTGCCTTCTCGCAAGGATGTAGCTAACTGTACGATTACTAAGGAAATGGTCGAGAAGCGATCGACTGCGGAGTTGCTGTGGCATCCTGCTTGGCACCAACAGCACGAAACTGCTTAATTTATGAGGTGGGCAATGCCCACCTTGTTTTTTAATAGTGGGGGATTGAAATCGCTTTACCAATTACCAATTACCCATTACTAATTACCTATTACCAATTACCAATTACCTATTACCAATTACCAATTCTCACTCCTACCTCATGTTTCGGAAAAAGGCTATATTGTCAATTATTTAATATTTATTTACTACAATTCCCAATTAAGAAACAATAAAATTGTTACACTTCACTGTTTTTTGCAAATAACCGTTAAACTATTCTAACCTGCACGTCCCAAGCGTCGCAGGCTCAACCTATAGCTGTTAAGGATTCGTCCTGATTCACAGGAGCAAGATTTTAAAATATGCATCTGAGCGAACTGACTCACCCAAACCAATTACATGGCTTGTCCATTCATCAACTCGAACAAATTGCCAGACAAATTCGAGAAAAGCATTTAGAAACTGTAGCAGCCAGTGGCGGGCACCTCGGCCCCGGATTGGGCGTAGTCGAACTGACTTTAGCACTCTACCAGACACTAGACCTCGATCGCGACAAAGTAACCTGGGATGTCGGCCACCAAGCTTACCCACACAAACTAATCACCGGCCGCTACAACCAATTCCATACCCTGCGCCAAAAAGACGGCGTTGCAGGCTATCTCAAGCGTTGCGAGAGCAAATTTGACCATTTTGGTGCCGGCCACGCTTCTACAAGCATTTCCGCAGCTCTGGGAATGGCAATGGCGCGGGATCTCAAAGGTGAAAACTTTAAAACAGTAGCAGTCATCGGCGACGGAGCCCTGACAGGGGGTATGGCACTCGAAGCGATTAACCACGCAGGTCATATGCCGAAAACTAATGTGATGGTAGTGCTCAACGACAACGAGATGTCAATCTCCCCCAATGTCGGCGCCATTACTCGCTATTTGAACAAGATGCGACTCTCCCAGCCGGTGCAATTTCTCAAAGATAACTTAGAGGAACAATTCAAACAAATTCCGTTTGTGGGCGAAACATTTACTCCTGAAATGGAACGCCTCAAAGAAGGGATGAAACGGTTAGCCGTGTCTAAAGTTGGAGCCGTCATTGAAGAATTAGGCTTTACCTACATGGGGCCAGTAGACGGACACAATTTGGAAGAGTTAATTGCCACTTTCAAACAAGGTCATACCATCCAAGGGCCGGTGTTAGTTCATGTTGTAACGGTGAAGGGCAAAGGATATGCGATCGCCGAAAAAGACCAAGTAGGATATCACGCCCAAAATCCCTTTAACTTAGCCACAGGTAAAGGCATTCCTTCCACCAAACCCAAGCCTCCAGCTTACTCAAAAGTTTTTGCCCACTGTCTAGTTAAACTAGCAGAAAATAATCCCAAAGTTGTTGGCATTACCGCCGCCATGGCAACGGGAACTGGCTTAGATAAACTTCAGGAAAAACTGCCTAAACAGTACATTGATGTCGGCATTGCCGAACAGCACGCCGTCACTTTAGCGGCTGGTTTAGCGTGCGAAAAAATGCGCCCGGTAGTGGCAATTTATTCGACATTTTTACAGCGTGGATACGACCAAATCGTTCACGATGTTTGCATCCAAAATTTGCCTGTTTTCTTCTGCTTAGATCGAGCCGGAATCGTCGGTGCAGACGGCCCGACTCACCAAGGAATGTACGACATTTCCTTCTTGCGGTGTCTGCCGAATATGACAATTATGGCGCCAAAAGACGAGGCAGAATTGCAGCGGATGGTAGTCACGGGAGTCAACCATACCAGCGGTCCGATCGCCATGCGTTACCCGCGCGGCAACGGTTACGGCGTACCATTGATGGAAGAAGGTTGGGAAGAATTGCCGATCGGCAAAGCGGAAATCCTGCGCAACGGGGACGACGTGCTGATATTAGGTTACGGTTCCATGGTGTATCCAGCAATGCAAACCGCCGAGATGTTGAGCGAACACGGCATCGAAGCAACTGTGATTAATGCGCGTTTTGTCAAGCCTTTAGACACCGAATTAATCTTGCCTTTAGCCCAGCGAATTGGCAAAGTTGTCACCATGGAAGAAGGCTGTTTGATGGGCGGTTTCGGTTCAGCAGTGGCCGAAGCTTTGCTAGATAATAACGTGGTTGTGCCAGTAATGCGCTTGGGCGTACCTGATACATTGGTAGATCACGCAACGCCGGAACAATCCTTTGCAACTTTGGGTTTAACTCCATCGCAAATGTGCGATCGTATCTTGGCAACATACAGCCGCAAACAGTCACCTGTTAGCGTCTAATTCTTACTCGTTACCAGGCTCTGCCCATTAGCGACAACTTAAGACTGAAGCGCATAATAAATCTCGCTTTTAGTCTAGTCTAGATCCCCCGCGCATCCCCCTTAATAAGGGGG
This sequence comes from Microcoleus sp. EPA2, assembly GCA_020882975.1. Taxonomy (GTDB): domain Bacteria; phylum Cyanobacteriota; class Cyanobacteriia; order Cyanobacteriales; family Microcoleaceae; genus Microcoleus. Next base: position 39,811 of record JAHRFD010000026.1, on the reverse strand, counting down.
ACTTTGAGAAGAATCTTGTCCCCCCCTTAAGAAGGGGGGCTAGGGCAGGGCTGTTTCATTCTCCAAAAAACGAGGGGTTTGTAGGGGTAGTGGATGGTGCGTGCCTACCCCCCCCACCAACCATTTTCCGTCATTTCAGAGATTGGGGCAGCCACGGGGGGCTGCCCCTACAAGAGAATGAAACAGCCCTGGGGGCTAGGGGGGGATCTAGACTTTGATACAAACAAGAAAGACTATCGCTTTCAGGTTACGAGAGTGTAATAAAACGACCCCGCAAGTCAGATGGTATCACATTCAGCACTCTACCTAAAATTTGACCTGTGGCAGCAATTTGAATCGTAGTACCGTCATAACGGCCATTTTTATCTACATCTGTATCGGCGGCTGAAATTTTGCCTTCTCGAGGAAACCTCCCTGAAACGAAAATAACACTCGATAGCGCGAAAGAAAAGGGAATAAGTGTAATATTTGCCTCAGTTAAACCGCCAGTCAAACCAATGCGATCGACCGACCTTTCAAAGTCTAGAATAGCATCCCATGCCGAACCACTAAAACTACGGTTAGAGTTACGCCTTGGATCTTCTGCCACAACATCCGTTCTCAGCACAAACACATCGCTACCCGTTCCGCCTCTGTAATAAGTGTAACCCCGATCGCCACTGAGAGTATCGTTACCCGCACCTCCCTCTAATAAATCATCACCTCGGCCGCCATTCAAGACATCATCTCCGTCACCACCTACGATATAATCATCATCAGAACCACCAGTCAAAATGTCTCTGCCACCTTCACCGTATAAATCATCATCGCCTTTACCGCCTTGCAAGTTGTCATTCCCATCTTTCCCGAATAAAATATCTCCACCATCATTGCCATTGGCGATATCATTCTCAATCGAACCCACAATGGTATCATTGCTTCCTAATCCTAAAACACCTCCAGGAAACTGAGCCATCAAACCAGGAGCGATTGTAAAATTATCAGCATTGTTAGTTAAGTTAAAAGTGTTTGCCACGATCGATATCGAAAAAATGCAATTTACGAAAGATACGCTAACATATGACACGAAGCAGCGTCAAGAGTTGCCTGAGAACGTGCCAGCCACACTTTGTGGTATGATTGGATTGACAAAAGATTTCACAACCACGGAATGACTTATCTCAACTCAACATGATTCAAGGATAATTTAGCGATCGTGTGGGTTGGTGTTTTGACATTGGAAGCTAATTGAAAGCAAGATGAATTTAAAAAGCTTTGACATCGTAATAGTAGGAGCAGGCCCCGCAGGCGGCCACTGTGCTAGAATTCTCGCCAAATCCGGTCGCCCAGTCTTACTTGTAGAGCAAAACGAGAATTTTAATAAAAATGACTTTTCTAGCGCCGCTACGCCTCTAGAAACCCTCTCAAAATTTGATTTACCCGAATCGGTAATCGGCAGTTTTTGGCAAAAAATTACGATTCAAACTAGCAAAGTCAGTCAAACTTGGGAATCTCCTAAAAGCTTGGGAGTAGTGTTAAACTTTGCTAAATTTAGAGAGTTTCTCGCCACCGAAGTTCAGCAACATGGAAGTGAAGTTTGGCTTGGTTATCGCTACATCAAACACTCACAAGCCAACGGCGAAACCATCGTCGAATTTAAACAGCTATCCGATGGTAAACTCATCCAAGTTAGCACTAAAGTCTTGGTTGATGCGACGGGTTTTGCTAGGGCGATTATGTATGAAAAAGAGAATAATAAACCCGATTTTTTATCTGGAACCGGCATCGAATATCTAATTGAAGTAGAACCAGAAATTTACAATAAATACGATGGGAATTTAATCTTTTTTTTGGGCGATAAATGGATGCCCAAAGGTTATGCTTGGATTTTTCCCATGGAACCAAATCGGCTGAAAGTTGGTACTGCTAGGATTTTTTTAGATCCCAAAACAGTTAAGCATTTGTCACCGCTGAAAAAATATATAGATTTACTGATTGATGAGTATCTGAAGTCGAAAAATTATCAAATTATTGACAAACATGGTTCCACACTGAAATACAGTCAGGGTTTGAAGGATATTTATTATCAGGATAATATAATTGCGATCGGCGATGCTGTTTCTACGGTTAACTTTCTCGGCGGCGAAGGAATTAGACACGGGATGGATGGTGCAGAAATAGCAGCTAAATATATGGCAAAATATTTGGACGGCCAAATTTCAAGTTTTCGGGATTATGAAAGAGAAATGCACCGCAAGTTTGATAAAAAATGGCATATTTCGGAAAGATTGGCTGTCAGAAAGTATATCGATGATGTGAATGATGTACTAACTGACAAAATAATTTCTTATTTGAAGTACATGAAAACTGAAGAAGTGATGAACATTATCTTTGATTATAAATTTGAGATAATTTCTAGAGGACTGGCTGGTTATTTAAAAAGGAAAATAAAGGGTTTTATTCAGCGTCTCGGCGGTTGAAACCCCGATTAAGATTAGGAATTTGTGTTAGCCACCTAATTTTCCCCAATTAGCGGCGGTAACTTGCATCCGAGGAAGCGACAATAAAGAATCGGCAAAACTACTAAATCTTGAGCCGTAACCTACACCAAAAGTATAGCCTATAGCTCCTATTAAATGCTCTACAATTTGATCCACACTCCCGTAGGGATAAGCAAAACATTTAACATATTTCCCCAATCCGCCTTCCAAAATAGCACGAGATTTTGCCGCTTCCCGCACAATTTCTGTGGGCGACAAACCAGTCAGAGGTTGATAAGTAGCAGACATGGAACCAATCTCTATCCCAGCATCCCGCAGTTGTCTAATTTCCGGCCATCCCATTAATTGGACTGCTGGCGAATCTGCTTTTTCCCAACTATTTGTCTTACCGATGGACTCTGCTACTACAAACACCGTTGCAGTAAAGTCAAACTGTTGTAGCAGAGGGAAAGCATATTCCAAAAAGTCGAGATAACCACCGTCAAAAGTCAGCAACATAGGTTTACCAGGTAAAGCAGTTTTAGTGAGTTTTGCACTTTGCCAATTTTCCCAACTCACACTATAATAGCCTTGCTTTTTAAGCCTCTGCAACTGTTGTGCAAAACCCTGGGGAGTCACTGCATTGAAACCGTCGGGAGAAATCTGGCGGTATGCAAAAATTGGCAGTTGTTGAGTAACAGTCTTATTGTTAAAAAATTGAGATTTAACTGATTTAGAAACTTCTCCATCGCCGGGATTTTGATCGAGGATTTCCGGTGCGTAAATTATTTGTTTGGGAAAGTCGTTTGCTAGAAATATGGGAATTATCTTTTCCCCGGAAATTTCCGCCACTTCTGCTAATTCCCGCAGCGCCGCCACTGGTAGTGTAGCCCGACGACTAACACTGGTTCCGATCGCCCCCTGATGCCTGCCAAATATCACCGCATCCCGTGGGTAAATACCGCCAGAAACCCCTGCATTCAAGCTGTTGGAGGCATTCGCCATTTTTTGAGCAGACAAGGCTAAATGCGATCGTAGCGACATCTTACCGTCTAGCGGTCTTCCCAACAAAGCCTCCCGCACCGCAGCCACACACAATTCAAAATTGGTATTTTGAATAATTGCCGATCGCACTTTTTCCGCAGAAACCAAATTATCTTCAACCGCAACTGTGACAATCCCAATCGGAACACCGCCGACTTTCACCAACACATCAATTTCCGAAAAATCAACTTGAATATTGGGCAATTCTTCGCTAATTTCCACCACAATCAAGTCTTGACTATGACTAATAATTGATAATTCATTTCTCCTTAACTGAGGATTAGAATCATCATCACAACCATCCCATATTTCCTGTAAAAAATCCTTCCCTTCAATTTTTCGATGCAATTTACTCAGAGAACTTTCCGATAAATGACGTATACTTTCCCAGGTTCTATATTGAAAAAAGCGTTGCAGAATTGGCCAAGCAAACTTAGCTGCGATCGCATCTGCCAAAACCGCGCCAGCCACCATCCCGTCACATACTGGCAATTCAACAACTCCAAGTTTAACACCTTCTAGTTGGACAGTGCAGTAAAGGCGATCGAATATGTGCGGAATCTCAATATCTGAAATAGGTTCAGTCACCTCCACCTTAACCCGCGCGGCAATTTCCGAATTTACACCCTTGATTTTATCTAAAATATATTGAATTTCCCGGCTTTTAAAACAACTATGATATTTATAAACTTTACTGCTTTCAATATCTCTTGCAAGTCCCGTATGCCAAGGTAAATTCAAACTTAAATTAGCAGCTTTGGCTTTATAATTTACCAGCATTTTACTATCATAATCAATTTCAAGAAAATCACATATCTCCGCTAAAAATTTAGTTTTATCCTCTAACAAATTCTCATATTTCACCAGTTTATGATTAGACTTGTGAACATGACTGTAGCTAGTTAACACCCCCTCTTGCCAACGTTTAATACAATGGTCTAAATCCCAGCCATCGCCCCACAATTCCGGGGAAATCCTAGTAACTTCATAAAGAGAAGCTATGGTATCCATAGGATTGCGCCAGATATAGATAAACTTAGCATCAGGTAAAAAGCGTTCTATATCTTTAATAAAATATAGATGTTCCGGTGTTTTTTCCAACCAAATACTTTTCTGCTTTTCCGCAGCCAAACCATCTAAAACACCGACAAACCAACTCACTTTAACATCCGTAGATTGGCTGTTATCAAAATCCTGTAAAAACTCAGGACGATTAATTTCATCCTTAAAAAAAGCTGAGAGTCTAGCGGGAAACTTTTTAACAAACTTATTATACAGTAAATACTGAAAAAACTTAGATTCGGGAAAAGAAATAATTTCAGGATGAGCAGCTAACAAACTCTGAAGCAGTGTCGTACCGCTTCGGGGAGCACCCACTAAAAATATCCGTTTCATGTTGATACTTGATAAATTGTTGCTGAATAAGATTTTTTTGAATTCACCTTACTAGAGCGCAGAGGGCACAGAGGAAGAAAAGAAAGAGGTATAATTCATATTTTTTTCAGCACTCTCTGCGCTCTCTGCGCTCTCTGTGGTAAAAAAATCTTTCCCTAACTCCAACTAAAATCCTCCTTCAATAAATCAGAAAGTTGCCGATTATAAGGTTCAAAATAAGCGATTAACTTTTGCTCGATCGCTTCTGGCATTTTACTATCATTCTCAACACTATTAATCTCAAATTCCTCCCCAGCACTAGCGCTAAAATCCAAGAAATTACCCACTTCAGACAACACGCGATCGGAATTTGCTTGAAAATCTTCGGTTTTCAAAATCAACAATTGTTCCCGTGGGAAATAGTCGAGCCAATTCTTGATTTGTTCCACATAAATACCCCGCGACAAATAGGAGTAGTGCTGGTGATTAAAACTGTGGTAATTTGGAGTAGAGCGCATTTTTTCAATTTCACCTGCTAGCCGATCGCACTCAGAAGCGATCGCCTTGGTAACATCGAACTCTTCACAACCCATCGCCACTTCCAAATTATAGTGCATCCATGCTCTTTGCACTGGATTTCTGAGCATCATAATTAATTTCACATCGGGGAAACACTTATAAACCCGTTGGGCTACCAAAGGATGATCCATATACTCAGGAGTCATCTCCCAGCGCAGCACTGTATCTCCCGCCACACCCAGAGTCAACTGCTGGCTATACCACTCGACACCGCGATCGTAATTTAAGTCAAAAAAGTGAACTTTTCTAGCACCTGCTTGAATAATTTGCAAGGAATTTTCCAGATATCGATACAAACCCTCAATACCGCATTGTTGAGAACCCACCAGTAAAAAATTAGGCCTACTCTGCTGTTTCACCTGAGTCAAAATTGTCGCATAATTGGGATTGTTTTTATTAATCGGGTGAGTTTTGTCAACTTGATTTGGTAATTGGGCACTCTCGATTTGACCATCCAACTCCCAGCGGTAAGGAGGACAAAGAATCGTGTTTTGACGTAAAGGCGATCGCACATACAACGGAGTAACATGATGGCGATAATCATAAATATAAGCCAAGGTTTTTTCATAAACCCCAACATTTACATAATATTGACCATTCCCCAAATCTAATCTATCTAAATACAGCCTAATTTTACCACTACCAGGAGCCAGCGGTAGCAATTGACCGATTTTATTTGTCTTAATATCGAAACAAACTTGACCGTCTTTCCGGCTAATTGTCACCCCAAATATCACACCAGAAATTGACTTTTCCACCGCATAATCAATCTCAATAGTTACAGGATTTCCACTCTCAATTTCGCCATCCGGTAACACTTTTACCTCAGTAATTTTGATACCTAAATAACCAAAGCGATTTTGACTAACTTGCTGTGTACCAACCGTTGTTACTTGAGGAACAATCAGAGGATTAAGTATTTCAGTTTCCGAACCCATTTCCCCCAAATACTGACTGATTACGGCTTCAGTCTGCCCGTAAGCCATGATTGTACCCGATCGCAACCACAAAGCGCGATCGCACATTTTCTGAATTTGCTCAGCCATGTGAGAAATCAAAACAATTGCACAACCTTGACTCTTAAAATCATTAATCTTATTCAAACATTTAGTTTGAAAAGCCACATCCCCAACCGACAAATGTTCATCTACTAAAAGCACTTCTGGATCGGTGTGAACCGCCACCGAAAAAGCCAGCCGCATTTGCATCCCCGTACTGTAAGTCCGCATGGGGCTATCAATAAACTTTTCCAACTCCGCAAATTCAACAATATCATCAAACCGACGCCCCGCTTCTCTGTGAGTCAAACCAGCCACCACCGCCCCCACAAACACATTTTCTCTACCAGTTAAATCCAAATGAAAACCCGCACCCAAATCCAACAAACCACCAATTCTGCCATTAACCTCAATAGTCCCTTCCTCAGCGCAGCCAATACCGCCCACAAGTTGTAATAGGGTCGATTTTCCGGCCCCATTTTTGCCAATAATTCCCAGCATTTCCCCAGGAGAAACCGTAAAACTCACATCACGCAGCGCCCAAAAATGAGCCTGGGGTTTCATCCGCCACCATCCCCACAAAGCGGCCTCCATAATAGTAAAAGGTCGATCGGCACTGTAGCGGTTAAAACGTTTCCCCAAACCCTTAACAACAATAGCTGGACGCATTTACAATTCCTCCACAAAACGATTGCTTTGGCGTCGAAAAATCCCCAACCCGATCGGAAAAAGAGCAGCCACAACAGCGCTGACAATAAACAGTGCTAGCCAATCCGGCTGAATACCTCTCAACAGTACATCGCGGTAAGCTTGCATCAGAGGTACCATGGGATTTAACTGATACAATCCCCGATAGGATTCCGGGACGCTGCTGAGGTCGTAAAAAATCGGAGTCAGGTAAAAAAACATCTGTAACAGCACACCCAAAGTGTGTTGAGTATCACGAAAAGTGACATTCAACGCAGCTAGTGGATAAGCAAAACTCACGGTCAAAATAAACTGAATCAACATCAATAGCGGTAAAATCAGCAGTACATAACTAGGCCGCACGCCATCCACAGCCAGAAAAATAATTAGCACTGGTAGCGCCAGCAAAAAGTGAATTAACCCCGTGGTTGTTGTCACCAATGGTAAAATTTCTGTGGGAAAATTTGGCTGTCTAATTAAAGCGCGGTTGTTGGTAATGAGTGCCGTCGATTTGAATAGCGCTGTCTGACTCCAAGTCCATATTAACAAACCGCTGAACGCAAACGAAGAGAACTTAGAAACATTAATCGGTATTACGGAGCGAAACACAAAGGAAAATACAGCTAACTGTAACAGCGGACTGATTAAAGTCCAAGCAATACCTAAAGACGATCGCTTGTAAAGTAATTTCATATCTCGATCGACCAACACCCGCAGCAAATCAAAGAAATGAATGATTTTGCGAATGTACCCCACATTTACCCTATTTTTCACAGCATACCCCATCCATTATTTCAAGTTCTGGTTGTGTAGTCTCCACCCATTCAAGCTGCACCTGAGTTCCTGGCTCAGCCCTTGATTGTAAAAAATCGACTCCCATCAGTTTTAGTGCCCTAATTACCATGGTTGATTCCTAATTATTTAACGACCCATTCATCTTGGTTAAAATCATAAGAATTAAGCAGGAGGAAGCAATCAATCTGGTTTTTGCCATTATTAAAGATTTAAATATAATATTGTCGTCACAAACCAGGTTTCTCCCTGTAGCTGCTTTCTAGGAAGGACGATCGCTGATTTTTGGGTCCAATACTATAGATAACTGTAGATGTTGAAGTAGGCGGTTGTCAACTAAACTAGACTCATTCTGGGTAGCACTTTTCGGCATACCCTTAAGGGCGATCGCCCCTAGCAATTCCTCCCCCATCGTATTTGCCAAAATTGGACGCAAGTGAACCCCTCGTAGTGGTTCCATACCAACTTTCGGGGCGATGTGACCCACCGGAATTTCACCGTAACGCAGGTGAACCCCATCCGGTCGTTTTTCGTCAATGATTCGCTCTGCCTCCAACCAACCTTCCTGCAAGTCAATTTCAATTTCCTGTGCCCTGACAGCCGCGCTAGCCGTTCCAGATTGCATAAAACTCGCCACAGCCGATCGCGTTGGCAAACTATCCATCACCCCCCGCAAATAGGAGTAAGCCAATAGTCTCGTCCGCAGCCACCGCCAACTACCCCGCATCCCCAGGTATTCCAGCCAGTCAAGGGATTTTCTGAGTCCGATAGTCAACAAATCTAAGCCGGCTGGCCATAGAAACACCATCGCCACCAAAATTTTATCTACCAACGCATCAGGAGTGTCATAGTCCTTGATGTGTAGAAAGGGTTTGATTTCTGGGTGTCGCTCACCGATCAAAACATCCGATCGCCCTTCCGCACGAGCACGACCAAAAGAGCGATCGAGATTATTAGTTTCATGTTCATAATGATAGCCAACAGCATCCGGTGCCGCCACAAAAGGCACTTTTGCCTTGAGCAGACGCAAGGCGAATTCATAATCTTCATAAGCAGTACCAGGACCGAAAGCAGAATCAAAACCTGCGGTGCTAGCAAACAGTTTAGTCTCAATAGAAAGATTGCCACAGAGCAAATCTTGATAACTATAGCGGTGATCGGGCTTGCTCATCTGGTAAAATTTTTCCTCCCACCAAGTCCGCACTTCTATCTCAAAAAACTTAGTCCTGGAGCGTAACTTTGGTGGATAAGGACCGATCGCAGCGCAGCCCGGATGTTCTTGATGAACTCGCAAATGGTTTTCTACTAAACAGGGAGTTGGTTCTATATCATCATCGAGAAACAGCAACATTTGTCCAGTAGCCTCCGCTGCTCCCACATTACGAGACATACCCACACTGCGGCAATTTGCCTCAATTATTTGCAGTTTAAAAGGAGCTTTGTACTCTTCTAACATTGCTAAAGTATCGTCAATGCAGCTATCTGCAACCACCCTAACTTCGATGAGTTCTAAGGGATAAGTCTGTAATTGCAAAGCATCCAAAGCCCGGCGCAGCGAATAACTGCGGTTGTGAGTTATTAGAACTATACTAAATGTTATGTTTTCCATATTTACATTGGGAATTGGGAATTGGGAATTGGGAATCGGGCATCGGTTATTATAATCAACAACTAACAACTAACAAATAACTAACTAATAATTTCTTCCTTGATTTTTTGCAACCACTTCCTAGAAGCAAAATAAGCCATCGGCCCCCTCATGCAGCCCCGTAATTGAGCCAACAGCAAATCACTAGGAACAGCATCCGGTTGCTTTCGCAATGAAGCAATTAGTTCAGGAATTTGTTTGTAGCACAACCATGACAAGCCTAACAGCATCACGCCGAATTCTCGATGCACCAAAATCATCTGCGTCCAAAAAGCATAGACTCCCACTCCATAGCCTTCAAGAGTATTCCGCAGTTCTTCCCAAGTGCGCCGATGGCGATGCCAACTCAAGGCCCTGGGCTCGTAGACAATGCAGTAGCCCGATCGCAAAATGCGGGTAAAAAATTCGCAGTCTTCCCCGCTAGCCGCCGGCGTTCCGGCCCCCAAAGCTTCGTCAAACAGCCCGATAAACTCCATCGAACTTGAACGCACAGCCATACTCGCTGAAACCCCCACCAGATGCACAACCAGAGGATTGCTGTGGGCCCCATCAAACACTAGGCGCTCAAATCCCCGCCCGTGGGGGCTGTAGCGCTCAAACCATTCTTGGGCTTCTGTTTCCAGTTCCAGTGGCATCACTAGGCCCGTGACGCACATCACTCTGGGGTCACTGAAATTTTGCAAGAGCGATCGCAACCAGTGCCGATCGGGAGTCGCATCGTCATCTGTAAACGCCACGAATTCGTGTTTAGCTTCCCGTAAAGCTCGATTGCGGGCCGCGCTGGAACCCGGTACATCCTCCCGCACATAGCGGACTTTTGGGTAATTTTTGACCAGTTCCCTGGTACTATCCGTGGCGGGACAGTTGTCAATTACCAAGTATTCCTGACCATCATCGGGCAGTCCCATCAATGCTTCAAGAGTGCGCTGCAAATCTTCCGGGCGATCGCGCGTGCAAACCGCTACGGTGGCGATCGGCACAGGCTGCACAGGCCCCCGTTCGTCCCATGCTAAGGCATCCCAAAGCCAGTTTTTTCCAAGGTTTTTCCCCACAGCCTGCGTCAGTGTTTCCCGTAATTCATCGCCGCCAATGCGACCTCCGACTACTGGCAAAGTTGCTTGGCCGATCGGATTTCCGTGCGATCGAATTAACACCAGCGCTTGGCTGTAGGGTTTCTCAAACACTATTTCTGGCGGCAGTTGAGAAATTTCAAGGTCGAGAATAGCTGTTGCCATGAGTTATCCGATAGATTTTTGCTAAGAAATGCTAACGAACATCAGTGTATTCGAGCCAGATGCAAAACTGCGGTTAAGAGTTCAGCTTCGCCGAAGTGACTGGGTTTTCAACCCAGTTTTCTGATAAATCCTGATTAACTACCAATTATGTATCACTCGCAAGATCCCTTTCCTTGATAGCATCAAATCTTAAGGGCAGAATTTGTATCGCAAACATTTCCACTCGATCGCTCAATGGAGTCGTAACAAGAGTTTAAATGTGGTGATACGGCAAATTGCGCGCAAAGCAGGGAGCTCACCGCAATGATGGAACTCGATTGTTTACCTTACGGCGCAGGTCATGCTAATGAAGGCGTCTGTCTGTTAGTGCGAATGGGACCGCACCGGATTTTACTCGACTGTGGTGTCGAAAATATCCCACTGCTGTCAGCAGAACTCGATCGGCCAGATCCCGCCGATTTAGTGATATGTACCCATGCCCATGCCGACCACGCCAGAGGTTTACTAGCACTTCACCAATCTTTCCCCCAGTTACCCATCTATGCCAGCGAAGTCACAACCCAACTGCTACCCCTGAACTGGTTACAACAGGCCCAGTCATCAGATTTGCAGTTCTGTCAGCCACTGCCTTGGCAGTCCCCCGTGGAACTGCGCCGGGGACTCACCGTCCAGTTATTCCCATCGGGCCATTTGCCCGGAGCGGCCACTGCCATCCTCACCTATGCTGCCCCCCACCGCACCTACACCCTCGTTTACACCGGTGATTTTTTTCTGTCCAATTCTCGTTTGGTGGAAGGGTTGCCCCTGGGAGAACTCCGGGGACTCAAACCCGATGTGCTAATTTTGGAAGGCAGTTATGGTACTGCCCGTCACCCTCACCGCCGACAACTAGAAAATCAGTTAGCAGAACGGATTCATCGCGCGATCGCCGACGGCTATTCCGTACTGTTGCCCACCCCAGCACTGGGTTTGGGCCAAGAACTACTCATGCTACTCCGCAGCCACCACTATTTTACCGGTCGCGACTTAGATATCTGGGTAGATGGCGCTGTGGCTGACGGCTGCGACGCTTATTTGGAATTACTACCTCAATTTCCCACAGCAGTCCAAAATTTTGCTCTGCATCAACCTTTATTTTGGGATGAAAGGGTCAAACCCCGCGTGCGCCGACGAGATCCCAAACAGCAGCCATTTTTGGGCCAAGGCCCCTGTATTGTGATTACTGATGAAACTGCTGATTGGAATTTGTACGTTGCCGATCGCACCCATCCTTGGATTGTACTTCTACCTCAAAAACCCGGATATCCTATCAGAGAATCTGTTGGTGACAGACAGGAATCAGGAGTCAGACTGATCGAAACTTACTTGTTAGCCGAACACTGTGACGGACCCGGAACTACCCAGCTAATTCACAACTTACGCCCGCAGCACGTAATTTTGATCCACGGTTCCCCCGCCTATTTGGCGGATTTGGCTAATTTGGACGAGTTGCGAAACCGCTACCAGTTGCACACTCCAGCCACGGGAACTATTGTAGATCTGCCCCTGGGCGAAATGTTTTTGCAACCGGCCATCCCGGAAACTAATTATGAGGGAGAACTCAGTGACTTGGGGACGGAAGTAGCGATTAATTTGCCACACCAGATTGCAGACGATCCCCGCTGGGTCAATTTTGCCGATACCGGTTTGGTAGAAGCCCGATGGCAAGGGGAGGAACTTGTGCTGCGAGGGATTTCTCAACGGGAACTGTTGTTTCAAGGGACCGATCGAACTCGCATCATCAACATCGAATGCTGTGCCAACTGCCAGCACTACCGCGGCCAGCGCTGTTGGAGTCAATTATCTCCTTTGTTTGGATTCAAAGTCACTCCCGATGGCTACTGTCCCGTGTTTAAATCGATACCAGAGTCTGAACTCTCCCCCTCGGAGGAAACCGACAGCCCCTAGTTTGATATTCAAGTACAACCGAAACACAGCGCAAAAAAGGGAGAAAAGTTATTTTCTAATCTCCCCAGTGTGATTTGCTCCCTAGACAGAATCTGAAAACTATTCCAAACTAGAGTCTGGGTAGTGATTGCGAATTTGTTCTGCTTCTGGACAATCGTCAGAAACTAGGGGCTCGCAGTTAATTCTCGACACCGAAGCCAATTTTTGGGACACCGAGCCAATACTCTCTAGACGCACCATTTCTTCCCAAGAGCTGAGTTCGTCTTCTTCGTCGGTTTCGTAGCGCAGCGTGACTAGATCCCCTTCAATATCTAGGATACGAGCGCGCTCTATCCAACGTTGCTGATCTCGAAGAAAAATAGAAACCTCACGACCATCACAACAGAGTTGATAGATTTTGCGCTGTAGCATTTGTCAGTTCTCCTGCGCAGTGTAACTTGCTTAAAAGATTGCCTGTTTACATTAACGTACTTTGAGCTTTACATCGGAAGGCACAGCCCGATAGACTAGCCAGTTTCACGTTTTCCAAAACTTTGAAACCGATGGGAATTACCAAATTAAATCATACCACTAAATCTACCTACTACGCCATTTATATTGTCGCAGTTTATGCTGTGGCTGTATGAGGGCGAGCGATCGAACCACCCTGTTACTGCCAAACATCCTCTCGCCCTTGCCAGCAAACCCCGTTGGAGTAGCCCGGTTTGCTGGCACTGGCCAACTGACTGTTGGGTCTAAGTATGTCCAGATTGAGGGCCAAAACGGCACTCAAACAAGGATAATAAAAACAGACTCTGCAAAAAAAATTTCGATCGCCTATCCATTTTTCCGCAAATTGTACCACTCATGACCTTTGGTGATGATTAAAATTAGCCAATTGTGATGGAAGTCACTGACAGCAGTGGGTAACTAAATGTAGAAAATGGTGGCGGCCAATAACTAGCTTCAAAGCGGGCAGCGGAACCTGTGGCGGTTAAGCTAAGAAAATTGCGGTTCCGTTAAAACAAAATTGAAGTCAGCGCGAGTGAAGCGTGTTAAGGAGGCTAATTGATGGTATATGCAGAAAATTGGTCGCAGCCGTCTATTCTGGAGCTAGCGCGATCGGGAAACTTTCAAGCGCTTAATTATTGGATAGACAGTTTGCTGCGACCTGAAGGGATTTATGCCCGCGTCGAAGAGGCTCAGGCCGGATGCGTGCAAATCTTGGTAGAATTTCAGCGCGACTTTGCTTCAGATGCCACACTACTGGGGAGCACTTTGCGAGAAGGTTTAGTCAAATTCATTTGTCACCAACTGTGGAGACTTAACTCGCCAGCAGTAGAAGGCGTGAGAATTCACGCGCGTTTAGCAGGAGAACCAGAAATTCTCTGGAAACAATCAGTACGCATAGTCACTCCAGCAAATCGGCGACGGCGACGTTTCCGTTCCCTATTGGTAGTCGATTGGGTTAAATTTAAAAGCTATCGTTCTCTACTGCTAGTCGGTTCATCACTGGCTTCATTTATATTAGGTTGTTGGGTGACATACCAAGAAGCTCTGGTGATGCGGTTAGACCCGCCCACCTCTGCATACCAAAAAATGGCTGTAATGTCCGGTCCTCCTCCCAAGCGCGGGAACACCGTGCAAGGAGCCTTAGAAACATTACCAGTAGTAAAGCTCGATCGAGTTGCCAATCCTTATGACCCTACTGTTACCCTGATGTTCGGCGGGAATGTAAATCTATTAGATGCCTTTTCCAAAGTGGCAGACCGAGGCTACGATTGGGCCTTCGCAAATATGGAAGAATATCGCAAAGCAGATGTGGCGATGGTGAACCTAGAAAATCCCCTGACTCGCTCTAGCTTGGGTAAAAATAAAAAACAATTAAATTTTCAAGCCGATCCAGAACTGGTCAAAGTATTAACAGCAGGCGGAGTGGATATCGTCAATCTAGCAAATAACCACGCTATGGACTACCAAGAACCTGGACTGGTGGAAACTATAAATACTCTAAATAATGCGGGAATTCAGCATCTGGGAGCAGGCAAAAATATTAAAGAAGCAAGGCGTCCAGATATTATTGAAGTTAAGGGTCAGCGGATAGCTTACCTTGGTTACTACGATTCTGACCTCCATGCTGCCGACTTGGGGAAAGCCGGAACTAACCCACGCCGCAATAACCGTGTGGCGGAGGATATTCGAGCTCTCAGGGGTCAGGTAGACTGGATTATTGTGAATTATCACTGGGGAGTAGAATTGGCAGATTATCCAGGGGATTGGCAGATAGATTTGGCTCGGTTCACCATCGACCAAGGAGCTGATTTGGTGGTAGGACACCACCCCCATGTTCTGCAAGGTGCGGAAGTTTACAAAGGCAGACCGATAGTTTACTCCCTGGGAAATTTTATCTTTGGGGGCAATGCTCGTAGCGATTACGACACAGCAGTGCTGAAAGTATCGCTCAAAGACAGAAACATGAAAGTAGAGTTTCTGCCTGTGGAGGTAAAAAAGTTTCAGCCGAAGGTGGTTACAGGAGCAGCGGGCGATCGCATCCTCAAGCACGTCGAGCAGATTTCGAGTATTTTCGATCGACCGATGCGATCGCAAGTAGTTCTAGAAGCCCCATTTTCGGGAGTACCAGACCAAAAAAATCCGAATTCTCAATTACCAGGAGTGATTAAGAACCGTACACAAAAATCCCAGCCAGATGCCCCTTCCCTAGGAGGTGAAAGTAGCCAACCCCAGCCAGGACAAATCAAACCAAATCGTAGTTTGCCCACTTTGCCCGTGGCACCCAAACAGCAGGAAAATTCGTCATTTTTTGACAACGGAAATTTTCCGGCTGTGGAGTCAAGTCCGCCTCCGAGTAAAGATTTGCCACCCCGCATCTACCGAGGTGAACGTCAAAAACCTAGTGGGGAATCAGATCCATTTACCAAAGAGCCATTCATCAAAGAACCGTTCATTTCCCCGCCATCTCCAAGTTCGCCAACCGGAAGCAGTCCCCAAAGTTATCTTCCGCCAACTCAGTCTGTATCCTTCAAACTCGCGGTCAAACCACCGACTCCCACAGCCCTGCTCCCAGCTAAAAAAACCTCCAGCGACTACAAGCCGATCGCCTTGCCTCCCCTATCTCCAAAGATCGGTTAACCAGCAGGGAGGACTACCAGGGGAAGAAATCAGAGTCCAAGGGGTAGCAACAAATGGGCGACTAACTACTAACCACAAATTGACTGACAACCAATGATCCATGACCTACTACCGATGACAAATGTGTTTGCGATCGCGCTCAAGCAAAAGCAGTACAAAACCTACGTCCTCTCTGACGAAACCGCTAACTCCACTCTCGAAGTTGTGCCGGAACGAGGCGGTATTGCCACTAGCTGGCTGGTTGAAGGCAAAGAAATCTTATACTTAGACACCGAACGCTTCACTAATCCCGATTTGACTGTCCGAGGCGGAGTGCCGATTCTGTTTCCCATCTGTGGCAATCTCCCAGACAATACCTACACACACAAGGGAGTGCAGTGGCAACTCAAACAGCACGGCTTTGCTCGCGATTTACCTTGGACGGTAGAGGAAATGGTGACGGAGGGTTGCGCCGCTGTTACCCTGATGCTCGAAAGTAGCGACAAGACTCTGGCTGTTTATCCCTTTGATTTCCAACTAGCCTTTACTTATCAGATTAAAGGCAATGCTTTGGAAATTTTTCAGCGATACACCAATCTGTCAGAGGAACCGATGCCCTTTTCTAGCGGCTTACACCCTTACTTTTTAGCAGAGGACAAATCCCAGCTCCGCTTTGAAATTCCGGGGATGCAGTACAGAGATCAGAACACTCACTCCAAGGGTTATTTCACCGGAGTTTTTGACCCCAACCTGGATGAAATAGATGTTTCCTTTGATGAACTCACTGGCCTAGCTGCTACTGTCACTGACTCGGCTCGCGATTTGCGCCTCACCCTTAGTTACAGCTCTAGCTATGGCAAGTTGGTGTTCTGGATGCTCAAAGGCAAGGATTTTTACTGTTTGGAACCTTGGACTGCTCCTCGGAATGCCCTAAACACAGGCGAACACTTGATGTATTTGCCCCCCGGCGCGACTTGCGAGATGTTGGTGCGGATGACGGCAACTTTTTTGTAAAAAAGACTTGCTATTTAAAATGATGGGTGCTACTATTAGTAAATGTGCGCGGTAACAATGGTTACGCGGGTCGCTAGCTCAGCGGTAGAGCATTCGGCTTTTAACCGATTGGTCTCGGGTTCAAATCCCGGGCGACCCATAAGTCAACATCAAACAAGAAATATTGAGTTCTGAGTATAACACTCAGAACTCAATGTTTTAGTAGGTAGAATTTTCAATGGAATCTGGAAACATCCTGCGCGATCGGTAGCAAATTGTCTTAAGATTGTCCTAAGAATTGAACTTGTCCCAAATTCACTGGCCAGAAACCACAAATAATTAGGAGGAATATCTATGGCGCTAGTACCTATGCGACTGCTGCTCGACCACGCGGCTGAAAATGGTTACGGCCTACCGGCTTACAACGTCAATAACATGGAGCAAATCCAAGCCATCATGCGTGCTGCTGACGAAACCAACAGCCCCGTGATCCTGCAAGCTTCTCGCGGCGCTCGCTCCTACGCTGGGGAAAACTTCCTGCGCCACTTGATTTTGGCCGCAGTTGAAACCTATCCTCACATCCCCATTTCCATGCACCAAGACCACGGCAATGCCCCCGGTACTTGCTATTCTGCCATGCGCCAAGGTTTCACCAGCGTGATGATGGACGGTTCTTTGGAAGCAGATGCTAAAACTCCTGCTAGCTACGAGTACAACGTTCAAGTTACTCGCGATGTTGTCAATGTTGCTCATTCCATCGGCGTTAGCGTCGAAGGTGAACTGGGTTGCTTGGGCTCTCTGGAAACCGGGATGGGCGAAGCAGAAGACGGCCACGGCTTTGAAGGCGCTCTGTCTCACGATCAATTGTTGACAGATCCTGAACAAGCAGTTGATTTCGTTGAGCAAACCGGCGTTGATGCTTTAGCAGTGGCGATCGGCACTTCTCACGGCGCTTACAAGTTTACTCGCAAGCCCACTGGCGAAATTTTGGCAATCAGCCGCATTGAAGAAATTCACCGCCGCTTACCAAATACTCACTTGGTAATGCACGGTTCTTCTTCTGTGCCCCAAGAATTGCTGGAAATTATCAACAACAACGGTGGCAAAATCCGCGAAACCTACGGCGTACCCGTCGAAGAAATCCAAAAGGGCATTAAGTGCGGCGTTCGCAAGATCAATATCGATACTGACAACCGTTTGGCGATTACCGCGGCGGTGCGCGAAGCTTTGTTTGCCAAGCCCGATGAGTTCGACCCCCGTCACTTCCTGAAGCCATCGATCAAGTATATGCAAAAAGTTTGTAGCGATCGCTATCAATCTTTTGGCTGTGCTGGCCACGGTACAAACATCAAGCAAGTATCTTTGGATGATTTTGCAGCTAAATATGCTAAGGGCGAATTGAGCTCTACTGCTAAGAAAGCTGTAACTGTTTAAGAATTTTAAGGTTTAGATTTTAGATTTGTCTGAATCCTAAATTTGGTATTTCCGGGTAGCTTTGGAGTTACCCGGTTTTTGTTTGTGTCTTGATTTTTTGAATAACTTATTTTGCCCCTAGGTAGGGTTCAGGGTAGATAATTTTACCTCGCTGGGTTCAAAAACGTCAAATAGGCTATATAATTCTTAATAGATGTTGATTCGGGAACTTTTTTGAAATCACCCGATCGGATGAGTCTCAAAGACGATGCCAAACATTAACAAAAACTTTACCTTAAAGGTAATCCTGAGATTAAATTAGGTGACTCGGTATGATCGTTAGCCCTAAAAAGGAAACTGCTCAAGTCCAAGTGGAAGACACCAAGACGGCAGATACCCAGATTGCAGATACCAAAACCGCTCAAAAGCAGTCCCCCAAAAAACCCGCGCCCAAATCGAAACGGTGGGCGATCGGGCTGCTGGCCGCAGGGTTGATAGCTGTACCGACCACCATCTATATAGTAAAGAGTAAATCCCAGCCCAAAGTAGATGCGATCGCCACCCTGACAGTGCCTGTGGAATCGCAAAACCTCACCGTGCGGATCACATCTAGTGGCACGGTGCAGCCTGTACAGCGCGTGAATCTCAGCCCGAAAGGCTCCGGGCGGATTGCAGAATTATTTGTCGAACAGGGCGATTCCGTCGAAGCAGGACAAATTATTGCCCGCATGGAAAGTCGCGACATCGAAGCCCAACTCCAACAAGCCAAAGCCAGGGAAACTAGCATTCGAGCCAAACTTGCCAAAATCGAGGCCGGGAATCGCTCGGAAGACATCGCCAGTGCCGAAGCCCGCCTAGCTCAAGCCGAAGCCAGTCTCGCTCAACTCCAAGCCGGCAGTCGGGTGGAAGAAGTCGCAGGAGCCAGAGCCCGCTTGCAACAAAGTCAAGCCGGCTTGCAGCAACTACGAGCCGGTAATCGAGTCGAAGAAGTCAGCCAAGGGCGAGCGAGATTAGCCCAAGCTCAAGCTCGTTTAGCCGACGCTCAAACTGGTAGTTTAAAACAAGAAATTGCCCAAGCACAAACCCAAATTGAATCCAGTAAAGCCCAAGCCGAACTAACAGCTCAACGTGTCGAACGCAATAGGTCATTAGTCAAAGAAGGTGCTCTGGCTCAAGATAAATTGGATGAATTAATTAAAGAAAATCGGACTGCCCAAGCTAAAGTAACAGAATCCCAAAGACGGCTGCAACAACTGCAAGAAAATCGGCTGTCCCAAATCCAGCAACTGCAAGCTGCTGTTGAAGTCGAGCAGCAAGGATTAAACCAATTGAAAAACGGGACGCGATCGGAAGCCATAGCCAAAGCCGAAGCAGAAGTTGCTGAAGCCAAAAGCAAATTAACACAGTTAGAAAACGGCAATCGTCCAGAAGAAATAGCCAAAGCCCAAGCAGCAGTTGCCGAAGCAAAAAGCCAATTAGCAGTACAAGTAAACGGCTCTCGCCCGGAAGAAATAGCACAAGCTAAAGCTGACTTAGCAGAAGCTCAAGCTCAAGTCCGTTATCAAGAAGTGCAGTTAGAAGATACCAAAGTTCGCGCTCCCTTTCCAGGAATAATTACCCAAAGGTACGCCATCCAAGGAGCTTTTGTGACTCCGGCAACTTCGGCATCTGAAGCTACTTCAGCAACTTCGACATCGATTGTGGCTTTAGCAAGAGATGTGGAAGTCTTGGCGAAAGTCCCGGAAGCCGATATTAGTCAAATTAAACCGGGTCAAGTAGTGGAAATAGTGGCAGATGCTTATCCAGATAAAGTGTTTAAAGGCGGCGTTAAATTAATTGCCCCAGAAGCTGTCAAAGAACGGGATGTGACGTTATTTCAAGTCCGAGTAGCCATAGATACGGGCAAAGATTTGTTGCAGTCGGGGATGAATGTAGATTTGAGATTTGTGGGTCAAAAGTTGAGCAATGCTTTAGTTGTGCCGACGGTGGCAATTGTGACGAATAAAGGTCAAACAGGTGTGTTGATTCCAGATGAAAAACAGCAGCCTAAGTTTCACCCAGTTACCATCGGTTCAACCATCGGTAATAAGATTCAGATTTTGGAGGGTGCGAAGGCTGGCGATCGGGTGTTCACAGAACTGCCTCAAGGTAAGAAGTTGGAGGATATTATCAAGAATCAGAAATAGTCATTAGTCATTAGTCATTAGTCATTAGCTGTGGCAGGGCGGGTTTACCAAAAAACTGGGTCTAAAGCCCCGTCCTTCTAGGACGGCTTTAAATTGACGCGGACATGATATAACTAATAACCAATAACTAATGACTAATAACCAATAACTAATGACTAATGACCAATAACTAATGACTAATGACCAATAACTAATGACTAATGACCAATAACTAATGACTAATGACCAATAACTAATGACTAATGACCAATAACTAATGACCAATAACTAATGACTAATGACCAATAACTAATGACTAATAACCAATAACTAATGACTAATGACTAATGACTAATGACTAATAACCAATAACTAATGACTAATGACCAATAACTAATGACTAATGACCAATAACTAATAACTAATGACTAATGACCAATAACTAATGACTAATGACTAATAACTAATGACTAATGACTAAAAACTATGGATATTGTTGAAAGCGTCAAAATGGCTGTCACAACTTTGATGGCAAACAAACTTCGCAGTAGCTTGACGATGTTAGGAATTATCATCGGTAATGCTTCCGTAATTTCTATGATTGGCATTGGCGAAGGAGCTCAAACCTTTATCGAGGGACAAGTTAACTCTCTGGGTTCCAACTTGCTATTTATTATTCCCGGAAGTCCCGAAGCACAAAGTCGCCCCGTGATTCCACCTCAGACTTTGGTGTTGGAAGATTCAGAGGCGATCGCCTCTCAAGTTCCTTCTGTCGAAGAAGTTGCACCAACTCTCAATGATAGTCAACTTGTTACCTATCGTAACAAAAATGTTTCGTCTTCTGTGGTAGGAACTACTCCAGAGTTTCTGACAGTTAGAAGCTTTGATGTTGCCCAAGGTCGTTTTTTAAATAAACTAGATTTAGCCAGACAAGAAAATGTAGTAGCTTTAGGTTCAGAAGCCGCCGAACAATTGTTTGGTAATACACCGCCAATTGGTCAATATATTCGCATCAAAAATTCGACTTTTCAAGTGATTGGAGTGATGCAGGCTAAGGGTTCTAGCTTTGGTGATAATCAAGATATGAATGTTTATTTGCCGCTGACAACAATGGCAAATCGGATCGTAGGCCGCTCATCTCCCTACGGTACAAAAGTAACATTTATTTCGGTTTCTATCAAAGATGAAAGTATGATGCAAGCGGCGCAATTTCAAATAGAAAACCTGCTGAGATTGCGTCACAAAATTACTAAGGAGGATGATTTTACTGTCAGAAATCAGAAAGATTTGATGAATACTTTGGGTAGTATTACAGCGGCTTTAACTTTGATGTTGGCTTTTGTGGCGGCCATTTCGCTGTTGGTCGGTGGGATCGGGATTATGAATATTATGCTGGTTTCTGTGACTGAGCGGACTAAGGAAATTGGACTCAGAAAGGCGATCGGAGCATCGGAGCAAGATATCTTAATTCAGTTTATGATTGAATCGGTGATTTTATCGGCGGCAGGTGGGGCGATCGGCACTGGATTTGGTATTGGTGGCGTGCTTTTGGTATCTGCTTTTACTCCTTTGCAAGCTAGTGTTTCTCCAATGGCGATCGCCCTTGCAGTCGGTGTTTCCGGTAGCATTGGTTTATTTTTCGGCATCGTACCCGCAAAACAAGCTGCCAAACTAGACCCAATTGTTGCACTCAGAAGTGCTTAAGAAGTCATTAGTCATTAGTTATTAGTCATTAGTTATTAGTCATTAGTTATTAGTCATTTGTTGGTTTCAATTCCCAATTCCCGATACCCGATGCCCAATTCCCCATTCCCAAATTATGAATTTTATTGAAAGCGTCAAGATGGCCGGTCAAACTCTAGTAGCGAATAAAACCCGCAGCAGTTTAACCATGATTGGGATGATTGTGGGTAACGCCTCAGTAATTGCGATGATTGGAGTGGGAGAAGGAGCTCAAAAATATGTCGCAGGACAAGTTCAATCCCTCGGTACTAACGTATTAATTGTGAGGCCGGGAGTACCCAATGCTAGGCGTAATGCAATTAGCAATGCACCTCAGACGCTGATAGTAGAAGATGCTCATGCGATCGCCTCTCAAGTCCCCTCGGTTCAAGGCGTTTCCGCAGAACTTAACAGTTCCGAAATCGTTCGCTACAGCAACAAAAATGTTTCGTCTTTGATTTTTGGCACAATTCCCGAATTTTTGCAAGTCCGAAACTTTGAAATGGCAAAGGGGCGGTTTTTAACAGATATTGATGTCAAAGAAAACAACCAAGTTGTGGTTCTTGGTTCAGAATTAGCAGAGAAACTCTTTGGTAATACTAATCCTCTGGACCAACAAGTGCGGATTAAAAATGTCAGTATGAAAATAATTGGAGTATTAGCACCAAAAGGCACATCTTTTGGTACTAATTATGACAATTCAGCCGTAGTACCGATCGCCACAATGGCAAACCGCATTGTCGGGCGAAAATCTCCCTACGGTTTAGCTGTGACATCTATATATATTTCTATTAAAGATGAATCGAAAATGGACGCGGCTCAATTTCAGGTAGAAAACCTGCTGAGATTGCGACATAAAACTACCATAGAAGATGATTTTACTGTCAGAAATCAGAAAGATTTAATGGCAAGAATGGGGGCAATTTCTGGGGCGTTGACAATTATGTTAACTGCCGTTGCTAGCATTTCTTTGTTAGTTGGTGGAATTGGGATTATGAACATTATGCTGGTGTCGGTGAGCGAACGTACTCAGGAAATTGGACTCAGAAAGGCGATCGGAGCATCCCAACAAGATATCTTATTTCAATTTATTATCGAAGCTGTAATTTTATCTGCCGCCGGAGGCCTAGTCGGCACTTTGGTTGGTGTCAGCGGCATTTTACTCATCGCTAATTTCACACCCCTACAAGCTGGAATATCCCCCGTGGCGATCGCCCTTGCAGTCAGCGTCTCCGGTGCTGTCGGCCTCTTCTTCGGCGTTGTCCCAGCCCGCCAAGCTGCCAAACTAGACGCGATCGCCGCCTTGAGAAGCGCTTAATAAGTATTTAATTACTTAGTGATATAATTGACTACTTTGATGCTTCCCCAAAATATTTATATCTAAATATTAAAATAAGTGTTTAATTGTAAAAATTGAATAAAAATAGCAGAAATTGAGGAACTTTTGAAGACAGTATTACTACGCTCCGTCATGCCTCAAAACTTCATAAAAAATCCCTTAAATAGTAAAGATTCCATAAAGTTCTCATTGCTGTGCTACTTATATTCGATAAAATATCGTAAGCTGAAACCAGCAACAAACCAACCTGGGCATCTACTAAAGACAATAACTATCTTGGCGATGGAATCAAAATATCCAATAAATAGATATGGCATCTCTTACTGGAAATCCCAAATTTGACTATCTGGAAGGAACATCCGCATCAGATACAATTAGTGCCCTCGATGGCAACGACATAATTTATGCCAATAGTGGAGATGACTTTCTCCAAGGGGATGGAGGCAAAGACAAAATCTGTGGCGACCAAGGAAACGATAGCATTTTTGGCGGTGCAGACGACGATATCCTCTGGGGAGGCAAAGGTCGCGACCTAATTGTTGGTAACTCCGGCAACGATATCATTTACGGTGGTGTAGACAGCGATACCATCACCGGTGGGGAAGGCGATGATATATTTGCCATTGCCAAAGGTAGTGGAGGCACAACCTTAGCCACAGCAGATTACATCAGCGATTTCGGTAACGGCAATGACAAAATTCGCTTGCTAAACGGCCTCACCTTTGAAGATTTAAACATCCAGCAAGGCTCCGATGCTAACAGCAACAGCACCATAATTCAAGACAAACTTACGGGAGAGTATTTAGCAGTATTGCCAGGAGTCAACAGTAGCAGCATCAACCCCAACAACTTCACAACTCACATCTCAGGAAACGCTGTCACAGACTGGAATGCCACCACCCTCGATGCCGTGCGGACAGCCAGCACAGCACCTCCCTTGGCCTCCCGGAACATGGCAATGGTTCACGGAGCCATTTACGACGCTGTTAACTCCATCAGTAAAAAATATAGCCCTTACCGCGTGCAAATAGATGCACCAGAGGGTGCATCAGAAGAAGCCGCCACCGCCACGGCCGCCCACCGCGTGTTAGTCAGCCTTTACCCAGCCCAAGCAGTCAAATTCAATGAAGCCTACGCATCGTCTCTAGCCAAAATTGCCGACGGCAAATCCAAAGACGACGGCATCGCCCTGGGAGAAAAGGTGGCCGACGACATGATTAGTTGGCGGAGTACAGACGGTGCCACCAAAGTAGTGGCATACACACCCACCAATGAGCTCGGAACTTGGGTTCCGACTCCCCCCGCTTTGGCTTCCGCCTTGCTGCCACAGTGGCCAGATGTGACTCCCTTTGCGATGACTAGCGGTTCCCAATTCCGTCCTGCCGGCCCTCCCGCCCTCGACAGTGCCAAGTACGGAGAGGAACTGAACTACGTCAAAGAAATCGGCAAAATTGACAGTCTCACGCGGACCCCAGACCAAACAGCGATTGCCAAATTTTGGGCTAACGGTGCAGGTACTTTTACGCCTCCGGGCCACTGGAACCAAATCGCCCAAGACGCATCTGCCCTGACGGGTAAGTCCCTGGAAGATGCCGCCCGCTTGTTCGCCCTGCTAAATATTGCCCAAGCTGATGCAGCTATTAGTTCGTGGGATGCCAAGTACCAGTACAAGCTGTGGCGGCCGGTCACGGCCATCCGCGAAGCTGACAAAGACAATAATCCTAACACCATAGCCGACCCCCAGTGGACTCCGCTGCTGGTAACTCCGCCCTTCCCTGAGTACACGTCGGGTCACAGTACCTTTAGCGGTGCGGCAGAGCCTGTTATGAACTCTGTATTTGGTTCGGATTTTGGGTTTGCGGATAAAGGAGATAAAACTGTTAACAGTTTGCGAACTTTTGACAACTTTGCTCAAGCTGCTGATGAATCGGGTATAAGTCGCCTTTACGGAGGCATCCATTTCATGACTGCTAACGTGGATGGTTTAAGTTCTGGCAGAAATGTTGGCAACTATGTTGTTCAAAATTTCTTAAAGGCTTAGGAAAGGTTTTTTGTGGGGTGGGGGCGGGTTTGCGATATTGTGTGTTTTGGGCAATTATTGTTGGTGGAACCCGCCCCTACAGGATTAATGGCAATATTATGGTCGATGATATCATACAGTTTATTGTCTTTGCATTTGACTAATCAACTCTAATGCTTTTTGAGCATCTGCATTCATTCCTTGAACCTTAAATAAACGAGCCGCTTGCTGCAAATCTGCGATCGCCCCTTGTCTGTCTCCCATTCTCAACAAGGTAATTCCTCGGTTAGCAAAAGCCTTGGCATAGTTGGGATTTAGTTGAATTGCTTGGGTGTAATCAGCTAAGGCCGAGCGATCGTTATTGATGCGAAATAGCGCCAATCCCCTGTTAAAATAGGTGTTAGCACGACCGGGATTAATTTGGAGCGCTTGATTGAAATCGTCGATCGCCCCTTTTTGATCGCCTAATTCTGAAAGCGCTAATCCTCGATTGTTGTAAGCTGCGGCAAAGTTTCGATCCAAGCGGATGACTTGAGTATAATCGGCGATCGCCCCTGGTTTATCTCCCATCGCCGACAACACCAGCCCCCGATTGTAGTAAGCGTCAACATAACTGGCATTAAGGGCGATCGCCTTGCTATAATCAGCGATACTTTTGGGCATTTGTCTCAAATCAAAATAAGCCAGTGCCCGATAAAAATAAGCTTCTGAATAATCGGATTGAGTTTGAATTGCTTGGTTGAAATCGGCAACAGCACCTGACAAATCTCCCTTGTCAAACCGAGTTAAACCGCGAACGTAATAAGTCTTAGCATCTTGCGGATTGTTCAGTTTTAGAGGTGCATTAGCAGTTGGAGAAGTATTTATCAAAAGAGCCGATCGATTTAAACCTGCTTCCGATAATTTAGCTAGAAAAGTGCTAATAGGAATTGCAGAATTAAATCCTGTTTTGGAGATTGAATCTACAGATGTTCCTGTATCATTTGTAGAAAAATCTAGTTCCCCTTCTCCATGAATCCCAACTACACGCCCTTCCCCATCAAATACAGGCCCTCCACTCATTCCTTTTTGAGTTATTGCAGTATAACGCAAGGTATAACCGCGCTTGTGACTCGGAGAACGACTGGTAACAAAACCCTGTGTAAACTCAGGATTCTGCTGATTTCTCGATCTATTATTTGGATAGCCAATCACAAAAATTTGTGTACCGCTCTCGGCTTGTACAGAATCGCCTAAAGTTACAACTCGATAAGTTTCTGTGCTGTTAAATGTTACGACGGCTAAATCCAGTTCCCGATCGGTTTTTTGTAATGGCATCACACGAGTTACTTGATGTTCTTTTCCCGTATAAGTGCGAATTTTATAGGTAACTTGACTATTTGGAACAACGTGTTTAGCTGTCAAAACCGTGTAAGTCGTCCCTTGTTTGGCAATAATAAATCCAGTCCCGCTACGACTATCTGTTCCATTAATCTGAACAGTGACAGATTCAGCTAGTTTCGCAATTTCTTGGGGAGTTTTTGCGAAAACTGGTGCTGCTGGAAAGACGACTATTCCTGCTACCGTTACTGTTCCTGCTAGGATGCTGGCGAGGGAATCAAACCGCGAATAACCCCTATTCATAGATGATTGCTGAAGACTAAGATTTTTTATACTCCAAATAGTATAGATGAAAATCCCTTGTCGGAAAAATCAATCTACTCGAAATTTTTCAGGCGATCGCCCTTTTTCTGACATTCCGTACATTCCTTACATTTCGTACATTAGAGGACAAATTCGTGATAATTTATTATGTGGTTGCCACCTAATTTGCGCCTTCACTCAAGTTGGCTCTGCTTCGCCACAACTCTAGCTTTGACTATCCATCGCCTCTTCTTTTGTTTCTATTTCTACTTAACTCACTTCAAGATATTTTTTTGATACAAATTAAAAAAATCGCCCTTTTTTTGAAGGTTAAAAGGTTGACAATTCCTCGTTAATTAGGTATCATCTAATAATGGGAGTGGTGACAAAAATAATTATTTTTGTCACCACTCCCATTATCTAAAATATAACTCAAAAAACACCAAAAATCAATAGGTAAAAACACCTTTTTTACGCCCAGGTTTCCCAACTAACAAAAAACCAGAGACTATTCTGGAAAAGAGGCAACTGATACCCGATCGCGCCCAGCTTTTTTAGCTCGATAAAGTGCCTCATCTGCGATCGCAATCAGCGTCCCAGACTGCGACATCGGTGCGGGAATACAGCAAGCAACACCCAAACTCAGCGTCACATATTCGCTAACAGCAGACTTAGCGTGAACTATCTGCAAATTCCGCACTTCTTCACGGATAAATTCCGCCACGCAAGCAGCACCTTGAATATCCGTATTCGGCAAAACTACTACAAATTCTTCGCCACCGTAACGCGCCACTAAATCAGCAGAACGTTTTACCGAACACTGAAGCACAGTAGCCACTCGTCGCAAACATTCATCCCCCGCTTGGTGGCCGTAGGTATCGTTGTACAGCTTGAAATAATCGATATCGCACATAATCAAAGACAGCGTAGCTTCTTCCCTCGCCAAACGCCGCCATTCAGTATCGAGATATTCATTAAAACACCGACGATTTTTTACCTGAGTTAAACTGTCATAGGTTGCTAAATAATGCAAGGCTTCATTCACCGTTTCTAACTGCTGTTTTTGCTCCAGCAACTGACGGTTGAGCGCTACCAACTGCTGTTCCGCCGCGTGCGATCGCAACAAATTTCTCACCCTCGCCAGTAATTCTCTTTCATCAAAAGGCTTAGAAATATAATCATCCGCACCAGCATCCAAACTTTCAATCCGAGCTTCCATCCCCGTGCGAGCTGTCAAAAAAATGACCGGAGTTGAACTCAATTCTGCTGTATTCCGAATTTCTTTCAGTAAATGCAACCCGTCTTGTCGGGGCATTATTTGGTCGCTGATAATTAAATTGGGTCGCAATGTTTTGGCAGTTTCTAAACCTTCTACTCCATCCCGCGCCACAGCGACTCGGTAATGAGGAGTGAGTAAAGTTTGCAAGTAAGCCAGCAAAAAATAGTTGTCTTCTACTAAGAGTAACAGCGGTAACTCTCGGCAGTCATCGACATATTCGGCTGCGTTTTTTGGCGACTGGGAACAGTGGGTTCCAGCTAGAACGCATTCCGGGGCGATCGCTGTGACATTTTCCCGACTCCAGGGGGAGTTCCCAAATCCCTTGAGTCCCGCCAGTTGAACGATGGCACCCACCAACTGATTTAGCTCCACGGGCTTGGACAAATGTTTCTGAAAACCCGCTTTCTGAGCCCATGTTGCATCATCTTCCGCCACACCAGCAGTCAACGCCACCGCCGGCAGCAATTCCCTCCGCTCAGAAATTTCCATCGCTCTGACGCGACGAATCAAATCCCAGCCCTCTGCTTCCGGTATCCCCAAATCGCTCACCAACACGTCAGGCCATGATTTTGCTAACTCTGCCATTACTTCGGGGACGCTACGGACTGCTGTTACCTTTGCTCCCAATGCTTCCAAGGCAGAAATCAAATATTCCCCGCTCTCGGCGCTATCCTTCACCAGCAGCACTTGCTTTCCGGCTAAGGCTTGGGGAACTGATGAGTCTAGATTTTTCCTGCTACCGATCGCACCAAGGCGATCGTCTGGTACATTCTGGTGATTGACCATGGGTAGCTGCACCCCAAAGGTCGCCCCCTCACCAATACCAGGACTCGAAGCCCACACAGTTCCTCCGTGGAGTTCCACCAACTGGCGTACAATCGACAGCCCCAAACCCAGACGGTTTTGTTCCTTGCTATTCCAGTTATCTCCGGGGCGGAAGTAGTCAAAAATGTGGGGCAACAATTTGGCATCGATCCCGCAACCCCTATCCCTGACTTGAATTAGCACCCCCGACGGGACAGACTCCATCGTGATTTGAACTACCCCCGCCGCCGATTTCGGGGTAAATTTGATCGCGTTGGAAAGCAGGTTCCAGATTATTTGCTGCAAGCGTTCTGCATCTCCCAAAATATAGTCGATAGTGGGATCGAAAGATTTTTCTATTTGGATGTTTTTGGCATCTGCTGCGGGATGGAGAATGTCGATCGCCGATTCGATCGCTGATGGGAGGTGGACTCGAACAATATTGAGCCGTACTTGACCTCGCAGCAGCCGCGACAGATCTAGGAGATTGTCTATTTGCTGGTTTTGTATCTTGGCGTTGCGCTCGATGATTTCCAAAGCCCTACTGGTAGTGGCTTCGTTTAATTTCCGCGATCGCGCTAGTTGCACCCATCCCAAAATGGCGCTGAGGGGCGATCGTAGTTCGTGGGAAGCGATTCCCAAAAATTCATCTTTGGCGCGGTTGAGTTGGGCTAGTGCTGCTTCCTCCGTTTTGTGGTTTGTGATGTCGAATCCGATCGCTAAATACTGATAGGGTCTTCCTTGAAAATCCAGGAACGGAACTATTACTCCATGTACCCAATAATCAGTGCCATCTTTGGTTTGATTTTTAATTTCCCCTTGCCAAACTTCATTTTTTGTCACCGTTGACCGCAAATTTCTCATTAATACCGAAGATTGATCTTCCGAATGGAGGATACCAAAGTGACAACCGATTAGTTCGCTTCGCAGATATTGAGAAATCGAGCAAACTCGATCGCTCACGTAATTGATAATTCCGTTCCCATCTGTTCTTACCGCCAATGCCGAGCGGTCGATCGCTACTTTCAAATCTAAACATTCTTGAATAGATGAGTCTATGCCTTTGGCAATACTAATGCCATCGCGATCGACTCGCTCCTGTTTTGTGAATTCTGTTTGAGCCTGAATCTGCTTTTTGATATTCATTGCTGTTTTTTCCCCTGATAGCTAACACCTTATTTACTCACACCCACAGACATTACCCCTGTTTTTTTTACCGCGCCTGGGAGTGCAATACTTGCTAGATTTTGATTTTCAAATGGACTCCCTAGTCTGGAGTCACATCAATTATATAACTATCTCCTCCATCGCTGCCTAGTGTTATTATTCCCTGTGCAATCTCAGCGCCTGCTTAGATTTTTGGTGTTTTTTGTATAATTACCGCACTCAATACAGAGGTATTGATTGTTGATAAATAATTTATGCTGCTCGACTAATCCATGGCGCATCTTCCTATCGGTAGCAATTTTCATCATTTTTTTTCTACATCTTGACAGATGTGTATTTTCGTTGTATTATAAAAATAATACACGCTTTTGAGGTTTAGGTAACAAACTATTGAGGAACTAGAAGATTAACATATTGAGAAAAAATATCTGTGAATTTAGATACACAAACGAAGCCTAAATAAAAAAGTCAATCAGCAGGATAAGTTAATAAAAATATACAATGACCTTCAAAATACTAACAGATCTAATCATGTCACTCTACCTGAACTCGACCAGTTTCCTTCCAACCCTAAACCGAGCCTAAAAATACAAACAACTAAATGAACAATTCACGGCTAGTTAAAATCAGCAAATATCTCAGCAGACACCTGCGACACACACCCGAACGCATCGGCATTCAACTCGGTTCCGGTGGCTGGGTTCCTGTGAGCGAACTCCTCAATGCTTGCCAAAAACATAACTTTCCCATTCAGCTTAATCAACTGCAAGAAGTAGTAAAGCAAAACGACAAACAACGCTTTTCCTTTGACCACACAGGGACGATGATTCGTGCCAATCAAGGACACAGTATAGAGATTGATTTAGAATTAGAACCAGCCATTCCTCCCGATACTTTGTATCACGGAACTACTACCAGTGCAGTTGAGTCTATTCTCAAGGAAGGAATTAGAAAAATGTCTCGCCATCACGTTCATTTATCAACGGCAATTGAAACGGCGCGCCGAGTCGGTGCAAGACACGGCATACCAGCAGTTTTAATTGTAGATACCTCAGCAATGCACAGAGATAGCTACAGATTTTACTGTTCAAACAATGGAGTCTGGCTAGTTGAGTTTGTCCCCCAAAAATATCTAGTAATCAACAGTTAAGCAGCAGTTAATTCCGAGATTTGAGGAGACAAAAAATTAAATTAGAAAACCTCCAAAAAACATCATTAACAATCACAAGCTCAATATATATGAACGATTTTGACAACAATTACACTCAAAAAACTCCTCAAAACCGAGGCCTACTAGGAGCGGGGTGGCAACCTCTATATCGACAATTTGACTGGGAACACTTCCTGCACTTAGTCGCGACAGACCCCAAGGAATTAACTCAAAAAACCTTAGATATAGCCAGCGATATTGCCGATGCAATGGGACGACATCAATATAGTTGGTGGGCCAATATCTTAAATGTGTTTTCCGAAAATACTCGTTACGAAATTGACGAATTTTGGGATTACATTACTCCCCAGCAAGTTTACCCAAATTATCGCTTCCAAGATGTATTAACCACCGAAACACCAGTGGTACAATTAGTCAGTCGCGCCAGCATTCCCATCGAATATGTTCTCAACAAATTCCAAGAAATTACTGTTTTCAAAATTCTGGATTTGCTGGGGAAGCCCGATGCCATTACCCAGGTATTTATGGACAAAAATTTTTCCTTTCCCCCGGAACGATTTACGAGCTGGGAACGCTTGGAAGTTTTGGGTAGTGTTTATGCTTATTGGGCAGACGCATCCTGCTGGTTACAAATAGACAGCTACGATAGGGGAAAGCGGCGCTACACTCTAATTTGCCAAAACATTGCGCCGATGGTCAGGAAAGCAACTTACAATTTAGCAGTGATTCTGAGTGGATACAAAAGCCGCGTTGGACAGGTGAATAGTCAGTATCAAATTCGGACTTTTCCCGCCGATGTTCAAAGTTTTACAGATAGTGTTCAGCAGGCAATTCTTGACCAAAATCAGTTGGCTGTTCTGATCAGCGGCGCACCAGGGACTGGCAAAACTGCCTGGACTCAAGCCGTGGCTAAGGAAATTTTAGTCCCCCTTGGTTATGTGATTTTTATCTTAGACCACGATGCTGTGGAAAATTTTGTGCCACCTAGTTATTTAGAGCGGATTTGTATTATTATCAACGAAGCTGATAATTTGGCACAGGATCGATCGACTGTTTCAGCCCAACGCAGTAATAAAACTGAACATATTCTGAGTTTGCTGGATGGAACTTTGTATCAAAGTGTCATAGATGAACATGGTATTCAATTTCAGCAAAAACTCGTAGTTTTGATGACGTGTAATACGACAGAAAGACTAGACCCCGCAATATTACGGAAAGGAAGAGTGGACTTTACCTGTGAATTTACTTACAAATTTGTCTGACTTAAATTTCCGAGTCTCTATAAATCTGCACGAGCCCATAAATTTTCCCTCTGGTCATCCGCAATAATACTTAGAATGCTGACCCTTAGACATCTCCCAAATAGGCTGTTAAGACTTGAATCTGATAATTTAAAGCGAAATTTTCCGCTGGCCTATAGACATCTCCCGATCAAAAATGATATCACTGATGGGTAAGACCCCTCTAGGGTATTACCCGATCGAGTTCATCAGGGAAAAAGCATTTTTTGTATTAAAAAGAATTTTTCAGGATTTACCCACTCCTGACTAAATAAACCGGGGTTTTTTGACAAAATTAAAGGTCTTAACGCCGTATTTTGCTCGAAAAACCAGGTTTCTGCGTTGATTTTTTGCCAACAAGACAGATCAGGAGGACTTCCCCAACCGTGCAAACTAGGCCAGTTAAGCAAAAAAGTCAGGTACTGGAAAGGTATGCCGATCGTCCAACCTTCGTTACCCACAAACTGACAGAGGCAGCCGTGTCTGAGAGTAAAGAGCAATTTCAGCGGTTTGTGGAGCATTCCCCTGACGCCGTAGCAATGGTAGACTGTGAAATGCGCTACCTGTCTGTTTCTCGTCCCTGGGAAACAGCTTGTAACTTAAGTGCCCCAGATGTCATCGGCAAGTCTCATTGGGAACTGTTCCCTCATCTGGCGGAATATTGGCAGCAAACTATCCGCGCTATGTTGGCTGGTGTTTTAGAATATACCGAGTTTGTCGAAGCGCGATCGACATTATCGATCGCCAACAAAACCGGGCCCGGCACTGCTGGCGCAGCCATCAAATGGGCGTTTAAACCTTGGAAAAATAGCGACGGGGCGATCGGAGGTTTGATTCTATCTACTTCATCTCTAGCCGATCGCATCTCCTCACATCATGGCGATCGCCCTTTGCCATCGGAGCTCCAAACCGATCGCTTAGAAACAGCAGCACACATCACTAAACTGGCGATCGATACCTGCGCCGATCTAGTCCTGTTCGCTACCTCAGAAGGTCAAATATGCTACGCCAACGAAGCTATTTGTCGCAATCTCGGCTACTCTGAGTCAGAACTGCAACAACTCAAAGTTACCGACATAAATCCCCACTTATCCCTAGTAGATTGGCAGACTCACTGTAGTCAAATTAAGGCACAAAATAGTCTGACTTTTGAAGCCCTGTGTCAAAGCAAAGAAGGCAAAAGCTTGCCCGTAGAAGTAAAAGTCAATTATTTTGAATCAGACGGTCAAGAATACTACTGCGCGATCGCCCGCGACATCTCCGATCGCAAAGTAGCACAACTAGCACTTTTAGAAGCTAAAGAGCAACTGCAAGCCGTCTTGGATGCCGTACCCGGATTAGTTTCTTGGGTAAGTTCCGATTTGCGGTACTTGGGAGTTAACCGCCATTTAGCTGCTGCTTACCAAATGCCTGCTGAAATATTTGTCGGTCAAAAAGTAGGTTTTTTAGAAACAAGTTCCAAGTTTAACGATTTAGTATACAAGTTTTTTGCCAGCGATGATAAAACCACATCAGAAGAAGTAACAGCCAGCGTTAAAGGAGAAAACAAAACCTATTTAATTGTTGCTCAAAAATACCAAAAAAATACCATGGGTGTGTTTGTAGGATTGGACATTACAGACAGGAAACAAGCTCTCTCAGCTTTGCAGGAATCGGAGGAACGTCTGCGACAGCAAGCAGCAAAATTGGAACAAATGCTGTTGGTGTTGCAGCGCACTCAAACTCAATTGATTCAAACGGAAAAAATGTCATCTCTGGGACAATTAGTGGCTGGAGTCGCCCACGAAATTAACAATCCAGTTAGTTTTATTTCCGGCAATGTCAGCCACGCTAGAGGCTACATTGAAGAACTGTTGCAATTGGTGGAACTTTACCAAACATATTATCCCAGTGTAGTGCCAGAAATTCAAAATTACATCGAAGAATTAGACTTAGATTTTCTCAAAAAAGATTTGGTGAAACTGCTAAACTCTATGCAGGTAGGTTCCGAAAGAATTCGCGATGTCGTGCGATCGCTCCGCCTATTTTCCCGTACCGACGAAGCCGAAATGAAGTCCGCAGATATCCATGAGGGCTTGGATAGCACTCTGCTGATTTTGCAAAATCGCCTCCAAGCTAAAGGCGGACGCACTGGCATTTCTCTGATTAAAGAATACGGTAATTTACCGCGCGTCCATTGCTATCCAGGGCATCTCAACCAAGTGTTCATGCACTTGTTAACCAATGCGATCGATGCCGTGGAAACGGGAGTAAAAAATGCCGAAAAATCTGGTACAATCAAAAACCATGCTGATTTATCCGCTCACTACTCCCCAGGTAAAATGCCAAATCCCGAAATTCGGATTCGGACGGAAATGGTAGGGGAAAGTGAAGTGGCGATCGTGATTAGCGACAACGGGCCAGGTATGACAGAAGAAGTCCTCGGTTGTATCTTTGACCCTTTGTTTACCACTAAACCCCCAGGGACTAACACCGGTTTGGGTTTGTCAATATCCCGACATTTGGTAGTAGAAAAACATGGTGGTAAATTGGAATATATTTCTGAGCCGGGACGGGGAACTGAGGTAATTGTTAAAATTGCGATCGGCAATGGTTGATTAGCTATTTACACAGGGCAATTTTTATGGTTATCGAGTGGCTGAGATTTAAAGTGCCTCACGAAAAGTGGGAAGCATTTATGCAGCGAGATGAAGAAGTTTGGACTGCTGGATTAAGAAGTTTACCCGGTTTTTTGGGTAAGGAAACTTGGGTAGATCCGGTGGAGAATGAGGTGGTGATGTTGATTCGCTGGGAAAGTAAAGAGTTGTGGAAGTCGGTGTCGCCAAGTCTAATCGATGAGTTGGATGCGAAAATGGGGGATCTGCAAATGCCGATCGCCGAAAGTCGCGAATATCAAGTCCGCAAGTTCTTGCATTAGTTAGTCATTCGTCATCAGTCACGAGATACTGGCAAAGGTGAACAGCTTTGAATTAAACTAGAATTGCTCGAAGTTTCTGGAGTCTGATATGGAAACAATGTTTTAGGCGATCGGTCATCAGAAACAACAAAGGGCGATCGCGCTTTATGTGTGATGGGCGATCGCATATTGCTTAAACAATTCATTTTTCCCTTGGGTAAACCTCAAAAGCTAACTCGTGACGAAAAAAACAGACATTAAACTCCGAGAAAAAGTTAAGGTGTCCAAGGATTACAGGTGCATCTGTCGAACGAGTCCAAGCGAATGCAAGCAAAAGTGGCGAAAACTGACCAACTGTACCCGAAAGCACTAATCCCCGCGCCTCACTGTGAGCCAAATTCCCGCTCAATTGAATAGGAACAGTTTGCTGTTCCCATGTTGCCCCTAGTTGTAGACCAATCTGATAAGGCAAAACGTTGACACTTGCACCTGTATCCAACAATGCCATCACTTCTACGGAGTTGCTGCCGTTGGAGAGAGTGATGGGCAAATATGGCATGATACTCGATCGCCCAAGGCTATCAATTCGCTCTATAAATGGAAATCGCTGACTATTAAGCATGAGCTGATGCTTGGGCGGCAAGTAGAAGTTCTGATAATGCTTGAACTGATTCTCGATCGGCCTGTGGAGACCATACAACTGCACTCGTTGATGCTAGTTGATTCAGAAGTAAATTTTCTGAATTAGTATCTTCAGCAGGTTCTAGGCTGCATCCTTCTTCCTTGGCAACTGCAAGTAGGAGAAAGTGAATTAGTCGCAGTTTATCTTGATGAGATAATTGATCGACGGTGGGTAAAAGCTCGCTGAGTGGCATATCGCTTATTTAAGATTATATACATTTATTTTAGCCTTTAAGCTAGCGTTTGAATGGCGATCGCTCTTTTTTAACTCAAGCGGTCGCACTCCGTACAACGATCGTAGTGTTTGGTATTTGGCGTGAAGGGTGATCGCTCTTTCATTTTAGGCGATCGGTCATCAGAAATAACAAAGGGCGATCGCTCTTGAGTACAACGATCGCAGTGTTTGGTATTTGGTGCCAAGGGCGCACTCCTTTGAACAAGTCTTACGAAAGCGCGATCGGACACGAGGCTTGAGTTGGTGAGTCAGCAACCTGAATTACACTCACAAATCTCAATTAATGGCAGTATAATTATAGTTGTTTGTCACCAAGGCTTTATGTCAGCAAAGGATAAATTTCATGATGTTGTGAAGATTGCCTTGGAAAAGGATGGTTGGCAGATTACAGATGACCCACTTTCCATCAGTGTGGGTGGAGTTGATATGTTAATCGATCTGGGGGCGGAACGTCTGCTCGCAGCCGAACGCCAGGGCGAGAAAATTGCTGTAGAAATCAAGAGCTTTTTGAATACTTCAGCCATAACTGATTTTCATTTAGCGGTTGGACAATTTATCAATTACCGTACAGCACTAAAATTAAAAGACCCCCAACGTCAGCTATTTTTGGCAATTCCTTTGACGGCGTATAACGATTTCTTCAAGCGTGAATTGGCAATCGCTGTTGTGGATGATTAGCAGTTTAAATTATTGGTCTATGACGTAGAAGAAGAGGTAATAGCTTTATGGAAAAAGTAGAAAAATATCGGGATTGTATCAAACAAGTTCTGACAAAATATGCTGCATACAAGCCTTCCTATGGAGAAGTGGAGATGCAAGTTGTTTTTGACACAGAACACAATCATTATCAAGTTGTTCGAGTCGGTTGGGATAACAAACAGCGAGTTTACGGTTGTCCTATACATCTGGATATTAAGGATGGCAAAATCTGGATTCAGCAGAATGGAACAGAAATCGATTTAGGACAAGAGCTGGTTAATATAGGTGTGCCGAAGTCGGATATTGTGGTTGGGTTTCATCCACCTTATATGCGTCAGTTCACAGAATTTGCAGTGAGCTAGAATTAATAGTTGATGCTTTTGGTTCTAGATATCGATCGCTCTTGATGCGTGATGGGCGATCGCACTCCGTACAACGATCGCACTGTTTGGTGTTTGGTGTCAAGGGCGATCGCGAGTATAAACTTTTTGCCTCCTTCATCACCACACCCGCTGAATTTGATAAGCATCAAAAGCTTCATCGCGACTAATCAAAACCAGCGAGTGATTCATCGTCTGTGCTACCAAAATGCGATCGAACGGATCTCGATGATGCAGAGGAAGACTTGTATAAATCTCAGTGTCTTCAAATGTAATTGGTAGAATTTGAACGTTAATGTATTCCAATTCTTTTGGCAGGTCTTCAAATTGGCGATTCAGTTGAAGCTTACCGACATTAATTTTAATGGAGATTTCCCAAAGGCTGGCAATACTAAAATATAAACCTGTTTTAGTATCGATCGCTTCTTTTGCTTTACTACCTAGATTGGAATCGCCAAGCAAGTACCACAGAAAGGCATAAGTATCTAAAAGGGATTCCATGTTACATATATTCCTTTAAATCTTCCAGCGGTTCATCGAAATCATCAGATATAACGATTTGACCGGCCCAACTACCATAACCATGAGGTTGTTCAAGTTGTTCTGGAGATGATTCAGTTTTGGCGTGTTTTTCAAGTAGATATTTTGCATAATGCAAGATCTCTTGTTTTAGAGATTCTGGCATCTTGAGGACAGTTTGAAAAATCTGTAGATCGATAGTCATGATTTTTGTGCAATTTTTACGATATCATGCTTACTCATTATACTGTAATTGCAGTCAGAAGGTATTTGGTATGAAGGGCGATCGCTACCCGTACAATCATCGCACTGTTTGGTATTTGGTGCGAGGGGTGATCGCTCTTTATGTGTGGTGGGCGATCGCTCTTTCATTTTAGGCGATCGATCATCAGAAACAAGAAAGGGCGATCGCTCTTTTATTTTAGGCGATCGGTTATCAGAAAAAAGGAAGGGCGATCGCAATCCGTGCAATCATCGCATTAGAATGGTGGAAATAGAATAAGATTGTGAGCGGTCAATAAATGGCACAAATTACCACGACTGAATTACCCCAAACCCTCCAGACTCTATTGATAGAGGTCGAACGTACCAAAACCCCTCTAACCGTCATCCATGAAGGAAAAGCATTAGTAATTATTTATCCTGCCACTACCCAAACTCTACGTCCCAGCTTTGGCGCAATGAAAGGGAGCGGTGAAATATTAGGAGATTTAATTGCTCCTGTCGCCGAACCGTGGGAGGTTTTAGAATGAAACTTTTACTAGATACCCACATTTGGCTGTGGTATTTACTCGGCGACCTGCGCCTATCGCGATCGCTTCAAACGGCGATCGCCGATCCTAACACCGAACTTTGGTTGAGTCCAATTAGCATTTGGGAAACACTCATCCTTGCAGAAAAAGGACGGATATCTTTACAGCCAGATCCGGTTACATGGGTTAACTTAGCTTTAAAAACTTTGGAAACTCGTGAAGCCCAAATGAACCATTCAATTGCGATTTTAAGTCGCGAAATTGCACTACCTCATCAAGACCCCGCAGACCGATTCATTAGTGCCACAGCTATTTACTATGGCTTAACATTAGCCACAGTTGATGCCAACCTTACAGGCAATTCGGCACTACAAACACTCAGTTAGGCAATAGCGTAATGAAGCCATACAACTTTGCTTTCGGGTATAACGACCCTCAGCGAGATGGATATTCTATATTGTTGTAGGCGCTCTCTCTTGATGCGTGAAGGGCGATCGCACTCCGTACAATCATCGCAGTGTTTGGTATTTGGTGTGAAGGGCGATCGCTCTTTATTGACTATTTGATGCGATTACTCTGGTGGTTCAGTACCTAAAGGAGCACGGGTGGCGGTGACGAATGTGTAATATCGCGACGGTATCCTACTCCACCACAAACAGAATCCGATGGGTTCTTCCTTTACCAAAGAAATGGGTCTAAAGCCCCGTCCTTATAGGACGGCTTTAATTGTCCTTATTCTATCAGTCAGTCATGGTATAATAGAGCAAGTAAACAGCCAGTAAAAATGAAAGCAAGATACCAA
>JAHRFD010000025.1:32763-101496 GCA_020882975.1 Microcoleus sp. EPA2 | reverse complement strand
CTAAACGCCCAAAAGATATCACCACGCCGGACAGGCAAACGTGGTGAGTTTGGGAACCTGAGCAATCAGGATATTAAGAACGAAATTTCTTAAGAATCTCAGCGTCTTTAGACCTGAGAGTGTCAAACAACCCCCGACTTCTTAAACCAATCTTGCAGCCGCTTCCAACCATCCTTAGCTTCTTTTTCGCGGTAAGTGGGGCGATAGTCGGCGTTAAATCCGTGGGGTGTATCTGGATAAATCACAATTTCTGAACCACTACTGCCTGTTTTGAGAACTTGGCGCATTTTCTCGACTGTATCGGTGGGAATTGACTCGTCTTTGGCACCGTAAAGCCCCAATACTGGCACTTTCAAAGTTGGTGCAATGTCGATCGGCTGTTTTGGAGTCAAAGCCGTAGCATT
The DNA here is from genome assembly GCA_020882975.1 of Microcoleus sp. EPA2. Classification (GTDB taxonomy): domain Bacteria; phylum Cyanobacteriota; class Cyanobacteriia; order Cyanobacteriales; family Microcoleaceae; genus Microcoleus. The sequence continues at coordinate 101,092 of JAHRFD010000025.1, read as the reverse complement.
GCCAACCACACGCCCGTACCAAGCCACTCCCGCTTTAACTTTCGGGTTGTGGGCGGCGTAGAGCCACACTATTCTGCCTCCCCAGCAAAATCCTGTAATTCCCAACTTATTAATATTGCCTTTTCCTGACTTTTGTGCCCAATCTACCGTAGCATCCAAATCCGACATAACTTGAGCATCGGGGACTTTAGAAACTACTTTGCTGATAATTTCTTGAATGTCGGTGATTTTAGAAACATCACCTTGACGGGCAAACATTTCTGGGGCGATCGCTAAATAACCTAATTTAGCAAAACGGCGACAAATGTCTTGAATATGAGCATGAACTCCGAAGATTTCCTGAATCACGATTACCACGGGAAAATTGCTACCCTTAGCAGGCATGGCTCTGTAGGCGGGAATTTCGCCATCTTTGACGGGAATCTTGACTTCACCTGCGATTAAACCGCTAGCATCAGTGGTGATAACGGCCGCAGCAATAGGATGAACTGCTAGGGCAAATCCAGCGCTTAAGGCAGTGACAGCGATAAATTGTCTACGAGTTAAGTCTTTCATGGGTAATAGGTAATAAGGCATCGGGCCCCCCCCAAGGGGGGAATGAGGCAGGCGGAGGGCATGGAAACTGCCAACTAATCTAATGACTAATGACTAATGACTAATGACTAATAACTAATAACTAATGACGAAATAGCCGATCGTGCTCTGGATGATAAAGACGCGATCGCCCTTCCACATTTTGACCCAAGGCCGGACTAATCACATACATAGTTGTTCTCATCAAGTTATTTTCGCGAGTAACAGCAGCCATTTTGTCAAGGGGAACCAGTAAAATCTTTTCATCAGGCCAGCCCAACCGATAGCAAATCGCTACAGGTAGATCGGAGGGGTAATGTTCCATCAATTTAGCTTGAGCCGCTTCGACGTGGCGGGCGCTCAAATACAGACACAAACTGGCTTGATGAGCCGCTAAACTGGCCAATTCTTCCCGTTGGGGTACTTCTGTTCGGCCACTAATTCTGGTCAGAATAATTGTCTGGACAATTCCCGGCACTGTCAACTCAATTTTTAGTTTAGCAGCCGCCAGTTGAAAAGCGCTAATTCCGGGTATGACTTCAAAAGGAATGCCCGCAGAGGCTAAAGCTTGCATTTGTTCGCCCACAGCCCCGTAGAGACAGGGATCTCCTGAATGGAGGCGGACGACGCTTTTGCCGTCCCGGACTCGCTCCACCATCAAAGGTACAATTTCTTCCAGAGTCTTATCAGCAGTTTGGATAATTTCAGCATCGGCGCGCACCCCCTGCAAAATTTGCTGTGGTACTAGGGAATCAGCAAACAAGATGGCATCGGCGACAGCCAGTAATTTTTGAGCCTTAACAGTCAATAAATCCGGGTCTCCTGGGCCTGCACCCACAATATACACTCCGGGCATCAAGGATTCACTCTGCATTGGGGATGGGGGATGGGGGATTTTGGTCTGTCAAACTCAACTTTAAACAAAAAGTGCTCAATTTACCCGATCTTCCTGATGCACCTGTTTCGGCTAGAAGGAAGGGTTGGTAGATGCACCCTGGTTTAACCCTAGAGATTAGTCTCTGGGGTTTTTTATTGGTTTTCCGGCGGTTGCTCCGGGAGCTGGGATCGATCGCATTTAGGGGAAACAACATCGGGCAAAGCTCGATCGAAATAATAAAGCCAAGCCAAGCCACCCAACCCTAAAACAATCCCTGTCAAACTTACCATCTGTGCTGTCCGCAGTGGCCCGAACATTAAACTGTCAGTTCGCAACCCTTCAATCCAGATTCTACCGGAACTGTAAGCAGTCAAATAAACTAAAAATAAACTACCAATTTTCAAGCGAATTTTACCCTGGAAATCCCGGAAAAACAAAGTCATCAACAACCCAAATACTGTCAAATTCCACAGGGATTCGTAGAGAAATGTGGGATGAAAATATTCAAAACTTGCGTATTCCTGTGGGCGATGTTGTAGAGGAATATACAGTTTCCAAGGTAAATCTGTAGGACGGCCAAAGGCTTCTGAGTTAAAGAAATTTCCCCAGCGTCCGATTGCTTGACCAAGAATTGCCGAAGGGGCAACTAAATCGGCCAATTTCCAAAAAGAAACTTGTTGAATTTTGGCAAAAATTAAAGCGGCTATCGTGCCGCCCAAAATCGCCCCATGAATAGCAATTCCCCCTTTCCAAATCGCAATAATATCCTCCGGGCGCTGAGCATACTGGTGCCACTCGAAAGCAACATAATAAATTCTGGCACAAGGGATAGCACCCACAACTAGCCAAATTGCCAAGTCGCCGAGCAATTCGGGGTTAATGCGACGCTTAGCCGCTAAGTATTGGGACAGACTCACCCCAATCAAAACGGCAGAAGCAATCAACAAGCCGTACCAGCGAACAGCTAGGGGGCCGAATTCAAAGACGATCGGGCCTGGGGATGTAAATTGAAACCCTAGGGGCAGCAGGAGAATTTTTAGCACCATGAAAGTTGCATTAATTTTGTTGGAAAGCAGTCAGATTGCATACCCTTGAACAAACTACAAAGTTTATTTTAGGTGTCGGCGGTCATTTAGATGCAATTTTTGGCAAACTTACCACAAAATCAACTTAATTTTTGACTTGGCAGATTTGTGTCTAGCCGACGCTCACCTCGATCGGTAGAGCGGGGGACTCCTGCTGTCTAGTTGAAAGAAAACAGCATTTCCAATTGAGTAATCGACGGTTCTGGGGCGGTTGTGACAACGCTAACTCCTCGCAGAGAATTCAGCACTTCGGCGGTGGGGGGTGAAACTAATGTTGGTGCTGCTTTGAGCAAATATTGGTTAGCCCAGGACATGGTTTTGTCCATGTCCAAATAAAAGTAACCCCGATCGCCTGGGGACACAGAAGTCGAGATCGCCTGAAAACTCGGACTGGTGCTTAAAGGCTGTGGCGGTGGCGAGGCGATCGCCTCAACTAAAGGCCCGCCGAAAGCGACAAACATGGTATTTTGATTCAGCCAGCCGTGCCCGAATAAAGTTCCTTGCTGGGGTATTTTCCATTCCGTCACCTCCTTACCCTGAACTTGTCTGGAGGCGACACTGACACTGGGATTGCTTTTGGCGATCGCATCTAATTTGGTCAGCATGGTTTCGGCTGCGGGGCGATCGCTCGTTTCAAAAATCATCACAGTCCCCATCCCCAACTGAGACAAAATGCCTTGATTGGAACCGATCGCCCCGATTGCAAATTCCCCATTCATCCACCCAAAAACATCTCGATCTGCATCCAAATTCAACCGCTTAAAACTATCCCTCACTTGCTGAATTCCCCGGTCAACTTCGGGGATATCTTTGGCATCTGCGGTAGCTTGAGACCAGATTTTAGCGATGTCCTGACCGCCTACTACAGCGATAGTTTCACCAGGAAATCTTGGCAACAATTTCGAGGCAGATTGGGGCTTTTGCCCAGGAAAATTGGGGTCTAACTGAGCAATAGTTTTTACCCTCAATCCCGCACTGTCTACCCCAATTCCTGCAACCATTGACTTGACTTGCTGGAACTGGGAAAAAATTGTGGAAGGTAACTTAACATCGGGAGACAAATTAGCTTGAAATTGCTGAATTGCAGCCTGGTAGTCAGCAATATAGACAGTGGCGATCGGATTTTCTACCCCTGCACTGTCAGACAAAAACTTAGTTGCACTCTGCTTAGTGGCGAGGGAAGGCTGTCCTTTAAAAGTATCGATCGCCAATTGCACAGGCTTTTTCAACGGAGCTATAACTAATTTATCGTCAAGCAAAGCCACGCTGTAGCCTTTTCCTGTTGGTTCTGTAATCTCAGAAATTTTTACCCCTTGATATTCGCTTTCCTGAGTTTTTGCACCTTGCTGAGATTTTAATTTATTGGCAAAATTCCAAGCACTAATTTTATTTTTGACACTGACAACTAGCAGCAGTTTGGGAGGTTCAGTCTTCGCCTCGCCATCAGGGGGGAGTAAAGCCACCATCACGCCGCCCAGCCAAGGCTTTAAGTCCTTGTCATAGTCAATATCAGTGCCTGCTAAGCTTTGTTCTTGAAAAGTCTTCAAACCCTGGCCGATTAATTTTTGAGCCCCTGGGGTGCCAAATCGCTGCAACTGGGACAGCGCTTGGGGATTGGGGGAGATGAACGCGGCCATGATTGCTTTTTCCGGTACCACTTTGGCACTTTCTACAGGGTTGGATACTTGTTCAGTCAAACCCTTGAAGTAAAAGTAGACCGCTGCGCTACCTGCTGCGATGATGGTGGCAGCAATTAGAAGCTTTGGTTGTTTTCCAGGCATTGTTTGCGATCCTTGCATTCCTTATCAGTTTAACGAAAAACAAGTTTTAGCTTGTGGTGAGGCGATCGACCTGGTTCTCTAGTTTTGTATAATCTAATACTGTTTCGACGATCGTCTAAAATAGCTGGTAAAAGTATAGTCATTTATAGACATGGGAGGCATCAAGTCCCTCCCCTTTCGCTTTCACTTTGAGCGGATTAACCCGCCTCGGCTGAGCTACGCCCACGACCTATCCCATCGCCGAACGCATAAGGGAAAAGCTTTTCTGAGAATGTTAAAAGAACCGTTCACGTCAGAATTAATTAACTGACCAGTCGATGTTTTGTACAAACCTCGCTTAATCCGTTTTCCGGTAAATACAGGCTCTTTTTCTGTTTTTCCGTAAACAGGAATTGGATCTAAGCCCAGGAAGTTAGCTTTGGAGGTAAAAGATTCTTCCTGAATGATTACTTTGATTCCGACCAGAAAAGCTTTGTATTCCAACATCTCGATTAATCGAGCATGAGGAATGCTGACAAAGTTTTGATTAGTCTGTTTTCCGAGGTTGATATCGGTTTTCCAATGTGCATTTTTACCAATTACTAACGTTCCAATTCGTTGCGCGACCAAAATATCAACAATCCTGCGACTCGCATGATGCAAGTAATTTTCTACTTTCTGATTGCGACAGCGAGTTAGTCGCTGAATCCGAGGTGAAGTTTTGCGCCTCCCTTTCAACTGGGATTGTAATCGCGATGAGCGCTTGTTATAGAACTGGTTGATTGATTTCAATGTCCGCCCGTTAATCAACAGCGGGATAAATCCCGGTTGATTTGAAGTTAGCGCCACTAAATTATTCAACCCCAAATCAACACCGGCTGCAAAGTCGTTATATGAGGCGGTGGACTCCGGTTCACTTCGACTATGCTCAGTACAAGCATCATAAATTACCTCAATTACATAGGAATCACATTTGGGAACCAACCTAATTTGACAAATTCGGCCAGGGTTAATTTTAGTTTTAATTGAAAGTTCAGTGCCGGAAAGTTTGATGATTCCGCTTCTCAACTGTTTGCTGCTAATCGCTTGAATCGTATAGACAAGAATGTTTCGCCCTTTGACTTTATCTTTGTATTTTGGCAACTTTGGGCGACCCGTGAATTTTGAAGAGTCAGCTTTGTAAGCTTTGACGGCTTTAAAAAAAGATTTCCAATTCTTATCTAGCACCATCAAGATTTGCTGACTTACTTTGGCTGGCATTGCCTTGTATGCTTCATGAGACTTTATCAATCGGTTCATTTCGTTGTAATTGACATAGCCCCATCCATAAATAAAGTTCTGACGAATGACGTAATTGGCAGCATTGTACAGATTTTTGGATTTGAAAGCTAGTTCGTCAATTTCGGCGAAACGAGGTTCCGTTGATTTAATGATGTGCCTCTCTGTTAACTGCATTTGAGATTTCCGTTCTCCAGGCTGTGCGTATTCCTTGTTCAACACTCTCAACAATATAATACCATTATTGTTTATAATTGCTTATAAACTCAATGAAGTTTTACAATACTAAAAATGTGAATTGCGGGTAAAAGATGAAAGTAGCGATCGCGGGAGCAACAGGATTTGTAGGTAGCCGTTTGGTAGAAAGGCTACATTCGGAAGGACATAGCGTACTGGTTTTAGCCCGCGACTCGGAGCGAGCTCGGCGAATTTTTCCCGCTTCAGCTTATCCGAATTTGGAGATTGTCGGTTACTCTCCGGCCGAGTCTGGTGATTGGCAGCATTCGATCGGGGGCTGCGATGGTGTGGTAAATTTAGCGGGAGTTCCGATTGCTGAGGAACGGTGGACGGCGGCGCGCCAACAAGCAATTCTTGATAGTCGCAAATTAACAACGGCAAAATTGGTCGAGGCGATCGCCAATGCTAATCCTAAACCATCCGTGTTCGTGAGTGCATCGGCGATCGGCTATTACGGCACTAGCGAAACCGCTGAGTTTGAGGAAAATAGCCCTGGGGGAGATGATTTTTTAGCGGAGGTTTGCAAAGAGTGGGAAAGTGCAGCCGAAAAAGTGAAAAATACCGGAACCCGCTTAGTAATTTTGCGCCTGGGAATCGTCTTGGGAATGGGAGGTGCTTTGGCAAAAATGCTACCTGCTTTTAGATTATTTGCTGGCGGGCCCATTGGCACTGGGAAACAGTGGTTTTCTTGGATTCACCGGGATGATGTGGTGAATTTAATTTTGTATGCTTTGCAAAATCCCCAAGTTGAAGGTGTTTTGAATGCGACAGCACCTCATCCAGTGCGGATGAATGAACTGTGCGAAACTTTAGGAGAAGTTTTGCAGCGACCTTCTTGGTTGCCGGTGCCAAGTTTTGCTTTAGAATTGCTGTTGGGAGATGGGGCAAAAGTTGTTTTGGAAGGTCAACAAGTGTTGCCGAAACGCACTTTAGTTAGTGGTTTTCAGTATAAATATCCCCAGTTGCGATCGGCCATAGAAGAGATTGTCAAGCATTTTTAAGGCTGGTAGGTAGCCAAAACCGGGTTTGGCAAAATCAACCCGGTTTTTCTATTTTCCACTACCTGCAATTGTGCTTCCCTCAGACTTGTTCAAGATTCCCGCATCACATAGCCAACACCACGTACCGTCTGAATCAACCGCTTTTCACCCTCATCTTCAATCTTGAGCCGCAAATAGCGAATATAAACCTCAATTACGTTGGATTCACCCAGAAAATCGTAACCCCAAACATTTTCCAGAATTTGTTCGCGAGTCAACACCTCGCGGGGATGTTCCATCAAATACTTTAACAGTTCATATTCCTTCATAGTCAGGTCGATCGCGCGATCGTTCCGTAGGGCGCGCCGACTAGCCAAATCCAAGACTAAATCCCCAAACCTCAATTGGTTGTTGCTGGTAGTATCCGGCTGCAAATACAACCGCACCAACTGCAAAAACTCCTCGGTGCGGTAAGGTTTAAGAAAATAATCATCAGCGCCAGCTTCCAGACAAGCCACCCGATCGTCCACTGTATCACGCCCGATCAAGAGCAACACCGGCACTCGACTCCCCCCACTCCTGATGTGAGAACATAGGGATAGTCCCGACTCAGGGCCCAACATCCTGTCAATCACAATCAAAGCTGGCTGCAATTCCTGGACTAAAAGTTTGCCCGTGGCGATGTTAGAAGCCACTATCGGTTCGTAGCCAGAGGATTTCAAGTCCAGACTCAAGTGTCCGGCGAGAACTTCGTCGGTTTCCACCAGCAGGACACAGGGATTGCGATCGAGAGTGAGTGCAGCCATTGAATTGACCGATGTAGATCATACCTGTTGTAACACGTTATTTGTTATTTGTTATTAGTTATTTGTTAGTTCTTAGTCCCCATCCCCCATCCCCTATGAGCATCATCGTATTTGGAAGTATTAATATCGACCTGGTGGCTACAACCCCTCGGTTGCCACTACCAGGGGAAACTATTATTGGTAGCAATTTCTTGACGGCCGGCGGTGGCAAAGGAGCCAATCAAGCGGTGGCAGCCGCCCGTCTTGGCGCTTCTACTCACATGATTGGTCGCGTTGGCAATGATAATTTTGGGGAAGAATTGTTGACAAATTTACAATTTTATGGTTTAAATACAGACAATATATCCATCGATAAAAACTCTCATTCAGGTGTAGCAATTATCGCCGTAGACGAGGGCGGTCAAAATAATATTATTGTGATTCCGGGCGCGAATAATCATCTTGGTGATGCCGATATCGAACGTCTCCAAAAACTGTTGCCCGGTGCTACAAGCTTGTTGTTGCAGTTAGAAATTCCCCTGGAAGTTGTCCACAGGGCTGCTTTGATTGCGTGTGAAGCGGGGGTGCGAGTGATTCTCGATCCGGCGCCTGCTCGTTCCGATTTGCCACTAGAGCTTTATCCCCTAATTGATACGATCGCGCCCAATGAAGTGGAGGCTAGTCAATTAGTCGGCTTTGCGGTGCATGACACAGAAACTGCGATTAAAGCGGCTAAAAAATTGCAGCAGCGGGGTGTGAAGAATGCGATCGTCAAATTGGGCGATCGCGGTGTGGTTGCTGTGACTGCCGATCGGACTTTGTTTGTCCCGGCTTTTGCGGTGGAGGCGATCGATACTGTGGGTGCTGGTGATGCTTTTAACGGCGGTTTGGCGGCCGCCTTAGATGCTGGTTTGTCCTTGGAGGAGGCGGTGGTGTGGGGGGCGGCGGCGGGCGCTTTGTGCGTGACTAAAATGGGTGCTCAAGTTGCTATGTGCGATCGGGCAACTTTTGATGCTTTTCTTGATATTTCCCTATAATATCGTTGACCGTTACATCGGAATGATTTAACCACAGAGAACACAGAGGACACAGAGAAAGAGATGAGAGAAATCATAATTCCGATGTCAACGAATTTGATATCACGAATAATCCCCAATCACTATCACTGTGTAGATGCAGTTTCAACTACCTACTTTCTAATCATCCTGATTTGTTTCTAGCGACACAAAATATTGACTATAAACCACACTATCCGGTGCCCAAACAGGACGCCAATAAACATTTTGGATCGCCGCCTTCTCCCCATCACCATCACCGGGCCACTGAAAACTAACGATCGCAATATTGCTATATCCCACAATCTCATCACCCTCTTGCAGCCAGCGATTGCGCCACAACAGCGACACAATCTGCCACAACCTCTGCCCCAAAGACAACTGCTGATTCTGACCAAATCTACTTGACACAATCCCACTTTCATGGTGCAAAAACACACGAGCCTTTTGTCGTTTCATCCAATCAATCCGATAACCCCAATCAGGCAAAGATTGTCTATTTCTCACCGCAGCAGCCACAGACTTCTTTCTATTAACCCTCGAAACTTTCACGAATTCCAGCGGGTTATTCCATCCCAAACACTCGTGAGTCCGCTCAGGAAACAATGACTTAATCTTAGTATGAATCAAATGAGTTTTCCACTCCTCATTAATCAAAGCACTAGCAGTCAACTGCGCCAACACAGAATATTCAAAACTCGATCTATCCTTCCCCCCATTCAAACCCCAAACACCCTCCTTCTCCTCCCTCTGCGTTCTCTGCGCCTTTGCGGTTTCCAACTCCACATCCACCCTTGACAAAGACTCAATATTCGATATATTCGATCGACAATCCCCAAAATGACAATCCGACCAATAACTCAACCGCACAGCAGCAGCATAATGAATATCCCCCGTCAACACAATCACCCTCCTCCGCCGCTTAAAAAACTCCGCCAACAACTTCACAAAAGCCAACTCATGAAAATTCCAAGCATCCCCCGCATCGCTATTAAAAACCTTCCCGTGCTCCACATCCCACTTTTGCACCGCATCAATAATCCACAAACCTACCAAATTTGTAGGTAAAACAACCAAAGTTGCCTCAATCTCCAACTTCCCAGTTGCATTCAACAATTCCGTTTCTTTCAAAGGCTGCTGAATTTGCTCCTCAAAACCTTTATGAGTCAAAAGCATTGGCGGATCGATCGCACTTTCCGTCGGATAGCCCCGCCAAGTCCGCGTATCCAGCACAATCACCTCATGCTTAAAACTTCTAATCGTAAAATGCCACTCCAACGCCTCATCATCCCGATCCAAAATTAAAACATCTTCATCTAATTTAAACTTCGGCAAATTAGTCTCAATATCAACAGCCGGAATCCCTAAATACTTAGCCACTTTTTCCCAAGCTAAATCATCACTCCCAGCAGAATCCGACCATTTTGCAGCAGTTGTTAATAATTTCTCTCCCACTGTTCCTGCATCGAACTGTTGCGGCGTATTTCCCCAACCCTGAAACACAGCATAAGCCAGCAAAGCATTCTGCACCACCCGTCGCCCGAAGGGTTTACCCAGCACCCGGTGACACCATTCTCGATTCAAATACCAGTCATCGCTAACATCATGGTCGTCACAAATGGTATAAGTAGGAATATTGGCGATCGCCCTCCTGACTCTCCACAGATTGCGAGCAAAACTTTCCAGTTCAAAAGCTTCTCGGTCCCAGACTTTTGCCTGCTTGGCATTATCGCAAATATCCTGACCTTTCGGAAAACGCTCGCACCAAAGCACAGGGGACCAAACTAACAAATACATCGCACAATATTCGCCCAAACCAAACAAATGATTTTTCGCATTGTCTGGTTTATTCACCAACATTGCTGTAAAGCCACCAAAATCTTTAGCAATATCGGTGCGAGTTCCCGGTTTCAAATCAACAGGTTGTTTGTATTTATACTCAACTTCTCGCTGTTGCTGAAATTGGGACTCCGTAGAAACTGTTACTCGATCGCGAATCTTATTTGTTTTTTTGCCGTTTTTAGGTATACTGGTACACAAATTATCTTGAATTTGAACATTCGTCAGGGGCAAATTCTCTTTCCAGCCCAATAGTGCATCACCAGCATCGGTTAAAGCCCACAACATCGGATCGGCAACATCGTCCCCGTAAATTTGGTCACCCGTTAGAAACAGTTGGTGAGGTCTGGAATTTGCCATTCCTGCGAACTGTTCGATGGAACTATCCAAGATTGGCAGTGCATCTCGTCCGCCTCCGTGGGGCTTGCGACAAGAACCGTGAACAATCCGCAAATAGTTTAAATCCTGCGGTGGTAGGGCAAAAGTCGGCAACTGGTGCTCGAAATAACCGATCGTCCCAGGTCCCAAACACGACAAATCCTCGGCGATAGGCCACAGGCAAGAAAGGAGATTTTCTGTCTCATTTTCTACTCCTGGAACTGCCGACGACTCGCAACCAGCAAACTCGATATTATAAGCATATATTTGCCCAGATGTCAAGCAATTGCTGTCGATCGGCTTGGCAGTCACGGCCACTACGTGCAGGTATTGGCCCAGTGGTACGGTAGAAGCAGTACCTTGGAGCAAAGGTCGATCGATCTTTTCGCCAGTTCCGCTCTCCGTCGAGTAAACCTGGAGTTCGACTTGGCGAGGTGCTTTCAGAGCTAGCCAAACAGTCACAGCCTGACTTTCTGTCCGACGTAAAATTGGACCAGCTAAAATCAGGGGCAAATGATGAATCCGGTGACTTAAGGGTGTCCATGACATAAAAATTAAAAATTAAAAATTAAACAAGGGGTTTAGCCAAAAATGAGATTTAAGGCGATCGAACATCTTTCATCTACTACTTCACGAAGGATTCAGAAACTGGGTTTCTCAACAAACCTGGTGTGATTTAAGCCCAACGCTTAACTCAAAAACCCTTTTTTTCTTAGCTTTTGCATAAGTTCTGTACTTAATACTGGCGTCTGACCAGAAAACTCTTCAAAATTGTAACAATTCATTAAGAAAAATTAATAAAAAACTATGCTCCAGGAACAGAAATTGCAGCATTTCCGAAATTGTGACCCACAGCCATTGCCAATTAAATCCTGTTCATCAACCACCAGACAAAAAACTCGCCCGCTATATTCGTCACCTTTAGATAGCGCCATAGATCGCCATCCTCTCATAGTTAGTCCAGAAACTCCCATCGCCAAGGTATTGGCTCTGATGAACCCGATGCGGATATCCTGTCACATTTCAGGCGATCGACCACACCCAGTTTCCAACTCTACCAAACACAGTTGCGTGTTAGTAGTCAAAGAATCGCGACTCATCGGTATTTTCACCGAGCGGGATATCATCAAGTTAACCACGGCATCCGCTTGTTCGATCGGTCTGACAATTGCTGAGGTGATGACTTCATCGCCCATTACTCTCAAACAATCCGATGCTCCAGATATTTTCACCGCCATCTTCCTGTTGCGACAACACCAGATCCGGCATTTACCCGTAGTGGACGCCGACGATCGACTTTTGGGAATCATCACCCGCGAAGCAATTTATGAAGCTCTGCAACCAGTTAACCTACAGAGCAATTTACGCTGTGTAGCAGATGTGATGACCAAAGAAGTCATTTGTGCCCCAAAAACTGCCTCAGCCCTCGATTTAGCGCAGCTCATGGTCAAGCATCAAGTCAATTACATCGCGATCGTTGACACCCAAATTGACCCTACACCACCCGCGATCGCACCAACCGAAAATAGTCCATTTCTCACCACCAATTCCGCACCAGTAATTCCTGTAGGTATAGTCACCGAGCGCGATATCGTGCAGTTTCACGCCCTCGAATTAAATTTCTCCCAAATCTCCGTGGCCCAGGCCATGAGTTTCCCCCTATTTTGTGTATCTCCCACCGATTCCCTGTGGAAAGCTCACCAGGAAATGCAGCGGCATTGTGTCCGCCGCTTGGTCGTAATTGGCACTCAGGGAGAGCTTTTGGGTGTAGTTTCTCAGTCAAGTTTGCCACCCGTTTTTAATCCATCTGAAATGTACGGCACCATCGAAATTTTGCAACAAGCAGTGGATGATAGAGCCTCCCAACTTCAACAGGCAAATCAGCAATTGCAGCAAGAAATTTTAGAGCGACAACGGGCAGAAGAAGCTCTACGCCAAGCTCATGACGAATTGAAACAACAAGTTGAAGAACGCACTGCTCAACTTTTAGAATCTAATGAATTGTTGAGACGAGATATTATTAAACGTCAGCGAGTTGAAGAAGTGCTGCGACGCAAGCAAAATTCCTTGAAGCTCCAAGCCCAGGAATTAGAGAAAACTGTGCGCAAGTTACAGCAAACTCAAAGTCAACTTGTCCAAACCGAAAAAATGTCTTCTTTGGGACAAATGATTGCTGGTATCGCCCATGAAATTAATAATCCAGTTAATTTTATCTATGGCAATCTTTCTCACACCAGTCATTACGTCAAAGAATTAATTCAACTCTTGGCACTTTACCAGCATCACTACCCGGAACCAGTGTCGGAAATTAGAGAAGCAGCAGCAGATATTGAAGTCGATTTTTTAGTAGAAGACTTATCTAAAATTCTGTCTTCCATGCAGGTAGGAACCGATCGCATCCGCCAAATAGTTTTGTCAATGCGTAATTTTTCGCGATCGGATCAAGCTAACATCAAGCTAGTGGACATTCACGAAGGCATTGACAGCACTTTGCTGATTTTGCAGCACCGACTCAAAGCTCAAGGCGGACATCCAGCTATTCAAATCATTAAAGAATACGGCGATTTGCCCCGCGTCGAGTGTTGTGCAGGTCAGATAAATCAAGTGCTAATGAATATTATCAGTAATGCTATAGATGCTGTAGATGAAGAAATCAAGAAGGGTAAATGGTTCATGGGAAATAACACAAATCCACCCTCGTCAAGTGTTAGTTCTCCCTTGAGTCTTCCCGCTATTACTATTCGCACGGAAGTGATTGACACGGGTTTTGTGGCGATCCGAATTTCCGACAACGGTGGTGGCATACCGGATAGTATTCTTTCTAAATTATTTGACCCATTTTTTACGACAAAACCTGTGGGTAAGGGTACCGGGTTGGGATTGTCTATTTCTTACCACTTAATTGTGGAACAACATGGGGGGCGGCTGAAATGCGTTTCTGAAACTGGAGTAGGTACTGAGTTTGCGATCGAAATTCCGATCGTCAGTTGTCATTAGTTATGGGTTATTGGTTATTGGTTATTGGTTATTGGTTATTGGTTATTTGTTACTCCCTTGGGGCTGCTAATAACCCATAACATTAGTCAACATAGTTCTGGACGCATGGGGACTGAGAAACCGGGTTTTTTACAAAAAATACACAGGTTGCATCCCGTACAGTCGGTAAAAACTGAGATCTTGCACCATTCTCAATTAGCTGTAGGGGCGGGTTCACCGACAGCCTCTCTGGTTGTAGATAGGTTAAATAAACCCGCCCTCCCCCACCGAAAATCCCCTTATTGACATTGCTGCAAGATCTCAGTAAAAACCCAGTTTCTTTAGTCGGATTGCATCCACGACTGTCAACCGTCATCAGCCAAGTATTCCTGAAAATTCACAATATTTTACAAACTAGCAGAAAGCGCATCAAAATCACCTGCAATCCCTTTCTCCTAACTTGACTTTGACCTCCCCAGAGCCAATTAGTCGAACTCACTCCGAGTTCGCCCCATCCGTCAGCGCTGGTTTACCCAGAGTAATTTCCCACCAAAGTCCCCAACTGCCTACATCCTAGACTCAAAGTTCAAAGTCCAGATTGTTTAATAAGTAAATTTTTGTTTTATTTTTGTACCTATTTATTAAAAAGTAATAGTATAAAACTGATTTTAAATCTAAAAAAAAGCTAAAAATAGACTGTGAAATTGAAAAACCAGCTAAGATTCCTAAAGATGCAAAATAAAGTAATTTACTAGCGTTTTCATTTTTGTGCCCCCTTTCTTTTCCCAGCAAGTTAGCTAATAATGCTTTCAAAGAGATAACAAAGCCGACTCCGAAATAGACAAAAAAAGTATTGCAGTGGGGCATTGCAGTAAGGACACAGGAGTTGGGTATGGCCGCACCGGGCGATCGCCACAGGAAAGCGTGAAACCCCAGACCCCGATCGTTTTCACAGAAACCTATAGGAGAAAAAAGAGTGAAACTCGCAGTTTACGGAAAAGGTGGAATTGGCAAATCAACAACAAGCTGCAACATCTCCGTTGCCTTAGCCAAGCGTGGCAAAAAAGTTTTGCAAATCGGTTGCGATCCAAAGCACGACAGCACATTTACCCTGACGGGCTTCCTGATCCCAACAATTATTGACACCCTTCAGGAAAAGGACTACCACTACGAAGACGTTTGGCCTGAAGATGTCATCTACAAAGGCTACGGCGGTGTTGACTGCGTAGAAGCAGGCGGCCCCCCCGCAGGAGCTGGTTGTGGCGGCTACGTCGTCGGCGAAACCGTCAAACTGCTCAAAGAACTCAATGCCTTTGACGAATACGACATCATCCTGTTTGATGTCCTCGGCGACGTCGTATGTGGTGGTTTTGCCGCTCCATTGAACTACGCTGACTACTGCATGATTGTTACCGACAACGGATTCGATGCCCTATTTGCCGCCAACCGCATCGCCGCCTCAGTCCGCGAAAAAGCCCGCACTCACCCCCTGCGACTCGCTGGTTTAATTGGCAACCGCACCTCCAAGCGTGACTTGATTGACAAGTACATAGACTCAGTACCCATGCCAGTGCTGGAAGTGTTGCCCCTAATTGAAGACATTCGCGTTTCTCGTGTCAAAGGCAAAACATTGTTTGAAATGGCCGAGAACGATCCATCCCTCAACTACGTCTGCGACTACTACCTCAACATCGCCGATCAAATCTTGGCAAGACCTGAAGGAGTAGTGCCCAATGACACGCCAGATCGTGAATTATTCTCCTTGCTGTCAGATTTTTATCTAAATCCAGTTCAACCTGTGGTCAAGAAAGAGGAAGATGAGCTAAACCTGATGATGGTTTAATAGGTCTAGCGATCAGGATGAGGATAAAGAGGTTATGGCTTTTTTTGATACTTTTTCAGTTGCTCTCAAACAGAAGTGGTTGGACTACTACCAGGCAAATCGAGCTTGGCTGCTCCTGCACATGACGGCTGACAACACGGTCGCCACACCCGACGGCGGGAAAAGGCCTGTTTCTTACCTCATCCTGGGAATTGCGGCTGCTCTGGAGCCGGAACTCCAGCAATTAATGCTGCCGTTCTCAAAACTCAAGCCGGATGCAGACAGCCTCATCGAAGTGCTGGGGCTAAATTTTGACCCAGACTTAGCCCTGGGTATGTCCTCAGATATTGCTCAACCTACGGCTCCACCTACGGCTCCACCTACGGCTCCACCTACGGCTCCACCTACTGCTGGTCAATCTCTAACTGTCACAGCACCGACCGCCGTTCCGACCCCAGCCGCTGCAACTCTCACCGCTGCTCCGGCAGCCACCCCTGAGCCAGCAGCCCCCGCAGCCACCAAATCTAATCCATTAGGCGCTGCGGTTTTAGCAGGAGCAGGATTAGTCGCCGGAGTCGCCGGTGCTGCCGCCGTAGCCTCAGCACTTAGTTCCTCTGATGAGGAATCTTTGGAGGGGTTTGAGGATGAGGAAGAAGAGGCTGTCTCCGACTTCGACATGGATGATGACGATGATGAAGCAGAGGCAATCTCTGACTTCGACATGGATGATGACGATGAAGCAGAGGCAATCTCTGACTTCGACATGGATGATGATGATGAAGCAGAGGCAATCTCTGACTTCGACATGGATGATGACGAGGAAGAAGAGGCTGTCTCCGACTTCGATATGGATGATGACGAGGAAGAGGCTGTCTCCGACTTCGATATGGATGATGAAGATGACGAGGAAGAGGCTGTCTCTGACTTCGACATGGATGAGGACGAAGAAGCAGACTCTGTATCCGACTTCGACATGGATGATGACGAAGAAGCAGACTCTGTATCCGACTTCGACATGGATGAGGACGAAGAAGCAGCAGCCTCTGTATCCGACTTTGACATGGATGATGACGAAGAAGCAGCTTCGACTTTGGGCGATCTGGACTTAGGTGATGACGATGAAGATGAAGAAGCTTCGGCTTTGGGTGCTTTTGACCTAGGTGATGACGACGAAGATGAAGCCTCAAAATTTGGGACTTTGACTTCAGGGGATATCGAAACAGAGATATCCGATCCCTTTGGAGAAGAAGATGAAGATTTTGTGGCGGAAGTGATACCCGACCCTTTTGGAGACGCGGCCTCCAATGACCTGGAACTCGATCTAGGTGACTTGGATGAAGATGGAATTGACGAATTCTCTGTATCGGATGACGACGATCTCGACGATCTGGGACTTGATGATTTGGGGGAAGCGACCACCGGAGACCCTGATGAAGATGATTTAGATGCTTTAGGTCTCGGCGATTTGGATTCCGACGATGAGGATGAAGAAATTTCGGGCTTTTTGTCGGATTTTAAGTAAGGTTTTGGCGATCGCCAAAGTCTCTCCTAATCTTCAGGGTTTTCGCTCTAGTTACCAGTTGTAAGTTGTGAGTTGCGAGTTATTAATTATTAATCAGCTCAAACTCACAACTACCAAAAGGTATTTTGGGTTCACGGGTTTAGATAAACTAAATGCCTGCTGTGAGGGCAGTTTTCCCCTCACACAGATCTTATTTGCTCAAATTTTGTATTCTCTTGCGTAAGTTCCAGTTCCCCACAAAAAACAATTAATTTAAACGGAGAAGATTTAGGCTATGACTGCTATTACTACTGAACCGGAAGCTTTAAATTTTGAATGCGAAACTGGTAACTATCACACATTTTGTCCGATTAGCTGCGTAGCTTGGCTTTATCAAAAAATTGAAGATAGCTTTTTCTTGGTCATCGGTACTAAAACTTGTGGCTATTTCTTGCAAAATGCCATGGGTGTGATGATTTTTGCTGAACCTCGCTATGCGATGGCTGAGTTGGAAGAGGGTGATATTTCCGCTCAATTGAATGATTATGAAGAGTTAAAGCGGCTGTGTTTGCAAATTAAGCGCGATCGTAACCCCAGTGTAATTGTCTGGATCGGCACTTGCACCACCGAAATCATCAAAATGGACTTGGAAGGCTTAGCACCAAGGTTGGAAGCCGAAATAGGCATTCCCATCGTCACAGCCCGCGCCAATGGCTTAGACTACGCCTTTACCCAAGGGGAAGATACAGTATTAGCCGCCATGGCTGCTAAGTGCCCTGAAAAAGCACCTGTCATGGAATCTCAGAAAGTAGAACGCAATGCTATCTCTCAACTGCTGAATTTCGGCAAGAAAAAAGAGGAAGTTGCAGCAGATGAATCGGAATATGTCAAGCACACACCGCTGGTACTTTTCGGTTCTTTACCCGATCCAGTTGTCACTCAGCTAACCTTAGAATTGAAGAAGCAAGGAATCAAAGTTTCCGGTTGGCTTCCTTCCAAGCGCTACACTGAATTGCCAGTATTGGAAGAAGGCTATTATGTATCTGGCATGAATCCATTCTTGTCCCGTACCGCTTCTACTTTGATGCGCCGTCGTAAGTGCAAGCTAATTGGTGCTCCATTCCCGATCGGACCTGACGGAACCCGCGCCTGGATTGAAAAAATTTGCTCAGTGTTAGGAATTGAACCCAAAGGTTTAGACGAAAGAGAAGCGCAAATCTGGGCCGGTTTAGAAGATTACCTGCAAATAATTCGCGGCAAATCAGTCTTCTTCATGGGCGACAATTTGCTAGAAATTTCCTTAGCACGTTTCTTGATTCGCTGCGGCATGACTTGTCCAGAAATCGGCATTCCTTACATGGACAAACGCTATCAAGCCGCCGAATTAGCCTTGTTAGAAAAGACTTGTCACGAGATGGGAGTTCCGACTCCTCGGATTGTCGAAAAACCAGACAATTACAATCAGCTACAGCGGATTTACGAGCAAAATATCGACTTGGTGATTACCGGTATGGCCCACGCTAATCCTTTGGAAGCGCGGGGAATCAATACTAAGTGGTCTGTTGAGTTTACTTTTGCTCAAATTCACGGATTTGGAAATGCGCGGGATATTTTGGAGTTGGTGACTCGCCCGCTGCGCCGGAATAATTCGCTGAAGGATTTGGGTTGGGGTGATTTGGTGAAGAAAGAAGCTAAGGTTTAATCGTTTTTAGCGTTGAATTAGAAACCCGGTTTCTTGGAGAAACCGGGTTTTTTTAGTAGAAAATTACTGGACATTTAATCAACAACAATTACTGCAACAGCCATAGGTCTTTTTTTTTTCGAGTCAAGCCAATTTTCTCGACTCGCCCGTTAAATTGTACGATCGCCCGTCTGTTGCTGCGAGGTGGGGGATTGGGTGCGCGATCGAATTGCCACTGACGCTCCTCCTCATCTCCGAGTGTGGGCTATACCCAATCTTGGGAACCTCCATTCTGACATTTACTACTTTTGGGCGCAGTAATACTTGACATTGTCAGAAAAATGAGCTAACTTCATCATACAAGCAAACTCCGAGCCTTGGAGGTTCCACCATGCCCGACGGAGATATCGTTCACAGTCAGCTTTCGTGGTTTTACCAGAATCCGTATAAGTTGCTTTGTGAAGGAAAAGATAACAACAGTGAATATGCTTGGGTTGTGAAGGGTGCTGTGATACGGGACATCAAGAAAAACTACGGTATTGGGATCGCATACGCCAAGCAAATCGGGGAGATGTTCAGACAGGCGATGGAAAATGCAGACCAGAATAGCTCTGTGAATTGGGCTGCTTTAAGCATGGAGATCGATCGACAGGTAGGACAAGCGAAAGTTAAGCATCATGTTCAAGAACTACTGCGTCGTGCTGGTAAGGGAATCCTACATGAATTTCGCTATCACCATGCAGCAGAAACTAGCAATTTGCCGGAAGCTGTTGTAGAGCGATTCTTCCAGGAAGTGTACAAGGCAAAATTTGAGCAACGCATTCCCCTGACGCCTAATCACCATGCTGATGTTGATAACGCGACCATTACAGAGCGTGTTGAGTCTCTCCGTCCAGATATGTTGGCCGAAATCAGCAAATGGGCAAGCAAAGCTACTGCGGATGGAGATGTGAAAAACCTGCGAAGGTCTCCACGCAAAAAGGTGATAGAAATAAATAGGGATGAGGATGATCTGCGATGAACTACGAACCTTCGATTGAGCAGAAGCTTCACAACACTGATTACAGCGATTACACCTTGCACTTTGAACCTATATTGAACAGTAATGGGCGTGTGCGATTCATAGATCACTCTCAGGGCAAAGAGCTAACTGTTGGTATCAATCTGGATGATAAAGCATTCGGGTATCGGGTTCAGGCAGAGTTTCCGGCCATCATTGCTGACATTGTTGATCTCGCTGTTGCAATCCATGCTTCCGATCGCCTTGCGCCCCAAAATCTCAGAGAGAAGAAGCGTCGTCTTTTTGTGGTGCTTCCTGTCCGTCATCCAGAATTGTTAAGTGCCGAACCATTCAGAACAAAACTGGAAGACTTGCTGGAATGGGCGACTTGGAGCGAATGGGTTTTCGACTTTCAAGCAAGAGTCGCACCGGAACGTTTTGTTGAGCAACAATTAGTTTTTTTGTCAATAGTACCTCAATGCTGTGAAGTCGCGCTTTGGAGTGGTGGACTTGATGCTCTGGCGGGTTTGTACACTCGTCTTCGGATGTATCCAGAAAAGTCGTTCGTGCTGTTTGGAAGTGGTAGTAACAATAGTGTCTATGCCCGCCAGGGACGAGTAGGAAAAAAGGTTGAGTCTATATTCCCCGGTCGTTGTCATCTTTTCCGCGTCCCGATCCGCTTCCACGATAGCGATATGCAGCACAAGAACAAGCGTTCGCGTGCGCGAGGTGTTGTATTCACGCTCCTGGGTGCCGCGTGTGCATATCTCATGGGTCAGCGGGTTCTCTGTGTTTATGAGAATGGGATTGGGGCGATCAACCTTCCTTACCGTGCATCTGCTGTAGGACTGGATCACTCTCGCTCTGTTCACCCACTGACTTTACTTATGGTGAGCGATGTCGTCTCAGAACTTTTGGGAGAAGAATTCCGTGTGCAAAACCCATTTCTGTTCTGGACTAAAGCCAAAATGTGCAAAACATTGGCTGAAGAAGGGAGAAACGACTTACCGTCGCTAACTATGTCATGCGACAGCCCACATCGCCAGCAGCCGATTCAGTGTGGTTACTGCTCCTCTTGTTTGTTAAGACGACAGTCGCTTGCGGCTAACGATCTAGAAGATCTAACCCGTTACGTAGTGTTCCACGGAAAGCGCCCGCCCAAGGAATCCAGTTTGCATCTGGCTCATATGCTTGTGCAGGTTAACACCCTCCGCAGCTTGCTCAATGTATCAGATGAAAGGGATCTTCAGTGGGAAGCTTTAACCCGAGAGTTTTCAGACCTAAATGATATCGTCGATCGCTGTGCTGAGGTAGAAAACCTACTAGCTATCGATATGCGAAACCGCCTAATTCAGCTTTATCAAAACTATGTTTCAGAATGGGATACAGTAAAATCCAGAATCTCGGTTCGCCCATTAAATCAATGTGGCAAACAACAGGTATCGAATAGAAACGCAGTCACAGTCCAGTAAAGTTGAGGAAAAAAGTATGACTACCAATATCCTTGACAACATCGATCTGCGAACACTTGGGGAACTCCTTCAACAAGCACGTAAACAGTGCAGTATGACTCAGTCTGACGCAGCTAACATTATTGATGTTGCGCGTACCACTATGGTCGCGATCGAGAAAGGAGAGCGTCGCATTAAGGCAACCGAACTGATTAAACTCGCCCGCGCCTACGGGCGATCCGTTAGTGACTTTGTTCGATCTCGTCCCGTAATCCAACCTTTTGAGATGCAATTCCGAGCTGCCTACCAGCGCAGTGAGGGAGAAGAGGTACAGATTGAACCAGCAATTCTGCAGCTAGAGGAGTTGTGTCGGAATTACCTAGAGCTTGAAGAAATTATGTCCGCACCACTTCCCCAGAACTATCCTCCTGAGTGCGAGGTGACTAATATGCCACTCAAGGCTAGTGCCGAGAGCATAGCAGTTGCAGAGCGCCAGCGCCTTGGGCTTGGAGATGGGCCTATTTTACGTCTGCGGGACATTTTAGAGCAGGATGTGGGACTTCGCATCTTTTATCTAAAAATGCCACCAAAATACTCGGGGATTTACAGCTACGATGAACGACTTGGCGGTTGCATAGCAATCAATGCTAATCATCCAGAGGAGCGGCGGCGTTGGTCGCTGGCTCACGAATACCTTCACTTTCTCGCACATCGGCGAAAAGCTGTGTTGGAATTTGAAGGTCAGTATCAGCGAGTTCCAGAGAGCGAGCGACTGGCCGACACTTTCCCAAAATATTTCCTGATGCCCACCAGCGGCTTGTTCAGGCGATTCAACGATATGTGCCGGACGCATGGCAAGTTTACTCCGACTCATCTATTCACACTAGCGCATTACTACGGTGTTTCCATAGAAGCGCTTGCTTATCGGTTAGAAGAAATGGAGCTTGTGCGGACTGGAACTTGGGAGCGATTGCGCGATCGTGGGTTGAAAGTCAGAAAGGTACAACAGGAGCTTGGCTTAGAGGACATCCCACAGCGCACTGATACGATCCCTCTCCACTATCAGCATCTCGCGATTGAGGCGTTGGATCAAGGACTGATTACAGAGAGTCGCTTTTCAGATTTTCTAAAGGTCGATCGCTTAGAAGCCCGTCGTATCGCAGAAGCATTGCGAGAACATTCAAGCGGAATGATGGAGGAATCTGCTCATTTCGACTTGATTAATGTGCAGGAGTAATGGGAGAAGTCAGTTTATGCATATTGTTCCATCCCACCTGGTTCTTGATGCCTGTTGCGTGCTAAATTTTTATGCCTCGGGTCAATTACTGCCAATTTTGAAGTCTATTCCTGTTCAAGTTACAGTTACCCAAGTTGTTCGAGAGCAGGAGTTAACAACTCTCCAGCGTCTTGAGGGCGAGGAAAATGATGGTGCAACTCAATTCGAGGCTGCGATCTCGCAAGGTTTACTTACAATAGTGGATTTTGAGTCGGACGAAGAGGCAGAATTGTTTGTGAATTACGCGGCTATTTTAGATGACGGGGAATCAGCTACTGGCGCGATCGCAGTTCACCGAAAATGGGCAATAGCGACGGATGATAAAAAGGCGATATCGTTTTTTCGGAAAGAGACACCACAGCTTCAGATTCTATCAACCCTAGAGATAGTTAAGCATTGGTCAGAGGAAGCAGGTGTTGATTCACAAACACTACGCGATGCACTCAATCTAATTCGAGTTAAAGGAAAATATATGCCACCTAAAAGCCACCCTTTGCTAAGTTGGTGGGAAGCATCGAGGAAGTGAGGCTGAAAGTTAAACCTGAGCAGTTGTTGAATGGCAAATATTAAAGAATTAATGTGAGGGCTAGATTTTTTTGTCTGGAAATAAACCTAGATAAAATTGTTGATCGCCCTTTTCCCCAAACCCTTCCAGAATACCAGCCCACACCCCGTAACACAATTCAGGAAGCGCCACCTATAATTGAAACAAGCCAGTAGTTCTCCTCACTTGCAGAATCACCATGAATCAGGATAAGGAAAAAATCACCTATTCACAGAAAACAGAACGCCTCAAGGCGATCGCTCAGTTTATCAAAACTGTAACGCCGATGATTTGGACGATCGTCATTCTGGTAGTAATTATTCCCCTGTTAGGTAATTTTATCATTTCCAAGTCGTTAACAAATACTGCAACCACAGCAGTCATAGTTTCCCCGCCCCACGATTTTAGCAAAGTCAACCAAGACATTAAAAACGCCATCCAAACCGCCCATACAACTGCCGAAACATTCGCTACCAAAGAATTAGATAAATGGGAAACCGAAGTCATCGCGCGCCTAGACAACAGCTTCCTAGATTGGTACTTCGATTACTTCAACCAAAAAAAGATGGAGTTTACCGTACCTTTCAACTTCCTCAAATCAGCCGTAATCAACAGATTTGATATGAATGCAGCCTCTCAAGCTGTTTCCGAAAAATTAACCCAAGACTTTCAAAGAGAATTTGCCCACCGCGTATTGTTGCCAAAAAATGCTCAAATACGGTTTCAATTAATCACCCAAGATACCGCCAACTTGTACATAGCGGAAGTTAGCAAAAATGTGAAAGTCGTTCAAAATAATTATAACATACCTCAAACAAAATGGGACAAACATCTCAATGATATTGCTACCACAATTAGCGACAAAGGAAACATCTCAAATTTATCATTAAAAGCATTAATTGGTGGCAGTGGCTACTTAATTACCAAGCCATTAATATTAGGAATGGCTACAAAAATTGGCAGCAAAGTAACCGCAAAAGTAGCTACCAAAGCCGCCGCCAAAATGGCAACCAAAACAGGCGGTACGGTGGCGAGTCAATTGGGAGTAGGTTTAATCGATCCGATTGTCGGTGTCGGGATTATCATGTGGGATTTATGGGATTACGATCGCACAGTCAAAGTCGAAAGACCGATTTTGCGCGAACACCTGGTAAGTTACTTGAACGATTTCAAAAAGTCCCTACTCAAAAATCCCGAAACCGGAATCATGGCAGCAATTTATCAATTAGAAAGTGGCATTTTAAAGTCACTTTCCTAGGACTTACGCATGGGGGACCAAAAACCAGGTTTATGAACCCCGTGCGCCCGATTTATTCTCTTCCTCTGTGTCCTAGTAAGGTTAAATAATTCCCATACAATACCTGAAGATAAACTTGCCCTTTAATTAACTCACGTTCTCAAAAACAATTTAAACCTCGTAAACACCATCACTATTACCGCCACAATTGCCGTATACCCAAATCCCCTCAAAAAACCCATAAATGGAGCGGTTGCCGTCATCTTAACAATCACAGGTTCCCAGTTATTTAACACCAGAATTGGCCACACAATATTCGCAAATCCCACATAACCAATCATCGGATTCACCCCATTGTCAATAAATAGCTGCAACCAGCGTTTATGGTGAAACACATCGATAATTATTGTCAAGCTAATCAACATAAAAATTGCCATTCCAGTCGTTACAAAAAAGTAACTCATTGTCGCTGAATCTTTCTTGATACCACCTTGATAAGGCTCAAATAGTAAACCCAAAACTAGCCAATAAAAACCCCATTCGTAAAGACGATTTAATAAATTTTCCGTAACATTTCCTGGTTTTTGGAAAAAAACTAAACCACACAAACACAGCACAAAAACTAATAAAGTAGTCTGCCACACCAATCTAGCTTGTAATCCCACAAGCAACACTAAATTAATCGTAAACATCAAAACCATGATGCAGAAATATCGCCCATTTTTCCAGTGAGAATAGCTAGCATCTTCTGGCGAATGATATTCTATCCAGCGACACAGCAAATCCCCGACAATAGTACCGGGAATTACAACAAACAAATACTTCAAATAATCAAATTGAAAAATCCAAGGTGCAGGAGAATACAGCAAAATTGACTTAATCCAACCATTAGTTTGGGCAGATATTCGTAGGGCAAACAGCAATCCTAATAATCCCACTCGCAACCAGGTATTTGAACGAGTAAACAGCCAAATTACAGATCCAAAAACTGCCATATTTGCCAGCACAACTAAGATAATATCGCTACGGTTGAAATCAAACCCAATTCCGTTGGGATATTCGATGCGAGATACAAATAAAAATCCAGCCATCCAAGCAGCAATGGTTATCACTTTTTGCAACCAGGAAAACTTCTTAGTTGGCCAGCGAAGAAACATGAAAAATAGGATTAAAAATCCACACATACCTAACCACCATTTTTGTGGACCGGGTTCGTTGGGGTCGATGACAGTGGGTCGAATATGTTGCAGGAATATCGCAAATGAACCTAGTAAAAATCCTCTTTGTAAAAGAGAACTAATCACTTTATTTATACTCCCTCCTTTGGCAAGGCGGTGAGATAAAGCAAGTGGTATAGCGGCCCCCATTGCAAACAGAAAAAAGGGGAAAACTAAATCTACCCAAGTTAGTCCAGCTAGTTGAGGATTGAAGGTATGGATGGGTGGCGGTTCTTGGGCGTGATACATCCATGCCGGTAATGTTTTGCGGGCGATTGTCCCTGATAAAACCATTGCTAAAACTGCGATGCCTCGCAGTGCATCTAGGGCATCCGCGCGTTTCGCAACCGCAGCTATAGGAAATACTTTTTCGTTTTTTACTATGTCTTTTGGCTCTGATTTTGTGTATTCCAATGCACTATCCTCTGGTATTTTTAATAACTATATAGTTCAGCAAATTCACTTGCCAATTGTTCGGTGTAGCCAATTTCCTGAAGCCATTTTCATAAGTTTTTTTGTCGAGTGTTTGTTGTTGATAGTCAAGCGGGAAATTCGATAGGGGTTGTGGGGGAAAAAGCGGAGTTTTAATTTTAAACTGTCGTATAAATATCCTGATGTGTAGTATTTGGCAACATTTTTCTCAATTTTTTTGTTGATAGCACCAAAGGGGTAGGCGATGTGAGATGCGACTGTTTGATTTGGGTCTAAGTCTTGGGTGCATTTTCTCAATCGGATTTGGTCTTGTGACAGTTCTCTGTTTAAAGCTTGAAGGGAAATTTTGGTTAAATTTTCGTGATTGAGTCCGTGAGATTGAATATCATAAAATCCTTTTTTAAATCCATCTCTCAAGTCTTGACAATTGACTTTTTTGATTAGTGAATTATGAGTTCCTAAAAAACCGGAGTTAATAAATACTACTACTTTAATTTTTTTAGCGTATTTATTTTCTAGTTTTTCTAAGATAGGTAGTAAGTGTGTATAAATGCTTTTGTTTCCATCGTCAAATGAAATGATGACTTTTTTGCGATCGCGATATTCAACAGGTACTATTTTTTGGGGAATTGCTAAAAAATAATCATACAGTTCTTGGGTTGACAAAAACCAATAGTTATTGACTACTAAAGACTCTAAAAAAGGTTCTAATTTTTGCTGGCTGTAGTCGCCGGGAAAGTCCCGGCGCTGGGGAGGTATTTCTTGAGGATTTTGGAAATCAACAATATCGTGAAAGCCGAAAATAGGAATTTCTACTGTAATTAATTCTAAGATTACTTGATAACTAATTAAGCTGAGTAAAAATGCTAGAAAAAAGTGAATCATGGGTTTTTTACGGATGGTAATCTGTTGAACATACTCAGGCAATTTATCAACTAAAAAATTGACCATTGACAATGACGACCTCATGAGGTAATGGTTTAGGTGGTTTGGTAGAGCTGGGTCTGCATTTAGATTGTATAGGATTGCTGCGGTTTTTTCCAAAGATGAGCTAGGTCAATTCCAATACTATAGTAAAGTTTAAGCAGATCGCACCTAGGCCACAACCATAGCCGAAAATTGACTGAATGCGGGAGTTGTATTGTCAAAAAGTCATGACGTGAGATATATTTGCAGCTATTGGGCGATCGTCAGCATACATAGCCTTTCTCAGTTAGGTGGGTACTAGGTAATGAGTAATGGGGGAACCCCCCCTAGCCCCAGGGCTGTTTCATTCTCTTGTAGGGGCTGCCCCAATGCCTAATTACCTATTACCAATTACCTATTACCCATTACCAATTCTCGATCGGACCTCTTCTTTCACTCCAAAGGCTATATATTTTTTACTTGTGATTTTTTTACTAAGGTGATACGATACTTCTGCGAAAGATTGAGTCCATAATAATGATGAAAATTACGGTAATTCTGCCTGTTTATAACGAAGAAAATTGCATAGCACAAACCTTTGACAGAATTTTCGATTTTTCTCAAACAAATCACCCTTATAATTTTATCATTGTCAATGACGGGTCAACAGATGATACACTCACAATCCTCGAAAATAAACTAAAAATATTCCCCACAAATCATATCCAAATAATTTCTTACAACCCTCGTCAAGGAAAAGGCTATGCAGTAAAAAAAGGTAGCGAATCTCTAAAATCTGACTGCATTTGCTTTATGGATGGGGACTTAGCCTACTCCCTGGAGCATCTAGAACCCTTAATAGAAAAATTAGAAAAATTTGATGTGGTAATTGGTTGCAGAAACCTCGACAAAGATAACTTCCGCAATCTCACCTTACTGAGAAAGATATCTGGTCAAATATTTAACTTTATTTCCCGAAAAATCCTCAATCTGCCCTATAGAGATATGCAGGCTGGACTCAAAGGATTTAAAAAAGATGCCGCCCAAAAACTCTTCAATCAACAGACAATAGCTGGATTTTCTTTTGATGCAGAACTACTGTTTTTAGCACACAAAAAAGGATATACAATCGGTGAAATTCCCGCAAGAATTGCCGAACAACATTTATCCAAAACTTCCAAAGTAAATATAGTTAAAGATTCTCTCAAGATGTTCTTTTGTTTGTTAAAAATTCGCTATAATAATCGGGTTGGCAATTATGACTAAATATATTTTATTGAGCTTTGACATAGAAGAATTTGACATTCCTGAAGAATACGGTCAACCCCTCACTGAAGATATCAAATTTGCAGTTTCTAAAACCGGGTTATGCAATGTTATTTCACTTTTGGAAAAATTAGATATCGCAGCCACATTTTTTGTAACTGCTAACTTCGCACTCCACAACCAAGAAATAATCAAGCAACTTTCACAACAACATGAAATTGCTTCCCACGGGTTTTACCACTCCCAATTTTCCGTAGATGATTTACAAAAATCTAAGCAAACCTTAGAATCCATAACTAATACTAAAGTCATCGGCTTCAGGATGGCAAGACTCCAGCCTGTTGACGACGCCGAAATAGAACAAGCAGGCTATGAATACAACTCATCCATGAATCCCACCTACCTCCCCGGTAGATACAACAATCTCTTAAAACCTAGAACTGCATATTATAGGAATAAATTACTCAACTTGCCCATTTCAGTTACTCCCGCGATCCGATTTCCCCTATTTTGGTTGAGTTTTAAGAACTTGCCGCTTTCAGTGATAAAATTAGCAGCCAAGCTCACGTTAGAAACAGACTCCTATCTAAACATCTACTTTCATCCCTGGGAATTCACTGATATTTCCCAGTTTAAACTCCCTAGTTATGTCAAAAAAGATTCCGGTAGTAAAATGATTAAAAAATTAGAAAAATATCTGATTTGGCTGAAAAGTCAAGGTAAATTTATTTCTATTTCTCAATTCCAAAACCACTTCAATAAACTTAATAAATATTAGTAAATTTAGCAAAAGAATATGAAATTTAAACCTCTCTACTACTGGCAAAGTCAAACGGGATTGCGTCAAGCAATAATCATTGCAGTAATTTTTTTTATCTCGGTATTAACTTTTAGTATCATTCGCTATGATAGCTTTTTGGCTACCTACGATCACGGTTTATTTAATCAAGTATTTTGGAATAGCGTACATGGCAAACTATTTCAAAGTTCCCTTTCCTCCGCGGCCTCCAGTGCATCTCTGATCGATCGGGAACTATCCTATCCATCTTACATCCATTTAGGGCAACATTTTGTGATCGATTTTTTGCTGTGGATGCCACTTTATGCCTTGTTTCCCTCTTCCGTTACTCTGATAGTTTTGCAAGTAGCTTTAATTGCCACTGCTGGCATAGTTTTGTATTTTTTGGCGAGACATTATTTGTCTATTCCTCTGTCAATAATGGTTGTAGCTAGCTATTATGGAGCCAATGCGGTAATTGGCCCAACGCTGGGAAATTTTTACGAACACTGCCAAATTCCTTTGTTTTTATTTAGTTTATTATTAGCGTTAGAAAAGCAAAGGTGGTTGGTGTTTTGGATTTTTGCAGCCTTAGCATTAGGAACTCGTGAAGACACCGGCATTACTCTGTTTGGGATTGGAGCCTATTTATTTTTCAGCCGTCGCTATCCACGGACGGGTATAGCTTTGTGTGTCCTCAGTTTTAGCTATGTTTCGTCGATCACTAATGTGGTGATGCCTCTGTTTTCCAATGACAACTCCCGACTTTATTTAGCTCTGTATTTTAAGAAGTTTGTCAACATAGAAAATCCTTCGACGCTACAGTTACTGTGGGCAATAGTCAGCCAACCTCAAATTATAATTCAAGTATTTTTTGCGGATTTAGAAAGTTTAGAAAGGCGGATTAGATTTTTGTTAGGTTTGTGGCTGCCACTGGCTTTTATACCTATTTTTTCCTGGCCAGCTTGGGTGATGTCTAGCTTTCCTTTGCTAGTGCTGCTGTTGCAAGTAGAAAATAAAGCAGCGACTTCTATGAATACTCGTTATACTTTGAGTTTAGTTCCTATTTTGATTTATGCTGCAATATTGTGGTGGTCGGAGCATCCCGAAAAATTTAAACCAAGGTTACACCGCTTTTGGATGGGATGTATCGGATTGTCCCTATTGTTTACTTTGACTTCTAATCCTAATCGAGCTTTGTATTTCCTTTCTCCCTATGGTTTCAATCCTGTGGTTTATCAATCATTGACTGAGCAATTAGCCCATGGTGCTGATTTGAAAACTGTGATGGAGTTAATTCCTCCAGATGCTAGCGTTTCCACGAGTGGTTACATAGTTTCTCACCTATCTGGGCGTCGGAACATCATTCGTTTAGAGGTGATGAAGTTGCGGGATGAAGCCGGAAACGCGGTGGATGTGGATTATGCTCTATTAGATTTGTGGCAGTTGCAGCAGAATAATTTAAAGGTGCCGCTCGATCGAGGTAGAGTTAGGGCGGGAGTGCGTTTTACAGACGAGGCTCTGCGGAACGGAAGCTATGGTATTGCTAAGGTATTAGATGGGGTGGTTTTGGTGCAGAAAGGGATAACTTCAGCACCGGAGGTTTTGTCGGCTTGGCTGAAATTGCGACAAGAAATTGAACCGTTTATGAACAATAAGAGGCAAAATAAGCAGAAAACAGTTGAGTAGTTAGTGTCGATCGCCTGGGAGCGAGTAAATTTGGTAGAGAGGGTCGATCGACCCTCTACGGTAATTCTGCTTTCAGCATCAGACAGTCCAACTAGACTGACGAACATTTGCCAGAAAGCTAGAAGATAAGGTCGAAAAGGTTTGCTATACTCCAAAATATAGAAGCATATTAACCCTTTGAAAAATTTAAGGCCGGAGCTATGACATCCTATGCAACCTCCACAGCAAGAGCCGAGATGAGTGAGATCCGGCGCTTGAAAAATATACTCCCCCCAGAACTACAAAGTTGGGTAACAGTAGAAAAAACCATAGAAATTAATCCCGCCTTGATCCGTAGCGAAGAAATAGGCAAAGATCAGGTAG
The DNA here is from genome assembly GCA_020882975.1 of Microcoleus sp. EPA2. GTDB lineage: Bacteria > Cyanobacteriota > Cyanobacteriia > Cyanobacteriales > Microcoleaceae > Microcoleus. The sequence goes on along the minus strand of JAHRFD010000025.1, from coordinate 70,106 downwards.
AAATACAAATAGACCTGATCCGCTGGGAACAGCTAGCAATGGATCAGCGCAACCTCCTATTTTGGCACGAAGTCGCCAGAATCCAAAACGACACCATCCCCAGAGATGGCTGGGAAATGGCGGCCCTCGCTATTGGTTTAGGTGGCGCAGTCGGCGAACTTTGGGTACAAGATGGCTTGCTGTTGGTACTAGCCCTTTCCCTGTGTGGAGTCTCTGGCTGGAGGCTGTACCAGAAAAACAACGGAGAGAAAAGCTTAAAAGAAGCCATAGACGCGGACGAAAAAGCCCTGGCCCTGGCGACTCGCTTCGGCTATACTCTACCCAACGCATACAAAAGTCTGGGTAGTGCCTTAAAAACCCTCATCGAGCAAACTTCCAAAAAGCAGCAGCGCGCTAAATACGAAGCCCGTCTCCAAGCCCTGAAACGCAACGCAGCTAAAGCTAAAGCCAAGGTTAAACCAGTCGGCCGCGAAACCTCCCAGTCAGAAAACGTTTACAATTCCTGACCTCCGGCACACACCAACCCCCTTGACGGGTAGGGTGTGGGCTTGCCAGAAGCAGTTCTTGGCCGGTCTGGTTAGTGGTTAAAATGTAAAGTTTGTGTAAATCTAGGCTGTTATTAACAATAATAATTGGTAAAAATGGATGGCCTAGGACACAATAGGCTAAAGACATCAGCTTGAAATTTGAAACTAGGACTTCATGGTCACCCAAAACCCAGAGGCAGATTTTCGGGTAACTTACTTGGACGAAATTCCTTCCGTTCACATACCTGTGCGCTTAAGCGTACTTGAAGCCGTAAACTTTAAGACAACCTGCCAGCAACTTTTCTCCGAAAACACCGTTCCCAGCAAAATTGTCCTAGACTTCAGTGAGACGACATTCATCGACAGTAGCGGGATTGGTGCCTTAGTCAGCAATCTAAAATTTGCCAAACAGCGGCAGTGTGACTTAGTATTGCGGAGTCTCAAGCCACAGGTGATGGCAGTATTTGCTCTCACCAGCCTAGATCAAGTGCTGACTATCGAGCCGTCGCCAGTTAGCACAGCCCCCGCTGAAAACAACCGTGCAGACAGTCAGTTACCAGTTACGCACCCCTCTGTGCGATCGTTGGTAAAACGGCTGATCGACATCGTTGGGGCCATAGTAGGTTTGATAATTACAGGAATATTGTTTATACCCATAGTCGTCGCCATCAAAATTAACGATCCAGGCCCGATCTTTTTTGGTCAAACCCGCTGTGGCTGGATGGGAAAAAGATTTCAGATTTGGAAGTTTCGCTCGATGTGTACCAACGCCGAAGCCCTTAAATCTCAAATCAAAAACCAAGCCTCCGGCGCTTTTTTCAAAAATGATAATGACCCTCGCATTACCAAAGTCGGGCGGATATTGCGAAAAACCAGCCTTGATGAACTGCCACAATTTTGGAACGTACTCAAAGGCGAAATGAGTCTAGTGGGTACTCGACCCCCTACTCCCGATGAAGTTGACCGCTATGAAGTACCTCAGTGGCAGCGTTTTGATGTCAAACCAGGAATGACTGGAGAATGGCAAGTTAACGGTCGTTCTCAAGTGCGTAATTTTGAAGATGTGATCCGCTTGGATTTAAAGTACCAAGAAAACTGGAGCCTGATGTATGACCTGAAACTAATTGTGAAAACCATAGCTGTTCTGTTCAACAAAAATAGTGGCGCTGTATAGGATGCCTGAACAACCCTCCCCTGACCTTTTAGGTACAGGGGGGGTTGCTAAAATTCAGAGGTTTTATCATAAGTGATGAAAGAAATCAATAAAATTTTAACTAATCACGTCAATAAACAACGGAAGTAAACACTTACCATCTAAAGATAACTTTGGATAGGTTTTGCTAAGTTTTCTAAAGCAGTTGAAAATCAAAACTCCCAAATCAAAACTGAAAATTATTTAAACGCCCTACCCAGGCGGGTTAAAGTATCAAAAGTCTCTCATTTCCAGTAGGAGTAAATGGTGCGAAAGGAATGCTCACCTTGAGGCAAAACGGGCTTCTTCAACTCAAGCTTGACTTAACTAATATGTTGCCAAGACCTTGCCCCCCTTATTCTCCCGCCACCGCTACGCTGAACACTCGCGTCGCAGCCAAGCTGAGTACATTTACTTGTACTGAGTTGGTACCGATCGTAGCTGAAGTTGTGCTGGGGGGCGACCAGGGGGAAAAAAAATGAAAGATCAGCAACCAAAGGCCGAGTTGCATCTTCAAGTGGAAACCGACATGGAGGCTCTGAAACAAGTTTTGGAGTGGTTGGAAAATATTGTCCTGCCCCTGCTACCAGAGGATTTGGGGTGGCAGTGTAGCCTGATTGTGAATGAAGGGTTTACAAATGCTGTTCGCCATGCTCACAAAAACTTGCACTCCACGACACCGATCGACCTTGAAGTCGCAGTGTTTTCCGATTACTTAGAAATCAGGATTTGGGATAGGGGTCAACCCTTTGACCTAGAAGCAAAGCTCGACGCTATTATCCAAGACAAGCGCGATCCCTTGGAAAAAGAAGGAGAAAGGGGACTGCTATTTATGCACAAGCTGACAGAGCAGCTTCGTTATATCCGTACAGACGATCGCCGCAACTGTCTGGTAATGCGAAAAAACATTACCTGATGATGACTCAAAACCACAAAGGGCGACTGCTTTTGAGCCTAGAAAATTCCAGGCAGCGCCCTCTGCTTTATGACGCGGAACTAGACCTAATCCAGGGGAATTAAGTGGGTACTAGCTCGCCACTAGCGGCTGCCGGAAAATTTGCTTCAAACGAAATATTATGCGTATTCTGATTTATTCCTATAACTACTATCCAGAGCCGATCGGCATTGCTCCCCTGATGACAGAACTAGCCCAGGGCCTAGTTCAGCGTGGTCATCAAGTCAGAGTAGTTACAGGAATGCCCAACTATCCCCAGCGCCAGATTTATGAACAATATCGGGGGAAATTCTATGTTACCGAAGAACACAACGGTGTGACAATACAGCGCAGCTACCTGCGGGTTAACGGCCCTCACCCCAGTTTGCTAGACCGACTGCTGTTAGATGGTAGTTTTGTAATCTCTAGTGCTGTTCAAGCATTTAGGGGCGATCGACCAGATGTGATTTTCTCCACAATGCCCCCATTGCCAATTTGCGTCCCAGTGGCTCTTTATGGGTGGATTCGCAGTTGCCCGATCGTCCTCAACGTTCAAGATATCGTCTCAGAAGCAGCCGTGCGCGTCGGTTTGGTAAAAAAGAATGGAATGTTAATTAAGATTGCTGACGCCTTAGAAAAATTTGCCTACAGCACTGCGAGCAAAGTCAGCGTCATCGACAGCGGTTTTGTCAAAAAATTGCACTCTCAAGGAGTACCCCCAGAAAAGATAGTTTGTGTTCCCAATTGGGTTGATGTCAATTTCATCCGTCCCTTACCTAAAGAAAATAACTCCTTTCGCCAAGCTCACAATCTCCAGGGGAAATTTGTCGTTCTCTACGCAGGCAATATTGCCCTGACTCAAGGTTTGCAAACTGTAGTCAAAGCAGCGGCTCGTTTGAAACACATACCAGAAATCGCTTTTGTAATTGTGGGAGAGTCCACCGCACTGTCACGTTTGCAAAGAGATTGTGAAACTTACAAAGCGACGAATGTGACGTTACTGCCCTTTGAACCGCGAGAAAAATTGCCAGAAATGTTAGCGGCCGCTGATGTTAGTTTGGTGGTACAAAAGCGGCGGGTGACTAATTTTAATATGCCCTCAAAAATTCAAGTGCTGTTGGCCAGTGGCAGGGCTATTTTGGCTTCGGTGCCAGAAACTGGAACTGCTCATAAAGCAGTGCAGCAAAGTGGTGGCGGGGTGGTAGTACCACCGGAAGATCCGCAAGCTCTAGCGGGTGGGGTTGAAGATTTGTATCTGAATCCGGCTAAAGTGGATGCGCTGGGTGTGCAAGGCAGAAGTTATGCTGTTGAGAATTATGGATTTGAGGAAGCTTTGAATCAATATGAGGCTTTATTTACGATGGTTACGGCTAGGGATGGTGAGGAAATATTGGAGCCTTTGCCAAAGTGATCTGTAGGTTAGCGATCGCTGATGATTATCTGTTTTTTGGTGAAACCGACTCCGAAGGATTATACTGTATTTAAAGAGCAAGTAATATTTAACTGTTTTTGCTATGCCTGCCAAAGATACCTACCACAATGCAGTTAAAAATGCCTTAATCAAAGATGGTTGGATAATTACGGCTGACCCGTACTTCATCAAATATGAGGATGCTGAGTTATATGCCGATCTAGCGGCAGAAAAGCCGATCGCCGCAGAACGCCAAGGACAAAAGATAGTTGTTGAAATTAAGAGCTTTATTGGGCGATCGCTAATGTATGATTTTCACGTCGCACTCGGTCAATACATTGTCTACCGAAATCTCATTCAACTCACGGCTCCAGAATACACGCTTTATTTGGGAATTGATGATGCCGTATATCAAGATTTTTTTCAACGCAAGTCGATACAATTAATTGCCAAGGAAAATCGGCTGCTATTAATGACAGTTGAAATGAAAAATGAGGAAATCATACAATGGATAAATTAGAATACTATCGCGATACAATTAAAAAAATATTGACTGAATATTATAAAATGGCAGTCCAGGGGGCGATCGCACTAGATGAATTAGATCCAGATGATCGTCTGGCATTTGATGAAGAACGAGATCAATATCTCTGGTTTCGTTCTGGCTGGAATGGCAAAGAACGGCTGCGCTACATGACGATGTATCTTCGGATTAAAGATGGTAAAATTTGGGTGGAAGAAGATATGACTAATTTGTGTGTAGTAGACGATTTACTAGCAGCCGGAATTTCTAAGGGCGATATTGTTTTGGGGTTTCATCATCCTAGCAAGAGACCTTTGACGGAATTTGCTACTGTTTGACGAGAGACAAAAAAAGCAACGATTTTTGATAGAAACCTGGTTTCTTTTGCCTTAGTCCTGTTGAATATATTCAAGGATACAACTAGCCACATACTCAGCCAGCTTCACAGGAACAGCATTACCAATCATTTGTTCTAAATCAGACTTATTACCCTGAAACTTAAACGTTTTGGGAAATGTTTGAATATAACTCCGTTCAATAGTCGTCAAAGGGCGTAACCTCTCATCAATATCGCACAAATCTCCTTCATGCTTCTTATAAGTCTTGGGAATTGGACGATTCACACCTCGAACTGTCGGGCTAGGTTCGTGGATGCTGAAAACTGCCCTTCTCTTATAGCTTCTCGGATGCCGATAAAAATACTCAATTCCTAAATCATCACCTAAATATTCAAAAACATTCATAGGAGTTTTAGACTGATTTTTGGTTAAATAAGAACTAAAAATACCATCTTCTCCATCCAATTGACCAATTAAAAAATAGCGTTTCCTAGCTTGGGGAACCCCACAATAACTGGCATTCAAAACGGAAGAACTTAAGCCATAGCCGCTATTTTTAAAGGTTTTTAAAACTTCTTCTAAAATTTGGCTTTTTTGAATTCTGGCAACATTTTCCATGACAAACCATCTAGGCTTAATGTTAGTAATAATCTTGGCAAAGGCTAAGGATAAATCTGCTCTCCCAAGATTCTCATCTCTTTTACCGGCACTGGAAAAATCTTGGCATGGAGGGCCACCAATAATCAGATCTGGATTGAAATCACTGATAAATGAACAGATATCGGGTTGTGATAGGTCTTTTTCAAATATTGGATGTGGGAAGTTGTCTTTATATACTTGAATAGCTGGATGCCAGCAGTCAAAAGCTGCTACTATATTGAATCCAGCATTTTGAAATCCCAGTGATAGGCCTCCACAGCCTGCAAATAAATCTACTGTTCTCATTTTGCGCAAGTTACTCTTAGAGGCCATGATATGTTAGTCGAATAGTTAATACACCTCATCATGACTACCAATATCTACAAACACAGCCTTGTCATCTTCTGTAAAGTAGAACAATACCCTTTCATCATAATCTACACTAAAACTCCAGAATTCCTTAAGCTTGCCGGATAGCTTATGTGTTTTCAATATCGGATCGTAAGGATATATAGTAAACAGTTCCAATTTTTGCCAAAACTTTTCCTCTAAATCTGTGTTGCCTTGGATGCGCTTTTTGAAGGCCCGTTTGAAAGCCGAACTAAAACTAACTTCCACGATTATTCCTCTATCAGTTGTCTGAGTTCGTTAATATTAGAGGAAAAATTCAGTTCATCTTTTTGGTGTTCTACCTGCGCTAACTTGAAGTTGTTATATATCTGATCCCGGCGTTCTTCACGGATATATTGGTTCAACAACTGTTGAATTTCCTGCTTTTCATCCGTGGAAAGACCTTTGACTACTTCAACTACATCATTAAAAGTCATTGTTTGCAAGACCTCGTTTTAATTATCTATTTTTAAACCAGGTGGATACGGAAAGTTACTGTCCATAAGCTGTTCATATAGCAATCCTTGCAGGAGTCGTAAAGTTTTTACCCCACCCCAACCCGGACCTTACTAAGGGGAGGGGGTAAGAGAGAAATTTCAAAAATGATTTAGGCTTGCTATATTATAGTCTGGTCGGTAGAAACTGAGGATGAGAGGGCGGGTTGATTGAACCTGTCTGTAACCCGATCGGCTACTCGCGAACCCGCCCCTTGGATATTTATGGGTAAGTCCTATATTAACTATTTTGCTCCAAAAATGGCGATCGCCACTCCGAACAACAATATCCCAGCACCAATCAATACCGACAGCCCCGGCACTTCCCCAAATATCAAATAACCCAAACAACTAGCGCCGACAGGTTCAAACAAAATAGCCAGACTTACCAAAGTTGGAGATACCCGTACCACGGCCCAATTCAAAATTGTGTGGCCGACTAATTGAGGCAAGGCTGCGGTTAATAAAATGTAAACATATACAATGTGCGGATATCCTGTATAAGTGGTTTGGAAGACTAGGGGCAGAGGCAAAAGGGCGATCGCCGCTACAGTATAGGCGATCGCAATATAGCCACCGATTCCCAATCCCCGCCGCTGGGCCTCCCTACCACAAAGCAAATACAGGCTGACAGCCCAGGAACCAGCCAGGGCAAGGAAGTTGCCCAACATGATGCTGCTACCATCACCGCCGCCACCTGCACTACCTAGGGCGATCGCGATCGTCCCTCCCAGAGCCACTGCAATGCCCGCTACCGACAATTTGCTGAGTTTTTCGCCAAACCAGAACCGCGACAACAGCGCTACCCAGACTGGATTTGTGGTGACTAGGGCGGTGGAGGCGGCGATGGAAGTATAAGAAAGTGAGGTAATCCACAGGGCAAAGTGCAGGGCGAGGCACAAACCAGCAGCGGCCCCGTAGCGCCGAGCTCCCGGTTGCAGGCGATGCCACTGAATTTTTGACCACGCAGGAAGCAGAATTAAGGCTGATAAACTAAGCCGCGAGGCGGCTAGTACCAAGCTGAAACCAAGGCCGCTACTGTTAGCTGAAGAGTTGGCTAGTCTAATGAAAATTGAGGATGTTGAGACGGCTAAAACGCCGATAATGATGATGGGGGCGATCGACCAATTTGGTATTTGTTTGGGGAGATTCATATCAATTCCGGTTGTACCGAAATGATGGTTTATTTTTGAGTGTTGACTCTATTTTAGAATTTTCATAAAGTAGTGCGAGATAACTACCCCCCCCAACCCCCCCTTACTAAGGGGGGGCTTTGAACGGTGTCTCCCCGACTTTTTTTTAAAGTTCGGGGAGAGATGGGGTTTGAGGACAATTTTTTTGAGGCGCGATCGCCACTTAAATTATTGTCCTTGAGTGCGGCGAATTTCAGTAATTTGGTCGGCAATATCCAAGATTCTTTGGGGCATGGATGGGCCGGTAAAAATCAAATCTAAATGATGGGGCTTATTGTCAATTAATGTCAGCACTTCTGCTTCGGGAATTAAACCCAAATTAATTGCTAAACTTAATTCGTCGAGAATGACTAGGGCATAACGGCCTTCGCGGACAACTTCTTGAACGTATTGCCATAATTGGGCGATCGATCGCGTTTCTAGCTCATCTAAATCAGCCTTTTCAATACAGCGTCGCACATCGCACCGCACCCAATCTAAATTCTGCCCCAGCCGCATCGGATACTGGTGTCCTTGATTAATTCCCCCTTTGAGGAATTGTACCGCCAGCACCGCAGTCCCCTGTCCTGCAATTCTGAGTGCCTGAGCCATCACAGTTGTAAAAAAGCAGCGGTGCGGGCCTGTAAAGACTTGCACCAGCCCTTCAACAGTGTAGGGCAAGCTGTGGGTTAAATTGAGGTTAGGAGTTTTTAGCTGGGCAACCATAGGGCAATAATCTAATCAACAACTAAGTCTTGAGGGTGGCTTCGACCTTGATGAGGCGGAAGCCTTCGTAACAATATATAGTGTACTTGGCCGATCGCGCATCCGATCGCACACTAGATATACCAGTTATCGAAAGCTAGCGACAGTGGCGATCGCAGCCATTTTGCGCCAGATATCTCCACAACAGGTAAACTTTGAATGTCGCGGCGGTAGGAGCAGAGTACAGTGAGATTAGTAATTTTGGGAGGGCCAGGAGCAGGCAAGGGAACTCAGGCACAACAACTGTGCAACAATTTGAGCATTCCTTTACTGGCTGTGGGGGATATTCTGCGGGAGGCGATCGCAGAAGACACAGATTTGGGCAAGTTGGCCGTGTCTTATGTCGAAAGAGGGGAATTAGTTCCCGACGCCACGATGATTCAATTCTTTCGCCAGAGACTGCTGCTGTGGGATGTCTTTAATGGCTGGGTGTTGGAGGGGTATCCGCGCACGGCTTTTCAAGCTGAGGAGTTAGATTTTTTGCTCTCGGATTTGGCACAAGAGCTAGATTGGGCAATTTGGTTGAAGGTGCCGACGGAGGTGTTGTTGAGTCGATCGAGCGAGCGATCGCGATCGGATGATAGTCCAGAAATTTTACAGCGTCGGCTCGATTTATTCGAGGAGCAAACCCTCCCGATTTTAGATTATTACGAACATCGGAACAAACTGTTAATTATCAACGGCGATCGATCTCCCGAACAAGTGCAGCAGGATATTCTTAAAATTGTTAATAGTCATTAGTCATTAGTCAGCAGTCATTAGTCATTAGCCGTTATTTGTTGATTATTACTCACAGCTTGCAGCATTCTCAAGAACAGGCATCTTGCCTGTTCCACAAAAATTAAATTTTCTTGTGGGATGGGCATCCTGCCCGTCCGTGAAAGGCTAGTTGAGAATGGTGCAAGATATCAGTTATTACGAATAACCCTTCGGCTACGCTCAGGGCGACGCAAATAACGAATAACAAATAACGAATAACAAATAACAAATAACGAATAACAAATAAATTATGTCTATAAAACGTGCCGACGGCAGACAGCCAAATCAACTTCGTCCCATTAGTTTCGATCGCGAATTCAACAAATTTGCCAGCGGTTCAGTGCTAGCAAAAAGTGGCGATACTCAGGTACTGTGCAGCGTTACCATCAAGCCGGGAGTGCCGAGGTTTCTGGAGAATACTGGCAAAGGTTGGCTGACTGCGGAGTACCGGATGTTACCGGGGGCTACACCGCAGCGACAAGAGCGGGAATTTATGAAGTTATCAGGGCGCACTCAAGAAATTCAGCGGTTGATCGGGCGGAGTTTGCGATCGTGCTTGGATATGCAACTGTTGGGAGAGCGGACAATTCTGGTGGATGCTGATGTGTTGCAGGCAGATGCGGGGACTCGCACGACTTCTATCAATGGCGCGTTTGTCGCTGTGGCTGATGCTTTGAATAAGTTGGTGCAAAAAGGTGATTTAGTGCGATCGCCCTTAATTCGCCAAGTGGCGGCGGTGTCTGTGGGACTTTTGGAAGGCGAATTGTTTTTAGATTTGAATTATCTTGAAGATGTGGCGGCGGAAATTGATTGTAATGTGGTAATGAATGAAGATTTGAATATCATTGAAATTCAGGGAACTGCGGAAGAGGGAAGTTTTAGTCGGAGTCAGTTGAATCAAATTTTGGATGTGGCAGAAATCGGGATTCAGGAATTGTTGGAGGCTCAGCGGCAGGCTTTGGGTGAGTAGGTAAATCTAATTAAATCTAAAATCTAGTTGACTGTAGCATAGATTATAGATAAACTGGAAAATAACTACCATTGATGATTCAGTAAATTTTAGATTATGACGCAATTTATCGAAGCTGATTTAAAATCTCTAAATCCTGAACAAATAAAACGAACATTTAAAAATATCAATCTGGTCAATGTCGATATTTTTTTACCTGATACGGAAAAAATGATAGATCAGATTTACAGTTTTCTGAAAAATCATACTCAGTCAGCAAAAAGCCTTAAAAAGATTGATGATGGAGACATTATAGATTGTTGGCAGGACTACATGACCTCTCTTTTAAATAAGACAAAGGTGAAAGACGATAGTTTAAATAGGCAAAAAAAGCTGATTCTATCAGAAATTTATAAGATTCATGCAGTCACTGAAGTCAGCGATCAATTAGCAGCCATCGCACGTAATATTTTACTGTTTGTGTTCCAATCATTAGGAGAGAAAGAAAAACAGCAATTAATTAAAAAGATTCAGGAAGAAACTTCTGTTAAATATCATTTTAAGCTAACGGATGATATCTTAAATAAAGCCTTGATAGAAGCCATTTTAAATGGTTTTACTCCGGCTGCTTTAGGCGCTTCACTGCCGATAATAACTGGTCTACTATTTAATTATTTATCACACGGTTTCCTATTCACTGTTGTATTACCCGCAGTTTTAGGTGTTTTAGGTATAAACTTGGCTGGATTTACAGGGATTTTAGCAGCTATATCAGGGCCTATTGGATGGGGAATTGCTGGAGGTGTTGGTTTGGTAGCGACATCATTAGCAAGTTATAATTTTGTCAAACAGAGAGATGAAATATTATTGATGATGACAATACTTGCTATTTATACTTGTATATATCAAAATCGATCATCCATGTTAACAGGAAAATAATAATATGTATGAGCAGCTTTTAAAACAATTTCCTCAATTTCAAGATTTAAGAGAGGTATCGATTAATTTGATAAGTGGCATCGCTAGCAATCCTAGCAATCAGCAAATTATCGCCCATTTAGAGCCAATATTACCTTTCATTGATATTGCACCCTATGCCGAAATTTTATTATCTTCTACAGGAACTGTAATTGTCAACTCTATTGATATCAAAAAGATTTTAAATATTGTCAACCAAATTCATAATTTATCTTGGATTAATATTGCAGGATCTGGGGTGAATTTAGGAGTAAATTTATTAGGTTATTACCTGCTCAATTCCAAGCTTAAAAAACTTGACAATCAGTTGTATATTGTTCAAAATAAAATAGAAAATTTAATCAAGAATGAACAGCGAAAACTTTTATCCATAAGTCAACTTTTAATCAAAAATTCATTGACCTTAACGCTACTTTTAGAAGACCATGGGCTTAATGAAACTGCTGCTTTAAGTATAGAACTCTTATTAGACAAACAGGAAAATAATTTACGAGAATTAGTTTGTCTTCATAAGAACCGATCTCAAATTAGTTTATCGTTAGATCAGATTCATATTATCTACTCAGCCTATGTAAATTTATTAAAAGCCTATCTTACAGCTATTTACTTAAAACAGCAAAATTTAAGGAGACAGGAAGCTAGAATTAAAGAGGCTGAAGAACTCAGTAATATTTTATCATCTCAATCGATTCTCTATTTTATTTATGAAGAATGTTTATTTAATTCTCTAAAAATCTTAACTGAGGCAGAGATCGAACAGATTATTAAGTTGTATAAATTGTACTGCCACAGTTGTATTGACAATCTCAAAAATCATTATAATTTTTTAATTAAAATCAATATAAAAGAGTATCAAATTTTCCAGCAAAGAACCAATAATGCTTATCAACCTATAATTTGGATTAAGCATTAAGTTGAGTGGCAAAAATCAAGGACAAAAAATCTAAATGTAGTGTTGATGATACTGATACTTAAGATCGATCAACCTTTCATTCCCCAGACTCAATCCGACTCCTCACCCACTGCCTAAACCCTCGAATCATCGACGTTTCTCCCACCTCTTTTTGCCTTTCCACAAATCCCATAATCTCAGAAGGTGACAAAAAAGGAAAGTGAGGAGAAACATCCCGCTCTACATATTCCTGACCTTCTAACTGATAGAATATTAAACGGGAACCGTCATAACGCCAAAGTTCTGGCACGCCCAAACTTGCATACAGTTCCATGCGGTTAATCGAACTGCTAGTCATGTCAATTTCGATTACTAAATCGGGCGGCGGATCTTGATTTAAATTGATTTGGTTGAGGCTGCGGACATTTTCCTCATTGTCAATGTAGTAGCACTGATCTGGTTCTAATCCGCGTTCTAAATCCTCGCGCCTGCAAGTCAGAGAACCCAGGCTGCGAATTTCTACATTCAATTCTTCGGTGACAGTTTCTACAAAACGTCCTAAGATTTGTTTGTTCCCCTCATGTGGATCTGATGGAGTCATAATTTCTAAGGTTCCGCGATCGTAAGTCAAACGAATCCCCCGCTGTTCTGCTAGCTCATTTACCAGGGATTCGTAAGTTTGCCAACTAATATTTTTCAGCAAAACTCCAGAAGTTTGACTTTGAATGAAGGTGGCTGTCATGGCTACCTGCTTGCTTTTTAGCTTATTTATTACATCTTAGCAAAACTTGGTTTAATCTGAGATGTTGCAGCAATATCAATAAGGGCTTTTTTTGTGGGTGGGGGCGGGTTTATTTAACCTGTTTGCAGCCTTTAAGACTGTGGGTGAACCGCCAGCCTGTTCTTGAGTATCTTTTTAGGAGGTACATTTAGACGATAGCGTCTAGCCCTTTTTGACCTCGAACTCCCAGGCTAAGCCCACCCTCACCGCACTTGGTTGGCCAAAGTTAGCTAAATGTGTAAGCCGATTGCATGGCCCACCAGATTAGAAAGCCGATGCCGCCAGCAATGACGATCGCTGAAAGGGCGATCGCGATGGGGCTGTCAGCTCCCTTGAACTTCATGATTCCGCGATTTAAGTCTGACATAGCAGTGTTCTCCCAAATTCCAGCTTGATTTTAGCCTTGCTATTGACGGCTGGCTCCCAAAACCGCGCAATTACTGATTTAGTTAATATTCTGGCTGCTGAAATTTGAGGCGGCTAGGGGGCCTGGGGCCTCCATACTGGCTTTGTCAAAAAAAACTTATGAAAAATACTTGACAAACTCAGGGAGTTAAGGCACTATGTTTAATACCGCAGGAAATGCGGTTCCGCAAAAAATGCGGGTGTAGCTCAGTGGTAGAGCGTCACCTTGCCAAGGTGAATGTCGCGCGTTCGAATCGCGTCACCCGCTTTTAAAGTTTAAATAGAAAATCCCGATGTTGCCAAAAACTTTGGTGAAAAGCTCATTCGTTGTAAAGGGGCTTTTGTTGGAGAGCAAAAATCACTAAGGCGATCGACCAAAAATTTGGCACAACTGAGGGAAGTTTGGGAAAAAGAGAAATATTTGTTCAAAATATCTAAGTAAGTGGTAAAATTCAGTTGGGAACTTGTAACTGAAAATTGCCGATCGAACTAGGCCCAACAACAAAGAGTTGAAATCCTCGATCGACCAAAATTCAAAAGTTTGATGGAATTAATATCTTAACGATTGTTTTTGCACAAACTCTCTTGTTATCCGATAGCTCGTGTCATCTCAAAAAGCTCCAAAAATTGACTTAAATGGTGATTATCCCTGCCCTTGTCGGCGCCGGGGTCGTCTAGTGCCAATAATACTGACAGAGGCTTTTGGTTGCAACCGCTGTCAGCAAATATTTGTATTGGATGAAAGTGGCTACGTCATCGAGCAATTATCAACAAACTATCCTTACAAACAAACTTGGCGGTGGACAGGTCAACAATGGAACAGAGCTCATCGGGGTTTCAGAGAGCATTACTTGCCCTTAGCCCTGGGCATGATTTTGGTACTTCTAATGATTTGGTTGCCACTGGCGTTGTATTCCCCAGGGAGGAATATAATTCTGTGGGCAGTGGTTGCTGTGCTACTAGCAATGGTGCCGGCGCTGATGGTTTGGCTGGCTTACAGGCGTTAGCTAAATGATAATTGACGATTCTAAACCTTTATCCGATTCGGCAAATGTGGCCCGTTGTGCTTACCAAGCTTCTTTGGAGTTGGCGGGGACAAAAAGTACAGATCGCGCCGCTGCATTGCAGGCGATGGCACAGGCGCTGAAACTCCGCCAAAATGAAATTTTAGAAGCCAATACTCTGGATCTAGAAGCGAGTCGGGATATGGCAATTCCCGAATTGATTGTGGAGTGGCTGAAGTTGACACCCGAAAGAATTAAGACAACAGTCCAAATTCTTCAGCGACTGGGAGAAATGCCAGATCCCATCGGCAGAGTGATCAATGCTTCTTATCAGGTCGATCGATGTCAAGTATATTGTCAATCTCTGCCACTAGGGGCGATCGCGCTAATTTACGAGGCGTTTCCAGAGTTGGGGGCGATCGCGGCCGGTTTGTGTCTCAAAAGTGCTAACAGCTTGATTCTCAAAGGCGGTAGCGAAACCGGGCACACTAATGCAGTCATCGGGGAAGCTTTGCAGTCGGCAATAGATGAAGTCGGTTTGCCATCAGGATGTTTGCAGGTATTGCCGCCCGATGGAGGTGTCTCGATCCGGGACTTAGTGACTCAAGACCAATATCTAAACTTAATTATTCCCTACGGTAGACCGAGTTTGGTGCAACAAGTGGTAAGGCAGTGTACAGCACCTGTGTTGCGATCGGCAATGGGCAATTGTTACCTTTATTGGTCGCCTACAGGTAGTTTGGAGATGGCAAGGTGGATGATTTTGGACAGCCATCAAAGTGTCCCAGATCCGGTAAATGCGATCGAGAAAGTTTTGATCGATCGCCACCAAAAGCCTTCTTCCTTAGTCAGACTGTGGAACAGTTTAAAAGAAAAAGGCTTTCAGATTAGGGGAGACGCCGAACTCCTTGGAGATTTCCCCGACTTAAAGTTAGCCGAAATATCGGAGTGGAATCAACCCTATTTGAACAAAACCATAGCATTTAAAGTTGTCGATAGTTTAGAAAGTGCGATCGGGTGGATCAACCGATACAGCAGCGGCCACGCCGACTGTATCGCCACCGAATCTTATCTAGAAAGTCGCCAATTTGCCCTGGATGTCAACAGTGCATCTACTTTTATTAATGCCTCGCCCCGGTTTTGGCGCTATCAAAATCGCGGAGATGCGATATTTTTGGGAATGTCAAATCAGAAAGGTTATCGTCGCGGATTAATCGGTTTGGATACGTTGACTACAATTAAAGAAATAGTTCAGGGTAACGGACAATTTTAATCTATTAGTTATTGGTTATGGGTTATTATAGCAATCCTAAATCATTTGTGAATTTCTTGCTCCCTCCCCTTAGTAAGGGGAGGGTTGGGGTGGGGTAAAAAACTTGCGACTCATTTAGGATTGCTATAGTTATTAGTTATATCGTTTCCGGCTGCATCGGAATGATTTAACCTTACTAGAACGCAGAGAACACAGAGGGAGATAAGAGAGATGAATAATTCCGATGTTACCGGATTTGATATTATTGGTTATTGCTTATTGGTTATTGGTTATTGGTTCAAGTTCGGATAACTGGTATCTTGAATTATTTTTAATAAACTGTTTAGCAACATGCTTTCAGACCCATTCCATAAAAACATTTATTGTTTGTGGAAGAGACCGGAAAGCCTGTTGGTGAAAATGCTGTAATATTTCAGATATAATTAAATTGAGAAAATTATTGAGCTTTCTCCAAAAAAACTCCTAGCGATCGCATGAAATCCGAAAAAATACTGAATACTCTAGACAATACTGCAAAGCCGACTTTAGGCAAAGAAACCCTAATTCACCACTCAGTATACGTTAAAAAATTGCGTCCTCTTCTGCCATCAGAAGCCTTTGAACCCGATCGCCACAAATTAGTAATACTCTTAGTCAACCTAGGAATTGTAGTGCTAGGATGGGGAATTGCTAGTCATCTAGACCAATGGCCAGTCTATCTTTTATGGCTCTATCTACCTTTAGCCATAATCATGGGCAATAGTATCATAGTTTTGCTATTTAGCTCCCACGACCTCATGCACGGTAGCGTTCAAAAAAAGTCTTGGCTGACTTATCCCATCGCCTTTTTGGGATTAAGTATGCTATTCATGCCACCTACCCAGTGGAAAAATCTGCATAACCTCGTACACCACAACAACACAAATTCCCTAGCAGATCCCGATCGCAACTACCTATACCAGCAGCCAGATACCTGGGGAAAATGGATTCAAAATCTGTTTGTACCCTCAGTAGAAGTCAATCCGCTGTGGTTGATTATCGGGATGGCGGGCTCATGGTTTGTACATAATTTCCGCAATGTCTCCTCGGTATTGTTATTCAATGATAAATCTGTAGATTACGTACCCGCGGCCTTTACAGTTAGCCCTAAAGATAGATTGACAATTGCCCTTGAGTGCTTGGGAATCTTAGGAATTCATTTGAGCATCTTATTCTACCTAGAATTTAATCCCCTCAAAATTGCTCTAGCCTACATTTTGCCCATCGCACTTGGTCATGCCGGCGCAATGTTTTACATCTACACTAATCATATGGGTTGTCGGATGACCAGCATCAATGACCCGCTGATTAATAGTGCTTCACTCCGAGTTCCTAAAATATTCGATGTACTGCACTTTAATTTTTCTTACCACACAGAACATCACATTTTTCCCAGCATCAACTCCAACTATTACCCGATGGTGCAAGAGTTGTTACAAATTCATTATCCCGGCCGCATGAATTTAATAGATGCTGGGGAAGCATGGGGGTTGCTGATGGAAACCCCGCGACATTACAAAGATGAACTGACTTTTACTGATTCTTCAGGTGAAATGTCTGTAGATTGTGGTAAGTCTCAAGCAGATCAAGTTTAAAGAAATTAGGAAGGCTTAAGGGAGGAGACGGCAGTGCCCAAAGCGTGTCAACTTAAGCCTGAAACCCTTGAGAAATCTCGTTTATATCCGAGTCCAGATCCCCCTAAATCCCCACCCCCCCCTAGCCCCCCCCAAGGGGGGAAGGGGGACTTTGAGAAGACTCCTGTCCCCCCCTTCTTAAGGGGGGCTAGGGGGGATCGGGGCCTAATCGTCAAACAACAGTCTCTGACAGGGTTTGACCTTAAGTTGACACTAATGGGCAGTGCCGTGTCCCTACAACATTATTTTGGAGTAGGGAAACGGCATTGCCGTGTCCTCCGTTGCCCTAATCAATCGATAATTAGGCACGAACCATTAAATATTGACCATTACCATTGTATTCGCCGTTGCAACTTGCGAAATTAGCCACAAACCACATCAAATAAAACCGCCATATTCGGCGAAATTTGGCATAGTCAATGCCATAGTCTAAATCTTTGACTGTCGGCTGAGAATCGTCAAAGTTTTTCAGCCAATTAGCAAAGGTGGTGGAGTAATTGAAGCCATTCAAATACCATCTTTTAATGGTTTTGAGGTCGTTGTTGTAGCTGGGAACTGCATCGTATTTCCAGTAACGGCCGTGGGGGAAAATGTATTTGTGGGTGAAAACGCTGGATATATTGTTGGGGGTACGGACTGTGATGATGTGAATGAAAACTCGGCCGTTATCTTTCAGGAAAGAGGCGAGCTTTTGGAAAGCTTTCGTTAAATTACCGACATGACAAAAAACGCCGATCGACAAAATCTTATCAAACTTGGTCTCAAATTGGGCATCGTTCAAATCTCCTTCGTAGAGAGTGAATCGACCTGAGCTGAGGTAGCTTTCGGGATCTTGCATCTTCCGGCGCATATATTCGCATTGGTGGTGACTCAAGTTAATTCCCGTAAACTTGACATTGGGGAATTTGGAGAGGATGTAATTGGGAACGCAGCCCCAACCGCAGCCAAAGTCTAAAATATTGTCGCCATCTCTGATGTCGAGTTTTTCAATCACATCATCAATCATTTGGATCTGGGATTGTTCGAGGTTGGTGGCTCCTTTTTCCCATAATCCCATGCTGTATTTGGGATAGATGAGTTTTCCCTCGCCTAACATTGGATTCAGCATGGCTTGAGGCAAATCGTACTGAATTTTCATTAAATCCCGCGGCCCTTCAGCAGTCCGATCTGTTTCTGTTAGTACCCATTCGTAGGGTGCAAGCAGGGACGGAAAATGCTTAAAAAAGACTGGCATACAGGTATCAAAAAGCGATCGCAAGACAGAATCGGGTACTTCTAATCCGTTGATATAAGCTTCTGCTACTGCCATTTGTACGGCATTAACAGCACTGACTGCGACGCGGGTTGCTCGGTAGGCAAGGGGACTTTTGGTATGTACATTTCCCAGGATGGGGAGATGCTTTTCGATGTTTTGTAAGACTGTTGATGAGCTCATGTTTATACTGTTTTTAAAGATGGTGCTATTCTATCTCAAGAAAATCAACAGGTTTTTAGAGACACAAAAAGTTAAAGATCTTACTAAGTAAGGTTTACACTGCCAGAGCTTGCAAAAATCTCAAAATCCACCACGCAGTAATCGGATTAGAGAACGAATTTATGAGGCTTTCAGGCAGAATTAAACTATTAAGAATAATGTAGTTTTTTGGGAGGGATGGATAAAAATGGGTCTCAGAGGATTGCTGGATGGGGGGGTTCTCGCGTCGTTGTGGCGATCGCTCATGCTTATAATCTAACAACATCAAGGGTTTCAGCTTTCTGACTGCAAAAATTTAGTATCATTAGCTACATTTTGTCCCAAACATCCGAGAGAGCATTCCCCACACCCCCAGGGCTGTTTCATTCTCACCAAAAAAAGGGTTTTGTAGGGGTAGCGCCAAGAGTGCCTACCCCTGCCACCAACGATCCAATGCGCGTTTGGGGCTGACCGGGCCGGCACTCTTGGTACGGCCCCTACAGAGAATGAAACCGCCCTGCCCCACACCCCTATCTCTAGCGGTAGGGGCCGGTCTTCGACTGCTGAAATCTGCTAAATCCCGTTCTATTTTGCCTGGTTTGGTCAAGAGATTGATGGGTGTGCTACGGCGCTAATCTATAAAATTAGGAAAATATTTTGGTAAAATTGGCAATAACTTCCACACAACCTGATTGGGTATGGTAAACTAGAAAGCACTTGTTGATGAGTCTTTCACGTTTGACTTTGGCTGGCTCTATCGAAAATCTCAACTTCCATCCACATCTGATTTAGGAGATATTTCATGTCGATTTACGTAGGTAATCTTGCTTATCAAGTTACCCAAGAAGACCTCAATACCGTATTTGCAGAGTACGGAACCGTTAAAAGAGTTCAGTTACCGACAGACCGTGAAACTGGCAAAATGCGCGGTTTCGCCTTTGTGGAAATGGCAAGTGAGGCAGAAGAAACAGCCGCAATCGAAGCGCTTGATGGCGCTGAGTGGATGGGCCGCGATCTGAAAGTTAACAAAGCCAAGCCCCGCGAAGATCGTGGACCTGGCGGTGGCGGTCGCTCCGGCGGTGGCTTCAATCGTCGTTACTAATCCTAGGCTGAGTCACAGGATTGGCGATCGCTCTAAGTAGCCAGAGATACATAAACTTTCAAAACTGAATGAAGTCAGGCAATCTCAAACTAAACGGTTGCTTCCTTCGGCCATAGCGAGTCTCGCGATGATAATTTTATGTTTAATTGTGTCTATTAACTGAGTTGCAATAGCTATTAGTTTATTGACTGGCGATCGTCCTTTGTTCACAGACCGAACCTACACCAATAAACGCAGAGAACCATCAAGTCATCTGCGTTTATTTTCGTGTATTTAAAACCAGTTATAAAAAAAATCTTGGCTATGTGGTCAAATACGAATTCAGACTACGAATGGTTACTACAACGAGCGATCGCGATCGCCCTCAAAGCTCATGAAGGGCAGGTTGATAAGGCAGGCAATTCCTATATAGATCATCCGCTATTTGTGATGAAAAATGTCAATTCTCTAGAGGAGAAAATCGTAGCGGTGTTACACGATGCGGTGGAAGATTCCGAACTGACATTGGATCAACTCAGAAGCGAAGGTTTTCCTGAATTTATAGTAAACGCGATCGGCGCAATTACCAAAATAGAAGGAGAAGCTTATGCAGCGTACTTAGAACGTGTTATTGCCAACCCCATCGCATTGCGAGTCAAGATTGCAGATGTTACTCATAATCTCGATCTGCGTCGCATCGCCAATCCGACAGAGGCAGATTTTCAACGCATTGCCAAATACAAAAAAGTCCTCAGTCAGTTGCGCGGGGTTTTAAAGTAATTCTTATTGAAAACGTTAAAATTCTACCGCAGATATCCACCTTCATCGTGGCACAGGCCCGAAAGCCTGTGCGATATCTCCGACAAAAAAAATCAAATCCTAAGCCATCACCATCCCCCCATCCACATTAAAAACCTGCCCCGTAATATAAGCAGCCGCCGCATCCGCCGCCAAAAACTTCACCATCCCCGCAACTTCCTCAACTTCCCCATATCTCCCCAGGGGAATATACTTCAAAATCTCATCAGACTTGACATCCTTAGTCATATCCGTAGTGATAAAACCCGGTGCAACCGCATTCACAGTAATCCCACGACTAGACAACTCCTTCGCCACAGTTTTGGTAAACCCAATTACCCCAGCCTTCGCCGCACTGTAATTAGCTTGTCCCGGATTGCCCATTTGTCCCGCCACTGAAGCAATATTAATAATTCTGCCACTGCGCTGTTTCAGCATGATTTTACTCGCAGCTTTCGTACACAAAAATACACCAGTTAGATTCAAATCAATCACAGCTTGCCAATCTTCCAATTTCATCCGCAACAGCAAAGTATCGCGAGTAATGCCTGCATTGTTCACCAAAATGTCAATCCGTCCCCATTTTTCCATGACATTACTGGTGAGTGCATCTACTTGGTCAGTTTTCGAGACATCTGCTGCAAGGGCGATAGCTTCGCCACCAGCAGCGACTATTTCGGCTACCACCTCATCCGCAGCAGCACTGGAACTGGCATAGTTGACGGCGACTTTAGCACCCTCTGCGGCTAGGTTTAAAGCAACGGCGCGGCCGATTCCCCGCGATGCACCAGTCACGACAGCAACTTTACCCTGCAATCTCTGAAATGTCTCTGGTAATAATTCCATAATTCTATCCTCGCAATCTACCAGAGAATTTTGCACTAAAATCGAGCCAGAACCAAAAAAATTATTTTGTCCTATGGCAGTTCAAAAACAGTTCAGCAGTTTTGAGGAGTTGCTATCGAGCTCCGATTTGCCGGTGTTGGTAGATTTTTATGCTACTTGGTGCGGCCCTTGTCAGATGATGGTGCCGATTTTGGAGCAAGTCAGCGGTCAAACGAAGGATAAGCTGATGGTGGTCAAGATTGACACGGATAAGTACGAACAGTTGGCTTCGCAGTATCAAATTTATGCTTTGCCGACTTTGGTGTTGTTCAAAAATGGTGCTGAGGTCGATCGCATTGAGGGAGTGATGCAACCGGCGCAGTTGATCGATCGACTGCAACCTCACTTGTAGTTAAGGTATTTTACCTTAATTTTTTTACTGTTTTACCGCAGTCGATCGGCGATTGAAATCGCTTCTACAAAAACAAAGTCCGCCTTCGCGGACTCATAAATTTAGTCCTCTTAAGAGGACTTTAGCTATGAGACAGGGGTTTTAACCCCTGTCGGACTGTGGTGAGCGAGAGAATGAAACAGCACGGGCCTAAAACCCTGTGCTGCTAGCTGTTTCCCCCTTGAAAATGAAAACACCAAGTCACGCAATTATCAATCTCGCAATTCTCGGTAAAACTCAGCATTCAGAGTTGAATTTGCTCATCGTTACGGGCGGAATCTTGCCGGATATTCCGATATTTTTATTTTACTTTTGGGCGAAATACATTGCTCGCTTGCCGTCCGCGACAATCTGGTCAAAAGCATATTATGAGCCTGTTGTCCAGAATATTGTGGCTTTGTTTCATTCTATCCCCCTCGCGGCGATCGGCTGGCTAATTGCTTATTACTTTGGCTGGCAAAGCATCCAAATTCTGTTTTTGAGCATGATTCTGCACTCTCTAGGAGATTTGCCTGTGCATAATGATGACGCTCACAGACACTTTTTTCCGTTCAGCAATTACCGTTTTATCAGTCCGTTTTCTTATTGGGATAGAAATCACTACGGCTCAATTGTTTCTTTTGTTGAAATGTTGTTAGTGCTGCTGTCAACTTTCCGACTTTTTGGTTTTGTTCACTCTTATGTTGGTAAGATATTGTTGATTTTGGTGAATTGTTTTTATTTAATTGCATCTGTGTCTTTTTACGTTCGTTCTTGGGTTTCTCGTTCTTAATTATGCTGCTGGAAGTTCGATCGCCAAATTAGATAAATTTTATTTGTGGCATTAAGGGCGATCGTACCGGGCATCTCTAACACAATGTAAAGTTATGTAACAAGTTCAGCTTGTTCTGCCTCAACAGCTTGACAGAAACAATTTTAATATGGTGAGATACTAAAAATCACAAGTTACTGTATCGCTTGTTCGCATCTTATGAAATTTTCCAATAAATCGCCCTTCAACAGTCAAGAGCCATTCCCTATTGGCGAAACGACCTTAATACCAGAATTTGACCTAAATACCGCAAACTCACTTAATCCTCAAGCCCTTAGCAGCCCTACTCCAGAACCAGCACTCCCCGAACTTCCAGACAGTTTTAACAATAACCCCGAAGATACCCCAATCTCGTCCAAATTCATCAATTTTAACCCCGAATTTCAGGATTTTAGTTTTACCCACCCCCGTAAAAAAATCGCCTGAACTCGATTCTCTCACTGGCGAACCTGCAAGCGAAAGACAAATCGACAACTTCAGTAAAGAGCCTATTTTTGGGGAAAGAAGCGCATCTCAACTCGCTCCAATTTCTGCGGCTAATCCCAAAAATTCTCCACAGATTGAAAGTGCCGAAATCAAATTCAAAGACGCAAACAATCAACCTTTTGAGAACAGTCTACCAGTTTTGTTCCTGACCGGAAGCAACTTTTTAGCCGACAACTTTGGCGACACTAAAGGTAGCAAATTCAGCGATTTAGTGGTAAAATTTAATCTTGGTGGCAAAACCTACGAAGGCACAATATTAACTAACCTCAGTCGCAAATTAGCAAACAATCAATTTGAAGTAGCCGTCAGAGTTCCCGACACCGTAACCTTGGGCGATTCCCGGATTGTTCTGGGCCGCAAACAAAACGAAAAAGTCAGTTCAAATCCGGCAGAACCAGCAAAAGAAGTTCTCTACAACAGCAATTCCTACCGGGTTGAAAACACTACAGAAAAGGTGTTTGCAGCGCAGTGGACGGCAGATAAAATCGCTGTCCTCAACGCTTCCAATCCCAAATCTGTTGTGGCGGCAACGAGCAGCAGCGACTTGCTAATTGGTAACATTACTGTAGGTACGGACGATCGGCTAGATAGAGCCAGAGATTTGACTGTAACTAGCGACGGTTCTCGCGTGTACGTACCGCTGGAAGCCTCCGGTAGAGTGGCTTTGGTCGATCCGATAACTCGACAGCAAATAGACACCAAACCGGATATAGCGGGCATCAATCCGATCGACTTGCCTAGCGGTGCATCGCCACGTTCAATAGTAATAGATTCCCGCGACCAATACGCTTACATTGCTGACGGCAAAGCTGGCGGCAATTCCATCTACGTTCTCGATATCAACCCGTTCTCGTCCAAATATCACCAAGTCACCCAAACTATTACAGTTGGTGCGGCGCCTAGCGGTTTGCGACAGATGGCAATTAGCAGCGACGGCAAAAAGCTGTTTGTTACCGCGCCCAATGGGATAAACAGCCTGATTTACGTTGTGAATATTGACCCCAAAGACCGACCCAGCGACCCAAATCAGAACCCCCGAAAGTGGAATCAATTAATCGGAACTGTCACGGGCGATGAAGGGTTAGAAGGATTAGCTGCTACTGTCAATCCGTTGAAAATGACATTTACAAACAGCGGTAAAGATAGCAAAGGATTTGGGGTACTGGATATTACCAATAACGACCCCGTAAGTTTTGCTGCTACTACTCGTTATGCAAGTTTAGGGCTAGGTTCAACTTTTGATTACTTTGATGTGAATGAGGGAGTTTCGATAACAGTTTTACCGGATGCGAGTTATGCGTTTGTTGTGGGTCGGAATGCGGACGCGAAATTTTTCGGTCAGGAAATACCCAGCATAGATGGAGACCCGCGGGCAGGGAGCAATATCGGCATTATCAAAGACCCGCTGACGAATCCGCAATTAGTAGCAGCAACTAGACCAATTCCCGACGGATTGACTACTGATTTAGTGCTTTCTAGTGACAGCAAGTACCTCTATGCTTCCTATCCCAATTTGAGCGGTGCTAATGGCAAGGTGTATGTTTTTGACACTGAAGAATTCGTCAAAACAGTGACAAACCCCGCTCAATTTCAAATTGATGCTAAAGGTCGGGGTGTCGGGCTGCCTTTGTTTGACAGCACTACAGCACGAAATGCTACGGTTGCTGACCTTTCCACAGTGCCCATTGATAATATTAACCCAGCGGTTAGTGTTGCGGCTGACTTCCAGATTCTGATTGATGCGAACAACCAGTATACTTACGGCGTGCCACCTGGTAGCAAGCGAGCTCCCGTTGCTGCGACTAACTCTCGGGGTTTGGTGGCGACACCGCTGGATTGGTTGGATTTAACTGGGCCAGGTGAGGATACAGAAGACTTGACTCCTACTTTTGAATGGGAATTTGACGAATTGCCCAATCAAAATGTAGAAGAAGTTAACCTGTTCCTCAGCGTATTCGATGAAGGTGAAGGACTGCTGCCGTGGGATAAAGTTGTCGATTTACCAGACCCGAATGGTAACGAATTTCTTTTCAACCAAGGATTGAGCAAACCAGAACAGTTGGATTTACTGACAAAACCTTGGAATACTTCTTTTTACCACAGCCAAGAGAACGACTTCAACCCCAACCGAATTTTGACAGCAACTTGGCAAAGAGGTGATGACGGCATTGGCAAGTGGACTTTGGATGGCGGTAAAACATTTATTGAAGGTACAAATACCAGTTTCACGCTACCTGACAACCTTACTTTGACAGCGGGTCAGGAGTACAATTGGGCAGTTGAAGCTTGGAATAAAAATGGCAGCCGAAACATAGAGTTTGGCGATTTCTGGACGACATTAACCGCTCCCAATGATGACGATACCTTCCCCAGCGTAACTGTGCTGACTCATGGCTTCAAACCTCCCTTTAGTCCTCCCTTTTTTAATAACCCTGGAATTCCTTCAGAGTTTTACCAACTGGGCAATAGTATTGCCAATGCAGGGGCTGAGGACAACGGTTTGATGATGAGGTACGACCTCGCTACTGGTTATTGGGTTCCTGTTACCAAATATGGAGCTGTTGCCGGAGACTTCCCAGCAGGTTTGAGTCCAAAAGACGACCCAGGCTATCTCACCAAGTTGAAGAGTTATATAGCTCCATACCTTGACAAAAATCAACCGTTAGTGCTGCTGAATGACTGGTCGAACAATAATGAATCGGCCGCTCCTGATTCAGGTTTTAGCGAAGCAGTGGCAGATGCTTTCTTTACTTCTATCGTGCAGTTAGACCAACTGTTCATTGATGAAAATAGCACGGCAAAACAAGGGGCAATTTTTAATTCACCGCTGCATTTTATTGGTTTCAGTCGGGGAACAGTTGTTAACAGCGAAATTATTCAGCGTTTGGGGACTCATTTTCCTGAAGCGGGTGGAAAAGAAAACTCTGATATTCGCGACCTTCAGATGACAACTTTAGACCCCCACGATTTCGATCAACCGGGGCTAAATGTGGTGACAAATAATTTCGGGGATTTCCGCGAACCGAAGGTTCAGGTGTGGAAAAATGTCACTTTTGCGGATAATTACTATCAGACAGTACCGAATTTATTAAGCGGTACGGTTTCGCCTGCGGGTCGGGATATTCCCAATCTTCCGTCTACTGAAGATGGAAAAACAGCTCCCGGACTTCAGTTTCCGCGAGAAGGTTGGAGGTCAGAAAATCCCGATGCTACTGCTCCGCTGTTGGGAGAACCGGATTTGTCGGTTTTTCTGGGAACTAATAAAAATAACCCAGATTACAATAGCAGTCGTGCTGGGTTTACGAAGGAAACAGATCCTACTGTTGGTATTGCTGGCAGGGGCGCTGTACACGGACGTGTTTTGGGCTGGTATGGAGGAACATCAGACCTCTTTCCAACTAACTTCCCCTTTGATGAAGACTTAGATGTTAATCCTATTTTCCGTCGGCGCGGTGATGGATATCGCGAACCTTTGTTCGATAAGGACTTTTCATTTGGCGGTACTGTTTTGACAAGTTCCGCTCGCGTTAGCCCTTGGTATACACCGGAAGAGCGTTTTGAGCATGGTGTTGATGCGGCTCCTTGGGAGGGAATTGGTACGGGGTGGTTTTATTCGGTTTTGGGCGGCGGTTCGGAGTTGCGTCCCCAAACAAATGTAGAGCGTATCCCGGTTGATTTTGACAATACTTATGATGCGAGGATGCGGGGAGATTTTGCGGTTCCCACTCTGTTTAACGGCAATTTCGATGCTGTTTTCAATCCGCAGGGACTGAATCGGACTCTTTTTTCTGATGCGATTCCTGGTTGGTCTTTTCATAATGGTGAAACGTCAGCGAGTGTAACTACAAACAATCTCGTTGATGTGAATCAGCTATCTGCAACGGATGCTCCGGCTTTGGATGCGGAACTGGATCGAATTGGAGTCGATCGCACTCAACCCAATTATGCTCTGAAGCTAGAATCTGGTAAAAGTATTACTCACAACCGTTTTGTTGTGCCTGAGTGGGGAACTTTGCGGTTCAATCTTCACGTACCTGAACTTACCACTAATGGAAAAGTCAAAGTTTCTATCAAAGGCAATACACCTAGTGATGAATATCAACTATTAGAAACAGTTGATGATGGTACGATCGATTTGAGAGCAGCAGATGGTCGCGTCAATCCAGGTTCTACACCTGAAATAGCTTACCCCCTAGGCTATCCCGACACCGATACTTACAGGATTGGTTATGGAGACCGAGGATTTGAAACATTCCACGTAGACATACCAGAAGAATTGCGAGGCGAGGTAGCCACTCTCAAGTTTGAATTAACTGACGGCACTGTTTATCTAGATGATGTTTTCTTTCAGAGCATTTCTACAAAACTTGGGAATCCCAGCTTTGCCCGCTCTTCTGAAAATACTCACCGTGAAAACTACCTAATCGAGAAGCCACAGTACACGCTTTCATACAATGATGCTACCAAAGGCCCCAATTGGGTGAGTTGGCAACTTAACAAGAGTTGGTTAGGTAATACAACAAGACCAGGACCAACTACTGCCCCACCAGGTTATCCTCCCGCAGGTTTTCCAAATGGAACTTATCCAGCGGGGCGAGTAGACTATCCCTGGCTTGGAGATAGCGCTCTGCCTAGTAGCTGGGTGCGTACAGAGGGGCCTGATTATCGACGGAACCAGCGTGGGATGGAAAGAGGACATATGACTCCAGTCGCAGACCGCGATCGCACCACTAAGGATGTTTACTCTACATTCCTCACGTCCAATATGCTGCCTCAGCACGAAGGCAATAATGAGCAAGGTAGTGCGTGGGCTGCTCTCGAAAGATACAGCAGACGACAACTCGTTGAAAAAAATAATCGCGAACTCTACATCATTGCTGGCGGGTTTGATTACAGTCCTGCAATACCTCCTGGTCATTCAGACCTTAGAGAGATCCACAACAAGATTTCAACAAATACTGAGGGTAGAGTTGTTCTCGATCCAAATGGGACTTTGACTCCTAATCCCAAAACTATTGGGATTCCTAATTACACTTGGAAAATTATCGTTCCCTTGGAACCCGGTCAAGGAATAGCTGATGTCACTGCTAATACGCAGGTCATTGCTGTCATAACACCCAACAGACGTAGTAGAGAAACTCCCGCTCCCAACTACAGATTGCCAGATAGTCCATCATATCCTAACGGATTTCTTCCCAATGGTGTAACTAACTGGAATAACTGGCAACAGTGGCGAGTTAATGTTGATTATCTTGAAGAGCTTACAGGATATGACTTTTTGTCAAATGTGCCTGAAGAAATTCAAGAGATTCTCGAAACAGATAGTTCTAGCCCTCTTTTATAAATGATTCCTCCTGACTGATAAGGTACTTACACTTCATCAGTCAGGACTTACTCCAGAGGACAGAACTTCAGTATGATATGAAAGTGTAAATAGATAAAATAGGCAAGTTATGAACGCAGAAGAACTGCTCAAAAGATACGCAGCGGGTGAAAGAGATTTTCGTCGGGTTAACCTAGAAGATGCCGAACTAAGAGGCGTAAACTTGAGTGAGGCTGACTTCACTGAAGCTAACTTGAAAGGTGCCATTCTGAAAGAAGCCAATCTCAGACGTACTATTTTTAAGTCCGCTAACTTAGAAGATGCTGACTTAAGTCATGCTATGCTGGATGAAGCAGATTTGTCTAATGCTAGTTTAGAAGCCAACCTAAGAAGTGCTTCCTTGGAGAGAGCTAATCTAAGTAATTCCAACTGGACCGGTAGTAGTTTGGCGTATACTAATCTCCGAAATGCCAACCTGCAAAATGCTTGTTTAGTTGAAGCTAGCTTGAAAGGAGCCAATCTGGAAGGAGCAGACCTGAGAAATGCAATTATGTGTGAACCTAATCTGTATGAGGCTAATTTGAGAGGAGCACTCGTTGAAGGTTGCGATTTAAGCGACAGCTACAAGCGAAATACTATCATGCCAGATGGACAAGTTGTGACTGATAAATATGCTGAGATGGAATCTGACGATTAACCAAGTTGAATAAAAATTATGCAACAGCATATTGGGCACTGTTTAGAATAGCAAGATTTTTTAAAATTGATATTAGAAGCGGGGGTACGTCCTGTCTCCGCTTCAGTCCTCAATCACGTTTGTGAGAGCGGTTCCTCCAGGCATGATAGTGTTTTTTACATAACAACTACGCCACCAGTTATCGTCGTCAAAAATCGCATCTCTCAGGTTGCAGTCGGAAAAACCTGCTTCATCTAAAAGAACTTTTTTGAGGTTAGCACCCTCTAGATCGCAGTTGGACATACCAGATTCCCACAGAATAGCCCCCTCAAGATTAACTCGCTTGAGACTAGAATCTCTTGTGGTGGCGCATTGGAGATTGGCATCACTAAGGTTGGCATCTTCAAGATCGACGGTGTACATACCAGCTTCCGACAGAATAGCCCCCTTAAGGTTAGCTCGCTTGAAACTAGAATCATCAGTGTTGATCAAAGAGAGATTAGCACCACTGAGGTTGGCATCATTCAGGTTAACGTCTTTGAGGGTGGCATCAAATAGTTGAGTACCTCTTAAGTCAGCACCGCTGAGATTAACAAAAGTCATCTTAGCTCTAGTCAAATTAGCACCGCACAGATTGATACTACTCAACTCATTTTGACCTGGTTCGAGTTCTTCGAGGAATGTCACATTAGCAACATTGAAATTAGCGCCACTTAAATCAACTCCAGAGAAATCCCTCTCTCCGGCCGCGTAACGCCTATAAAGTTCTTCAACGTCCATAGCTTTCTTATTCAAGTTTTTTATACTTTTATATTAGCACTTTCCGGTTGATTTTGACAATACTTATGATGCCAGAATGCGGGGAGATTTTGCGGTTCCCACTCTGTTTAACGGCAATTTCGATGCTGTTTTCAATCCGCAGGGTGGTAATCGGACTCTTTTTTCTGATGCGATTCCTGGTTGGTCTTTTCATAATGGTGAAACGTCAGCGAGTGTAACTACAAACAATCTCGTTGATGTGAATCAGCTATCTGCAACGGATGCTCCGGCTTTGGATGCGGAACTGGATCGAATTGGAGTCGATCGCACTCAACCAAATTATGCTCTGAAGCTAGAATCAGGTAAAAGTATTACCCACAACCGTTTTGTCGTGCCTGAGTCTGGAACTCTGCGGTTCAATCTCCATGTACCTAGCCTCAGTGGTGGCAATCTTAGAGTTTCTTTAGAAGGAGATAATGGTGTTACCACACTGGAAACTATTAGCTTATCAGAAGCCAATGGTCCTTACGATTCTGGCTACAACAACGCAGATACAAACAGAATTGGTTACGGAAATACCGGGTTTGAAACTTTCCATGCCTAATGGCATTGCTAATCCGCCAGATATAATTCCACCGCGATGGCAAGATCAAATAACTACGGTCAGAGAGGTCGAAGAACTTACAGGTCTAGATCTTTTGTCAAATCTCCCAGATGAAATCGAAAATGTAATTGAAAACCGGATTTATTCTGGACCTACTAACGTAAATGATTTTCCATCTGTGGTTACATAAGTCTTCACAGTTCTCAGTTTGCGCTGTTTAAGTTGAAGTTCTCATCTGGGGGAACTTCAGCTTAGAGTGGAAGACTCACTCACAATGGTCATTCCTCGTGCTGCCATCGGACATGATTGTATTGCAGAAGATTGCCCCTTCAATTCCACTAATGTTAGCCAACTCTAAATCAATGATCGCTTCACTTAAATTTACTCCTGTTAGATTAGCTCTTGTGAGCAGGGGTTCACCTAGATAAGTATCTGTTAAACAAGCCCCAGTCAAGTTGACTTCCGCCAGTGATGCTTCTTCCAGGTTAGCTCCACTCAGGTCTGCTTGACTTAAATCTGCTCCGCTTAGGTCAGCTTCGGCTAAATTGGTTTTACTCAGGTTAGCTCCACTCAGATCAGCACAGTTTAATTGAGTACAGTTCAAGTTGGCTCCACTCAAATCTGCTCCACTCAGATCTGCTTTAATCAAACTGGTATAGAACAGGTTAGCATTGCTTAAGTTGGTACCAGATAAGTTCGCCTCACTCAGATCGCCATCGGATAGTTGGGCACTACTCAAATCAGCATCACTCAGATTCACACAACTCAGATTGGCTCTAGTCAAGTTAGCACCCCTGAGATTGATACCACTCAACTCATTCTGACCTGGTTGGAGTTCTTCGAGGTCTTCCACGTTAGCAACGTTTAAGTTAGCACTACTTAAATCAACTCCAGAGAAATCCCTCTCTCCGGCGGCGTAACGTCTATATAGTTCTTCAACGTCCATAGCTTTTTTTTACAAGTTGTTTATGCTTTGATAGTAGCAGCGCTTCTACAGACAGAATGCTGTCCTAAAACTTGTAAGGTGCGTCAGTTGTTAGCAATTCGATACGCATCGAAAATCATGGCAACTGACGCACCCTACTACTAATATATGTATCGAAAATCTCAGATTGCTAACTTCGCCGAATATTAAAACAACACCAATCTTGGCGCTTCCACAGAGTAGCGACAATCCAGCCGTGTTGTTCGAGAGTATCAGCAATTGGTTTAGCTTGGTCGAGTAAAATGCCGCTGAGAACTCCCCAAGTAGTTGGTTTGCTAATTTCAGTGAATTGCGGGATTAAATCAATGATTACTTCTGCTAAAATGTTGCACATGAAACCATCTAAAGGTTCATTTACCATTTCTTTTAGCCGATCGATACTACCGAGTTCTGTAACCAACTGCTGAGAATTAACTCGGTTGAGTTGTCTGTTGCTAATGGTCGATCGCACTGCCAAAGGATCGGTATCCAAAGCATAAACTTTTGTAGCGCCTAATAACACCGCGCCGATCGACAAAATACCCGATCCGCAGCCAATATCGGCAATGATACACTCTTTGTCATCAAAACCGAGGCGCATTTCCAGCGACTCCAGACAAAGCTGAGTGGTGGCGTGGGCACCGGTACCGAAAGCGACACCGGGATCTAAACGTAAAATGAGGCGATCGGGATTAGTTGGTATTGGCAACCAAGCGGGATAAACTAAAAAGCGATCGCCAATTTCTTGAGGCTGCCAATGCTGCTTCCAAGTGCTGCCCCAATCCTCTTCCTCAATCAAATCCCACTGCATCGCTGGTAAAGGCAAACCCGCGCACAGGGCGTCTTGGCGCAACCACAGAGACAAGGCTGCCAAATCCAGCAATCGCGCTTTTTCTTCCGGGAGGTAAGCCGACATCAGACAAGAATTACTTTTCATCTCGCTGACACTTCCCTGACAGCCGAACATTTCCAAGCGCCAGAAGATGATATCTTCCAACGCCGGATCGCAAAGAACTCGAATTTCCCACCAGCTATGTGCCATAACGATTTTAGATTGGAGATTTGAGATTGTAGATTGGGGGAGAGAGACTGAGAACTTGCGATTTTAGATTTTAGATTGGGAGCAAGGGCGGGATCATTGGTGTCAACTTAAGCCTGAAAGCCCTGAGAAATCTGGTTTTTACCTGAGTCTAGATCCCCCTAAATCCCCCTTAAGAAGGGGGACTTTGAGAAGACTCTTGTCCCCCCCTTCTTAAGGGGGGTTAGGGGGGATCTAGGCTTAATAGTCAAACAGCAGTCTCTGACTGGGTTTGACGTTAAGTTGACACCAATGGGGCGGGATCAGTCCCCCAATTTCAAAACCTAAAATCCCAAATACTTCAAAGATTCACTGTGTAAGCATCCCGAATTCCTGGAACTTTGATGATTTCAGCCAATATTCCCTCTGGCAGAGGATCGTCGAGGCTCAGAACCATCACCGCGTCACCGCGCACGATTTTACGCCCTACCTGCATACTGGCAATATTGACATTAAAACTGCCCAACTGAGAACCAATTTTGCCAATAATTCCCGGCATATCGCGGTGCAAGGTAAATAACATATGGTGAGTCGGGGAAACGTTGACGGGGAAATCGTCCACGCTGGTAATCCGAATTTCGTTTTCGCCGAGGACAGCACCAGTGACGGTGTGTTCGCCCAGGGTTCCCTTGGCCATCAGGTGCAGAGAGCCTGTGTAGTCGCGAATTGAAGCATCTCTGGTTTCGACGACGCGAATGCCACGTTCTTTGGCTTCAATGCTGGCGTTGACGTAGTTAACGCGCTCTCTGAGGGCTTGGGAGAGGAGTCCTTTGAGGGCGGCGACGACTACGGGCTGGCTTTGATTATTTGCTAATTCGCCTTGGAGTTGGACGTTGAGGTAATCGACTCGGCCTCCGGCTAGCTGGCTGACGAGGTTGCCTAGGGTTTCGGCGAGTTGCAGGTAGGGTTTGAGTTTTTCGATCGAATCTGGGAAAATTCCTGGTATGTTAACAGCCGATCGCGCTGGCAATCCTAACAGTACATCACGGATTTGTTCGGCAACGTCGATCGCCACATTCACCTGAGCTTCGGCTGTCGATGCGCCCAAGTGGGGTGTCAGCACGATGTTTTGGCCCACACTCCGCAGAGGAGAATCAGCTTCCAGGGGCTCGTGTT
This sequence comes from Microcoleus sp. EPA2, assembly GCA_020882975.1. Classification (GTDB taxonomy): domain Bacteria; phylum Cyanobacteriota; class Cyanobacteriia; order Cyanobacteriales; family Microcoleaceae; genus Microcoleus. Next base: position 36,603 of record JAHRFD010000025.1, on the reverse strand, counting down.
CGTAAACGTCGATCGCAGCGCCGGCAATCTTCCCTTCTTTTATGGCTTCAGCGAGGGCTGCTTCGTCGATGATGCCACCTCTGGCGCAGTTAATGATGCGGGCCGTGGGCTTCATTTTCGACAGCACTTGGGCGTTGATTAGGTGCAGGGTTTCGGGGGTTTTGGGGATGTGTAGCGTGATGTAGTCAGATTCGCGCATCAGCAGTTCTAGTTCTACTAAGCGACAGCCCAACTGTTCGGCTCTTTCGGTGGAAATGAAGGGGTCGTAGGCGAGCAGTTTCATGCCCATTGCTTTGGCGGCGGCGGCTAGGTGGGAGCCGATTTTGCCCAAACCGACGATACCGAGGGTTTTTTTGTAAACTTCTACGCCGATGAAGCGGTTGCGTTCCCATTTACCACTTTTGACAGATGCGTTGGCTTCTGGGATGTGGCGGGACATGGACAGCATCATGGCGATCGCGTGTTCGGCGGCGGCGATCGTGTTACCTTCGGGAGAATTGACGACTACAATTCCTTTGCGAGTGGCGGCGGGTACATCTACGTTGTCTACGCCGACTCCAGCGCGCCCGATGATTTTGAGTAAGTTGCCGGCTTCGATGATTTCTTTGGTAACTTGGGTGCCAGAACGAATCATTAAAGCATCGTACTCTGGAATAATTCGTACCAGTTCTGCTGCTGACAAACCTGTGTTGACATCAACTTGAGCGACTTGAGAGAGGATATCAATTCCGGCTTGGTCGATGGGATCGGATACTAAAACTTTAGGCATAGCAAGCAATTGAGTGGAATCAGTAAAAATAGGTCCAGCGAGCTCAAAGTAGAGGCTAAGACTGGGAGCAGTATCTTACTGCTGAGCTTAATTTGGGCTTTGTGCAGTTTGAATTGTATATGTATTTGGTCGAGACGGGTCGTTTTTGCTTGAAATATTTTAGGTTTGTGGTCGATCGCACTCTCAAACCGGCTTCAAATCCCCGAACTGCTTAGCTAGTAAGTCTTTTCGGGTTATAATACATTTTAGCTATCTTAGCTGAACTATCAGGAATTGTGTTTAATGAATTATCTTATTGCCGTACTCCCCGATCGAATGCAAGCCGAAGCTGCCTATTGTGCTCTGGAAAAAGAAGGCTTACCGATGAAACAGGTAAGTATTTTGGGCCGCGGCTACAAAACTGCGGATGAATTTGGTTTGATCGACCCGAATCAGCAAGCAAAGAAACAAGCTAAATTGATGGCTATTTGGTTGATACCTTTTGGGTTTATTGCTGGCTTTACTTTCAGTCTAATTACTGAGTTGAAGACTTTTGCCTGGGCGGGAGAAATAGGCGATCATGTCATCGGTGGGGTATTAGGTGCGATCGCTGCTGCGATGGGTAGTGTGTTTGTGGGAGGCGCGGGTGGTATGGCTTTTGGTAGCGGCGATGCTTTACCCTACCGCAACCGTTTGAATGCAGGTAAGTTTTTGATTGCGGTGAAGGGTACTGATGATTTGACTGGAAAGGCTGCTAATATTTTGCGGCAGTTTGAACCGGAAAATATGCAAGGTTATACCGAGAGTTAGTTATTAGTCATTAGTCATTAGTCAGCAGTCATTAGTCAGCAGTCATTAGTCAGCAGTCATTAGTCAGCAGTCATTAGTCAGCAGTCATTAGACATCTATAACAAAGAATCTCAAGCTTTTTCAGAAATGTAGGGGTGAAGCAAGTCGGCGACAATTAATGTTAAAAGCCTTTAATTTTAGACAGACTTACTTCACCATCCCCAGGATATTTTGCCCGAATCGTGTAATCTTTGGAGAGAGTTATGGAATCATCAACTATCCCCCTGAATTCTCCACTAGAACTAACGCTCGAATTAACTGACGAGCAGTTTTTTATGTTGTGTCAAGAAAACCGCGATTTCAGATTTGAACGTACTGCTAGTGGAGGATTGATTATTATGTCTCCTACCGGTAGCGAAACTGGTAATTGCAACATTGACTTATCTTATCAACTTCAATCTTGGAGCCGTCAAAATAAGCATTTGGGAATTGCTTTTGACTCTTCAACAGGATTTAAACTGCCCGACGGTACAGATATTTCTCCCGATGCTGCTTGGGTGCGGCGCGACAGGTGGGAGGCTTTAACTGCTGAAGAGAAAAAGAAATTTGCGCCGATTTGTCCTGATTTTGTAGTGGAATTGCGCTCGGCTAGCGATTCATTAGAAAAATTGCGGGCTAAAATGAAAGTGTACATCAAAAATGGAGCGAGGTTGGGATGGTTGCTCGATCGCCAAAATAGACAAGTTGAAATCTCCCGTCCAGATAGAGATGTGGAAATTATATGTTCCCCTGCAACTTTGTCAGGTGAGGATGTATTGCCCGGTTTAGTTTTAGATTTAAGCGATATTTTGTAGGGTGATGTAAATTATGGCAAGTTTGCAAAGAGAAGAACTGTTAAAAGGGATTGAAAATCGCGAATCGGTGGCGCGAGTCATTGACTGCGCGGAACAAGCTATTAAAACTTGGGAGGTTACTCAGACTGATTTTATGTCGCCTCCAGAATTGGCGGAAGCTAAGATTGTATTTAATCGTTTGAGTGATGTGGAGTTGGTGGCTTGGGGCGGCTATCCCCAGGCGGAAAGACAAAGAATAGCGATCGCGCGATCGGAAATTGCGATCGACTCTGGTAGTGTTAACATTGCTGCGGTAGAAATCGCTGGCAATTTCCTGTTCGATACAGCTTCTCACCGCGACTTTTTGGGGGCGATGTTGGGTACGGGAATTGTGCGGGAGAAAACCGGCGATGTGATTGTGTTGGGGGAACGTGGCGCCCAGGCGATCGTGATGCCAGAGATGGTAGAGTATTTGGAGATGAGTTTGCAACAAGTGCGATCGGTTCCGGTCAAAACTCGGCGCATTGAATTGAGTGAACTCAAAATTAGGGAACCGAAAAAGAAAGAAATGACCACAGTTGAAGCCTCCATGAGATTGGATGCTGTGGCTTCGGCGGGATTCGCCATGTCTCGCAGCAAAATGGTGGATTTAATTGACAGCGGCGACGTGCGAGTTAATTGGAAAGACATCACTCAAGCTAGTTATAATGTCAAGTCTGGAGATTTAATCGCTGTTAGCGGCAAGGGAAGATTGGAAATTGGAGAAGTTGCTGTTACCAAGAAGGAACGCTATCGAGTGCAATTAACTCGGTATTTGTAATTTATAGGCCAGAAACCGGGTTTTTTCCGAGAGTATTGTTACACCACCCAAAAACTCCGAAAAACCCGGTTTCTTTAGATGAATTTACGATAGACTAATATTATATCCGGTCAAATAAACCGAATTCCTGTAGGGGCGGGTTCACCAACCATAATCGCCTGAAATAAACCATCTCGAAAACCCGCCCTAACCCAACCAACAATCCCAATGTGCATTTGGGAATTAATGCAAATTTCATTGATGTGGGTTATTGGTGGGGCGAGGGCGGGTTTATTGAGATTGTCGGTACTCATTAAAGATTGTTGGTGAACCCGCCCCTACGGGATTTATGTTGGATTATCATGCGAAAAACCCGGTTTCTTTGGTTTATGTCCTAGTCTTGGATGTGCGGGGTGGCGAGAAACCGGGTTTTTTCCAGAATCGTTGATTACAGTCGGTGATTTGGGCAAAAACCCGGTTTCTGAGATTTGGGGTTGGGCGAGAAACCGGGTTTTTTTCGAGGATATTGATACAGCCGAAAAACTGCGAAAAACCCGGTTTCTTTGGTTTATGTCCTAGTCTTGGATGTGCGGGGTGGCGAGAAACCGGGTTTTTTCCAGAATCGTTGATTACAGTCGGTGATTTGGGCAAAAACCCGGTTTCTGAGATTT
>JAHRFD010000025.1:0-32663 GCA_020882975.1 Microcoleus sp. EPA2 | reverse complement strand
GGGGTTGGGGGAGAAACCGGGTTTTTTTCGAGGATATTGATACAGCCGAAAAACTGCGAAAAACCCGGTTTCTTTGGGCTAGTTTGTTTGTCCGCGAGTCCGCCGGGGAATCAATTCCCCGTCTCATAGCGAAAGTCGGTTGAAACCGACTGAAGAATGGTGCAAAATACTCGAATATTTGTTGATTTCATCTGTTTTTCAGTCCTCTTTTAGAGGACTTTTGCTATGAGACGGGGGTTTTTAACCCCCGGCGGTTCTGTGGGGTAGCGTGGGGATTTTGGCGTCGGGAATTTTGGCGGCCTGAATGTGCGATCGCACTTGAATTCGATCCAGTTAGATATCTGTCAAATATCCGCGATTATTCCCCTTTGCGCCCAAACAGCTTTGCTACCGACTTCACTAACAGTTCTCGTGGCATAAATCTGGGCATATTTACGATGATTTGATTGGGAACTCCCCCTGTCACAACGTTAGACTCATTCTTGTCTAAGGCTTTCAAAGCATCTCGCACTACTTCCTGGGCTGATACCAGTTTTTGCCCGCTGCTAGATGCTAGTGATTTTGGGAATTCAGCTACTGCAAAAAAGTCCGATTCTGTCGGTCCTGGACAAAGGCACAACACTCGTATTCCTAAATCTTTGTTTTCCGCCCACAGTGACTCGGTGAAACTCAGAACAAAGGCTTTTGTGGCTGCGTAAATTGATAGGTATGGCATCGGTTGAAATGCTGCTATTGATGCTACATTGATGATACTTCCCGATTTTTTGCGGCGCATTTGCTGCAAAAATAAGTGCGAAAGCTCAACTAATGCTACAATATTTAGTTGCACCATGGCTAGTTGTTTGTCAAGGGGGCGATCGGCAAAAATACCGTAATCTCCAAACCCCGCATTATTGACTAACAAATCTACAGTTAAATCTGTTTGATTTACGGCCTCAAATACTTTGGCTCCAGCACCAGGTTCCGTTAAATCTTGCACGATTACTTCTGCTCGAATATTGAATTTTTCTTGGAGTGTAGCAGCGAGTTGGTGCAATTTGTCGGCGGAACGAGCCACCAAAATTAGATTGTGCTTGTCTTGGGCTAATTCGGTGGCAAAAGCTGCACCAATTCCGCTAGAAGCTCCGGTGATTAAAGCAGTTGGCATGAAATTATGTCTGATATTTGATATGTGCTTTATATATTTTAACAATTATTTTGAGTGGCTAACTGTAAAATACTTAAAAGGGAATAGGTGAGTTTTATGGCGCGTCTTACCGATCGAGCTTTTGAAATTTTACGGGCAGAAGTTGACAAATGTGCGGCGGCTGATGCTATAGCTGGGAATGTCTACAGGAGTATGGTAATCAAGCAGTTGGAGAAAATGCGATCGGAAAATGGCAGTTTCGCATCCATAGAAGAAATTCGCGCTACTTTCAAAGATCAATTTCCCAACTTCAGCGAAAAAGCACTCAAAGCCGCCGTCAAAGCCAACCGCCCGCCCGGATTCTTTGGCAAAATTATCTGGGTGGGGGTTTTTTTGGGTGCGGGGGCGGGGATAATTTGGCTAGCAAACCTACCTGTGCCCATCATTCGCAAGCCCATAGCAGATAAATTGCCCATATTGTTAATGCCGAGTTTTAGCAGTATGGATTACAATTATCGACAGGCGATCGCCCTGGTGGAACAATCGGATCAATTGGTAAATAAAGCCACTGCTGTGGCTGATTTCGACTTGGGCGAAACCAAAGCAAAACAAGCGCAAAAACACCTGGATGCCTTGCCGGTTTGGTTTTTAGGTTATTATCCAGAAACCTATTGCTCTTTTTTTGGCTGTACTTGGCGCTTTAGTGTGGATGAATTTCAAGCAGCCCGCAAAAGTATCGGGCGCATGGAAGCCCAGATTTTTCAACAAAAAAATGCTTTTACTCAGCTTGGGGAAGTGGAACAAAACCTGAATACTGCCAAACAGCAGTACCAGCAAGCTAAAAATGCGGCAGATAGACAAAAAGCTAGCATAAATTGGCAAAGTGCGATCGACCAACTCAATCAAATTCCCCCAGAAACCCTAGCCGGAGAAACTGCTAGGAAAAAACTGCAAGCAGCAGAGAGAGATTTTCAAGCAATGGGCGGTGTCGCTACCGGTTCAGTGCGGGCGGACAACTTAATTGAAGCAGCCAAAGAATTTGCCTTTAGTGCCGCCTCCGCATCGCAGAAACCGCCACATTCAGCCGAAACTTGGCAAAAGATAGCTGATTTGTGGCAACAATCTATTGAACGACTTAGCCAAATTCCCTTTGATAATCCGGGCTATCTTGATGCTCAAACAAAACTAGCTCAATATCAAAATAATTTAGGCACTACACAGATTCGACTGAAAGCTGAAAAAGAGTCAGTGGAAGCTTTAAATCAAGCAAAAAGCTTGTTTGCTAAGTTCCAAACTAACCTAAATTCTATCAATCAAAATCCCGGTTACGCCCTGGGTTACTTGCAGGAAATTATCAACACTTTAGAATCTGTAAAACCGGGAACGACGGTTTATCCAGAAGCCCAAAGATGGCTGCAATCAGCTAGAAAAAAACAGCAAGAATGGCAAAAAAAATAAAACTGGTGAATGGGGAACGATTATAATTCCCAATTCCCAATTCCCAATTCCCAATTCCCCATTACCAAACCGGGTCAACATAAAGATTAATTGTTACTTGCTCTTTTCCTGAAGGTACGCCGGAAATACAAGCACAAATTACCTCTCCGTCTTCCAGTTCCACTTCGCAAGCGTGACAAGAACCCATGAGACAGCCGGTGGGAATAGAAATTCCCGCGCGTTTAGCTACATCCAGCAACAGTTCTCCCGGTTCAGCTTCAACGGTTACATTTTCTGGTAAAAAACAAATTTTTGTCATTCAAACTTCACCTCATATTTTCATCATATATTGAGTAATAGCTACCCTAAAATCTGTTTGATATCTAAATGCTTTTCAACCGTATCTGCCAGACTGTCCAACAGAGCTTCCCGATGTTCCCGGTAATTAGGAATTCCTGTAGGTAGGGCCTGCAATCCTCGCTGCTGCCGCAAGTGATTTAACCAAGCCCGCCGCCAAGCTCCGTTATCAAAAATACCGTGCAAGTAAGTACCCCAAATAGATTGGAAATTATTGACCATTCCCAAACTAGGATCGTCAAACAGCGATTTAGTTAAATCTGACTCCAGCATTTGGGTTATTCCTTGGTGGATTTCGTAACCGGCAACTGGTAAACCCGGTTGAGGATAATTAGAAGTTACGGTGCGCTGACGGGCTATTTTATTAGGAGCGATCGCAGTTTTCAAAGGTAACAATCCCAAGCCTTTAAATTCTCCCTTTAGTCCCTCAAGGCCTTCTCGATCGACTATACTTTCTCCCAGCATCTGAAACCCCCCGCAAACGCCCATGACAGTACCGCCAGACACTAAATATTTTTTAATGGCTTCTGCCATACCCGTTTGTCGGAGTACCTGCAAATCAGAAATTGTAGTTTTAGAACCTGGTAAAATTACTGCATCTGGATGGCCTAACTCGTCTTTGGGACTGACATATTTGACGGTGACAGTAGTTTCCGACTCTAGGGGGTCAAAGTCGGTAAAATTAGAAATACGGGGCAAGCGGATGACAGAAATATTCAGGTCTGTGTGAGAATTGGGAGAACGTCGATCGAGCAAATCGAGAGAGTCTTCGGCGGGAAACACTTCGTCTATCCAAGGAATTACACCAACAACGGGAATACCTGTACGTTGTTCTAGCCAAATTAGCCCTGGATCTAAGATAGATTTTTGTCCTCGGAACTTATTAATAATGAAGCCTTTAATTAAAGCTCGTTCGTCTGGATCGAGCAATTCCAAAGTACCGATAATGTGAGCAAAAGCTCCGCCGCGGTCTATATCAACTACTAGCACAGTTCGAGCATTCAAATGTTTGGCTACGCGCATATTTGTTAAATCGCGGTGCTTGAGATTAATCTCCGCAGGGCTGCCGGCTCCCTCGCAAACCACCATGTCAAATTGGTGATTCAAAAATTCTAAAGATTCCCGAATAACTTGCCAACCTCGATCGAAATATTCTTCGTAATATTGAGTAGCTCGGATATTGGCGATCGCCCGACCCTTCATAATTAATTGAGAAGTCATATCTCCTTGGGGTTTGAGCAAAATGGGATTCATTTCTACCAAAGGTGCTACACCGGCGGCCCAAGCCTGAACTGCTTGAGCGTAGCCAATTTCTCCCCCAGCCGCAGTGACATAGGAATTCAGTGCCATATTCTGACCTTTAAAGGGAGTGACTCGCCACTGGCGGCGAGCAAAAATGCGACACAAAGCTGCAACCAGTAAAGATTTCCCTGCGTGAGAAGTTGTTCCCACTACCATAATTGCTTTCATAATATTGATTTCACCTAAATTTAATCCAAAAATTATCGAAGATTTTGTGAAGGCTGAATACAAAAAAGAAAAAACCGGGTTTAAAAAATATTTGTTACCTGTTGATGAAGGCAGAAAGCAGAATCTAAAAAGTTCTAATTTCTACCTTTTGGTTTGTGTTTTAGAGAGTCGTCTGCTCAGAGTCGGAAAGATTTTCCGACTTGGATTCATCGGCGGGTTTGTCAGTTTTCAGCAGATTGGGAGTTGGCGGATTTGGATGAATCAATTCCGGTGTGTCTGCTGAGGCGATCGACTCTACCTGCTGTTTTATGGCATTGTCGATCGCCTCTGAGGACAGTTCCACTTCCGCAGGTGTTGGCGAAACCACTTCCACCACTGTAATTTCAGTAATTTGAATTGGAGAAATCACTGTTTCTTCTGAAATCAATTCAGCCATGGCTTCCACATCCAGAGGAAATGGTACTCCTGGAATTTCATCAGCGACAGTGCTGCTAGTTTCTGCCACCACTTCTAGGGCTGCTTCGGCTAATTCTGATGCGAGAATTTGGTCAAACTCCGGTGTAGAAATTGCCCCTACTTCAGATGCAAGTTCGATCAACTCTGAAGGCATTTTCGGTGTTGTCACCGGAGTATTAGCTATGGACTTGGTTTTCTCAGCCCCCCGGCCCAATAAACCGCCCAGACTATTTTTGAGATTGCCGAACAGACTGCTGAAACCAGCCGATTTTTTAGGGGCTTTGACAGGAGTTGAGTCGGCTGTTGGGGCTGTCGTTGGAGTCCCAGACTCGGACCCTCTAGCTGCTGCCCTCCACATCTGGTCAAAGTCATCGACTTCTGGCTCTTGTTTAAGGTCTGGTTGAGCCTCTGCTGTCTCCACAGTTGGTGTGGTGGCAATTTCTGAAACTTTTGCGGTGATTGTAGTGTCGCTAGTTGGTGCTGATTCTACAGGGGCTGGCGAGGTGTCAGCCACAGGAATTGCGATCGACTGCTGTATTTCCTGAGTTGCTGCTGGTGTCGAGTCTGGAAGTGGCAACAATTCAGGGGCGATCGCACTTTCTGCCACGATTTCGGGTAACGGGGAAACCACCGCAGGTGCCTCTGCTTTTACCTGGCGATCGGCAACAGGTGTTGGCACCACATCAGATTTCGGCTTGGGTGCTCTGACAAACTTAGGTTTTTTCGTTGCTGGTTCGGGTTTTTTAGCAAACATCCCCGTCAACGCGCCACCCATACCCCCCGGCAAATTTACCGACTGAGGAATCGGCGTTTGCTCAGCAATAGGTGTAACTTGTCTGCGTAAACTCAAAGTTTCCCAGGCGAACCAGCCCAAAAGAGCCACGGCCGCCATTTGACCAAGCAGGAGAGCACCGGTAATTCGCCCCGCACAAGCCCATAAAATTAACGCATAAAAAAGTCCCACCCCACTCCAGGCAAAATCGCTTTTGCGGTGAACTTCTGGAAAAAAGAAAGCAGCCATGTAAATACTGAAGCTGCCTAGACCGACCGCCAACGCTAGAAAGTATGCAAGCATATTGTCGGCACCTCCGCTGTGTCAAATAACCTCTACGGGCTAATTCTACCTTTCAGGGGTGTCCGGTGGCCGCTTTCTCTAGGACAATTTTTGACTTCTGTGAGGGAATAGGGAAGAAGCAAGAGGGAAGTAGTGGAGGGGGTAGGGGCAGTGGCGGGGGGTAGTCCCTACCAGAGAAGGAAACAGCCGAGCCCTCTCCCAGGGCTGTTTCATTCTCCAAAAAACGAGGGGTTTGTAGGGGTAGTGGATGGTGCGTGCCTACCCCCCCCACCAACCATTTTCCGTCATTTCAGAGATTGGGGCAGCCACGGGGGGCTGCCCCTACAAGAGAAGGAAACAGCCGAGCCCTCTCCCCCTTCGGGAGTATGTGTAACTTGTGATACATATCACTGCTATCGACCGATGCGATCGCACTCAAAGGTAAAAGATGTTTGTATATTGATGGTGTAAGAAGAATAAGGCTAGAGTGCATCTTAATATTGGAGGCAGTGCCATGTTGGAAAAAATGTTGTTAGCCGTCGGCTTAACCCTATCACTGCACGTATTTGCCGGACTAAGTACGTCCCCAAAATCACCTCAAAATTACGTATTTCGATCGAACCAAACTTTGACTCAATTCCTAAAACTTCCCCTCGTTGCATTACCGAACCGTGCCGAGAGTGAAATCTAATCCTAATTTTACTTGCCAGTGCGATCGAACTGACCATAAGTATTTTTTTGAAATTTTCCTTGATAGGTTCTATTTTCATTGTAGAGTATAGTTACTGTTAAACCTAGGAGAGTTAAAATGGCGCTTAGCGATATTCTATTGAATGAAAAGAACCGAGACAATGTTGTTGATGATTGTGTCAGGTTGATCGACGAACAAGTTGCTTCCGCCTCTGGATTAGGTGGTTTGGCTCTGAAAGCTGCCTACTCTACTGTCAAGGGAATACGAGCTGATTATTGTGCCCAAGTTGTCGATCAACTGCTGCCAGAAATCTCTAGCGCACTCGATCCCATGTGGACTGAAGCAGTAACCAATGGCAGCCCCATCGAATATCTCACTCAAAGAAAATCTCAAGTAGCTGACGAATTGCTCCAAATCAGCGACGCCAGAGTCGAAAACAGCACCAGAGCCATGGTAAAAGGAGCCTATGGCAAACTGCGCCCCTCAGCTAAAAACTATGTCGAAAACGGAATACCTGATTTAGCCAAAATCATTGATAAATATAATAGTGCCGGCTGATAACTAAGCCAAATTCAAACAACCGAATACTCAGCCAGAACCCCGATTTTTGATCAAAAATCGGGGTTCTAAGTAAATCCACTTAATTAAACGTAAAATACCCATGACCGAAAAGCCGACTGCATAAGTCTTCTTCCTGATTCCTGATTCCTGAATTTCCCCCCTAGGGGGGGCAGGGGGCAGGGCTGTTTCATTCTCAGATAAATCATCGTTTTGTAGGGGTAGTGGATGGTGCGTGCCTACCCCCCCAACGACAATGTTCCGTCATTTCAGGCATTGGGGCAGCCACGGGGGGCTGCCCCTACAAGAGAATGAAACCCTCCTGGGGCAGGGGGGGTTCTTCTACCTTCTTCCTTCTACCTTCTACCTTCTACCTTCTACTTAAAATAATTAATTCGCAGCGAATATCTGCAACATGGCTTGTCCCGTAATTCCCAAACCCAATAACAAGACCAACATCGCACTCATCCCAGGTAAAATCTTCACTACCGCCAGTTGTTTTGGTAATTTATCAAACTTCCCTTTCGCATAAACTAAGATTAAGCCGATCGCAGTCAACACCAACGCCAACCCCAAACTAAATGCTACCACCAGCGTCATGCCCAAACCCACACTACCCAAAGCTGATGCACTCAACAGCATCACCAACGCCGAAGGACAAGGCAACAAACCGCCAGAAATGCCCAGGGCTAATAAGCTTTTCCAAGTAACAGGAGAACCGTCAGATCCGGGTGGCAAATGTGAGTGAACGCGGCCGTCTCCATGATGGTGGTAATGATGATTTAAATCTGGTTTAACAGATTTAAATTCTCTCTCCCAACTTCCTCTATTTAATAGATTAACTGGTTCTTCATAGTTCATGGTCAGCTCTTTATTCCTGAAACCCCTGTTTTGATGAAAAAATTTAGTCTTGAAATATTTGAGGAAGCTCGTCCTCAGTGAGAAGTTATTTTTGCTTCTTTCCCTAAGTAGCTTGAAGCCAATTAAAGCCACCAAAAATCCAGAGATTAAATTCAACCAAGGATTCAGCTTTTCTGGATTAATTAAATGAGAAGCAAACAGAGTAATTCCGCCCACAGCAAACACGCCCGCTGTGTGAGTAATTGTAGTAGTTGCTGCCAAAAATACAGCGTGTAGGGGAGTAGCCCGCGCACCTACCAAATAAGCACCCACAATGGTTTTTCCGTGTCCAGGTGACATCGCGTGCATGGCTCCCCAAGCAAATGCTCCGGCTAATGCTAACAGCCAACTCCAACTTTCATCCCAAATTGATTGATTTTGTGTTACTAAAAATTCTTGATTTTGTGGTGTAAACACAAAACTTTTGAGCGTGCCTGCTTGGACAATTGTTGCTTGACAGCTAGCTGTGTTTATTCCTGGTAAAAATAGAGCGTAATCGATCAAAAATTTATTTTTATTAATTAACTTGGAAGTTGGTATTTGAGATTTTTGGGGCCAGGTGTAGTTTAAAAGTAAAGTGCTGTGGGTATTTGGTTGTTGAAGTAAATTGGCTGTTTGTGGTGCTATTTCTAGTGGTTTTAGTACCAGAGAGCCGGGAATTTGGCTACTGTTTTTGATGGTAATATGTTGGTTGAAAAATTTTTCTAGCTGTGCTTTGTGCTTGCTAATTTCTGCGGGTTGTAGCTGACTGTCTTGGTTGTCGTCTGCAAATTTTGTTAAGCCGGTGGGGAATGTTAAGGTTATTTCGGTTTGGGAATCGTTGACTACTATTTCTGCTACTGATAAATCTGCCCAGTGTGAGTAAGCGGGATTGGTTGAGGTTGTTAGTAATATTGAAAGTGTTAGGAAAAATAGGATGAATAGTTTTGGCGATCGCTTTGATTTGTTTTGCATAAATACTTGTTTTTTTAGTGATTTTTTCCGCTAGCAATTTTTTCGTGAGTGTGACAGTCCGCCAGGGGTTGAAACCCCTGTCTAATAGCTCAAGTCGGTTGAAACCGACTAAAGATTTTCTACTTTTTATATCTTTTAGTCCTCTTTAGAGGACTTAAGCTTTGAGCCAGGGGTTTCAACCCCTGGCGGATTGACGGAATAGCAAACTTGTCAGAATGACGGCTATTAGTTAATGTCAAAATTGTTCGTTTCCTAAACTTAATGCTTGACTCGATCGCCTTTTGAAGGTAGGGTCGATTTCCTTGGCTGTTTGGAAATAAGCGCGAGATTCACGATTTTTCCCTAATTTAAGGGCGATCGCACCCGCCCGATCGAACATAGCGGCATCTCGAATGCCCGATCGCACTATTTCGGCCATCACATCCTCGGCTTTTTGCCACTCCCCAGCGCCCGAAAGCGCCCAGGCTAAGGTATCCAGCGTCGCAGCATCGCGCCGGATTTTTACTTCTGCTTGCATTAACGCCAATGCTTCTGTGACATCCTGCGATCGACCTTTTTCTAGTAGCAAACTCGCCAAATCTCGGCGGTGCCCGAAACCCCCAACTCCAGAAACCTGTTCCTGTCGTAGCGTAGCCTCTGCTTTGTCGAGGAGTTTTTTGGAGGCGATCGCATCTCCTTGTAACTGTTTTACTCTCGCCCTACCGCGATCGACAAGGCGATCGTAGATCGTCGCAGCCCCTCCCGAATAAGCAGAAACCTTGCTGTAATAACTTTCTGCTTCCCGGTAATTGCCTTGTCGCACTTCTAAATCCGCCATGTAAATCAACGCTAGGGGGTATCGAGGTAGCAACCGCAAAGTTTCCAAAAACAGCGCTTTCGCCTGCACAAACTGCCCACGACGGCTGTAAAATCGACCCAAGAGCGATCGGGTACGCGCTGAACCCGCAATTTCTCCTGGTTCCTCCAGGGCCAAAGCTTGTTTGTAATCCTGCAAAACCTCCGCATCTCTACCTTGAGATTCCCTCGCCAAAGCCCTCAAAGTCAGAGAGCCCAAGTTGGGAAGCCGTTTGACTAAGGCTTCTGCTGCTGCATTCGCCTCCTTGACTTTTCCCATTGCTAAGTGAGATGTGACTGAAAGGGCGATCGCATCCTCATTGTCAAAACCTACTTGTTTAGCTAAACGCAAAGCAGTGGCAAAATCGTGTCTAGCCTCAGCAATTCTAGCTAAAACTAACAGCGCACCTGTATTATCAAAAGGCAAATCCGCGATCGATCTTTGAGCAGCCTGTTGGGCCAACAAAAACCAACCACCCTCCCCAGTAGCCCTACCCATTTTCAAATAAACCCCAGCCAATGCAGCCCGGTTCAAACCACTTTTTGAATCCACAGCCAGCCGCTGCTGATAAAAATTAATTTCTTGTTGAATAGCATCTTTCTGATTCGGATTATTTCTCAATACATCCGAAAAATGATATCGGTAATTAGCATCGAGATTTGCCGGACTTTTTTCAGAGAATTTATCCGCAATCTCACGAAAATGAGGCGGTAAATTAATCACTAAAATACCAACTACAGGAACTGCTATCAGCAGCCACCACCAAACAACATCCGATTTAATTCCTCGTCCTGTTTTTACACTCATAAATCTGCGTTAATCTGAGTTCAAAAAAAAAGAATTTCCCATCATTAGCCAATAACCATAACCCATAACCCATAACCCTTCGACTACGCTCAGGGTACTGCTAATGACTAATGACTAAGGACTAATGACTAATCACTAATCACTAATCACTAATCACTAATGACTAATGACTAATCACTAATCACTAATCACTAATGACTAATGACTAATGACTAATCACTAATGACTAATCACTAATCACTAATCACTAATCACTAATCACTAATCACTAATGACTAATGACTAATGACTAATCACTAATCACTAATCACTAATCACTAATGACTAATCACTAATCACTAATCACTAATCACTAATGACTAATGACTAATGACTAATGACTAATCACTAATCACTAATGACTAATCACTAATCACTAATGACTAATCACTAATGACTAATGACTAATGACTAATGACTAATGACTAATGACTAATGACTAATGACTAATGACTAATGACTAATGACTAATGACTAATGACTAATGACTAATGACTAATGACTAATTCGGCAAAGCCAAATAAGGAAAACTCGGTTGTAAAGGCTTATGTCCCTGAGCCGGATTTCCCGGCGTTCCTTCATAAGAAACGTTATCGCCCACAGGAGAACCCACCAAAGCTCCCAGAGTGATATCAATCACATCATCCAAAAGCATCCGACCCCCGATCAAACTTCCTTGAGCATTTGTCGCGCTACCATAACCGCTTGGTTTTGTCGTATCAATCCGCATCACATCTGGTAAAAAAGCTCCTGCGATCGCATTTGGATCGACGTTATCCTTACCATCCAAAAGATCCACAGCATTCAAAGTCGCAACAGCTTCCTGGCGCACCGGAGCCGCAGCAGAACTCAAATCTAATCTGGGAGAAATATTATTAAATGCCTCCAGAAACCCAGGAGTTACGATCAAACCTTCATTGATTGCAGGTCTAGCCAAGCGCTCAAATTGTTTGAAACCACCAACTCCATCCCTGATGGAAACCGTTGACCACACATCAAAGGTATTCGCCCCAGTTCCTGCTTGCAAAAATGCTTTCGGAACCCGCACAGCAATTGTATTGACGTTGTAACCTTTCGCAAAGTCGATCGCTTGACTTGGTTGTTTAAAACTTACTTTCGGTCCAGTGCCCAAAGCCCCAGACCGCACTCGGAAAAATTGTTCAACATCAAAGAAGAACGGATCTTCCCGCAAACCTGCAAATACGGTCAAGTTAGAACCGCCCACCGGTACTGTATTTAAAACAGCATTAGAATTGAGCGGTGTTGTGGTAATTAAGCTATTATTAACTGTTGTATTAGTAGTAGTTTCTACACCGCCACGAACCACAGTAACAGCCGCCGCTTGTATACCTTGATTATTAGGTGGACTAAATGCCAGTCTCAGAATTATATCTGCTCGTCCTGTGGGGGTAGAATTCACATCACCTACCTGTGTGATGTGAAATTGGTAAAGAGCCGTAGTGCTGAAATAATATTGATAGCGAGCTATAGACCGGGGATTTGAATTCATGATGAATACTAAATCTCCGTCCGCAGCGCCAGAATTCTGGTCTTGTTCGCGAAACACGTAGAGGTCTGTTAAATTGACTGTGCGACCTTTGATGTCTACTTCGCCGTCGTCGTGATCGGAAGCTGCAATTATCCCTGGGGTTAATACGGCAATTAGAGCTAATTCTATCGCTAGTATTGTGCGCCGAATGTTTTTGGGTAGTTTCACAGTTATCACCTTTATTGCACAGATAGTATGGATATAACTTAGTAGGACGGGTGAGGGAAAAACTCGATGGGTCATGAGTTGGCGCAGTCTTAGCTGTCGCCACCATTACCCAGAGAACCCGAACTTAACTGGTATACGAAGGTTTTGCTATTTTGGATCTATCGGTTTTGTTAAGTTATGTAAAAATTCCTATTTTCAGATTTGCCCTCGGATTTTCTGGGAGTCAACCGATTTGAGATTTGAGATTGCGGAAGTGATAAACTGCAATATGAATTGGGAATCTCATAATTAAAAACAGTGTAAAACTAGCCTAAAAAGGCATACTCCAGCTTGTACCCCCAACTTCAAACTTACAATTATTTTCGGGTTATGTAGTGATATACGCTGAATTTTTAATTTTGGATCTGTGCAGTCAAAACACATTTTTTTCGGTACACTGAAATGACAGCTCAAAAGTCAGGGGATGAATCGCTACTGTTAGTGCAGATTGCCCAGAAAGACCAAACAGCCTTAGCTAAACTATACGATCGCTATGGTCGCGCTAGTTATGCTCTCGCTTACAAAATTCTGGGTTCGGTAGAAGAAGCTGAAGAAGTTGTACTAGATGTTTTTTCTCAGATTTGGCAAAAAGCATCAAGTTATGATGTTTCCCGGAGTCGAGTTGATACTTGGTTGTTTCTGCTGACGCGCAGTCGTTCCCTGGATAGACTTCGAGTTTTGCAGCGCAATTTTCGGACGGTTGTTGCTTCTGTGGAAAATGCGAAAGTCCCTATTTCTGCTATGGCAGAACCGATGGCAGATGCCATACTAGAAGAACGGAGCGAACAAGTTAAAGCAGCGCTGGAAGCATTGCCGCCAGAACAACGACAGGCGATTGAATTAGCCTATTATCAAGGATTGACTTGTGCTGCGATCGCTACTAAGACAGGCATTCCGGTGGGTACTATCAAAACCAGAATTCGGTTAGGTATTTCTAAATTGCGTCAAGCTTTGAGCGAAATAGTTTAAATTATGGAAATCATGGAGTATGAGGAATTTAATATCCTTGCAGCGCTTCGAGCTCTCGATACTATGGACGAGTCAGAAAGTCGCGCCCTTAAAGAGAAATTGCAAGAGTCTCCAGAACTTGAAACTGAATTAGATGCTGTTGAGGCTGCGGTGGCGGCGATCGCCTATACAGCCCCTCCCGTACCAGTCTCCCCCAACCTCAAACACCGTTTGTTCCAGCGCATCGCCGAACTTGCGCCAACTCCCACGGAGGAAGTTAATTCACAGCCAGTTATTCCGGCTACTGAAAACAATACTCCTTCTCTAATTGTGCGATCGCAGCATCGGAAATGGAGAAAATATATAGTTTCAGGTATTTCGTTTGCTAACCTTTATCTAGATAAAGAAAAGCGCGAATATACTTGTTTGATGCGATTAGAACCGGGAATCAAGTTTCCCCTACATAGACACACCGGAGTAGAAGAAGTGTTTATGTTAGAAGGAGATTTAGAGGTCGAGGGAGAAGTTTGTTATCAAGGGGATTACATTCGCTCCTTACCGAATTCTATTCATGCACCTGTCACTCGTGGCGGATGTTTATTGTTAGTGAAATCGTCCATAGACAACGAAATGTTGAGTTGACATTTGAAAACTAACAAATAACAAATTAACAATTAACAACTAACAAAGGAGTTCTGTATCATGGTAAATAGCTTGCGTTTAAGTGCGATGATAGCTGTGATGTTGCTTCCCGTCCTAGTCAGCAACACCAAAAGTGCGATCGCCCAAGAACGGGAAGGATGTTTTATCGTCAACTCAGCGGGAGAAGTGATTAATTTAAATCTGTTGTGTTCTAATCAGGAACCAACAGTTAAAATTACTGGGAATGATGGGAAATTTATTGAAGACTACAAACGTTTAGCCAAAAGCTACTCCACAGCGACAACGGAGAGTTTATTGCAAGCAATTCAAAGCCGCCCTAGTCAAAAAATTGCAGCAGCAAAAAGAATGTGTGCGGAGGCCAAATCGGGAGTTTCTCTGCCGGAATTAAAATTAAGAGCGATCGGGGAAGCCGCGAGTATGGAAAATCCCATTGCTAAAGAAAGTTTTCTGGCGGATACTGATATTACCGTGACTCTGGCGTCTAATCACTACTGCCCAGAATTAGCGATTAGGTAATCAGTCAGGACAGGGCAGTGCCCTGTCATATCAAATCCGTTGGTATCGTCCTGCATTCATCTCTCTCTTCTCCTCCTCTGTGCCCTCTGCGCTCTCTGCGGTTAAATCATTCCGATGCAACCGTAAACGATATCACAGTTTGCAAAAATTAATGGTTTTGGCAATTAAAAAGCGATCGCCTTTTGAGTAAAAAGCGATCGCCATAGGTTTAATAATTAGTTAGCAACTATGACTAATTACTAATTAAGCTGCTGGTGTTGCTGCTGCTTCTGAGTCATCTTCAGAACCAGCTTGAGTACCAAGTACGCTGACAACCACCTGATTTGGTTCACCAATAGCTACTACTCCTGCGGGTAACACGAGTTCGTGAATGTGCAGTGCATCCCCTACATTTAAATTAGAAATATCTACTTCAATGGCATCAGGAATGCTGTCAGGTTTACACTTAACTGCTAATTGGGTCATCACGGTATCCAAGATGCCGCCTCCCAACTTGACACCGACAGATTCGCCGACAAAATGCAAGGACAATTCAACTTCGAGGCTGTCTTGACTTCCTACCGCAAAAAAGCTGAGGTGATAGGGAAAACCTTTCCAAGGATGGCGCTGCACTTCCCGCAATAAAGTTTTTCCTTTCCAAGAAATTTCTGGAATATTCAGGTCAATTAAGACGTTGTTGACAACGCGCTGTTTGAGGAGAGTTTCAACGGCTTTGGCAGGGATAGTAAGAGCAAGGGATTCAGATCCTTGGTGGCCGTAAAGTACGGCGGGAATCAATCCTGAGCGACGGAGGGCATTGGGTTTGCTGCCTTCAGCTCGCTTTTGACATTCAACTGCGATTTCCATGTTCTGACTTTTGGCTTATTGTTTTCACATTTTACCAAATTTGTGGTAGTGCGATCGCACTTAATTAAATTCACTAACCGAAAGTTTATCGGCACTGACAAATCCAATAATACCCATTTAAATAGTAATTATTATTGGAGATGTCTATTACAACTCAACGTATTAGGATTGTGCTGCGACAGGAGTACCATCAACAGACAATAATCCCCGCTTTGGTCCGTGAATTGGGTCTTCGACAATGATAGTTTGGTCGCGGCCAGCACCAAGAGAAACGATCGCGATCGGTACGGCCATCAAATCTGCCAAAAACTTCAAATAATCCAACGCTTGCTGGGGCAAATCTGCCAAAGTACGGCAATCTTCCGTTGATTTTTTCCAACCGGGAAGGGTTTCATAGATGGGTTTGCACTCAGCAAAAATGCGAGAACTCTTGGGGAAATCCACACAGCGTTCGCCGTCAATTTCGTAAGCAACGCAGACTTTGATTTCGTCTAATTCATCCAAAACATCTAGTTTGGTAATTGCTAGACAGTCAAGTCCGTTGATGCGAACGGCGTAGCGGCCAATGACTGCATCGAACCAACCACAACGGCGTTTGCGACCGGTAGTAGTGCCGAATTCTGCCCCTCTTTCGCCCAAAACAGTTCCAATTCCATCTACCATTTCGGTAGGGAATGGGCCTTCTCCCACACGGGTGGTGTAGGCTTTGGCGACTCCAATAACGCGATCGATCGCTGTGGGTCCAACTCCAGCTCCGACACAAGCACCACCTGCGATCGGACTGCTGGAAGTAACGTAAGGATAAGTGCCGTGGTCTAAGTCTAATAAAGTACCTTGGGCCCCTTCAAACAGAATATTTTTCCGCGTGTGAATCCCGTCATAAATCTTCAGCGAACTGTCTACTACGTGGGGGCGCAAACGTTCTGCATAGACTCGGTATTCATCAATCACATCTTGGGGATTGAGAGGAGGCAAATTGTAGAGTTTTTCCAGAATGACATTTTTATGATTAATTGTCCATTCCAGTTGTTCTTGGAACCCTTCCAAGTCCATTAAATCGAGCATCCGAATACCTGTACGTTCGGACTTATCCGCGTAGGTAGGGCCAATGCCGCGTCCGGTTGTCCCAATTTTATAATTGCCCCGTTGTTCTTCCGATGCCACATCAATTAATCTGTGATAGGGCATGGTGACGTGAGCAGTCTGAGAAATCATCAACTTGGCAGTAGAAATGTTGAGTTTTTCTAACTGATCCAATTCTTGAATTAAAACTTTAGGGTCAATGACCGTGCCACAGCCGATGATACATTCGGTATCGGGGTAGAGAATTCCCGACGGAATCAGATGTAGCTTGAAAGTTTGACCGTTGACTACCACGGTATGACCGGCGTTGACGCCCCCTTGGTAGCGGACAACGATATCTGCGGATTTGCTGAGCAAATCGGTAATTTTGCCTTTTCCTTCATCGCCCCACTGGGCGCCGATTACCACTACGTTAGCCAAGGGTTTTTCGCGTTCCGTTCTAGTTGACACAAACTTCGATTATCTACGGATATGTGTCAAATGTCAATCAATTTGAGATTTGAGATTTTGGATAGATTGGACCACCCCCCCCAAGGGGGCATGGGGCATGGGGCATGGGGCATTGGGGATTGGGGCATGGGAACTCACTCACAAGGACTGACTAATTAATTTTTGTTACAATCAAGAAAATTGAGGCTGTTTTGCCATGAGTTTACACGCTGAGTTGCACCGCCATCTGGGTGGTTCTGTGGTTCCTAGGGTGCTGTGGCGGTATTTCGATCGCCACAATACTGAAATGGTCGATCGATTTCAAGAATACTCGGAGTTTGAGGAGTTTTACACACGTCGGCGCAATACTCTGGATGAGTATTTGGAACTGCACACGCTGGTAGAAAGCGTTCAAACTGTTGAGACTCTGCCTTATTTCATTTATCGGTTGATGCGGGGCGCTTACGTATTTGAAAATCTGGCTTATTTGGAGTTGCGTTATACACCTTATCTGCGAACTCCAGAACATTTGTCGCAGTCAGAACGAATTGATTTGATGGCAGAAATTGTCCGAGTTGTGGGTAAGGCCAGCCAAATTAGCGATTGTCCAATTGTCACCAGCCAAATTTTGTGTATGCACTCGCGTTTACCCTATGAAGTGAATCGGGCGATCGTCGATTTGGCTGCACAGATGGGAGAATATGTTTGTGCGATCGATTTTGCTGGAGGCGATGCTTGCATTAGCGAACGTTTAGACGAATTTGTCGGATTATATCAGTACGCAAGGTCGATCGGCCTGAAAACAACCGGCCACCTCTACGAAACAACATCTGGCTGTTATCCCGAATTACTGCCCTATCTGATGCGAATCGGCCACGGAATTCAAATTCCCTTAAAATATCCCGAACTGCTGCCCGAAATCGCACGTAGAGGTCAATGCTTGGAAGTTTGCCCGACCACCTATCTAAAAACGGGAACTTTGCAAAATATGCGAGAACTGAAAGTAGTATTCGATCGCTGTTTTGAAGCCGGTGTCGATATTGCCATTTGCACGGACAACGCGGGATTGCACAACGTGCGGCTGCCTTTTGAATACGAAAATTTATTAACCTTAGATATCATTGACTTTCGGCAATTGCAAGCCTGTCAAAATGCTGCTTTTCGCCATGCTTTCGCATGGCCCTATGGGGAGCAACCAGTCAAAATGCTGACAGGTTTGTTGCACCATGAATCTGTGCAGTAAGATTAAACGAACCGCGAAGGCGCGAAGGACACGAAGTCAGAGAAAGAGGAAGATATAGCAATCCTAGAAATAAGAAAAAGCTCTTTCTTTTCTTCCTTCGTGCTCTTTGCGTCTTCGTGGTTCGTTCAAATATGTTATTTTAGAAAATAAAAGCATAAAAAAATAATGACAAATATGGACGCTTATTGGATGCCCTTCACCGCAAACCGACAGTTTAAAGCGAATCCGCGAATGTTGGTGTCGGCAAAAGATATGCACTTTACCAGCGATGATAATCGATCGATCCTCGATGGTACTGCGGGGCTTTGGTGCGTGAATGCCGGACACGGGCGGGAGACAATTGCCGAAGCGGTTAAACAGCAGGTTTTAAACTTGGATTACGCGCCTCCTTTTCAAATGGGACATCCGGCTGCTTTTGAATTAGCAGAACGTTTGGTAAAAATGATACCGGGCAATTTCGATCGCGTTTTTTTTACTAATTCTGGTTCGGAATCGGTGGATACTGCCTTAAAAATTGCGATCGCCTATCATCGAGTTAGAGGTGAAGGTACTCGCCAAAGATTGATTGGTAGGGAACGGGGTTATCATGGTGTTGGTTTTGGGGGAATTTCTGTCGGTGGGATTGGTCCAAATCGCAAGTTTTTCGGCAGTTTGCTGACTGGAGTAGATCATTTACCTCACACTCATAACCTCGAACACAATGCTTTCAGCCGCAAACAGCCGGAATGGGGGGCGCATTTGGCGGATGAATTGGAACGGATTGTGGCTTTGCATGATGCGTCGAATATTGCGGCGGTAATTGTGGAACCTGTGGCGGGTTCTACGGGAGTTTTGATTCCGCCCAAAGGTTATTTGGAAAGGCTTCGGGCGATTTGCGACAAGTACGGAATTTTGCTGATTTTTGATGAGGTAATTACAGGTTTTGGGCGTTTAGGTTCGAGTTTTGCTACTGAATATTTTGGGGTGATTCCTGATATGGTGACGGTGGCAAAAGGGATAACTAACGGTACTGTACCCATGGGTGCGGTATTTGTTAAGGAAGGTATTTATGATGCTTTTATGAATGCTCCTGAAAATAGCATAGAGCTGTTTCATGGCTATACTTATTCTGGCCATCCACTGGCTTGTGCTGCTGCTTTGGCGACGCTGGATATTTACGAAGAAGAAAAATTGTTCGATCGGGCTGATAAAATATCCGATTATTGGGAAAATGCTGTGCATTCTTTGAAAGGAGTGCGGCACGTTATTGATGTTCGCAATTTGGGACTTGTGGCGGGGATTGAGTTGGAATCTATGGCTGGAAAGCCTGGTAAACGGGCTTTTGATTGTTTTTTAAAGTGCTACGAAAATGGGTTGTTGATTCGCACCACTGGGGATATAATTGCTTTGTCGCCGTCGTTGATTATTGAGAAAGAACATATCGATCGCCTTGTGGAAATTTTGACGGCGGTTTTGCAGGGGATGGAATGAATCCCCGTCACCAAAATCCCCACGCTAACCACAAGTGGGCCTGGACAAATAATCCCTAGGACTTGATTAAGAAGTTTAGTATCAAGTGCTACATTTTGCCCAAAGCTCCGAGAGACCGAAGAAAGCTACTGGTTCCCAGGCTCTTCCTGGGAACCAAGAACCTGGTAAAATGATTAGTGGAATAGTTTCCGTCAAATTACAATCATGACTACCAGCGAACCCAACCTAGAAACAGTTTCTCCCGAAAGCATTTTAAGTGAAAGCGCGATCGCCGATGCGCAAGTCGAAAAAGCCACAGCCGTCACCTATGCAGAAGAAATTGAAACTGTCATCGCCAGCATGGCTGTAGACCAAAAAGTGATGGTAGGTCAAAATGAGCAGGGCGGACATCTTTGGAAGTTTAAGTACGGTAGTGTGGAAGTGTTGGTGCAACTCACTGGCGAAACGGAAGATGATACTTTGACTGTTTGGGCTTTTGTGCTTCAGTTGCCGGCGAAGAATGAAGCTCAATTAATGCGCAAACTTCTGGAAATGAATTGGCTGTCTACTTTGGAATCTCATTTTGCGATCGTTGATAATCAAGTTGCGGTAATTTCGACTCGGACGATAGCCAAAATCTCGACTGGGGAAATTTCTCGCGCTATTACTATTGTCGCAACTATCGCTGATGATAATGACGATATCTTGCAAGCTGAATATGGACTGTAGTTATTAGGGTGCAAGACTTTTAAGCTAGCCACACTCCGGTAAATTATTGGCAGTCGTGCACCTGACATTTGATTCGCGTGCGCGATTTTTGGGTAAATTTATTTAAAGAGAAATGGTTTTACAGAGGTCGCCATACGATCCAATTCTCGTTTGTTGTGTTTCAGAAGATGATGTCCCCATAACTCATTTTTGTTGTCAGAACAATCTTTTGCAAGAGCTTCTCCAATCTCCTCAAAAGTCTTTTTAATGTCTGTCCTTAGATTCTCAGGTTCAGATAGCACTCCCAGCACGAACACTCTTGCTTTTAGGTCCTCTGGAATATGACTTTCTACATAATTAAACCGATTTTCATCATTATCAAAATCTATGAGCAAAACCATCCTTCTTTCTGGTAATTGTCGCATTTGAGACGCATACTCCTTCGTGAATTCCTCCACAGTTTTTTTCCAACCACCAGGAAGAGGCAGGACTTTAACAGCACGGTTATTAAGGTTGGGCGCAAGCATAAATCCGTTGGCAATCTGGCGATTAGCATCATCTTCTGCCAACACATGAATGTGCGGTAGATACTTATTACTCATAGCTCTATGTCGCCACCAATCAAGGCATTTATCAGGTCGTCTCTAACAGGTACATCACTGAGCAATCTGACCAAAGTTGGCTCTAAGTGGCTTTTTCGATCTAATATAAAAGTATTTTCATTTGAAAACTTGCGAATTGCTTCTTCATTATGCGAAGTCACTAAAATTTGACCACTATTGTTAAATGAGCGTCGCAGAGACATGACAAAATGTCCTACCTCCGATAAGGATAGATAGTTATCTGGCTCGTCCCAGAAGCAAAAAAGTGGGCCATAAAATTTGTTGGCAGCTAAGATGACAGCGCCAAGAAAAAAGCATTTTTCCCCGTCTGATAAGTCATTAAATTCAATACTCAGATTTGCATTATTTTCTGCAAACCGAACCATCATGCTTTTCGAGTCTTTGCCGATTAGTTCATTCAGAAAATCCTGAATGTCAGGCATGACTTCTCGGAGATATTTATCAACCTGTGTGTAGGCGGCGGGATAGCGACTCAGTAAGCCAGAAACCCACTCCCCAAAGTTTGAACCATCTCGCTTTGGCTCCAAAGTTTCACCGTTTGAGTCTCCGGTCATCAAGCTGGGAATCGGGGCTAAAATGATCGTGCGAGCCAGCCAAGTTTTGAAAATATGAAGCGGATCACTCTCAGATTGCTCCTGAATTACTGGCAGGGCAACCAGATGCCAATCTACCATAAACTGAGCTTCACGATTTTGGGAGCCTATGTGAAGAGTGACTTGGGCTTCTTTTCGAGAGTAAATTGGCTCTCCTGCAACTAGCAGTTGCTCTTCAAAAACTCGCAGCTCTCTAAATTTTTCAGGCAACTCCAAGGCAAGGACATATTTGTATAATTGATCTTGGAGTAATACTTCTATTTCAAACCGGATCGGAACATCAGATCTTCCACGAGCGAAATCTTTCGGGCTAATAAGGTTAAGTTTTTCAAGGTCACGCATTCTATTGATCCCTCGACTAATCTTCTGAAGGACTTCTAATGCAGAGGCAATAGTTGATTTACCTGCACCGTTTTTTCCTATCAAAAGAGCAGATGGCATCCCCTTTATGAGCAGTTCAAAGTTTTCTAGGCATCTGAAGTTGTTTACATATATTCTTTGGAGCATAGCAAAACAATTCCAATGAGTGAGAAGTGAAACAACTTTTTGAACTTTTTGATCTGCTTAATTAGGGAATAGGTACTGCCATAAAAAACACCACTGCCACAAATCTAATCCGTACTCAAAACTCAATAAGCAGGGCCGGCCAGCCAAGAAATAGTTATTCCCAGCCCCAAACCGACAAACACTTGAAAAGGAGTGTGTCCTAGCAACTCCTTGAGACGAGCCTCATTCAAGTTGTGGTGTTCTTCAAAAAATTCATCAATAATTTGGTTGAGGATTCGAGCTTGTTTGCCGGCAGCTTGGCGGACTCCAGCAGCATCGTACATGACAATTATCGCAAAAATTGTGGCGATCGCAAACTCTGGACTCTCCCAGCCCAAGGTTTGTCCCACCCCAGCAGCCAAAGCACCGACAAAAGACGAATGAGAGCTAGGCATTCCTCCGGTTGTTACTAAATACTGAAGATTAAACTTCCGATTTTTAATTAATTCGATCGGCAATTTCAATACTTGAGCAGCCAGACAAGCGATTAGAGAAACCACGAGTACGTGATTGTTTAAGATGCCGCTGCAAATTTCCTGCATAGTGTTTGGCATTTCTAGTTACTGCGACTGGTAATATAATCTGCGATCGCCAACAGCGGTTGAGCTTTATTCCCAAACACTGCCAATTGAGCCTGAGCATCAACAATCAATTGTGAAGCTTGACGCCTGGACTCCTCAATTCCCCACAAACTAGGATAAGTCACCTTTCCAGCTTGAACATCTTTGCCTGCGGTTTTGCCAAGTTCTTCAGCAGTAGCAGTAATATCGAGAATGTCATCAATAATCTGGAAAGCCAGCCCAATATTTTTAGCGAAACGAGAAAGCCGCTGCAAATCCGCAGCCGATGCCCCAGCCAGAATTGCCCCACAAACTACGCAGGCTTCTAACAGCGCGCCGGTTTTGTGAGCGTGAATGTAGTTCAAAGTTTCTAGAGAAACATCTTTCAATCCTTCCGACTCCAGGTCAACCACCTGACCCCCGACAAGTCCCCCAGCCCCCGATGCCCGTGCCAAATGGGCGATCGTCTGCAATACCAGATGGGGGGGTACGTTCTCGGTTTTAGTAGCGATAAATTCAAAAGCATAGGTCAACAAGCCATCGCCAGCCAAAATGGCGATATCTTCGCCGTAGACTTTGTGGTTAGTCAGTTTGCCACGCCGATAGTCGTCATTGTCCATGGCGGGCAAATCATCGTGGATCAGCGACATGGTATGGATCATTTCCAAAGCGCAAGCTGTGGGCATTGCCATTTGGGTAGTGCCACCGGCGAGTTCGCAGCCAGCCAGACACAGGATTGGACGTAGCCGTTTACCACCTGCTAGCAGGGAGTAGCGCATGGCTTCGTAAATTTTCTCTGGGTAGATGACCGGCAGCGCACTGTCGAGAGCTACCTCGATCGCCTTTTTTTGCTCGACTAGGTAAGTAGATAAGTCGAAAGCGGATTCCGGTTGGGACGAATCCATTTCTGTTGCCAATACCATCCCTTGCTCTCTTGTACTTAATGTGACGAAAGGATACTTTGATTGATGCAGGTCGATCGAACCAACTTGTACAGTGGCGATCGCCCGAAATCTGAATTTCATTTAATCATTCTATGGGTGTGATTGCACAGAAACTTATTTTGAATTTTCAAAACTTTCTCCCACACAACTGAGGCGCGGGTAATACAACAACCAGATTTCCAAATAAATGTTAAGAGTTTGCCTCCCTCAGCTTGACTCCCAACCCAGTTTCTGTATCAGTTTTTATTCCCAATCCACAGCTTTGTGTGGCGACTTCCAAAAACCGCAGCAGCACTGGTGTGGGATTGTCGCACCAAATTAGAGCGATCGACACGATCGGGCTTGGTTCTTGTAAATGTTTGTAAACAACACCGCAGCGCTGGAAATTTTGCATCGATTCCGGCACAATCGCCACTCCCATGGAGGCAGCGACTAGACTCACAATGGTTTGCATTTGAATCGCTTCTTGAGAGGCGATCGGGCTAAAGCCTGCTTGTTGACAAAAACTGATAATGCGATCGTACAATCCCGGAGCCAGGGAACGCGGAAACAGGATAAAAGGTTCGGTGGAAAGTTGTCTCAATTCTACCTGGGCGCGATCGGCCAATTGATGCGTCTGCGGCAAAGCCACGATCAGCGGTTCCCGAAACACAATTTCTGAATTTATCCCCTCATCCACCGGAGGACGAAGGAAGCCGATGTCTATTTGTCCTTCCCGCAGTCGCTGCAACTGCTCATTTGTCGTCATTTCTCGCAATTCCAGCTTTACCGCTGGATGCAAAGTGCGAAAAGCCTGCAAAATAGCTGGAACCACATTATGAGAAGCAGAGCTCACAAAGCCGATTCTCAGTTGTCCCAATTCGCCCCGATTTGTCTGTTGGCCAAGTTGAATAGCGCGATCGAGTTGCAGCAGAATTTTTTGCGACTCCTCAAAAAAAACCTGTCCCGCTTCCGTTAGCGTTACCGTCCGTTTGGTGCGACGAAACAATTGAAACCCTAACTCCGCCTCTAACTGCTGGATTTGTTGACTCAGCGGAGGTTGGGCTATATGCAGTTTTTCGGCTGCACGAGTGAAGTTCAATTCTTCTGCAACTGCAATGAAATAACGCAAATGTCGTAGTTCCATAATTTTCGATTCATTAATATTTTAAAAGTATAAATTGTTAATTAAACAGATATTGGACATTTTGATAATTAGCCATTGATAATTGGGGAATAGGGAATTGGTAATAGGGGAATTGGGAATAGGTAATGGGGAATTGGGGATTTAATGATTTAATTGTCAACTTGTGTTATCGAAAAACTGGAGAATTCAGAAATGGCAAACTTAGATATTAAGGTGAGAGAAGCAAAACTTGCTGATTTAGAATTGATTCTGACTTTTATTTCGCAAAAATCAGAATTCGATGGAGTTCCACATCTTTTAGCAGCAACAACAGACAAACTGAATGAAACATTATTTGTCGAGTCTCCGCTCGTGCGAGTATTGTTGGCGGAAGTTGCCGGAAAAGCGGTAGGATTTGCGATGTTTTATGCTTCCTATTCAAGTTTATTGGCTCAGCCCTGTCTGTGGCTGGATGATTTATTTGTGCAATCTCATTTTCGAGGTTTAGGAATCGGTACAGCTTTGTTAAAGTCTTTGGCACAAATTGCTGAATCCACAAATTGCGGGCGGATTGAATGGACTGTTAATACTAGGAATTCGCCAGGAATTGCTTTTTATCAAAAGCAGGGGGCGCGCATTTTGGAAAATATTAGGGTTTGCCGAATTGATGGGGAGGCAATTTCTCTGCTTGCGGGTCAGTAATTTAGTAAGGAACCGCGAAGGCGCTAAGGACACTAAGTGAAGAGGAAAGAAGGATGTTACAAGATTTTTGGAATTCTGCGCTGTATGAGGGAAATCATGGTTTTGTTTGGCATTACGGGGAATCGCTTTTGAAATTACTCGCTCCGCAGGCTGGTGAACGGATTTTAGATTTAGGTTGTGGTACGGGACAGTTAACCCAAAAGATTGCTGAGAGTGGTGTTTTTGTGCAGGGGATTGATTCATCTTTGTCGATGATTGCTAAGGCTCGCTCTAATTATCCTCAGCTTGATTTTGCTGTGGCTGATGCTCGTGATTTTGAAGTTGTTGCACCGCTGGATGCTGTTTTTTCTAATGCTGTTTTGCATTGGGTTAAGGAAGCGGATGCTGTAATTAATTGCATTGCAAAAGCACTGAAGCCGGGTGGGCGTTTTGTGGCTGAGTTTGGGGGTAAGGGCAATGTGGGGGCTATAGTTGGGGCAATTTTGAGTGTTTTGTCGGAAATTGGTTGCGAGTGGCCGGAGTCGCTTAATCCTTGGTATTTTCCGAGTGTTGGTGAGTATGCTGGGCTTTTGGAAAAGCAAGGTTTTGAGGTTGGTTGTGCGGTTTTGTTCGATCGCCCGACTCCCCTGGCTGGCGGTGATGCTGGTATGGTAAATTGGATTGAAATGTTTGCTGGCGGGTTTTTTTCGGGGCTATCTGAAGAAGTGCGATCGCAAGTAATTAAGGCAGTTGAAGGGCGTTTGCGATCGACACTTTATCGTGATGGTAATTGGATTGCAGATTATCGCCGAATTCGCGTTGTTGCTCTCAAGCAGTAGAGTGCGTCGCCATCGACAATCTTCCAACTCGATGTCACATCTGACAGCGACGCACCTACTTCTACTGGATGCTGTAACTAGAAACGGTATTTTCTAACAGCATCGCCACAGTCATGGGCCCGATTCCTCCCGGCACTGGTGTGATAAATTCCGCTACTGTTTTAACAGCATCAAAGTCCACATCTCCCGCCAACCGGCTAGTACCGTCTGGATTGACAACGCGGTTGATACCGACATCGATGACTACAGCCCCTGGTTTGACCATGTTAGCTGTAATCATTTCTGTGTGGCCGACGGCGGCGATTAAGATATCGGCTTGGCTGGTGATGGATTCTAGGTTTTGCGTCCGCGAATGAGCTACTGTCACTGTACAATCGGCTTCTAATAGCATCAGCGCCATCGGTTTACCTACTAAAATACTCCGCCCCAAAACTACGGCATTTTTTCCTTTTAAATCTATCTGGTATTCTTGCAACAGTCGCATGACTCCGGCGGGAGTACAACTGCGTAAACCTTTTTCTCCCCGTACCAGGCTGCCTAAATTTACAGGGTGGAGTCCGTCTGCATCTTTGGCGGGGGCAATTTGGTAAAGTAGGGAAATTGCGTCTAGGTGCTCTGGAAGTGGGAGTTGTACTAAAATCCCGTCTACTCGATCGTCCTCGTTGAGTGCATGAATTGCAAGTTCGAGTTCGCCTTGAGTTGCATTTGCGGGATAATGCTGACCAAAGGAAGCTATGCCAACTTTAGCGCAGGCTCTTTCTTTGTTTCGCACGTAAGCTGCGCTGGCTGGGTTGTCGCCCACCATCAGTACCGCAAGTCCCGGAGGACGCCCAATCTGGGTTTGTAGGGAATGAACTCGATCGCTCAGCTCGCTTTGAATCTTTGTTGCTAAAGCTTTGCCATCTAGTATTTGAGCAGTTTTGGCTTCCATTGTAGGCTGTGGGTTAGGGGCTGACGATTTTAGATTTTAGCTTAACCGTCGCCAAGGACTATAATGTCGAAGTTGCTTAGTTTCCATCGATTCTCAGGATTCTGGTTAAAGTTGAGTCGTATCTCACATTTCAAATTATTTGAAAGATGACTAATGCAATCAAGGCAGTTTGCCTTCAAAAGTTGTCCATAGGTTGTTTATTCCTCGCGATCGCTAGCGGTTTACTAAGTTGTGCAAATTTGCCGGGGTCTAAATTTAATTTTGGTTTTAATGTTTCTAAAATTAGTGATATTCAACAAAAACGACAAGTGGATACGGAGGTTTATCTCCAGGGTAAGGTGGAAAATCGCGCTCCTTTTGTGGGGAATGCCGCTTATCAACTTCAAGATGCTAGTGGTAGTATTTGGGTTTTAACGAAGCAGGCTTTGCCACAGCTAGGAGATGAAATCATGCTCAAGGGGCAAGTTCGCTATAAAAGTATTAAGCTCAAGGGTTTTGCTGAAGATTTAGGTGAGGTTTATATTGAAGAAGTTGAACTGCTTCAACGTACTCCTGCTGCTGTAAAGGGGAGATAGTTATGGGAAACTAGCGTTACTCTCGGATTGGAGGCTCTGCCTCCTGATATGTATTCCCAGCCTGTTCCTGGGAATAAGTAAACTAATAACCAATAACTAATAACTAATGACTAAAATTCACGTTGCGATCGCTATTTTGTACCGAGAGGGCAAGTTTCTGTGCCAGTTGCGGGATGATGTGCCTCATATTAGATATCCCGGACATTGGGCTTTGTTTGGTGGTCATATGGAACCGGAAGAAACGCCTGAAGTTGCTGTCCTACGGGAATTGAAGGAGGAAATTAGTTATGCTCCTCCCACTGTTTCTTTTTTTTGTGAGGATGTAGAAGGAGATGTGATCCGCCATGTTTTTCATGCACAACTTGATGTCAGTGTCAATGATTTAGTTTTGCTTGAGGGTTGGGATCTGAAGTTGTTGACACCGGAGGAAATTCGGGCTGGAAAATGCTTTTCGCAGCAGTCAGGAGATGTGCGACCTTTGGGTGTTGCTCACCAACGTATTTTGTTGAATTTTATAGCAGATTTTGAAGGAAGAAGTCAGAGGCTATAATATAACGAGTTTAAATATAAAAAATAATATCAATTCCGGTTGTATCGGAATGATTAAACCACAGAGGACACAGAGGACACAGAGAAAGAGAAGAGAGAAATAATAATTACGATGTCAACGGATTTGATATAAAAATCCCGGTTTCTGAACATTTCTATCAATTTGAAATGACAAATTTAGGTTCAGAAACCGGGGTTTTTGGTAAGTCCTAGTGGAGTTACTTCACTTGGGTAGAACTCCGACTGTTAGGCGATTCGTAGTACACTTTAGATCCTGTATCGGAAACAAAGTGACAATCCCAGTAAGAGCGAATAAAGCTCTTCCAAATTGGCTCGCTTGACTTGCGATAATAATCGCCCAACACTGGCTTGATGGCTTCGGTTGCTTCCTTCAAGTGGTAGTGTGGCATTGTGGAGAAAATATGGTGGGCTACGTGGGTGCCGATGTCGTGATGGATAGGGTTGATGATGCCATAATCCCGATCGATCGTTGATAAGGCACCTTTCAAGAAGTACCAGTCGTCTCCACGATACCAGGGGATATCCGGCTCAGTGTGGTGCAGGAATGTTACCAAATCTAACCACATCACGAAAATTACATAGGGAACCAAGTAGAATTTGAGTAAAAACAGCCAACCAAATTGATAGGTTAACGCACCCAAAAATCCGACCATTACTATTAAGGATGCTGTGCTGGTTAATACATCCCATTTTTCGGAAGGACGGAAAATGGGGCTACTCGGCATGAAGTGAGAACCTACCCGATCGGGCGATCTACGAAATAGATATATTGGATAGGCAAATAACATCAAATAGAAGCGTCCCAGTTTTTCATACCAGGGCATTTGATTGTATTTGCTCTCGGACACTGGATACCAGCTTTCGTCAGTATCTAAGCTACCTGTATTGGCGTGGTGGGTTCTGTGGCTGATCCGCCAACCGTGGAAGGGTACGAGAATTGGAGCGTGGGAAAGGTGTCCGATCAGGTTGTTGAGCCATTTGCTCTTGGAGAAGGAACCGTGTCCACAGTCGTGGCCGACTACAAACAATGCCCAAAACATGGTTCCCTGCATTAACCAGAATATTGGATAAAAAAACCAGGAATCAAGGGTATAGGCGATCGCATATAAGCCTGCGATGATTCCAAGATCCAAGAAGAAGTAAGCAAGGGATTTCCCAGCCGAGGGTTCAAAACAATGGGCTGGAATGGCTGATTTGATATCAGCAAGAGTAAAAGGTAACTCTGTTGTACGAGAGGATGAGCTTTTATCGCTCGGCTGATTGAGAACAGTATTTGATTGCACGAAGTTTCCGATTTAAGCTGACTTGAGAAACCGCATTTCGTTACTTATCAGTCACTTTGGCTCCAAGGAGCCATAATTTATACTCAGTAAGGGTTTCTAAAGTTATTTAGTTCGCAGGAAATCATCCGTAGGCGATTCTCCAGCCCAGTGGCTTGGGGAATGCTGGTAGGGGGAAAATTTGTGCGATCGACCCTGTTATCTGAAAAAATCTCCTGTGCCCGTTGGAAGTGCGAAATGCGACTTCGATCTGAGAGTGAGGTTTTGGAAGCAAAGCTTCCAGCCTGCCAATGGCAGAGCTAAGTTAATTTAACATTTCTACACACACTCTGGCAATAAGTTATGGCAGAAGGGCATCGCGCACCTGTGCTGAGCGTAGCCGAAGTATTGGGCATCGGGCATTGGTAGCAATTAACAAATGATTAATGACTACTGACTAATGACTTCTGCTAAGTTGCAGCTTTTTCTAATATTAGCTTCGCTCGTTTAATCAATTCTGGAACCTCGATCGGATAATCGCCGGTAAAACACGCAGAACAGAAACTTTTCGTATCTTCATTAGTAGCTTTGAGCATTCCTTCCCAACTCAAGAAAGCCAAAGAGTCTACCTCAATTTGAGCGGCGATTTCAGGGACAGACTTAGTAGCTGCAATCAACTGATCTTGATTGTCGGTGTCAATGCCATAGAAACAAGGATGAGTCACAGGGGGGGAAGAAATTCTCATGTGAACTGCGGTGGCACCAGCATCCCGTAAGGCTTTGACAATTTTGCGACTGGTAGTGCCACGGACGATGGAATCATCGATAATGATCACCCGTTTTCCTTCCAACACATCTCGCAGAGGGTTTAGTTTCATGCGGATTCCTGACTCTCGCATGGTTTGAGTCGGCTGAATAAAAGTGCGTCCGACGTAGCGATTTTTAATCAATCCTTCCGCGTAGGGAATGCCGGAAGCTTGAGAAAAACCGATCGCCGCTGGGATTCCCGAATCAGGAACGCCGATGACTATATCAGCATCAGCCGGAGATTCTGCTGCTAATAAACGCCCGATTCGTAGTCGATAGCTGTACAAACTTTCACCTTCCATCATGCTATCGGGTCGAGCAAAATAGATCATTTCAAAGATGCACAGTTTGCGCTTTTGTTGCTGACTCCAATGAAAGGAAGCCATACCTTCCTCTGTAATCCAAACTAATTCTCCCGGTTCTACGTCGCGCAAAAATTCCGCACCGATAATATCTAATCCGCAAGTTTCCGATGCCAAAACATAACGTACCGGATTTGTGGGGAGTGTGCCAATTACCAAGGGGCGCACTCCGTGGGGGTCGCGGACACCCATGACACCTTTGGGGGTGGCGATGGTCAAACTAAAGGCTCCTTGGCACATCCCAAAGGCACTGATGGCTGCTTCGAGCCAATCTTTACCCTTGTCTACTTCTGAACCGATCGCCACGGCGATCGCCTCTGAATCCGTCGTGCTGACAAACTCGCAGTTCCGAGACAACAATTCTTCCCGCAATTCTTTTGTATTGACAAGATTCCCGTTATGTGCTAATGCCAGACTTCCCAAACGAGTTTCGACGACCACAGGTTGAGCGTTGACAACCCGCGACGAGCCAGTAGTAGAGTAGCGAGTATGACCTACGGCTAAATTACCGGGCAAGTGACCTAAATTAGATTCATTGAAGACTTGGGAAACCAGTCCCATGTCTTTGTGGAGGTATACTCGATCGCCATCAAAGGTGGCAATGCCTGCGGATTCCTGGCCTCGGTGCTGCAACGCATACAAACCAAAATAGGTCAACTTGGCGACATCTTCACCAGGTGCGTAGATACCGAAAACGCCGCAAGCTTCCTCGGGCTTGTCAGGTTTGCTAGAATGCTCGTCAGCCGCGAAGGAATGGTTGGGAATCATAGATGGGTTGGCTCCTAATGGGAACGGTGGATTTGCGGGACTATTGGTGCGGGAAGTTTTGTTTGCGAAACCGTCGCATAACTTAACAATTCCTTAATATTGCCACGGATCGAACATTAATTTCAATTTTTTTGGCATTCTAGCAGCGACTGTAAGAGATGGAACAGGATTGTAGTATCGATCGCCTATATCTCTAGATATTAGGGTAAATTACCGGAGAGCGATGGGGCGATCGCCCCCCGGTAATATCGGATACCCGCCCTCAACAACTTGCCAAGCTAGTTCAGCAATGGAGTTAAAGAAAGAGGATTTAGGCAAAAAACCCGGTTTCTTCCACAAATATTCCTTTTTCCATAGATGTTGATGGAGAAACCGGGTTTTTGGTCCCCGTGGGTATGTCCTGAGAAAGCCAGAAAGTGAGGGTTAGCGGCCCTAAAATTAGTTTTGATTAGCTAAAGAAGTCGGGGCGATCGCTACGCCTCTAATCGCTAATTCATTGGACGTTTGTGGAAAACGCATACATATACCCATCGTTGCGGTGGATTGATTCGCAGTATTTATGACGCACTGGACTTACCTTGCCTAGTGGCGTTCTCATCTCGAAAACTCCACTTTCTCTGACAGTCAACCTGCCGACGTGAGTACCTGCAAACTTCCCCGAAGGGAGAACTGCCCTCACCATATCGCCAGTCCCAAACCCAAAAAACGTCTTGCACCGGGTTCTGTGCCTCACCGGAAATCCATATTTATTAGTCGTAGACATCTGACGATTGCCCCATCCTTTAGCTGAAATTAGCAACGGCTTCTTAGCGTGAACTTGCAGCATTTCTACATTTCCTACGCAGGCGGCATCCAGCCAATGAGTTTTAGGTAGTTGCAGTCGAGTACGATTGAACTTTGTTCTACCTCCTGTTGAAACTTCTATTGGTGATCCTGTTTGTTTAAGTCGTTGAAATAATGCCCAACGGGTAGAATTTACCGCAGTTGCATCTTTCAAAGGTTGTTTTGCCTGCTTCAAAATACGGGACAATATCTCAGGCTTTTTGGATAACTGGAGTTTAGACTAAACAGCTATTAAATCGCGATCGTCACCGCACTCTTGAACGGCAACGGTCGCTGGCGACAAGTTATGAGGCTCAACCATAAGATAGAAGTCCAGCGACCGTTGACGTTCT
>JAHRFD010000024.1:34056-107305 GCA_020882975.1 Microcoleus sp. EPA2 | reverse complement strand
CGGTGGGGCACACCGAAATCAACGCTTGGGGACAGACCGATCTCTACTCTTTGATGGCAGCATCAACGAGCAAATCGACTGATTGATCCAAGAATCCCCGCGCCTTCAAGGCCGGGGAGTGTCAACTAATCTGGCGGCTGTAAGGAAGTATTTTCCCAAACAACCCGGTTTCTGAGTCCCCATGCGTCCAAGACTGAATATGCTATATTGAAGCCGGGATAGCGAAAAAGTTACAAGCTATAGTTTGGGTTTTATATACCCGACTGGTGCGCCTACCTTTGGTTGGAGCGTATACCGCTAGGTACTTTTAACTATATTGTTTGATTAGCTCAGTTGGTAGAGCGATCGGCTTTCCGAAGTGTCACAGGTTCGAGTCCTGTATCAGCCCCACAAAGTTAGCTCAATTGGTAGAGCGAATTGACTAATAATCAATTTGTAACAGGTTCAAATCCTGTACTTTAAAAAACCCTGGCCCTGGGTACGGACACTTTGTTAAGGACAAAGCAGCTTAATCGTTTGTGTTAATTACTCTGTCGTGCAAGTGTTTGTTAGCAGTAAAGGAGCTAGCGCAACTGTATCTCTCCCTGATTTGAGTGTGTTCCTTCGCGTTGCTTGCATTTGGTTTTCCTGCGGGGATGCTGGATTGGTGGGGCGATCGGCGTATTTGAGCATTACTATTTTTTTCGAGATTACCGAAAGGTGATTTAGCAGAAGTAGTGACAATCTTAATCCAGTCTAGGAGACTCTGAATGCCCGCATCTGAACTGTAAACACTTGCACTTGACAGAGTTTAAAAAAGTATTGTAGTATGAGTAATACAGCGAAATTCAAAAAAGGCGATCGATATTGGGATTAAATCTGGTTCGCTGGTTCCGTTCGCCCAAATTATATATTAAAATTTCTATGTGGAAAACCTTTTATATCCAACCTAACCAAATTGGAATCTTATATCATCGCAGCGACTTTAAGAAATTTTTGCTGCCCGGTACATACACTTATTTTCGTAGCGATTTGAACTTAAAAAGCTACGATCTAAATCAGCCAGAAGCTAAGATTGACAACTTAGAACTGTTACTAAGAAACCACGGAACCGAATTACAAGAACATCTCTCGATTGTCAGAACCGCATTCAATCAAACAGCTTTAGTTCGTTTGGGTCAAACTTGGATAAGTGTTTTACCTAATCAATTGCGGGCGTTTTGGCGCGGTTTTATTGAAGTAGAATCTCATGTTTTCAATTTAGACGAGAGTTTGGAATTGCCTGGTGAGTTTGTGCAAAAAGTGCGATCGCTCACTTTTTTGCAAGGACTGAAAAACTTCCAAGTCTCTGAGTATGAACTAGGTTTGCTGTACGTGCAGAATAATTTTGTACGCCCTCTAGAATCAGGAGAATACACTTTTTGGTCTGTGGATCGAAATGTGGCAGTTAAAACTCTGGAGCGAAATATTCCTAATCCTGAATTTCCCCAAGCAAATGTCCTAATTGAAAAACATCCCGATTTTGTAGCAGCCTACTGCGAACTCGTCCAATTACTGGGTCATCAAATTGCGATCGTGCGCGATCGAGGAAAAGTTATTGCTTTTTTGCCACCGACAAGCCGCCAGCTATTTTGGCAAGGTGTGGAAGTCGAAATCATTGACATCAATACTGATGTTAATTTAGACCTCCGTTTAATAGCTGAGTTGGTTGCTGGTTCCCCAGAAGCTCTATCAACCTGTGCCAAGTATTTGCATCTTTGTGAAGTTCCAGCACAGCACGTTGGACTATTGTATATAAACCAAGAGTTTCAATCGCAATTGCCACCAGGAATTCATGCTTGGTGGAAGTTTGGGCGCTCTTTTCAAACGGAAGTAATTGATTTGCGCTTGCAAAATATTGAGGTATCTGGTCAAGATATCTTGTCAAAGGATAAAGTACCTTTGCGCTTGAATTTGACGGCTGGATACCGCATCCGAGATCCGCTGATGGCAAAAAATGGCTTGTCCGATATTACGGGATTTTTGTACAAGGAATTGCAGTTTGCTTTGCGCGGTGCGGTGGGGGAACAGACTCTGGATGGGTTGTTGGATAGCAAAGGTGCGATCGATCGCAGTATATCTGAATACATCCGCGCTAAAACCACAGATTATGGTATTGAAGTCGATTCTGTGGGTGTCAAAGATATTATTTTACCTGGTGAAATTAAGGCGATTTTGAGCAAGGTTGTGGAAGCGGAAAAATTGGCTCAAGCAAATGGAGTTAGGCGCAGGGAGGAGACTGCGGCTACTCGGAGTATGTTGAATACTGCGAAGGTGATGGAGGATAATCCTGTGGCTTTGCGCTTGAAGGAATTGGAGGTTTTGGAACGGATTGCGGAGAAGATCGACCGGATTCAAGTTAATGGGAGTTTGGATAATATTTTGACTGATTTGATTCGGATGAATCGGGAGTGATATAGCAATTCTAAATCATTTGTGAATTTCTTACTCCCTCCCCTTAGTAAGGGGAGGGTTGGGGTGGGGTAAAAAATTTACGACTCCTGCAAGGATTGCTATAGATATTTAGACTCGGCGATTGAAATCGCCAGAAAGTCAAACGAAGCTATTTAGACTCGGCGATTGAAATCGCCAGAAAGTCAAACGAAGTCCGCCTCCGCGGACTGAAAGAAAGAATAAAGAAATAAATTAACCCGAATTGGTATGATATTCTCGTAAATACCATATCTGCATAAAATAAGTAATTTAGATGACCGCAACAGATTCTACTAAGCACCAAAAATCCAAAGCCCTCAAACCGGGTAGTCGCCGCCCTGCGAAAGAACTTTGCAGCGAGTGCGGTTTGTGCGATACATATTACATCCATTATGTCAAGGAATCTTGTGCTTTCTTAACACAGCACATCGCAGAACTGGAAGCAGAGATTCACGGGCGATCGCGCAATCTCGATAATCCAGACGATTGGTATTTCGGAGTCAGTCAAAACATGATGGCGGCTCGGAAAAAAGAGCCGATAGAAGGCGCTCAATGGACGGGAATCGTTAGCACAATTGCGATCGAAATGCTCGAAAAAGGCATTGTAGAAGGCGTTGTTTGCGTCCAAAACACCAAAGAAGACCGCTTTCAACCGATGCCGATAATTGCGACAACTCGCGAAGAAATTCTGGCTGCAAAAGTCAACAAACCAACTCTTTCTCCCAATCTTTCTGTATTGGAACAAATCGAAAAATCTGGGATGAAGCGGCTGTTAGTAATTGGGGTGGGATGTCAAATTCAAGCTTTGCGAACTGTCGAGAAAAAACTGGGTTTAGAAAAGCTCTATGTTTTGGGAACTCCTTGTGTGGATAATGTTAGTCGCGCTGGGTTGCAAAAATTCCTAGATACGACTAGCCGTTCTCCCGAAACAGTTTTATCCTATGAGTTTATGCAAGACTTTAACGTTCACTTCAAACACGAAGACGGTTCGGTGGAAAAAGTGCCGTTCTTTGGATTGAATACTAAGGAATTGAAGGATGTTTTTGCTCCTTCTTGTTTGAGCTGTTTTGATTATGTCAATTCCTTGGCAGATTTAGTTGTGGGCTACATGGGTGCACCTTTCGGTTGGCAGTGGATTGTGGTGCGAAATGATACTGGACAAGAGATGCTAGACTTGGTAACGGCTCAACTAAACACTCAGCCGGTGATGTCTCAGGGAAACAGAAAAGAGGCTGTGCAGCAAAGCATTCCGGCTTATGAAAAAGGGGTGACTTTGCCGATGTGGGCGGCGAAGTTAATGGGGGTTTTTATTGAGAGAATTGGACCGAAGGGTTTGGAATATGCTAGGTTTTCTATTGATTCTCATTTCACTCGCAATTATCTCTACGTGAAGCGGAATTACCCAGATAAATTGGAGGCTCATGTACCGGAATATGCTAAGCGGATTGTGGGTCAGTATAAGTTACCTAACGTTTAGGTAAAAGTAGGGTGCGTAGCCTGAAACGATGATGGCGATGTGCCGGGATTCAGTAGCGACGCACCTTACGGAATTAATAGGATTTGCTATGAGCTGCGGGCAAAGACAACTGAGGTGGAGTTTTAGGATAGTTTATTTCGCCGGAAATCACCGCCGGTTCTTGGGAAAGTAAAAACTCACGAATTACCCT
This sequence comes from Microcoleus sp. EPA2, assembly GCA_020882975.1. Taxonomy (GTDB): domain Bacteria; phylum Cyanobacteriota; class Cyanobacteriia; order Cyanobacteriales; family Microcoleaceae; genus Microcoleus. The sequence goes on along the minus strand of JAHRFD010000024.1, from coordinate 103,187 downwards.
AGCCACTGCTCTTTGAGCTAAACCGCCTACTACTTGTTGGCCCATATTTTGCACTTCTGGTTTCACTAACAACTGGGGAAGTAGTTGTAATACTTTCATGCTGTCAAAACCGGGGGTTGATTGCAAAATATCCCAAATTCGTTTGATGTGTTCTAGGTTTTTTTGTTCCGTTTGTGAAACAATCGGTGGATTTGGTTTGATTCCAAACCATTCGCCGACTACTGATTTAGCCTTAGCAAAGGCGTTGTTGGAAAGTGTGTCGAGACTTTTGACTAATTCCAGGACTATGCGATCGCGAATAAAGTCTCCTCTTTGAGAAAATAAATAGTCTAATGCTTGGTTCAGGATTTTGCTGATGTCGTAGTCTTCGCTATCGCGGGCATTGTTGAGTAAGTTTTCTAACCGATTCCAACGGAATTCTCCTTGTTTGAATAACAACTCTTGCAGAGATGTTCTCAATTCTGGCGCGGGGTCGCTCAACAGCCGTTTGGCGACGTAGGGATAGGCTTTGCTGAGGACTTTAAATTCGGGGTCAACGTTAATTGCAATGCCTTCTAAGGTGACGAGCGATCGAATAATCAAAGCATAGTAGGCTGGAACTCGGAAGGGATATTCGTACATCACTGCCGATAGTTCGTCTGTAATGCTTTTGAAATTGAGTTCGGCGACGCTAGCACCCAAAGCATTGTTAAATACTCTAGCTAAGGCGGGAATAATGGGTGTTAAATCGGTGTCAGGTGTTAAAAAATCTAACTTGACATAATCTTTGGCTAAACCTTCAAAGTCGCGATTCACCAAATGGACTACAGCTTCTAATAGGCCGTATCTTTGATATGGTTTCACTTCGCTCATCATGCCGAAGTCGAGATAAGCTAACTTACCGTCGGGAGTTGCCAAAAGATTGCCTGGATGGGGGTCAGCGTGAAAAAACCCGTGTTCCAGGAGTTGTCTGAGGGAGCATTGCACCCCCACTTCAATTAAGTAAGGAGCGTCGATTCCTTGAGCTTTGACGGCTTCTAAATTGGTGAGTTTGATGCCGGTAATCCACTCCATTGTCAAGACGCGGCGGCGGGTATATTGCCAGTAGATACTGGGAACGTAAATATCTTTAAGGTGGCCGTAGAGTTCTCTAAAACGTTCGGCATTTTGTCCTTCGTGGGTGTAGTCCATTTCTTCGTAAATGCGTTCGCCCAATTCGTCCATAATTCCTGCGAGGTCGCTGCGAATCATTTTGAAGTTGTTTTGTGCCCACAGTGCGACGCGCCGCAGGATGTAGATGTCTAAACCAATGTTTTCGGCTAAGCCTGGTCGTTGGACTTTGATCGCGACGGTTTCTCCGGTTTTGAGTTTGCCTTTGTAGACTTGTCCGAGAGATGCTGCGGCGATGGGATCGGGGCTGATTTCTGCGTAGATTTCTCTGGGGTGGGCACCCAATTCTTCTTCTATAAATCTATATGCTACTTCGTTGGGAAAGGGTGGTAATTGGTCTTGCAGTGTTGTGAGTTCTTCTAAATATGCTGGGGGTACTAAGTCTGGTCTGGTTGAGAGTGCTTGTCCAATTTTGATGAAAGCTGGGCCTAGTTGACTGAGAATTTCTCGTAGTCTGGCGGCGCGGCGCTTTTCGTTGGTGGCGGTGCGTCCTGTTTTGCCGTCGAACCACAAACTGAAGGTAAAGCCGAAAAATGTCCAAATCACACTCAGTAGTCTTCCCCAGACTTCTAGAGGGCGATTTTTGTATTCGGCTGCGATCGCCACTGGATCGTATCGAACAGCTTCTCCGGCTAACTCGAAAGCTATGTCTCTGGCTGATTTGAGGACTTCGGAGGTTACGGTGTCTGTCTCTATTGCGACTGGTACTGCGGGCAGGGGAATGGTGTTTGGATCTTTGAGATTGCCGAGTAGAGGCTGAGTCGCATAATTGGCATAAGTTGGCGGGGAGGCTGGCGATACAGTCTTGACATTCATAACTCAGACCTAGTGTGAAGCATTGTAAACACATTGTAACAATTTAAGGAAGAAGGAAGACGGAACAGGGAAAAAGCAGATTTTGGCAATTGTCCCCTTCTTCCTCTGTGCCTCTGGCTCAACTTAAGCCCATCTCTGTGCTACTCGTGGCTTAAGTTGAGGAGTCGATCGCGAATTCCTGAGAGTTGCAATTGGGTGTTTACTGGCGATCGAGGTTGAGGTATTTCCGTATTGGGCCAGTGGGCTAAGTCGTTACAGGGACAGCACTCGGCGGGCATTCCCGAATCGCGGAAGGGTACGGGCATGGCACAACGGGCGCAGGGACTGATTTCCCAAGCAGGTGTCAGTAGTTCGCCTATGGTTTCCTTTGTGCCTTCGAGATAACAGTCTCCGCTGTCGGGGGAGACTATTTTTTGCCAGCATTTTTCAAATTCTTGACTGTAGCGATCGCCGGCAATTACTGGTTTGGGCAGCAGTGCTTCGGAACCGTTGCGAATTAATACTTTTTTGCCTAGCTGAAACCAGTAAGCAATATATTTTCTCACTTCATATTCTGATGCCATAGCTTTTATTCAACCTTTCAAGCAATTGTTTATTGTAGACTTTCCTGTTTCATTTTTAACCTATTTTAGCAACAATAAAACTTCCTCCTTAAGGGGTATGTCTGGAAACAAAGTCTTGATTTTGTTTGGCAATTTAGGTCCTGTGGCTAGGGAGATATTTATGGAGGAATAATTATCTCAGGTAGAGTTTTTTGTGAAGGTGGAGTATTTATCTGATTTTAACTCATTGTGTGGAGTTTGAAACTTATATTTTCTCTAAAGTCGATCGCCCGTCGGAGTGTTATTTGGTAGCTGGAAGCCTTGTACCCAGAGCGGTGAGATTCAAGGCGTAACCTCCGGTGGCGAGATAAACACCATCGGCGATCGCCCCGATGTGGCGGACAAGAGTGCCGAGGCGATCGCGAAACAGCCTTCCCGCTGGATAAGCAGGCACTACTCCCCATCCGGTTTCCTCTGCTACAAAAATTACATCGGCCATGGCGGAGTGCAAACTAGCAAGCAAATCTTGTTGTGTCTGCTCCCAAACAGTGGGTTCTTCTTCCAAAAGATTTGCGGTCCAAGTTCCGAGGGAATCAATTAACAAGCAATTTGAGCGATCGGTCGATCTTATAACTGCTGACAAGTCCCGGAGCACTTCTAGAGTTTTCCAATCAGGGGGACGGCGATTTTTGTGACGCTGAATGCGATTTTGCCATTCCCGATCGGCCTGGTTAACCTCACCTGTAGCCACATAAATTACTGATTTTCCCGAATCGGCTGCCAGAGTTTCTGCTAATTCACTTTTGCCGGATCTGGCGGGCCCAGTTACTAAGATTATTTGTCTTAAATCACGGATTTTAGTCATTAGTTAATTGTTATTTATGGGTGGTTATTTGTTAGTTTAATTTACGTTGAGTAATTCCCAAGAGTCATTTTTAAGGGATAATAACATTAATGACACAAGATCGGACTAACTCGATCGACAACCCTAGCAATTGAGATGCTGTTATTTATGTCAAAACCTCAGATATCAGCAATAATTTGTACCCACAATCGTCACAGCTATCTAGGTGCTGCGATCGACAGTTTACTGGTGCAGGATTTTCCTGACAACTTTGAAATAGTGGTAGTGGATAATGCTTCTAGCGATTTTGAAACTCCTGGTAGCTCAAAAACGCTAACCCGCCAAGTGGTAGAAGCAAGACTCCCTAATCCCCTACTCAAGTACATTTGGGAACCAGAACTAGGTTTGTCAGTAGCCCGCAACAGGGGCGCGAAGGAAGCTGGCAGTGAAATTTTAGCCTATCTCGATGACGATGCCGTGGCCGAGTCCGATTGGCTCAGGGTGCTATACAGTGCCTATCAAAGCAATCAAAAATTGGCCGTAGCCGGTGGTAAAGTCAATTTGCTGTGGCCTTCTGGAGTCAGCCCTCCCAATTGGCTGTCCGCCGGATTGGCCCAAAATTTGGGAGCATATGATTTAGGAGAAAAGTGCATCTACATAACGGTGGCCGGATTGACTCCCAGGGGTGTAAACTACTCAATCCGACGCTCTTTTTTACAACAAATTGGCGGTTTTGATGTCAAACTCGGTAGAATCGGCAACAAATTGTTGTCAAATGAAGAATTGCGGGCCACAGAACTAGCATTAGAGCTAGGTTGGCAAGTAATCTATGTACCGGAGGCTTTAGTGCTTCACAATGTAGATCCCTCGCGACTGCACAAAGCTTGGTTTATCGAGCGCGGGTGGTGGCAAGGCATCAGCGAGTGTTACCGGGAACAATTGTGCGATCGAGCCGGTATCAGTCAGCTTTGGCGCGGGGGCGAAAGAATACTCAGGGGTGCCTACAAGTCTTTTAAATACATTAAAAACCCAGGACTGCGCTTTGAAAATTTGGTTTTTGTCTGGGGTCAAATTGGTTATTTAAGTGCAGCCGTCCGTGGCATAATTTTTCCACCGAAATCGACCCAGAGGCATTAGGCTATAGGCAATATCCCTTGCTGTGTAGGGTCCCGCGGCGGTGCCGATCGCAATTTTATCCATCACAACTCGACCGCATTCAGTTTTAACCACTCGATTATGACCTCTAGTCCATCCAAGATTCCGGTTTCGGTTCTCATTCCGGCAAAAGACGAAGAACTTAATCTACCTGCGTGTCTGGCGAGCATTGCCAGGGCAGATGAAGTTTTTCTAGTTGATTCCCAAAGTAGCGATTTAACGGTAGAAATCGCTATCAGTAGTGGCGCCAAAGTAGTGCAATTCTACTTTGATAACCGCTGGCCAAAAAAGAAAAATTGGTCTTTAGACAACCTGCCCTTTCGTAACGAATGGGTATTAATTGTCGATTGTGACGAGCGGATTCCCCCCGAACTTTGGGATGAAATTGCCGAAGTCATTCAAGACCCAAATTTTGAGGGTTACTACCTCAATCGCAAAGTTTTCTTTTTAGGACAATGGCTGCGTTACGGAGGTAGATATCCAGACTGGAACTTGCGTTTGTTCAAGCATCAAAAAGGTCGTTACGAAAATCTGGGGACAGAATCGGTACCCAATACTGGCGACAACGAAGTTCACGAACACGTAATTTTAGCAGGTCCGGTGGGATACTTAAAAAATGATATGATTCACGAGGATTACCGCGATTTATTTCATTGGATAGAAAGGCACAACCGCTATTCTAATTGGGAAGCTCGTGTTTATTACAATATTATTGAAGGGCGAGACGACAGCGGCACTATTGGTGCCAATTTATTTGGAGATGCAGTGCAGCGTAAGCGATTTCTCAAAAAAGTTTGGGTGCGGCTGCCTTTGAAACCAATGCTAAGATTTATTTTATTTTACTTTATTCAGCTCGGCTTTTTGGATGGAAAAGCTGGCTATATTTATGCAAGGTTATTGAGTCAGTATGAGTATCAAATTAATGCAAAACTTTACGAGTTGCGTTGTTGTGGGGGCCAGTTGAATGTGGCAGAAACCGAGGCTAAGTTGTCGCACCCAGAGAGTGATTCGGCGGTTAAAACCGCGGCTACACAAACGAAGTCTGCCTCCGCAGACTAAGAGATAAACAGGAGATTTAAGCCTGGTTGCTTAGTCCGCGCAGGCGGACATTGTTTGTGTAGATGCGGTTTCAACCGCCGGGTTTCTTCGTTTGTGTAAACGCGGTTTCAACCGCCGTTTTTCTGCACAAAAAAAGTACAATATTTGATTCGCTTCACCGTTGGGGCAATTCAGCAGGGCGTTAATCAATTGCAGGTAGGCTCGATCGCGGGTTTCGTCTATTGTGGGGAGTTGTGGGTGACACCGAAGTTTATTTTATCACGATCGGTGGGTGGGTGGGGGCGGGTTTTTGAGATTGTTTATTTGGGGCGATTATGGTTGGTGGAACCCGCCCCTACAGGCACCGTATTTTGTAGGGGCGGGTTCACCAACCATATATAACAATTACCAACCATCTATATAAACCCGCCCCCACACCGCCAATAACCGATGTCAACCTGAAATTTGCATCGCATCGCAAAAATGTACATGATGATTATTGGTTGGGTTGGGCGGGTTTTTGAGATTGTTGGTTTTGGGCAATTATTGTTGGCGAACCCGCCCGTACAGGATGTATGAAAGAGATGGGAAAAAACCCGGTTTCTTTGATTGTGCGGCTGGCCAGAAACCTCGGTTATCCCGAAAGTCCGCCAGGGGTTGAAACCCCTGTCTCATAGCGAAAGTCCTCTTAAGAGGACTAAAGAGTTTTTCATTTTTATCTCGAATCTTCAGTCGGTTTCAACCAACTTTCGCTATTAGCCAGGGGTTTCAACCCCTGGCGGTTGTGGGCGACAGCGCGGGGGTTAAAAACCCGGTTTCTTTGATTTTAACCGCAGATGGTGGCGGATGTACGCTGATGAACGCAGATGAGGAGACATCATTTAATTAGTTCTTCTAGCGATGGAAACAGCAATTTTTCTGCCCTCACTTTTTCGCAATCGCACGGTTGTTGAATTGCGGATATTGCTGATACATTTCCTAGCAGCAATTGGATGCTTTGTATTAGCAATGGTAGAGTTAATAAAATAATTGATACTGATACTAGCAAGCTAATTAAGCCGTCAGCCCAATTCCAGTGCAGCCACGCTACCGCGATCGCCGCTAAGATTACTCCCACCGATGAAAATATATCGGCTACGGCGTGCAGAAAGGCGCTTTTGAGGTTCAAGTCGCCGTGACAGCAGGAATGCAAGCAGCAAGCGTTGATGGAGTTGATGCTTAAACCGACTATGGCGGTAATTAACATCGGGAGTCCTTCGACTTCGGGGGTTGGGGACAGCAAACGGGCGATGGATTCGGTGCCAATCCATAGAGCGATCGCCACTAAACTGATACTATTAATTAAAGCAGCAATGATTTCTGGGCGCGCGGGAATTGGGGAAGAGGCGATCGCACAATCCACTGATTTACTTCTTTTAACTGATGAGTACCAAGTGGCGATTAAAGTTATTGCTAAAGCTGCTACATCTGAAAAAACGTGACCGGCATCTGCTAATAGGGACAAACTGTGAGAGTTGATGGCGGCGATTAACTCTGCTACAAAAAAGCTACTAAGTAGTACCAAAGCTGTTTGCAAAAGCTGTACTTTGGGAATTCTGGGATTGGGATTGCCACCTGGGGCTAGATTATTGGTGTTTTCAGAGTTAAAATTGTCCCTAACTGGAAATGTCATTGAGCAGTCCTTAAAGTTAAACTTGATTTTCAATTAAATATTAGATGACTCATTATACGCCAAGTCCCGACCGGGAACCGCAACAGCCGATCGCAAATTCCCCAAATTATCAAATCAATTACGATCCAATTGACGACAACGAACCACATACTTTCACAGGGGAATCTTTAGTTGATTTACGGAAGTACGATCAATCAAAGTTCGATCGCGGAAGGCCCGGTTGGCTGATTTTGCTTTGGTGGTTAGTACAGGCGATCGCTTTTCCATTAACTCCACACCCTGTAAATGGTGTCAGAAGGTGGCTGTTGCGCTTGTTTGGAGCCAAAATAGGTTTTGGGGTGATTATCCGCCCTACAGCCCGTTTTACCTATCCTTGGAAAATTGAAATCGGGGATTACAGTTGGATCGGAGATGATGTGGTTTTGTATAGTTTGGATCGAATTGCGATCGGCAAACACTGCGTCATATCTCAAAAAAGCTACCTCTGCACTGGTAGTCATGACCCCGAAGACCCAGCCTTTGGGTTAATCGCAGCATCTGTTATCATTAATCATGGCGTTTGGATTGCCACCGACTGTTTCATTGGTCCTGGTGTGGAAATCGGTGCTAACGCTTTAATTGGAGCTCGTAGCAGTGTCTTTAAAAATATGCCCGCCGGCTTTGTTTGCATGGGTACTCCTTGTCGTCCGTGCGCTCGACGAGAAATCAAAAAAAGTTCCTAGCGATCGTTTAAATTGTATCAAAACTTGGTACTAATAACTTCAGTCTTTTTCGTTCCAGCTTCGGACCTAGGACTAAAGTCATTACTACTAAAATACCCCATTTTTTCTAAGTTAAAAGTGAATACGATCCCCGAAGAATTGTTGATAGGTATTTCTCAACTCTTTACATCTACTATATTTCAAATCGGCGAAAATCCCGTCTCTCTACGGTCACTGATAGAATTGATTATATCATTTATAATCGTTTTAATCATTTCCCAAGGATTTACAACTTTTATCAAAGAAAGGTTGCTCTTAAAACTGGGAATAGACGAAGGCAACCGGGAAGCAATTTCCGTAATAATTCGATATTTGATCGTAGCTTTTGGTGTGGTTATTTCGATCCAAGGAATCGGATTTAATCTTGCTTCCTTTGCTGTGGTTGCGGGTGGATTGGGAGTGGGTATTGGCTTCGGAATTCAGGATTTGACAACCAACTTTGTCAGCGGGCTGACGTTGCTTTTAGACAGACCTGTCAAAGTCGGAGACTTCGTGGAATTAGAAGGATTGATGGGAATAGTCAAAAAAATATCTATTCGCTCGACTATTATCAAAACTAATGACGACTCCAGCGTCATAGTTCCCAATAGTAAGATGATTAGCAACAAAATTGTTAACTGGAGTTACCAAAATCCGCTACTTTGTCTGAGACTTTCCATAGAAGTATCGGAGAATAGCGACCCGCTGTTAGTTACAGAAACTTTGTTACAGATTGCTTACGCTGAAGCAGGTGTTTTGTACGAACCAAATCCGAAGGTCTTCTTTGTTGAGTTTGGGGATGATTGCTTTAAATTTGAACTTTTAGTTTGGACTGACAGACCAACGGATCGAGAAGTAATTAAAAGTTCTTTAAATTTTGCCATTGAGTATAATTTCCGTCAGCAGGGAATCGATTTCCCGTCCAATGACAGAGATTTATATTTAAAAAATCCTGAATTTATTTGGTCTGTATTCCACAAAAATGAAACGGTAAATAACCCCGGTGTTGTTTTTGAAAATAGTCACAAAATGCCAATTCTGCCCAAGGGAATAAAAAAGCCGTCTTCCCTAAGCGGTTTGCTGCGAGAGGTGACATATTTTGAACATCTCACCGATATTGAATTGCGACAATTGATAGAAGTTGGATACCGCCAGCGTCTACGTCCCCAAGAAGTTTTGTTCCGGGAAAACGACCCAGGAGATGCTTTTTATATGATTCTTTCTGGGTCAGTGGAGGTTTTTGTCGAAGCCATTGATAAACACTTAAATAATCTAGATACTGGCAAGTTTTTTGGGGAACTTTCTTTGATGTTAGGAATCCCCAGAACTGCTTCGGTGAGGGCTTTGGAAGAAACGATTTTGTTTGCGATCAATAAAGAAGGTTTCCAAAAGGTTTTAACGGAACGACCGGATTTGTACGAGCAAATTATTCAAGAAATAGTCAAACATAAGGAAGAATTAAGTGAAAGACAGCAGGAACTGCGAGAAATGCAATTGGTAGATGCAGCCGAAGATGATGAAAATCCTGTAAATTGGGTTAGGAAACGGCTGAAAAATATATTTAGTGTTTGAATTTAATATAGCCGTTCTCAGAAAGATGAGGTAATAGGTAATAGGTAATAGGTAATAGGTAATAGGTAATAGGTAATAGGTAATAGGTAATAGGTAATAGGTAATAGGTAATAGGTAATAGGTAATAGGTAATAGGTAATAGGTAATGCCCTATACTTCGACAACGCTAGAGCCGAAGTGCCCTATACTTCGACAACGCGATCGCACAAGTGCCCCATTACCCATTACCCATTACCTAACCTATCGGGTATCTCAAGTTTTAAAGATTTGATGGCGATCGCAAAATCAACTGCATCAAGCCCTCGATCAGTCGATCGCGCTCCATTGGTATAATTTCTTGGCCGTGCATCATATGCTGCGTTAACTGGAAATACACCAAAGATCCAATAAAAATCCGCGCTGTGGCTTCAGGATCGGCTAATTGCAACTCCCGGCGAGATGCCAAATATTGAGTAAGTCGCTCAATCCCCGGTTTCGCTAGGTTTTTCACAAATATCTGGGCTAGCTGGGGAAAACGCCCAGATTCAGCAATCACTAACCTCACGAAGGTGAGAAAATGAGGTTCGTGAGTGGCTTGATCTAGTAAAGTGGTAGCAATAAATCGCAGGGCGATCGCCGGTTCAGTTTCAGGTACCGGAAAATAAACTAACTTTTCTGCCGCTAGCCGTTGAATCAAGGCCGCAAACAATCCCTCTTTGTCTTGAAAATAGCTGTAAACCGTGGCTTTGGAAACTCCCCCCGTCTTCGCTACCTTGTCCATACTCGTGCCCGCATAGCCGTGGGTTAAAAATTCTTGCATCGCACCTTGGAGGATTTGCTCGCTTTTGTCACCTCCTGTGCTTGCGTCTGGTTCCATCGGTTTTGTCTTTGCCATTGTTGGTTTTTGTAATTTTTGCTTGGGCTCTTGACATTATTATACTGAACGGTTTAGTCTTAAAACATATAAGAACTAAACCGTTTAGTTTTGTACCCTAAAAAAAGAGGTGTGTCATGGTACATCAACCAACCGCAGACAGCTTATCCTCACATCCATCCCTAGTTAAGCAACTGCTAATAGTGGCCGCAGTAGCTACCCTGACGGCTGGGGGAACCACAGGTTACACGATGTGGCGATCGCGCCAACCCGATCCCAATGCAGTAGCAGCGACAGCAGCGGCAACAGCAGCGCAATTAAGCACAGTGACAGCCTTGGGGCGACTGGAACCCAAAGGAGAAGTAATTAAAGTCTCTGCTTCCGGTGCCGCCGAAGGAAACCGGATCGATCGACTCTTAGTTAAAGAGGGAGACAGGGTGAAAACAGGAGAAACGATCGCCATTCTCGACAGTCGCGATCGTCTGCAAGCAGCCTACGACCAAGCTCAAGAACAAGTGCGCGTAGCCCAGGCAAATCTAGCAAAAGTCAAAGCAGGAGCCAAAAACGGCGAAATCCAAGCCCAGAAAGCCACCATTGGCCGTTTAGAAGCCGATCGCACCAACGAAATCACAGCCCAACAGGCGATCGTCACCCGCACATCCGTCGATCGCAGTACCGAAATCACAGCGCAACAAGCCACCATTGCGCGCATCAGGGCGGAACAGCTTGGGGAAATTCAAACCCAAAAAGCCGCAATTTCCCGTCTAGAAGCCGAACTTCGCAACGCCAGAAGTGAGGAGGGGCGCTACTTGCAACTGTACAAAGAAGGAGCCATCTCCGCTTCCACCAGCGACAGCAAAAAACTCGCCGCCGAAACAGCGCAACAACAACTAAACGAAGCCCAAGCCAAACTCAATCAAATTCAGCAATCTCGCCAGCAGCAGATTAACGAAGCCCAAGCCAAACTCAATCAAATTCAACAATCCCGCCAGCAGCAGATTAACGAAGCCCAAGCCAAACTCAGCCAAATTCAGCAATCTCGACAACAGCAAATTAATGAAGCCGTAGCAAATCTCGATCGCATTTCCGAAGTTCGCCCCGTAGACGTGGAAGCCGCCAGCGCCGAAGTTAGTTCCGCCACTTCCGCCGCCAGACAAGCCAAAGCGAATCTAGCTCTAGCTTACATCCGCTCTCCCAGAGACGCGCAAGTCCTGAAAATTCACGCATATCCAGGGGAAAAGGTGGGGAATGACGGGATTGTCGAACTCGGACAAACTCGCGAGATGTTGGCTGTGGCTGAAATCTACCAAAGCGATGTGGATCAGGTACGAATTGGACAGCCGGCTAAAATTACTAGCGATTCTTTCCAGGGCCAATTGCAGGGAACTGTTGAACATATCGGCTTACAAGTACAGCGGCAAAACATTGTTAATACCGATCCTTCTGCGAATATTGATGCTCGAATTGTGGAAGTGAAAGTGCGTTTAGATGCAGTTTCTAGTCGGAAAGTCGCTGGATTGACTAATTTACAAGTTAAGGTGGCGATCGGCGGAAATTAAGGATTAAGAAGTTTTTAACCGCAGAGAGCGCAGAGGACACAGAGGAAGAGAATAGAGAGTTGCTTTTTTCAATCCAAAATCTAACATCTAAAATCCACAATCCTATGCTTGGACTAATCAAACCATTACAACAGTTAAGAAACAGAACTCCTCTCGGATGGCTGCAACTGAGTCATGACAAAGGGCGCATGGCTGTAGCTATAGCGGGAATTGCCTTTGCTGACATTTTGATGTTCATGCAGTTGGGCTTCCAAAATGCGCTTTACAGCAGCAATACGCGCCTGCACCAAACTTTGCAAACCGATTTAGTTTTGGTCAGTCCCCAAGGTCGCAATTTACTGAATTTGTCTTCGTTTCCCCGGCGCAGATTATATCAGGCTATGAATGTACCGGGCGTGCGATCGGCCGATCCACTTTATGTCAAACTTGCTAACTGGAAAGTCCCGGCCACAGGTCGCGAAACGTCTATTATGGTGGTGGGCTTCGATCCCGATCGCCCTGCTTTTTCCCTGCCAGAAGTCAACCAAAACTTGAACTCGATTAAATTGCCGGATACAGTGTTATTTGACCGAGCTTCCAGGGGAGACTATCAAGATGCGATCGCCCAAATCAATCAGGGAAAAATTGTGAAAACAGAGATCGATCGACGCACGATTACGATCGACGGCTTATTTAGCATTGGAGCATCTTTTGCAGCCGATGGAGCTTTAATCACCAGCGATCAAAATTACCTACGCTTGTTTCCCAAACAAAATGCCGGGAGTGTTAATGCCGGATTAATTCAATTGCAAACCGGTGCCGATCCAGTACAAGTCCAACAAGTTTTAAAAGCATATTTGCCACCGGATGTCAAGGTATTAACCAAAGCAGAATTTATAGAATTCGAGAAAAATTATTGGGCTAAAAATACTGCTGTCGGCTTTGTATTTAACTTAGGCGTCGCCATGGGTTTTGTAGTTGGTGTCATTATTGTTTATCAAGTTCTCTCCACCGATGTCAGCGACCACATGGCAGAATACGCTACTTTTAAAGCAATGGGATACCGCAATATTTACTTACTCGGCATTGTTTTTGAAGAAGCTATAATTCTTTCAATTCTCGGTTTTTTACCTGGTTTAGGAGTTTCTTTCGGCCTCTATTCTTTAACTCGTAAAGCAACAAATCTACCCATGTATATGACCCTAATTCGGGCAATTACCGTATTAATTTTAAACACAATCATGTGCAGTATTTCAGGAACTATTGCCACTCGCAAACTGCAAGCAGCCGACCCCGCAGACATTTTTTAATCTGCCTTTCGGCTCTCTCCGATCTATCTCTGTGTTCTCTGCGCCCTCTGTGGTTAAAAAAATCCAAATCTTTAACTTATGAACTCCACTATTGTCAACCCCACAACCAACAAGTTACCCATTTCAGAACCTGTAATTTCCATGCACAAACTAGACCACTACTTCGGTCAAGGTCAACTGCGAAAACAGGTACTTTTTGATATTAACCTAGAAATCAATGCAGGCGAAATTGTCCTGATGACAGGGCCTTCAGGTTCTGGAAAAACCACCCTTTTAACCTTGATTGGTGGACTGCGTTCTGGTCAATCTGGAAGTCTCAAAATTCTCGGTCAAGAAATGTGTAACGCCAGCCCAGATAAATTGGTTAAGACGCGGCGCAAAATTGGCTATATTTTTCAGGCGCACAACTTGCACCGCAGTTTGACCGCACTGCAAAACGTACAAATGGGTTTGGAAGTTCACGGCAATTTGTCGCGTTCCGAAATGCGCGATCGCTCTGCAAAAATGCTAGAATTAGTAGGACTGGAACAGCGGATTAACTATTATCCAGATGACTTGTCAGGGGGACAGAAACAAAGAGTTGCGATCGCCCGTGCATTAGTCAGTCACCCGCAAATTGTGTTAGCTGACGAGCCCACAGCCGCCCTGGACAGCAAATCTGGTCGCGAAGTGGTGAATTTGATGCAGAAACTGGCCAAAGAGCAGGGTTGTACCATTCTGTTAGTTACCCACGATAACCGAATTTTGGACATAGCCGATCGCATTATTAACATGGAAGATGGAAAATTAGCATAAATAGTTATTGGTTATTGGTTATTTGCTCCCAATAACCCATAACCAATAACAAATAACAACTAACCAATAACAACTAACCCATAACCAATAACTAATTGGTAACAGCCAATCCAGGGCGATAAATCTCCAAATTTTGCTGATACATTGCTTCTAGTTTCGGCATCGAAGATTCCACAGAACCGCCAAAACGCCGAAAAGATGGCCAAGTGTAAGCGAGTTTTCTGACTGCTGGTTCCAATCGACCCGCTTCTATATCTTGTAAGGCTCCTTTTTCTCGGATTAACTCTACAGCTACAAGGTCTTGATTTTCCGGGCTGAAATCCTTGATCCGAAATTTTTTGGCGAACCTGTCCCAAGTGGTGCTGAGAAACTGATATCGCCCTGCTGCATCGGAACAGAGTTTTTTACCGTAGCGACGGCCGCACCTCATTTCTCTGGGATGATCTTGAAAGCTGACAAATTTAGTGCCTGTGTACTGGGTGCGGTAGCCATCGGGAGTAGCCGTGCCTTCGGCGCTGGCAATCGTATCCAGAAAGGCTTTGACTCGACGATCGCGCCCGATGCTATCCTCTTCTTGGTCTGGTGAATTCCGCGTTGGTGTTTCTGATGCCTCATCATACCCGCTGCGATTATCTCCTGGGTTTGGTGAATCGATGGCTGCAACGGATGGTAGACGTTTTGGGGTGGGCGCAGTTTCTGCCAAGATAGATTGCCCCCACAGTCTGGGAGTCATTCGACCGAAGAAAAAGCACAAACAGATTAAGAAACCCCAAGACAGTTGAAAACGCAGGCGTTTGAAGCGATACCGGCCCACAACCGGCCACCCGTAAAGGGGGAGTGTGGCGGACAAAATTCCGGTTTGCTGGCCGAAGGCGAACAGCGATTTCAGCGCTACCAAGGTTTGCTTGTAGAAACGGGGTGCAAGTTTCCGGGCTCTCATGGCAGCGGCGAAAGTGTGGATATCTGTGAGACTAACTTGTGCCAGCGGTTTTTCTACAAACGCTCTAAAATAATTGGCAGCCTGCCAGCTAAAGCGCCGATAGCGGGGGGATTGGCGCTTTACCCACAGACGAATTAGCTCCTGGTCGGACATAGGGAGCAGATGGCTTCCCAGATGTTCTGGTGCGTACAAAAGTACCTCCTGATATCAGTTCTGGTTGAAATATCCCTGTCAATGGATTGGGGATTAGTTCGGCAGTGGAAATTGGGGGTGACGAAAACCTCGAATTTTTTCGTCATCACCGAATAGTAGGGACAGGGATCAAGATAAACAGGCTTCAACCATATCCAGTGATACTACTAAGTGTTCGTTAGGTCAAGTTTATGGGTAAATTTGGCATCGCCTTGAGTCGAAAATTTGGTGATGACCAAGGCCAGACTATCCCAACTGATATGGGTTTCAAGGTAGCCATCCATCCCATTTTTTCGGCTCTGATATCTTTGATATTAAGAATTCTTGCGCTTAGAGGGTGGCGAGGATGGTTGCTCTTGGTTGTTGAGCAAATGCTGGCGTTTTGCCAGCATCAGGGAACCATATCGGTTAGCCCAAACTTGGGTAAACTCAGCACCTAAAAATAGTATCTGAGCTGAATAATTGATCCAAAGTAAGATAATCACGAAGGAGCCAGCAGCACCGTAGGTAGAGGCGACACCGCTACCACCAAGGTAAATTCCAATTAGGGATTTGCCGATCGTAAACAACACGGAGGTGATAGCGGCACCGATCCAAACATCGTTCCAAGCAAGATCGACATCGGGCAATAGTTTGTAAATTAAGGCAAACAACAGCGTGACTACACCAAAAGAAATGGCAAAGTCCACAATCTGCCAAATACCGACTGGTAAGTGTAGCAAGCCGTTCAACCAATAGCTGACTGCTGCTAAAAGAGCGCTAATTACCAAAGAGACTAGCAATAAAAAACCTATGCCTAAAATCATGGCAAAAGACAATACGCGGTCTTGCAAGAATCCCCAAATGCCTCGTCCGGGGGCTGGTTTAACATTCCAAATAGTATTGAGGGCTTCTTTGAGATTAGTAAAAACATTGGAAGCACCCCACAACAGGGTAGCAACGCCGACTAACGTAGCAATCATTCCCGATTTGGGTTCCGAGGCTTTGACGATCAACTCTTGGACAGTTTGGGCACCATCTTTACCGATTAAACTTTGGAGTTGGGCGACGATTTGGCCTTGGGCTGCGTCGGCACCAAAGACTAAACCCGCGATCGCAATCACGATAATTAGCAGCGGAGCCAGAGAAAACACAGTGTAATACGCTAGGGCTGCTGCTAGAGTTGGCGCTTTATCTTCTTGCCATTCAGTAAAAGTTTGTTTGAGTAGCGATAAGACTGTTTTTAAAGTCACGGCATTTAGTTTCCTTTACTTATCGTTGACAAGCAGATTTTAAGCTTTCAAGATTTTTTTAGCGTCGGCCACAAGATAGATTTAACCATTAGCCAAATTTCCCAAATTACTGTAATGTCAGATTCAAACACAATTGTTAACGACACCCCCCAAAAAATATCTACAAGGGCAATCTCCTGGGCAAAACTCAGCGCCTTGGTAGCTGTGGTAAATTTCGGACTGGTACTGTTTAATTTCACTTACCTTAAGTTGCGCCCTTTCTATCTGAGTTTCTTCCCCAGTTTAGTGAAAGCTTACGACCCTTTCAAAGGCATTGATTCAAGTTTGCCCAATTCCGAATACTTAAAAACCGCTGACGGGTTTTGGCGGATTGATGCCTTTTTTATCTGTTTTTTTGGGGTTGAGTTTTTAATCAAAACTCTTTTTCACCAACGCCGGAAACCGGGGGTAACTTGGTTAGATTTTGTACTGCGGCGCTGGTACGAAGTTTTTCTGCTACTTCCGATATGGCAAGGGTGGCGGATGTTGCCGGTTTTGGTGCGCCTCCACAAGTCGGGTTTGGTCAATCTCGATCGCGCAGTTGCTCAAATCACCTACGAACCAGTGGCTTATTTAGCCGATACCATGTCGGAATACATGATGGTGCGGTTGATCAATCAGGCCCAAAGTTCGATCGAACAAGGCGACGCAGCCCGCGTGCTGCTACAGCAGCAACCATACCTGCACGTCAACCAAGAAAACACGATCGAACAAATTACCAACCGGATTTTGGAACTGACAATTTACAAAGTTTTACCGCAAGTGCAACCCGGTTTAGAAGATTTGCTACACCACAATTTAGAATCGACAATCAAACAATCAGATTTTTATCAAATCCTACAAACTTTTTCGCCTGTTAATATCTTGCCCCCCGAAATGACAGAACAACTAGCAAATTATCTAGCGAAAACAGCGGTAGATGTAGTAGCCAATACTTACGAAGATGATAAGGGTCGAAAAATCATCGATAATTTTAGTCAAGAATTCAATCAAAGCTTGCGACGAGAATTGCAGGATGAAAAAACCCTAGGAGAATTGCAGTCGCTGCTGTCAGATTTATTGGAAGAAGTCAAATTAAATTACATTCAAGGAGGCTTAAAAATAGATCCAGAAAAGACATTTACAGAAATTGAATCCCTGCGAGAAGTAACAGATAATTCCCAGGGGAGTGCCGTTTTAAATGAAAACAGGTAATGGGTAATCGATCGGGGGTAATGGGTAAAAAGTAGGTTAGGTGCGGATATCCGAAACAAGAAGGGGGTCAACCCATTTAAAATATTAGCTAAAATTAAGGAATTAGCAGACAACCTTTATCATATTATCTATCTACTTTGAACAGTATTACTTCCCTAGAAATAGAAGTCGCCCAAACACTGCTGAGATTGTCGATGTTGCTGAGCTTAACACTCTTAATCGCCTTTTTTGTGGCGTCAGAATTGGCCTTAGTATCAGCAGACAGACATCAAATCCGTCAACTCGCGCAGTTGTCAGACTCTCCAAAAACCGCCGCATCCGCCGAACTCGTCCACCAAGCTCAAAACGACATCCCCCATTACCTATCAGTCACCCAAACAGGCACAACTGCTGGCAGTTTGCTACTAGGTTGGCTAGGCGAGGGAGCAACAGTGCATTGGATCGAACCGTGGATCGGCAAATTGCCCCTCGGTCATTTTCCGGCGATGCTAACGGCTCATGCGATCGCAGTTCCAGTCGCTTTCATCTTAGTAACATACATAGAGATAGTATTAGGAGAACTCATCCCCAAAGTATTAGCATCCCACGCCCCTGAACGCACCGCTTTACTACTGATCCGTCCCCTAAAAATCTGCTCCTACTTGCTGTGGCCCTTGCTGGCAATTCTCAACGCTAATGTACGACTGCTGACAGGTAGAATTACCAGCCATCAGTCTCCACCTCTACTATCACCTCCCCAGACAACTCTCGTGCAAAAAGACGCACATTCAGCACTCATTTCTGGGGTATGGGAAGTGACAGAACTCAACAAACAACTGGGATTAAAACTACCAATTAGCGACGCTTATCAAACAATAGCTGGATTCATGATTCACCATTTGGGTAAAGTGCCAAATCAAGGAGAGCGATTGTTGTGGGGCGAGTTAGAAATAGAAGCAGAAAATGTAATAGAAGGCAGTTTAGAAACAGTGCTGATCCGTCAAGTAACACGTCCTTTGTTTGAGACTAAACAGCCAGAACTTGTGTTGAATTGAACTACTACGAATATCAACAATAATTACTCAACCCTTTATCCTCTCTTCCCTTCCATACTCTTCCTTCGTGTCCTTCGCGCCTTCGCGGTTCGTTTAAATCCAGAGATTTGAGATTAGCAACCAATCCCAAATCTCAAAAACAGCGAACTTAATCACCCAACAGCCACCTTGATAGAAGCACCAATAAACTGCTCATAATCCGTCAACAACCACGAAGGCAAACAGCTATTCGCATCCTCAACCCGCAACTGTCCAGCGCGACAAAACAGCATCGCAGCTAACAAATAATTCACAACTTTAGGTCTTCCAAACCCTTTACTCAACTCAGCAACTAACGAATTAAAAACAGCACGTTCCGTTTCATGCAACGGCTCATTAATAAACCCACTAGCGAGAATTGCTTTATAACCTTTACCAAAATCGCTCCGGTACAAAAGTTCCAGTTGCTCCTCAGAGACACTCAGCCACAAATCAGCAATTTGCTTGCGAATTTCCCGCAAATCGGCTAACACTGGTTCAGCCGTATTGTCTATTTTATAAAGATTGATAGCACCAGTTAATCGAGCCAAAAACTGCGGTAGATAGTCTTCTTTGACTACAGTTTTTTCTGTTTGAGCAAAGGCACTTTCAAAAACCCGGTCATAATCGTCAAACAACCACTTGGGTAAACGAGTATTAGCATCGGGAATCCGCATTTTACCGGGCACAAAATACAACATCGCACCCAACAGAGCATTGATAGCTTGCGGATGCACCAGCCCTTTGCTAATTTCAGTCAACTGCTGCAAAAACTGCTGTTCGGCTTCACTCATTGGTTCTGTTTGCAAGCCACATCCCAGTATTGCTTGATATGCTTTGCGAACTTCGCCTTGATACAAAGTTGGCAATTTTTCTGGCCCAACAGTTAGCCAAAAATCAGCCAATTGTCGGCGAAGTTGGCGGAGTTCCAAAACTACCGATGCGTCTGATGAATCAATGCGGTAGAGATTGACGCATCCTAATAATTGATTGACAAATTGTGGGGATTGAATGTATTGAGCTAGTAAGTCAGAACTCGATTCGGAATTCACAGCGGTTTCGGGCTCAAAAACTTGTTCGTAATCGCCGATTAACCATTGGGGTAAACGGTTCCTAGCTTCAGGGATTCGCATGGTTCCCGGTGGGAAATATAGCATGGCGGCTAGCAGAGCATTCAGAGCTTGGGGATGTACTAATCCTTTGCTAATTTGGATTAATTGCTGCAAAAATCTTTGTTCTTCTTCCCTCATTGGTTGATGTTGAAAGCCGGAGGAAAGCAGGCTTTTGTAGTTTTTGCCGGGGTTGCTTTTGTAGGTATTTTCTAGATTGTCAACGGCAACGTTTAGCCAAAATTCGGCTATTTCTTTGCGGATTTGACGCAACTCGGAGATGGCTGAGGTGTTTGATGGATTGGTTTCATATAACTGGAGGGTATGGGATAGGCGATCGCCCAAAGTGGCCGCTTTGGGAATGCTATCCTGTAGGATGCGGGATGCTGCTTGGTGGCTGGTTTGCCATTTGCCAAAGAGTTGTTGAAATAATTTGGCGATCGCCCCCGAATATGCAACACTATCAAAACAAGCCGGATTGCCCTGCATTTTCTGCTGAATTTCCTGCCGGTACCGCTGCCGCAATTCAGGATTAGTACCGAGAGTAACAGCTAACTGAATATAAGAAGCTTCGCTATTAGTAATTAAATCAGGCATTTGTAATTCCCGCAACATCGCCGCCCCTTGCCGAAACCGCAAAGCATTTCCTTCCACAACCACCGTCGGTAATCCTACTTGCAAAGGATCGATTAACGATGTTGCACCCGCATAAGGATAGGAATCGAGATAAACATCTGCTAGCTGCAAAAACTCTTTCACATCCGCGCGACTAGGCAGTTGTTTTACAAAACACAAACGGTTATTATTAACACCATATTTAGCACATACAGCTTTCAAATTGTTGACAAAAGGTGTGGCGGGATAACTGCGAGTCCAAGCCGGGCCAAAGGGATATAAAATCAAGATAGAATCGGGTACTGCTGCTAAAATTTTGACCCAAGTTTCTCTCAATTCCGGCAAAATCTTGTAGAAGTTTGCACCGGAGATAAAAACAGTTGTTTTGTCGGAAATACCGAGACTTGGGCGGGTAGGCTTAACTGTCGCCACTTCCGATTCCGTTGCATATTTGAAACAAAAACCGCTGCCTTCCATAACGGCTAATTGTTCTCGATATTGTTCTTGATAGCTGGCATCAGGAACCGTAAATTTTCCGGCAATGTAGTAATCCATATGCCTGATTCCCGTGGTAGTTGGGGAACAGAAAGATGTCGTTTGTACCCGCGCCAAACGGTGCATTGCTAGTGAAACCAAGGGTTTGTTAACAGCAGTTAAATTCGTACCAAAAAACAGGATATCTAAGTCATCGGCGCGAATTGTTTGGACTTGAGATGCAAAGTCTGTGGGGAGTGTAACTAGCTTGTCTGCACGACTTTGGCAATACTGTTCTAATGGGTGTCCGTTGGTGTTGAGCGCATAGAGAATAATCTCGAATTGGTCGCGGTTTAAATGCTCGAAAACCGGGATTGTAGCGAAGGTTTCAGTTTGGGGTGTGAAATGGTCGTTGATGATGCCGAGGCGGATTTTGGTTCGATTGGGCGATCGACCTGGGAAGATACAATCAATAGAACTCCCGCGATTTTTTAGCGAAAACTCGATAATTTCTGCCCGTTTGGTGTAAAGTTCCCGCAGGTTAGCCGTTGTGAAGTACAGCGGGATAAAGTTAGCAGCTTGGGAGAAAAAGAAAGCAATATTTTGCCAAAGTTGTGATTCGGGATTTTTGAAAATATTGCTATGGATGTAATTCACCCAAGCCTGGATGAATTGATAGTAATTGTCAGCTTCTCCAACTGTTTGAAACAAACTGGGAGAGGCAAACATAAATTTGAGATAGTCGTTGGCGAACCAGTTGGGGATTTGAGCGCGATCGTACTTGATATGCAATTGATCGGCGCGTCGGTACAGCATGGCTGCTAGCAGGTAATTAATAGCTTTCGGCTCATTAAATCCTTTAGCAATATATGCTGTTAGTTCACTGACCAAAGTCTCTTCTGTATCCGTTAGCGGTTCATCTTTAATTTCGCTATTTAGCAGCAACAGGTGCTGTTTGCCCGCCTCACCTGCATAGGCGCTGGCAAGCTGTTCGGCAGTTAAATTCAGCCAGTTTTCTGCAATTCTTTTTCTAGCTAGGCGGGCATTTTCTAGGAGATTTGGATTTGCAGAATTTTTATGATATTGCTCAATAATGATTGATAAAGAAGTTTGATTCTCACTCGAAATAGCAGGTATTTGTTGTTGGGTATCACAGGCTCGTATCAAAGCATCACTAACTATTTTGGCCATTTTTGACCAAGAGAATTTTTTAGCTTGTTCCAAACCAGCAGAAATTAAGGATTGGCGAATCTCAGGCTTTTGAACTTCAATTAGTGCCTGTTTCAATCCTGCAACATCTTCTGAGTTCACATACAAAGCTGCTTGAGCAGCCACTTCAGGAATTGAGCTATTTTTACAGGCAATCACTGGACATCCGCAGGCGATCGCTTCCAGAATTGGCAATCCAAAACCTTCATATTTTGATGTTTGAACTAATGCTATAGCACCGGAATAAGCGCTTTTTAACTCGTTGTCGCTCAGTTTTAGTAGGTGAAAGTTGATGTCAGAAGTGTATGCTTTTAACTCTGTTTCTAATACTGAGTTACCGCCTACGCAGACTATTTCAAAGTCATGTTTATTGTCTAATTGAGCAAAGGCTTTGAAAAACAACAGAGCATTTTTATAACCGTTAAATCCGATGCGATCGCCCACCCACAAAAAGTACGGTTTTGAGATGCCGTATTTCATCTTAAATTGATTAACTTCGACAAAGGTTAAGGGCGAAAATCCTTTGTCAATACCACAATATGCTACTGTTACTGACTCAGGAGAAATTTCAGGAAAGCATTTGACTAAATCGCGGGCAGTATTTTCCGAAATCGCTATGTATGCAGAAGCGTGACGAATACCATGATATTTTTCTGTCCACATTGGGTTAGCTAGATTAGCTCCCATGACTTCTGGAATCATGTCGTAAGCCATGAATACAGATGGTGTCGATCGCGGTGTGGTATAGTAAGTGGAAATAAACAAATCCGCTTGTTCTTCATCGCAGATTTGCTGCAACATTTCGCGATCGCCTTCAGTATTACTATAGTCATAAGCTGGGACTTGCCGATAATTGATCCCGGCAATTTTGGGAAAAGTTCCATTGCGATCGAGTACGAGGATGTGCTGGCTGAAATTCTGAGTTGCCCATTCTGTAATTAATGATTGCCAGACACGGGTAATTCCAGACTTGTGAATCTGAAACATTACGCCGTCAATGATAATTTTTAGCGCAGGTTTCGCTTCTGTATTACTCGGTTTTTGTACAGTTTCACTAGATAAGAATACAGCCGGAAGTAAGTTAATTACTTTGGCAGAGGTGCTGCATTTCAATCCTTCTTTAATTTGGGCGATCGCTGAATTTTGGTCTCCTTTAGCAATCATGGAATGGGCCATTTTCAAAGCTTCGATCGCATAATGCTCTCTGGATTGATTTGATAATTCCTCAGCGCTTTCTTGAGGTAAATAAGATTGAGAAATTTCGATCGCCTTTCTAGCCTCTGCAATATTTTCACCCGCTTGAAATAAGCGAGATGTCCATGATGAAGAGTTGATCCGCGTACAAGCAAAAGTTTGAGGCTCATACCACATCGGATAATACACTGCAATTCGCTTCCACATTTCCCAATCAGCAGCAGCACCAGCCTGGGGACAAAATCCACCCAACTCCTCATAAACGCTACGCTTAACTACCATAGAAGCCGCCGCAATCCAAGAATACACAGCCAGTTTTTTGATCCAGTCAGTTAAAATCCCAGGAGTTTCCCTTTCCAAAGGTGATAACCATAAAGGCGCATTTTCTTCATTCACATGGAGACAGCGACAGAAAGCAGCACCAATTGTTAATTGTTGTTCGATCGCTCCTCGAAGGCTGCTATAAAATCCAGGCTTGACAAAATCATCATCGTGCAGAATGTGCACCCATTGACCGCGTGCTTGCTGAATGCAAATATTAAAAATGGCAGTTTGGCCAACATTAGTTTCAGAATGACGATAAAATTTGATGCGATCGCCAGCCACTTTTTTGATAATTGCTGCTATCTCAGCTTGAACTGACTGACTCGGATGATCGTTGACAACTTCAATCTGCATTTCATCGGGAAAGGGAGCTTGTTCAATAACACTCCTGAGCGTTTGTTCGAGATATTTTTCCTTCAGATTATAGGTCGGTATCATCACCGACCAAAAAGGTCTTTTATTGCTTGGCGAGAGCGGCAAAATTTTCGGAAATTCAAATTGAGAAGATGTTTTCATGGTCAAGTTTTGATGTGATAAAGCTAATTGGCGCGAATCCCAGCCTGAAATCAACTGTTGTAATAACTGAGTATAATTTTCATCAGTAATTAACATAATATTTTGAGTTATGTCTGTTTTGGTCAGCAACTCAGTTTTGACAAAGGTTTTTAGCTGTTCGTGCCAGCCGTATCGCTCTGCGGTATATAATAGCGATCGCGCCGCTTTAACATACTCCCCATTTTGCAATAGAGCCTGACGAATCAAGGTCAAATAGAAGTCAAAATTTAGCGGGATTTCTTGGTTAAATCGGCTTCGCGCTGCGGAAAATCCTTGAATCAGAGCAGTGTAAGCACATTCTACTACCTGTTCAATTGGGCAAGCCGTCATTTCTAAAACTTGCTCCGATGACTGTTGCGAATATTCCCGATCGTGGGCGATCGAAGCATATACTGATGTAGATGCTAGCAACAACTGAATCATCGGTAATGGTTTGGCCCAATCTGTTAATGCTATCTGCGTTACGCCACTCGAACAGCCAATTAAAAGAGAGCAATACTTAGTTAACTCCGCATTATCCCGTAGCGTCAATACACTACCATCAATAATACGTGTATCTCCTGTGGTAATTTTAATGTGAGATGACAGAATAATAGTGCAATCGGGTAAGCGAGACACTAGCCCTTGAGCAACAGACAAAGCGTATTCTGGCTTCACAAAAGACTGACTGCTACTACTCGTATACTCGAATAAAATTACATGACTGCGTTTCAGTAAATTGTGATGTTCTGCAAAATTGCGAACTCTTTCAATCTCATCACTTCGGAGGCGCAAAATATTCTGAATCGGCACCGTAATCGGCTTGGGATAGCCTCGAAAAAGAGAGGCTTTAGTAGTTCCATCATAATTTTGATAGTTGTTCGGGCTCACCTGCGTCAAAAATACTTCATCAAATTCGCCGCGACTGAGGCGCACCTGTACCTCTTTTTCTAGGTCATACCAAGCAGCCACAATTTCCGACCAATTCCTAGCAGGAAATTCCCAAATTTCATCCACAAAGGGATTACCTTCTATCATACTTCGGCACATTGATGAAATTGCCCAAGTCAAATGACAATTCGGATAATCATGCTTAATTTGTCTCGCCAAGGTAGTTGCATGAAGACAATCTCCATTTGAGCCAAGTTGTGCCAACAAAATGCGCTGACCGGAATTATTTTGTGGGAATTCAGCAGTGAAAAAACCTGACCAAGAACGTTCTGTTTGCCAACGTGGTATCTGAGCTTCCAGAGATTTCGCGCTGCCCTCCATAACCACAACTTGGTCAATGTCAGGATTATTTTGCAGCAACATCTCACCTTCCCCAGTAGTGAACCATGTAATTATGCAGTTTGGTTCGCTATTTTTGAGATTTTTTGCTGTGGGCAGATAGGACAATATTTGCTGTGGATTAAAAAATGCAAAACCGTAATGCTTGTGCATCGGTTTATAGGGGTAAGAAGCTGGGTGAGATAATTGTTTCATCATGGAAAGCTCTAAATTGAGACGGTAATTTTATAGGGTTTCTAGCATCATAGTTGCGAGTTGGCGCAGGTCAATCTTGGGATGCCAATCTAGGCTGTGCATTAGCGCCGGATTGGATACTAATCGCTGATATTCAGGCTGAAAATTTTCCGCCTGCTCTACATAGCCTGTCCAATCTAAACCGAGGTGGGAAAAGCACATTTCTATCCAATCTTTGATAGAATGAGTTTTACCCGAACCGATGACAGCTTCAAAAACATTTTCCTGTTCTACTAGCGTCATCATTCCCTCTGCTACATCACCGGCAAAGGTCCATTCTTTCTCTACATTAACATCGCCCATCTGAATTTTTTCCTCAGATCCACGAGCAATGCGCTTAGCAGCAAGTACAATTTTTTGACTGACATGATTTGGCTTTCTGAGAGGGCTTTCATGATGGAATAAATATCCTACATAGGCTTTGATACCCAGAGTTCTGTAATATCGAGCAGCATAAACTGATTGGATTCGAGCAACGGCATAATGACTACTTGCTTCAAAACAAGTATCTTCAGAAATGGGATTGCCATCATTATGAAACTGAACACCGCTACCTGTAATAAAAACTTTAGAATTGGCGCTATGCTTGTAAACCGCTTCTAAAATATTGAGTGTACCTGTCGAAATTGCTGCATGATTTTCAAACAGCGCATCGTGTCGTGTTGTTGATTTAGCCGCTAAGTGAAATACATAGGTTGGTTGGTATTCTTTTACGAACTCCTCAACCTGTTTGTAGTCAGACACATCGCCACGCATCCAATCTCCCGATCGCGATACAGCTAAAGGTTTAATTCCTTTAGCTTTGCACAACTGATGGAGATAGTATCCATCTTGTCCGTTAGCACCAAAAATAAGAGCGTTCACAGTTTATTTTTCTGAAAAACAAAGGTGGCAAATGTATAACGACATCCTTCATAGATAAAATCGGGGTTCGGACAATCCCACTGCGGAACATCAGGGAGAACACAATTTTTCAATAAAGGAAGCAGTCGTTGTTTGAAGTCTTTTTGAGTGTAAAGACGAAAGTCTACGCCGGGAATGCGATCGCCCGGTTTATACTGGTCATTATAATCGCACGTTAAAATAGCAACACCTCCCGGTGCAAGAAGTTCAGCAATTTGGATCAAAAACAACTCGTCATTTTCAACGTGTTCCACCACCGAGGTGGAAAAAATAATATCATAGCTCCCTTTGATAGTAGACGGCTTTTGGAAATACACATTCAGATCGCAGTTGATCGCCGGATCAATTTCTTCCAAGTGGTATCCGATTTGCTTCAAGGCAGCAGCAGCACTATCTTCATAACTGCCCACGCATAAAATCTTAGGTTTGATGAATTGGGAGGCAAATTTTTGCACCGTATCCAATATAAAGGCTTGCTGAATATTCGCTGCTGGTATTTTACGCACCATCATCTCAGGAACTAGCGCAAATAACTGATCGATGATAGGTTGGTACTGCGATCGCGCCGCATCATCCAAGATCCGATTGAATGATGTTACATTGGGAATCCCAACATCTAAATACCTCTGGCTGTGCGACTTCTGTGGCTTTTCTAATACTTGAGCAAGTATACGCTCATAATCCAAAATGAAATTAGCTTCGCTCCATTCATTGTAAAATGGCACCAGCGGTGCAATACCGTTATCAACAATTTGTTTCAAGCTGGAATCTTCTATACAAATTGAAGGCTTTGCTGAAACAATATGTCTGAACATATTGCTTTTTGTAATGGCGATCGGTCTTTTTACAGCCAGGGCATGATCGATGGTGCTAGAGATACCACGATTATCATATCTTTCATAAAAAAATGCGTTGAGCGTATTTTGTGCCAGAAAATCCAGTAATTGCTCTTGAGTGAGAAAATCGTGACTTAAACTCAGTTTAATACCAGGCTTGACGATCGCCTGCTGACATCTTTTTGCTATGGCTACTGCTTGACTTCCATCAGCATCCGCAAAAGTTGCAAAGGGAATATGCAGCCTAATCAATGCCTCATCATACTCTTGCTGTACAGTAGCAATCACCTTCTCAAATCCTTTTCCTTCCAGTCCAAATCCAAAACTACCAATAGTTACGATCTCTGGTAATTTGTGATTATTCCTGTAGGGCAATACGATTCTTCCCGTTTTAAATACAATTGGATTCTTCAGTTCTAAAGTCGGATCGGGAGCTATATGGTATTGAAAAAGTGAATCATTTGATACATCGGCGATGCGCTGAGTAACTTCATGAATAATGCCTATATGTGGCACATTGATAGATTGAAGAATAGTTGGATTGACCCAACTTAAAGTCAAGGGATGATAGTTGTAAATAATTGCTACTGGCTTGAGCTTTTTGACGCTCTCCAACAACTCTTCGGAACTGGAACACTCGGCATATACGAAACAGTATTTAGTGGATTTTTCCAGGGTTTTTGCTATGTTTAAACCATACTGCTGCACGCCGCATTGTTTTTCTTTGTGGGAGACAATCAAAATTTTATCCTGCAAGTTATCGTTCTCTTTACTTGCTGATGCTGTCTGAAATTTTGATTCCCTAGTAACCCAAATATTTGCTGTTTTAGCTTCTCCTGTAGATAAACTAATCTCTTCAACTATCTTGCCCAGCCATTGTTGGAGTTCGGCATAATTCTTGGCATAAACCACCGGATTTTCCAAGTTGTCCCAAAGTTTCTCGGCTAAGTCCCAGCCCACAATGCAACGAGGTTTATATCGATTAATCTCCGTTTGGCAAGCGGCGTTGATAGCGCTTCCTTTCATCAACAAACCAATACATTTGTCTCCCATTTGCGACAATTGCTTCAGATTCATGCCACTGCAATCTACAAGATTTGCCGCCTGGGATTTAGGTGGAGCCGAACAGTAAAAATTGAGTTCAGGAAAATCCGCTGCTATTTGTTTGAGGTGTTCGTTTAAATAAAAATAGCTTTGATTCGAGAAAACTTCCCCGTTTTCTACCAAGATACTGTTGGCTCTAACTTCTATTTCCGGCTCTCTCTGCCCAAAGAAGTTAATTGTGGGAGTGTGAATCGGTATCGGCAGGAGATATTTATGATTCAGTCTGTACTGATACATCTGGCGATTAAAGGTATGAACGTTATTTTGGTACGTCATACCGTAGAGTTTCAAAATATCATCAAAAACCCCAAACCATGTATTGACAAATATGGCATCCGCAGGGCAGTTTGGCGTGGGTTTTGTGCCTTTGTATTCGCCGTCTTGAAAAAAGGCGATCGCTAAATCTAAATCATCCCAAAGATAAGCAGATACTTCATCGCACTCTAGGGTAATTTTTACCGCCGGGAAACTAATTCTCACAGCCTGAATGAGGGCTCTTGTCAAAATCACATCACCGCTCTGAAAACTGTTATGAATGAAAAAATGTGTCATAGGTTGATTCTCTTTTGTGTCCGCTTAGTATTTGATAATTTCCAGGTTAGGCAAAGGAAAAATTAGACCTACACCGCTGTTGAGTGTTTCTTGCTCGCGCTTGAGAAATTCTTCCTTAAAATGCCAAGGCAAGACTAAATAATAATCCGGTTTCATTGCCCTAGAATCCGCTTCGCTGACAATCGGAATGTCAGTACCGAGCGTATAAGCACCATATTTATCTGGGTTTCTTTCCGCTGCTACATCTATAATTCGATTATCAATTCCACACCACTGCAAAATTGTATTGCCTTTAGTCGATGCACCGTAAATGTGAATGCTCTTACCTTCTTTTTTCAGCATTTTTAGCAGCGAAAGTAACTGCTCTTTATGCACGTTGATCCTGTCTTGAAAATGCTTATAAGGTTTGTCCGTATCCAGCTCCAAATCAAATTCTGTCTGACGTAATAGCTTGATACGTGTCAAAGCTTCTTGTTTCTTGAAGGCAAAGTTATCAAGATGCGTGGCATAACAACGAATGCTACCGCCGTTGCTGTCATTCAGGACGGCATCTACTATTTTCAAATCAGCTTGTTTGAGAATATATTCCAGTACAGCTAAACTATAATATTCCAAATGCTCGTGACAAATTGTGTCGTAAGAATTCATTTTGAGCATGGATGGCATATAGGACATCTCAAAGACCCACAAACCAGCAGGAGCGAGCGCTTTTTTGATTTCTTTGCAGAAGCTTACTGGATCTTCAAGGTCATAAAACATGGCGATCGATGTAATAATGTCAAATTGTTCGCCTTGCAAAACCTTGGTGAGTTCTTCTGAAGGAAAAATGTCTTGAATTGCAGTAATATCTCCGGTTATTTCTTGGGCTACGTCAGACGGATCGACACCAAATTTGATAAATTCTTGGGGATAACACTTCAATAAAGTACCATCATTGCAGCCAATATCTAAAACGCGAGCATTGCTTTTACCAATCAGCGATACTGCTTCTTCAGTAATTCCTTGTAAGTGACTGCGCATGGTTTGGTTTGTACCGGAACGATACCAGTAGGCAGAATATAAAACTTCTGGCGGTACGGTATGTTCCATTTGTAATAAACCGCAAGCTTTTTCATCTCTGGTTGGATCGCAGCGTACTAGAGAAAGGGCAATTTTGCGGAGGGGTGGTTCTTCTTTTCCTGGTTTGACAAATGAACCTTGTAAATGCTGTTCGCCTAAATTAATCACTGGGGTGAGTGCTGAAGAACCGCAGACTCGACAAGTTTTGCGATGACCTAAGTGCATTGATTGACCTCCAAAAATCTTTAATTATTTATGATAGCTGAGTTTTTCTACAAGTGCTTGGAAATTTTTGTCTATGCCGTCTATGCACTTATTCCGTTGCAAGTTCAGGATGGCTAGCTGTTTGACTACTAAATCTTTTTCTGTTACAGCTACTTTTTCAAATTCATACACTTTTTCTTGTTCGTGCCACAAGTTGCAGTTAACTTGAGCGAGTTCGGAGAAGATTTCGCCGATGCTACCACCGACATCAGGTACATAATTGCCTTCTTTTTTATAAACTTTATTTGACGCAAAAATCAGGCGATCGCTCGGAATTTGCCCACCTATAGCAGCACTAATAAATTCGTTGATTTCCTCCTGAAGCTGTTTTTCTTGAACCGCAAGGCTCTTGAGTCTGATTTCGTCTTCGGAATGCCACTGTTTCAATTTGACAATTGTCAATTTATCGCAGAGAGAGCCAAGTGTTTCTGCCATGGGTCAAAGGTGATTGGTTGGAAATAATTTGATTCTGGATGCTGGCGATAGTTAGTATTGTCTAAAGGAAGTTTGGGCACATCACCCTACATCCCGTCCCTACTTTAGTGCTAAGTCATACACTGAATATTTTATCCTAGTTGTTACCACCAAGTTACTAATATAGGTCGTTTGCTATCAGACGAATACCTATGGTGGCTGTTCCCAGAATCATCTATACTATTTTATACAAAGTCTTTGGGCATACACAGGATTATCTTAGATAGAAAGCAGCATTAGCACTATTTCCTCTGGATACTATTGAGCAATTAAACTTCCCAACAGTATTCCTATAGCAGTTGACAAAAAACACTAATTGTGATACCCCCAACCAAATATTGAGAGAAGCCTACTGTGAGGATGAGCTAGAAGCCCTAGGCTAGGACATGAGCAGCCGATCGCCCACAGCCGAGATTCCAGCCAACCAAAAACAAGTTACAATTACGTTAAGATTGATGAACATAAATAAAAATTCCCAAATCACAGGGACTAAAAATTAGGAGATCCACCTCAGTGAATAAACGCTGGAGAAACGCTGGCCTGTACGCACTTCTGGCTATTGTAGTCATTGCCTTAGCAACCGCATTTTTTGACAAACAGCCCCCAAGCCGCGAAGTTTGGAAGTACAGTCAATTCATTCAGGAAGTCGAAGGCAAGAGAGTAGACAAAATCAATATCAGTTCCGATCGCACCAAAGCCCTGGTCACAGCCCAAGACGGCAACAAAGTGATCGTCAACTTGCCCAACGACCCAGAACTGATCAACATCCTGACCAAAAACAACGTAGACATTTCCGTTCTACCGCAAAGCGACGAAGGCTTCTGGGTAAAAGCCCTCAGCAGCCTCTTCTTCCCAATTCTACTGTTGGTCGGACTCTTCTTCCTGGTGCGACGCGCCCAAAACGGGCCCGGCAACCAAGCCATGAACTTCGGCAAATCCAAAGCTAGAGTCCAAATGGAGCCGCAAACTCAGGTAACATTCAGCGACGTAGCCGGCATCGAACAAGCCAAGCTAGAACTCGCCGAAGTCGTGGACTTCCTGAAAAATGCAGACCGCTTCACCGCAGTCGGTGCCAAAATCCCCAAAGGCGTGCTGTTAGTCGGCCCTCCCGGAACAGGCAAAACCCTCTTAGCAAAAGCAGTCGCTGGCGAAGCAGGCGTTCCTTTCTTCTCAATTTCCGGTTCCGAGTTTGTCGAAATGTTCGTCGGTGTGGGTGCTTCCCGCGTCCGCGACTTGTTTGAACAAGCCAAAACCAACGCTCCTTGTATCGTATTTATCGATGAAATTGACGCCGTAGGCCGTCAACGCGGCGCTGGTATGGGCGGTGGTAACGATGAACGGGAACAAACCCTCAACCAATTGCTGACTGAAATGGACGGTTTTGAAGGTAACACCGGCATCATTATTATTGCTGCTACGAACCGTCCTGATGTGCTGGATGCTGCCTTGCTCCGTCCAGGTCGCTTCGATCGCCAAGTAGTAGTAGATCGCCCCGACTTCGCCGGTCGCCTCGAAATTCTCAACGTTCACGCCCGCGGCAAAACCTTGTCCAAGGATGTGGACTTAGAAAAAATCGCCCGCCGCACACCTGGTTTCACTGGTGCAGATTTGTCCAACCTGCTGAACGAAGCAGCAATTTTGGCAGCCCGCCGCAACTTGACCGAAGTCTCCATGGATGAAGTCAATGATGCGATCGATCGCGTCCTCGCAGGCCCAGAAAAGAAAGACCGCGTAATGAGCGAAAAGCGCAAAACTTTGGTAGCTTACCACGAAGCCGGTCACGCCCTAGTCGGTGCGCTCATGCCCGATTATGACCCCGTGCAAAAAATTAGCATTATCCCCCGCGGCCGCGCCGGTGGTTTGACTTGGTTCACACCTAGCGAAGACCGGATGGATTCTGGCTTGTATTCTCGCTCATACTTGCAAAATCAAATGGCCGTTGCTTTAGGCGGCCGCATTGCTGAAGAGATTGTCTTCGGTGAAGAAGAAGTGACCACAGGCGCTTCCAATGACTTGCAACAAGTGGCAAGAGTCGCACGGCAAATGGTGACTCGCTTCGGTATGAGCGATATACTAGGCCCTGTAGCCCTCGGTCGCCAACAAGGAAATATGTTCATGGGTCGCGATATCATGGCTGAACGGGATTTCTCGGAAAAAACCGCAGCGGCGATCGACAATGAAGTTCGGTTGTTGGTAGAACAAGCTTACCGACGAGCTAAAGATGTCCTGGTTGGTAATCGCCACGTCCTTAATGCCTTGGCAGATATGCTAGTAGAAAAGGAAACTGTGGATGCGGAAGAATTGCAAAATTTGTTGGCTAATAGTGATGTCAAAATGGCGACTATTGCCTAATTGATTTTGGATTTAATCTAAAGTTTGAAATCTGTAATTGGGGTTATTCTGGAATTGTCCGGGATAGCCCCGATTTTTTGATAGATACACCACTTTTCAGGTATGTAGGTACTAGCTCTTGTAGGGACACGGCAATGCCCATAGGTGTCAACTTAAGGTCAAACCCAGTCAGAGACTGTTGTTTGACTATTAAATCTAGATCCCCCCTAGCCCCCCTTAAGAAGGGGGGGACAGGAGTC
This sequence comes from Microcoleus sp. EPA2, assembly GCA_020882975.1. GTDB lineage: Bacteria > Cyanobacteriota > Cyanobacteriia > Cyanobacteriales > Microcoleaceae > Microcoleus. The sequence continues at coordinate 69,748 of JAHRFD010000024.1, read as the reverse complement.
TTTTCTTTCGTCCCCCTTCTTAAGGGGGATTTAGGGGGATCTAGACTTAGGTAAAAGCGAGATATACCAAGGGTTTCAGGCTTAAGTTGACACTAAAAAATTCGCAGGCTTCAAAAAAAGCTAGCACGGCAACCCAAAGACTCAAAACGTAGAAACAAAACTCGCATTCAGATAGCCAAACTGCACAATCAAATTGCAGATACTCGCAAAGACTTTTTGCACAAACTGTCAACCAAAGTTGTTAGTGAGAATCAAACTATTATTTGGGAAGATTTAAACGTGTCTGGTATGGTTAAAAATCGCAAACTTGCGAGATCAATTAGCCAGCAAGGATGGTACGAATTTAGAGCTTTGTGTGAGGCAAAATCTGAAAAGTTTGGCAGAGAATTTAGAGTAATTAGTCGCTGGGAACCTCTGAAATACTATATAAATCATTTAAAATAAAAGATTAAACCAAGTGAATCCTTCTCGCCATCGATGTCTGCCCGATCGCACTTATGGTAAATTTAATACATCCAGCCTTGCCATCAAAGCCAGATAAATCAAGGCTTGTAGTCGATCGCCCAAAACGCCATGCCCGATTCCGAATTCTCTGATGATTTAAAGTGGACACCCGAAGCCAAGGCCAAGCTGAAAAATATTCCCTACTTTGTCCGGGGAAAAGCTCGCGTCCGCATCGAACAGTTGGCCCGCGAAGCCGACACCGAAGTTGTCACAGTGGACTTAGTTGAGCAAGCTCGCATCGAATTTGGCCAATAGGCGATCGCAATGTACCCTAAAGCCTTAAACTATAACTTGCCTCTCCTAATGTTCACAGAGCTACTGAGTCACCCGTGCGGAAAATTGTTATTGCTGGCAACTGGAAAATGTACAAAACTGGGGCTGAATCCCTAGAGTTTCTTAAAGGATTCACCTCCTCTTTGACGGAAACCCCGGAGGAACGAGAAGTCGTGCTTTGCGTTCCCTTCACTTCATTAGCCGTCCTCTCGAAAAATCTGCACGGTGGCCGGGTGCGGCTCGGTGCTCAGAATGTTCATTGGCAAGAGTCGGGAGCTTATACCGGCGAAATTTCAGGGCCGATGCTCGCAGAACTTGGGGTTCGCTACGTCGTCATCGGGCACAGCGAACGGCGTCAATATTTTGGTGAAACTGACGAAACGGTGAATTTGCGCCTGAAGGCCGCTCAGAAGTATGATTTAATTCCGATTTTGTGTGTCGGGGAAACGAAGCAGCAGCGAGATGCAGGGGAAACTGAAACTCACATTTTCTCTCAGTTGGCACAGGATTTGGTTGATGTCGATCAAACTAAGTTGGTGATTGCTTACGAGCCGATTTGGGCGATTGGCACCGGCGATACTTGCGAAACTAAGGAAGCGAACCGAGTTATTGGTTTGATTCGCAGTAAATTGAGCAATCCTGACGTGCCAATTCAATACGGCGGTTCTGTTAAGCCGGAAAATATTGATGAAGTTATGGCTCAGCCAGAGATTGACGGGGTTTTGGTTGGTGGTGCTAGTTTGGAAGCTGCCAGTTTTTCGCGCATTGTCAATTATCAGAAAATTGATAATTGGTAATTGCTAAATTTGTCGATGGAAATTCTATTTCCAAGTCAAACAAAACTGTTGAATAACTTTATTTTTTAGGCCGCTGCTGCTGATAAACACTCACAACTTTATCCGCATAGGTAGCTGTCGCGCCACTTTTGCAAGCAGCCGATTCACCTGTCATCCACCAACAAGCAGCGCGACGGATAGCAGTCAATTCATTATTGTTGCTAGCTTTGTACTCGTCGCGCAGTAAGTCTCGTGCTATGCAGGTGACAATTGACTTGGCTTTTGTCGCGTCAGCCTCAAATTGTTGTGGCGTTAAGTCCTGTTTGGTGCAGAATTTGGCCCAACGGGAAATATTGTTCGGTAAAACTTGCCATTGACTATACATTCCGTCCTTGGGGGTTTGGGGTGGTGCAGCTTGTCGCAGGGCTTCTACCAGGGCCGAAACTTGGGCATCGGTAACTGCTTCGGCTGCTGCGGGAAGTGTTTGCCATCCCAGGCTAATTATCAGGCTGCTTAATAATAGATTGGTTTTGGCGATCGACTTTAACTTCATTTAGCTATGCCCTGTTTGATTTGAATTTTCTTTACTGCCAAAAGTTATACTATTTGGACGATCGACTTCCTCTGTCTTGAGCATGATTTTCTCCCTGAAGTCAAGATGTCTGGCTGTAGAGCAATTCTGCTTTCAAAGCTGCTTCTACTATTTGATATTCGGCTTTAACTTTTTCTAGAACCCCATCGGCTTTTGCAGACAAAGACTGGTTAGCATTTGTCGCCATCCGCCCCATTAATTCTAGTTCTTCGCAAAGCTCAAATAATTGAAAAGCACCGAGAGTGCCACTAATCGACTTTAAAGAGTGAGCAGCCTGCCGCAAAGCGAGCGGATCGGCGTTGTTTACGGCCTCAGAGATGCTTGTTAGCAATTGGGGGGCTGTTTCGATGTAAATGTCGATCGCCTCTTCTAAAGCTTCTACTTCTCGCAGTCCCTCAATAATTTTGCGACTCAGGGAGTTCTGATTGTCTGACGGGACTTGGCATACTAAAGATGGAGTAGGCACAATGTTGGGCTGGGAAATTGTCAGTTGTTGCGGTTCGGCAAAAGTCACATTCGATCGCACTTCTAATTGATTTGTACCCTCCATCTCTTCAGCATTTGAGTTAACAGAAATCATCGATTGCCACCGCTCAAACTCGATAGGCGATCGAGATTTACAACTCTTCAAAACTCGAACCAGTTCGTCAATTTGGATGGGTTTGCTCAAATAATCATCCATTCCCGCAGCGATGCACTCTTCGCGATCGCCCCGCATCGCATTGGCCGTCATTGCCACAATCCAAGGTTTCGCAGCATCATCCCATTCTTGACAAATCAGCCGCGAAGCTTCCAAGCCGTCCATTTCCGGCATTTGCATATCCATCAATATCACATCGTAGGGCTGGCGGCGCAAAGCTTCCAAAACTTCCTTGCCATTTCCCGCCACATCAGCGCGATAGCCCATCCGCTGCAAAATCTGTAAACCCACTTTCTGATTCACCAAATGATCGTCTGCCAACAAAATCCGCAGTGGCAAATCTTGGGCAATCCTGGGTATACTTTTGGATAAACTTCCGCTACTGCGCTGCACTCTCACTTCACTGCTCGATTCCCCAAAAATATTGATTAAAACATTATAAAGTTGGGATTGTTTGATCGGCTTGTTCAAAAAAGCAGCAAAATTCACCTGCTGCATCACCGGAGAGTTAATTTCCTGCCTGCCCATAGAAGTTAGCATGACTAAGGGCAACTGTTCCCCAGACTCTAACATCCGAATTTCTGATGCTAAAGTCAACCCATCGATTTCCGGCATTTGCATATCCAAAACCGCTAAGTCAAACTGTTCTTTTGCACTGAGCCAATCTAAGGCTAAAGTAGCAGAAGCAGCCGCGATCGGCACCATTCCCCAAGACTGAGTTTGGAGAGTCAAAATTTGACGGTTAGTAGCATTATCATCGACAATTAAGACTCGCTTCCCGGCTAATTCGGGTTGAGAATTGCTCAAATTAATGGGCAAGGAATTATGGCAACATCTAGCGATTGTCGTGCAATAAAAAGTAGAGCCACTGGATTTTAGATGATTACTTGGAGTATCAATGTCATTGAATTCTGGTCCTTCGCCATTGTCTCCCAATTCCCGATTCAAAACTGTCGGTTTAAAATCTTCTGGAGGATTGCCAGCTAAATTGCCCCTACTTTCCACCCACATCCTGCCGCCCATCATTTCCGATAAACGCTTACTAATTGCTAAACCTAATCCAGTACCGCCGTAGTGGCGGTTGGTAGAAGAGTCAACTTGACTAAAAGATTTAAACAACCGATCCATGCGATCGGCTGGAATACCGATACCAGTATCTTTTACCGCAAATTGTATTTCGTAGATTTGGTCAATTTGTGATTCTTCGCTATCAAATGCTGACTGTGGTTTGGAACTTGCTACAACTCTGGGCCTTTTTTTGGCAGTACAGGATAGCACCACTTCTCCCGCTTCAGTGAATTTAACGGCATTACTGAGCAAATTGATTAAAATTTGCCTCAAGCGGGTGCTGTCCCCGATCGCCGTTACGGGCACGGAACTGTCTATAAAATAAGCCAATTCCAATTTTTTTTGTGCCGCCCTAGCAGCTACCAAGTCCAGAGATTCCTCAATGCAGGTGCGGATATCAAAGGGATGCTCCTCCAAGTCCAATTTACCCGATTCAATTTTCGAGAAATCGAGAATATCGTTAATCAGAGTTAGCAAAGCATCGCCACTGCTGCGGATAGTTTCAACAAAATCTCGTTGTTCCGAGCTTAAGCGGGTATCCAGCAGCAAACCCGTCATCCCGATGACTCCATTCATGGGAGTACGAATTTCGTGGCTCATGGTTGCCAAAAATTCACTTTTGGCTCTCGTGGCTGCCAGTGCTTCGTCCCTGGCTTTTGCTAAATCAATGCCCGCTTGCTGGCGTTCTAGTTCGCTACCTACCCACTGAGCCATCAGTTTCACCAATTCTCTGTCTACCACTCTGAAAGGTTCTGTCATGGGATGAGCACTCCAGAAGCAGAGAGTACCGTAGACTTCCCCAGCCACGATGACAGAGATGCCCATGTAGGCTTCTATGTTGAAAGCCAGGTCATTATTGAATTTGCGATCCGATGTGTTGAAGGCCAAGCACAAAAACTTCACCGACTCAAAGTGCAGCGGTTCTTTTGACTGGGCTGTGGCCAGGCAGAAGGTTTTGTCCAAATCATAGATTTGTCCTTTGGCGATCGACCCATCGGGACACTTTACAGCCATGATTTGATAATTGTTACCTTCAATTGCCGACAAAATTCCCACTTCCAGCCCGAACTGTCTGCATCCCATAGTCAGCAGTTCTTGGAGTCGCAAATCGAAGGTTGAGAGGCGATTTAGCGGGTCTGTACGGGGTGCTGACGTCACTTGATACAGAGCTTTAATGGCTGCTTCGCTTTCTCGCAGTTCTTGTTCTGTTTGCTTGCGGAAGCTGATATCGCGGGAAATCCCAATAATTTCTTGAACAGTCCCTGTTTCAGGATCGCGGATGGTGCGACTGGTCGTTTCAAACCAGATATATCGGCCATCTTTGCGACGGACACGGTAGCTGAGGGTGTAAGTCACTGGCAGTGCCATCAATTTCGCGTGGGCTTTAGATAGCTTTTCTACATCCTCTGGATGAAAATAATCCTTGGGGACGTTGCCGATCAGTTCTTCTGGTTGATATCCCAGCAAAGCGTTGCAAGCGGGCGATACGTAAACAAAAACACCTTTGGGGTTGTGTCGGCTGATCATGTCCGTTGAGTTATCAGCCATCAACCGATAGCGGTCTTCGCTTTCATTGCGTTCGATTTGAGAATTGCCCAAGGCTTCTAGCATCTGGTTGATAGTGTCTGCTAGGCTGGAGAGTTCATCTGCTCCGGGCATATGAACGCGCAAGTCTGGGTCGCCATTGGTGGCTATGTTGTTGACGCTGATACTCAAGTCTTGCAATCTTGCTAAGACCAATTTTTCTAGTAATATCAGTGCGATCGCGCTAAATACTAAACCTACGGCCAATATCGATAGAGTAAACAGTTCTAAGGTGGCTTGACCTTGGCTATAGATTACTCGGTTTACTTCTACTCGCAACATCAGTGCTAGATTGCCGTGGATGTCCCGAATCAGTGCGTATCCAGCGACTAAGCTTTTGCTAAGGGGTTCAACTAAAACTTCTACTGATTTGAGGTTGGAAATTCTGATTTTGAGATTTTCCAATTCTTGCTGGGACTGAACTATCCTTTTGGTATCTGGCCCATAGTAGCTGGTCGCTCCGACTTTAAAATCTAAAGTTGGCAATCTAAAGTCTACGGACAAGTGAGTCAGTTCTGAGAGTAATTCGATTTCGGTGTTGTCGAGATACCGTGCCACAATCAGAGTGCCGCGACGGGGACCGATCTCGTTGCTATTGAGAATTGGCTTGGAGCTAATCAGCAACGTGGCTTCTGGGATGGTGATCACCCCTGTTTTGACCAATGGCATCCCATCCCCCGCATCTGCCCCAGGCTTTAGCAACGCCGCCGTCAGATGCTCTTGTAAGCTTTGGGGAATCGGGGTCTCGGCTTTGGATTTCAGGTCGAAACCTTTACTGAAGACCACACGCCCCTCTGCGTCTAGGACCATCAATAAATTCAGCCTTAAGTAAACAAATGTAGAATCTACGAAATTTGATTTGACAAAATCCTGACTATGGCTGTTGACGAAGGAGTAGGTGTCATCCCACTCTGCATAATCTCGTGCGCTAGTATCTAAATTCGATAAGTCATCATCTAAAGCATCCAAAGCCCGCGCTACATCCTGACGGACGTACTGCGCCTCTAGATTATGGAAATCGTGCAGCAAAATGGTTGATGCCGTCGCATACAGAACCACAATCAGGCAAATCAGAGCTGCACCAACAATTAATAGTGTTTTTTTTCGGAGTTGCATCGGGTTGCCCTCCTCAAGATGCCAGGAGGAAAATTTCCTGGGTCTGTTTGAAATGTAAGTCGTTTAACATTCTATTGGGATGACCTGCGTATTTTAACTGAGCTTGGCACATATGCAGTAGCCATTGCTATACCTTAATATTCTCGATTTCACCAAAAATAATCAATCTAGTATCTAAATAGTATCTAAAAACCTTTAGTTCCTTACTATTCATAACCCATGAATTGTGAGTTGTTACCTTATTATCTCAATTTTTTCAATTTGCACGAGCAAGCGGAAAACAATTAAGGTTTAATCCTAGCGTAGCTTGGTCGCCGGTGGTTGGACAGGGCATAGTGGGAGACGGGGAGATTGTGACAGGGGAGGGGGGGAGATAGGGGGAAACTATTTTTAGTTTGACAAATAATTGTTAGGGACTTTTGGTTTGACGTTTTAAATTATACCCAGAGCCCCGACTTCACTTAAGAAGTCGGGGCTCTAAAAGAAGAGATATTTACGTCTCCCAAAATAGGGAGTGGGACAACCCCCCGTGGAGGACTAGAGGAATTGTTGTTACCGAATTACCGCTAGAGCACCAGCACCGGCGGCTGCCGCGGCGGAGGAAAGTGCGGTAAAAAACAGCCACCAAGCCGCAACTTCTGCTGCTTTGCGGGTTTCTTCGGCTTGTTTTTCCGCTTGCAATTTGATACTTTCGAGGCGAATCTGTGCTTCTTGCTGCAAGCGTTCAGCTCTTTGCAGGACTGTGTTGCGGCTTCTTTCGATCTGGTCGATCAAGCGGTTGGCGTCTGCTTCGGAGATATCGTCACGGGAACTAATGAGTGCTACTAAAGTATCCCGGTTGAAGTGTCCGAGCCGATCGCGCAAAGCTTCAAATCCAGCTTGGGGATCGTCAAATAACTTACGAACATCCTGGGTAATACCTTCGTAGTTGAGTTCTGGGCGATCGAGGGAATTGAGATAATCCCGAATTTTTGCCAAAATTCCGTCAATTACCGACTGAATGCGCTCCTGAATTTTCTGAATTTGCTGTTGGAATTGGTCGCGCACTGACAAAACTTGATCGACAATGCGATTGGCTTCGGCTTCCGAAATATCCGGCCGCTGAGACAGCAGAGAAACTACTGTAGCGCGATCGATATGGGACAGTCGTTCACCCAAACTGTAAGCCCCAACTTTCGGATCGTGCAGCAACAATTGCAAATCCCGCTTAATAGCTTCAGGATTCAATTCCTCCTTGCCCGTATTCCGCAAATAATCTTCTAAAACACCCTGAAAATCATGTACTTGACTTTGCATCCGCCTTGCCAAACGGCGGGGCGATTTCACAATGGAGCCGATGGTATCCTGCACTTGGTCGATAATTTGATTGACTTGTTCTTCGGTCAAATCTTCTCTTTGAGAAAGCAGTTTTACCAAAGTATCCCGGTCAAAGTTCGACAGACGACCTCGCAGGGCTAAAGCTCCTTCTTTGGGATTTTCCATCAATTTAGTCAAATCGCGCTTAATCCCTTCAGGATTGAGTTCAGATTTGCCCGTATTCCGCAGATAATCTGCCAAAGCGGTGGTTGTTTGGTCGTACTGTTCCTTAGCTTTTTCAGCGATTTTTTGCGGTGCGCTCAGGGCACTGTGCCAAGTCTCTTCGGCGCTGTCTAGTAGTTGATTCACTTGGTCTTCGCTGAGGTCTTTCCGCTGAGATAGCAATTTTACCAAGGTGTCGCGATCGAACTTAGAAGCTCTGGCTCTGAGCGCCCACATTCCCGCTTCTGGGTTGTTTAACAGAGTTTTAAAATCTCGCTGAATCCCTGCGGGGTTGAGTTCTTCTTTTCCGGTAGATTGCAAGTATTCTTGCACTTTTTGCCACTGATTGTCTAGGCGGACTTGGGCAGCTTCTTGCAGACCTTTGGCATCTGCTAAAACTACATCTTTTGTCCTTTCCAACTCTTTAACAATCTGTTCTACTTCTTGAAATCCGAAGTTTTCCCGACCTCGGAGGATTTGGATAAAACTATCACGATTGTAGGGAGCAATCCGCTCGCTCAACTGTTCGTAACTAGCATCGGAGTCTTCGAGGATTTTCTTGAACTCCTTACCAATACCTGCTGCTGTCAGTTCCTCTTTTGGTGTTAACTTCAAATAAGTTTCCACTCGCCACTGCAAATCCCGGATTTTTTCTTGTTCCTCCGCAAACATCACAGTGTTTAAAACTCGCTGTCTAATTGCGTCTAATTCATTGGTGATTTCTTTGATTTTGCTTTGAGTAAATACTCCTCGGCTAGCCAATATCTCCGCAAATTTCGACTTGTTGAGTTTTTCTAATTCGCGGCGAACTGTTCCAGGATCGGCGCTAGGATCGTAGAGTACATCTCTAAAATCGCGCTCGATGGTTTGCGGATTCATTTGCCAGGAATAAGCATTAAGAAGGTAGTTTTCGACATCGGCTCGAATTGGGCTGTAAGTTTCCGGTTCGCCTTTGACTTGAGCGGTGATTTTATCAGTTTGTTGGCTAACTTTATCTTTTGCTGTTTTGAGTTGACCAACTACTTTTTCCACATCCAAGTCAGAAATATCTGTGCGTCCCAATACGATTCCCATTAAAGCATTGACTGCCATGGTCGTTGCTTGGGACATCATGGTTGGGTTTTGTCCTTGATTTTGACCGCCCAGATTGCTGAGGGCTTGTTCTACCCTACTTGTCAATTTATCTGAGAGCAATTCTCCCGATTTTGCCGACTTAAAATATTCTACTAATTGGGCGATACCGTCCGTTTGCTGGCCCTGTTTTCCTACTTGTTTCCAAGCGTCTTGCAGTTGGTCTACAATGCGGTTGACATCGCGTTTTGAGAGGTCCGATCGCGAACTGACTAATTCTACAAGGGTTTGGCGATCGAGATTGGGCAAATTCTCGCCGGCTATAGACTTAAGTTGGGGATCGTTGAGCAACTTTTCAAATTCACTCCGCATCCCTTTGATGTCTAATTCAGGCGGTTTGAGGCTTTGAATATAGTCTTCGACGTTTTCCCGTAAACTTATGGGATCGATCGCGCTACCGAGCTCATGACCCACTGCTGCTGCTGCGGCTTTGGCTGTGGCCACCACTTGATTGCTGGCTGCTTTAGCGCCCAGGGCGGCGGCGGCGGTGCCGACAATCGCTTGAAAGCCAGATGTGGCGGTGTTGACGACGGAACCGATCAGGGAACCAACGGTGGTGGAGCTCACCCACACCAGCATAGAGAAATAGGTAGCCCAGACAACTAAACCGACGATCGCACCTAAGCCGGGGCTGCTAATCAAACTCAGTTTAACTGCTAGCAAGCAGGCGAAGAAGAGGGCGACGGTGACAGTGATTAGCGTCCAAGTTCCTACTTTTTTGCCAATGTGGCGCACTGGAGGGCTGTCGCTGTGAGAATGGGAACTGTCATGGGATTGATTTCCCATGTAAGAAAGGCCGGCTGCTACTGATAAGTTGGTTAGCAATAGTTGGAAGGCGAAAGCCAGTACGACTCCTGCGATTAACGCAATAAAAAATTGTGGCCCGGAGTAGAGGAGTGCTGCGTCTTCTGCGGTGTTGATAGTCCGCTCTGCTGGCACTTGACCGAGCCAGAGGCTGATATTATAGATTTGTGAAGTTATTGGCAAGTTTTGATACATAGTATATTCCTCGTTCAGGTGCGGGTTCGCATAATTGAGTTGGCGCGCGATCGGCTAATGTATAGTTTCTGTTTTTTGCCCTCAATGCCAAGCATCACCTGATTAACGAGCTAAAGCATCCCCCTACAGTCGGAAGTGTATAAATATGTCTGTAGCTAGCTGTCACTTTAGGAATAATTGTGCTATGTGAAACTTTACCAGTAGTCAGAAACCGGGTTTTTGCGAAAATACTTCGTTACACCTCGTAAAAACTGCTAAAAACCCGGTTTCTTTGGTTTACGAGTAGTCAGAAACCGGGTTTTTTACCGAGATACTGCATTTAATTTATCTGCACTCTCAACACGAAATCTAGAAGTTGCCAGTAGATTTTAACTTCAGTCGATGCTAAAATCAAAATAGTCATATCAAATCCTCATTCCACTATCACCGACTGGAGTTCAGGCAATTATTCTGTATCATTAAAATGGAACCTTGGGATAATCAGCTAGATAGCAACGACTCACAAGAAACAGTAGTCATTGATACCGATGGCGAAGTTATCTTCTATCCCAATTTGTTTAGCATCCAAGAGAGCGATCGGCTTTTTTCAGCTTTACATTCTAGTGTTAAATGGCGACACGATACCATTCATATTTATGGAAAAAAGATACCATTACCCAGACTTACAGCTTGGTACGGAGATGAAGGTAAATCCTATATATATTCCGGTATACAACAGCATCCCGAACCTTGGACTCCCACACTAACTTCAATTAAATTAAAAGCTGAAGAAATATCAAAAATTACTTTTAATAGCGTTCTTATAAATCTATATCGTGATGGTAAAGATAGCGTTTCCTGGCATAGCGATGACGAACCAGAACTAGGTAAAAATCCGATTATAGCCTCCATTAGCCTTGGGGGAACTCGCCGATTTTCCTTAAGGCATAAAACATCAAAAGACTACAAAATCGATATTGACTTACCCAAGGGTAGTTTGCTGTTAATGAAAGGTGAAACCCAGCACTTCTGGAAACATCAAATTGCTAAAACTGCTAAATCCGTTGAACCCAGAATCAATCTAACTTTTAGAGTTATCAAACCAGTTTAAAATAAAGAAAACAAAATTTAAATAAAAAACTTCAATATTTAAAAAAAGATGATTTATATACATTAAATCAAAACATAAAATTACATATTTTTTCAAACATATTAGATGTTACAGGCTTTGAAATCAATAATTTGGCTAATACTATTAAAGAAAGTCAATCAGGAATCAACTATTTTATTTGTGTGAGTCCTACAGATTTACATAATAGAATTCAACTATTTTTTGATTTTTGGAATAAAACTGGATGTCCTCTAGAAGAAATACAATTATCATCAGAAGATTTGTATTATGACACATGGAGATTTAAATCAGATAAATTTCAGCGTGATAAAATTTATAGGGTTCAAAAGCTATTTTATGTTAACTTATAAAAACTATCTATGACACTTATATTTTTGTTTATTTATTATACTGTTCTCTATTCTCTCACTCTGTGTCCTCTGTGTTCTCTGCGGTTAAATCATTCCGATATTGTAGACAGAAACGAGATAAATGCGATTGCAATCGAAGATTATTGTGTCTCTACAAACGCTTAACCAATATCCATCGCAACTCCATTGGCGGCGTTTCCTGCATTGGAAATAAATCGCGGCCACTAGCCCAACTCAAAAACCAACTTGTCGGTGGCCAAGCTTCCTTCGGCAAATGCTTCTGTTCATATTCAATTACCGATTCATCCGATACAATTTCCAAAGGCAAACCCTCAATCGCCTCCGACAACTCCTCTCTAGTAATCAAATAAGACCAAGACTGTTCCGACATTTGTTTCGCCATATCATCTGGTTCATATCCATCCACAGCCAAGAAAGCACTAAATAAAATAAACCCACCACTTAAAACCGAATCAGACATTTTTCCCAGAAACAAACGCACTTGTTCTGTGTGGCGGAAATGCGACAAAACTTCCGTAGCAATGGCTAACTTATAGCGATAGGTTTTAATCCTCAATAAGGGATCTAAAACATCACCTAGGGTGACAGTAATCGGCAAATTTTCTGCGGAGGCGGAGGCTGACAATTTTTCAGCAAAGATGGGTGTTAATTCGATCGCATCTACAGCATAGCCCAACCTCGCCAAAGGCAGACTATTGCGCCCAGGGCCCGCACCGACATCTAAAATCGGCCATTTCCCCGCTTCCCCTAATCCCGCCACAATCGCCATCACCTTCGCATCGGGATGACTACCAAATAAAGGCTCAGGACGAATCTGCGGCCAGCTATGATATTTATCCGCCATAGATTCGACTTGAATCTTGGTATTGATAGTAACTCCCCCACTTAAACCAGTTTGAGCATTTGCCGGAAAATAAGACACAATCAAAGTAGCGTGGGGCGACTGTTTGAATCCTTCCGCTAAGGCATTACCAAGCAATTTTTTTAAACTTTCGGTTTCGGGATAGCCAAGATTTTGTCCAACCAGTTTTAAGAAATCTGACAACAATTTCAGATAATCATCCAGCATCGACGGCACACAAGGCAAATGAAATTCTCCATTCACATTGATGCCTCTTTTGAGCTTTTCTGTGAGTGCTAATTTAAGACGCGAATTATTAGTCAGCGGCTCCGTATTTTTCGGTAATTCGCTGACAGATAATTCTGATGTAGATGCAACACTGCTAATTTTTTTAGTCACAATATTTCTTAGTCCGCTTAGAGTGGACTTTGTTTGACAAGACGCGGTTTCTAACCGCCGAGTAATCAAGGTTGACTTTACATCCAAAACTTGCTAAGAATCTGCCATCGCCTTCTGAAACAACGCCACTAAATTCTTCGCTTCCAAAGCCACATCATGCTGCTGAGCAACCCGCAAAGCTCCCACCTTCCCCATCTGTTCCAACCGTTCCACAGGCACCTCCAAAGCCTCCTGCATTGCATCAGCCAGCGCCTCTACAGAACCAGCAGGAATCAACCAACCGCAAACTCCAGGCTCCACGAGTTCCGGGATACCAGCCACATAGGTACTAATCACAGGTCTGCTAAGAGCCAATGCTTCCATAATTACCACGGGTAAACCTTCGGCAAAACTGGGCAAAACCATTGCTCGTGCAGCTAAAATCTGCTGCTGAACTTGAGCGCTATCGGCCCATCCTGTAATTTCTAAATGATTTTGTAATCCATATTGGTCGATCGCCTTTTCAATATCCGATCGCAACGGCCCATCACCTACCAAGATTAACTTAAACTGCAAACCAAGGCTAGCCAACTTACGCGCAGCTTCCACCAACAGCAAGTGACCCTTTTGTTCGCTGAGTCGGCCAATACAAACCAACCTAGGCTCAGAAGTTACCGGAATATACGGTAAATCCAAAAAAGCAGCATCTACGCCACAGTGAATTACATGAATTTTAGACCAAAAAGCGCGATCGCACCACCGATACAACTGACTTTTGCCAAAAGAACTCACCGCCGCCACAAAAGCCGCCCGCTTAATTTTTTCCTCAAAGCCAAGAATTGTAGCCTTGTCGAATTCTTCAGGACCATGAACCGTAAAACTGTAACTAGGCCCACCAAGCACCCGACACAACATCGCTACAGTGGTTGAATTTGTCCCAAAGTGAGCGTGAACGTGTTTGACTCCCTGAGTGGAGAACCAATTTAATAGCACACAGGCTTCAGCAAAGTAAGCTAGATGAAGTATAATACCGCGATCGGAATGCCAACCTACTTTAAACATTAACCCTAAAGCTTCAACAAACCGAATAGGTCTAGTTATCCCCACCCGCAGCAAACCCGATACTAAGCCCAGAACACCAACTCCTAAAACAATCTGAGTCTGCTCTTGCTCTTTTTTGTCTCCTTCGTCCACCAGTTCCGACTCGCAGGAGCGAATTGAAAAACGGGCAACTTTCATACCACAATGCTCTACAGCCAAAATTTCTCGGCGGACAAAACTGTGACTGACTTTGGGATATTGATTAACTAAATAAGCAATGGTCATGGCCTGTCTGAAAATGCTGTGGTTAAACTGAGATAATTCTAGCCTGCTAATCCCTGGGAAATTTAAGATGAGAGATTTGAGATAGCCAAACCCCAAAAAATCACCCCACACACCAATCCGGGGCTAAGAAGAATCCATGAAGTTAGACCGACAGAGACTTTGACTATCATTGTTCACAAAGCCTCTCCCGGTCTAGCTTAACTTAATTTTTGTAATCTTACAGTCCATCGGCCCTCCAGCAATCACCTATCTCTTCAGAGATTGCTGATTTAGCCATCACAGAAAGGCGTTTTATAATAACCTAATTTTTGTTCTACAATCAATCTGAAAAAAGGCAGAGCATCAACCAAATATCTTTTCCACAGCCTTCTCGGTTCACTTAACAATCGGTAAGCCCATTCTATACCAACTTCGCTCATCCATTTCGGAGACCGGGCTTTGCAACCAGCTTCAAAATCAATAGTTGCACCTATTGCCAAGAAAACTTTAATATTGGTCAGTTTGTCTCTATATTTAACCAACCATTTCTCTTGCTTAGGCGCACCCACTCCGATTGCCAATACAGTCGCCCCTGATTGATTAATGATGTCAATTATTTTTTCACACTCTTCTTCATTCTTTTCAAACCCAAAGGAAGGAGAATAAGCAGCAACTACTATTTTTCTACCCACTTTTTGGTTGATTTTTTCCTGAGCTTGAATTGCCACCCCTTCCGCTGCTCCTAGTAAGAAAATTTTAATATCTTCGCTATCTTTGTGATAGTTATAAAAGGCGGGAAACAAGTCAGAACCAGAAATCTTTTCTTGGATGGGAGTACCCAAAAATCTTGAGGCATACATCAATATCTGACTATCGCAAACTCTATAATCACATCTATTATAAGCTTCGTAAAAGTCTCGGTCATACTGCAATTTAATTAAATGGTCTACATTTGGCGTAAATACGACACCGCCTCCTTCTTTTAGCTTTTCAAACAGTTCTGCGATCGAACAATTATCCACCGGTACATTCAATAAATTAACAACTTTCATTTTGGATTTCCCTCAAATTTTTATAGTGTACTAAGACTCACACTAGAAATTCGTCACTCCACATTTTAGCGAGCTGGCGAATCTACTTTTCTTCATTATATCCTTTTCCCTTAGTCCTTGAGGATGTCTTTTTAAAGATTGTGTAAAGAATTCTGGATTTCCGGCCAAGAATCAATAAAGATACTACATTTTATAATTAACAACATAGGTCATAAAAATAATATCTTTTAACGAGGGCTATATTTCAAGCCCGCACTCTAATCGGCGCTAGGCCAGTGTCTAGTCAAACCATACTCATATTTAGTGGTGGGTGGTTGACATTCGTGATTTTTGTGGACTCAAAGACCGTCTAGGTAAGGGCGAACTGGTTTTCTTTGGCTTAAGACTTTCGGTATCTTTTAAGACGACACCAGCTATTCCTCCCGCAATCAACGTAAAAATTGGGTTAGTCATAGCATTCAAAACACAGTCAAACGCATACATAGTTAAAGCTATTCCCAGGACAGCCGCTGGCGCGACTTTCGGATTAGACCAGGTTCGGGCTGGATATTTGAAACAAAAGGCGATCACAGGTAATAGCAAAGAAGAAAATAAACTCGTTAAACCCACTACGCCGTTGACACCAAAAGCAATAATCCACAAGCTGTCAGTGACCGATACATCATCACCGTACTCATTGTATACGCGGTTGCCACCCGAATCTCCCCAGCCAAAAAGAAATCTTAGTCGCGCTTTATTACCCAATATCTCTTCATTTTGAAATCTAAACCCCAGAGATGCTGCTCGTTCTTCCCCAAATATTTGAGAGATAAAACTAATCACTTCTTCACTAGAAAATTGACCCGATGCAGCTAAATAAAGGTAGAAGATGATATATCCAATTATCAACAACAATGGCAAAGACGTTTTGAAAATTTTGGCGCTGAACAAGACAACTAGCGACATTGCAAATAAACTGTAAGCCCCAGTAGAACGGCACAATAAAAAAGCGATAATTATTACAATTACCAAAGTCTTCATATTGCGCCCCTGAAACTTCTTGAGGACCCCAGTTTGCCACAACCAAAATCCCACTAAAGCAGCAGCCATCATCCACAGCCCCACCATCAAACCATGCTGCATGAATACTACCGGTCTCCACCCCCCCATGCGTCTGGCCTGACCCCAATCTTCAAAAGCATTGACACCGTAAACCATCTGGTGCAGAATCGGTCCCCTAACCCCTTCAATCATTGTAAAAGGAATGTAGGATAACCCACCTGCAAAAATGCCGATCGCTAACTGTCGCAACCCATCTAAACTATTGAGATACAAACGCCCTAAAAGAAAAGGCATCCCCCAAGCAACAATTTGGTTTAAAGTTGGAGACAACGGGCTTCCACCATTAGTAACTTGCGAAGCAATCGGGCATAAACAGCAAATTAGGATTGGTACATCTATCCAGCCTGGCTTAAAAGAGCTGAATCGCGTAGTATCGTAAACCAAAGTACCCAGCAAGACACCGTAGCAAGCTGCTGACATCTTGTTGTAGGGAGGTAATCCCGGCAGGCTTAAAGAAACTTGCGGTAAAAACTGCCACGCTACAATTAGACTTACGATTACTGCTCGCTGAGTAGGGAACCTGACAAACAGATACAAAACGACTGGAATCCAGCCGTACATCACAATTGGAATCAATGCTGCCATAGACGTGGTGTGCCAAGTTTATTGCCAATCAGTTTTAGTTATCACAAATCTAACCTGTCACAGCGGGAGTTAGGACTCTTTAGTTTTCTCCTCACTTTAATTGTACGATCGATACCCATCAAGTCACACACCCTAGACACCCTCTCAGATAGCCACTGTTACCATTGAACTTGAATTCTGGGCTGTAATTTTGCTGTTGCCCCATCCTTTTGTGTGGATTTGGAAATAGCAGCTTTCAATGCACCCTCGAAGCGCTCCGTAGCATCATCCCAAGTATAAACGATCGCCTTGGCGTAGGCAGCCTCAGACATCGCTTGCCAGTCGGCATTAGGCAAGCCACAGATAAACTCAATGGCTTTTGCCATAGCTTCGGGGTCTTCTGGTTTTACCAATATGCCAGTACCCCCACTCAAAAATTCAGGAGCCGCCCCAACAGGAGTACCAATCACAGGAGTACGACACGCCATCGCTTCAATAATTGGTAGACCAAAACCTTCACAACGACTGGGGAACAGCCACGCATCGCATTTACTGTAATAATCTTTGAGTTTGTCTTGGTCAGGCTGAATCACAAACTGACTGTTGGGCGGCAGTGGCAATTCTGGAGATGGCTCCTCCATACCAAAAGCAATTAATCGCAAATTCGGAATTTTTTCAGCAGCTAATGAAAAAGCTTTGAGAGCAATGTCACTTCCCTTCCAATAAGCTTGGGAGTAATACATCCCAACTGTCGGAATCGATTGCTTTTCACGCTTGCTAGCGTAAAATTGCTTGGTATCTACGGTAGGGGGAACTAAAGAAACCTGGTGGTCTCCATATCTCTTGTGAGCTATGTCTACTAACCACTGGGCAATCGTAATTTTGTGCAACGGCAGATTCCAAGTGGCTTCCACTCTCGCTTTAGGTAGGTAATCAAAAACTTCGTAGTGCTGAAGGAAATAAGCTTTTGCTCCTTTGCTGGGAGATAGTTTGGCTACCCACTCCGCCGTTTCCCACCAAGTGGCAACAATCACATCAGCATCCGGTAAATCTTTATTTTTTATGGGTCTATATTTGTCGATAATTTTTGGTTCAACGCTCAAATTGTCGAAGAATGAGGCTTGCTGCTGAGGTCTGGGTATCCAACCCCGTCCTCGTAACAGTGACTTTGTTTGTTGAATCCAACTCGGTTTGGAAGGTGGTACAGAGATGACAAAGACTTCATGACCTCTCTTCTTCAAACGCTCTGCAAAAATAGAGACTACTCGAATTCCACCGCTAAGAGAAAGTGTGGGAAGAACAAAAGTTATTTTCATCTTTCAAAAATCCTCTTGACAAGTCTGAATGTTGACAAACTTGGGAACACTATTCTTCCCGTTAAGTACAAAATTGCCGTGGCAATTAAATTACTATTTTTCGAGATATCAATAAAATAAAGCTAATAAAATATGAGTAATATTTCATGATATTACTCATTAATTAGCTTTAATTGCACTAATACTAACCACTATTCATCTGCTTTAAAAGTTCCTTATAGCAGATATCAATTATCAATAAATGTGATTCTTAAGATAGATGTCTGAAAATAAAAATTTCTTTAATTGAGCCCGTCCACCTAATTCCAGGTATAGCAAAAGGCATAGGCCAGAGGGCAGATTTGATATACACAGTAGTAAATTTTGGACTTGGAATCACAAGTCCTAGATTTACCGAGTTCAATGTATCTGTGGCTTATTTCACACGCAAATTTCAATTTTCTCAGTCTCCTGGTGCCTGTATCCCTTAGCTCTAGAGCTAACTTTGAGGAGGTTTGTATCCCCTCTCCAGAGCAAATTTTACAAGCTGAGCTCGATTTTCCAGGTGTAACTTGCTGAAAATGCTACCCAAATGAGCTTGGACGGTTCTGGGACTAATAAACAGTCGATAGCTAATTTGTTTATTGGTATGGCCTTGAATAACCTCCCAAAAAACTCTTTCCTCCGCAGGCGTTAAAGGTAAAGGTGCAGGTGGTGGCGCTGCTGACAGCACCTTTGGTTCCACCGCCACAGGATTAGAATTTTGTAGGAGTCGAACAATCTCGGCATGAATGCGGTGAGAGCGTTCTAACTGGGCTTTGACTTTAGCTAATATTTCTTCCGACTGAAAAGGTTTGACTAAATAATCATCCGCCCCCATGGAATGACCTTCAACTTTGGAATCCATTTCGCCTTGACCCGATAAAAATATAAATGGCATCAATTGTCCCAAGCGGGTATTTCGTAGGCGGCGACAAAACTCAAAGCCGTCCATCTCCGGCATCATGACATCAGAAATCACTAAATCTGGAGGGTCGTTTTCAAAGATAGAGAGTGCCTCAATACCAGAATTAGCACATTCCACCCGGTATCCTTGGCTCTCCAAGTACATTGCCAAGACTGTTTGACAGTCTGTCTCGTCGTCAACAATCAATATTCTTTCCATGCCAGCCTTGCACCAAGTCGCGTTGACAGTTATTGAAACTGTAACTCCTAAAATAGGAACTTTAATGAGTTTAGCGAAAAATAGGGTCTAAATCCCCATCCTTCTTGGGCGGCTTTTTATCTAGTTGTTTTTGTAGCCTGACCAGCTAGTTTTAAAGGGCTTGGGAATCTATAATCTAGTTTATCTTCACGCTGTAAAAACCGTGAAAAAATAAAACATATCCTCAGTTGAAAATTGTCGAGGAGGATTGAATGATGATAGATATTTTGTTTGAGGAAACTCAAACTATTCCTAAGCTTGACATGGAGAGGTTTTTTGATTTTTCGCGTTCAGCAAGAGGCATAAAAGGGATGGCACGAGTAGATACTATTCCCAGTGGTGCCTCACACAACTGTTTGTCTGCTACCAACAAACGCTCAAATATGGTTGCAGGTTCGGGACGGCTGAACAGATACCCCTGCATGATATCGCATTGGTTCTGTCTCAAAAAATTCAACTCTGCTTCCGTTTCTACCCCTTCGGCAATTACCGTCATGTTTAAACTGTGACCCAGTAAAATCACCGCAGTGGTGATGGCGGCATTTTGAGAATCGTCATTAGCATTGCGGACAAAAATGCGATCGATCTTTAAACTGTCAAAAGCAAATTGCTTGAGATACCCTAAAGTAGCATAACCAGTACCGAAGTCGTCAACAGCAATCCGAATGCCTAGAGCTTTGAGTTCATTGAGAGTAGCACCTGCGACAGCAGCATTTTCTACCAAAGCGCTTTCTGTCATTTCTAGCTCTAAATTAGAGGGTTCCAAGCCCGTAGTTTCCAAAATTTGGACAATTCGCGCCTTAAGTTGGGGGTCCGACAACTGTCTGGCTGATAAATTCACTGATACCCGGAACGGCGAAAATCCGGCTGATAGCCAACTTGCAGCTTGAGCGCAAGCTGAAAGCAGTACCCACTCCCCAATGGGAATAATTAAGCCGGTCTCTTCTGCTAGAGGAATAAATTCTGCCGGAGAAATTATTCCTCGATCGGGATTTTGCCAACGCACCAATGCTTCTGCACCGATAATTTGTCCGGTAGCAATATCGACCTGGGGCTGATAGTATACCTGAAACTCACCCTGTGCCAAAGCGCGGCGCAGCAAAGCTTCCAAGGCCAACTTTTCAGGAGACAGAGCCGAAATTATTGTCGAGTCATTAACTAAATCGGTGAGTCGGGCCTCTGCTTGTTGCAGTGCGACAGTCAGGGGGTGAGTAATAGTTTGTCGTTTCGAGACACGAGAGGAAATAGCTCCCAGCAATTCATTCTTGGTAAACGGCTTTGTCAAATAATCGTCACCGCCCAAGTCCATCCCCCGGCGAAAATCCGCTTTAGCAGCTTGAGCTGTCAGAAAAATAAATGGAATTGTTGCAGCCAGGGAGTTTTGGCGCAGAGTCCGCAAAACCTCATAACCGTCTAGTTCCGGCATCTGCACGTCACACAAAATTAAATCAGGAATCTCCGAGAGTGCCATCTGCACCCCTACTCGACCGTTTTGAGCCACAATGACTCGATAGTTCTGAGATTCCAGGAGTTGCACAAGAGTTTCCCGGATTAATTCGTCGTCCTCAATTACCAAAATTTTGAGCATAATACTTAGATAACGGATGGCTGTATAGATACCGGAACCTGACTAACACTAGCATAGTAAAAATATCGACTTGCTGATTGGGCCAATCAGCCAATCTATAATTAGCCAAATGGCTAATCATATTTCTTCTGCTTGCAAGTCACAATCAAAATACCCAGAAGGTAGTTATCAATATATATCAAAACTAGGGAATTTTTGACAGGGAGGAAATGAGCTAATGGTCTAGCTGTAATGCTCTAGGATAAATCTGTCTCGTCCCTTGTCTTTAGCTTGGTAGAGACAACGGTCTGCTGCTGCAATCAAGTTTTCTTTGGAGGTTTCCATCTGAGGAAGGGTGCTGGCGACACCCAGGCTGAGGGTGACAAAAGAACTGACAGGGGATTGAGCGTGTTCAATTTTTAGTGCTTTGATCCCTAGTCTGATTTGTTCGGCAACGTAAGCAGCGGTGTCCGGTGCTGTGGCCGGAAGTATTACGGCAAATTCTTCGCCGCCGTAACGAGCCACTAGAGTTTCTCCGGGAACTTTACCAGCCAAGTCATTGATAGCTTCTACAATCCTTTGGGCTACCTGTTGCAAGCACAAGTCTCCAGCTTGGTGTCCGTAATTATCGTTGTATTTCTTAAAAAAGTCAATATCACACAAGATCAGAGATAATTCTGCCTCTTCTTGCTCTAATTTGTGCCATTGTTGATCTAAATATTCGTTAAAGCAGCGGCGGTTAGCTACTTGAGTTAAGCCGTCGGAGTTGGCGAGGCGATACAACTCGGAATTGGCTGTTTCTAATTTAGTATTCGCCATCTCTAAATCGGACTTGGCAACCGCTAAATTGTAATAAAGTTCGCTAATATACCAAGTAGCTTGTTGATGAATTTGAGACAGAGCTAACAGCACTTGATGTACGTCTAACAGTCGGTAAGTTTTATCGTTTAACTGTACCACAATAGGCTCGTAAAGTAATTCGGGCGACCGCTGGACTGCTCGCTGAGCTGCCATCACAATTAATGTTACTCCCGGTAAAATTAAAATCTCTGTTCTGGCTATTTGATATAAAGCTAGAATGGGTCGATGAGCAAATATATCTATGCCATAAGGACGGCTCATATGTTCCATAAATCGTCGGCGAGATATCATTCCCAAAAATTCGCCTTTTACAGTCAATACAACTCCGGGAAGTAGCGGTTGAGCTTGAAATAATCGAGCTACTTCTTTGCCTAAATAAGAAGATTCAACCTGAAAATTAAATACCGAAAGCTCGTTAAGAGTAGATTCTAAAGATAGAGTTTCGGGTAATTTTTCAGGCCAAATAGGTGAGGAGACAAATTTAGCAGACACAGCGTACACCCGCATGAACGTTATAGTAGCAATTAAGCTAATGCCAGCTACAAACTAATGCTACCATTAATATATTAGCATTAGTTGTGTTGTGGAATACATGAGTTTTTATAATTATAACTTTTGCTGGTTTTTTGCTTTTAGAAAAAATGTTTTTTGGCGAAGAATTGAGATGAATTTGCCCTAAAAAAATGCTAGGGGTGAGGGCAATAAGTAATTACTTAAACAGCAAATTGATGGGAAATAAGGGCGATCGCACCTATCATGATTTTGTGTTCCTGTACTTGAATGCGAGCGTGTAAAGTTTCTGCGGTATCGTCGGGAAGTACGGGTACTGCTGCTTGCATTAAAATTGGACCGCTGTCAACTTCTAAATGGGCAATATGCACTGTGCATCCAGTGATTTTTACCTTGGCTGCAAGTGCTTGTTCGACAGCGTTGATTCCTGGAAAACTTGGTAATAAACTGGGATGAATGTTAATAACTTTTTCGGGAAAAGCATCGAGCAAAACTTTGGTGACAATCCGCATCCAGCCAGCCATGATAACCCATTGTACGTCATATTTTTGGAAAACTTTAACAATTTCGGTGTCTAATTCAGCACGTTTTTTGTAGTCGCGGTGATTGAGTAAAATTGAGGGAATGCCGTACTTTTCGGCTCGAAGTGCTGCTTTGGCTGCTGGGTTATTGTAAATTAATACTTGGACTTGAGCATTAAGTTGTTGGTTTTGGATACCTTGGGCGATTACTTCAAAGTTGCTGCCGCTTCCTGATGCAAGAATTCCTAGTTTTAATGGTTGAGTGCTGGGAGCGATGAAACTGGTGTTAATTTCAGGAGAAATTAAGCTAGCATGGGAATTAAGAGATAGGGGATTAGTTGTCATTCTTCGATGAGGATTAAATTGGTTGACAGATGGAAGACGGAAGATTTAAGATGGTCTTTAGGCCCTTAGACTACCCTTCGGCGAAACTGAGTTCTTAACCGAACATGGCAGACGTAATTGAGGAATTCAGAAAATATAAGACTGACACCTGGGTGTTCGTAAATCTGGTTTTTACAGCATCATATTGGCTTCAACTCCTTCAGTTTAGTGACATACTTGGTTCCTAAAGTCCGGGTGGGTAATTATTGAAATACTAAGCAATTACTTGCCAGTGTGAGGGATTGGTTAGTTAGTCTAGGGGGGAGTGATGATTGTGGACATCTTCTACATAAGCTCGTCAAAAAAATCCTCCCGAAGAATGCCATAGATTTTCAGATTCCAATAGGTGTCCTTAACAAATAGATGTTGTTTCAATATCCCTTCTAATTGCATTCCGACTTTTTCCATCACGCGGGCTGATGCAATATTTTCTTGTGCACAACGAGCCTCTATTTTATTCAGGCTCATTTCCCGAAAACCGAACTCTATAATTGCACTAACAGCCTCACTCATGTATCCTTGATTCCAGTATTTGCGAGAAAGAGCGTATCCAATTTGAGCGCGACTGTGGTTCATGCTCCATTCGACATATCCGCAAGTTCCGATTAATTTTTGTTCGGACTTGTGAACGATTCCCCAGTCAATCAGTTCTCGCTTTTTATACATTTTAGTGAGACTTCTGAGAAAACTTTTAGTGTCTTCTATAGAGGTATGGGTTGACCACATTGTATATTGAGATACTAGGGGGTCTGAGCCATATTCAAACATATCGTTGGCATCGTTTAAAGTGATTTTTCTGAGCAGGAGTCTCTCGGTTTCTATAGTGGGTAAATTCGATAATATATCTAGAGGCTGCATTTTGAGATTCACCTGTATTGTGATACAGTTTAAAACTAAAAGATAATTTTTACAAGCAAATGGTTTCGATTAAATCTGGGCGTTTTAACTGGTTGGACAATGAGTCGATCGCAGCTTGGACTTTTTTAGCCCCAGCTTTGTTGTTTTTGGGTACTTTTTTGATTTACCCGATCGCCTATTTATGCTACCTTAGCTTTACCAGTGGCAGTTTTACCCAATCAGGTATGCGTTTTATTGGGTTAAAAAATTATTGGAGTCTACTCACTAACCCAGATTTTTGGCAAGTTATCCAAAACACCATCTATTTTACTACTGTTACAGTCATTCCCAGTTTAGTTATTCCCTTGGGTTTGGCAGTTTTGCTAAATCGCTCCTTTGCTTGGCGAGGGATACTCCGCACAGCCTATTTTATTCCTTCGATTACCTCTTTAGTGGCTGTCGGCTTAGGCTGGCGGTGGCTGTTTCAAGCTGAGGGGCCTGTGAATCACCTCTTAAGGGCGGTGGGTTTAAATCCGATACCTTGGCTTAGTAGCACGGTTTGGGCAATGCCGGTGCTGATTTTGCTGAGTATTTGGAAACAATTAGGCTTTAATATGGTAGTATTTTTGGCGGGTTTGCAGGCAATTCCGGTCAATCGTTACGAAGCTGCCGAATTGGATGGAGCGGATGCTTGGCAACAATTTTGGTACATTACTTTACCGGGGTTGCGCCCGACTTTGGTATTTGCGACTGTCACTACTGCTATTTTTACGCTGCGGAGTTTTGAGCCAGTTTATGTGATTACTGGTGGTGGTCCTTTAAATTCTACTAATCTGTTGGTTTATTATATTTACGACCAAGCTTTTGCACAATTTGATTTTGGCTACGCAGCGGCGGCGGCAACTTTGCTGATGGCTGTGGCTTTGGGATTGGTTTATTTGCAACTGAGGGTTTGGGGGGAGAAATAAATAAAACAAAACTGGAATGGCTACCTTACCCGTTTCAGAATGCAAGTGCTGCTCTCTACCTGCCAAAACATGGTTAAGTACAGGAGGAGAACAGCAGAGGGTGACTAAAATTCTGGTTGCAGAACTATTCAATGATATGGAAATAATAGGCTGCAACTAGAAAATTGATACCTAGTAGTACCAAAAACCAAGCCATGCGAAAGGTGTAAGGTGGCTTACCCGTTTTCATAACGGAGTCGGATTTTAGTTGATTCTTTGCTATCTCTGCCATAGGTCAAAGTCCTAATTAATATGTGACTGTATTTACCACCAATAGCTTGTAAAAGTATAGTCATGATGTGCATGACTAAGGAGGCGTGAATCTCTCCCTTTTCTTTTTTACTTCTAGCGGGGATTGACCCGCCTGAGCTGAACTATGCAGCTCCTTATCCCATCGCACAAGGCATTTGGGATTGCTTGGGTCTTAATATTGTAAGACCTACTGATTGAAACAATCGCCGACAATTAGGTTCGGTGATGCTTGACACTTAATCAAAATCTGCTACCGAGGTAGTCTGAGGTTTTTTTGTGCCTGTTTAGAGTCGTGGAAGTTTTTGATCCCGACTTTATAAAGTCTTACAGTACCAGAGAGGGTTCACGTTTGTACCATCCTCTAGAGTTACTTTTTGTAACTTTGAATCTATAGCGATTGAGATTAATTTCAATCGTCTCCGGCGTGGTAGGAACTGCGGACGAGAGGGCCCGATCGCACTTGTTGAAAACCCATCTCTGTGGCTATTTCCCCCAAACGGTCAAATTCAGCGGGTGTCCAGTATTTTTGCACAGGGAGGTGTTCGAGAGAGGGTCTCATGTATTGACCGAGGGTGAGTCGATCGCACTTGGCATCGCGCAAATCGGCCATCGCTGCTACTATTTCAGTTTCGGTTTCCCCGTGCCCCAACATCAAACCGGATTTGGTGGGAATGCTGGGGTCAAATGCTTTGACAATGCGCAGAACGTCGAGGGAGCGATCGTACTTGGCTCCCCTACGCACAGGCCCTTGTAACCGCCTTACTGTCTCAATATTGTGGTTGTAACAAGCTGGTTTAGCCTCCAAGACTGTCCGAATTCGCGATCGCTGCAATTGATCTAAGGTTCTGTTTTCGGGTTCGGGGTGGGTGGGTGCGGTGGCACCACCCCAAAAATCCGGTGTTAGTACCTCTATTTGAGTGTCGGGGTTGAGAAGGCGGATGTGGGCGATCGTCATCGCAAACCAACCAGCACCTCCATCGGGTAAATCATCCCTAGCTACCGAAGTTAGAACCGCATAGCGCAAACCCAGCAGATTGACTGCTGTGGCGACCTTTTGCGGTTCTTCGGGGTCTAGGGGCATGGGAGAATGACCTTTATCTACTTGACAAAATGCACAAGCACGGGTGCAAGTCGGACCCATTAACAAAAAGGTGGCGGTTTTTTGGGCATAGCATTCTGCGCGGTTGGGACATCTGCCTTCCTCGCAAATCGTGTGAATTTGCCGCTGCTTAATAATTTTTTGCACTTGGGAGAGTTCGCTGGCTTTGCCAAGTGGGCGGCGCAACCACTCTGGCATCGCCTGAATTTGCTCCCGCATTGGGGAGGCAATTGATTGGGCTGCGGAGGTTTTAGGGGTTTGGGATGGCATGAAATTAAGTGCGATCTGGTTAATGCTTTTCGATCGTATCTGAAATCCAAGTCTCTGAACTTGCAGGAATCGTGTCCCCAATCACCATTGACGTCTGTGGTGACAAAAATTCAAGTTAGAAAGGATTTAGGAGAGAATTCTGTTAGAGATATACTGAAGGTTGCGAATCAACACTTACATACGGTGGGGCACACCGAAATTAACGCTTGGGGACAGAACTACCTCTACTCGTTGGTGGTGACATCAACGGGCAAGTTGACTGGTGGAACCAAGAATCAAGAGTGCGTTCACGCGCCCGGAGTGTCAACTATCTGGAAAGCTTAGGGCTTACCAGATTATGCTATACACAGTAGATCGAAGGTTAATCCTAGATTTACCGGGTTAAATGTATCTGAAGGAGTCAGTCGTGGCTGGTCAAAAAATCTTAGTCATCGATGACAGTAAAGTCATCCGCGTCCGAGTCCGAGAAATGTTACCCCAAGGTAACTTTGAAGTTCTAGAAGCCAAAGACGGAGAAGAGGGACTAAAGCTGATCCGTCAAGCCCGTCCCAATCTAATTATGTTAGATTTCCTACTGCCCAAAGTCAGCGGTTGGGAAGTGTATCAAAAAGTTCAAGCCCATCCCGAACTTTCCAAGATACCCTTGGTGATCATGTCGGGCCGGGAAGAAGAGGTGATGGAGAAAATTCCTAAACCTTTTGAGAAGCATTTTTTTGCATTTATCGCCAAACCCTTTGAGAAGAAGCAACTCACTGAGGCGATTAAATCAGCGATGGTATTGGCTAAAAAGAAACCAGTACCAGAAGCCGCCGCCACCGCTGCTGCACCTACCTCTGGATCGGGCACCGCCGAACTTCAGGCGATGACTGAGAAAATGGCAAAAATGCAGGCTGAAATTGACGCACTCAAGAAACAAATGACTCAGGTGATTACGATCATCAAGCAGAAGTTGAAGTAACGCTGCCTTCGGAAGGTTGCAGACAACTTTCACACCTTAAAGGTTGCTCTGATTTCTCAAGGTGTTTCCTTCGATCTGCAATCTTGTGGTAAGTCGTTGAAGCGATCGCGATCGCTCTGCCATAGGTTTTCACTCTGGTGAGAACATGAATTACAAGTTAAAAATCCAAAGATGGAGGCAAATATTATTAGTCTTTAGGGGCTATTTTTTATTTGCCACTTGTCCCCCACCCAATTGTCAATTCCTCAGTCTCATTTTTTATTGTTCATGACTAATGACTATTCCGATTTTTGGCTTCAACTGCGCGACTCAACAGAGAAATTATTGCAAAGATTAGACTGCTTCGATCGAGCACAGGTATTGGCGATCGGAGATTTGACCTTGGACGAGTTTGTTACCGGACAAGTAGAGCGAATTTCCCGCGAAGCACCTGTGTTGATTTTGCGCTACGAAAATACTCGACAAGTACCGGGAGGAGGCGCAAATGCTGTCTATAATTTAGCGAAACTGGGAGGCAAAGTAAAAGTTGCTGGCTTGGTGGGAAAAGATGACCAAGGAAAGGCTTTGTGCGGTATTTTTGAGGCTGCGGGAATTGATACGGCGGGGATTTTCATTGATGCGCAGCGTCCAACAGTGACTAAAACTCGTATTTCGGGACACGCGCGGCAGTCGGTGACTCAACAAATTGTCAGAGTCGATCGCAAATCGGATGAGTTGCCCGATTTAGATTTGCAGTTACAATTAGCAGATTATATCCGGCAACAAATACCGACTGTAGATGCGGTGGTTTGTTCGGACTATGGTGATGGAGTTTTGACTAATTTGGCGATCGAATCAGCGGTAGTTCCTGATAAAACAATTGTCGATGCTCAAACAAATTTGCAGCGATATTCGGGAGCGATGCTATTTACTCCCAACTTGCCAGAAGCCGAACAAGCTGTCGGATATAGTATTAATAATTATTCAAGCTTAATGCAAGCGGGACGGGATTTGTTGAATTTAACTAAAGCTCAAAAAATCCTGATTACTCGCGGGGAAGAAGGGATGAGTTTGTTTGAAATAGTTCCGGGAAAAACTCTCCCAAACTCACCACCCCCAACATTTATTTGCCAACAGGGCGATTTGGATATTCAACGTTGGGATATTCCCCCGTTTAATAAGACGGATGTATTTGATGTCACAGGTGCTGGGGATACAGTCGTAGCGGCGATGACTTTAGCTTTGTGTGTCGGTGCGTCTGGTTGGGAAGCGGCGGTTTTGGGGAATTTGGCCGCTAGTATTGTGGTGCGCCAATTCGGTACGGCGACGACTACAATAGAGGAGATGAAAGAAGCTTTGGAAGCTATCGCTTATGAGTAGTCTACCACACAATAATTTCTCAAAATTAGTGTTATAAATAAAAGTGTTATCAAAAAAAGCGAGTGAATGGTTTATTTTCATAGTGTTAATTATAGGGAAAATCTGCAAACTAAACCCTTAACACTCGCTAGGCTAGGAAGCAGATTGAACACTTAATTTAACCAGACGATCGTTGTTCACAAAAAATCCTTGAGGCAAGTATTTGTCAGCCACAAGAAGGAGACTGGATGACCCATCATAACCAAAATCACTATCTGCCTTCAGGGGGTGGCTTAGCTGACAACCACCAAAAGGCAACCACCGAAGCAGATGTCGCCATCTCCTATGCACTGGCCGATCGCCTAGCCAGACAACCAGATTTCGCGGCCGAAAACCAAGCCCTTCATACTCTGGCTCAAAAACTGACCGATGACCCCCTCTCGATTCTGAAAACTGTGGTTGAGATGGCACTGGATTTAGGTCGAGCAGACACTGCTGGGGTCAACTTGCTGGAGACTTTAGCTGATGGTACTTCTGTCTTTCGCTGGGTGGCGATCGCTGGTGCATTAAAATCTTGGGAACAAACCACAATCCCAGCCAACTTTAGTCCTTGTACTGCGACGATTCAGGGCGAGGGAGCGCAACTATATGCGCGTCCAGAACTCTATTTTACCTACCTACATCATCCACAGTTTCCGATCGCTGAAAGCTTGCTATTTCCGATTAGCGCGGGCGATCGAAAGTTAGGCACTATATGGCTGATTTCTCACCATCAGCAGCGTCAGTTCGATCGCGAAGACGAACGGTTAATCACCAGTCTGGCAAGCTTCAGCGCGGCTGCTTTGCAAAATATTCATCTGCGTCAGATGGCTGAATTGGCCTTGCAGCAGGAGCAAGTGGCGCGGCGAGAAACAGAAGCCATTCGTAAAACTTTCGCCGAGGCGCTTCCAGGGAATGTCGATCTGCTTGCAAGTATTAGCGATCGCCAGCAAGCAGAACTGGTGCTGGTAGATGAGAAAAGACTGCTGGAACTAACTGCTACCGGGAAACCCCTGGAGGAATGTTTATCAGCTTTGTGTACCTCCGTGTCGAAGTTGCATCCCCAAGTCCGCGCCTGCATCCTACTGGCGGATGCGACGCGACAAAGGTTTCACAACTCGATCGCCCCAGATTTTCCCACGGACTTTGGTCTAGGACTCCAAGATGCGCCGATTAATGAACTGGCGATCGGGACCTGTGGAGAGGCGGTATATCGCGTTGGGCCTATCATGTGTGCCGATATCGCCAAGGACGATAGTTGGTCCCAGCAATGGCGAGACTTATGTGTGGCTCACGGTGTGCTGGCTTGCCACTCCTCGCCTATTGTGGGCGTAGATCGTCTGCCACTGGGGTCTTTAATGCTTTGCTTTGGTGAGCCGCGGATGCCGACGGATTGGGAATACCAACTGGCTAACTTTGGGACTCAAATCGCTAGTATTGTCCTGGAGCGCGATCGAGCTAGCGACAGTCTGCGCGAATCTGAAGCAAAATACCGCACGCTGACGGAACTCTCCACCCATCATGTCTGGATGTTGGATGCGACGGGAGAACTGGTGTTCCTGAATCAAACCTTTGTGGATTATTTCGGCAAGTCGCTGAATGAGTTGAAGCGGGAAAACTGGGCGGAAAATGTGCATCACCCTGACGATTACCCTCGCGTCATTCAAGAAATTGCTAGCGCCATGGCCTGTGGCATCAACATTCGTTCCGAACATCGGCTGCGGCGATATGACAATCAGTTTCGCTGGTTTTTGAATGAAGCTACTCCGTGGCGCGATGCCCATGGCAAAATCACACATTGGGTTGGTGCTTCGGTGGATATTCACGACAGCAAACAAGCAGCAGCAGCTTTGCGACAAATGTCCGGCGAATTGGAACGAGAATTACGCAAATTCGATGCGATCGCATCTTCAGTCCCTGATTTTATTTACACGTTTGATTTGTCGGGAAGGTTCACCTATGTCAATCCGCCACTCCTGCATCTGTGGCAAAAAACAGCGGCTGAAGCTATGGGGAAAAACTTTTTTGAACTGGATTACCCAACCGACTTAGCAACCAAGCTGCAAAATCAAATTCAGCAAGTCATCGAGACCGGCAAACAGCTCAAGGATGAGACTCCCTACACGAGCGGATTTGGGACGCGGGCCTATGAGTACATTTTCGTGCCACTCTTCGACGAAAACGGCGCGGTAGAAGCGGTGGCAGGGGTGACGCGAGACATCACGGATCGCAAACAGGCAGAAGCGGCACTGCGAGTCAGTGAAGAGAAATTTCGCAACATGGCAGACAATGCTCCCTGTATGATCTGGGTAACAGACGAAACGGGCTACTGCACCTATTTGAGCCAAAGTTGGTATGAATTTACAGGACAGACTGAAGCAACGGGTTTGGGATTTGGCTGGTTGAACGCGACACATCCAGACGATCGTCAGTTTACTCAACAGGTTTTCCTGGCTGCCAACGAGCGTCATGATGTGTTCCGAATCGAGTATCGCTTGCGTGGCTCTGACGATCGCTATATTTGGGCGATCGATGCGGCTAGTCCCTGGTTTGGACCAGAAGGTGAATTCAAAGGCTACATTGGCTCGGTGATTGATATTGACGATCGCAAACAAGCTGAGTCTGCCTTACGGCAATCGGAGGAACGCTATCGAACTCTGTTTGAATCGATTGATGAAGGCTTTTCGGTGATTGAAGTGCTATTTGACCAGAACAATCAGCCGATCGATTACCGCTTTTTGGAAGTCAATCCAGCATTTGAGAACCAAACAGGACTGCAACAGGCGACGGGTAAAACTGCACGTCAGCTAGTTCCCAATCTAGAAGATCATTGGGTGGAAACCTATGGCAAAATTGCGCTCACAGGCGAATCCCTACGCTTTGAAAATGGCTCTGAAGCGATGAATCGTTGGTTCGATGTTTATGCCTTCCCCATCGGGGAGCCCCTGGAGCGAAAAGTCGCGATTCTGTTCACCGATATTAGCGCTCGCAAGCAAGTTGAAGAAGAACTACGGCAAAAGAATGCGATTTTAGAGGTAATTAATGAGTCAGCGCCCACCCCTATCTTCGTTAAAGACCGGGAAGGACAGATTATTTATGCTAATCCCGCTACCCTGGAGGTGCTGGGTAAATCTGCTTCGGAGGTGGTTGGTTATCGCGATCGCGATTTCTATCCCTCACCTGAGCTGGGGGAAAGGGTTATGGAAAACGATCGACGCATTATGGCATCTGGACAGACAGAAGTGGTTGAAGAGTCTCCTGATGGGATTCGGACTTTTCTGGGGATGAAAGCGCCTTACCGAAATGATGCCGGAGTTGTGATTGGGTTAATTGGCATCTCCTATGACATTAGCGAACGCAAGCGCATTGAATCTGAACGGGAACAAGTTCTGCAACGGGAACAGACTGCACGGGAAGCCGCCGAAAATGCTAACCGAATTAAAGATGAGTTTTTGGCTGTGTTGTCTCATGAGTTGCGATCGCCTCTCAACCCGATCCTTGGCTGGGCCAGACTTTTACGCCGTGGTAAGTTGGATGGAGCTAAAAGGGCACAAGCATTAGAGACGATCGAACGCAATGCCCAACTTCAATCCCAGTTAATTGAAGATTTGCTGGATATTTCTCGTATTATGCGTGGCAAATTGACCATGGTGCCGATGCCGGTGAATTTGTCTTTTGTGGTTGCCGCGGCGATCGAAACTGTACGACTAGCAGCAGAAGCTAAGTCGATTCAGATTGAGGTCAATATGGAACCTAATATTAAAAAAGTTTATGGAGATGGGGGGCGATTGCAGCAGGTGGTATGGAATCTGTTGTCAAATGCGGTTAAATTTACCCCAACAGGAGGAGTGGTGAGAGTCGATCTCACTGAGACTAAGGGCTATGCCCAACTGCAAGTGATAGATACGGGTAAAGGTATCAACTCGGAGTTTCTCCCCTATGTGTTTGAGCATTTCCGCCAGGAAGATGGAGCCACGACACGCCAGTTTGGTGGTTTGGGATTGGGATTGGCAATTGCGCGTCAAATTGCGGAACTTCATGGTGGCAGAATTTGGGTGGAGAGTAGGGGAGAGAATCAGGGAGCAACCTTCACTCTGGAATTGCCCCTCTTGGACACTGTAAATTTGGTGGAGGAAGTTGCTGACACGACTTTCGCTCTCTCTAAGGATCTTGTCCTAGAAAATCTGGATGTGTTGGTGGTGGAGGATAACCCGGATTCCCGCGATTTTTTGGCTTTTGTGTTGAAGCAAGCGGGAGCAGAAGTGACTGCTGTTGGCTCAGCTATCCAAGCTTTGCAACTGCTTTCCACGGTGTCTTTTGATATTCTGTTGAGTGACATTGGAATGCCAGAGATGGACGGCTACGCGCTCATTGCTGAAGTTCGCCAATCCCTGAGCGATCGAACTCGGCAGATGCCGGCAATCGCTCTGACTGCTTACGCGGGAGAGCAAGACCAACAAAAAGCGATCGCTTCTGGGTTTCAAAATCACATGGCTAAGCCGATCGATCCCCAAGAGATTGTGGCAGTGGTTGCTCGTATGTGCCGGCGAAAATGAACAAGGTATTCAGAAATTTAGTTGGTTTATGAATACTCTCAAAGTTTGAATTTGAATTTTAAGTTTAAACAGAGAGGGTGAGATTTGAACTTCAGGGGGCGACAAGCGCCCCTGAACCTTTACAGGCAAATGTTTTCGAGCGATCGACCAGCCTCAAAAATTTCGGCTTATTGACAAAATAATCTCACGAGTGAAAAAGTACCTAGTTGTGATAAAAAAGAAGGGTCCTGCTAATACCACAAGACCCAAACCAATAATATGTTGCCCTCATTCTATCACTCGATACTTGAAAAATATCTGACACCAACACAATTACTTACCCTTCAAATGCTAGTCTGGTTGTTACAGACTCAAAAAGAAGTCAGATCCAGTTCAACCAGGAATTCATCTCTTCTATCCGAAAGTGGGTTTCACTCAAAAGAAAGGTTTTTCTAGATTTAACTTAGTCGCTTACTGGAAACGGAAATATCGAGGCAAACAAGAAGATGAACCTTGGTATTTGTTAACTAATCTACCAGATTTGAAAAGTGCGATCGGGGTTTACAGCAAACGTTATGGTATCGAAGCAATGTTTAAAGACTGTAAAACTGGAGGATATAACCTAGAAGGGTGTCAAGCATCACCGGATAAATTGATTGCTTTAATGATTTTAATCGCCTTAGCCATGACTTCGGCGTGGTTAAAAGGGAAAAGAACTCAGCTTCAAGGACAAGAAAAATATGTATGTCGTCCTCAAGAAAAAGGTAGAAGTAGAAGAAGACATAGCAAGTTTTGGATTGGTTTATATGGCGAAAATTGGTTAATTGCCAATGACTGCTGTTGGGATTGGGTAGAGTCCATGATGAATTTGGTTCGCAATAAGCAGCCATTTTACCAGAGGGGGCTAAGAGCTAGAAAGCTCATTGAGCAACCGCTTTAGCCTCGTTGTCGCCCCCTGAACTTGGCTGATATGGAAGCAGTTTTGGGCATAATTGAAGGGTTAAATGGCTCAAACTGAATACAGGTAAGCGTTGTATTCAATTTGTATTCAATTGTCTCCAATTTGTATTCAAAATAGTCAAAATCGTAGTCAATTTCTAGTCAACTTGACCCCCCACAAAGCCCAAAAATCAGCAATAAAAAGCCCCAAACCGTTGATTTCTCGTTGATTTGGGGCTTTTTGTAGTCAGAGCGGGCAGCGGGAATCGAACCCGCATAGTTAGCTTGGAAGGCTAAAGTTTTACCACTAAACTATGCCCGCATACAGTATTTAATATTACCGTAAAGTTCGGGAAATAGCAAGAGATTTTGGAAAGTTTTTTTATAACCTCCCGAAAAGTGGCTTAATCGTCACTCTCACCCACAGTTCCGAGTAAACTGGTTTGCCGCCCGATCGCGCAGGCTGAAATTCCCAGTCTCGGAACAGTTGTCTGGCGATCGCCTCGAAATTAATGCTTTTGCCGGACGATGACCCTTGATTGCTACTACCTTTAACATTACCGATCGCAGCAAGTCTCCCTCGATCGTCAATTTGCAAAAACACGTCCAAGCTTACAACCGACGAACCAATCTGCAAAACATCGATCTGTTTCTGATTTTGCCTCGGTCTGGCTAGTTGGTCGGGGATGTCCCTATTGCCACCGCGGATACTGTTTAAATCTAAAGTAGCGATCGCACCCGAACTTTCTGGTGGCTGAGGAACCCTGACTGGCGATCGCCGAGGATTTGGCAATGGAGGTCTGGGATAGGGTAATGGTTGCCGAATCGGGGCTGGAGAAGCGATCGGTCTGGGATAGGGTAATGGTTGTCGAATCGGGGCCGGAGAGGCGATCGGTCTGGGATAGGGTAATGGTTGCCGAATCGGGGCTGGAGAGGCGATCGGTCTGGGATAGGGTAATGGTTGCCGAATCGGGGCCGGAGAAGCGATCGGTCTGGGATAGGGTAATGGTTGCCGAATCGGGGCCGGAGAAATAGGTGGTTTCTCAATCGGTTGTGAATTAGATTCGGGAGAAATAGGTGGTTTCTCAATCGGTTGTGAAT
Organism: Microcoleus sp. EPA2; assembly: GCA_020882975.1. Lineage (GTDB taxonomy): Bacteria > Cyanobacteriota > Cyanobacteriia > Cyanobacteriales > Microcoleaceae > Microcoleus. The sequence continues at coordinate 34,107 of JAHRFD010000024.1, read as the reverse complement.
TAGATTCGGGAGAAATAGGTGGTTTCTCAATCGGTTGTGAATTAGATTCGG
>JAHRFD010000024.1:0-33956 GCA_020882975.1 Microcoleus sp. EPA2 | reverse complement strand
TAGATTCGGGAGAAATAGGTGGTTTCTCAATCGGTTGTGAATTAGATTCGGGAGAAATAGGTGGTTTCTCAATCGGTTGTGAATTAGATTCGGGAGAAATAGGTGGTTTCTCAATCGGTTGTGAATTTGGTTCGGGAGAAATTGGTGGTTTCTCAATCGGTTGTGAATTTGGTTCGGGAGAAATTGGTGGTTTCTCAATCGGTTGTGAATTTGGTTCGGGAGAAATTGGTGGTTTCTCAATCGGTTGTGAATTTGGTTCGGGAGAAATTGGTGGTGTGGCTATTTGCGGTGGCTGAACAATAGCAATAGGCTCTTGAGAAACTGTTGATTCTGGTGGTGTCGATCGCTCCTGAACAACAGGAGCGCGATCGACTATTGATGGTGGAATTTCATCCTGTACAGTTGTAGGAGCAGTTATTGATTGGGGTTGGGGCCGGGTTTCAACTATAGGCTTTTGAGTGACTATTGATTGGGGTTGGGGCCGGGTTTCAATTACAGGCTTTTGAGTAACTATTGATTGGGGTTGGGGCTGGGTTTCAACTATAGGCTTTTGAGTAACTATTGATTGGGGTTTTGGTTGCTTTCCAATTACAGGCTTTTGAGTAACTATTGATTGGGGTTTTGGTTGCTTTCCAATTGGTTTTGGAACCCTCGCTAATTGAGATATTTGAGGTAGGTTTTTAATAGGTGTGGCATTTTTTGAAATTTTTAAATTTTGAGTTAGTCTCTGATTATTTTTAGAGGTAAATCTGGATTGTCTGGTTAAATAATATTCAACATTAGGTTGATTTGCCGCCACAATTGATTGAGGTTTTGAGTTGAATTTAATTGCAATCTTAGACATTGGAACAATTGATGAAGGTTTTGACTGAACTTTAATTCCCGGTTTAGCTACAGCAACACTTGATTGGGTTTGTGACAGGGCTTTCATTCTAGTTTTAGCCACAGCAGCAATTGATTGGGTTGGTGACTGGGGCTTGATTGTGGTTTTAGCTACAGCAGCACTAGATTTGGGTTTGGATTGAGGCTTGATTGTGGTTTTAGCCACAGCAGCACTTGATTGGGTTGGTGACTGGGGCTTGATTGTGGTTTTAGCTACAGCAGCACTAGATTTGGGTTTGGATTGGGATTTAATTTCCGGTTTAGCCACAACAGCAATTGATTTGGTTTGGGACTTTGCAGCCACCACAGCCTCGATCGCCATTTGTGATTTCTTTAAGGGTATTTTAACGGAATACTGCCTACTTACTGACTGTTTTACCTGCTTATTTTTTAAGGTTATAACAGCAGTAACGGCTGGATATTTTTTTAAGGGATTGGGAGTTTTGATAAGTTTTAAATTATTGCGTTTGGCTGGGGTAGTTGCGGTAAGTTTTTCTTGATTTTTGGGAATTTTTCCCGATCTTAAAGCAGTGGGGGTGGATGGGTAGATTTTTTTAGGTACATCCTTAGCGACCATGATTGATTTTTTTGTAAGTATTTGCTTTGAGATTGGGGGGGAAGTTTGTGCTTTATTTATATTGGCTGGCTTTTTGGGTTCAGGAGATTTTTGAGATGGGGTAATTTCAATTAAATTGACAGCAGCGGATGGACTTTTTGGTACAATCTCAGCGCGAATTATACTCAGGCGTAAGATCCAGAAAGCCAGTCCATGTAAAAAAACAGACCCTAAAATTGCAACTATCCATAGCATCGGCGGATCGGATTGTTTTTGGTGATTAAAGGTTTTGGTATAAGTTTTAGAATTCATGGGTAAGACGCAGGAATTTAAAGCTATTTGTTGATTATCGGTTGCTTTTTGCCCCATACGTTTGAGTTGCACTTAAATCCGGATCGGATTGGTGAAAATAGAATATCAAAAACCCCAACTTGTTTAAGAAGTCGGGGCTCTAAGGTAATTTTATGGTTGTTGGGAAAATTTAGGGGTGAAAATAATCGTAAATTTGTTGTGCTAGACGGGGACCAATTCCAGGTACTTCCGTCAATTGTTGGGGTGTAGCTAAGCGCAGATAGTCGATCGACCGAAAATGCGCTAATAATTGTTTTTGTCGGTGGTGTCCCAAACCGGAAATTTCATCAAGTCGCGATCGCTTCATTCTCCCACTTCTTTGTTCTCTGTGAAAACTGACTGCAAATCTGTGCGCTTCATCTCGCACCCGACGTAATAATTGTACCCCAGGCTGTTCGGGATCGGTGGGCAGGGGCAAAGATTCCCCAGGCAGAAATATCTCTTCTCGCTGCTTTGCTAAACTCACAACGCGCAACTCTTCTAGCAAATTCATCTCTCGCAAAACTGCTACAACTGCTGAAAGTTGACCTTTCCCTCCATCTATCATTATTAAGTCTGGTTTGTCAACAATCTCATTATCAACTGTAGATAAATTACTTATTTCTTCCTTATTCAATCCTCCCTTGGTGGGGGTGGGGGTAGGGGTGGGTTCTGCTTCCATCCTTCCCTTGGGAGGGGATTCCTTCTTGCCTCGAAAGCGGCGACCAAGAACTTCTGCTAAACTAGCAAAATCGTCCGAATGACCTGATTTAATTTCAGGATTTTTAATTTTGTAGTGGCGGTAGTGTTGATTGGCGGGTAAACCGTCAATAAATACGACGCGGGAAGCTACCGCATCAGAACCTTGAATGTGAGAAATATCATAACCTTCTATCCGATGCGGAATTTCTGGCAAATCGAGAATTTCTGCTAAATCTTGCATGGCTTGAGAATTGCGATCGCTCAATCTTTGCATTCTTGCCAATTCATACTCAGCATTACGTTCTACCATCTCAATTAACTCTGCTTTGGTTTGCCGCTGGGGTGTCAAAATCGTCACTTTTCGCCCCTTGCGGTTGCTCAACCAATCTGCTAGGATTTCTCCTTCTGGTAAGTCATATTGCACTGAAATTTCGCTAGGAATTTCTACAGATTCGACGTTTTGATAGTGTTCCTCCAATACCCGCTGCAAAATTGCTCCAGCTTCTACCCCCCCTCGTTCCCCCCCTTGGTAAGGGGGGGAGGAAAGAGAAGATTGAAACAACTCTTGCCCTCCGTTTGCAAGGGCGGGTTGGGAAGGAATCTCCGCCATAAATCCCAATCTTCCGACTAATTGACCGGCACGAATTTGGAATAGTTGAATGCAAGCGTGCTGGGTGTCGGCGGCCAGGGCGATCGCATCTCTGGAAACAGTATCATCAGGTAAAGATACTTTTTGACCTGCGCTCAAAGACTGTAAACCTTTAATTTGATCTCGAATTCGTGCCGCCACTTCAAAGTTTAAATCTGCGGCTGCTTGTTCCATTTGTGGTTCCAGTAGATCCACTAATTCCTGAGTCCTTCCCTGAAAAATCATCGCTACTTTCTGGATGATTTTGCGATAATCTTCGGCAGATATTAACCCTTGACAAACGCCGACGCAGCGGCCGATATCGTAGTTTAAACAAGGACGGTCTTTAAAGAGCGGTTGAGGGCGCTGTCGCAGGGGGAAAATCCGCTTGATTAAATGCAGCGTACTCCGCAGCGCGCCGGTATCGACGTAGGGGCCGTAGTAGCGGTCTTTGGCATTACCTGCGCGGCGTTTGCGGGTGATGAAAATGCGCGGGTATTCTTCTGACCAAGTTATGCACAAATAGGGATATTTTTTATCATCTTTGAGGAGGACATTAAAGTAGGGTTGGTGTTGCTTGACAAGGTTTGCTTCTAATGCTAAAGCTTCGGCTTCTGTATCGGTGGCGATGAATTCTATTTCGCGGACTTGTTGCACCATCATGGCGATGCGGGGACTAAGATTTTGGCTGTCGCGAAAATAGGAACGGACGCGGTTTCTGAGTTTTTTTGATTTGCCGATATAAAGGATGCGATCGCTCTCATCTCGCATTAAATATACACCGGGAACTGCCGGAATTTCTTTGAGCCGGCTTTCCAAGCGTTCTGCATCTTTAACTAGCGGCAGAGTTTTTGAAATCATTAGTTATTAGTTATTGGTTCTTAGTTATCTTAATAGGAATTTAACTTTGAGGTAGGGGTTTCAACCCCTGACGGAATATTGTTGGTACGTTAATTTGAGATCGATGTCCTATTCCCAATGCCTAATCCCCGATGCGCGATGCCCAATTTATAATATCTGAGATAAAAACTTCCGGGTACGTTCTTCTTTGGGATTCTGAAAAAACTCTTCTGGGTCTGCTTCTTCGACTAAAACTCCGCCATCCATTAACACAATGCGATCGGCAACTTCACGGGCAAACCCGACTTCGTGAGTCACCACTACCATTGTAATTCCTGTTTTAGCTAAATTTCGCATCACATCTAAAACTTCTCGTACCATTTCTGGATCTAATGCTGATGTCGGTTCATCAAACAGCATGATTTTAGGCTGCATCGCCAAAGAACGGGCAATTGCTACCCGCTGCTGTTGTCCTCCAGAAAGTTGTCCCGGATATTTTTGTGCTTGCGACAAAATACCGACTCTTTCTAACAGTTGCATGGCTATTTCTTCAGCTTTTTTCTTCGGCCAGCGGCGTACCCAGACGGGCGCTAGCATGACGTTTTGCAATACTGATAGATGGGGAAACAGGTTGAATTGCTGAAATACCATTCCTACTTCCCGGCGAATTGTTTCGATGTTGCGTAAATCGTGGGAAAGTTCGATACCGTCGATCGTAATTTTACCTTGTTGGTATTCTTCTAAGGCGTTAAAGGTGCGAATAAATGTGGATTTTCCCGAACCGGATGGACCCATGACGACGACGACTTCGCCTCGGTTGACGTTCATGCTGACGCCGCGCAGTACGTGAAATTGTCCGTACCATTTGTGGACGCTTTCTGCTACGATTACTTTTTCTGAGCTTGTTTGTTTAGTTTGCATATTTTTTTATTGATTAACTGCTGATTAATGCTGGTGAACGCCGATAGGTGTTCAATTTTACAAATAGTCTCATGACTGTTGACTGTTAACTGTTGACTGACTAATCACAAACAACTAATGACTAATGACTAATGACTAATGACTAATGACTTTTTACCTTTGACCTACTCCTAAACTTCGCTCTATTTTGCGGCTGGCTAGAGACATTGAGTAACAAAATACCCAATAAATAATGCCTATGAATATGTAAACTTCGGCGTACCTGCCAATGTAGGATGGATTTGCTAAAACTGCGCGGGATATGCCAATTAATTCTAACATTCCGAATAGCGAAAGTAGGGATGTGTCCATGAATAATCCGATGAATTGTCCGCCGATCGCCGGAATGACTGTTCGCAATGCTTGAGGGAGTACAATTAAGAGTGTGAGTAAAGGTGTATTTAGCCCGATCGCCCTTGCTGCTTCTATTTGTCCTCTGGGTACTGCCTGCAAACCGCCACGCACGTTTTCAGCTAAGTATGCTGCACTAAATAATGTTAATCCAGCAATGGCTCTAATGACTCTATCTAATTTGGGATATTCTGGTGGCAAGAAGAGTTGCAGCATGACTTGACCTAAAAACAAAATGCCAATTAACGGCAAACCCCGAATAATTTCAATGTATAATGTGGATAAAAGTTTCACAACTGGTAAAGAGCTTTGTCTGCCGAGGGCTAGCAATACTCCGATAGGAAAAGAAAGCACTATACTAATTACTGCTAAAAACAGTGTCAATACTAAACCGCCCCAATCATTTGTCGAGACTTCTGTCAAGCCTAAACCGCCTTTAATTAACCACAAAATTACTGGGAATGAAAGAGCCCAAACTGCGGGCATCCAACCCATGATTTTGGGGGGAATTTGTCTACCCACAAAATAGCTGGCAGCGGCTATGATAATATTGCCTAGCAAGTAGAGGCGGGAGGTAAGGTCGATCGGGGAAATTACCGCGCCGACAACCCCAGCACCGAGTAAAATCAATAATGGTGGATTCCACAGTTTTTCTTGGCGCTGAATGTTTCCCCAAGTTAAGCCTGCTAGTAAAGTAATTATTCCGGTTACTATCCACAGCCGCCAATAGGATTCGCTAGGAAATCTGCCTACAAAAAATAGTGGCAAATTAGCTTCTAATACCCGCCATTGAGCTTTTGTAGTTACCCAAACGATAATTCCGGTAATGACTTGGAAACTAACAATCAGACAAATTACTGTCAAAATGCTGTTGTACCAGGTGCTGAATAGATTTTTGCGCGCCCAATTTCCCGGAGTGGGCGATTCACTGGCTGGGGGCGGCAATACGGGGAGAGTTTCCATATAGCGTTTTTCAATCCTATATTGTGTTAAGCGGCTTTCGGCGGGTTTTGTTTATGTAGACGCGATGGGAAATCGCCACGGAAAAAAAACTTATTTTCGCCGATTTATCCAATCTTCCCCACCAGGTAACTGACTTAAATACTCGGCTAACACTGCTGGTAAATCTTTTGCCGAATGGATATAAGTCAAGTTCAATAACTTCACAGCAGTCTGAATAATCAGGTTTCTATCCATCATTTCTGCAAGTTGAAATTGAGTATAATCACCGTTGAATACTTCCTCCGCAGCCTCTGCAATCGCATCCTCAATCACCTCCTCTTCTATGAAATTCTCCCATTCATCAGAATTGATATAATAAGATGTTCGATTATCTTTAATGTTTACCTTTTTAATTTCTCTAATTGAATTCCGAATCAAACTTGCCCAAGATCCTGTTAATCGCTGTTCAACTTGATTTTTAATCAAGTGAATCAGCAAAACATTTAAAAAAGATTGGATTTGACGCAAAATTGCTTGTTTGCTCATGCCATCTAACTCATCGACAATTGCCAAAGCATCTGTATACCTTCCTGCCAATATGCTAGATCTAAGAGCGATTAATTCTTGTGTCATTCGACCCACTCTCCTTGGATTCCCAGTAAAATAATTTCAATTTAAACTCGTTATCTTTCCTTGAGTTGTACAGTTTGATTGTACCAATTCATAAATAGAGAAATGATTAAGCTAATAGTGAGATATGTTACCATGATAATTAACATGGCTTCGATCGCCCTTCCGGTTTGATTCAGGGTTGGGGAAGCCACCACAAAGTAAACGTCGGGATAGGCGATCGCCACTGCTAAACTAGAATTCTTAGCTAAATTTAAATACTGGCTGGTTAACGGCGGAATAATTACCCGCAAAGCTTGAGGCAAAATTACCAACCGCATGATGGTTCCAGATTTCAATCCCAAAGACTTCGCTGCTTCCATCTGCCCTCTTGGGACTGATTGAATTCCGGCGCGGACAATTTCGGCAATGTAACTGCCAGTATACAAGCTGAGTCCTGTAACTAGGGCTGCAAATTCTGGAGTTAATTTCAATCCTCCTTCCAGTTGCAATTCTGGTGTGAGGCGGGGAACATCTAAGCGAAAAGGCAGATTTTTGGTAATAATCAAAGCTGAGATTGCACTCAGAGCGATCGCACCTAATGCCCAAAGCAACTGTCTTCCTGGCTGCGCTTGTTCTATCATAACGCGGGCGCGCCACTGCCACAGAAAAGCCGCCGCCAAAACTCCGACAGTTAGCAAAATCAACCAAATTTCAAAACCGGGCAAAGTCGCCAGCCAAGGGACTGCAATACCGCGATTTGTCAAATATAGTGGGCCGCTCATCTGCTGGTTTTCTTCCAGCTTTGGTAGCGAAATGAACACTGCAAAATACCAAAAAAATAATTGCAGCAACAACGGTGTATTGCGGATAATTTCTACATATAATCCTGCTAAACTTCGCAGCAACCAGTTGTCAGAAAGCCGCGAGATTCCTACAGTCAAACCTGCAATGGTTGCTAGAACTATACCAATTACCATCACTCGCAATGAGTTAACCAAACCGACAAGATAAGCTTGTTTATAACTATTTTCGGGATTGTAAGCAATTACTTTTTCACCAATATCAAAGGATGCTTGGGAATTGAGGAAGTCAAATCCGAAGGCGATGCCTAGTTGTGAATAATTGGCGCTGAGATTGTCCCAGAAAATTGCACCGACAACTATTACTAAAATTAGGGCGATCGCCTGTCCAGCAATTTTCCAAAACCGATCGTCTCTAAGCAGTTTAATCATATTAGTTATTAGTTATTTGTTATTGGTTGTTTGTTATTGGTTGTTTGTTATTGGTTGTTTGTTATTGGTTATTGGTTATTTGTTGCGTCGCTGGCGTAGTCGAAGGTTGATTGGTTATTGGTTGTTTGTTGATAGTTGATAGTGGTTAGTGATTTTACCAATCCCTAATGACTGCTGACTAATAACAAATAACCAATAACCAATAACAACTAACAACTAACCAATAACAACTAACAACTAACCAATAACTGACAAAAATTAGCGGAACGGTGGCGAGTACATCAAACCTCCATCTTTCCAGAGTTTGTTTTGACCCCGGTCTAGTTTGAGTGTACTTTTGGGCCCGATATTGCGATCGTACATTTCGCCATAATTTCCGACTTTTTTCACAATGCGAGCGGCGTAATCGTTCGGGAGTCCTAAACCTTTACCCAAATCTCCTTCTTTTCCTAGCAAACGTTTGACGTTGGGGTCTGTACTGCTGGCTACAATTTGGTCTACATTTGTCGAATTAATTCCCAAATCTTCCGCTTCTATCGCTGCAAAAATGATCCATCTTACCGCATCTGACCATTTAGGATCGCCACTTTTTACGGCTGGGGCTAAAGGTTCTTTTGACATCACTTCTGGCAAAATCACGTTGTTTTCGGAATTGGGTAGAGTGGTGCGTTTGGAGACAAGTTGCGATCTATCGGCTGTGACTCCCTGACATCTACCTTCTTGATAGGTAGCAAAGGTAGCATTCACATCTTCAAAAACGACGGGAGTGTATTTAACTCCCAATTTTCGCATTTGGTCGGACAAGTTTTGTTCGGTACTGGTACCTGTTTGGACGCAGATCGATTTACCTGCAAAATCTTTTAAGCTCTTAATACCGCTGTCTTTTTTGACCATGATGCTTTGAGAGTCATAAAAGATGACAGGGGAAAATTCGAGCCCGGTGGTGCTGTCGCGACTGACGGTGTAGGTAGTGTTGCGACTGAGAATGTCTATTTCCCCCGCTTGCAAAACTGTAAATCTTTCTTTAGCATTGAGATTGCGGTACTCAACTTTTTCTGGATCGTCAAATATTGCTGCGGCGATCGCCCTGCATATATCTACATCTAATCCTGAGTATTTGCCCTTTTCATCTACAAAGCTAAAACCCGGTAGTTGGCCACTGACGCCACAAATTAGTTTGCCGCGACTGAGGATTGTATCTATCCGACTTGAGCCTTGTTGCGATTTACCTTCGGTAGCACTTGTTTGTGCCGCTTGTCCAGTTTGTGGTGTTTGTCCTGTTTGTAGCGATCGATCCCTACAAGCTGTCAATGGTAATACCATTAACATTGTTGCCCACAACAGAAATTTCCATTTACGCATAGGTTTTAGTAGAACGCTTTCCTGACAATCCTACCTTGTCGCTGACGATAACTGTGGTCGATCGCACCTCCTACTAAATTTGCGCTAAAAACCCCTATTTATCGAGGTGGAGAGGGGGATTAGCAATCGACCAAAAAAGGGGTGCATCACCGGGATTTGCTATCACTGAAAATTCCCGCTTCAGAATCGGCTGTTTGCGCCCGGAATTGCACAGCGCCAGCCTATGGACAACCCGCTGGTGATTTTTTTGGCTTGAGGAGCGATCGCCCCCTTTCCCGTGTAATATTTATACGATCCCGATTCAACAGGATCACAATAGCTCAGGCGCTAGTCGCTGCTCTGCCAAATCGCGGATGAGAGAAAGCCGAGACTGGATGTACTCATCTAACACATCTGCTTCTTTACCATTGAGCGCAGAGTTCATCTTCAACTGTTTGAGTAACCACTGTACCAAGGTGGCATCATCCAAAGTCACCAACAGAGTGGCTTGGGTGGTTTCAATTAGTGACCAGAGTTGACGTAACATGACTGGAGTCATAAAATCTCCTTGAGGGTGAATACCCCTTAGATGGGCGGGCATAACGAGAAGCTGGTCTTGGTATTTTGAGCCGACAGACGAAAAGCACCTTAAGAGCCATCGACTTAATGATTATTTTATATTTCACCACAATAACTGAAAATAGTAGTGTCCAGCGCTACAACACACAAGACGTTATAAGAGTTTCAAATCTCTTCACATAGAAATAAAAATATTGATTAAACTTTAAAAAAGTTTACATAAACTCCCCCTTGAGGATAGATTGTCAAATCTCAGATTTAATATCTAAAGTCCATTGACTACCACTGAGGTTTTGAAAACCAGCCAGAATCACCTCTAGCTGAGCAATCAGGGAAGCAGAGCCTGCCAAATCCTCTGGCTGTGATTCGGCGCGACGTTGAAGTTGGGCAGCAATCTCAGGCATTAACCGTACCGCAGCCGTAGCGCTGACACCCTTAATTTGGTGAGCATAGCGCCCTAGAGCTTCGGCATTTCCCGCAGCGAGGGCTTGTTTAGCAGATTCTAAATAATTGCTAGTATCAACCACAAAAGCTTGTAAAATCTCCCGTTCAAACTCTAAATCAGCCCCAGTAATTTCGTGCAAATGTTCGACATCTACTAAAGATTCTAGATCGAGTTTGATATCTGTTTTTAGCTCCTCAGCAGAAGTCGGTGAATTGTCAATATTAGATATTTGATACTTAATTCTTAAATGTGTAGACCATTTTTCTAGTACAGCTTTTAACTTGTCCATCGAAATCGGCTTGCTGATATAATCATCCATGCCAGCGGCCAGACACTTTTCTCGATCGCCCTTCAAAGCATTGGCAGTCATCGCAATCACCACTGTCTGTTGGTGTGGCTGCATCTCACCAGAAGCAATGGCAGCCGCTTCGAGGCGACGCAATCGAGCAGTAGCTTCATAACCATCTAAAACTGGCATTTGACAATCCATTAACACAATATCATACTTCTCGATCGCCACCATAGATAAAGCCTCTTCGCCGTTATTAGCCACATCCGCAGCACCTCCCAAAACTTTCAGTTGATTCAGACAAACTTTTTGATTAATCGGAGTATCTTCAACTAACAAAATCTTCAAGTTAGCTAACTCTTGTTGGTTAGCAACTAATTCTCCATCAACAGTACCTGTGGTTGTGGAATTTGCCTCCTCTTCCTTGATTACCGCATCAGGAGCGATCGCCTTTACCAAACACTCCAACACCCGATGAGTTTTGACAGGTTTAATTAAGTAACCACTAAAACCTGCATTCAATAAGCGTTGTGCCTCTTCTATCTGAACCACAGAAGTCAAAACTACCCACTTAGTTTGCTGCATTGCTGACTCAGAAATAATTAAACGTTCCAGACTTCCTCGGACCATTTCTGGTAACTGAATATCAACCAAAGCAATATCAATGGGGCTATTTTGGCTGATAGCTTTGTACAAAGAGGCGATCGCCATCCAGCCACTATCAGCTTCCTGAACTTCCATTCCCCAAACCACAGCCATTCTCCGCAGCATTTCTCGCACCGGCGAATTATCGCTAGCCACTAATATTTTTTTACCCGCCAGCATTTTTTGCAAATTCACTTCGGCAGCCGTCGCCGTAGGAGTTACCATCTCCTTAATAGCCGGTAAACTAAACCAAAAAGTCGAACCAGCACCGGGGGTACTTTCGACACCAATTTCACCCCCACTCAACTCCACCAACTGTTTGCAAATTGCCAGTCCCAAACCAGTACCTCCATACTTTCTAGTAGTAGAAGCATCAACTTGAGTAAAAGATTGAAATAGTTTTTTCTGATCTTCTGGATAAATCCCAATCCCACTATCTTTAATTTTAAATATCAAATATTGTTCCCTTTCTATTCCCAAAACTAACGGTTGTCTCTCCTCAGTTTTTTGGGGGATTATGGTTGTCAATAAACCTTTCTGACTCGAAATAGATACCTCAATTATGACTGCTCCTCCCTCGGTAAATTTAATAGCATTATTTACCAAATTAGTAAGAATTTGACGCAACCTTACCGCATCACCTCTAATTTGTAACGGTACATCTCTGTCAATCAAAGCGACCAATTCTATACCTTTTTGTTGTGCAGGAGTTGCCAACAACTCCAAGACTTCCTCTAGACAGATACTGACATTAAATCCTATAGTTTCCAAGCGCATTTCTCCAGCTTCCAGTTTCGAGAGGTCAAGAATATCATTAATGATTGACAGCAGATTTTGACCACTAACTTTCAATGTCTGCATAAAGTCAATTTGTTCGGGAGTCAGATGAGTTTTCAATAGCAAATCAGTCATTCCCATCACCCCATTCATGGGAGTCCGAATTTCGTGACTCATATTGGCTAAAAATAGCGACTTCATCCGAGACGCTTCTAGTGCAGCTTCCCGTGCTTGTTGGGCTTGTTCAAACAGAGTAGATTGCTGAATGGCGATCGCCAACTGTACGCTCAATCTCCCCAACAAATCCACCTCCGAAGCAGTCCAAGCGCGACAATCGCTGCACTGGTGAGCAACCAGCAATCCCCACAATCGATTTTGACTCGTTTCTAAAATCCCTTCCTGCAAGCCAGTCTGGGGATTTTTAGAAAAGACTTGCGTGGTTAACTCCTGATTTTCATCAGCGATAAAAATCGGGACAACTAAATTAGCCCTTACTTGCAAAGTAGCTAAAAAAGCCCGATGAGTTTCAGTCAATTCTGCCTGATAAATATCTTCAATAGCTTGAATTTTTCCAGCCATGTACATCGCTTTGTAACTCTCACCAAAACAATTGTCTTGAAGCTTTCTGCCCAGCATTGGCATCCAATCATTGCCGACGGATTCAACCACCACCACCCCGGTTTTATTTGATTCAAAACGGTAAATTACAGTGCGGTCAGTTGCTAGTAATTGTCGAACTTCTTGGACAGCCGTGTTAAGAGTTTGAGTGAGGTTGAGAGACTGCCGAACCCGCTGAGCCACCGCCGAAACCAACCGTTCCTGTTCTGCTTGTTCCCGGAGCATTCTTTCGGCTTTCTTGCGTTCAGTGACATCGCGAATTACCGTCGCAAAGCACAGTGGCTCTCTGTTTTTCGGGTGTTTCACCAGAAAAACGTTCATCAAAGCATCAAAGCGTTTACCGCTATGTAAGTGTTGCAGTATGCCTTCTCCTTGCCACTGTCCCTGAGTGCGAATTTTGGGCAAAATCTCTTGAATAAACTTCTGTTGAAAACCGGAACCAATATAATCCCAAATTTCTGTATAGAGAGCTTGAGAAATATTTTCCAAACCCACCAGTCGCCGTCCAGCTTCGTTGACAAACAATGTTTGGCCTTCCAGGGTAGCCATGGCGATAAAATCGCTGCTGTTTTCAATAAGCGAAACAAATTTTTGGCGTTCTTCTTCTGCTCTTTTCCGTTCAGTAATGTCGCGTTTGACACAAACATGACAAATGACATCGCCACCATCATTAATGACAGAATATGCAGCTACATCCATCGCCAAAATTCTTCCATTTTTAGTTAAATTAGTAGTTTCACCCCTAAAACTTCCATTGTTACTTAAACTTTTGGCAATTTCCCCAAATCGCTCCCCGGTAATCTGCCGAGGTGTTTTTGTTTCTAATTCGTCATCGGTATATTCTAGGAGAGATTGGTGAGCGCAATTTTGTTCTATAAAAAAACCATCAGCATCAATAATCACGATCGCATCGTTGGAGTTTAAAAATATTTCTCGGTAAAGTTTGAGCTTTTCCTCATCCCGCTTGCGTTCAGTGATATCTCTGTTAACTGTCACATAACAAACTACATTGTTAGCTTCATTTACCACAGAAAAAGCCGAAAGTTCCACCTCCACAGTTCCAGCTTCCACAGCCTTAAAACAGGTAATTTCACCTCGATAGCTTCCGGTGAGAGCTAAGCTTTGGAGAACCGATGCAAAGGTGTCTTCTCCTAGGTGGACTGCGGGCGTTTCTCGTTCCAATGCTGATTCGCTGTAGCCCAGCAAAGCCGTGTGAGCTAGATTTCTTTCCCAATAATATCCTTGGGGGTCGATAATCGCGATCGCATCGTGGGATTTTAAAAATATTTCTTGATATAGTTGCAGCTTCAATTCAGCTTGTTTTTGTCCGCTCACATCCAGGAACAAACCATAATAAAGCACAGCCCCAGACTCTTGCATTTCAGGATGTGCATCCCCTCGAATCCATTTAAGTTTTCCAGAGGGGGTGACAATTCTGCCTTCCCAGCGCCAAGGCTGCAAATTTTCAGCAGCCAGGAGTACAGAATTGACAAATTCATCTCGATCTTCAGGATGAATTAAGTCAACAATTATCTGAATATCTTGCTGAGCAGCAAGAGGTTCAATTTCATACAAGTCTAGACAACCTGCACTCAAAAAAGAGAAAGCCAGGGAGCCATCGGGATGCAAATCCACTTGATACACCGTACCTGGTATATTAGCCGTAATTTTTTGTATTTGGGCTTGGCTTTCACGTCTAGCTGTATCTGTTATGGAGGATTGTGTAATCTCGCGAGAAAAACCCAAAATTGCGAATACATTTCCCGCAGCATCATACACAGGCAGTTTTTGGGTGTCAAAGATGTGATGTTTGCCGTTAGTAAAGGCGATCGGGCTGTCAGGATTGTGAATTTTCTCCCCAGCGAGTACGGCTCGATCTTCTTCGCGCCAGCCTCTAATTCCGCCATCGCGATCGCCAAACACTACTGTTTCCGAAAATCCTAATTCGATATCATCTTTGCCAATAATCTCTGGAACGGTTTTGCCTAAGTATTCAGCAAAACTTTGATTGACTAAAATGTATCTAAAATTTCGATCTTTGGCAAAAACTCGGTCCGGGATAGCGTCAATCAAACCTCGCAGCAATAGTTGTTGATTTTGTGAGGACAAATCTAGGGGAAAATTCTGAGTAGCTGATACCTCTAATTTTTGCTGTTTAGATGATAAATTCACCCATGCTTGGGAACAGATGTGAGCAGTCGTATGGAGCAAGCACAGGCGATCGAAATCAAAAACCTTCGCCGCCACTGCACCGATGAACAACACTCCCAAAAATTCTGTGCTTTCATCGAGCATCACCGGAGCCATCAACACAGATTTCAACTCAACAATTGGGGGGTGTTCCAGATGGTGCGCCCAATCCCGATTTCCTCCCAGCCATTGAGTACGAGCCTCCAGCAAGCGAGACTCAATTTCCAATTTTGTCGCTTCAGTTAACGGCGCTGAGTTTTGACAGTAGATGCGATCGTCCAAATGGGTCAAAATAGCGATCGCTTCTGTGGGAATCAAGCGCCCTAGATATTCCATACCAGCAGACCAAATTTCCTCAACACTGAAAGCTAATTGCACTTTAGCACTCAGTTCCTTAAAAACTTGCACTTCCAAGGTACGCTGGCGGACTTTTGCTTTGAGGCTGGCGGCTAGGATTTGCATAGTGCTGATTACACCGATTTGCTGATGTTATGTTGATTGATTATCAAATTTTTTTCAACAAAAATGGTTAAATATATTTGACAACAATACAAATTTTTGATACTTATCCTGCATTCTACCTTTAAAAAAAACAGTATAGCAAACCCCAAGGCAGTTAGGAGGTTTTGCAGTGCTCAAAGCATTGATGTTCTGGCATTTTCCTTCTAACTTATTTTTATCCTCAGCCAGTTGCCCCCTAGGGAAGAGGAAGGGAGCCTTCTTGCTTCTTGCTTCCACATATGCGATCGCCCCACTCTAGCGGGAGCGAAGCAACAGCACAAAACACCTGCTTCACTCCGGTGGCTGGGCGTGAGGATGAAACTATCCCATTAAAATTACGGTATCTATGACATGGATCACACCGTTATCAGCTTCGATATCGGCAGCGACAACAGTAGCATTTTTTACCTCAAAACCGTCTGAGCAATCAATTTTAATCGGCGAACCTTCCAGGGAAGTTACACAACCGAGTTTTGCCAAATCAGCCTTCATAAACTTGCCAGAGACAACGTGAAACATCAGAATCCGGCTCAGTTGGGGAACGTTCTGTACTAAAGTGGTGATAGTTCCGGGCGGCAACTTGGCAAAGGCGTCGTCATTGGGTGCAAACACAGTGAAAGGGCCCGGACTTTTGAGGGCATCTACCAAATTAGCCACTTGCACTGCTGTTACCAGGGTTTGGAAGGAACCAGCACCTACAGCAATATCAACAATATCAGGCATTCAGTTTTACCTCATTTCATAAAAATTCTCCACTAAGTATCGTAAACTGATGTGGCAAACAATACATAATTTATTTGTGAAAAAATTGCTAATTGGGGAATTAATAAATATTATGTTCCTACCAATTTTGTGGATGGCAGTCAACTCCTAATTATGAAGCCATCCAATCCCAGCTATTTATAGTCATCCTTCCCATCATTCATTAAATTTTTATCACTTCTTGTGAGTACCGAGAATTAAATTACCCAATTTCCAATTGCCCAGGCCCCAAACTAATAAGGGGCGCACTGCGCCCCCTACTAATTAACTAACTAAAGTGGTAAAAAATTATTTGCCACCGATTTGCACTTTCACTACGCGGTTCTTTTCCGCTTCGGCTTTTGGCAAATTCAGGGTCAAAACCCCATTTTTATACTCAGCTTCTACGCTTTCATTTTGAATGCGGGTAGGTAGGGGAATTACCCGGCGGAAAGAGCCGTAGCGGAATTCAGAGCGAGTCATACCTTTTTCTGTTGTCTGAGTTTCCGATCGCCGTTCGCCGCTGATAGCAACCGCTTCTGCTGTGACTTGCACGTCCAAATCTTCAGCTTCCATACCCGGAATTTCTAACTTGAGATGGATGGCTTCGGGAGTGTCGTGAATTTCGGCAGGCGGGACAAAAGCCACACCGTTAGAAGAGCGATCGACTGCTGGTGTCAAACTATCAAACAACCGATTCATTTCGCGCTGTAACGAGTCCATTTCCCGCAAAGGTTCCCAACGAATAAGTGTCATAGTTGATAACTCCAATCTCTTAAGTTTCTAGAGGTTGAGGAAAACTAGATTCAACCTGTATTTAATATATTCAACATCCAGAAACTAGGGGATGCGGTTTTCTGGAATTGGGGCGATCGCATTTCCGAACATAGGCGATCGAGCCGACTGCATCAGTCCTGGACGCAATTGTCACAATTAAGTAACTCACTGCCTTGTCCACCGCGAGTGTCCAAAAGAAGCGTAGGTATTAAACAAAGCACCCACTAAACCAAAAGTAGTGCCAATCACCAAAAATCCCTGGAGGGGACAACCACTGCCAAAAGTAGCCAAAAACTGTAAAATCAGGTGTTCCCCAGAACGACCAACCCCTTGGAGAGCAGGCACCAGACCGATCAGCAAAAAGCTAGTCCATCCCACGCCGATTAACACTAAAGGGGCGAAAAAGCTTAACAGGCTGCTCAGCAGTACGGAGCGAAGAAAATTTGGAAAAATGCTCATAGGAGTCACTAAATTCAGCTAAACTGCCGAAAGGTGTACAAGTCAACAAAACCTGTCTTTTTCCAAGATAGGTAGCGATCGCCATTCGCGGCTAATTCCGTCAGAAATCTTAAATGTTAGAGAAGAAACTTGTTTAAGATTTGTAGATAGATTTCATTTTTTCCAGTAGTTATACAGTCCCAATCCCCGTGAGCCCTACTACATCTTCGAGTCTTGGTTTATGGAGTCGGCGGTTACTAGCAGCAATTTTATTGGGAGGCCAAGTAATGCTGCACTTACTCACCCGCAAAATTAACCGTCGCAACACCTTGGACCAAATGGCAGCAGTTGGCCCAGAATCCCTGTTGATTGCTTTGCTGACTGCGGGTTTTGTCGGCATGGTATTTACAGTCCAGGTAGCCAGAGAATTTATTAGCCTCGGTGCCGGCAATGTCGTAGGCGGAGTGTTGGCCCTGTCTTTGACCCGCGAACTAGGCCCGGTTTTAACCGCCGTGATTGTCACCGGACGAGTCGGTTCGGCTTTTGCGGCGGAAATCGGCACAATGCAAGTAACAGAGCAGATAGACGCCCTGCTGATGCTCAGAACAGACCCGATCGACTATCTCGTAATTCCCCGCGTCATTGCTTGCTGCTTGATGCTACCAATTTTAACCATCTTGTCCCTCGTCACAGGCATCGCTGGCGGATTGCTGATTGCGACGACGATGTACGGAGTCTCTCAAACCGTGTTTCTAGAATCAGTCCGCAGTTTTCTGACACTGTGGGACATTTGCAGCGCCACCATTAAAGCTTTTGTCTTCGGTGCTTTGATTGCTGTGATCGGTACAAGCTGGGGTTTGACCACCACAGGTGGGGCCAAGGGAGTCGGCCAATCAACTACAACTGCCGTGGTGACAGCTTTGCTGGCTATTTTTATCTGTAATTTTTTGATGACTTGGGTGATGTTTCAGGGGACTGGTAGCAGCGTACTCAAAGGCCTTTAAGCTGGGAAACTGTAAAATATAAATTATTGACAAAATTCGTTTGGCCCAAGCCCGTGAATACAACTGCCTCTTCTAGCACACCGACAAATACGATCGAACTTGAACCGAGTTATGCGATTCCCCTAGTCCTCGTGCTTGCCTCCGTACCGCTGCTGTTCGTGCAGAAGTGGGTGAGTTTGCCACTTTCGCTGTTCGGCTTGTTTTTGATGTATCAAGCTGCTACCATCCGTCTGCAATTCACCCCAACCAATTTGGACATTTATCGATCGCAAAAGTTAATTCGCCAGTTTCCTTACCGAGAATGGCAAAATTGGCGGATATTTTGGCCCGCAGTGCCAATTTTGTTTTACTTCAAAGAAATTAACAGTATTCACTTTCTGCCGGTTCTGTTCGATCGTAAAATGCTACAGACTTGCTTAGAACAGCGTTGTCCCCGTCAAGACTGAAAAAGTTGTTAATTTTTAATTTTTAACTTTTCCGTGCCCCATGCTAAACAAAATTTCCCATGAATTCAGACGAATCTCCAACCCAAGAACCACAAGCACCACCAGTCCCGCCAACCGTTGAGAGCGAGTCTAATTTGCCCGTGCATCAGGATTTGGACCAACTCCCATCGCCCACAGAGGATTTACCAAGCGTTGAGATGGAGAAACCAGAACCCCTCGGCCAAATTGGGCCAGAAACAGACATCCAGTTAAGCGCGACAGATTCCGAAATCGCCCAATTCGTTGACGAAGCAAGTGCCCTGGCCCCAATTTCGCCTCCTACCGACTTATACCAGGGCCAGGAGGAGTCCCCCATCGCTCAAATTCATCCGCAGCCAGACTCTACGCCGACTCCAGCGACAAAAATGGTAACAGACATCGAAGAAGAAGAAAATGTTACCGCAAACTTGGCAGAGCGAGTCCAAGCATTGCAAGAACAAGCACAAGATTTGACCGAGAAAATTGCTACTCTGGAATCGGAAAAAGTCCAAGCCAAAGAAGCATTGGCTGAGGCTCAAGCATCGATGGGACGTTTGGTACAAGACAGCTTGATTCAATTAGAGCAGCGCAAACAAACGTTACAAATAGAAGTAGAAAAACTCGAACGTCGGCGCGATCGCATTCAAAAAGAAATGCGAACCACTTTCGCAGGCGTTTCCCAAGATTTAGCAATTCGAGTCCAGGGTTTCAAAGACTATCTAGTAGGTAGTTTGCAAGATTTAGCCGCCACCGCCGAACTCTTAGATTTGACACCCCCGGTGCCGGAAAAAACACAGCAATTTACTGTGGAAGAATCTTCCTCCTCTTCCCCCATCAATCCCAGATTTTCCGAACAGGGATTTCAAGAACAGGCCAAGCAAATTCGTCGCACTCTCGATCAATATCGCACTCTCCCTGACTATTATGGCCCCCCTTGGCAACTCCGCCGCACCTTTGAACCCATCCACGCCGAACGAGTTTCTAACTGGTTTTTTACCCAAGGAGGAAGGGGTGCTTTGCGGACCATGGGTTCCCGCTTGCAAAATATCCTGATTACTTCGACAATTATTTCTGTGCTCACCAGCGTCTATGGTAGTCGGGTGCGGACTTTGGTACTGGCAAACAGTCCAGAACGTTTGGGAGAATGGCGCAGGGGTTTGCAAGATTGTTTGGGGATTACTCGCAGCGATTTTGGCCCGGAACGGGGGATTATTATGTTTGAGTCTGCGGAGGCGTTAGCTCAAAAAGCCGATCGCTTGGTGAAAGATGGCAAATTACCGTTAATTGTGATTGATGAAACTGAGGATTTAATTAGTTTGTCAATGCTGCAATTTCCGCTGTGGCTAGCCTTTGCTCCCGATCCCCAAAGTTTGATAGCTGCTAAGGATTTTTAAATTGGTAATTGGTAATTGGTAATTGGTAATTGGTAATTGCTAATTGCTAATTGCTAATTGCTAATTGCTAATTAGGGTAAGAGAAAGGTTCCAAATCTTAAAAGTACACGAAATCTAAAATCAAAACATGGCTAGCTGGATAATTTTAAATGGAGTATTGCTAATTTCCACTTACTTCCTCGGTTCAATTCCGACTGGGTACGCCTTGGGTAAATGGATGCTGGGAATTGATATTCGAGAGGTTGGTTCGGGTTCTACTGGTGCGACTAATGTGCTGAGGACTTTGGGGAAGTGGCCGGGGTTGGCGGTGTTGCTGGTTGATGTGTTGAAGGGGGTAAGTGCGATCGCCCTTGTTCGTTACATTTATGCTCTCAATTTTACCCAGCAGTTAGCCACCACCGCAGGTTTAGAAAATACTGCAACAGTCATTCCTTGGATGGCAACTTTAGCAGGTTTATTTGCTGTTTTAGGACACAGCAAATCGATTTGGCTGGGCTTTACAGGCGGTAAATCTGTGGCTACCAGTTTGGGAGTTTTATTAGGTTTATATTGGCCTGTGGGTTTGGGAACTTTGGGAGTTTTCGCCCTCGTTTTTGCAGTGTCTCGAATCGTCTCTTTGAGTTCAATTATGGGGGCAATTAGCGTGGCGGGATTGATGTTTGCTTTACATCAGCCGCTGGCTTATATATTGTTTGGAATTGCGGGTGGTGTATTTGTAATTGTGCGGCACAGGAGCAATATTCAGCGTTTGTTGAATGGTACGGAACCTAAAATTGGGCAGAAATTGGAAACAGCAGCTAGCGATTAATCGGTAGTAAGCTGTTGTGCAAATAAACATTGTAGATTTTGATGACAATCAAAAATTGTCAAATTCTCTCCCCATCAGACTCTCAATTGCCATACACAATCTATATGAGCAACAGCTTATTGTTGTACCGCTGGTTGCAGATTACCATTTCTCTGACCAATCTTAGATTTAAGCTTTTTTATGATGAAATTGCAGCACATCCTACAGCTTAGAATCCCTGAACTGAGATAATGCTGTTGAGAATACTGTTTTGCAGTTGAGCAGGTGTTATACCCTCAACAAACCCGATTAAATCTCCTGAATTCCTGATTTTGATCAAAGTCCCGGAAGTCACAAAAGATATTGGTCTTAATAAATCTGGACTGGCAAAAGATCCCGCAGCTTGCGGAAATTCCGCCTGTACTGTAATAGGCACATTTGTCAAGTTTTCCAACACTATATCATTCACAGTCAAACTGTCTGCTAATCCAATTTTATCGAAAGGTTGTCTGAAACCTACAATGAGATCGGCATTATTGATATCTGTAACTCCGGGTTCTGCTTGGAGGACGTACAAATTATTGCCCCCGATTTTGAGTGAATTACTATCACCAAAACCTGCTAAAAGGTCTCGACCAAAACCTCCCACTAGAGTGTCATTTCCGCTACCGCTAACTAACAAATCAGTGCCTTTACCGCCCAACAAAACATCATTTCCACCGTAACCAAAAAGCACATCTCCATCTTGACCGCCGTTGAGAGAGTCATTTCCCTGATCTCCAGCTATAGCGTCTTTCCCTTTTCCCCCGAATAAAGAATCGTTGCCAAAGTTCCCTCTGATAATATCTTCCCCCTCATTGCCAAATATCAAATCGTTGTTTGTTGAGCCATCGACTGTATCGTCACCTCCCAGCACAAAAACTCCCTCAGAAGAGTTACCTAAACTTCCCACCCGTAAATCAGTGTATTCGGATGTATTGTCGCCAAAGAAACGCGACGTTCCAGATGGGTCTGTTTGTAAAGCCATAAAATATTTGTCCCTAAAATTTCGGATGTCAACATGATTAAATAAGCCTCTTTCAAAGTCAATTCATATATTCATAACTTTGAGTTCATAAAAGTCATAACTTTGAGTTCGTAAAAGTCATATTTGTGCTACGATAGACCTCAAAGAGTGCGGCGAGTCGAGGGGATGGAACGATTTATGTGTCTGAATTCAGGGGATATTCTGCGCGATCGCTACAAAATTATCGCTGAATTAGGGCGGGGAGGCTCTGCCATAACTTATAGAGCTTTCGATCGCAATAACCCAGAAAATTCCCTGTGCGTCGTCAAGGAAATTAGGCCACATCAATCTACAGATCCGCGAGCCTTGGAAAGGGCAAAACAGCTATTTGAAAGAGAAGCAACAACTCTGAACATTTTAAGTCAGCACCCGCGCATTCCCGCGTTCATCGAGCATTTTCAAGAAAACGGGCTGTTCTACATAGTGCAAGAATATATTGACGGACATTCCTTACAAAAAGAATTTATTCCCAATCACCGCCAGACAGAAGAACAGGTAACAGAATTATTACGAGATATCTTAGAAATTCTCAAGTTTGTCCACGAGAACAATGTCATCCACCGCGATATTACACCGTCGAATTTAATCCGGCGCAACAGCGATGAAAACATTGTTTTAATTGATTTTGGAGCCGTTAAAGAAATTGGCACGGTCGAGATAACTGCATCGGGAAGAACGAAAACCACAACCATCGGCACTCCCGGATACAGCGCTCCCGAACAATTAAACGGTCAACCCAGATTATGCAGCGATATTTACTCGGTCGGTCTGATTGCAATTCAATTTTTGACGGGGGTGAATCCGCGAGAACTTCCGCAGGACCCAAGGACAGGTGAAATTATCTGGAATTACTCGCTTCCAGATCGACCGATGCTGCACGTTAACCAACGTTTGGCAAAGATTTTGAACAAAATGGTGCGCTATCACTTTAATCATCGCTATCAATCTGTTGCTAAGGTATTGCGGGACTTGGATGCGCCGCCTCTGCCGTGGAATTGGCTGTTGTTGGCGATCGCCCCAATTGCGATCGCAGGTACGATCGCGATCGCTCGCAACAATATTTTCCCGTCAAAAACTGCTTTAGTCTTCAAAGATGGCTTAAGTGCTGGAGAAGAAATTCTGTTTGCAAAGTCTAATCCTTGGCTCAAGAAAAAAGGAGTTGAGGGGTTTGCAGCTTCAAATCCACAGCCAGCTTTGAAAAAATTTAAAGAATCGTGGCAGAAAGAATACGGCAACGATCCAGAAACTTTAGTTTACATTAACAATGCTTTTTTGGAGGCTAACAAAATTCCTTATTACACAATTGCTGTAGCCCTTCCCATCGGATCGAGAAATCCCGACTCTCCCAATCACATTGGCGATCGGGCAAAAGAAGTTCTGCGGGGAGTCGCTTTCGCGCAAACAGAAGTTAATGTGGGGCTGGCTAAATCTAAGGGCGATCGAGACTTTCCAGGTCAAGGTTTTTTACCCAATCAAGCCATTAATGGCAAAGGACTTAAAGTCATTATCGCTGACGATGCGAACGATGAATCAGAGGCGAAAAAAATAGCAAGTTTGCTGGCAAAGCAACCGGAAATCTTAGCAGTTGTCGGTCACACCAACAGCGAGATGACGATGGCCGCGGTAGATGAGTACGATCGAAATAATCTGGTTGCAATCTCTTCCGGTGCTTCCACAGAAGAACTGACCTCCGAGCCGAAAAAGTTTTTCTTTCGGACTCAATACACGAGCAGTTTAATAGCGAAAGATTTAGCAGACTACCTGTTGGCAAAAAAACAAAAACAAGCAACAATTATCTACAATCCGTCAAATCCATTCAGCACATCTTTTAAGCAAGAGTTCACCAAGTATTTTAGAGACAGTAAAGGTGGAAAAATAGTCAGAATTCGCGATTTCGATTTATCTAAAAAAGACTTCAACGCCCAAAGAGCAATAAAGGAACTCCAGGGAAAGGGAGAAACTGCGATCGCCTTAGTTCCAGACGCTCAAGTTACGACATCTCTAAACAACGCTGTTGAAATAGTGAAACTTAACAACGATCGTCATTGGATTGTCGGGGCGTGGACTTTGATGAGATCGGAAACTTTAGAACTGGCATCCCAGAGAGAGGAAAAGTCGTTTAAAAAAATCATCTTATCTGTCGGCTGGCATCCCTTAAACAGTCCCAACAAAGCATTTCCCCAACAGGCTCGCTCGCTGTGGGGAGGAGAGGTAAATACCCGTACAGCTTCGGCTTACGATGCAGCCCGCGCGCTGATAAAAGCCTTGGAAATGCAGCAAAATCCCAGCCGCGAAGGAATGCAAAAAATGCTTTCGTCTCCTGATTTTAGGGCAGAGGGAGCAACAGGAACCATTCAGTTTAACTCGCCGACAAATGGCGATCGCAAAAATCCTCCCAGCGATTTGGTGCATATTGTAGAATGTCCAAAAGAACAGTTCGGCCTCGCTTTTGTTCCCGTCAAGTATGCGACAGCCACTGCGGCGGGTTTAAAATGCGATTGAGGTTCGATCGGGCAGAAACCGGGTTTTTGCGAGAATATTGGGTTGTGGCGAACAGATTCTGCCAAAAACCCGGTTTCTTTGATTTTACTATCGGTCAGAAATTCTACGTCTTAAATTCTCTGCTGTTATTTTCCCAATTCTTGAGAACGCAAACAAGCTGCTTTCACTGCTTCGATCAGCGCCGCTCGAAAGCCATTACTTTCGAGTTTAGCAATGCCGGCGATCGTTGTGCCACCGGGACTTGTGACTCTATCTTTCAATTCTGCTGGGTGCATTCCTGTTTCTTGTAATAGTTTCGCCGTACCGAATACTGTTTGTAGGGCTAATTGGGAGGCGATCGCCCGTGGCAGACCAGCACACACACCGCCATCTGTCAAGGCTTCGATTAAAATTGCCACATAACCTGGCCCTGAACCCGAAAGTCCTGTAACCGCATCCAGCATATTTTCAGGGACTTCCACCACTTCTCCCACCGCCTGAAAAATCCGCTTTACTAATTCTAAATCCGCCGGTTGCACCAGTTTTCCAGGGGCGATCGCGCTCATGCCCGCCCCCACCGTCGCCGGAGTATTGGGCATCACCCGCAGCACTCCCCGCCCTGGGAATGCCGGTTCGAGCTTGCTCAATGGTACTCCCGCCAAAATCGACACGACTAACGCTTCTGACTTAGTATTAGCAGTCTCTCCATTATTTCCCTGTTTGCGATCGTCCGCCACAGCCAATTCCAAAGCAACCGTCTCAAAAACTTGTGGTTTAATCGCCAAAAACAGCACTTCTGTAGCAGCAGCCACCTCTAGATTGCTAGCTGTTGTCCCAATCCCGTATTTCTCAGTCAAAAACTGGCGGCGTTGGAGTTGTGGCTCGCTCACCAATATTTCCGAAGGCAAATAAACTTTTTGTGCAATTAAGCGGGATAAGAGAGCTTCTCCCATGACTCCACCGCCGATCGTACCAAATTTTATCATAATTATTTGTTATTTGTTATTTGTTATTTGTTATTTGTTGTTTGTTGTTTGTTATTTGTTGTTTGTTATTTGTTGTTTGTTGTTTGTTATTTGTTTTAGATTTTTATTCCTGATTGGTTGTTATTTCAATTCCGGTTGTATCGGAATGATTAAACCACAGAGAACACAGAGGACACAGAGAAAGAGAAGAGAGAAATCATAATTCTGATGTCAACGGATTTGATATTACTCATGTTATTTGTCTCCCGCCTTGATGCCGGAGTCAGTAGTTATTAGTTAATAACTACTAACTACTAACTACTAACTAATAAGTGATGACTACTGAGCCATTTGAGCTTGTTCTGCTGGCCAGACTGTCGGTGCCGGAGCCGCAGTGCGGGGCCGTCCTTGAGCTGGAGGTACTTCGTGAACTACACCAGATTGAGTTCTTACCTGAACGCAGCTTGGTGTAAACAAGAAAATACTTTCGCCAATGCGTTCTTGATGACCGTCAAGGGCGTAAGTACCACCAGCTACAAAGTCTACAGCTCTTTGTGCTTGGTCTGGGTCCATAATGGTCAGATTCAAGACCACAGATTTCCGTTCCTTCAGCGCTCGAATTGCGGCCGGCATCTCTTCAAAAGTGCGCGGCTCCATAACTACCACTTCCGAAACTCCGTTCATAGCTCCAGGCATTCCAATCACGTTATTCATTACTGACCCTACTCCCCCGGTTGGTGTAACAACATCTGTATTTGTCGGTCCTACTACTGATCTCTCCCGCATTCTGCGATTTTGGCGACGTTCTTCTTCAGCCGCCACTGCTGCTGCGGGATTCGGTTCAGGAGGTTGATAGGCGTTCTGATAGCGCGCCTCCTCCAATTCATCGTACTCGCCATCGTACTCTTCTTCGTTGTTAAAGCCCACAAAATCTTTTAGCTTGGAAAAAATGCTCATGATTTATTCTCCATAACGAGTTTGCAGCCCCCACTATACTCGCCTTGCGCGTAAGTCACGGGTTGCTGACTAATTGATATTTAACCGATACTTTTTTGCTAACATTTGAAGTTAAGACCAGAGCCGATATCTTTGATGATTTCTGCCTCTGGATCTGGCTGCTACATGAATTCCACCAATCTGGCGAGGTGATTTCGCTGTTTTGGTGAACTAAGTAGGCATTAGCAGACAAGGCTAACTCCAATGGCACGGCGCTGGTAGGAATTTACATCGTAGAGCCTTTGCTTAGCCTCGTTGTTGATGCTTTTAATTTTCCCGACCTTGGCGTATCTTCTTAGTGTTTGAGGATGCAAGCCCAGAAATTCGACCGATGATTCTGAGTGGTACCTATGCCATGAGTCGAATCTTAACATATATGGGATATCATCCCCTCCTAGAACCAAATAAGGTTTGTCCTAGCCGTATCATAGTAGCACCGGCTTGAATAGCCAAGTGATAATCTCCTGACATTCCCATCGAGAGTTGCTCCATGTGAATGTGGGCAAAATTTTGCTGCTGGATTTGGTCAGCAAGTTGGCGGGTAGTGTTAAAAAATTCTAGGATTTGTGAGTCATCTAATCCCAGGGGAGGTATTGTCATCAAACCTTGAATTTTGAGGTGTTGACATCTGTTGAGTTCGGGAAGGTCTGCCAGTAGTTCGGGGATAGTCCAGCCGTATTTGTCTGGATCGGGCAAAATTTTAACTTGCAAGCAAACTTGGGGAGAGCAGGATAGTTCTCCGGCTAGTCGATCGAGTCTAGTTGCGAGTTTTAAGTTGTCGAGAGAATGAATCCACTGGAATTGCTCTAAAGCTTTCGCAGCTTTGTTTGCCTGCAAGTGACCGATTAAGTGCCAATTGATACCTGGCAAATCTTGGAGTTGACTTTGTTTTTCGGCGGTCTCTTGAACCTTACTCTCCCCAAAGTCCCGAATTCCGGCATCGTAGGCTTCCCGAATCGCATCAGTAGGTACTTGTTTGGTAACGGCAATTAACCTTACTGAGTCAGGCAATTGTTGGCGAATGGTAGCAATCCGAGAGGCAATAGTCATAAAAAAAAACCAATGAGCAATTACCAAGTTTTTATTGAAAAGTTCGCTTGTGAACGATCTGCAATTGGTCGTACTCCTTATATTGACCGCTGCGGCGGAGAGTGCGGAGGCGAATTTCGACCATTAGGCGAGCATCGGAACGACTGATGGGTTCAAATCTCAAACCGCCAGGGCCGTTTGTTACTAAAAAAAACAGGCGCTGGGCGTAGAGAGTCGTAAATAATTCTTGGCTGTCTTCAACCTGAGACACCCTGAATAAAAGGCCAAAATTGGGATGATTAAGGTAGGTTTCGGTAGTCATTAAAAGCTCACAATCGGACAATTTTAGATTTTAGATTTTAGATTTTAGATTTGAGTTTCGCTCTCAGGTGGGACGTCGCGTGGTTGAATGCGGGCTGCAAAGGGCGATCGCGGTGGGCCTAAAGTAGTCTCCGTCGTGGCTGAGGCTCTATTGCCACTGGCAATTCCCCCAAGTACAGGCTAGTGTTGAGGCTGTTCCGTGCAGTCGTACCTTTGGGGCTCTACTGTCCGATCGTTCAACTTTGACGTCTTTATAGCGTAGTCCCCGCCATCCCGTGCCTAGGCAGGGCGGTTTCATTCTCCAAAAAACGAGGGCTTTGTAGGGGTAGTGCCCCCGTGCCTACCCCCCCACAGACCATTTTCAGTCATTTCAGGCATTGGGGCAACCACGGGGGGATTGCCCCTACAAAGAATGAAACAGCCCTGCGTGCCTAGGGCCTTGACAACGGCTTCTTTTGCTGGCCCGCGCTCTGCTAGTTGGTTCTATGAAACTCGATTCATTTTACCTTTAATGCTGCTCTGTTGAGAATTTAGTTGCGCACAATCTTTTTGTGCGGCGGGCGTGTAAATTTTTTCCACAAAGCGATCGCCCAATCCCTCGCTTTGTGGCTTGAATGCGTGGAACGTCTAGTATCTATGTCCCTAGATAGATGTTCAATTTTAACTGTCCCAACCCCAAACTAAGCGGGCACTCCAGAGAACTATTAAGCAGGCGATCGCGATCCAGTCTCGAATTTTTAGGTGCAACTGGTGCCATGCTACGCGATGTCGATCGGGACTGGTGAAGCCACGAACTTGCATGGCGCTAGCAATTTGTTCTGCTCGCAAAAGCAAGTTTTCTAACAATCGTTCGGCGATCGTCAACCATACTTGAGCAGCGCGTCTCAATCCTAGTTTTTTCCAGTTTATAGCTCTGGTTCTGACCGATCGCACTAAATTTTGAATTTCTTCCAATACTAGGGGAATGAAGCGCAAAGATAAAGTTAAGGTTAAAGCTATTTCTGTCACCGGCCAGTTCAAGCGGCGCAGGGGCTGCATTAAGTTTTCGATCGCAGTGGTAATTTCTTCGCTGGCTGTGGTAAGGAGATAGAGGTTGGTGCTGTAAATTACTGTAAAAAATAAGGTGCTGACGTTGATAGCTAAATCTAGGGATTTGCGGGTGATTTTGATCGGGCCTTGCTTGAATAAAACGTAATTATAATTTGTGGGTTGAGGGAGAGAATTTGGGGTTGGGGATTTGGGCTTTTGGTTGGTAGATTTTGAGTCTAAATTAAAGGGTTCGTACCAGGGTTTTGGTGGAGTGGGTTCGGGGAGGGTTTTGGGCTGCTGGGAAAAGGCTAATTCGTCGGCGGGGAGACGGGGCTGGTGTTCCGATGGGAGTGCATCAGGGGCGATCGTACTCAGGCCAAATACTAACAAGCAGAATAGCAACAGCATTCCCATTTGCTGTTTCCACACCCGGAGGGGAATTGCTGCACTTAGTGTCAGGATGATTAACATTCCCACTAGCATCAATCGCCAGATTGGATTGGCGAGTATGGGCGCAATCAGGAATGTCATCAACCAGGCTAATTTGACTCGCGGATCGAGGCGGTGGAGCCAAGTTATGGGTTGTTCCAGGTATAGTCCAATGGGAAGCGATTTCAATAAATCCATCTTGTGTTTGTTAGATGTTAGATTTTTTAATTAATTTCAATTTATTTATTGTTGAAGGTTGATTAATTTATTTTTTGGGGAGCATCCCGATTTCGCCCCTACGAATATATTGGCAAAACTGAGATGCACCCATTTTTTTTAACTTTTGTTATTTAATAAAAGCTTTGAATTTTAGATTAAGTCTTTGGCTGTAAATCGTAATTAATTATATCATCAAACAGCTTTTTTTTCAATCTAAAATCCAAAATCCACACTATCAAGAATTACTTGACGCGGAGTGCTCTGTTTGTGCTGCTTTGTTCTGATTCACGAACTTTTTTGCCTCTCCAAAGTAACCGCATGGGTGTGCCTGTAAAGCCTAGGTGTTTGCGAAATTGGCTTTCCATGTAGCGGCGATAGTTTTCGGTGAAGCGTTTGGTGTCATTGACAAATAGGGCGATGGTTGGTGGTTGCGATCGCACTTGAGTGCCGTAATAGATTTTGCCTTGTTTTCCTTGGCGTGTCACGGGGGCGGAGTGCCAGCTTGTGGCTTCTTCTATGACTTCATTAATGACGGCGGTGGTGACGCGGCGTTTGTGTTCGCTGGATGCTTTATCTACTAATTCAATGGTTTTTTCTACTCGCTGTCCTGTCATGGCGCTAACAAAAATCATTTCTGCCCAATCGAGGAAATAAAGTCGAGCTCTGACTTCTTTTTCGTACTCGTAGATGGTATCGGATTCTTTGTCTTCTACGGCATCCCATTTGTTGACGACGATGATGCAGGCTCTACCTTCTTGGCTGATGCGATCGGCTAATTTTTGGTCTTGATCGGTAACACCATCAATGGCATCTATTACTAGCAGTACGACATCAGCACGACGGATGGCTTTGAAGGCGCGGTTGATCCCGAAGAATTCTGCACCGTATTCGACATTTTTCTTTTTGCGAATGCCGGCGGTGTCGATTAAACGGTAGGTGTTATCGCCACGTTTGACGATGGTGTCGATCGCATCGCGAGTTGTCCCGGAAATTGGGCTGACTATGGCGCGGTTTTCTCCCAGAAATGCGTTTAACAAACTGGATTTGCCGACGTTTGGCCTGCCAATAATTGCCACTTTAGTTTCTTCTACTTCCGGTAATACTTCTGTGGGAAGATAAGTAATTAATTGGTCTAGCAATTCGCCGGTGCCGTTGCCGTGGATGCCGGAAATTGGGTAAGGTTCTCCTAGTCCTAATTGCCAAAAATCTGCTGCTTGGGTGAGTCCGGTAGTTTCCGATTCGCATTTGTTGACGGCTAGAATGACGGGGACTTTTTGCAGTCTCAGCCAAGAGGCGATGGCTTCGTCGCCCCCAGTCAGTCCCACTTTTCCGTCAACTACGAAAATTGCTGCACTGGCTTCTGCGAGGGCGGCCATGGCTTGTTCGCGAATCATGGGCAGAAATTCGGTTTCGTCGTCGAATACTAGCCCGCCGGTGTCTACTACTTGATATTCGCGATCGCCCCAGTATGCTGGTCTGTAAGTGCGATCGCGCGTAATTCCCGGTTCGTCGTGGACGATGGCGTCTTGGCTGTTGGCTAGGCGATTGACAATGGTCGATTTGCCGACATTGGGGCGTCCAATAATAGCAACTATAGGTAGAGGCATAAAGGTAGCAGCAATCAGGCTGCTTTGTAATTTTGATGTTTGACCTTTTATTATAGGCTGAATGTGACTGATATGGACAGACTTATTTCTGTATTGGGTTTAGTGGTTTTTGTTGGGCTGTCTTATGCCTTTTCAGTCGATCGACGCGCGGTTAAGTGGCCACCGATACTCTGGGGAATTGCTTTACAGCTAATTTTCGCTATTTTGATTCTCAAAACTGCTCCGGGTTTGGCGGTATTTAAATTTTTGGGAGATTTAGTCACCCAGTTTCTCAATTTTTCTGATGCGGGGGCTAAGTTTGTCTTCGGTGACAATTTTTCTGAACATTTTATCGCTTTTAAAGTTCTGCCAACAATTATCTTTTTCTCTTCGTTTATTACTCTACTTTATCATTACGGGATTTTGCAGCGAGTGGTGCAGGTAGTGGCTTGGGGGATGATGAAAACCATGAAAACTTCCGGTGCAGAAACCCTTTCTTGTGCTGCGAATATCTTCATCGGACAAACGGAAGCTCCTCTGTTAATTAAACCCTATTTGGCGACGATGACTCTCTCGGAACTTCACGCTGTGATGACGGGCGGTTTTGCGACGATTGCGGGAGGAGTAATGGCCGCTTATATTTCTTTTGGAGTGGCTGCGGAACATTTAATTGCCGCTTCGGTAATGTCCGCACCGGCGGCCTTGGCTATTTCTAAATTGCTGTACCCGGAAACGGAAAAATCCCTGACTGCTGGGGTGGTTGAGGTGAAGGTGGAACAGGTTTATGCAAATGCGGTGGATGCCGCGGCTTCTGGTGCTAGTGATGGGTTGAAGTTGGCGGCTAATGTGGCGGCGATGCTGATTGGTTTTTTGGGTTTGTTGGCTTTTTTAAATGCCGTTTTGGGTTGGTTTGGAGGGCTGATTAGTTTGCCTCAATTATCGCTGGAATGGATTTTTTCTTATTTAATGGCTCCCGTTGCTTGGCTGATGGGGGTGCCTTGGGCGGATTGTGGCAAGGTGGGGATGATTTTGGGCAAAAAGACGATTTTAAATGAGTTTATTGCTTATTTGGATTTGATGGATTTGGTGAAACAAAAGGCGATTTCCCAACGATCGCAAATTATTACAATTTATGCTTTGTGCGGTTTTTCTAATATTGGGTCGATTGGAATTCAGATTGGGGGGATTGGGGCGATGGTTCCTGAGCGAAAGGGCGATTTGGCTCAGTTGGCTGTCAGGGCGATGATTGCTGGTTCTGTGGCTTGTTTCATGACTGCTTGTATTGCGGGAATGCTGCTGTAAGGGCGATAGGTTGAGCATTTTTTTTGTTGCTCATGGGTTTCTGGGCTCATGGGCACAAATTTTTCCTTTTCCTCCCAGGTCCTCACCACCTAAAAAATTAGTATATTAAATAAAAATTAAATAATCCAAAACTTTCTTTAATTTATGGTATTCCCTTGATAGTTTTAGAGGCTAGACATCAAATTATAGCGATCGGCTATTATGGTAAGTAGTCAGAATTTTAATCTTTAATACCAATTTTTTATGATGCTGCATATATCTCGATCCCCCCTAATAAAGAGGGCGGGCACGGGGGCACCGCCCCTACTAAGGGGGGGACAAGATTCCGATCGACAGTCCCCCTTATTAAGGGGGGGGGACAAGATTCCGATCGACAGTCCCCCTTATTAAGGGGGGGACAAGATTCCGATCGACAGTCCCCCTTATTAAGGGGGATTTAGGGGGATCGAAATATACGCAACGACCCATTAAATTGGTGGTGAAGGGAAAGTTAAATTTTCCTCAAAGCTCAACAACACAGTAGGTGGTGTACTATGGCTGTTCTGCAACTAGATGATGGTACGATATACAGGGAAATTGGGGCGATCGCGAACAAACTAGCTGGTTTAAACATTCAGATAGACCGTCTGGCGATCGACAAAACTCCTGCGGTTCAAGAACTGCTAGTCCAAGACCTGCTCAATGTAACAGAAAAACAGCAGATCCTCGCAGCATTTAAAAGCGAATTTGAAATGTTCAAATTCACCGGTGGATGTCAGTGGTGTGACTTAAAAGTGCTGCACCCTGGTTCGCCACTGATTTACGGGATGATGACTCAAAGCTATCGTACTCATACCCACGCCGATGCAGAAGTCATTCATGTTTTAGCCGGCGAATGTGTGTTTGGGTTTGTATATCCTAACGGTTCTGAGGTGCAATTATTGTTGGAATCACAGGAATATATTCAAGTTCCCCCCAACACGGAACATTGGTTTTATCTCACGGCGTCGCTACACTTGAAAGCGGTGCAGTATTACACCACGGCTCAAGGGTGGGTGCCTCAATATACGAAAAGGCAATTGAAAATCAAGAACTGAATGTACGAAAAAAATTACCATACAGTTCCTGGTAGGGGCGGGAAAATTCCTGGTAGGGGCGGGTTTGACGAATAATATAAGTAAAAAACAAACAAACTTAATCAACCCGCCCCCGCCCCACGAAAAAATCAACCATAAAATTCCTGGTAGGGGCGGGTTTGACGAATAATATAAGTAAAAAACAAACAAACTTAATCAACCCGCCCCCGCCCCACGGAATGTACGAAAAACTTAACCATACAGTTCCTAGTAGGGGCGGGTTTTACCAATAATATAGGTAAAAAACAAACAAGCTTAATCAACCCGTCCCCGCCCCACGGAATGTACGAAAAAATCAACCACAAAATTCCTGGTAGGGGCGGGTTTTACGAATAATATAGGTAAAAAACAAACAAACTTAATCAACCCGCCCCCGCCCCACGGAATGTACGA
>JAHRFD010000023.1 GCA_020882975.1 Microcoleus sp. EPA2 | reverse complement strand
AGAACGTCAACGGTCGCTGGACTTCTATCTTATGGTTGAGCCTCATAACTTGTCGCCAGCGACCGTTGCCGTTCAAGAGTGCGGTGACGATCGCGATTTAATAGCTGTTTAGTCTAAACTCCAGTCAAGGAATTTCTGCCGACACCTGTTGTGGAAAACATCAGCTATTCGCAATTTGTAGGGAATAAATTAACGTCTCAAGTAGACAATTTGGCTCAAGGATCGCCCCAAAACCCCCCAAACCAATTGCCCGCTTCCATCGTTGAGGCTGTTCGAGTGGACTTATCGCGCCAAACGGGTATTGCTGCTGGAGGGTTACGAGTGACTGAATCCAGCCGCCAAACTTGGCCGAATACTTGTTTGGGAATCTCGACAACTAATGAGTTGTGCGGCCAAATGATTGTGAAAGGTTGGCGGGTTGTGGTTTCTGATGGCAGCCAAATTTGGGTTTATCGCACCGATGCTAGGGGAAAGGTGTTGCGTTTGGAACCGAAAAATTGATGTGTAGCTGTAGCCAAGTTACAGTAAATCAATTTATAAGACTTACGCAAAAAAACCGGGTTTCTTCCAAAAATCGTCGATTTTTTCAACAAATATTCACCCAGAAACCGGGTTTTTGGCCCCCAGGTGTCTAGGACTGAATTTAGTTAAATTTTGTGGTGGGGCGGGCTTCTAGCCCGCCTTTGATGCTGCTTGTTTTTCGATGAGTCCGCCGCCAAGAAGCAAGTCCCCTTCGTACCAAACGGCGGCTTGTCCGGGGGTGATGCTCAACTGCGGTTCGTCAAAAATTAACTTAACTCTTGTACCGCGAGTATTTTCTGGTTCCTGGGATGATTCTAGGGGAATTACTGTGGCGGGGACTGGGTGCGATCGATACCGAATCTGTACTTCGGCTCGAATGGGAGCTGTTGGCGGTGCTACAGAAACCCAATTCACTTGCTGGACATAACATTCGGATTCTACTGCTAAGAGTCGATCGCCCACAATCACCCGATTTCTGGCAGCATCCAATTCGACCACGTACAGGGGTTCCGGTGCTGCAATACCCAGCCCCTTGCGTTGGCCGATAGTATAGTGGTGTATGCCATCGTGCTGTCCGAGCACTCGGCCATCCTTGTGTACAATGTCACCCTTTTGCGGAGCAATATATTTATCCAGAAATGCTCGCATGGAACCGTTACTTTCCACCAAACACAAATCCTGACTTTCGGGCTTATCAGCAGTTGTCAAGCCAAACTCCGCGGCTATTCTGCGAGTTTCGGTCTTGGTAATTTCCCCCAAAGGAAACTCCGTACCTGCGAGAAAGTCTTGTGTCAAATCGTACAAGAAATAGGACTGGTCTTTCCCAGGGTCGATCGCCCGACGCAACTGATAGCGACCTGTCACAGTATCATGAGTAATCCGAGCGTAGTGACCTGTAGCAATTTTGTCAATTCCGAGTTCTTGGCGAGCATACTTGAGCATCGGGCCGAACTTCACAGTTTTATTGCACTGGGAACAAGGCAAAGGCGTAATTCCTGCACTATAACCCTCCACCAAAAAATCCACAATACTTGCTTGAAAAACCTCACGGCTGTCAACTATGTGGTGAGGAACGCCCAACTGTTCGCAAATTTTAGCTGCATCAACCATTCCCTCAGAGCAGCACTGGCCTTTACCTTTCATCAGCCACAGAGTTAAACCCACCACTTCATATCCCTGATGGTGTAGAATTGCGGCTGCTGCGGAACTATCGACCCCGCCGGAG
Organism: Microcoleus sp. EPA2; assembly: GCA_020882975.1. Taxonomy (GTDB): domain Bacteria; phylum Cyanobacteriota; class Cyanobacteriia; order Cyanobacteriales; family Microcoleaceae; genus Microcoleus. The sequence continues at coordinate 106,701 of JAHRFD010000023.1, read as the reverse complement.
AGGCCTACAACAATCTTGTTCATGGTTCGGAAAAAACTGGCTATTTTACTGGTACTTCGTTCGATCGAGCTAATTTATTATAGTACAAAAATACTACAAGTTGCTACTGTTGCTGTTCTTTGAAATTTTAACATTCCCATGACTATTGAAAAGTTTATTGTCTCCGCTGACCAAATGCGGCAAATAGAAACCAGAATCTTTGCCGCTGGAATGCCCTCGGCAGCTTTAATGGAAAAAGTCGCCGGACTGGTGGCCAGACGCATTCAGGCGCTTTTGAAGTCCGAGGGAAGAAGTCCGAGGGAAGAAGAAACCCACCCCCCCAAGGGGAGAAGGAATAGGGATGAGGGATTTGGTTATCTAGGAGAGGAGTCTCAAGGGAAAGATCTCGTCAATTCTCAATTCCCGGTTATTGGGGTATTGGTGGGGCCGGGACACAATGGCGGCGATGCTTTGATTGTCGCCCGCGAATTACACTTTCAAGGATTTCCAGTAATTATTTACTGCCCGTTTTCTAAACTTAAAGAACTAACAAAAAGTCACTCGGATTATGGGCGTTCTTTAAATATTCCTTTTTTTGACACCATTGAACCGCTGAAAAACTGCGATTTGTTCATAGATGGTTTATTTGGATTTGGGTTAGAACGGGAAATTGTTCAGCCGATTAGCACCGCTATTGATGAAATAAATAAATTAAATAAACTTGTTTTGAGTATTGATATTCCGTCGGGAATTCATACTGATTCAGGCGCAGTTTTAGGGACGGCTATCAGGGCTACTCATACTTTATGTTTGGGTTTGTGGAAGTTGGCATTTTTGCAAGATCAAGCATTAGAATATGTCGGGACATCGGAGTTGATTGATTTTGATATTCCCTTGGCAGATATTGTGGCGATATTGGGAGATTTCCCGGCAATACAACGGATTACTCCAGCATCTGCAATTCAGTATTTGCCCTTGCCCCGATCGCCCATTGCTCATAAATACACCAACGGTCATCTACTAATTATTGCAGGTTCAGCCCGATACAGCGGAGCCGCAATTTTGTCAGCATTAGGGGCGAGGGCCAGCGGGGTGGGAATGCTGTCAATTGCTGTTCCTATATCGATGAAACCGATGTTGAGCAGTCAGTTACCAGAGGCATTAGTTATAGGATGTCCCGAAACTTCCAGCGGTGCAATTAAGGATTTGCCCGTAGGAATCGATCTGGGTATCTATGATGCGATCGCGGCGGGGCCTGGTCTGACCTTGGAAGCTGCTATTACGGTAGAATCTGTGTTAGAGAGCGATCGACCTTTAGTTCTAGATGCCGATGGTTTAAATATACTGGCTCAACTTGGCACTGTGCCGATTTTGTCGGAACGTTCAGCACTAACTATTATCACGCCTCATCCAGGGGAATTCCAGCGTTTATTTCCCGAATTAGCTGACAAAATGGACTCGCGCATTACCGCAACTCAACAAGCGGCTCAGCTCACCGGTGCAGTGGTATTGTTGAAAGGAGCCAGAGTTTGTATTTGTTTTGACGATGAGGGCGATTCCCTAGGGGATAGCTACGCTTCACGTACCATCACTTACCTCAATCCCGAAAGTACCCCAGCCCTGGCTAGAGGCGGCAGTGGGGACGTTCTCACAGGTTTGTTGGGTGGTTTGATGGCAGGTGCGATCGCCCGCAAATCCTGTCCCAAATCCGTGGTAAAAACAGCAGTTTGGTGGCACGCTAGAGGGGGTATGATGGCTGCCAAAGAACGGACAGAATTAGGAGTTGATGCTTTTACTTTGACCGAGTATTTAATCCCTGCTTTGCGGGAATTTTATTAATTTACATCTCTGTAACTGAAAGGATTGATACTAGAATTCGGATTGATTTAACCGCAGAGAACACAGAGGACACAGAGGAAGAGATAACAGAGATTTGAATAATTCCGATGCCAAGGGTGAATTTATGGTGAGGTGGGCAGGAGAACCCGCCCTGGAAAGGCTAACTTAGTTAGTATGCAGAAAGTCCGAAATTAACCTTTCATTAAATTCTCTAATTTATGAACCATCTTCTCGACAATTCCCTCCGAAGTAGATGCGGCAGATGCTTCGGCTTCAATCCGCTTGACAGCATCTTCTGGCAAATTCAGTAATTGCACTAATTTTTGATACGCTGCTGCTTCTTCAGCATTAATTTTTGGTTCATCGGGCGTCCGAGCACTAGATGCAATCACCTCATAACCTAGTTGCAGCACCAATTCTTTTTCTTCCTGACTTTGTAGTTGACAAATCAACTCGTCTAGAGGAATATTTTGCATCACATAGTCGCGGAGTTCTTGTTGCAATTGTTGAGCATCGACATCGGCTGCAAACAAACGGCAAAAGCGATCGAGCATTAAATTGACTTCTTCTGTTGCTAATTCTCCGTCAGCCCAGGCCATAGAAGCAACTATTCTTAACAGGTTCATCTGGCGGGGTGTAATGGATGGAGGAGGTGGGGTTTGCATAAAAAGTTTGTTATTGGTTATTGGTTATTTGTTAGTTGTTATTGGTAGGAATCCACCCATAACAACTAATAAATAACTACTAACCATAATCTCACAGTTTTTATAAAGGAACTCCCAGCCAGCCAGTAAAGTTTTGTTTCTGAATCGAACTTGGGTGTTCCACCGCCAGAATCTGATAGCGGGCTGGCCGCGGCGGGGCGAGAGTCACCCGACAAGTCCGCAGTTGGTCTTGGTGAAACACTGTCACCTCTACCGTGTCCCCAGGCCGATAATCTTTCAGCCTCTCGCTCGCTTGTTCTGCATTTACTCGAAAACCGTCGATCGCCAATAACTCGTCTCCAGCGTCAATTCCCGCCAACTGTGCGGGAGCTCCAGCTTCGACAAATTTAACCATTTCCCGCCCATGTTCCACTCCCAAAGTCCAACCCAGGCTAGGAATTTCGTTAGTTTCATCTACCACAAGTTCCAGCCCAAAAGGTGCGAGATATTGGTTGTAGGGTAACTCTTGGGTACCGTCAACATAGCGCGCAAAAAAATCACTCAAATCGACACCAGCTACCGACTCGATCGCCTCTTGTAACTCTGCTGGAGTAAAACCAATTTCTGAGGGTAATGAATTATCAATTAATGCCCCGTTTCCGGGAATTACAGATTTTTTACTTTCCTGATTTTGATGGAAATTTGCCTGACCAAATTTCTGCCACATCAAACGCATTACATCATCCAACGAGCGCTCATTGCCGTGTTTTGCCCGAATCAATAAGTCCAGTAAAAACGATATTAACTCCCCTTTTAAGTAATAAGAAATTTGCGAATTGTCGCTATTACTATCCCTGCGGTACAGTTTAATCCAAGTATCCCAACTAGACTCGCTAGCCGATTGTACTTTCCGCCCCGGAGTCGTTTGCAAGCGAGTAATTTCCTTACCTAAACCCTGCAAAAAACCCTTGACACCGTAGAGACCTGAGCGAAAAGGAATCACTAAATCGTAATAACTGGTAGTCCCTTCGGAGAACCACAAAGAAGTAGTATAATTTTCTTCGTTGTAATCAAATACTTCGAGAGCTTTCGGTCGGATGCGCTTGACATTCCAGAGGTGGAAAAATTCGTGGGCCACCAACTGCATAAAGCGATCGTACTTGTCTTTATTCCGAAAACCAAAACGCGGATAATTGAGAGTGCAACTATCTTTGTGTTCCAATCCCCCAAAACCTGAGCCTGACAAATGCAGTAAAAATACATAACGGTCGTAGGGCAAACCGCCAAACATTTTCGCTTCGACTTCGATCACTTTTTGGATATCTCGAATTACCTCTTCCGGTTGTAAATTACCTTTCCCCCAAACAACTAGCTGGTGGTTTTTCCCCATTACTTCAAAATCGTACAAATCGTGACAGCCTATTTCAAAAGGAGTGTCTACGAGAGTGTCAAAATCCGCAGCCTCGAAAGTATAGGGTTGCCCAGAAACGGGGGGTAAAGTAGTAACTATCCGCCATTCTGGTCGTGGCGGGACAATTTTTATCCTGTAACAATTGCTCTCAAATCCTGGCAATAAAAAGCACAGAGCTGCGGGATTGAAATAACCGTGAGTTGAATCTAAATGATTGGTTCTGACTGTCAGTTCGTTAGCAAAAATCCGGTAATTAACTGTTACATCAGAAACCGAATTAGTCTCGATTTGCCAGTGATTTTTGCTTTGTTTGCGCCAAGATAAGGAGCGATCGCCCTCAGTGGTCGAGCGAAAATCTTGCAGGTGTTTGGCATACTCTCGAACCAAGTAAGAACCGGGAGTCCAGACAGGCATTTTTAAATCCATCATCGGCTCAGACCAACCTTGCACGCGCAAAGTCACTTCAAACAAATGAGATTCAGGATTGGGCATCGCCACGGAATATTCTATGGTCGGTGCTTGAGGTTGCTTTGAAAGATTCGCGGCAACCAACGAGGTATCCAAGGAGGTGACATCAGTCATTGACTTGCTAAATTCATCAAGTGCTTGAGGTTAATCAAATGGATAGTTTGGCGTTCGGGATCGACACTAATCCAGCCTTTGCTATCGAGTTTTTCCATAATTTTGCTGGTTTCATCTAGGGCGATTTCTGTCACGTCCGCTAAGTCTTCATAGGGGATATTAAAGATATCTTTGCCCTGGGCCGTTTTCTGACCGTAGTTTTCTGCCAGCTCGACTAAGGTATTTGCTAGTTTAACCGCTGGTTGGCGGTTGCGGAGTTGATAGCGGAGATTTGTTTGGCGGAGTCGCCGTACCATCAGTTGCAGCATTCGGTGGTGCAACTGCGGATCTTTGAACAGGGTTTGGATAAATCTCTGAGCCGTAACGCTGATCAGTCGCACGGGTGATAAAGCAAGTACGTCATTCGATCGCGGAGATTCGTCCAGAATCGCCATTTCGCCGAAGAATGCACCCCTACCCAAAATAGCCATTGATACGGCTCGATCGCCAGACAGGTGTCTGACTTTGACCCACCCGGAAACTACAAAGTAAATGGCGTTACCCCAAGAATCCTCCATCAAAACGGCTCTGCCTGCGGGATACTCGTGCTTGACGGCATTGGATAGTAGCCCTCCCAAGGTTTCTGGGTTAGCACCCTTAAACAGGGGGAAAAGCTCACTGAAAGCTTCTGTCTTCATGCAAGTTCGCTGAGGTGGGAAATTTGACATCCTCACCGCACGGTGAGGGCGGTGATTCTTGACACTTCCGAAAGGTAATACTACCGAAGTAGTTTCACTCTCCCGACTTGTCCATTTAGAGTCGTGGCAATGCCCTATCCCGACTTTTTACATTAGACCATAGGACTGGTGGCACTGATTCACAAAAGCCGCCCTGGGGAAGGACGGGGTTTTCAACCCAGTTTACGGATCGGAGGACTCAGGCGGGCTTGACGCCAAATCCACAGATTCTTTCATAGTCAACTGATCTAGCGCCCTCTTACTGCTATCCGAACTTTTGGTAACAGAGTTTCTATGTACTCCGGCTGGCCGATCGCGATCGCCTGAGAGTGGGCCAGACTTGCCGGATCGAGAGCATCGGGAGTCCACCGCAGAGGTTTACCTTCCAAGTCGCAGCAGACTAACCCGGCTGCCTTGGCTAGGGCGAGAGGGCCTGCGGTATCCCACACTTTGACTCTACCGTTGAAGTAAAGGTACAAACCGGCTCTACCGCTGATAACTTCGAGCACTTTTAAGCCAAAGCTGCCGAGGGAATAAAATTCGACACCTGGTATGATTTGAGCGATCGCCATACCGTAGTTTTTCTGATCTTTGTCTCCCAGGACAATTTTACAACTATCTGCTGTCGGAGCCGGTGATTTGTGCAGGGCGATCGCAGAAGGCTTCGAGTCTCCAAGGGTTTGGAACAAGCCCCAATCTTTCCCGCCGAAGTACATTTGCTCAAAAGCCGGAGCATAGATCCAGCCCGCTACCGGCTCCCCCTCTTGCAGCAGCCCCACCATCAGGGCATAGTGGAGTTTCCCTTGAATAAATTCTGCGGTGCCGTCTAGGGGGTCAATGCACCAGAGGCTTTTGTAATTACCCAGGTAAGCTGCTCTGGATGCGGCGTTTTCCTCAGTAATTATACCGTCTTCAGGAAACAATGCACCAAAGGCGGTGGATAGCTGTTGGTCTAAGAATCGATCGATACTGGTTACGTAGTCGTTGGGCCCTTTCTCGCACACTTCAAAGGGTTCTGCTGCGAGTTTTTGAGCTTGTGCACCGCACTCCCGCAGGGTGGAACGAATTTTTTGGTCTTGGTCAGGAGTAATATACATGATATCAAGTCTGGTTGAGTGTTCCACAATAGACATCTGGTCCCAAAAAACCTGTGAACAACAAACTGTTTGGCCTGTTCCACAGGAATTATGGGAGATGTCTAATAGTCTACGAGCATCGGGCGGAGGGAACCTCTGGCGATCGCCAATAATAAGGTGGAAGCCGAACTATATTAAGCTACCCACATATTTTTCTATTTCCCCCTGCCATTCCAGCCTAAATTCTCTGGTTGTTGATAATTTATCTCGCTTCCGGTTGCATGGTCATGATTTAACCGCAGAGAACACAGAGGACACAGAGGAAGAGCAGAGATATTTAACTAATTTATAGGGAGATAGGATTTAATATTGTCAATTGATTTTTAGACCTTTTTTAATAAAATAAATCATGGCTAAGTTTTCAATTATTTGGGTAATTTTTTACCATCAATTACTTTCTATTCCCATTACATACAAAGTTCTTGGACTCGCTCCAATTCCAAATCTGCAAAAAAGTCTACCGTCCAATTAGCTTGGCGTTGGATCATATGAAACGGGTAAGTGTGAGTGACACCCAATACCTGAATCCCCGCGGTTTTTGCCGCTTCAATCCCAGCCAAAGTATTTTCCACCGCCAAACACTCCCCCGGTTCCAGGTTCCATCCTGGATATTTCTGATTCATCAGTTCCACAGCCAACAAATAGCCCTCTGGTGCTGGTTTGCTCGCCTTTACATCATCCCCTGTGACAATTAATTCAAAGTTTTCTGTCAAACCAGCCAGATTTAAAACTGATTCTATATCCGATCGCATACCGCCACTCACTATCGCCATTTTGAGTCCGGCGGCCCGAATTTTAGCAATAAACTCTGCTAAGCCTGAATAAATCGGCAATGTTTCCAGACTATCTATTCTGGCTTGATAAGCTTGAGCTTTACTCCGTAGCAACCGTTGAAGGTAAACTTCTGTCACAAAACGCCCTCTGCGACTCAAGAGTTCGACAATGCAAGCGCGATCGCTCTTTCCCAAACAAACAGCTCGAAACTCACCGCGTTTGAGCTGAAGATTTTCCTCTAGCATCAATTTATCGATTATTTGCTCGTGAATCTGCTCGTCATGAATAATCACGCCGTTAAAATCAAAAAAAACTGCTTTGAGAGTCATGAGTTATTTGTTATTTGTAATTCGTTATTGGTGCTTTATTATTCACGATTCTTAAGTCCGCACAGGCGGACTAAAGTTTGTGCATCGGGGAAATTACATTGGGCGATAAATTAAGCAGGAGCGGGAAAGCCTTGTAAATCGCCATCAGCATCAGGATTGCGATCGAGCCAATTCCACCCCCAAGCCGCCCGCACATCCTCCAAATCTTGACCCGGAAGAGGTTTCACGCCTTGCGTCACCTGATGCACCCACCAGTGATCCTGAGTTTGTACTGAGCAGAAGCCCGCTGCTCCCATCCAAGCATCAATGCTACCCGTTGCGTAAGACTTAATATAAGGCTCCTCAAAGATATCAGTCAGCCACTCTGTCTGGCGCAAAGTTTTCTGATTCCCGTCCAAAATTACTACTTGTCCCCCAACTCCCAGCAATCGGAAACTTTCTCGCAAAATAGCTTGCGACACAGCAGGTGGTGTCTCATGAAACAGTAAGGAAGCAGTCACTAAATCGAAGCTAGCATTGGGAAAACCCACGCTTTCGGCATTACCGTGACGCCACTGGATATTGCATCCGGCTGTTTGAGCTTTGATGTCCGCTACTACCAACATATAAGGCGATAAGTCGAGGCCGATAACTTCCGCTTCGGGAAAGGTTTGCTTGAGCAGGAGAGTGGTTGAACCGGTGCCGCATCCCAAATCGATAATGCGACGGGGCTTAACCCGTACTGCATCAATTAAGCCTTGTCTGACGACTGTTTCGTTAGGAGGCAAAACATACTGGGTAATGGGATCGTAGGAAACGGCGGCACTGGGATTGAGGTAGCCACCTTTAATGCCATGAAAGTTTTGGCTGCTGTAATATTCGGGATAAACTAGGTCTGGTTGTCGGTAGCTCCCGGCTGCTGTTTCCCAGTCGATACTTTGGTAGAATCGTCCGATTGCTTCTTCGTCGATCGCCAGTCGAATCAATGGCGATAAAAAGCGTTCAAAAATTGTCTCCTTCCCAACAGCCATAAAACTCCTCTCAATACTAACTTTTTCATCCTAGCCAATAGCAAGGAACTTCAACTACAGACTACTGACTTCTTCCTTTTTTCTTCTTCCTTCCCCCCTTGTCCCCCCCAAGGGTGGGGTTTCCTTCTTGCTTCTGGCTTCTTGCTGTCCCTTATGAAAAGGAATTTTTACTGAAAATTCCGTGCCACGGCCAGGAGGTGTAGAAATATTGATGGTGCCACCATGTCCCTCAACTACAATTTTATAGCTAATCGCTAACCCTAAACCTGTGCCTTTGCCCACGGGTTTAGTCGTAAAAAACGGGTTGAAAATTTGATTTTTAATTTTCTCAGGAATTCCCGGACCGTTATCGGCGATCGCCACTTTGATAAATTTAGCACCATTTTCTCTTAGCAATGCTGTAGAAATAGTAATAATTTTATCCCGGCGATTGCTCTCAAACAAAGCATCGATCGCGTTGCTCAGCAAGTTCATAAAAACCTGATTTAGCTGTGAAGGATAGCACTCTACTAAGGGTAAATCTCCGTAGTGTTTGACTACATAAATTCCATTTTTAATCCGATTGGATAGCAGCAGCAAGGTATTATCAATACCTTCGTGAATATCGGCTAGTTTTTTGTCGGATTCGTCTAGTCTAGAAAAGTTGCGTAAGGAAAGCACTATATTGCGAATCCGTTCTGTTCCTATTTTCATAGAATTCAACATTTGTGGCAAGTCTTCTTCGATAAAATCTAGCTCAATTTCTGTGGCAAAATCTTCAATTTCCGGGGGAATCTCTGGAAAAGCTTGTTTGTATAAACTCACCAATTCCAATAAGTTGGTAGTATATTTTGTGGTATAGGGCAAGTTAGCAAAAATGAAGTTGACAGGGTTATTGATTTCGTGGGCTATCCCGGCTACCATTTGACCTAGGGATGACATTTTTTCACTTTGCACTAAATGAGTTTGAGTTTTTTTGAGTTCAGTTAAGGTGCTGTTGAGTAGTTTTACTTGGTCTTGAGTTTGGCTGTAAAGATGAGCTTGAGTAATGGCGATCGCCAGTTGGTCTGCTACAGCTTTTAATAATTGAACTTCTTCTTTACTCCAAAACCAGTGACTAGCATGACTGCAAATTAAATAACCGTCGGACTGACTTTGAGTCAGGACTGGTACAGCTAAATAAGTGTTACCTTTTAATTGTAAATGTGAATTTTCTGGTTGTGGCCAACTGTCAGCAGGCAGCATAATGGGCTCGCTTTTTTCTAGCCGCAGTGACAAACTATTTACGCAGTAAGGAGCAAACTGTTTTAGGGTTTTTGGATGCTCGGATTTGCAACATTCCCACATAATTTGTAACATTTCTAGTTCCGGTTCGTACCAACCAAATCCGGCTTGTTCTAAATGTAGCAAAATTACTATTTCTTCCACTGTACTTTGTACGATTTTCTCTAATTCCAGGGAAGCACGAATGCGTCCAGAAATCCGGTTTAACATGGCTTCTCGCTCAGCTTGAGCCCGATTGTTTTCCGAGGAGTAAATTACCCAAATGGCTGCTAACATTGCCGGACCCAGCAGTCCACCAGCAACGAAAGTCAACAAATTTAAGGCTTGTAGTTGAGATTCAATATTTTCGCGGGGAATTACTAAAGCCATTGACCAGTTAACTTCATGGAGGGGTGTATAGGCTACATAAACCCATTTTTTATCTATTTTTACCAGTTCTATATTCGTTTGGCGATCGGTCATTTTACGCGCAATTGCTGCTAGTGCATGGTCTGGTGATTTTAAAAAACTTGGAGCTGGTTCGTCTATATTTCCAATTAAATTATTGTTGGGGTGTACAATGGGGACTCCTTGGGAATTTAGCGCAAAAGCATAACTTTCTGAACCGTAGTACAAGCTTTTCGCCACCTTTGCTACTCGGTCTACTTTGATGCTGCCTGCAATCACTCCAATTGCTTTGTTGGGAGTTGGAGGCAATGCCCAAATGGGAGCGGCAATGATGATTGTAGAAAGCTTTGTGCTTCGGCCTACCAAGGGGTCAGAAACATTGACTTTTCCCGACATGGCTATTTGAAAATGTTTGCGGTCTTTGCTGTTTGTGGTAGTACCTAAAGTGTTTTGCACCAACCCATTTGCTTGAATCAATGACAGGACAAAATATTCTTTTAATCTGTAGGTTTCTCCTTGTAAAACAGGTTCTGCTAATGTCCAATTTAGAGTACGAATAGTGGGAGAATAAGCGATGGTTTCTATTTCTGCTTTGCGACTGCTGAGCCAGTTATCGATTTCATCGCTACCTTTTTCTAGTTTTAATAGTGCTATTTCTTTTAAATTATCAAGTATTAGTCCGCGAACAAAAAAATAGCTGATGCAAGCAGTGGTGCTAATACTTAAAGCGGTGCCACCCAGAATTAGCAGAGTCAGCAAGTGGCGGCGATGTCGTCTGTGTTCCCAAAGGCTGTGCAGTTGCTGCCAGCGCCATCGAGCACTGATGCCGATGTTTTGCCATAAGTGGCGCAGCTTTTTTGTTTGCTTGGGAGGCTGTGCAGACACAGCGCAGGCTTGATTTGCTGGGTTTTGCATCGTCAATTTTTCTCTTTGAAGTCGGTAGATTTTAGATTTTAGATTTTAGAATTAATTGTTACTTTAGGTAATATGGGAGGCTCTCTCTCGTTTGTATAACAAAATAATTTGAAATAACACAGAAAAAATACGGAGTTTTCTTAATGAAAATACAATTTTAATTAAGGGTAAATACTTATTGACAATAATACTCATTCATGATTATTGATTCAAGATGATATTTTTTCCTCTAAAGCTTTTTTGGCAAAGCGGGTTACGTAAACTGTAAGAACGATCGTTGCTACCAAACCAATACCGTACAGCAGCCACTCAGCAGCGGTGCGCGATCGCCCTTGGGTTCCCAGTGCCGCCAAACTTCCAGCCAAGGAACCGATATAAACATACATCACTGTTCCGGGAATCATACCGATCCAAGATGCGAAAAAATAGTCTCTGAGAGATACCTGTGTCACCCCAAAGGCATAGTTAAGCAAATTAAATGGAAAAATTGGAGAAAGTCTAGTGAGTAGGACTATTTTCCATCCTTCAGAGGCAACTGCGGAGTCGATCGCCTGAAATTTTTCATTTCCTTGTATTTGCTGAGAAACCCAGTCGCGAGTTAAATATCGCCCTGTTAAAAAAGCACCAGTTGCACCTAAAATCGAGCCGATGGAAACGCAAACACAACCGCCAAATACTCCGAATAAAACACCAGAACCTAAAGTCAGCAACGAACCAGGAATAAACAAAAGTGTGGCCACAATGTAAATTAGAATAAAAGCTACTGGGCCCCAAGGGCCAAGACTGGCGATCGACTCCAAGGCTTTTTGCAGAATTATTTGAAAGTTAAAAAACTTGGCTCCTACAATCAATGCTACAATTAAAACCACCACTAAAATCAACTTCCACTTATTTGATGGTTGTCGATTGTCTGGGATTGGCGATCGAGAATCATTCATTATTTCAACTCTCCATTCTTAATAACATGGGCATTGGGCGTTAGCCATCCCGCATAATTTCTGCCATCTTCCTGAATTTCCCCCCTTGGGGGGAGTGACTTCTTCTCAAATCAAAGTACCACCACAACTAGAACCTGAACCCGCCGTACAACCATAGCAATAACTAGCAGTTTGCACCTCTGGAATCAAATCTAGACTCCCAGATTCTAACAATTTAGCCACTGTAATGAGTTCACCACTGCTAGTTTTAGCTGGCAGATTTTCCATTTGGTTAAAATCGCAGTCGTAAACATTGCCCAAATAGTCGATCGACAATTCATTGCGACACATTAAATGTTCTAGAGTACCGGGATTAAAATTATCCTCTAAAAACCCCAGATAAGGCTTGTGCAGTTTCTGATGTTCCAAATGAAACTTAGTCCGTCCCACCGGCAAGTTAGTAATCGCGAACAATTGATTAAAACAAATCCCAAAATGTTCCGCTAAATAAACCTTATAATCTGCCTCTAACTTTCCCTGTTGTGGCGTTAGCGAAAACTTATCTGTGGTCGGAACTTGCGGATTGTAGACCAAATCCACAATCAAATTTGGGTTTTTGCCATATCCCAACTGATTTAGCTTTTGTAGCGCCAAAATCGAACGGTCAAAAACACCGTTGCCACGCATTTTATCAACATTATCAGCTTGGTAGCAGGGAAGCGATGCCACAATTCTGAGTTGGCGATCCGCGCAATATTTGGGAATATCCTCAAAACCTTTTTCAAAGTAAATCGTCAAATTAGAACGAACAATTACCTCTTTACCTGCCGCCCTGGCTGCTTCCGCCAGCGGTTTAAAACCGTAAAGCATCTCTGGAGCACCGCCGGTGAGGTCAACAGTTTGAATTTGAGGAAAATGGCGAATGATTTGAATTAATTGGTCGCAAATTTCCGGGGAAAGTTCTTCTGTTCGTTTGGGGCTAGCTTCTACGTGGCAGTGAGTGCAAGCCAGGTTGCAGCGTTTGCCCAGATTAATTTGTAAAACTGTAATCTGCTTTTTAGTTAAAGCTGACTGAAGTTTATTTTTGAAAGGGGTAACTGCTGTCTGAATCATGTGCTAGTCTGGTTGGTGGATGTTCACAACAGATTTAGAGGCTTTCTGACGGAATGCCTCTGATAATTTAGCATAGATTATCGTAATCCTGGACGCATCAACACCAAATAAACCAGTTTTTTTTGCCCTAGAAGGGGGCTGTAACGAAATATTCTCGAAAAACAGCCCGGTTTTTAACCACCCGTGAGTGCAGGAGTTTAATCTTATACCAATTTTAAAAAAGAATGCAACAGTAGTCTTGTCCCTCCCCTTTATAAGGGGGGGTTAGGGGGGGTCAAAGATTGTTGTACGATTTTAGAGAAATGGTATTATTTTAGAGAATCCACAGTCTTGTCCCTCCCCTTTATAAGCGGGGGTTAGGGGGGGTCAAAGATTGTTGTAGGATTTTAGAGAAATGGTATTATTTTAGAGAATCCACTAATTTCTCAACTCGTGCTTTAATTTCATCTCTGACGCGGTGAAATGTTTCGATTGGTTGTCCGTCGGGATCGTCTAGTTGCCAATCTTGAAACACTTCTCGCAATACCCACGCTTCTGGTAAATTCACGCCGCAGCCACACAGAGAAATTACGGCATCGTAGTCTTCTGCATGGAATTCGTTTAAGGGATTCGATGTTTGATCGCTGATGTCAATGCCGATTTCTGACATGACTTGAATTGCTGTCGGATGAACTCTGCTTGATTCTAACCCGGAACTGGTGACTTCAATCTTTCCGGCTCCTATGGTTTTAGCAAATCCTTCTGCCATTTGCGATCGGCAGGAGTTTCTTTTGCAGACAAACATTACTTTCTTCATGGTATTTGTTAGTTGTTAGTTGTTAGTTAGGGCCCCGGCGGTTAGAAACCGCGGCTGCACAACCGAAGTCCACGAAGGTGGACTGAAGAGAAATTGTTGATTCTTCAACCCGCGTTGGCGGGTTTTGTTTCTGTACCCGCGATTTCAATCGCCGGGTAATTTCAATCGCCAGGTAATTCCAGGGCGCGATTTGCAAGGGCGATCGCCTCTTTGGCCGCTTTTTCCTGGCGTTCGCTGTAGCGATCGGTCAAATAGTCAACTTCCTCCCGCAACAACAGAGTAAACTTGTACAATTCCTCCATGACATCGATCGCCCGATCGCGAAAAGGCGAATCTTTCATAGTTCCATCCTCATGAAACTCCTGATAAGCCTTAGCAACAGAAGACTGATTAGGAATCGTAAACATCCGCATCCAACGACCCAATATTCTCAAAGTATTGACTGCATTAAAAGACTGGGAACCGCCGCTAACTTGCATCACCGCCAAAGTTCTACCTTGAGTCGGTCTTACGGCCCCCATACTTAAAGGAATCCAGTCAATTTGGTTTTTCATAATGCCCGTAATATTGCCGTGCATTTCTGGACTAGACCATACCTGACCCTCCGACCACAGGCTCAATTCCCGCAACTCTTGAACCTTGGGATGGGTATCGGGAACACTACCATAAATCGGTAATTCCAGAGGATTAAAAAACCTAACTTCTGCCCCGAAATCCTCAATAATTCTTGCACATTCTTCTGCCAACAAACGGCTGTAAGAACGCTCTCTTAAAGAGCCATACAAAAACAAAATTCTGGGTTTGTGGGTAAAACTTGTCATGATGCTTTCAATTAAAATCCCGAAATCCGTTAGACAGTTCCCGATAAACTGCTACTGCTAATTGTGCTCCCCAAATCGGAGCCACCCAGTAAACCCAATGGTGTTGCCAAATGCCACCAACTAAAGCTGGACCGAGAGAGCGTGCTGGATTCATGCTTGCTCCGGTAATTGGTCCCATAAATGCAGCTTCTAATCCTACAGTTAAGCCTATTGCTATGCCCGCAAATCCGATGTGAGCGCGTCTATCTAATCCTGAACCTAGGATAACAAACATTAAGATAAAAGTCAATACTGTTTCTAAAATTAGAGACTGTAACCAGTTACCATTGAGAGGAACTGTTGCACCGAGATTGGCTACTTTTCCTAAAGTAATTAGCAGCAGTTGAGAAGCTGCAATCGCCCCGGTACACTGGGCTAAAATATAAGGCAAAACACGTTTTTTTGGGAAAAACCCGCTGGTCCAGAAAGCTAATGTTACAGCCGGATTGAGGTGAGCGCTACTAATATGACCCGTAGCATAAATCATGGCGGCGACAACGGCTCCAAAGACAAAACTAATGCCTAAATGAGCGATCGCACCCTGGCTAATTTGGTTCACCATCACCGCGCCCGTGCCTGCAAACACCAGAATAAATGTACCTATAAATTCGGCGATCGCTTCTCTCCTGCACTCCGGTGATAACAAGCTGCTTGCTGTCTTATAAACTGACTTGAACATTGAGTCGTTCCGGGATAAGTTTACCTCTGTTGTTAGATTTTAGTTACCAATCAAGATTCACAGCTAACAAACTAAAACATTTGACAGATGACCACCGATACCTAAAAAGTTGCCTGCTGCCTCAATAACTCTCCAATCGTCGAGTCAAGCTGAGCTTTGCCACCAAAAACAGTCCCTACTTTGCCATTGTAGAAGTTCTGATAAATCAGTTGATATCCTTCTTTTGGTAAAGGAATATAACCCACAGAACTAACTAAGGTAGGGGCTTTTTTCATGTAGAATTCTACAAAGTTTCGTAGTTCTACTTTACTTTGAGCCGATTGGTAGTTGACATAGATAAATAGAGGTCTTGCTAGGGGCTGATACTGAGCTTTTTCTACAGTTTCGCGGGAGGGCAATACTGCTCCTTTGCCTCTGTCAATACCTACAGCTTTCAATTTACTTTGGTTGTCTTCGTAATAGCTAAATCCAAAGTAACCCAAAGCATTTTCGTCTTTAATAACTCCTTGCACTAAAACTGTATCGTCTTCACTAGCTGTATAGTCGGTGCGACTGGCTTTAGCAGTACCTACTGTTGCCTCTGTGAAGTAGTCAAATGTACCGGAATCTTTACCTGCACCGTAAAGGGTTATCGGTCGGTTTGGCCAATTGGGTCGAATCTGATTCCAGCTAGTAATTTTTCCTTGGGCCGCTGGTTCCCAAAGTTTTTTCAATTCCTCTACAGTAATATCTTTTACCCAGTCATTTTTGGGGTTGACTACTACTGTGAGGGCGTCAAAGGCGATCGGTAATTCGTAGTAGCGGATGCCAGCTTTTTTGCAGGCTTCCATTTCCTCTGGACGGATGGGGCGCGAGGCATTGCTGATGTCAGTTTCGTCTGCACAAAACTTTTTAAATCCACCGCCAGTGCCGGAAAATTCAACAGTAATTGATGCTTTTTTGGAATTCGTATTTTGATATTCTTTTGCCATCGCATCCGTAATTGGATAGACAGTGCTGGAACCGTCTATTTTAATACTTTGCGAGTCTTGCGACTGGACTTGTCCGCAGGAGTTGAGAAGCCCGATCGTCAAAGCAATTATACCAAGTGCGAAAACCTTGGGCTTTTTTGCTGGGTTCATTGACTCCACTCAATCCCATAACTAAGAGTACATTTGTATCATATCAACAAAATTTGATATGTCAAGTATGGTAGAAGACAAACAGGCAATAAATACATTAAGAAATGTTGATGGGTTAATCTGCCTCGAAACACTGGCGGGCTGGTAGGATCTGGCTAAAGCGCCGATAGTCCGACAGGTACTGTTCCAGGGCGAGAAACTGAACTAGATTGAGGCTGTAGTAGATCCAGCGGCCTTCTTGGCGGCTGCGGACTAAAGCTGCTTCCTTCAAAGTTTTAAGGTGGAAAGAGAGTTTAGACTGAGAGACACAAAGTCGATCGCACAAATCGCAAACACACAACTCCTGTTGGCGCAGCAACTCCAAAATTTGAATCCGCAGGGGGTCAGAAAGCGCGTGAAACCCCGCAGCAATTAGTTTAGCCGAAAAGGGGGATTTTTCTCCTAAATCCGGTGTAATTGTAGAATTTTTCACCATCAATTATTTAGAATTCTCTACTCTGGGTGGAACATTAGTCAATCCGGCTTTTTGCATGAGCGACAGCACACCAATAGATAAAATTCCCCCAATAATTGCCCCACTAACTATCAGGATAATGAACAATTTTTGCAGAGTTTTTTTAGTGGCTGGGTGGTAGCGTTTTGGCAATTCTCCATCCGCATCGTCGAGTCTATCTGGTTCTTGATTTAAGGGGTCTAGGGGATTGGATGGATTTGAGTTAAAGGGATTCGGTAGTTGATTCATGGCTGGGTTTGGTAAAATGAAGAATCTCCACAACTATCTTAACTTGCGATTTGCCATCGCAGCTTAAATAATAGATTGTGGTTTCACTCAAGGCTCTATAAATTTTATGAAGATACTGAGTATTTTACCAACATTTTTGATAAAATACTCAGTGGTATCCATCTCTATCCCAATTGCTTCTAACTTAATAAAATCCCGATCCTCCCTGTTGCGACCAGGGTGAAATATTTGCGCAGTAGATCGAGAAGTTTTGGAGCAAGCGATCGCGCTAGAATTAGCGGATTTTGAACATTCAGTATCTATTAAGTAAGTCCACCTAATTAAATGCAAGATCCAAATCGCTCAAAAGCTTACTGGCTTGCTATTCTTCACATCGATCTTCTTCCCTCTTCACATCGATCTTCTACTTATTGCTCTGCTTTCGACAAACGATCGAGAGAAATAGTTGCCGCTTCAGATACTTGAGAATTGCTATCTTTTGCCAAATATTTCAAGGCCGAAATGCTTTTGGGACTATTTAAATTTCCCAAGGCTTCGGCTAGCCGCTGACGGATTAGCCAATCTTCTGACTGAGCAAAATTCAGCAGGCGATCGATCGCCTCAATTGCCTTAATTTCCCCCAAAGCTGAAATTGCAGCCTGCTGAATCACCACTTGTTCGCTTTCGAGAGCTTTCAGTAACACATCACGAGCCCGCGGATCTTTGAGATTCCCCAGAGACACCGCAGCACTGAAGCGCACCAGCCATTCGGTATCCTCGTAAAAAGCCCGCACCAAGGCGTCAAAAGCTCTAATATCTTCCAGGTAGCCCAAAGCACCAGCAGCGTCAGCACGAATCCCGTAGTCAGGGTCAGTTTCTAGCAATTTGACTAGAATGGGAAAGCATTCTGCCGTGGGTTTGATCCCCAGAGCAAACACAGCCATCGATCGCACCTGCAAACTTTCGTCGTTCAAAACCTTTTTAATCAAAGGCACCGCCACGGCTGCGGGTATATTCCGCAAGTTAGCCAAAGCCACCATCCGATCGGCTGAATTTTGGCTTTCTAACTTGGCTGCAATTTCCGTTAAGCTTAAAGTTGTCATTAGCGGTCAAATTTTAGTAAAAATTTACATTTCCCTGGTTTTCATTATAGGCGATCGTCGATCGGCAGTCAAAAACCTGTTTATAATTGTCTGTATCTTATGACTTTAGAGAGGTTATACCTATTCAAATTTGTGTATAATTTGATCGATAAAAAAATTGAGTAAAATGCAGTGGAGAAACCGTAACCAGCAAATCGGAAACCATCACTTAGGGGTCATCCCCCCTAAAAAAGCTCATAAATTTTACGGCTAAATTGCCAAGTAAAATGCTCGAATTCGCCAACCAACGGCGAAACTTATGCAAGAAAACCACAACGGAGATTAGCCGGAAGTCTACTCGCATTCGGCTCGAAGATGGGAAAATCTCCGGGATGATTGCTAATCATAAATTAGCGTCGGCTGTCTGTGATTGTGACTTGGAAAATTTCCGCCCTAGGTTGGTGTTACACAACAGACAAAACGCCTATTAGCAGTTAGCTGCGTTCCGACAACCCGCGATGTACTATGCCCTTTTACCACCCGCCTTTTTACTCCTCAGCATTAGAACAAGCGATCGACCGCTACCCCCTAACTGCTGGACCAGACACTTCCTTAGTAGTGGCGATCGCGCTGATGAGTCAGTTGCAAAACAGTTGTCCCCTACCCAAGACACCTTTACCCTCAGACCGCGGGGTATTACAGGAATTAGGACCATCGGAAAAAATGCGGGCACGATGCGTGTTGGTGGTGCATAACCACCAAATGGCCGCCGCAGGAAATTTATCAGAAAACCCAAGTCGAGGGCTATTGATCGGAATATTAACTCCCGCCGACCTAGTACGGCTAATCGCTTCTGGGAAAATAGACACTCAGAAAAAAGTAGCCCTTCGCAAAATACCGATTTCCGAAGTCATGTCCCCCGCGTCAGTCTCCCTGACAGAATCCGACGATCAAGACGTGTTCGCCGCTTTATCCTTATTTCGCCAACACGGAATTCGCTATTTGCCGATCGTCAATCAATTCCGCCACTTGGTAGGAGTCCTGACGAGGGAAAGAATTCGGCAAGTCTTACAACCTTCCAATATTCTGAAATTGCGGCGAGTCGCAGAATTAATGACTACGCCCATCACAGCACCCCACACCGCATCGCTGTTGACCATAGCGCAACTAATGTCACAACATCAAGTTAGTTGCGTAGTAATTACCAAAAATAAAGAATTAACAATGGAGAAACCCAAAAATGACCATACCTCCATTTTTCACTATTCTTTTCAGCAACCCCTAGGCATCATTACCGAATATGACATTGTACAAGCACAGTTTCTCGAACTAGATTTCGAGAAAACCGCAGTTCAAAAAGTCATGGTCACTCCCCTGCTACTGATCAAACCAGCCGATTCCCTGTGGACGGCCCACAAACAAATGCAGCAGGAACAAGTGCAGCGATTAGTGGTGTGCGGAGGACGGGGAGAACTGTTGGGAATTATTACCCAAACTAGCTTGTTGAGAGTCCTAGACCCAACAGAAATGTACAGAGTTGTCAAACAGTTGCAGCACTCTGTTTATCAACTCCAAGCCGAAAAAGTCGAACTACTCCAAAGCCGGAATACCAAACTAGAACAACAGGTGCGGGAACGAACCGCCAAACTCCACGAACAAGTACAGCGCGATCGACTTTTGACTCAGATTGCTTTGCGGATTCACCAATCCCTAAACCTCGAAGAAATTCTCCACGCCAGCGTCGATGAAGTGCGGCAAGTTTTGCAAGCAGACCGAGTAGCCATCCTGCATTTAGAATCGAGCAATTCCGGGATTGTAGTGGCAGAATCAGTAGCCGAAGATTGGTCTTCAATATTGGGAGAAATTTTTCCAGATACTATGTGGCAAGAAGGTGAATCGGTTCAGGATCAACAAATTTATGCGGTTCCCCAGATTGACCAAGCTACTTTGAGTGCCGAAAAATATGCGAGGTTCCAGAAAGCACAAATCAAAGCTTATTTAATAGTACCCATTTTACAAGACAGCAATTTGTGGGGGATGATGTGCGTTCACCAATGTTCCAAATCTCGACAGTGGCAGTCTTCAGAAGTCGATTTGCTATTGCAACTGGCAACTCAAGTGGCGATCGCCATTCAACAAGCCCAACTATACCAGCAAGTGCAGAACCTCAACACCGACCTCGAACGCCAAGTTCAAGAACGCACCGCCGAATTGCAGCAAAAAGTTCACGAACTCCAGCACTTAAACATCATCAAAGATGAATTTCTCAGCACAGTTTCCCACGAACTACGAACACCTTTAGCTAATATGAAAATGGCTATTCATATGCTGAAAGTTTCTCCGACTCAAGAACGACGCCAAGTTTATTTAGAAATTTTGGAAAAAGAATGCACTAGAGAAACAGACCTCATCAATGCTTTGCTAGATTTGCAGCGACTAGAAGCAGCAGCTTGTCCCATCGACCTCGAACCAGTAAACTTACAAGTCTGGCTACCTAACATTATTGAACCCTTCTACACCCGCGCCCAAAACCGCCACCAACATTTAGTAGTAGAGTTCCCAGCCAACCTCCCCACTATCAACTCAAACCGCGCTAGTTTGGGCAGAATTTTAGCAGAACTCCTAAATAATGCCTGCAAATATACCGCCAATGAAGGCGAAATTGCTCTCAGGGTGAAGTCCAAAGGTATCAAAAAGAGACCAGGAAAACCAGCAAGTGTTTTAAAACCAGAAATTGAATTTACCGTCAGAAATGAATCGGAAATTCCCAAAGAGGAATTACCTCGGATATTTGAGAAATTTTATCGCGTTCCCAATGCCGACCCCTGGAAACAAGGTGGCACTGGTTTGGGTTTAGCTTTAGCCCAAAAACTTGTCGAACAATTGGAGGGGAAAATAGAAGTTGAAAGCGGCAATGGCAACACTACTTTTACAGTCACATTTCCTGCCAATCCCGATCGCCCATTGGTAAATTGAATTTCCTTCCCAAGGAACAGCTTCGGTGTCAAGTGCATCTACAACATTTCACCATAAATCATTATACGATCTGGATGCTCCCAAGCTGACTACATAAGTCTTCTTCCTTCTTGCTTCTTATTTCTTCCCTCTTCCTTCTTCCTTCTTCTTAGCCCATTTCATTCTCGGCTTTTTTTTCTTTGAGTTTCAACAATATTTCATCATGAACTTCGCGAGTAATTGGATAAAAATATGTTAAAATCATGCCGATAATTAAAGCAATTGTTGGCAAAGGTCCGATCGCCACTCGAATCGCAAACATTGCAGAATCAGGCTGTATGGGTGGCTCCTGTCCCTGAACTGTAGGTAGAAATCCAGCTACTTCTAAGGCCTGCCCCACAAACCACAAACCGATCGCCAATCCAATTTTTTGTAACAACACCATAAACGAATAGAACACACCTTCGCGTCTTTGTCCAGTCTGTAACTCATCCAGTTCTATTACATCCGGTATCATCGACCAAGGTACCAAATAAGCAGTAGAAACTCCCACACCAGCCATCACTGCCAGGAAATACATCAATCCTACTTGTCCTGGTTGCAAGAAAAACAGTCCAGCTTGGGCAATAATCCACAAACTCATGCCCATAAAATATACAGCTTTTTTGCCGTATCTTTCGCTAACTTTACTCCAAACAAACAACATAGCCAGTGCAGTACCTTGAACGGCGATCGCAGTTTGGGTAAAAGCTGCTGGCGGCAGTTTCATCCAGTCGATCACAAAATAAGGCAAAATAGAAGCAGTTAATTGCACTCCCAACCAAGAACAGAGATAAATGCCAATCACGTACAAAAAAGGGCGATTATTAAATGCAATCCGTAACTGTTCTTTCAACGGCAACGATGTAGAATCATCTTCTACTACAGGATTTTCTGCAAGTTGAGCAAAGACGTGTTTACGAGTTCCCAAAAAGCACCAATATAAAGGTAATACTGAAATCACCGTACAGACAGCACCTAATATTATGTATTTTTGGGTATTGTCTTTAACTAAGGCAAAGATAACTTGGGCTAAAATTAGTGACAGAATGCTGCCACCGATAGAGAAACTAAACCGAAAACTATTGAGGCTAGTGCGTTCGTTATAATCTTGGGTTAATTCTGGGGTAAGTGCAGTGTAGGGCAGATTAACAGCCGTGTAAGCAGTATTGAATAGAATCGCGATAATTACATAGTACCAAAACAGTATGGTTGGATTGTCGCTAGGAACAATCCACTGCAAAAAGAAGAAAATCCCAAAGGGAATTGCACCGTATACCATCCAAGGATACCGACGGCCCCAGGGGTGAGAGGTGCGATCGCTCAAAACCCCCACAATCGGGTCGTTTACAGCGTCCCAAACCTTACCAATCAGTAAAATATTGCTAGCAGTACCAGGAGCCAAACCAGCCACACTGGTAAAAAATAATAATAGGAAAAATACGAGAATATTCGCCGTGATAGCTGGGCCCAGGTCTCCCGCACCGTAAGCTAATTTGGTCGAGAAACTGAGTTTTTTTGCTTCGTGGCTGTTGGGGGCTCGCTCAGAAGGGGCAGTGTTGCTCATAAGCTGTGATTTGGCGGTTATTTGACCGGCGCAGTCTTGGTACTAGGAGTATAACTCGCTATTCGTCCTCTGAATCAGTTTACTTGAACGAACTCGACAAATTTAAAAAATTGGTAATTGGTAATGGGTAATTGGTAATTGATAATTGGTAATGGGTAATTGGTAATGGGTAAACAGAGTTTGATTAAATAAAAAAGTAAGCGACACCCTTCACCAGGTCGCTTACTATCAAGAAATATAGGTGTCAAATACTTAATTTGACATGAAATAGCAGTGCCATTCTTTGACGCTTTCTGCTGTATTTAATTCGATTGAAAATTAGTATTTCACCAATTCCAACCTTAGCTTACGCAGGAAGCAAAACAGTATCAATGATATGAATAACACCGTTATCAACAGCCACATCTGGTGTTGTAACAGTAGAATCATTAATCTTGACGCCATTAGAAGCATCAATTTTCACCGTTGAACCTTCTACAGTAGTAGCTGAAGTCAACTTCACCACATCCGCAGCCATCACTTTGCCAGAGACAACATGATAAGTCAGAATTTTTGTCAGCTTCGGAATATCCTTAAGCAAAGCCTCTACAGTACCTTCAGGAAGCTTAGCAAAAGCTTCATCAGTAGGCGCAAACACTGTGAAAGGGCCAGGGCCTTTGAGGGTATCGACTAAACCAGCAGCTTTGACCGCAGCAACTAGGGTTGTGAAAGAACCAGCCTGAACGGCAGTATCAACAATGTCAGCCAAGAGAGTCACCTATTTTGGTAAATAATCTGTTTATAAACATAACGCTAAAAAGTAAATTTAGCTACCTAATTTATTATATCTTTAGTTGAGGTTTTTTGTGGAATTAGTTTCATAAATACCCCTCTCAAGATAGATGACATAATCTAGATTATCGGGAATACTTCTATTCAATCAAAATCTAATCAAGGGAAAATATTACTTCTCCCTTTATTGATAAATCTAGATCTAAACTATGAACAGTCAACAACTAACTAGATAGTGATATGAGATACAAACTCTTGGGTAACAGCGGATTGCGTGTTTCCGAAATTTGTCTAGGGACTATGACTTTTGGGGAAGAATGGGGTTGGGGAGGTTCCTACGACGAAAGCAGCAAAATGTTCGATTGCTTTGCAGAAGCAGGTGGCAATTTCATCGATACTGCGAATCTCTACACCAACGGTACTAGCGAAAAATATGTGGGCGATTTTATTGCAGCCGATCGCGAAAAATGGGTAGTAGCTACCAAATACAGTCTGAACATGAAAAATGGCGAAGTCAACGGTTTCGGCAACCACCGCAAAAACATGGTGCAAGCAGTAGAAGCCAGCTTGAAACGGCTGCAAGTTGACTACATTGATTTACTGTGGCTACACGCTTGGGACTTTACAACACCAGTCGAAGAAGTCATGCGGGCTTTTGACGATTTAGTCCGCGCCGGCAAAGTTTTCTACATCGGCATTTCCGATACACCAGCTTGGATTATTTCTCAAGCAAATACGATCGCCCATTTCCGCGGCTGGACACAATTTGTCGGTCTACAAATAGAATACTCCTTAAAAGAACGAACTCCCGAACGAGATTTACTGCCCATGGCAAAAGCCCTAGACATTGGCGTGACTGCTTGGAGTCCCCTAGCAGGCGGTTTGCTGACAGGAAAATACAACTCTTCCGAAACCGCTAGCGAAGCCAAGCGATTGGATTCAACAGCAGCAGGGAAAATTAGCGAACGCGACTTAAAAATCGCTGGAGAAGTTAGCAGCATAGCAGCCGAAATCGGCAAATCACCTTCTGAAGTAGCCCTGAATTGGTTGCGGCAGCAGTCAGTAGGAGTAATCCCGATTATCGGTTCCCGCAAAGTCACGCAACTTCAAGAAAATCTGGCTTGTTTGGAGTTTGCATTAACCCCGGAACAAATGGAGCGATTAAACGCAGTCAGTGCGATCGAATTGGGTTTTCCCCACGATTTTTTACAAAGTTCAATGGTACAAGATTTTGCCTTTGGAGGCGGACTCGCAAAAATTAATAATCACCGCATTTAAATTTCAATATAAGCTGGAAAATTGTGCAGCCACAGGTTGTTAAAACCTGTGGCTGCAACGGAACCCAAAATATATCTAAAGACTACTCATCTTCAGCATAGATAAACCGATACAATTCACTGGGATCTGGCTCAGCGCTTTTTTCAGCAAAATCCACCGCATCATCAATGACTGCTTCAATCTTCTTCTCGATCGCCTTTAATTCCTCAGCCGTAGCCAAAGCGCGATCGATCAAATCAGCAGCCAACTTCTTAATCGGATCGCGAGGGAACCAAAATTCCTTCTCTTCCTTAGAACGTAACTCATCAGGATCGGCCAAAGAATGCCCGCGAAAACGATAAGTCAACGCCTCAATCACCGTCGGTCCCTCACCAGCCCGCGCGCGCGCCACAGCTTCTTTCGCCACTTCTCGCACCGCCAAAACATCCATCCCATCAACCTCAACTCCAGCCATACCAAAAGCATGAGCTTTCTTGTAAATCAGCGGGTCAGAAGTAGCACGTTCATGGGACATCCCGATCGCCCATTTATTGTTTTCCACAACATAAAGAATTGGCAACTTCCACAAAGCCGCCATATTCAAACATTCAAAAAACTGACCGTTATTAGCAGCACCATCCCCAAAAAAACAAGCAGTCACGCCATCAGAAGTCTGATCTCCCAAAGCCTCCCGGCGGTACTTAGATTGAAAAGCAGCCCCCGTCGCCACAGGAATCCCCTCAGCGACAAAAGCATAGCCCCCCAAAAGTCGGTGTTCGGCTGAAAACATATGCATCGAACCGCCGCGGCCCTTCGAGCAACCAGTTTCTTTCCCGAACAACTCCGCCATCACCTCCCGCGCCGGCACACCGGCACTCAAAGCGTGAACGTGGTCGCGATAGGTGCTGCTAACATAGTCAGTATCATCCCGGCGCATCGATCGAATCACCCCAGTAGAAACAGCCTCCTGGCCGTTGTACAAGTGAACAAAACCGAACATCTTGCCCCGGTAATACATCTCAGCGCACTTGTCCTCAAAAAAGCGCCCCAAGACCATATCTTCGTAAAGCATCAAACCTTCATCACGAGAAATACTTACGCTTGTTGCGTCAAAAGCTGGTAAAGTCCGTTCCTGAACCATAAATAATTAATACCTGATAAGTATTATGCAAACTGTTGATAATCGGTCAACGACCCTAACTATACCAATAATCGGTCAATCGGCTTTTATCCCCCCCCTTAGTTGGGGATAGCGACTGAACGAACAAACTGCTATTCTGTCAGCAGTGGGGCCCGACGCGCACCTCACTCTAAAATGCCCTCAAGGGAAACGAAGTACCTGGAAGGAAGTTTTCGCTCTCCATAACAGGAGTCAGAAGCCCAACCGATCAATTTTGATTTGATATGGGAGCGTCACCTAAGATAGGCTAATTCAGTTGCTAGCGCTTTGGGGAAGTGGACAGTGCTAATTCCACTAGATTATTATCGGATTCTAGGTCTACCGATTCAAGCTACTGCCGAACAGTTGCAGCAAGCTCATCGCGACCGGACGTTACAACTTCCACGCAGGGAGTATTCCGAAGTGGCGATCGTCGCCCGTAAACAACTGCTCGACGAAGCCTACGCCGTTTTGTCAGACTCAGAGGGGCGCAAAGCTTACGATGCCAGTTTTTTGGCCAAAACTTACGATCGCGAATCAGAAGCAGGGATTTTAGCCCAAAATCCGAGGTTAAAAGCCTCGACAGGCGCGGCCACAGTCCTGCAAGAAGCAGAAACAGACTGGCAAGAGTCCGGGGTTTTAGACGCTACTCCCGACCCCCATACTCCAAGTATAGAAATCGACGACAACCAGTTCGTAGGAGTCCTGCTGGTACTGCAAGAACTGGGAGAATACGAACTTGTACAGAAACTGGGCCGTCCCTATCTCAATAATGGCAGCTCTGCGATCGCACAAGGGCGCTTCGGCGACCCCCAGCTAGTGCGACCAGACATAGTTTTAACCATCGCCCTGTCCTGTTTAGAACTAGGCAGGGAACAGTGGCAACAAGGTCAATACCAAAATGCCACCAAATCACTAGACGCAGGTCAAGAACTGCTGCTGCGCGAAAGCCTATTTCCAAGCGTGAGGGGTGAAATGCAAACCGATATATACAAACTCCGTCCGTACAACATCTTACAATTACTATCCCTCCCAGAAGAAAAAGTCTCCGAACGTCGTCAAGGACTAAAAATCCTGCGAGAAATGCTGGAAGAAAGGGGTGGGATAGATGGTTCCGATGACGATCGATCGGGATTGGGCATCGAAGACTTCCTACGCTTCGTCCAGCAACTGCGGAAACACCTAACCAGCAGCGAGCAGCAGACCCTATTTGAAGCAGAAGCTAGCCGCCCCTCCGCTGTAGGCACTTATCTCTCGGTTTACACCCTACTAGCTCAGGGATTTGCAGCCAGACAGCCCTCCATGATCCGCCGCGCCAAGCTGATGCTGATGCAGTTGGGCCGCCGCCAAGACGTCCACCTCGAAAAAGCCGTATGTTCCCTGCTGCTGGGCCAAACAGAAGAAGCCAGCAGAGCCCTAGAACTCAGTTCCGAAAAAGAACCCCTCGCCTTCATTCGCGAAAATTCCCAGGATTCTCCCGATTTGTTGCCAGGGCTGTGCTTATACGCCGAACACTGGCTACAGGAAGAAGTATTTCCGCACTTCCGGGACTTGGCAAAGCAGTCAGTTTCCTTAAAAGATTACTTTGCCGATCCCAAGGTACAAGCCTACCTGGAATCCTTGCCACTGGATGCAGAAACAGCCAACGAGTGGGTTGTAGCCCAACCCCGCTCTACTGCCAAGGCTCAAGCTAGAGCGACACTCACTAGCTCACTCCAGCCATCTCCAGCCATCACAGGGCGATCGCCCACTGTTACCTTGACCCCTGGCCCCGCCACCATACCTCCCCCTGGGCAAAGCCCCAAATATGAGGATACCCTAGTCTCCCCTATCCCCCCAACCACCCCCCAGGACTCGACAGCTACCCCCACAGCACACCCCCCTTCCTCCAGCTCACAAGAACGCCGACGCCCCCATTCCTCCCGTCGCAGTGCCAAGAGTAGTGCAGGGCCAATGGGTAATTTAGTCGATCGAGCCAGGACACTAGGCTCCCAACTTTCAGCCCAAGTCAAGTCCATGCCTCGAAATCGGCTAGCTCTGCTGCTAGTAGCTGGTTTTCTGAGTCTGTTAATCCTGTGGTTGATTTTCAGTATCTTAGGTGGCATCCTCCAAGCTCTCTCAGGCCCATCCCTGCAAGGAGAACAAGCCTTAGTCAGCCTAGAAGCACCACCGATCGAAATTCCCCCCTTAGCCCCCGCCGCTCCAGAGCCAGGCCCTGCCGCGCCAGCCTCCGGCGCCGTCACAGAAGAAACAGCGGAGCAAATCATTCAAAGTTGGCTCTCCGCCAAAGCAGCAGCCCTCGGCCCCAATCACGCTATCGATGAATTAAAGGAAGTTCTGACGGAACCAGCTTTGTCTCGCTGGCAATTGATGGCAGAAGCTCAACAGCGAAACAACGCCCACCAGCGTTATACACACAAGCTGGAAATTACAAAGGTAACAACAAATCCGACTAATCCCGATCGGACCGAAGTCGAAGCCCAAGTTACCGAAAAAGCCGAAGTGTTCGATCGCGAACAGCTAGTTACCTCCCGTAACGAAAACCTCCGTATTCGCTACGACTTGATTCGCCAAGACGAACAATGGCGCATTATGGATTGGCAAGTTATGAAGTAGCAAATTGGTGATTAGTTATTGGTTATTAGTTATTTGTTATTAGTTCTTTGTTATTGGTTATTGGTTATTTGTTATTAGAATACATAACTAACAACCGCAAAATGACAAGTAACCCTTAAGGAAAAACAAATAACTAATAACCTTTTGACTACGATCGGGAACGGCGGAGTCGAAGGGCAGGACGACCCTAAGCTGAGCGAACACCGCAAATAACAAATAACTAATAACCAATAACGAACAACAAATAACCAATAACAAATAACCAATAACCAATAACAAAAAATAAGATACAATAAGAATAACAAATTGAAGCGATCGACCTTATTTGACATTCAAGCTATGCAATCTACAACTAATCAGTCCGAGACAGAGCAGGTAATGGACGCCCCCAAACACGGCTTGCCAGTTACCATCATTACAGGATTCCTCGGCAGCGGCAAAACAACCCTGCTCAACCATATCCTGACCAACCAGCAAGGTTTGAAAACCGCCGTTTTAGTCAACGAATTTGGCGAAATTGGCATCGACAACGAACTGATTGTCACCACCGAAGACAATATGGTCGAGCTGAACAACGGCTGCATTTGCTGCACAATTAACGAAGATTTGGTAAATGCAGTTTACAAAGTTTTAGAACGTCAAGAAAATCTAGATTATTTAGTAGTAGAAACTACCGGACTCGCCGACCCGCTACCAGTAGCTTTAACTTTTTTAGGCACTGAATTGCGAGACATGACTCGTCTCGATTCCATCGTTACAGTAGTAGATGCCTCCAATTACAGCTTGGATTTATTCAATTCTCAAGCAGCATACAGTCAAATTGCCTATGGCGATATTATTGTTCTCAACAAAACAGATTTGGTTGAGGAAGCAGATTTAGATTTGTTGGAAGTTAAGATTCGTGATGTCAAAGAAGGCGCTCGAATTCTCCGTACAGTAAAATCCCAAGTTCCTCTGCCACTCATCCTCAGTGTAGGATTGTTTGAATCGGACAAATATTTCCAAGCTGAAGAAACTGCTAGCAGTCACGACCATCACGACCATGCTCATCACGACCACGACCATCACGACCATCACGACCATGCTCATCACGACCATCACGACCACGCTCATCACGACCATCACGACCACGCTCATCACGACCATTCAGACCATTTAGATAATGATGGATTTACCTCACTTTCATTTCAGAGTGACAAGCCGTTTTCTCTGAGGAAATTTCAATATTTCTTAGACCACCAAATGCCTACAAATGTGTTTCGGGCAAAAGGAATTATGTGGTTTGAAGAAAGTCCCAAACGGCATATTTTTCACTTGAGTGGTAAGCGATTTTCCATCGATGATGATGAGTGGAAAGGCGAACGGAAAAACCAGATTGTCTTAATCGGTCAAGGTTTAGATATCGAAACTTTGCGATCGCAAATCGAAAACTGTCTCTGTCTCCCTTCAGCAAATCGCGGCAAAGGATTTGGCAAAAAATAAAGACAACAGGACTTACACAGTACAACTTCCATGCTAGAGCCTGGAAATGTCTAGAGGATCTATCTCGCTTTTATTCAACGAAAATAGGAGGTAGAGCCTTTGGATATGCGTTACCAGACTCTAGCCTGGTAACGAGTAAACAAGTAAGTTCTCTATCGATTACCAATTACCGATTCAGAATGCGAATCATAATCCAGCGAGTCAAATCGTCTCAAGTCGAAGTTAACGATCGAATAATTGGCAAAATTAGCCACGGACTGAATCTGGTAGTAGGCATTGCCACTACCGACACCGAAGCAGAACTAGATTGGATGGCTCGCAAATGCCTAGAATTGCGTTTATTTCCCGATCCAGCCACTGACACTGGCCGCTGGGAGAAATCCGTACAAGACATCGGTGGCGAGTTGCTGGTTGTCAGTCAATTTACGCTTTACGGCGACTGCCGCAAAGGTCGCCGACCTTCATTCGATCGCTCTGCGCCCCCAGAAGCCGCCTCCATTCTGTATGACAAATTTGTCGAAAAGTTGCGCGCCAGCGGTTTAAAAGTCGAAACAGGCTTGTTTGGAGCTCAGATGCAAGTCTCTATAGATAATGATGGGCCGGTGACTTTGGTGTTAGAAAAAGAAGCAGGGTAAATTATAAATTTATAATCAAAATAGTTGCAGTGAGTATGGTCACAATTAAAGGTGATTATTGTCATGTAACCCCTGACTTAATTGTGAGATGATTACTAAAATTTAGTCGATTTGCACCCTTTATGCAAGTCTGACTCATTTAAATATTTTATTCTTAGATTTATGTTAACCCCAGTAACTAAACCATCTGTTCGAGTTACCGAAATTGGTGAGTACATCCATTATCAATCTTGCGATCGCCGCTTTAAGCTAGAGCATAATAACCGAAAGCTTGCGCGAGAGCTTCCGTTTGCAGAACGCCTCTTCAACTCATTAGATCCAGTTCTCCAAGAGGCGGGGCGATTGAGGGAGAACGAATGGGAAACTTCTCTCCAAAAAAATGGTCTCCTTGACCTCACTTTGTACAGCCAAAAGTCTGCTGAGGAAAAGAAGACACCCTGGACTACCTTTGTATCACAATTGCAAGGTATAAGTTCAGGACAAAGAGCATATGGACGCGAAATTTCCATCGAAGCAGACGAGGGAGCTTTCCAGATCAAAGGCCAAATTGACTTTGTACTAATCCTGTGGGAAGCCGATCGACCAAAGCTGCGAATTGTTGAATGCAAAGCCAGTCGTCGAGACCGTACCTACCACCGCGTGCAGGTTGCTCTATACCGGATGCTAGTACGGCAGCTTATTCAGGTGAGTCCAGTGGCTATTTGTGGCGTAGAACTCAGACCAGAAGATATCGAGTGCGTTGTTGCTAGGATTGATGAAAGTACAAATAAAAGTCAGCTCATCCTCGATCTAAAACCGTTTAAGCTAGATACAGAAGAAGCAGACATTAATCGCCTCCTGGCATCTGAGGGTGCGCTAAACCGCGTAGTTCAGGCTGATTTAGCCGATTTGGACTATCAAATCGATCCCAAGTGTGATGGCTGTGTTTTCAATATTCACTGCCTATCTGAAAGTGCTCGATTGCGTCGTCTTGAACTAATAGGCTTAGATCCATCAGCAGTAAGAGTCTTGCGAGGGGCCGGGATTGACAAAATCGATGACTTGGCTGAACTCGAATTACATGGACAGCAGGCGGTTCAAGTGCGGCAAGATCCAAGCTTTAGCGATAACCTAGAACTTATCCAGTTAAAAGCAAAAACTCGCAGGCGTACACTTCCAGGCGGAAATATCAATCCAGATTCCTATGAAGTGAAGTCGCTACCTTATGTAGGTCAAGGTCAACTTCCAGAACACATAATTAATGGTGAGCGACTGATTCGCGTTTACCTTTCTGTGGATTACGACTATGTAGAAAATAGGATCGGAGCGCTTGCAGCTCATGTGACCAAGAGCGAGGGAGAATTACATACAAGCTTCACGCAGGTAAATGGACATTGGCAGCCAGACCCCACAGTCAAGGAACGGTGGGAGGTAGGGCGTGATCGAAATAATCGCCCAGTCTATGAAGAGCGTTCCCTCCAAAGTAGAGAAGTTATTGAGTTTCAAACCTCTCCGTGGACGGGAGAATACAGAGAAGACACAGGCGCTGAGAAACAGCTAATTCAAGGGTTTCTAATGAAGTTGGTTGAGGTTATTGATGAGGTAGCCGAGGCCGAAACGGCTCCCATTCACTTTTATGTCTGGTCTCGATCGGAGATGACTCAGTTGCTCGAAGGATGCTCCCGCGTCAGCTCGCAGTTACTCGGCAACCTCCGGGAACTGCTAGGATGCCGTGAGAGTTTAGAGCAACTCATCTACTCTTGCTTGCACGATGAAGTCGATCGGCGTTTTGCTTTGGGATGGACAGGTAGAGGCTTAGCTGTCGTTACTTCTCTGTCATGGTTTGGCAGGCGCTATCATTGGCGGCGGCGGGTGTCTGGTGCCGAGGTCGATCTAGAGCAAGCTTTTACACAGGATATCTTCGATTTTAAGACTGATTTGGATTTAGATGCTCAGGGGCAGTGGGCAGATCGAGATTCTGAGCAAGTCAGCAGGCACAAGTTTGAACTCCGCAGTCGCTTTTATGATTCCTTAACAGCACCCTACTGGCGCGCTTACTGGCGAAAATTGCCAGATCCAAAAGACCCAAATCTATCGGCAGCAGTTGCTAAGGCAATTGAGCGCTACAACAGCGCCCGGAAACCTAACTATCTCAAGGATTATTTTCGCGCCCGCGTACACGCGCTGCGGTGGGTTGAAGAAAGCATTCGTTCTAAGAACCCAGACGTAGTAAAACCATCTCTTGTCATCGCTGATTTACTGGAATTCACTCTTGGGGTAGATAACGCCGCGCAGGCGGGGATTGACTATCTCCGACTGGATCAGCACGTTAAAGTGACAAACTGGATTGCTACTCACTTAGTCCCGCCTGTCTATCGCGTCCCTCTAGGGCGCACTATTCCTATTAGTGATGTTGTCTCCCACGGCAACAATAGGCTGACAGCCACTATCAACCTTGATGAGTACGGTATTAATTATGAAGTTTTCGAGACCAACTGCACGATCGAAAAAGGCAACTGTGTAAGGCTTAGCCCCTGTTTTAAAGATCCGCATCGCGGTCAAACATTCGGTCAACTTCTACGCGGTGGAAGTACGTGTTTTGTGGATCGTATTGACTGGGAGACTAGACAGATTGAGCTTTCAGTAAGACAAACAAATCAACCAGACCGCTATCAACTCCCTGGTCGGTTTTATAACCAAGAGGAAGAGATTTTTTCCTATGCTACTTTAGATGAAAGTCCTTCTGATTTTGTAGCCGGAAAGGTTGACGACAGACTAATAAGTCGTTTCGGAAATCATGTATGTCAGTGGTTCGATCCTGAGCGTCCTCAGATTCCTCCGCAACAGGCTCTAGCAGCACAGAAGCTAGAACAATACCAGAATCTACTGGAGTTCTTGATATTGCCTAACGGACAGAAATTGGCTACCGATCAAGTCACTGCTGCTGTCAGTGGCTTAACCGCTAGAATTCAACTTTTACAGGGGCCTCCAGGAACTGGCAAGACACAGACAACTGCGATCGCTACGTTCTTAAGAATTTTGGCGCGTTGTTCGATGGGAGATATCGTTCTCATCGCAGCACCTACCCATACTGCTGTAAATAACTTGCTTTTGCGCCTCGATAGCCTCTTGCCAACCCTTCAGCAACAGGCAGATAAATGGCGATTAACAGTACCGCCGATACAACTTAGCCGAGTTGACCCTAAAGAGGGTGAGGTTTTTCTCGGAAAAAATGTTGAATGTTTTCCCTCTAAGCCTTGTGCAGCCAAGTTGAAGAAAATGCGTTCAAATGCTGTCTTGGTCATCGGCGGCACAACCAGTGCTCTTTTGAAATTATCGCTGGAAATGAAAGGTATCCAAGTACCTACACTAATCGTTGACGAAGCAAGCATGATGGTGTTTCCGCACTTTCTGTCACTGGCTACATTAGTAAAAAGTGACGGGGAAATCATGCTTGCCGGAGATCATCGGCAGCTCTCACCAATTGTTGCTCATAATTGGGAGCAGGAAGACCGTCCGCCCATTCAATTATACAAGCCTTATGTGAGTGCATATGATGCGGTTAAAAATATTAAAATTACAGGAGTTTCAGATTCAGCCATTCTGAGTTCTGCGTTGAGTTTTACTTTCCGCTTGCCACCGCTGATTTGTAATTTAATTTCTCGTATTTACCAACTGGATAATATTGAACTAAAAGGAAGGTTGCCCGATTCAAATAGTCTTTTGCAGGAGGAGTCAAAAGGTCTAATTCTTGTTCTTCATTCTGAGCGCCTGTCAAAACGCAGCAATATGCTTGAGGTGCTGATTATTGAGAAAATTATTGCTGCTGCAAAAAATAGAAGAGCAATAGAAAACAACTCTGTGGCTATTGTCACTCCACACCGAGCGCAGCGAACACTGCTTAAAAGTTACTTGAAGGACTCCGGCGACCTGATCGATGTAATTGATACTGTTGAAAGCTTACAAGGTGACGAGCGACCTTATATCATTGTGTCGGCAACAGCCAGCGACCCCTCAGCAATTAGTAAAAATGTGGAATTTATCTTAGACCTCAATCGGTCTAATGTGGCTTTTTCTCGGGCTCAGAAACAACTGATTGTGGTCTGCTCTCAAACTCTGCTAGATCACATTCCAGCCGAATTAGAACATTACGAGGAGACAATGCTTTGGAAGTCTTTACGAGCTGTGTGTTCGCAGCTCATCGGTACTGAGATTGTGAATGGGCATCAGGTACAATTTTTTGAGCCACCACCCGATATTCTCGAAAACCTGTCGCGTACTTAAAATTGGATATTTCAGCTTGAGAGGAATTATCACCTTTAATATTTAATTCGATCGACTCAGCGGCGCTGTTCTCAATTTAGGGGTTTAAACTTCTGGAAGGACTCACCCGCCCCCATCAAACCAAGCTCGATCGCATACATTCCTTTGTAGCCAGCCTTTGTACCCAGAAATCTGGCTTCTGTCAATCAACCAGCCTTCTGTCAGACCAATTTTCTAAATTAACCGGGTTTTGAAACTGCTCTGCCGTAGGTAGAGAATACATTGCAGTTCCCTACATTCTGCTGACTACCAATTCCAGAATCTTCCACCCCCAAAATCCCGTCCCAAGGCCAGTTAGTAAATTGTCCACTGAGCGGCCTTGCTATACCCTCACACGCAAGTGCGATCGCCCCACCTTTGCAATAGCTCAGAATGCTTGTACAGTATAGGTTTAAGCACCAAATCATCAATCCTCTACAGCCAAAGCTTAAAATCAGATTCAGCAGCCAAAAAGAGTTGCATGAGAGAGTGGAACACCTGAGTCACTGCACTATTTGTACTTCCCGTACATTCAATGTATAGAGAGTTGAATCCGCACAGCAAGCCAAACCGCCTGCAACTGCATCACTCACTCTCTGACAAAAGTCCTCGCACTGTCGCTGCGGTGCCCTACCACCTGATAAATACCATGACTGTCACAACTGCCACCAACTCCGTTAACTGCAACACCGCTTCTACCATCAACTCCCTTCAAACTGCCCCCTGCGAACAAACCCTCGAAATCAATAACCTTCCCAGCGTCGATACCCTAGCTTTGGCTGACTTCGCCCTCAAAGCCTTGCAAGCAGAGATGAAAACACCAAGCCGTAGCGCTCAATCCGTGGCGATGCGGATTGCGAAGGAAGTCGAACGGATTTGCCAAAAAAGCGATCGCATCCAAATTTCCGGCGAAGTCCAAGCTTGGCAAATCACCTTAGCCGAACACCGCTTGCAAAAAACCCTGGAATTCTATCGCCTCGGTTCCAAGCAAGGCCGCGTCGAACTTCACTCTCACCTCGCATCGATGATTTATCGCCATGTTGCTTCCTTTAGATCGAACTTGAACTACCAAGCTCGCTACAACATGATTGAAGACTTTTTGCAAGGCTTTTACATTGAATCTTTACGGGCTTTCCGCCGGGAACACCAACTCGAACTCAGCTACCAGCCCCGCACACAGCTAGAATTGGCTGAGTACATGGCTTTCACCGAACACTACGCCAAACGCCAAATTGGCTTACCAGGCCGCAACCGCCAACGCCTGATTGTCCTCCGCGCTCAAGGTTTTGCCAAGGGTCAACCTCCTGAAACTGCGATCGACATTGAAATGGCTGTAGAATCTGGCAAGGGAGAAGATGCAGAAATGTACAGCCGCTCTCCAGCGCTGCAACAAGTGCGCGAACAAATGGTGTCTGAAACTGTCGATCCGGCTGATGCTGTGTTGCGCGATCGAGTAGTATCGGAATTGATTGCTTATCTGGAATCGCAAAATCAGCCAGAATGTGTTAGCTACCTCAATTTGAAATTGCAAGACCTTTCTGCTTCTGAAATCGATCGCGTTCTTGGTTTGTCTTCCCGTCAACGGGACTACTTGCAACAACGTTTCAAGTACCACGTCGAAAAATTTGCCCGCACTCAAAACTGGAAATTAGTGCACGAATGGCTCGGTGCTGATGTCGATCAAAAATTGGGAATGACTTCGGACAAGTGGGAAACATTTCGCGCTCAACTTTCTCCCGAACAGCAACAACTGTTAGCAATGAAGCGGAATCAAGAAAGTGACAAGGCGATCGCCACTGCGATCAAATGTACTCCCAAACAAGTCCAAAAACGTTGGGCGCAACTGTTGGAGCTGGCTAGCCAGACTCGCAACAGCATCCAAGCCTAACGGGTACTTCAACATGAAAGTAACCCTTGGCTGGAGACTGGAAAATGCGATCGGGTGCGGTGCACTGAAAACAATGCCCGCCCCGGCGTCCTCTCTCAAAACTCCCACTAGGGATGCCGGATTATGAAAGATTTTCAGCTAATTAAATATATTAAAACAGCACTACTTTTTTTTAAAATTTATGTCTCTCAATCCCGGAGATGAACTGACCGGACGCTATAAAATCATTAATCAATTAGGACAGGGAGGAACAGCCATAACCTACATAGCTCAAGATTTACAAAACCCCTCAAATCCACCCTGCGTCATTAAAGAAATTCCTTTTCCTCATACCGAAAATCCCTTGGTACTAAAAAAAGCCAGGAACCGATTTCAAAAAGAAGTTTTGGCTTTGCAGACTTTGGGAAATGATTCTCGCATTCCCACATTATTAAATCACTTTGAGGAAAATGACAATTTTTACATAGTTCAAGAATTTATTACAGGAACTGCCCTAAGTCAAGAACTCCTTACGGCAAAAAATCACTGGACTGAAGCACAGGCGATTTCCTTTTTACAAAAAATCCTTGAAATTTTACAACTTGTTCACAACGCAAATATTATTCATCGCGATCTGACACCTTCTAACTTAATTAGGTCTATAACAGGGAATAAAATAGTTCTGATTGATTTTGGAGCAGTCAGAGAAGTAAGCACTTTGACTTCTAACAGTACAGGTGAAATATTGACATCAAAAGCATGGGGGACAACAGGTTATATGCCAGCAGAGCAATACAATCCCCAGTCAATTCCCCAACCATATAATGATATTTATGCAGTAGGAATTATCACAATTCAAGCTCTCACCGGGCGCCGTCCCACCAATCTGCCACAAGACCCTGATAGTTGCGAATTTATCTGGACTCATTTAACATCCGATCGCCTGAGCGACCCACTTAAAAATATCTTAACCAAGATGGTGCGCTTTAACTTTAAAGACCGCTACCAATCTGCTACCGAGGTTTTGCAAGCCTTAAAGCCTCTTGTAGCACCAGTCAAGTCAAAACCAAGAAAAAATTCACCCCACTTTCGTTGGTTACTGTTCGGCCTTGCGGGAGTAGCCTCTGCATTAATCATCGCCTATTCTTTCTCCTTATTTCGACCAACAATTCCTTCACTAGCCTCTGTAGAGGGTATCAGTTCAGGAGAAAAACTCCTCATTCAAACCTCGCCACTCTGGTCAAAACAAAGAGGAATCAATGAGTTTGCCGATTTAAATTATCCAGAAGCTTTAAAATTGCTCAAACAGTCTTGGAAAGAAGACCGTAAAGACCCAGAAACTTTAATTTACATCAACAATGCCCTGCTCAAATCAATCAACGCAGAATATTACACCATCGCAATAGTCGTTCCCGTCCGCAGAAATCAGGACGGCAGCATTTTCAATGCCAACTTAGCAGAAGAACTGCTGCGCGGCATTGCTCAGGCTCAAACAGAAGTTAATTTAAGTCTCATCACTCCCAGTAATAGCAATAAAGACTTTCCCGGTCAAGAATTACTCGAAACAAAACCTCTTAAACGCAAAGGACTGAGAGTCATCATCGCCGATGACGGAAATATCAAATCCTACGCAGTTAAAAGAGCAAATTCTCTGGTTGCTCAGCCCGATATTTTAGCAGTAATCGGACACTACACCAGCGACATGACCGTGGAAACAGTAGATATTTACGATCGCAATAAACTTGTCGCTATTTCTCCGGGAAGCACAACAGAAGAACTGACACGCAAACCCCGGAAATTTTTCTTTCGGACAGCGCCGACAACTAGCATAGAAGCTGAAGGTTTAGTAAATCAACTAATCTCAGTCGATTGGAAAAAAGTGGCAGTATTTTACAATCCCAACAGTCCCTTCAGCGCTTCGTTGTGGGAAGAATTCAAAAAACAATTTGAAGCCCTAGGAGGAACCACTTTTAGAATCAATAATTATTATGATTTATCTAAAAATAATTTTAACGCCCCAGCAGCAATTGCCGAAGTTGAAAAAGAGGGAAAAATAGCCATACTTGTGATTCCCGATGGTCAAGTCACCAGTTCCCTGGAAAATGCGCTCGAAATGATTAAAGCTAACAACGATCGCAATTGGATTATCGGCCCTTGGACTCTGTACGAAACGAGAACATTAGAATTAGCCAAGCAATTGAAATCTGTTAACAAACTGGGAGTATCCGTATTTTGGCATCCGTTAATCAGTTTTGACAAAAATTTTCCTCAAAACGCTGAAAAATTGTGGGGAGGCCCGGTAAATACTCGATCGGCCTTAACCTACGATGCCGCCCGCACCTTGATTCAAGCCCTAGAAATGCAGCCAGAACCCAGCCGCGAAGGAATGCAAAAAACCTTAGCAGCACCAAAGTTTCAAGCCAGTGGAGCCACAGGTATAATTGAATTTGACCCAAACACCGGTAATCGAAAAAACTCTCCTAAACGAGTGGCGCACATTGTTCCGTGTTCCAGAGAACAATTTGGCCTGACATTTGTGCCCATCGAATTTCCCACAGCCGCCGCCGCAGGTTTAAAATGCCAGTGAATTAATATCTTGCACCATTCTCAACAAACCTGTAGGGGCGGGTTTTACAAACCATTTCTGCCAAAAATCAATAATCTCATAAACCCGCCCCGCCCGGTGCCACTATCGCCACAAGTGCAACATATCAATTTATTAGATATATTGAACAAGGCTAGTTTTTTTTATAGGAACACTTATGAATATCAATCTCGCTCCCTCCCCTGGTTCTAGTCTCAAACCCCAAGCCCAAAATATCTGTGCACTCAAACAAGTCTTCCAGACAATTGATGCTCATAGCTGTCCCGGTTCCTATAACTTCCATATGCACACAGTGTACTCGGATGGACGCTTGCAGCCAGAGGAATTGCTCCAAAAAGCGATCGCCCTTGGGGTCAAAGGCTTAGCTATTACAGACCACCACAGCACCAAAGGCTACGAAAAAGCTCAAATTTGGTTAGATAATTGGAAATTAGAGCATCCCGATAACAATAGCACCATACCAACTCTGTGGACAGGGGTGGAAATTAATGCTGAATTACTCAATAACGATGTACATATTCTCGGTTATGGCTTCGATCCGCAACATTCCAGTCTCCAACCCTACTTAGGAGGTAAAGGTACAGAAGGAACTTATTTGTATGCAGCCACCAGAGTAATTGAAGCTATTCATGAAGCAGGAGGTTTAGCCGTTCTCGCCCATCCCTGTCGGTATCGATCGACCGCCGATAAATTAATCCCAGAAGCTGCTCGTTTCGGCATTGACGGTGTAGAAATTTACTATGCCTATGGTAATCCAAATCCTTGGAAATCAAGTCCCAAACAAACTGCTTTAGTCAAAGATTTAGCAGAAACTCACGGCTTGTTTGGAACTTGTGGAACTGATTCTCACGGCCTCAGTCTTTTAGTCAGAATCTAGATATAGGATCAGATTCAAACTTAAGGCTCTGCTTTGAACTTATCGCATAAGTGTTCTGCAATAAGTTGACCAACTTGCTCATGGCCTTGACTATTCCAATGACCTTCACAGGGCAGAGCATTGGGAAAGCCCTGTACACAAGTTTTATTTTTTTCTGCATACTCTCGCAATCGCGGGACTGTATCCAATGTCGTAATATTCAGGCGATCGCCAAGGGATTTGATTCTATAATGTTGAATCTGCTGTATTGCTACACATCTCGCGCGAGTCACCTGTGCAGTCATGCTGAAATCTGGAACTAAATGTTAGCCTGATCTGTAGGTTTTACAGAAGGCGATCGCCCCCAAGTCAAACTCAAAGGCGATCGCACTTAATTCCACTCAAATAGGACTCACAAAGCCCACGCTACAGAAACTATGACACAAAAACACTTGCCGTAAGCTCGCTTGGGGCAACCCCTACAACGATACCCAAATAGCCGCCGAGTTTAATTGCCGTAGCACTAACAGGAGCTCCTCCATTCAGATTCAAACTTACAGTTTCCAAGATGAGGCTAGCAAATACACTCCCGCCAGTTAGACCAATTTTGTCCCCAACAGTAAAGTCTGCAATCACATCTGCCTCTGCTAGGGTGGCAGCAGTCGCCGCCCCTCCGGTTAAGATAAATGTATCGCTTCCGCCGCCACCTGTGAGAATGTCTTGACCGCGATCGCCACTCAGTATGTCGTCGCCTAAGCCGCCAATCAGGACATCATTTTCTTTACCACCGGTGATAGTGTCATTGCCATCTCCTCCGGTGAGAGTATCGTTGTCATTATTGCCGGACAAGTTGTCGTCGCCAGCACCGCCGTCAATCTGATCCGACCCTTTACCGCCGGTTAAAGAGTCGTTGCCAGCCCCTCCGTCAATTGTATCGGCTCCTTGCATTCCGTTAATGATATCAAAGCCGCTTGTCCCGGTAATATTGTCGTTGCCAGATAGCCCCAAGATTGGTTTGCCAGCAGCAGCCGGGGGCAGTGATGACACCAAAATATTGTCATTATTGTCTGACAGGTTGTAAGACTGACCGCTAACAGTGTTTGCTGGTTGCCCAGTGGGAGTACCAGGGCCCGAAGAATTGATTGCAGGTGCCGCGATCGTTACAGGCGTACCACCAGCCGTTGGTGTTGGAGTTGGTGTCGGTGTTGGAGTTGGAGTTGGTGTTGGTGTCGGTGTTGTGACCACAGGAGTCGGTGTCGTGACCACAGGAGTCGGTGTTGTGACCACAGGAGTCGGAGTCGTGACCACAGGAGTCGGAGTTGTGACCACAGGTGTTGGAGGTGTGACCACAGGTGTTGGAGGTGTGACCACAGGAGTCGGAGTCGTGACCACAGGAGTCGGTGTTGTGGAAGTAGCAAATGCCAAATTCAGATTGTATTTGCTACTGTTATTCTTACCATCACCCCGACCATCACCAGGCTTCTTAATATCTTGAGGAGCAACTTCCAAAAAATATCTTTCGTTCGCTGAAGGTATCAGAAACTCCAATTGAATTGCAGTCTCCGCACTAGCTGTTGTTTTTGCTGTAGCTTTTTCAAATCCGCCCTTGTCCAGTAATCTTACAGTGACTGCACCATCTATACCTGTCAGAGTCGCCGTCAACTTACCAACAGCCGGCCCTTCAATGCGGTAGTAGTCCAATGCGTCAATGGAACCTACCCACCCTGGATAATTTCCGGGGGTAAAGGCTGGAGTATCAGCATTGTTAGTGTTATTAAGCTTGTTCGGCTCTAGATTCACTTCGACTGTGTACACCGTTGTTTCTTTAACTGTCCCTCTATCGTCCCGAACAATCCCCGCGAAAGTACCGCCTACTGGGGGGGTAAAAGTGGCATTGTTACCATTTCCAATTTCGGCTCCACTAGGATTATTGACCGTTAAAAAAGGCTTAAATGTGTCCGTATTTGCACTTATTACAGCGATATTAGTAAGCTGATTTGCAACTATATTCGGCAAAGGAAAATTATCACTTCCATTACCCCCAGGGATTTGTCGAGATAAACTGTAACCGCTCATTCTTTTATTCCTCAATCAAGTTTGCTTGGATGGTTAGGCACTGGTTTAGTGACTAAAGTTAATCATTCGTTAGTATCTAATTGACTGGACAAATTGACAGACCTTGCTATTGGATTTAACCTCAACAAGTAAAGTTTGAACCGACTTTATGAAGTAGGAACACGGCACCGTGCCCATTGGTGTCAAATTAAGGTACAACTCATAGTCCGGCAAGGGTTGAAACCCCTGCCTCAAAGCTAAAGTCCTCTAAAGAGGACTGAAGAACTCATTAGTCTTCTTTAGAGGACTTTAGCTATTAGACAGGGAATTCATTCCCTGGCGGACTAGCGGGTGGGCGCAAGGACTGGCGGGCTGACAGCTTAAGTTGACACTAATGAGATCTTGGAGTGTCCATACCGTGGCAGGGCTGTTTTATTCTCTTGTAGGGGCGGTGCCAAGAGTGCCCGCCCCGATCTCTGAAACACATACAAAATCGTGGACGAAGAGGGTAGGCACGGGGGCACTACCCCTACAAAATGATGATTTGTCTGAGAATGAAACAGCCCTGATCGATCGCGCGGTGTCCTTCATAAATGTGGAATCTGCTGTATTGCTACACATCTCGCGCGAGTCACCTGTGCAGTCATGCTGAAATCTGGAACTAGATGTTAGCTTTATTTGTAGGTTTTACAGAAGGCGACGCACCTTTTTCAACACCACTAAATCCAACTAATAAACTCAATTCTGTAAAAATTCCTGAACTTACGCAGCGTAAACCATTGGTAGGGGTAACTCATAAATTGCCCTACAGAAAATAGACTTTACAACTTAGTTTTGCGCCCGTCCTAAACTCTATTCCTACGAGCACCTCTCATAGAGTGAAATTTGCATTAATTCATTAATCAGTTTATTTTT
The DNA here is from genome assembly GCA_020882975.1 of Microcoleus sp. EPA2. GTDB lineage: Bacteria > Cyanobacteriota > Cyanobacteriia > Cyanobacteriales > Microcoleaceae > Microcoleus. The sequence continues at coordinate 63,367 of JAHRFD010000023.1, read as the reverse complement.
GGCTGATTGACTAACACTTTACTGTTTCCTATAAGCAAGTTCAAGAGTTTATTGATTTGAATTATATATATATATATATATATATATATACAATAATTAAAAGTTATTTAAGTTGCGATCGCCCTATTGATTGAGTTCGATTAATTTTTTATAAAAAATACTCGGTACTTTTTCGCCGCACCAGCAAGCAACTTTTTACCGGGTGCGTGACAGTCCGCAGTCGCAAGCAGCGAATCAAAGATTTCTCGCTGCCTGTGCACCCTACAATAGACATCTCCCAAAAAGCTTGTCAAGAACAGGCATCCTGCCTGTTCCACAATAATTATGGGAGATGTCTAATTACTAACTATCGTTCGGGAAACAACTGACAAGCCCTGTTAGTTGGTTGATTAGCCCAATCCAAACGAGAATTTCCAAACCGATCCATCCAACCTTCCAAATAAACCCGATTAGCCTTTCTTTCCTCTGGATTTGATGTATTCATGGGATGAGGTGCCAAACCCAAAATAGTCGCCGTCGTTACGCAAAACATCGACTTTTGAAAACTCTGACAAATTTGCACCCGCACATCATCTTCGCCTCGACAGCTAGTGCGATAAATTTCTTGCAAATACTCCGGCAAAAAATGCCGCATATCTTGCATCAATTGAGTTGGCGGAATCCCCGCCCCTCCAATCGGTAAAGGATCGGCAAACAAAGCACCATAGCTAAAGTCTCTTTGTTGTTCCGGGATTTGATGAGCTTGAGCGTTGTAGGAAACTACTCCAAAAAATGCAGTTCCCCGAAAGAAAATTGACTCGACATAGGGAATCGCTACATCTGCTAAAAATGTCAATCCAGCCTCTGGAGGAATGATATCGTAAACTTGACCGCTAATCTTGACGCTGTAGGTAATTGGTAAACTGGCGGCTGCGACTAAACCAGCTTTAACAAAATCAACTACGTCAGCAATAGACTTAGTTTCCCCTCGATCGTAGGAATCAGATAAGTCCATAAACAAATCGCTCATTACCCGCCAAAACTGACCTAAACCGGTGTAGTAAGCCAGCATCCGCACTTGTTCCGGCAAAAAATCAGGAAATGCTTTATGGAGCCCCTGCATGAAAAAGTTGCCTTTTAATTTAGCAGCGATCGCCTTTTCGACCAAATTATCAAACTCCGGGGAATCCAAATAACTATCCAAACCGCCACCACCGTGCCACAGCATTGTTTTCATGCAATATTCGGCATACTCAAAATTTATGCGATCGTGCCACAAATAGCGCATTAATTTCGGCAGAGTAACTTCCCCATTGAAATATTTAAAAAACGGAAAAAGCACTAAAAACTGTTCTTCAGCGATGTAGTTTAGATTCCGAGAATAGGCATCTAAAACAACTCCATAACTTTTAAGAACTCCGACTACTTCTATTAAATTTTCTGCCGATTCAGGAAGTAAAGCTTTTCCTGATTCCAAGATGTCAATGTAGGCTGCTAGAGGATGAGAAGATGGCTTTAATACGGTACTCGTCATTTTAATTTAACCTTAAATGAAGGAAGAAGGAAGAAGGAAGAAGGAAGAAGGAAGAAAGATGTTTGTAGTAACAACTTTAGTCCTTTCATGATGCACTAAAAGCTTTTCAGATATAGCATTTCTTGGTCTGGTAGGGACACTGTCGTGGGGAGCATTCAGAATTTGCAAATATATCGGTAGGGGCGAAGCATGACCGTAGTAAATCCTTCCTTTTAACCAATAACTTATCTGCCGGAATGCTATAGCCCTTACAAAATCGGGATTCTCCCCTGCCCATTGGTGTCAACTTAAGCTGTCAGCCCGCCCCGTGTCCGTTAGTCATTCATCAAGTCCTAAGCGGGGTTGAAACCCCTGTCTAATAGCGAAAGTCCTCTCAAAGAGGACTGAAGAGAAGAATCTCAACTCATTAGTCCTCTAAAAGAGGACTAATGAGTTGAGACAGGGGTTTAAACCCCTGTCGGACTATCGGTTTGACGTTAAGTTGACACCAATGTCCCCTGCCGTGTCCCTACAGCTAGGTCATATTTTATGGTAAGTTTTGAGCGATCGCATTAACTTGTGGTGGCACATTAGCTACCATGGCGATCGCCGTTTTCTCACTCAAAGCCACAATCACTCCCGGCTGTACTCCCATAATCACAATAATCACAGCCAATACCAAAGAAGGAATGCGATCGCCCCAACGCACTTGTGGTAAACTCACCACCAAATCCGAAAGCCGACCAAAAAAAGCACGGTTGACCATAATTAAAAAATAAACAGAAGTCAAACCAGTGCCGATCATGCACAGCAAAGTTTGCACGGGAAACACTTGCAAGCTACCGCGAAATACCAAAAATTCAGCAATAAATCCAGCCAAACCTGGAATACCCGCACTAGCCATCACTCCGAGAATCATTAAACTACCAATCATCGGCAAACCTCGATCGGGATTAAACAAACCCCGCAGCACATCTAAATTGCGACTACCTGATTTTCGGTAAACAACACCGACGGTTAAAAACAGTAGCGCCGAAATTAAACCGTGGCTTACCATTTGTAAAACAGTACCCAACATACTCACCGGAGTAGCCGCAGCGCTAGCCAACAGAATGTAGCCCATGTGAGCGATCGAACTATAAGCTACCATTTTCTTCATATCTTTTTGGGCGATCGCGCAACTAGCCCCATAAAGCACACTGACAACAGCCCAACTAGCCAACCAAGGTGCAGCCACCGCCCACGCATCAGGAAACAAACCCAAACCAAATCGCAGCATCCCGTAAGTTCCCAACTTCAAAAGCACCCCAGCCAGCAACACCGAAACCGGAGTCGAAGCTTCTACGTGAGCATCAGGAAGCCAAGTATGAAAAGGCACTAAAGGCATCTTAATCCCAAAAGCCAATAACACCCCAGCCAGTAAGACAATTTGCCTCACCAAAGGCAAAGGTAAAGCACCCTGCAAATGCGATGCACCCACAGCACCAACAATATCAAAACTAGAAGCACCACTGAGCCAAACTGTCCCCAAGAAAGATGCCAGCAGCACAATCCCAGCAAAGGCAGTATAGATTAAAAACTTAGTAGCAGCATAACCCCGACGTTCCCCTCCCCAAATAGCAATTAACAGGTAAAGGGGGATTAGTTCCACCTCAAAAAACAGGAAAAATAGCAGCAAATTTTGAGCTAAAAAAGCGCCATTCACGCCACCCATTATCAGCAAAATCAAAGAATAATAAATTCGAGGTCTGCGAATAGACTCATCTGTACTGTAAATAGCCACCCCAGTCAGCAGAGCATTTAAAATTACTAAAGGCAGAGACAAACCATCAACACCCAGATTGTAGTTCAATCCCAAAACATCTATCCAAGGCAGAAATTCTGCAAACTGCAACTGACTCGCATTTAGATCAAACTGAGCCGCTAAAATCACCGATAAAATCAAAGTTATACCTGCCATCGCCAGGGCCAGATTCCGCACAATTTTAGAACTAACCGCCCTCGGCCAAAACCCAATCAGAGCGGACCCCAATATGGGTATCCAAATTAAAGCACTAAGCATCAATTAAAACTTTCCTTTACTACCGATTTTTAAACTATATTTAAGATTAGCGCAAACCCAGACAAGATAAAAGCGATCGGCTGATTTTTTTTGTTAACATAGGTTCAGATGTATTTGGAACCATCCTATGACCTCAAGTCTTACAGAAAGTCTCACAGACCGGGAAGATTTGCAAGTTCGATCGGCATACCCTTCCACCCGCCTCACAGTTGCCGACTTGGAACAACTGCAAGGTATACTCTGCGAAGCACAGCTAGACTACCAATTAGAACTCGTAGACGGGAAGATTATCATAATGGGCGGAGCAGACATTGTATCGAGCGAAATAGGGGCAGAGTTCAGCCGACTTTTGCTTAACTGGGTCAAACCCCGCAAATTGGGACGAGTGTTTGAATCTAGTGGCGGGTTTATTCTCCCGAATTCCGATCTGAGAGTTCCTGATGTTTCTTTTGTGGTAGCCTCGCGCCTCAAACAAAGTAAAAGGTATTTTGCCGAACTCGTCCCCGATTTAGTTGTAGAAATAAAGTCTCAGTCCGATCGCATTAAACCGCTGCGAGAAAAAATCCTCTCATTTCTCGAACTCGGAGCAAAAGTAGGAATATTAATCGATCCAGACAAATGCACAGTCACAATTTACCGCCCCGCAACCGAACCAGTTATATTGAGAGATGGAGACATTATTTCAATTGCTGAACTATTACCTGGTTGGGAAGTTCCCGTTGCAGAATTATGGCCGATCGAGTTTGAGTAAAATTAAATAAAAAGCAGACAAACCCAGAATAAAATCATCTGCTCTCATCTGCTCTCATCTGCGGTTTAAAACAACCAAACTATCAAAGCCAGCAATACAGCCACCCCCCCAGCAATAGTCAACACATAAAACTGGGACTGACCATTACCACTATACTTCAAACCTTCACCGCTGAAAATTGTGGCAAAACCAAACAAATTCACCACGCCATCCACCACATACCTGTCAGTCCAAGCACTCATCTTAGAAATAGAATCAACTGCCCAAACCACAGTCAAACGGTAAACGCGATCGATATAAAAATCGTAAGCTAACAAATCCTGTATAGCCGGAATCGGTAATCGTACAGGCCTGGGTATCACCCCATACCAATAGATAGCCACCCCGATCGCACAACCAATGAACCCAGACAACATCAACAACGGTGTATCCAAAGTTTTCAACAGCAAATTTAAATTATCAAAATCTCCAGTCTCAGCCCAAGGTCCACTCCAACTAATTAATAATTGCCACTGCTGCAACATCCAAGGCACTAATAGTCCTGTAACAGTCAAAATTACCATGGGAACAGCCATTAGCCATCCCACTTCAGGAGCTCGGCGAGTTTTTGGCTGCGGTTTTCCGACAAACACCAAACCAAATACGCGAGTTAAATTGAGCGCCGTCAAACAATTAACTAACAGCAGCAAAACTACCAACCATAAAGGTACTGTCCAAAAACCATTCAGCCAGCGTCGCATTGCCCAAAAATTCCCTAGGGGCAACAGTGCCACCATCCCCGCAGCGCCTACTACAAAAGCCGCAGTAGTGGCGGGCATTCTCGACCATAAGCCACCCATTTCTGTTAAATCTTGAGTGTTGGTGGTCGAAATAATCGACCCAGCGCTCATGAATAATAGTGCCTTGGAAATCGAGTGTGCAAACAGTAACAGCAAAGCAATGTCAACTTGATTTAACCCCACTGCGATAAACACCAAACCCATTGAAGCACTGGTAGAATGTGATAGTGTTCTTTTTAGGTCGATTTGGGCGATCGCCACTAAAGAAGCCCCAACCGCCGTCACCGCACCCAAAACCACCAACACCGCACCAGTCATCGGCGACAGCGCCAAAACCGGCTGAAGTTTAATCAAAACATAAGCCCCACCACCCACAACTACCGTATTCCGCATAATTGAAGCTGGGTTCGGCCCTTCCATCGCCTCGTCTAGCCACAAATGGAAGGGAAATTGAGCGCACTTAGCCGTAGGTGCGGCAATTAAAGCCAAACCTAATAAATTCGCAACTAGAGGAGATAAAGTTGCCGATTCTGCCCATGTTTCTAAATCCGAAAAATTCAAACTTCCTGCTAAAGTAGAAAGTGTCACTACTCCCATCAGCAGGGGTACATCTCCCACTCGCTTGGTTAAAAACGCATCACGAGCCGCTGTGACTACCAGGGGTTGAGCGTACCAAAATCCTACTAGCAAGTAAGTTGAAAGTGTCAGCATTTCCAACAAAGCGTAAGTTAGAAGCAGCGAATCGCTAATTGCAATACCACTAATTGCTGCTTCAAAAAAACCTAGCAACCCGAAAAATCGAGCCATCGCCCAGTCTTTTTCCATGTAGCCCAAAGCATAAATTTGTGCTAGCAAACTTAGAAATGCCACCAACTCCATTGCGCCCACACTTACGGTAGAGATTTCTAGGGCAAAAGATAGGTTTAAGTCTGTTACTTGCACCCAGTTTAGCAGCAATTGTTGAGATGGTTCATTCCAAGTTTCTCTGAAAATAACTGACCCGTGGATAAAAGCCAACACAGTCATCAACAAATTGAAATAAGCCGCTGGTCTCGGCCCTGTTTTGCGAATTGTTCCCGTAGACCAAGGCAAAGTTAAAATAGCGCCTATTAAGCCATATAAAGGTACCCACCAACAGGTTTGGAGGAGCAATGGATTCATGAATTTATCCTGATAAATTTGGATTTTACTGCTGTCTTTATGAAAAAAATATCCGCGAGCGATCGCACCCTGGAATTTTGGCTAAACGTGATTGTATACTTTTGGCAAAATTTTTTGCACTAATGTTAACTATACATGAAAGCACTCAAACTGAGAATTCAATCAGTTAAAAATTAGTTTTTACCGCATAAGCGAACTCTACTTGACGAGTATTTTTACTTAGCGGACTCTCCCATTGCCACCGGCATATACTCCTGACTATGTTAAGTTTATTAAAAAAATATTAAATCATTTTAAGGATCATAAAATATTTTAATTTTTGTTATTAAACATTATGATGTTGGTTTATATTGTCAAGGTACACAGCTTAGCCTATTCTTAAAGGATAGGAAGCTTTAAACCGTTTTTCTAAATAATCTGGGCTCCCCCGTCCAATTTTTAAAATTGGTCAAAGATTTGTAACGGTAATTCCACTAACTCTCGCTTAGGAGATTCAAAAATGTCAATTGCCGTGGGAATGATTGAGACAAAAGGTTTTCCCGCTGTTGTGGAAGCTGCCGACGCTATGGTCAAAGCTGCTCGTGTCACCCTCGTGGGCTATGAAAAAATTGGCAGCGCCCGCGTCACAGTAATTGTGCGTGGTAACGTGTCGGAAGTCCAAGCCTCAGTAGCAGCAGGAGTCGAGTCCGTCAAACGGGTCAATGGCGGAGAAGTTGTCTCTACCCACATCATCGCCCGTCCCCACGAAAACCTAGAATATGTTTTACCGATTCGCTATACCGAAGCAGTCGAACAGTTCCGTGGCGACTAAGTTCTCACTGCACAGAAACTTAGTTCCGTGAAAAATTAGTGCAACCGTCAAAAAAACATCGTTTAGTTCCCCCAATATTAAATCAGGAGTAGAAACAATGGCAATTGCAGTTGGCATGATTGAAACTTTAGGCTTCCCGGCAGTTGTAGAAGCAGCCGACGCCATGGTCAAAGCAGCCCGCGTTACCCTAGTCGGGTACGAAAAAATCGGCAGCGCCCGCGTTACAGTCATCGTCAGAGGAGATGTCTCGGAAGTACAAGCTTCAGTGGCCGCTGGAGTAGAATCCGTCAAGCGTGTTAACGGCGGACAAGTTATGTCCACCCACATCATTGCCCGCCCTCACGAAAACTTGGAGTATGTACTACCCATTCGCTACACCGAAGCTGTGGAACAATTCCGCGAAGGCGTGAGTGGCATTCGCCCACTCAATAGATCTTAAAACAGGCGATCGTTCATTCAGCGTTTGGTAATTAAAAATTAAAAATTAAAAATTAAAAATCCTGAGAGATTTTGATTTAGTATTTTTAATTTTTAATTGAGTAGGAGATGGCAGATTGGTTATTAGTTATTAGTCATTAGTCATTAGTTATTAGTCATTAGTTATTAGTCATTAGTCATTAGTCATGAGTCATTAGTTATTAGTCATTAGTCATTAGTAGACAAAATAACTAAAAAAAACGAAAAAACTGATGGAAGAAGGCTAATCTAATAAAGACTAATGACATCGAAAAATTGACAATTACCAATTACCAACTACCTGTAACCTAAAATGCAAATGGCAAAAGTTCTCGGCACAGTTGTCAGTACCCAAAAAGAGCCTAGTCTTAGAGGATCGAAATTTCTGCTGCTGCAATTCATCAATGAAGAAGGTTCGCCAGTTCCCGGATATGAGGTAGCCGCTGACTGTGTGGGCGCTGGTATAGATGAATGGGTTTTAGTAACTAGGGGAAGCGCAGCCCGGATTGCACCTGGAAGCGAAAACCGTCCGCTCGATGCTTTGGTGGTAGGTATTATAGATACTGTCAATGTAGAAAATCGCCTCATTTACAGTAAAAAAGACGACCCGTACCGCTAGTTGCAACCATTAGTAGTTAGTAGAAGTTGACAGTTGACCGTTGATAGTTAACCGTCAATAACTAACAGCTAACAGCTAACAGCTAACAATTTTTTTTTTCAGTTCAGGAGAACTTAACTTATGGCAGCCCGCAGTGTTGCGGCTCCCCCGACGCCTTGGTCGAAAAACTTGGCAGAGCCCAAAATTCACGAAACCGCCTATGTACATTCCTTTTCTAACATTATTGGGGATGTGCGTGTCGGTTCTAAAGTGCTGATTGCCCCAGGAACATCTATCCGCGCCGATGAAGGTACTCCTTTCCATATCGGAAATAGTACCAACATTCAAGACGGAGTGGTAATTCATGGTTTAGAACAAGGCAGAGTCACCGGAGACGATGGCAACTCTTATTCCGTTTGGGTAGGGGAAAATACTTCGCTGACTCACATGAGTTTAATTCATGGCCCGGCCTACGTAGGCGATAACTGCTTTATCGGCTTTCGCTCTACGGTGTTCAATGCCAGGGTAGGAAACGGTTGCATTGTAATGATGCACGTACTAATTCAAGACGTAGAGATTCCTCCTGGAAAGTATATACCTTCGGGAGCTGTCATCACCAATCAGCAGCAAGCCGATCGCTTGCCAGATGTTCAAGATTCAGACGTTAAATTTGCTACCCACGTCATCGGAGTTAACGACGCTCTGAGAACTGGTTATCGCTGTGCCGACAACATCGCTTGTCTGGCACCTATTCGCAATGAACTTTCTAAAAATTCGGACATGACTCCAATCACTTATTCTACCCATGGGACCACTCAATTGAGCAATTCGCTAGTCGATAGCGTCCGCAACCTGCTAGCTCAAGGATACAGCGTCGGAGCAGAACACGCTGATGCACGTCGCTTCCGCACCGGTTCTTGGCGTAGTTGCGGACCCATCTCGTCCACCCGCGAATCTGAAGTAATCAATGCTTTGTCGGCTTGTATGAGCGAACACCAAGGGGAATACGTCCGCTTGATCGGCATTGATACCAAAGCCAAGCGTCGCGTACTTGAAGAAATTGTCCAAAGACCGGGTGACAATGGCTCTAACGGTTCTAATGGCGCGACAACTCGCCAATCTAATGGCAAAGTTGCTCAACCTGCTCACCAGAATGGCGCTGCTGCGTCCAATGGTCAATTGAGTGGGGATTTGGCTGGGACTATTCGCAGCTTGCTAGCTCAAGGCTACAAGGTGGGGACTGAACACGCTGATGCTCGTCGCTTCCGCACCAGTTCTTGGCAAAGCGGGGCTTCTGTGCAAGCACGGAACGAATCTGAGGCGATCGCCGCTTTGCAAGCTGTGATGCAACAGTACCCAGGAGAATACGTGCGCTTAATCGGCATCGATCCCAAAGCTAAGCGCCGCGTGGTGGAAGAAATTATTCAGCGCCCAGATGGCCCCGTTGCTCAATCTGCTCAAGCAGCAGGGACCGCATCATATAAAGCAACTTCGACTGCAACAGGCACCGCATTATTGAGCGCCAAGACGATCGAGCAAATCCGCAACCTGCTCTCCCAAGGATACAAAATTGGTACGGAACACGCCGACCCGCGCCGCTTCCGCACAGGTTCTTGGAACAGTTGCTCGCCGATCGCCTCCAATCGCGAATCGGAAGTGATTTCTGCCCTGGAAAGCTGTCTGAAAGAACACACAGGCGATTACGTCCGCTTGCTAGGAATTGATTCCAAGGCTAAGCGCCGGGTGTTGGAAGAGATTATTCAGCGTCCTTAATTGGCTAGTAATTAGCATTTTTTTCCCGTTAGTTGCTGTCTAAGCTAACGGGAGAACCGCCAGGAAATTGAAGTAAAATTTGAAAAAGTTAGCAGGATCGAGCAATAATTATTGCTGAGAGTTAGGCTTTCTATTTATCAATAATACCATCCAAAATATCCTTGTTAATAAACCTAAAATCCTACATCTAAAATGGTTAAGTTGAATGTATTTACGGCCACTGCAATTAAGTAGCAACTCTCAAGTTTATATCAGTGGCGATGTGGTTGTTGATGAGGGTGTGGCGATCGCTCCTGGAGTGATTCTCCAAGCAGATCCAGATAGCCGGATCTCGATCGCCGCGGGTACCTGTATCGGTATGGGAGTAATTCTTCACGCCCGTCAAGGTACTCTGGAAATCGGAGCGGGTGCGATTCTCGGCGCAGGGGTGCTAGTAGTAGGTTCGGGGGCGATCGGAGCCAATTCCTGTATCGGTGCGGGGACTACATTGATTAATCCTTGTATTGACCAAAGGCAAATTTTGGCCGCAGGTTCTTTGATGGGAGATGATAGCCGCCAAATCACCGCAGAAGCAGAAGCAAAACCACAACCACAACCAGAAACCTCCCCAGTCGAACCACCAGTCGAACCACCAGTCGAACCACCAGTCGAACCACCAGAAACTGCTCCCAAAAATCCTCTCACGCCACCGGAGACGGCGGCATCCCCTCCATCAACTCCGACAGAGCAACCTCCTCAACCCGGAGAAATACCAACCATTTTGTACGGACAAGCTCATATCAATCGGCTGCTGGGAACGCTATTTCCGCACCGCCAAGCTTTTAATCGATCGGAGGAAAACGGTAAAACTTTTTCTAGCGGTTCAGAGTAGTCGTTTTTTCGGCAAAATGCAGCTATGCTGAAAGCAGAAACATGAAATATAAATAGGTAATATCATATTATTATTGGTCGCTCCGCAATTTTTAATGCCTTGTAGCAGCAATATGTGTCTTGTAGCTCATGTAATCTGTCCGATCGTCTGACACACTAAAACTATAAACAAATTTCTATTTTGCGAAGTTTCTAAGGGTAATAGAAGATGAACGGACACACAAATAATCATAGTAACGAATCGCAATCTCAGCGCCAGGAATACTTCAAAGACACAGCTTTGGGTTTGGTATCCACCAAAAGTTTTCCGGCAATTGTTGGGACTGCTGATATGATGCTGAAGTCGGCTGGAGTGATTTTAGTAGGATATGAAAAAATCGGTTCAGGCCACTGTACGGCGATCGTCCGGGGTAGAATTTCTGATGTTCGTTTGGCTGTCGAAGCCGGAGCACAAACAGCAGAACAGTTTGGTCAATTTGTTTCTAAATTAGTCATTGCTAGACCTTTGGCTAATTTGGAAGTAGTTTTACCCATCGGTTTTCGCCTGACTCAACTTTCTGAAAGTGGCAGTTATTCTCGTTTGAGCACTCAAGCAGTTGGTTTGCTAGAAACACGAGGATTTCCAGCAATGGTAGGAGCTTGCGATGCTATGCTCAAATCCGCAGACGTACACTTAGCAGCTTATGAAAAAATTGGCGCTGGTTTGTGCACGGCAATTATTCGCGGTGCGGTGGCCGATGTGGCTGTGGCTGTCGAGGCTGGAATGTATGAAGCTGAACGCATTGGTGAGTTAAATGCGGTGATGGTAATTCCCAGGCCTTTGGAAGATTTGGAACAAACTTTGCCTCTGGCTAGTTGTTGGATTGAGCAGCGTCAGCCTGTAATGATGCCCCTCTCGGTTAAGCAAAAGGAACAAGAATTAATTCAACTTCCAGATTTGGAGAAGTTGACAGTTTCTGTGGAAGAGGAATTGAATAGGTAATGGGGAATATACCATGGGGTAATGGCGATCGGGGGAATTGCCAATTTGGTAATCCTGATACGGAAATTACTTAGATGAAATTTATAAATCCAGATATAAATTTTACTGTTGGGAGTGCGTAAATGAGTGTTGATATTTAGTGGATAACTTAAGTTGCATTTGCTGAGAGAGTCGATCGCAATTCCAGAATCAGACACAAGAGAGCAACTAAAATCAGACGTGGGAATGGAACTGAATCTGGTAAATAATCGAACGCCGAAAGTAAATTGAGCCCTGGTAATAGCTCTCTCCAAAGAATCAAAGTGCTGCTAAAATCAACCTAAAATCCTGTTTCCGTTTGATAGTCTGGAATAAGGGACTGTTACTCTGGGTAGAGGTAAGCGAGCAAGAGCTAAAAAAACACCATACCCACAGCCACGACTACTTTCACAAGTCGGGGAGATTAGGAAACTATTTAGCAGCGCTCGGAAAGTTGAATGGTTGTTCTACCAAAAAACGATTGTCAACAAATCCACCACTAGCATCAAGAAATTCTGCAAGTTTGACCTATGAACGTTAAGCAATTTTACAAACGCGGTTTACAAAATGCCAAGAAAGGAAACTACTTCGAGGCGATCGACGAATTCGATCGTATACTGCAACTCAACCCAGCCGATGCCAAAGCCTATAACAATCGCGGCTTAGTCTACTATTACATGAAAGATTACCAAAAAGCAATAGCAGACCTGAGCCAAGCACTGGATCTCAATCCTAATTTATTCGAGGCGTACCTCAATCGAGGCAATGCTTGGCGACATCTGGGAGAACACGAAAAAGCTATTGACGACCTCAACTGCGCTCTGGTAAGTAATCCTGACAGCCATGCTATCTACAACAACCGCGGACTTGTACTTGCTAATTTAGGACATTACGAAGAAGCAATTCAAGACTACGATCGAGCTATATCCATCAATTCCCACAATTATAAAACCTATTACAACCGGGGACGCGCTTACTACCTTTTGGGAAATAAGGAGGCAGCAACGGATAATTTTAACGAAACCCTACGGCGGAATCCTAAATATATCAAAGCCTACATAAATCGCGGCCTTTCTTATCACCAATTAGGAGATAATACTCAGGCGATCGCCGATTACAATACGGCACTGGGTATCGACCCCAAAAATGTCTATGCCTATTATAACCGAGGTTGCGTCCGCTACAAGCTCAAACAGATGAAACTTGCTATTGAAGACTTTGACAAAGCAGTAGAAATCGATCCGAACTATGTCAAAGCTTATCTCAACCGGGGTTTAGCTCTCTATAAACTGGGAGAGATTATGGCAGCAAATAAGGATTTTTATCATGTAATGTGCATTAATGCTGAAGCTTATTCATACTATCAAGCACAGCGTTGTACCCCAGATATTAATTCCTACTTCAAGGAAGCGCCACAAATGGAACTGAATAATGCTGTGGAATACTACAACACAACATTAAACAATACAATGTCAACTTCATTCAGTTCCGCAGCCTTAAACTCAGTCTGGAATCAAGAAGATTTGGACAAAAGAGATTCTATTATCTGCGAAGGTGAATTTATGAATGATTGATTTAGTTATTAGTCATTGACGGTGCCGGCTCAGCTTCATTAAAGGGTCTTATCGTTGACCGTTGTATCGGAATGATTTAACCACAGAGAACACAGAGAACACAGAGAGATCGGAGAGAAATTAATAATTCTGAGGAAGAGAGGAATTGATATAATTAGTTAATAGGTAGGTTGGGTCGAACTCGCGAAACCCAACCTACTTTTAAATTCCTGATTGCGAACCGAATTAAATACTGCTCATTACTTCACGAGCAGCGGCTAAAGTGCGATTAATATCTTCGTCTGTGTGAGCCAAAGAAGTAAATCCAGCCTCAAACTGCGAAGGAGCTAGATAAATTCCGTGTTCCAACATTCCCCGGTGAAAGCGGCCGAATTTTGCCACATCAGACTTTTTCGCATCTTCGTAATTGTGAACCGGACCGGCTGCAAAAAACAAACCAAACATCCCGCTAATTTGCCCACCACAAGCAGCGTGTCCCGTTTCTTTAGCAATTTGCAACAAACCGTTAGACAGTTTTTTGGTAATTCTATCCAACTGTTCGTAAGTACCAGGTTTTTGCAACAATTCCAAAGTCTTAATCCCAGCAGTCATCGCCAAAGGATTTCCCGACAGCGTACCGGCTTGATACATCGGTCCTGCAGGAGCAACCATTGCCATAATATCCCGTCTGCCGCCATAGGCTCCAACTGGCAAACCGCCACCGATAACTTTACCGAGAGTTGTCAAATCTGGGGTGACACCGAATTTTTCCTGAGCTCCACCGTAGGCGATGCGGAAACCGGTCATTACTTCATCAAATACTAGCAAAGCACCATTATCTTTAGTAATTTCCCGTAAACCTTCGAGAAAACCTGCATCTGGTACAATAAATCCAGCATTACCCACCACAGGCTCCAGCATCACGCCTGCGATCTCGCCTGGGTGTTCAGCAAACAAAGCTTTTACTGCTTCCAAGTCGTTGTAGGGAGCGTTGAGGGTGTTTGCGGTAACGGATTTTGGTACGCCGGGGGAGTCGGGAAGGCCGAGGGTGGCGACACCGGAACCCGCTTTCACCAAGAACATATCGGCGTGCCCGTGATAGCAGCCTTCAAATTTAATCAGTTTGTCGCGCCCGGTGAAGGCTCGCATGAGGCGCAAAACGGCCATGCAGGCTTCGGTACCGGAATTGACAAATCTCACCATTTCAATGCTGGGAACGGCATCGATGACCATTTCAGCAAGCACGTTTTCCAGGAGGGAGGGTGCCCCGAAACTGGTACCTTTTTCTAGGGATTCGTGAAGGGCTTTGATGACTTCGGGGTGGGCGTGGCCGCAGATGGCGGGACCCCAAGTCCCTACATAGTCAATGTATTGGTTTTGATCGACATCCCAAATGTAGGCTCCGTTGACGCGATCGAATACAATGGGTTGTCCGCCTACGGATTTAAAGGCTCTCACCGGGGAACTGACACCACCGGGCATCAATTTTTGGGCGGCGGCGAATATTTCTTCTGATTTGGTTGTTTTCAAGGTTGTGGAAACCAATGTTTTCTCCTTAGTTAACGTCTGTTGTTGGTAGGATTATTTTATAGCCAGTTCAGCATAAAGGTGAGGTCAATGCCAGGAAACTATGCTTGTAGATTTTAGAGTAGAAACCAGTTTGTAGCAATACTAGCTTGGGTTTTTCAGCCTTAGTCCCACTAGCACCGTGAAGCGAAGCTATCCCGTAGGGAATCGCCCTCAAGTGTAATAATTTGTAAAATAGTTCTTGACAATTTACCCATCGCTAGGTAAATCTCCTCTATTCTCTAACTCTGCGTCCTCTGCGCTCTCTGCGGTTAATTTTAAAAAAAATATCCGAAAAGAAAGCGTAAATGTATATTAAATAGTTGAAATAAAATTATGTCTGCTAATGATTTGTCTAGTTTAAGCCGATCGATCCCCATTGAAAAAATTCGTTACGACGATCGAGGTTTAGTACCGGCGATCGTCCAAGATTACTTGGACGGTACGGTGTTGATGATGGCATGGATGAATCGCGAGTCTCTGCAAAAAACCCTCGAAACCGGTCAAACTTGGTTCTGGAGTCGATCGCGTTCCGAATTGTGGCCAAAAGGCGCGACTTCGGGACACGTTCAAAATGTCAAAGGGCTGCGTTATGACTGCGATAGCGATGCGTTGCTAGTCACAGTCGAACAAGTCGGAGATATTGCTTGTCACACGGGAGAAAGAAGTTGCTTTCACCAAGTGGATGGGCAAATTGTAGCGCCTCCGGGAGATATGTTATCTCAATTGTTTGACGTTATTTGCGATCGGCGGGACAACCCTAACGAAACTTCTTATACCTGTAAATTGTTCGCGGGTGGCGACAATAAAATTCTCAAAAAAATTGGCGAAGAATCGGCCGAAGTCGTGATGGCTTGCAAAGATGACGACAAAGATGGCATTGCTGGGGAAGTTGCGGATCTATTTTATCACGCTTTGGTGGCGATCGCTCACCATCAAGTTGATTTGAGAGATGTTTATCGCAAATTGGGCGATCGACGAAAATAAGTTAATCGGAATGATTAAACCGCGAAGACACGAAGAGCGCGAAGGAAGAACCGGAGCTTGTTCTTTCCCCCCTTGGGGGGGCTGGGGGGGTTCTTCCTTCGCGTCCTTTTCTTGTATTTAAATTCTACTTTTCAACCTGCGATCGACAATCTGCAAAATCAAGATAGCAACACCAACACTCGCAGCCAAACCCAACCAAAAATTATTCGCTGCAAATTGTCCTCTATCCAGGGCCCAACCACCCACAGGCGGCCCGATCAAATAGCCGATCGCCCAACACTGAGAATTAATTGACAAATACACTCCCCGCAAAGACTCTGGCGCTAATTCCACCACCAAAGCAGAAGCAAAAGGAGTGTAAGCAACCGTTGCAACTGACAAGAAAAACAAGCCTAAAATAGCTAAAAACAGATTACCACTTGTAGCTATTCCCGTTAAGCCGATCGCGATAAATCCGATGCCCCACAGCAAAGCAGAAATCATCAATGCTCTCGGACAAGAAAACCGTCTCAGCGCCCTAGCAATAGGCATTTGTAAGGTGACAGTTAAAAAAGTGCTAAAAGCAAATAAAATAGTAATTGTAGCCGTAGAAAAGCCCTTTTCCGATGCACCAACCACCACAAAATTGCTAAAGTACAACGGCATCGTCGTTTGGATTTGGGAAATATACAATGTGAACAGAGTATTCACAACAGCATAAATTAGCAACGTGCGATCGCTCAACGCCACCATCCAGCCATTTTGCTGAAGTTTTTTACCTATTTCCCGTGAAGTAGATGGTTTGTAGGTTTCCGAAATCGCACCCCACACTACCGCAAAAAATATCACAAACGAGATACCATCAATTATAAACAGCGATCGATAATTCCCCGTTACCGCAATCAAAAAACCCCCTACAATAATCCCCACCTGCAAACCCAAATTATCCGCCAGTCGCGTCAAAGCAAAAGCCTCTTGGCGATGTTCCCCATCAGCCAAATCCGCCACCATACTTTCAGTTGCAGGCCAATATAACCCAACACCAAAACCCATTAGTAAATTCGCCACAACTAAGCTGGGAAAATCCGAAGCCGCCGCCAACAGGAAAGAAGCCACAGCCGAAATAATTGCTGACAGCAATAAAGTTCGTCGCCGTCCCATTTTTGGGGAATCAGAAAAAGAACCGCCCAAAATTCGACCCAATATCCCAGAAATAGAACCACTTCCCAAACCAATGCCAACAGCAGTAGCAGATAAACCGACTTGAGAGACAAAATAGATGGGGGCGTAAAATAAGGTAAAACCAGTGCCACTTTGGGAGAGGAATCTGCCAAAAGCCAGAATCCATACTTGAGGACGTAGACGGGGAAACCAAGATGGTAATTGAGGTTTAGGCATTAAAGTCCAGGCGTGAGGCGATTTGAGGTTTGAGATTTGATATTTTAGGTTTGAGATTCTACAATCCTGGACGCAGAAACCTATTTGTAAGTGTGTCCAAGCGTACATTACAAATACGAACTTTCAATAGAAATTATTACTCAATTACACAAAAGTTAGCATTAAATTCAAAATACTTAACACGATTTTAGGAAAAAATTGGTTAAGCTCTAAAAAGAGACAGAAAAAATTTTAGAGGTTCAGATTATGACAGCTATTAATACATCAAGAGTAGAATCTATCAGACCTCGCTGGCAAGCAATTGTGATGGTGGCATTAATTTTCTGGCTCAGTGGCAGCCTGATTATCGATTTAGTAATCATGCCCAGCCTTTACGTCTCTGGAATGATGACATCTCCCGAATTTGCCACAGCCGGAAACTTAATGTTCTGGGGATTTAATCGCGTAGAGTTAATTTGTGCAGCTTTGGCGATGACTGGTTTGATGGTTTTGAGCAATTTATCTAGTGATTTGGGCAAGCAAAGCCGCACAGCAATTATCTTATCTTTGGTACTTCTGGCGATCGCCCTGATTGACACCTACGCTCTGACACCACAAATGAGCGCCTTGGGAATGCAGCTAAATCTGTTCGATTCCGCAGAAGTCCCCACCAGCATGAATCTACTGCACAAAGGCTATTTCGCTTTGGAAGCAGTCAAGTTGGCTATCGGCGCCGCCCTGCTGAGTTGGTGTTATGACGCTTAATCGACAATAAAATGTGGTTTGCAGTCACGAATTAATTCCTGATTTATGAGTCCGCCTAGGCGGACTTTGTTTTTGTAGTAGCGATATAAAATCCTCCCTTCATCGTCCTGTATTAAACTCTCTCTTCTCGAACTTCGCGTCAAGAGCGCCTTCGCGGTTAAATTATTCCGATACAACCGGAATTGATAGTAAATCCACTTAATTAAACGTAAAATACGGATGATATCAATTTTTTATGAAGCTGCATAGAATTCGATCCCCCCTAACCCCCCTTAAGAAGGGGGGGACAAGAGTCCAATCAAAGTCCCCCTTCTTAAGGGGGATTTAGGGGGATCGGAATATGTGCAACTTCACATTAAATTGGTATGACAGAAAAGCTGACTGCATAAGTCTTCTTCCTTCTTCACATCGATCTTCTACTTATCAATCACCCAGTCTCTCCGATGCTTCTGGTATCTGGGCTTTCGGCCACAGCAAACGCAAGCCCATCACCGCAAATCCGATCGCCGCCATCCCCTTTACCCAGTTTGCCGGCAACACCTCAGCCGTACCTTGACCCACCACAACACCGAGAAAACTCGCCAACAACAGCGCCGAGGCTGTGCCGAAAAACACAGCCCGTGGCGATTCACAACTGCTACCAAGGGCGATCGCAGCTACCTGACTTTTGTCTCCCAATTCCGACAAAAACACAGTAACAAAACTAATTCCTAAAAGTTGCCAATCCATGTATTTTCACTAAATCTAGTTTCTGATAACAGACAATTAACTAATCACTTCCCACAGCAAGATAGCTGAAATTCCTAGCAAAATCCCTCCGGCTAATCTGTCCAAAGTTCTTGGATCGATCCGACTTGCTAGC
Source organism: Microcoleus sp. EPA2 (assembly GCA_020882975.1). Lineage (GTDB taxonomy): Bacteria > Cyanobacteriota > Cyanobacteriia > Cyanobacteriales > Microcoleaceae > Microcoleus. The sequence continues at coordinate 44,525 of JAHRFD010000023.1, read as the reverse complement.
CATCTACCCAGCAACACACCCAACAAACTCGTTGCTACCAAAGCTGAACCAGCACCGGCAAAAACGATCCAAGGATTATGAGATTCAGCAGTCATTAACAAAACAGCAATTTGGGTTTTGTCTCCAACTTCTGCCAAAAAAATAGTTACAAAAGTAGAAGCAAAAATTGCCCAGTGCTTCTGAGTCAGTCCCTTTGATTCTGGACATAAATCAGAAGTTGAACTCAGGGAACAATCCGCAGGTTCGGGAGTGAGTTTGAGAGCAATCTCAGGATTGCTTGTCAGTTTGATTTCTAACTGTGGTGACAAATCTGCATTGAGAGTTGCTGACTCAGAAGCAGACACATTTGGCGGGACAGAATCAAGTTTCACGGGCAATAATTTTGCTAAAGGTTATGTATTAGTTAATTTTGATCTTAACTTTGACTCCCTGCTTTTTAACAAAGCAGGGTCATCTTTTTTTTACAGACTTCAGAAACTAATTTCTGAACCAACTTACTCCCTGGCTAAGTGCCGTAAGTTCGATCGCCCGCATCGCCCAACCCAGGTACAATAAAGCCCTGCTCGTTGACTATTTCGTCGATCGTCGCCGTGTAGATATTCAAAGTCGGATACTCAGCACTCAGTTTATGCAAAGCCGGAGGAGCCGCCACCACAGAAATAATCCGAATCAAGCTCGGATCGACTCCCCGTGAAATCAATTCCTGCATCGTCGCCATAATCGTCCCACCCGTAGCCAGCATCGGCTCGCTAATAATCACCCGCGTTTGGGGGTTAAACTGCGCCGGCAACTTGTTTAAATAACAACTTGCTTCTAGTGTCTCCTCATTCCTTACCATACCGAGGTGGTACACCGAAGCCAGCGGCACTACCGTCTGAATTCCTTCCAGCAGTGAGAGCCCCGCCCGCAAAATTGGGACCACGCATAAGGGAGCTTGCGGATTGATAAACGTCGCCGGACATTCGCCCAAAGGTGTCTGTACCGTCGTTTCCACTGTCGGCAACCAATCTCGAATTGCTTCGTAGGCTAGCCATCTACCCAATTCTGTCATTGCAGAACGAAAAAGTACCGATGGGGTGCCGGAGTCGCGGGCGACTGCTAGCCAGTGCTTAATTAACGGATGCGGAGGAACGTAAACGCGGAGTTGCAGGGACATTGGAAAATTTGGGGGATTTTGAAGTTTTTGGCGGTGCGGTCGATCGCGCGATCGCTTGCTCTGTCAACTTATCATACCCCTGAAGTCTATACAAGCCGTCCCTTAGAGTCCCTGGCACACTCAAATTTTCTCAACTTATTGAACATTTTTATCAAGAGTATTGACATATTTTAGCAATAAGGCTATATTGATTTTTAGTGTTCTCCTCTCAAAGGATATGCAGACGGGGGCAGTCGGCAATGGTAGACTGTTCCCGCATTTTTTTTGGCATTGGGGCCAGGAGCAGCAACAGCGAAGTCCATTAGCACTAACCCCTGCCCCCTAGGAAAAATTAAACCGTCGTGTCCCTCTTGCTTCTTCATTCTTCCTTGTGGGGCGATCGACTGTAAAATTATAAAAATATTAAGATTTTTAACCTAATGCCTGCTCCTACCCAATCCCAGTTATTTTCTGCCAACAGCCGCCCGACAGCACAAGAGTTTGACGTGATAGTCATTGGTTCTGGCATTGGCGGACTCGTGACTGCAACTCAGCTAGCCGCGAAGAAAGCTAAAGTTCTCGTCCTCGAAAGCTACCTGATTCCCGGAGGTAGTGCTGGATATTTCGATCGCGAAGGCTACAGATTTGATGTCGGCGCCTCCATGATTTTTGGCTTCGGAGACCGTGGCACGACCAACCTGCTCACCCGCGCCCTAGCAGCCGTCAATGTCAGCCTCGAAACCATTCCCGATCCCATCCAACTTCACTATCACCTACCCGCAGGTCTCGACCTTCAGGTTCCCCAGTCTTATAAGAAATATTTGCAAGAATTAATTGACAGATTCCCCCAAGAAAAGGCAGGGATTACCAAATTTTACGGCGAATGCTGGAAAGTATTCAACTGTCTCAACGCGATGGAATTACTGTCCCTCGAAGAACCGGGATATTTAATGCGAGTCTTTTTCCAAAATCCTTTTGCGTGTTTAGGATTAGTCAAATATCTACCTCAAAATACTGGCGACATAGCAAGGCGCTACATTAAAGACCCCGTGCTGTTGAAATTCATTGATATGGAATGCTACTACTGGTCTGTAGTACCCGCCGACTTGACACCCATGATTAATGCCGGAATGGTATTTTCCGATAGACATTACGGCGGAATTAATTATCCCAAAGGCGGAGTCGGTCAAATCGCCCAAAAATTAGTCGCAGGATTAGAACAGTGTGGTGGGCAAATTCAATACAAAGCTAAAGTAACGAAAATTATTACAGAAAAAGGTCGCGCTGTCGGAGTTGAGTTGGCAAGCGGCGAAGTTTATCGGGCTAAGCGCATAGTTTCTAATGCGACGCGGTGGGATACTTTTGAGAAATTGTTACCCGCAACAGAGATGCCACCTAGCGAGAAGAAATGGCAACAGCGCTATCAAAAAGCTCCCAGTTTCTTGAGTTTACACTTGGGAGTGGCAGCAGATGTAATCGCTCCTGGTACGGCTTGTCATCACATTTTGTTAGAAGATTGGGAGAAAATGGAAGCACCGGAGGGAACTGTGTTGGTATCAATTCCTACGCTGTTAGACCCAAGTTTAGCGCCAGAGGGCTATCACATTGTTCATGCTTTTACTTCCAGTTGGATAGAAGAGTGGGAAGGGCTTTCGCAGCAGGAATATGAAGATAAAAAAGAAGTCGCAGCAGGTCGAATTATCGATCGCCTAGAGCAGATTTTTCCCGGTTTAGATGCCGGTTTGGATTATATGGAAGTTGGCACAGCCCGATCGCACCGTCGTTTTTTGAATAGGGAAGATGGCACCTATGGACCCATTCCGAAACAAAAGTTAATGGGTTTGTTGGGAATGCCGTTTAATCGAACTTCTATGCCCGGTTTGTATTGTGTGGGTGATAGTACCTTTCCGGGACAAGGTTTAAATGCTGTGGCGTTTTCGGGGTTTGCTTGTGCCCATCGTATTGCGGTGGATTTGGGCTTGTAGGAGAAGCGTCGTAACACAGGTTTCCCGATTCATTTCTCACTCAGAACTTGACCAATCAACTAAAAACCCGATTTCTGAATAGAAATCGGGTTTTTTAACGGAAATTTGGGGGTTATGAGTTTACAAGTCAATTACTCATCGTAGCTACCACCAACACCGATTTGGGTATTGTAGATTTTGGCATCAGTGATCGTCATATCTTCCATTGATGCGCCGGATACATCTGCGGTGTTAATGATAGCGGCGGTCAAATTTGCCCGATCAAGGTCTGCACCATTTAAACTAGCATTCGTCAGAAAAACTGATGTTAAGTTAGCGCCAGTCAAGTTAGCACCAGTCAAGTCAGCGCCTTCGAGGTTCGCCTCAGATAGATTTGCTCCTGCCAAATTTGCTTCTCTCAAATCAGCACCAATTAAATGGGCTTGTCTTAAATCAGCTCCTGACAAGTCGCACTGAAAACACTTCCCTGTCGATAGTAACTGCTCGACATCAGAAGTCCGATCGGCACGAGCAGGACTTACCAACAGTAGGGGAGTAACTAAGAGAGTAGCAGCTAACAGATTCAGTTTCATAATGTATGTCTCCTGGGACGATTTTAGATTTATAAGTTTTTTTTGTTTATAGCTACTATTTTACCACAGTGGTTTTTGCAAGTTGCGATCGAGTACACAGCCCGGATGTGACATGGAACCCGATGCGCGATGGGCGATCGCCCTCTAGTCAGTACCGCAATCTTCGCAAAATTTAACACTACAAAACTTAACAATATGAAATTCGATCGGGTATGAATTTCAGTAGTAACACCTCCAATATTAACGAATGCAAGTAACATTTGCGTCTTTCTACAGATAGATATGAGTGGTGAGGAAAGATGGGATATTAAAGACTTAATGTTTTTGTTAACTTTCACATCCGATCGCGCGATCGACCCTAACAAATTCTGTAAAAACCAATTACAGTTGGTAAGAGCAGTATCCTAGGTGCTGTTTCGATATCCCAAAGCCAGTGGTAGGTAAAATTAAACTCATGACCATCCCAACCCGCTCCTTTGGTACATAAAAAAGATACACTCTTAATTTCATAGATATAGCAAGAAACTTCCCCTGCGATCGCAGTTGTGCCACCAGCAGGAAACTAGCCACAGCTCAACCACATCCCGCAGATGAATGTTTAACAACAAATTTTAATTAGTTAAAAGTTAGGCACTTGCTCCCCCCAACCCTGTTGATTCCTAGATCGATCGCAGCTAAACCTCTAATTTTTCCGACAAAAAAATGGGGTTAATGAGTCTAACTCAACCAAAGCTAGCCACCGTGAAACCATCTAGATACTACTGGGGTAAGAACTCGCCAGCAGTGCCTTGCTCAAAAGTCCTAAATTCCAGGCGATCGCCAAAAATTAAATATGATAAAAAACCATTCCTCCAAGTATCTACCAACCTTAGACCAAGTAATTGACCGCAGCCCCTTGACAGTTGCGCCAAATACCCCATTAGCAGAAGTAATTACCCTCATGGGTCAACTACGCGAAAGTTGTCCCCGCCAAACACAAATTCCACCCACAAGTATTTACCACCAACTAACAGAAATTACCAATCCCCTCACACCCGCAGACCCACTCCGAGATACCAGAAGTGGCTGCGTCTTTGTCGTGGACAAATTGAAAGAAACTTGCTCTTGGGATGCCGATCGCATTTCTCCATTGCAAGGACTATTTACTGAGAGAGACCTGGTAGATTTGATTGCTTCAGGCAAAAACTTAAAAGCTGTCACCATCGCCGAAGTAATGAAACAGCCCATAGCAACTCTGACAAAATCCGAAGCTCAAGACATTTTCAGCGCCCTAATTTTGCTTCGTCAATACAAAATTCAGCATTTACCCATATTAGACAATGACGGTCAACTTTTAGGAGTAATTACCCCCGAAAGCATTCGCCAAGCCATGTTGCAACCGGCAAATATCTTAAAAATGTCCCAAGTCCAAGAAGTAATGACAACTCAAGTCATTCAAGCCCCGGTAACTGCTTCAGTGATGAGTTTAGCGGAGTTGATGGCCCAACACCGTGTTAGCTGCGTCGTCATTACAGAAACAGAATTATCTAGAAATTGGGAATTGCCAATTCCCGTAGGCATCGTCACAGAACGGGATATGGTAGAATTTCAAGCCCTAGAAATAGATTTATCCCAAACGATCGCCCAAACAGTCATGAGTACCCCCTTGTTTTGTCTCAAACCAGAAGACTCCCTGTGGGTAGCTCATCGGGAAATGCAGCAACGCTTAGTCCGTAGGTTGGTTGTCACCGGAGAACAGGGAGAACTTCAAGGCATAGTTACCCAAAGTAGTTTACTCCGAGCACTAGACCCAATGGAAATGTCAGGGGCGATCGATGTGCTCCACGATTCAGTCCAAGCACAAACTCACAAATTGCAAAAAGCCATCGCCTCCCTCAGCTTAACCAACGCCCAACTAGAAAACGAAATCGCCACCCGCGTCAAAGCCGAGGCCAGGCTACATCTTTTAGAATCAGCAGTAGTCAACGCTAACGACGCGATCGTGATTATGGATGCCGGACACAGCGATATCTCTGACCCCACCATCATCTACACCAACGAAGCTTTTACCCAAATGACGGGCTATCTACCCACAGAAATCATCGGACAAACGCCCAGTTGCTTGCGTGGCCCAGAAAGCGACCCAGCCCAAGTAGCCAAAATTCGCCGCGCTTTCTCTCGCCGCGAACCTCTGCGTTTGGAATTGATTAACTACCGCAAAGATGGTTCGACTTATTGGGTGGAACTCAACAGCGTACCCATTGCCGAAGCGTCGGGGAAAGTGACACACTGGGTGTCTGTACAGCGCAATATTAGCGATCGCAAGCGGCTGGAACAAGCATTTTTTCAAGAAAAAGAACTCGCTCAAGTTACTTTACAGTCGATCGGCGATGCCGTAATTACCACAGATGCTAGTGGCTACATTTCCACCCTCAACCCCGCCGCTGAAAAAATCACTGGTTGGTCAACCTGCGAAGCCAAAGGTTTGCCCCTAGCAATGGTGCTCAGCATAGTTGACGAAACTACCCGGATGTCGATCGCCAATATCGCTGACATCGCTTTGTCCCAAGGTCAAATTGTAGACAAAGGACAAAACAGCTTGTTAATTGCCCGCAACAACCGCGAATTTGCGATCGACTATTGCGTCGCCCCCATCCACGCCAGCGATAGCGAAATCATCGGTGCCGTCGTGGTGTTCCGAGACGTCACTCAAGTGCGAACTCAAGCGCGACAATTAACTTGGCAAGCAACTCACGACTCCCTGACGCAATTAGTCAACCGCCGCGAATTTGAATACCAGTTAGAATACGCCCTCCACAGGACTCTAGGTTATGGCCAAGAACACGTCATGCTGTACCTAGATCTCGATCGCTTCAAAATAGTCAACGACACCTGCGGCCATATGGCTGGGGATGAATTACTTCGTCAAGTCAGTCAGCTATTTAAAAATAATATCCGCAAAACCGATATTTTAGCCCGTCTCGGTGGCGATGAGTTTGCCGTACTCCTGTACGAATGTTCCGCCGAAAAGGGATTGGAAGTAGCAGAATCTCTCTTAAATTGCATAGAAGGGTTCCGGTTCGGATGGCTAGACAAAACTTTTTCTATTGGTGTCAGTATTGGTTTAGTTGCCATTAATCACAAGACACCATCGGCCTCTGGAATTTTGATCGCCGCCGATATTGCTTGTTATGCTGCTAAAAATAAAGGTCGCCATCGAGTGCAGGTTTATCGATCGGGCGATCGGGAATTGCTCAAGCAGCACGGCGAAACCCAGTGGGTAGTGCAAATCAATCAAGCCCTAGAAGACAATCGCTTCTGCTTGTATTCTCAGCCGATCGTACATTTGCTACATCCTCAAACCACAGGAGTACACTGCGAAATCCTACTCCGTCTCCAGCTTGAAAGCGGTCAGTTAGTCTCGCCCATGGCGTTTATTCCGGCGGCCGAACGATACAATTTAATGAACGCGATCGACCGCTGGGTCCTCCGCACTTTATTTACCAATTTGTCACAAGTTTTTGGTCCAAATTCCTTAGCCCAGAACCAAAGCCCCCACAGCCAGCCCATCGCCACTTTGCCTGCTTGTTGTGCCATGCCTAACTTGCGGTCATCGATGGGTAACTATGCCAGCCTGTATGCTCTTAACCTTTCTGGTGCTAGCATCAACGAAGAACGGTTTATTGAATTTATTTACGAGCAGTTTTCCATCCACCAAATCCCCCCGGAAATCATTTGTTTTGAAATTACAGAGACCGTGGCGATCGCCAATCTCAGCAAAGCAGCTAGTTTAATTTCTAAACTCAAGAAACTGGGATGTCAGTTTGCCTTGGATGACTTTGGTAGCGGGATGTCTTCCTTTGCTTATCTAAAAAGTTTGCCAGTTGATTATATTAAAATTGATGGCAATTTCATTAAAAATATTGTCAATAATGAAATAGATATTGCCATGGTGGAATCCATCACAAAAATTGCTCATGTAATGGGAATTACCACTATAGCTGAGTATGTGGAAAATGAAGAAATTATGGAAAAACTCAAAGAGCTAGGAGTTGATTATGGTCAAGGTTATTTTTTGGGAAGACCTCAACTTTGTAATTTAAAAACTCTGAATCTACAGGAAGTTTTGGAAGAAGTTACTGTAAATTCTTTGGATTTGAAAACTCAGATAGCTTCTTGAAAAGTCATTAGTCATTGGTCATTAGTCATTAGTTATTGGCTGCACCAGCTCAGCTTCATCGAAGCATCCAAAGACACGGCGCACAGCAAATAACCAATAACTACCTTCAACCCTCAACAATAGTTTCCACAGCTTCAATATACTGACTGTCTAGGAGGAAAGCACCTTTTTCAAAACGAATACCCCAATAATTGCCGGGATGCCGATCGACTACAATACCCTCAGCGCCGATCGCAATTACATTAGCAGGCCGCAGCATCGGCATCCGTTCCGCAGTTTTCACGTAGGGTGGCATCGCTATAACTCGCACTTTTTGACCAACACTAAATTCTTTTTCCATGAGTTTTTTTCCCTTTGACAATCTGGTGATTTTAGTAGTAATATCAATTCCGGTTGTATGGGAATGATTTAACCGCGAAGGCGCTAAGGACGCGAAGTTCGAGAAGAGAGAGTTTAATACAGGACGATGAAGACAGGATTTTATCTAACTTTAGTATTGTAAGTAACTGTTTATTTTAAATACTCCTGCAACAATTTCCAAGCCATTTGAGTACCCTCCCCTGCGTTTACTTTCCCAAAATCTACATCTTTTCTCAAAACCACAAAACCCACACCTTCTTTGATTTCTATGTCCTCGAAATTGCTAACTCTCGCCAAAAACAAGTGATTTTCTTGTATGATTTGGGGATTTTTTTTGGTCTTTGGGTGAATAAAAGTTGCGATAAATTCCATGGTGTAATTGGTATTGAGGCAAGTTTCTTCCTCCAGTTCTCTTACTGCCGCTTGCTTTGGACTTTCTCCAAGGTCCACGGCACCTCCAAAAGTAGACAGCATCCCTTGACTGGCAATACCTGGAATATTATCTCGCAGTTGTGCCACAATCTGACCGTTCGGGAGCATGAGAAAAATACGAACAATTGACTGAGGAATATTCATATTCGATGTGTTTTAGATTGAGAGTGAGTCCTGGGCTAGGTTTGCACAAGTGACTAACGGCGCTCGCTCGTCCTGCTTCTTTATCCCTGTCATACTAATCCTAATTTTTAGACCGATCGCGCATAACACCGATACCGATCGCGCTACAATTGTCAATCGGGATAAAAACGGCAGATATAGCCGATCTAAAAGTAGGGGATAGTTGGTATGGCTACAAGTCGTCGCATAGAGCGCGTAGCTTCAATGATTAAACGCGAAGTCAGCCTCATGTTGCTCAACGGCATTAAGGACGATCGAGTAGGTGCCGGTATGGTTAGCGTCACCGAAGTAATTGTTTCGGGAGACCTTCAGCACACAAAAATCTTTGTCAGCATTTACGGTACTGATGAGGCGAAAGCCGAGACCATGGAAGGTTTAAAATCCGCTACTAGCTACGTCCGCAACCAGTTGGGCCAAAGGATGCAACTGCGCCGCACACCAGAAGTCACCTTTCTCGAAGACCGCTCCCTAGAACGAGGTGATAAAATGTTAATACTGTTGAATCAGCTTTCTGCTAATCGCAAACCGGATCTAGAAGATTCAGATGCAGAATTCAGCGACGATGACATTGACGATACAGATGAGGATTAGTATTTTAATTCAATTGGCAGTTGGCACTTGGCAGTTGCTACCAATCACCAATCACCAATCACCTGTTACCTGTTACCAATCACCAATTTCCCATGATTGACAATCTTTCCCTACCAGAATTAGTAGCCCAGATGTTCGTAGTGCGCGCTTCTGGCTATTTGTTCGATCGCCAAATTCGCTATCCCGAATGGGAACCCACCGCCGACAAACTCCGCCATTACGTAGAAAAATTGGGTGTGGGTGGTGTGATTTTGGCGGGGGGAAGTGCTGCGGAATTGTCAGTTCGATCGCACCAATTGCAATCTTGGGCAAAATTTCCGCTATTACTGGCGGCGGATATTGAGGAAGGTGTCGGCCAGCGATTCAGTGGCGCAACTTGGTTTGCCCCACCCATGGCCATCGCAGAAATTGCCAAGCAAAATCTAACAGATGCACAATGCTATGCCCAACAAATGGGTGCTGTGACTGCCATCGAAGCTAGGGCGATCGGTCTCAATTGGGTTCTGGCACCAGTAGTTGATGTCAACAACAATCCTGACAATCCGGTAATTAACGTCCGCGCTTTTGGGGAGACACCAGCAATTGTCAGCAAATTAGCCAGTGCTTTTATTCGCGGCGCCAGCACACAATCGGTTTTGACTACAGCCAAACATTTTCCCGGCCACGGCGACACCGCCGTTGATTCTCACTTGGAATTGCCTGTTTTGCCCCATTCCCCAAGTCGATTGGCGGAGGTTGAGTTGCCTCCTTTTGTCGAAGCCATCGCCCATGGAGTTGATGCTGTGATGAGCGCCCACTTGCTGATTCCGGCTTGGGATGCCGAGTTTCCGGCTACTGTTTCTCGCAAAATTTTGATGGGGAAACTCCGCCAAGAGTTGGGTTTTCAGGGTTTGATCGTAACCGATGCTTTAGTCATGGGGGCGATCGCCAATCAGTATGGCCCAAATGAAGCTGCGGTTTTGGCGGCTGTTGCTGGTGCTGATGTTTTACTGATGCCCCTAGACCCCCACGGCGCAATTCAGGCTGTCTGTGAAGCTGTGACTCAAGGTAGGATTCCTAGAACCCAAATCAAGGAATCTGTGAAGCGAATTTGGGAGGCTAAGCGTAAAGTTGGTTTGCAGATTTCTGAACCGTCCCAACCCGCCCAGCAGCCCAGGCGTAAGCATCAAACTGCTGTTGTCGAAAGCGGTAGCAAGAATCTACAATCGCTAAATTCGATCGACTTAAGTTTGCTGGCACATCCGGCTGCCACGACAATTGCTGCTGATATTTTGCGAGATTCCTTGAAATTTGGCGGCAATCTACCTTTGGCTGTGTCGCAGACTCAAAAAAATCAGCCGTTGCGGAATTTAATAGTTGTAGATGATGTTTTGGGGTGCGAATTTTTGGGAAACCACACTCCCGCGATCGCCCTGCCGGCCAAGTTTGGTTACGAATTGCAACTAATTGACGATCGCACAGCCTCCATCGCACAGAATACAAATGCAGAGTGCTTTACTCCCACTTTGCTGCAAGTTTTCATTCGTGGCAACTGCTTCCGAGGGAGTGCTGGCTTGACCTTGGCTGCTCAAGATTTGTTTAAGCAATTATTAACAACTGGTGAACTTCAAGCTGTGTTAATCTACGGAAGTCCCTACGTTTTAGACCAATTTTTGCCCCACCTATCTCCCAGCATTCCCCATATATTTTGTTTCGGTCAGATGCCCAGTGCCCAAGCCATCGCCCTAGAATTACTATTTGGCCTAGACTCAAAGCCTCTAGGGTAACTAACAAAGTTGTGCATTAAAGCACGGGCCTTTCATGCACAGGGAGTTTCGGTCTTGGATTCTGGAATCTCCAGTTTTCAATGAATTGACACCAGGACCATGCTTGAGTTAGTTATTGATTAAAGTTTTATAAATTTTTGTTAATTTTGCATTTAAGTAAATATACTTAGTATGTGCGAAAAATCAAAATTTTCAGACCAAAAGAGCTCTAGTGGAACTCCGAATAAGTCCTTACGGAGCTGATTTGTGTAAATATTAGAATTTCTTTTAAGTTTATATAACTAAATTGTATCTATATATACAGACAAAAATTAATCTAGGAATTAGTTGGGTGTACACTATATTATTAATAAGGCCATAAAAATTTTTAGCAAACATTGAGGGCGCATTATGATTCAGTCCACCATCCACCCCTTGCAATACTCTTTAGATGTTATCCAAGATGAAGCACGTCACCTCGTGCATGATGGCGTTCTCAGCCGTCAGCAGCCCATTTATACGATGTGCCAATTCATTCCGCCTCGCGAATGGGCCTGTGTAGAGTGCGAGTTGGAAAAATGTGACTTTTTACTGCGCGATCGCATCGCCGACCTCATCGGTTCGGAAAAGTGGGACAATGACTAAATTTGCTTCATCCAGTCCGGCTGTGTTGAGGAATTGAATCAGTTATGGGTGTTTGTTGTACATGAGGCTGGTAGCAGAATTGGCAATTAGCACAATGTAAATGTCAAACTTAGAACGGCTTTTTTTTACATTACTCCTAATTGCAACAGTGTTAGAGGAGGTTGTTTGCTTGCGAAATACCTTTTTTGATTTAAAAATTTCAAATTACTTTGTCTGCGACTCAAGATGCTTTAATCCTGAGAATTTTCAGCGCGTAAACTTTCTAACTGGGCTCTGAGTGCCATCATTTGTGCAGTTAACTCTTGAATCTCTAACTGTACGTCTGGTTGTGACACAGCATCGGGAGGATTACCTTGGGGTGAATTCGATTGCTGAGGCGAGACGGATTCACTCTCGGTATTCTCCCGTTCGTTTTGCCCAGAAAAAATAGTATCTACAAAATTCCGCGCTTCTGTATCGGCCATTTCTCCTTTTTCTAGTAACTCATCGGCTAATACACCCAAGTCTGACTTTAATTTTTCCAGATTTTCCTCTCGCTTCAGCGGGTCTTGCAATGTCTCAATTAAAAAAGAAGTTGCACCCAAAGCTAGGTGAAATCCGGTTTGCAGCATTTGAGGCAGTTTTTCAGAATTCATTTAAAAATTCCGCGAGTGCGAATTTGTGGATCGGGAACGCCCCAAATCACAAAAAATAATTCTTTGGGGGGATGGCTTTCTATGTTACTTAAACTAATTTTAGCATTACTTGGCAAATTCATAAATGTCAAGTGTAAATTTTTGTAACAATACCGCTCGCTCTGAAATATTCAGGTTAAGCACCCGACTATCGAGGATAGAGGGTATCCCCGGTGGAAGGGTCAAATACAAATAGTCGATCGAAATCAAGCTCTACACTCAGTCGATCGCCCGATCGGTAGCGCCCATTCCCAGGCACCACTAGCTGTATCGTAGTTTCTGGACTCAACATCGGCAAACTCGCCCGAATTAAAGTTTCCCGCCCCAAGGGTTCAACCACTTTCACCTCTAACTCTAGAGGCACTTTTTCTAAGGCCCAAACATCGGTTTTTAAATCCTCATTATCCGTCATGGATTTAGTAAAAACTGCTATGTGTTCAGGACGAATTCCCAAATCAAAACCCTGTCCTTCCCTAGGCTGCAATTTTTTCTGAATCGAAGGCGGACAAGCTAGAGATTGATTTCCCACTTGAAAAGATTCGTTCGCATAAATTGCAGGCAAAATATTCATCGCCGGATTGCCTAAAAATGTCCCCACCATCCGATTTACTGGTTTAGCATAGACAGTTTGAGGGTCTCCAATTTGTTGAATCAGACCGCGATTTAAAATAACAATTTTGTCCGCTAAAGTCATCGCTTCCACTTGGTCGTGGGTGACATAAATAGTAGTAATTCCTAGCCGCTGATGCAGTAGTTTAAGTTCGGCCCTAGTATCATCTCGCAATTGAGCATCCAGGTTAGACAATGGTTCATCTAAGAGAAAAACCTTGGGTTCGCGGGCGATCGCCCTTCCCAGTGCTACCCGCTGTTGCTGACCTCCTGAAAGCTGTTTCGGCTTGCGGTTGAGGAGATGGTCGATCGATAGCGTCTGGGCTACAGTCTCCACCCTTGCTTGAACTTTTGATTTTTCAACATTCCGCATCCGCAATCCAAAAGCCAGATTTTCTGCCACAGTCATGTGCGGATAAAGCGCATAATTTTGAAATACCATTGCCACATCCCGCTGTCGGGCTGGAATGTGATTGACTAAATTATCTCCAATATAAATATTGCCCGAAGTTGCCGTTTCTAAACCTGCTATTGTCCGCATGATTGTAGATTTACCACAACCGGATGGTCCGACTAATACCCAAAATTCTCCGTCCGGGATTTGGAAGCTAATATTTTCTATGGCGGTGACATTTTGGTAGCGTCTGGTAATATTTTGTAAGCGAACATTTGCCATTTTTCTTAGTTAGGAGTTACTGGTTATTAATTAGGAGTTACTGGTTATTAGTTATTTGTTTATTCCAGGATGCACTAATAACCTAAATCATGTTATTCTCAGGGTCGCGAAGCATCTCCAATCTTTGCCACACCGTCACCATGGGTCTAGGACTATAGTTTTCAAATTATCGCCTAATTGACGACAATCTTTTAAGGGCGATCGCACATTATAGATTTTATCAGCAGCCGAGACCAATCTGACTGAACTAGAAGCCGATCGTGTCGTCAAGGGAGATTAGGTGTCCTGCGCCTTTCGGTATAGCCGTCCATAATAGCTGTGATGGATGTTTTCGCCCGTGGCGGGGTCGCCTCGATCCTGGAGCGCTTGCGTCAAGTAAAATGGCGATCGTCTCATGTTCCGAAGCCCCCTAGTGCAAAGCTATACTAGCAGTATCCAAGATCAGAATCATCAAAGAGAGGTTGCCATCGTGACAGCTACTATAATTATACCTAAAAATGCCGACCCAAAAATAGAGCCAGAATCCCAGCAGCAATTAGAAAACCTAGCAGAAATTCAGCCAGAATCAGAACCCAAACAAGTCATATCTCTCGAAGATTTTTTAGTCAAGCCTGCTGATAGAATGGAATGGGTTGACGGCAACTTAGTGGAGAAAACAGGAATGACATTCAAGCACGGTCTGGCTCAGTCTAAATTATCTACCTTGTGGACAAATTACAAAAATTCCAGCGGACAGGGAGGAGAAGTTGTTACAGAAGTCCTTTGTCGCACTAACAAACAAGGCCGCCGTCCCGATGTCGCTTACATAACTCCTGAACTACTGCCACAATCAGGCAATTTTACAGCATTTTCCCAAAGTTTTCCCCTGATAGCAGAAGTTGCTTCCCCTGAAGATAGCGCCGAAGAATTATTTGCGAAAGCTCAAGAATATTTAGAATCTGGATGTTTAGAAATCTGGCTGCTATTTCCAGAAGCTCGATTAATCTTTGTGAATGCCGGGAAAAATTGGCTATTATTTAATGCCGATGAAGTGGCTAGCACTCAAAATGTACTTTCAGGTTTTAGCTTAGGTGTCAGTGAATTATTAGCATAAAGAACTTGCCAAAAAGGACAGGTTATGAAATAATCTAGGATGTTGAAAAATCAAACTAAAGAGACATCCCCAAATAAAAATAAAAATATAATGGATAAATTCAGAGTAGAAGTTATTTCTCAAACACCCAATCCTCAGCAAGTAATATATGCTGCTCTCCATCAAGACTATACAGAGAATTTCGTATTTGACGAACGGGATTCCTGGCCATCTGAAGCCGAATGTGGCGAAATAATCGTCAAAAGGCTCCTCGCAGGCGATCGGGGTCATTACGGCCCCCTAGAACATCCCCAAATTATCTTTAATTGCGGCTACTTTCCCCACAGCGTCATGCAGCAGGCCAGGACACATCGTGTAGGAGTATCATTTGATGTGCAATCCCTCCGTTATACAGGAAATCAATTTCTAGATGCCGCCACCGGCAAAAAAGATATAGAAGATATTTTTTACCTCCGCCCAGTAGATTATTATACAGACCGCGAAGGCAAAAAATACTACTATTCTCCCCAACAAAGACAGCAAGATTTAGAGTGGTGTCTAGAAGCCGCTAAACGTTACAAAATAGACTTCGATGGCGGAATGTCCGAAGAACACGCCAGAGGCAAATTACCCTTTGACTACCGCCAGCACTTTGTAGTCAGTTTCAATTTAAGGTCATTCCTGCATTTTGCTGACTTGAGAAACAAGAAAAATGCTCAACTCGAAATTCAAAAACTCTGCGAAATGATGTGGCCCCATTTTGAAAATTGGGCCCCAGCCATTGCGAAATGGTACACAACAACTCGCCTCGGAAAAGCCAGACTAGCCCCGTAATAATTCCGATATTCGCAATTATTCATCCCTCTCTTCTCCCCCTCTGCGTCCTCTGCGGTCTCTGCGGTTAAAAAAAATCCAATACAACTAACATTGAGAACGCTAAAAAGTTTGCTATCTCAGCATTATTCCGTCTTCCTTATCCTCACCAAACAAGATGAAATTAAAAATCCGGCAACTTCACGAATCAGCCATAATCCCCAAATACGCCCACGAATCTGATGCTGGACTCGATCTATTTTCCATAGATGAATTAGAAATCATTCCCGGAGAAAGCAAGTTAATTCATACAGGCATATCAATAGAATTACCCCCAAAAACAGAGGCACAAATTCGTCCTAGAAGTGGTTTGGCTCTCAAAAACCAAATCACTGTACTCAACGCGCCAGGAACAATAGATGAAGGCTATCGAGGGGAAATAGGAGTCATTTTAATCAATCATGGTAACACTTATTTTCAAGTTACCAAAGGCATGAAAATTGCTCAAATGGTTATCGCGCCAGTAATTCGCGTGGAAATTGAAGAAGTTAAAATGTTAAGTTCCAGCTCTAGAGGAGATAATGGATTTGGCTCCACTGGCATCTGGCAATAAATAGCGTCTCTCATACACTTCTAATTCTATACTTTAAATGCAGAACACACCAGACAACTACGACCCTCCTCAAAGACCAGATTGGGATGAATACTTTTTAATGTTAGCCAAATTAGCAGCCACTCGATCGACTTGTCTGGCCTTTCCCGTAGGTGCTGTGATCACTAAAAATAGGCAAGTGTTAGCCACCGGTTACAACGGTTCCCCCTCCGGTTCGGCGCACTGCATCTCTCAAGGATTCTGCTATCCTGGTTTGAGCAGTTGTGATGCTAGTAAAACCTTACCATCGCGGGCGGTTCATGCAGAAGCAAATGCGATCGCCAAGGCCGCCAGACATGGTATATCTACAGATGGAGCTAGCATTTACGTCACCTTAGAACCCTGCATTTATTGTCTTAAATTAGTCATTGCCGCTGGGATTCGGGAAATCTTTTATGAAACCAGCTTCAACAGTGGAGAAAAAGCAGCCTTGAGAGATACTTTTATCAGTGAAGGTATTGTGGAACTCAAGCAAATTCAGTTATCTGAAAATACAGCAAAAAAGGCTGCCCTATTTTTGCTGCATCCTACTTCTGTCCTCAAAGATTCTATTTCTTGACAATCACTATAACGGTTTTCCCTAGCGTCCACAGTCAACATTTAATCAAACTCATTCACAACTTGCAAATAGTCGATCGCAGCATCTATCCTCGAAGAATACTTAAAAGCAAACTGATCGAACCAAAATCTCTCATCAGAATCTTTACTTAAATTCTTCAGCCAAACTTGAGCTTGTCTCACTTTTTCCCGGTGGGTTTTTACTTCCACCTGCTGCTGTTCCTGTTGGAGAATTTTCTGAGCTTTATTTTGTGCTTCATTTTCAGCCAAAAGCCGTTCCTGTTTGGCAAAGTCTTCAGCTTGGTCTTCTGCTTGGTATTCAGCCTTAATTTGAGCTAAATCACGGTCGAAATTATCCAAATCCAAATTTTTGCCAGAAGTTTCAATAGCTGGCAAAGACGGTTCTGCTTGCACCCTCTGCTGGCTTTTTAACTCAGCAGATTTTTTTTGAGATTCTTGATACTCAGCCCTAAGTTCAGCTAACAAACGATCGATCGATTCCATTACTTAACCCCCCCCTAAACAATGCTTCTGAGCCCTCCGGCCAAAATACCATCGCCTTAAACTTGATTCACCTGTTCAATCAGTGATTGCATTCAGCAATACTTCCGTGAGAGTCATTCCTTCCATATCGTCCATAGTTACAGTATCCACGATATCGAATTTAGCTCCAGCGCTTTGCAGTTCGTCATCCAATATCTTGAGAAACTTGGTAGCTTCTGGGGCATTCCCGACTTGGATAAACGAAATTGCTAATTCTTCATCTCGATCTAGCTTCCGCGAAGCTTCTATAATTGTTTTCATTACTTCTTTGCGATCGTCCGGTTCTCCGTCCGTCACCACTAATATTGTTTCCCCATTTAGCTGAGTCTTACCGGATGTTTTTCGCTGAAAATAGTTGTTGAGAGCATCTTGCAAAACTATCGCCAAATTCGTAGTCCCCGAAGGCTCATTTTCTTGGAATATTTGTACTACTTTCGCTGCTGTTACATTGTCGTACCGTTTGAAGCGACCGGAAAACAAGTAAACTGTGATGCCATCAGGGTCTAGTTCTTCACATTTATTTGCTAATGCGATCGTCGATTCCTGCATCAGCGCCCACCGACTTTTGCCCCCAGTCTTGTCTTTGGTGTACATACTGCCACTTTTGTCAATGATTATGGTATAATCTCGGTTGTGAAGCATGAGAATTTTCCTGTTACATTAAATTTTTTCAAAAAAGAGCGAAACCAGCGAGCAGAAGCTGTTGAGCTTTACTTGCTCGCTGCGTTTTTTAGTTGATTGGCGATCGACTGAAACCCTATTTAAGCTGTAACTAAAGCATCCTTGAGTGGCTTCCAACTAAAAACTCGATCGCCCCCCATCTCTACAGCTATTTTAACTCGCGGTTCTAACGTCGGCAAAATAGTTAAATATTCCACCTCCTGACTAGACAAAATCTGCCCTTCAATGATCCACAGCACCAGTCCTTTTGCTTTCGGAGGCAAATTGTCCAATTGAGTCTTCAACATCGGTGGCACGTAGTAGGTATAACCCACCGACGCTTCATTACCAGTGGTTTTCTTACCCAAATGCGGCGGCCGCACCCCGTGCACCCCCGTCAAATACATCGCCAAATCGCCCAAACCCCGCGCTGTAATGTTGTACGCACCATAGCCCGCAGCCCTGAGTCGGCGCAGGTAGCGTCCCTCAAAACCTCCCTCCAACGGAACATACAGGGCCAGGGACCCCGACTTTTCCAAATCCCGAATCATATCTGAACCCGTCGTAATCAATCCCATAAATTTGTGTTGCTGTATGAAAATTTGGTGTATCGCCCAAGTGCGAACTGCAAGTATTTTGACACTCCCCAGTCTAAAGACGTGGGGATTCTTCATTCACAGGGAGATGCCTTGCAAAAGCAGTGCCTTTACTTGGTCTTACTCTCCCTCCCGAAGCAG
This sequence comes from Microcoleus sp. EPA2, assembly GCA_020882975.1. Lineage (GTDB taxonomy): Bacteria > Cyanobacteriota > Cyanobacteriia > Cyanobacteriales > Microcoleaceae > Microcoleus. The sequence continues at coordinate 25,724 of JAHRFD010000023.1, read as the reverse complement.
TGGCGGTATGCCCTACCGCCAGAATTCGTAACCCTTCATCCCGAATATTCTTAGCGGCATTGATGTCTCTATCGTGGTTTTCTCCACACTTAAGGCATTGCCAACTACGAATATCTCTCAAACTATCAACACGATTTAAGCAGTTACTACAGGTCTTGGAACTGGGGAAAAATCTGTCAACTTCTAGATAGATTTTTCCTTCCCATTCAGCCTTGTATTTCAACATAGTACAGAATTGACCCCAGCCAGCATCACTAATTGATTTTGCTAGTTTAGGGTTTTTGACCATGTTGCTGACGGCTAGATTTTCGACCACTATGACTTGGTTTTCGTCAACTAATTTACGACTTAGCTTGTGGAGAAAATCTTCACGACAACGAAGGATTTTAGAGTGAACTTTAGCAACTTTAACTCTAGCTTTATTGCGGTTCTTAGAGCCTTTTTGCTTGCGATTAAGTTTCTTTTGTCTCCTCGCTAATCTTCGTTCGTAGTTACGATAGTATTTAGGGTTCCCATGTTTAGTCCCATCTGATGTAATCGCAAAATGGGTTAGTCCAACGTCTATCCCGATAGCTTTTCCTTCTGATGATTTTTGGGGCAAATCCTGACCATCATCATAAAGACAAGATGCAAAATATTCTGCTGATGGATTAACTGAAACCGTAACCGACTTTAAATCTCCCTCGGGTTGCCGTGAAATTTTGCAATAGACTTTGCCGATTTTAGGTAATACTAGAACATCATTTTTTAACTGACAGTGCTGAGGAAATCTAATCGACTGCCTATTTTGCTTTTTCTTGAAGTTAGGATATTTAGCTCTACCTTCAAAAAAATTAAGGAAAGCACTAGAAAGATTTAAAGCGACTTGCTGTAATACCTGCGATGGGACTTCGCTTAACCACTCATACTCTTTTTTTAGGGAAGGCAGAAGCTTGATTATTTCGTTTCTGCTTAATCCTTTTCCAGTTTGTTTGTAAGTTTCGGATGTTAGATTGAGAGCGTAGTTGTAAAACCATCTAGCACAGCCAAACGACTTGGCAAGCAAAACGGATTGCTCACCGGTCGGATAGATTCTGTACTTGAATGCTTTTAACATTTTGCTTACCACACTACATTTACTATGGTAAATTGTTTGGTCAAAAGTGTCAATCCGTCCTCCGCTACGCTAAAGGACGGGGTTTTAAACCCAAATTTTCGATAAATCTTTAAGCTGAGTCAAAAAAATCCGATCGCGGCCTTGACAAAGAGCCAACACTTCGTATAGTATTGTGAATCGTTGCTGTAAAGGATACTGAGTGGTTAACTGCTCAAGTCCAGGCACGAACAAGCAAGAACAAAATAAATCTCCCAGACACAACAGCTAGAAGCCTGTGAATCTGGAAACTTGCAAGACTTCCACAAGCTAGCTCCCAAATTTAAAATTTAAATTTTAAACACCGCGGAAAGCTGTTGGTTGATAACAGTTAATTGCAGAATCATTCAAATAAATGATTGTGCACAAGAGCAAGCGGATTGACGAAAACTTCGCAATCCGAAACCTCTTGCGTAAATAAAAGGAAAAAAAATCCGTGTCAGTAGGCATTCTTGGTACAAAACTAGGCATGACTCAAGTGTTTGACGCAGAAGGGAAAGCAATCCCCGTCACCGTCATTCAAGCAGGGCCTTGTACAGTAACTCAAATTAAAACAAAACCAACAGACGGCTACAGTGCCGTTCAAATTGGATACAGCGAAGTCAAACCAAAGGCTCTCAACAAGCCAGAACTAGGACACCTAGCCAAGTCCGGGGCGAATCCATTGCGCCACTTGCAGGAATACCGATTGGAAGACACAAGTTCCTTTGAATTAGGTCAACAACTAAAAGCCGATGCTTTTGCACCCGGACAAATAGTAGATGTGATCGGTACAAGCATCGGTAAAGGCTTTGCTGGTTTCCAAAAGCGCCACAACTTCAAACGAGGCCCCATGTCTCACGGTTCCAAGAACCACCGCGAACCAGGCTCGATCGGACCTGGAACAACCCCCGGCCGCGTCTATCCAGGGAAAAGAATGGCAGGACGGATGGGGAATGTTCAAGTAACCGTTCGCAAGCTAACGATTGTGCGGGTAGATACAGAGCGGAATCTGCTACTAATTAAAGGAGCCGTTCCCGGTAAAGCCGGTGCCTTAGTCAATGTTGTACCTGAGAAAAAAGTTGGGCGGTAGTCATTAGTTATGGGTGATTTAGTTATCAGTAGTAGCAGATAACAAATAACAAATAACAACTAACAAACAACTAACAACTAACAACAACAGACAAAGGACAAAAGACATGGTTAACTGTGTAGTGCGAAATTGGCAAGGCGAAGAAGTTGGAGAAACAACTCTCGAATTGCGCGTAGCCAAACAAGAAAATGCCTCTCACATCGTTCACAGAGCATTGACGCGGCAACTCAATAACGCTCGTCAAGGAAATGCTTGCACCAAAACTCGATCGGAAGTCAGAGGCGGTGGCCGCAAACCCTGGCGGCAAAAAGGAACAGGCCGAGCCAGAGCAGGTTCTATCCGTTCTCCCCTGTGGCGTGGTGGCGGTGTCATCTTCGGACCAAAACCCAGAGACTTTGAAGTCAAAATGAACAAAAGAGAACGCCGTCTCGCTTTGCGGACAGCATTCTACAGCCGTACAGAAGACTTGATTGTGGTGGAAGAATTTGCAGAGCAATTTCCGAGACCAAAAACCAAAGAATTACTAAATGCGATCGCCCGGTGGGGCATCGAAGCCGATACAAAAGTTCTGTTAGTCTTGCCAGAACCGCAACTCAACGTCTACTTGTCAGGACGCAACGTCGAATTGATGAACGTCATCCTGGCAACTTCCCTGAATGTATACGACGTTCTGGCCGCTGACAAAATTATCGTCACATCCACAGCCCTAGCAAAAATTCAGGAGATTTACGGTGAGTAAAATCGACCCCCGCGACTACGCAGATTTGATCCAGCGTCCTATTCTCACTGAGAAAGCTACCAGAATGATGGAATTAAATCAATTCACCTTCGACGTAGCCCCCAAAGCGACCAAGCCTCAAATCAAAGCAGCCATCGAAGAACTATTTAAGGTTAAAGTCACCGGTGTCAATACCCAAAACCCGCCGCGCAAAAAGCGTCGAGTTGGCAAATTCGTCGGTTTCAAACCTTGTTACAAACGTGCCACCGTCACTCTCAGCGACGGAGATTCACTCCGCAAACTCTTATTCCCAGAAGTTTAAAATTTAGTAATAGGTAATCGGTAATGGGTACTCAGTAATAGGTAATCGGTAATTGAAAAGTATGAAAGATGAATTCGGACTTCACAACTTCTAATTACTAATTACCAATTATCAATTACCGATTACCAATTACCAATTACCAATTACCAACTACCGCTTACCAAATTATGGGCATTCGTTCTTACCGACCTTATACCTCCAGCACCAGGGAACACACCGTTTCCGACTTCGCGGAAGTTACTAAATCAGAACCAGAAAAGTCTCTAACCAGCAACAAGCACACCAAACAAGGCCGCAACAACCGAGGCGTCATCACCTGTCGCCACCGCGGAGGCGGTCACAAGCGCCTTTATAGAGACATCGACTTCCGTCGCGACAAACACGGCATTCCCGCTACAGTCAAGGAAATCGAGTATGACCCCAACCGGAACGCCCGTATCGCCCTCGTGTTCTACAAAGACGGCGAAAAACGGTACATCCTTCATCCACTGAACTTAACCGTTGGTACAGTCATTGTCTCAGGCCCCGACGCACCAATCGAAATCGGCAACGCCCTACCCCTGAGCAACATCCCTCTCGGTACAAGCATCCATAACGTTGAGCTAGTACCAGGCAAAGGCGGACAAATCGTCCGTTCCGCAGGTGCCAGCGCTCAGCTAATGGCAAAAGAAGGTAGCTACGTTACTCTCAAACTACCATCCGGCGAACAGCGCAAAGTCCGCGCCAACTGCTACGCCACCATCGGTCAAGTCGGCAACATAGATGCTAGAAACATCAGCCTGGGTAAAGCCGGCCGCACCCGCTGGAAAGGTCGCAGACCAACAGTTCGTGGTTCCGTCATGAACCCAGTAGACCACCCGCACGGTGGTGGTGAAGGCAGAGCTCCCATCGGGCGTTCAGGACCTGTCACACCTTGGGGTAAACCAGCATTGGGTGCCAAAACCCGACGCAAAAACAAGCGAAGCGATGCTTTAATTGTCCGCCGTCGTCGCAAGTCTTCCAAGCGCGGCAAGGGTGGCAGACAAAGTTAATGTTAATAGGTAATGGGTAAATAGGTAATGGGTAATGGGTAATAGGTAATAGGTAATAGGTAATGAGTTATTGCAATTAACAAATGCCCAATGCCCAATGCTATAAAGCCCAATACCCAAAGCCCAAAGCCCAATTCCCCATCCCCAATTACTAATTACCAAAATCATGTCTCGTTCATTAAAAAAAGGCCCGTTTGTCGCAGACCATCTGATGACAAAAATCGAGAAACTCAATTCCACAGGCCAAAAACAGTTAATTAAAACTTGGTCGCGAGCCTCCACAATCCTGCCGCAAATGGTAGGCCACACCATCGCAGTTCATAACGGCAGACAACACGTTCCTGTCTACGTCACAGACCAAATGGTGGGTCACAAATTAGGAGAATTTTCTCCTACTCGCACCTTTAGAAGTCACGCTAAAAGTGGTGACAAAAAGGCCAAGAGATAGCCGCCATTAGGTTACAGGTAAGAGGTAATCGGCAAACAATTACCAATTACCAATTACCTTCAAATTACCTTATTCCCAATTACAAAAATCGCAATGGCTATAGATACCACATCCGAAATAAAGGCGATCGCCCGCTATATTAGAAGCTCGCCCTTCAAAGTGCGCCGAGTTCTCGATCAAATTCGAGGCAAAAGCTATCAAGAAGCGCTGATTCTACTAGAATTCATGCCCTACCGAGCTTGCGAACCAATTGTCAAAGTTTTGCGCTCCGCAGTAGCAAACGCCGAACACAACGCGGGATTGGATAAAGCCAAGCTAGTAGTTTCTCAAGCCTACGCAGACCAAGGTCCAGTCCTCAAGCGCTTTAGACCCCGCGCTCAAGGTCGTGCCTACCAAATTCGCAAGCCAACCTGTCACATCACTGTGGTAGTAGCTCCGCTCCTAGAAAAATAAACAAGAGCACAGGTAATAGGTAAAAAACTGCTAAAAGTTGCAAACACCGGTAAACCAAATTACCAATTACCAATTACCAACTACCAATTACCAAATACCAACTTTTATGGGACAAAAAATACATCCAATTGGTTTCCGCCTCGGCATAACCCAAGAGCACCGCTCCCGCTGGTTTGCAGATGCCAGAAACTATCCCGAACTCTTGCAAGAAGACTACAAAATTCGTCAGTACGTCCAAAAAAACCTCAGTAACGCTGGTATCTCCTCCGTCAGAATTGAGCGCAAAGCCGATCAAATCGACCTAGAAGTGTTCACAGCTAGACCAGGTGTGGTAGTAGGCCGTGGTGGAGCAGGGATCGAAACCTTGCGAGTCGGTTTGCAGCAGCAACTCGGCAACAACCGCCAAATCCGCATCAACGTTGTGGAAGTCCAACGGGTAGATGCTGATGCCACTCTGATCGCAGAATACATCGCTCAGCAGCTAGAACGGCGCGTATCTTTCCGCCGAGTAGTCCGTCAAGCAATTACCCGCGCTCAAAAAGTCGGCATCGAAGGCATCAAAATTCAAGTCAGCGGACGACTCAACGGTGCAGAAATCGCCCGTACCGAGTGGACGCGGGAAGGAAGAGTCCCACTGCACACCTTGCGTGCCGATATTGACTACTCTTACTGCACCGCTCAAACCATCTACGGTATCCTCGGCATTAAAGTTTGGGTTTTCAAAGGCGAAATTATTCCTGGACAGGAACAAATAGCAGCCCCGAACAACGATGCCCCTCGGACCAAGAACAAGCGCCGTCGCCAGCAATTTGAAGATCGATCCAACGAAGGCTAGTGGTTAACTGTTAATTGTCCGTTGTTAATTGTCAGTGGTTCACAACCAATTACCAATTACCAACAACCAATTACTAATTACCAATTTCCAATTACTAAATTCCCCAGCCATGTTAAGCCCTAAAAGAACCAAATTCCGCAAACAACAGCGCGGGCGAATGTGCGGTGTTGCCACCCGCGGCAATACAGTTAGCTTTGGTGACTTCGCGCTCCAAGCTGTTGAACCCGCCTGGATTACTTCTCGCCAAATAGAAGCCGGACGGCGTGCCATGACCCGCTACATCCGCCGGGGTGGCAAAATCTGGATTCGCATTTTTCCTGACAAACCAGTAACCCAGCGGGCAGCAGAAACCCGGATGGGTTCCGGTAAAGGTTCACCTGAGTTTTGGGTTGCCGTTGTTAAACCGGGTCGGGTAATGTTTGAAATTGGCGGTGTCGCTGAAGAAATTGCCCGTGAAGCAATGCGTTTGGCAGCCTTTAAGTTGCCAATCAAAACCAAGTTCATCACCCGCGAAGATGAGCAGTCATAGCGATTTTGGACTTTAATTTCCTCCTCAGATTCTGGGAAATAACTTAAGCAGATTTAGGATGATTTTTCAACCTCAAATCTCTCACCTAAAATCCATTGACCGATCGCTAACGATCCACGACAAAATTATGTCTTTATCCAAGATTAAAGAAGCTAGAGATTTAAGCGATGCCGAAGTGGCAGAGCAAATTTTAGCCGTTAAGCGCCAACTAATGGAACTGCGGTTATTCCAAGCTACTGGCCGTGTAGACAAGCCCCATCTGTTTAAGCACGCCAAACACAGACTGGCTCAACTGATGACTGTTGAACGCGAACGGCAAATCGCGGCTGAAGCTGCTGCAAAATCAGCTTCGTCTACCACTGCCTAATCAACTGCTTCAACCGCAGCAGTCAGCTAAAAGACAAAAGTAGCCCAACCGAATCGCACAGCAGTTACACAAAACTCAATTGCACAATAAAAATAGGTAGGTATGGCAGTTAAAGAACGAGTTGGCGTAGTAGTCAGCGACAAAATGGACAAAACTGTGGTAGTGGCAATCGAAAACCGCTCCTCCCACACCAAATACGGCAAAATCGTAGTCCGCACCAAACGTTACAAAGCTCACGACGAAGAAAATAAGTGCAAACCGGGCGATCGTGTCCGCATCACTGAAACCCGCCCTTTGAGTAAAACCAAACGCTGGACAGTTGCTGAAATTTTCGGTACAAAAAACGGCTAACAGTTAATTGCATTCTGGCGATCGCCCGATCCCAGATTCACAATCAACACTCAACAGTTAACAGTCACCAATCACCATGATTCAACCCCAGACATACCTAAATGTCGCCGACAATAGCGGAGCACGTAAACTGATGTGCATCCGCGTATTGGGAGGTGGCAACCGTCGCTACGGCGGAGTCGGCGATGTCATTATTGCCGTCGTCAAAGACGCCATACCCAATATGGCAGTCAAAAAATCCGATGTCGTCCGGGCAGTCATTGTCAGAACCCGCAAAGCTTTGCGTCGCGACAGTGGCATGAGTATTCGTTTTGACGATAACGCCGCCGTTATTATCAATCCAGAAGGCAATCCTAAAGGCACTCGCGTTTTTGGACCAGTCGCCCGCGAACTGCGCGACAAAAACTTCACTAAAATTGTTTCCTTAGCCCCAGAGGTACTTTAAAATGTACGGAAAAAAGGGTAAAGCAACGAGCGAACCGCAACGCCATAGAATGCACGTCAAAGCAGGCGACACCGTTCAAATAATTACTGGCAAAGAAAAAGGTAAAGTCGGAGAAATCTTAAAGACCTATCCTAAAGTCAGCAAAGTAATTGTTAAAGGTGTAAATATCAGAACCAAACACGTAAAGCCCCAGCAAGAGGGAGAATCGGGTAAAGTAGTTACATTTGAAGCTCCAATTCATAGCTCCAATGTCATGCACTACTCCGAAAAAGAAAAAGTAGCTAGTCGTGTTTGCTACACCTTTAGCGAAGATGGCCGCAAACTCCGACAACTCAAAAAAACCGGAGAAATCCTCGATAATTAGTCAGGAGTCCTTAGTCCTTAGTCATTAGTCCTTAGTCCTTAGTCATTAGTCATTAGTCCTTAGCTAACAACAGACAACAGACAACAGACAACAGACAACTAAAAATTCCCTGACCAAGCCCAGGGACAGTTAAACAAAGCCAAAAACAATGCCAGACAAACTCAAAGTTCTTTACCAAGAAAAGATAGTACCGAAACTGATGGATCAGTTTAAATATACTAATATCCATCAAGTACCCAAACTCGTCAAAGTCACCGTGAACCGTGGCTTGGGAGAAGCATCTCAAAATGCTAAGGCGCTAGATTCATCCATCAACGAAATTGGCATCATCACAGGTCAAAAACCAGTGGTGACGCGGGCGAAAAAGGCGATCGCAGGCTTCAAAATCCGCAAAGGAGTACCAGTTGGTGTCATGGTGACGCTACGCTCAGAGCGGATGTACGATTTTCTCGATCGACTAATCAACCTCGCACTTCCCCGAATCAGAGACTTTCGCGGCATCAGTCCCAAAAGCTTCGACGGACGTGGCAACTACAGCTTGGGTCTGAGAGAACAACTAATCTTTCCCGAAATAGAATATGACAGCATCGATCAAATTCGAGGCATGGACATTTCAATTATCACCACAGCAAACACCGACGAAGAAGGACGCGCCTTGCTCAAAGAAATGGGAATGCCCTTCCGGGACAACTAAGCAGTAGAGTAAGGAGCAAAACATGGCAGCTAACGATACCATAGCAGATATGTTGACGCGCATTCGCAATTCGTGCATGGCGCGCCACCAAACAACACAAATTCCAGCTACAAAAATGACCCGTAGCATCGCCGAAGTCCTCAAAAGTGAAGGCTTTATCAGCGAATTTGAAGAAGCAGAACCAGAAGGGATTAAGCGACATTTAGTGCTTTCTCTCAAGTACAAAGGCAAAACTCGCAAGCCCATCATTACGGCACTTAAGCGAGTCAGCAAACCAGGACTGCGCGTTTACTCGAACCGCAAAGAATTGCCCAGAGTTTTAGGCGGAATTGGCATAGCCATTATCTCCACAGACCGTGGCATTATGACCGATAGAGAAGCCCGCCGCCAAGGTTTAGGCGGAGAAGTGCTTTGTTATGTTTGGTAGTCATTAGTCATTAGTCATTAGTCAATGGTCATTGGCAACAGACTCAAAAATCAATAACTAAGGACTAATCACTAAAGACTAATCATCCAGGACTAATAACTAAAAACAAAGGACCAAAAACTATGTCGCGAATTGGCAAGCGTCCGATTAGCATTCCCACGAAAGTCACCATCACCCTAGACGGTCAAAAAGTAGCCGTCAAAGGTCCTAAAGGTGAACTTTCACGAGTCATACCAGCAGAAATCACGATGGGACTCGAAGGCGAGACTTTACTCGTCACACGCCGAGACGAATCTCGCGTCGCCCGCCAACTACATGGCCTGTGTCGCACCCTAGTCGCCAACATGGTCGAAGGTGTATCCCAAGGTTTTCAGCGCCGTCTGGAAATTATCGGTACAGGTTATCGGGCCCAGGTTCAAGGACGGAACCTGATTTTAAACGTCGGTTACAGCAAGCCCGTTGAAATGCTCCCTCCAGAAGGGATCACCATGGCAGTAGAAGGCAACACCAACGTCATTGTCTCTGGCATTGACAAAGAACTCGTAGGCAATACAGCAGCCCGCATCCGCGCAGTGCGTCCGCCTGAAGTCTACAAGGGCAAAGGCATTCGCTACAGTGGCGAAGTCGTCCGCCGCAAAGCTGGTAAAACAGGCAAAACAGGTAAGAAGTAGACATGAAGCTTACTCGCAAAGAATCAGTCCACCGCAGACACCGCCGCGTGCGGCGCAAGGTGTTCGGGACCTCCGAACGCCCCAGATTAGCGGTATTTCGATCGCAACAGCACATTTACGCTCAAGTCATCGACGACAGCACCCAGCACACTTTAGCCGCCGCGTCAACCCTAGACCCGGAATTAAAGTCAGCTCTCAGTTCGGGAGCCAACTGCTTCGCCAGCGTGCAAGTAGGTCAGTTGATAGCCAAACGCTGTTCCAGCGTCGGCATAGCCAAAGTCGTCTTCGATCGCGGAGGCAACCTCTACCACGGTAGAGTCAAAGCCCTTGCCGACGCAGCTCGCGAAGCCGGGTTAGACTTTTAGGAAGAAACAAGAAGGAAGAAGGAATAAGGAAGAAGGAATAAGGAAGAAGGAAAAAAGAATCTACAATAAAATTCTTAATTCCTAATTGTTAATTTCTATTTTCCAACTACCAATTACTAATCCTCAATTCCCCAAGCACAAAACATGGCAGAACAAAAAGAACAGCGCAACAAGAAAAAAAGCAACAACAAAACGCGCGAAAAAGAATCCGAATGGCAAGAACGGGTAGTTCAGATTCGCCGCGTTACCAAAGTAGTCAAAGGCGGTAAAAAACTCAGCTTCCGCGCCATAGTCATTATCGGTAACGAACGCGGTCAAGTTGGGGTTGGAGTAGGCAAAGCTAGCGACGTCATCGGTGCCGTTAAAAAAGGCGTCGCTGACGGCAAAAAGCACCTGATTGAAGTGCCTTTGACCAAAGCTAACTCAATTCCTCACCCCATCAACGGTGCTGGCGGCGGAGCCAAAGTCATGATGCGACCGGCATCTCCTGGAACAGGGGTAATTGCAGGGGGAGCAGTCAGAACTGTTCTCGAACTAGCAGGAGTCCGCAACATCCTAGCCAAACAGCTAGGTTCGGGAAATCCATTAAACAATGCTAGAGCAGCCGTCAATGCCCTATCCACACTTCGTACCCTATCCGAAGTAGCTCAAGAGCGCGGCATTCCAGTAGAAAACCTCTACGGTTAGACAATGGAACACTGCAAGTTTTGAGTTGAGAATCAAAAAATTCAGAAACTCAAAACTACCTCACTCACAACTCACTTCCTACTGCAAACCCAATTACCAAAACTATGAGATTGCAAGACGCCCGACCAAAAGCGGGCTCCACAAAACGCCCCCGCCGCTTGGGTAGAGGTATTGCTGCCGGTCAAGGCGCGAGCTCTGGTAAAGGGATGCGCGGTCAAAAATCTAGAGCCGGTAGCGGCACTAGACCCGGTTTTGAAGGAGGTCAAAATCCTCTTTACCGCCGCCTCCCCAAACTCAAAAGCTTCCCTTTAGTGAACCGTAAAGAGTACACTATCATCAATGTCAGTAAATTAGCATCGCTGCCAGCAAACACAGAAGTAACTCTCAGCTCTTTGATTCAAGCAAAAATCGTCACTACTGACGACGGTCCGCTCAAAATCTTAGGAGATGGGGAATTAAATGTACCTCTGCAAGTCCGAGCCGCTGCTTTTACCGCAGGTGCTAAGGCAAAAATAGAAGCCGCTGGCGGCAGTTGTGAATTAGTTGCCTAAAGATTTGAGGTTTGAGAATGTGTCCAAATCTCAAATCCTCAATGCTGCTATCAAAAAATCATTTAGCCTAAAATCCCAAATCTAAAATCCCAAATCGTAACTATGGACGTTAGTAGAGAAAAAGCGCCAACTGCACAAGAAACTTTCATGCAGATGGCCCAAGCTGCGGGTTTGCGGGGCCGCATCCTCGTTACCATCGGCTTATTGATTTTAGTGCGCTTGGGTGTCCACTTACCAGTCCCCGGCATCGATCGCGTCGCCTTTTCCCAAAATGTTCAAAATAGCCCTTTGATTGGCTTTTTGGATCTATTTTCCGGGGGCGGGCTTTCAGCTTTGGGGATTTTTGCTCTAGGGATTTTGCCCTACATCAATGCTTCAATTATTGTGCAGCTTCTAACAGCGGCTTTACCAAGTTTAGAAGAGTTGCAGAAAAATGAAGGGGAAGCGGGGCGACGCAAGATTTCTCAAATTACTCGTTACGTTTCTTTGGGCTGGGCAATTCTGCAAAGCGTTGGCATAGCGATTTGGGTTAGCCCTTTTGCTCAAGTTCCAGGACCTTTATTCATTGCACAAACCGCTTTGGCTTTGACTGCTGGATCGATGTTTGTGATGTGGATATCGGAAGTGGTGACAGAACGAGGTATCGGTAATGGAGCGTCTTTGCTGATTTTTATCAACATTGTTTCAGTTTTGCCACGTTCTCTGGGACAAACTTTTGAATTGGCTCAAAGTGGAGACACGCAAGTTGTTGGTCGCGTAATTGTGCTGCTGCTGGTATTTTTGGTGACGATTGTAGGGATTGTTTTTGTTCAGGAAGGTATTCGCCGGATTCCGATTATTTCCGCCCGTCGCCAAGTCGGTCGCAAAGTGTATCGGGAGAGTCGCAGTTATCTACCCCTGCGCTTAAATCAAGGTGGAGTGATGCCGATTATTTTTGCATCCTCGGTATTGATTGTTCCCTCTTTCTTAGCTCAATCTCTCAATAACCCGTTTCTGGTGCAAGTGGCTAATGTTTTGAGTCCCAATGGACCTGCACCCTGGGCTTACGCACTATTTTATCTGACTTTGATTCTGTTCTTTAGCTATTTCTACGCTTCGTTGATTGTCAACCCCGTAGATATGTCTCAGAACTTGAAGAAAATGGGTGCTAGTATTCCTGGGATTCGTCCTGGTCAAAAAACGAGCGATTATGTGGAGAAGGTTTTGAATCGTTTGACTTTCTTGGGAGCGATATTTCTCGGTCTGGTGGCAATTGTACCAACTGCTGTCGAAAGCGCGATCGGAGTGCAAACTTTTAGAGGCTTTGGCGCAACTTCCTTACTGATTCTAGTAGGTGTGGCGATCGAAACTGCTAAGCAAATTCAAACTTACGTCATCTCCCAACGATATGAAGGAATGGTGAAGTAATCCCAATGCAATTGATTTTTATGGGGCCTCCAGGGGCAGGAAAGGGAACTCAAGCTCAGCTTTTAGCAGCTCTCTGGAAAATACCCCACATTTCTACTGGTGATATCCTACGCGCCTGCGTAGTGGCGAAAACTCCCTTGGGTGAAAAAGCCAAAGCCTACATGGATGCTGGTGAGTTGGTTCCCGATGGGTTATTGATGGATATCGTACAAGAACGCATGAATCAACCAGATGCTAAGGCTGGCTGGATTCTAGACGGCTTTCCTCGCACCGTCCCACAAGCAGCGTTTTTTGACACACTACTGTGCGATGTTCCTGGTGGGGGTCCCACGTCTGGGAAGGACTGTGCTCTGAGGGCAGTGAATTTGGATGTTCCTGACAATGTTTTGGTGACTCGCCTGCTGTCACGGGGTCGCCAAGATGACAATGAGCAAACCATTCGCCGTAGGTTGCAAGTTTATCGCGAGCAAACTGAACCTTTGATTGAGTTTTACAGAGACCGCGAACAATTGGTGGCAGTTGATGGGGATCGCTCCATGCAGGAAGTTACCGCTCAACTGCAACAAGTTCTTTCGCGAAACTCTTGAACCTTCTCAATCGAGCCTGTTACCCGCCAACAACTTTTGCTAAGATGTGTTAACTAGGAGCTTTTTGTGCTCAAACGTCAATCTAATTGACACAACTTTAGGTTTATTCAATTAAGGATAAAGTTAGGGGTTGGTTGAGTCCTTAAGTCGATCGAGTGTCCCTTTCCTGTGCTAGTTTCACACTTACCAATAAATAAGTTTTTGTAGCAGCCGGGAAACTCCTAGTTAATCAAATGTAGAGTTGAGGTAAATACCAAATTGTCTAAGCAAGATTTAATTGAAATGGAAGGGACAGTGACGGAATCCCTGCCCAATGCGATGTTTCGGGTTGACCTAGATAATGGGTTTAATGTCCTAGCTCACATTTCCGGCAAGATCCGTCGCAATTACATCAAAATTCTGCCTGGCGATCGCGTCAAAGTCGAATTAACCCCCTACGACTTAACCAAGGGCCGGATCACTTATCGCCTTCGTAAAAAATAGGCTTAGATAAAACTTTCTAAAAACTAATTCTAAGTTTAATTAGAGAGAATTTGGTAAAACCCGTCAAATTTATGCTATAATGCTACGTTTGTAGTGTTGCCGAGAAGGACGTCAACAACCCACCGGTGTACAGGGTTAAGTCATTGCTACACCGTGAAAGTATCGATCGCTAACAGTCTGAAAGCAGGCGAACTTGACCCCAGTAGTGGGAGTGGGGACCAGCGGGTTCCTTCATCAAATAACCCCCGCTTCATAAAAATTAATCGAGGAGAGGCCTACACCTTGCCCTGCCTCTCCTCCCACCGCTATACAGGCAGTGCCCGCAGGCGTACTCTCCGGTATGGTGGCGTTCTCCAGGCAGGAAGAAAGATGAAAGTTCGAGCATCTGTCAAAAAAATTTGTGAAAAATGTCGCGTCATCCGCCGTCGAGGCAGAGTGATGGTGATATGTACTAACCCAAAACACAAACAACGCCAGGGTTAGAAAATCGGAAAATTAGGAATTGCAGATAGCTGCTGCCTAATTCAACATTGTAGCCAAACAGGAAAACTAGGGAGACAAAAGTGTGGCACGGATTGCCGGGGTAGACCTTCCACGCGATAAGCGCGTCGAAATAGGTTTGACATACATTTACGGAATAGGCCTGTCTCGGGCCCAGAAAATTATCGCTGCAACAGGCGTAAATCCTGACACTCGTGTCAAGGATTTAACAGAAGCAGATGTGACCGCCCTGCGGGCTCATGTAGAAAGCAACTACCAGATCGAAGGAGACCTCCGGCGCTGGGAGTCAATGAACATCAAGCGCCTGATGGATATTGGGACTTACCGCGGTCGGCGTCACCGTTTGGGATTGCCAGTTAGAGGCCAGAGAACCCGCACCAACGCCAGAACCCGCCGGGGTGTCCGCCGCACAGTTGCGGGCAAGAAAAAAGCACCTTCCAAGAAGTAATATCTTTTTGGGAAAATTACGCTGGGGGCTGCTGGCTCCTAGCGCTTCGGGAAATTAGTTGACAGAAAAGTTAAAGAGACTCATATGGCGCGACCACAAACAGGCAAGAAATCTGGTGCAAAAAAGCAGAAACGGAATGTACCGAATGGGGTAGGCTACATCCAGTCTACCTTTAACAACACGATTGTGACTATTACTGACCTCAATGGCGAAGTCATATCCTGGGCATCAGCAGGTTCGAGCGGTTTTAAAGGAGCTAAAAAGGGAACGCCTTTCGCAGCTCAAACAGCAGCAGAAAGTGCAGCCCGCCGAGCCAATGACCAAGGGATGCGCCAAATAGAAGTAATGGTCAGCGGACCAGGAGCAGGTCGAGAAACTGCAATTAGGGCGCTGCAAGGGGCTGGACTAGAAATTACTCTGATTAGAGATGTTACCCCAATTCCTCACAACGGCTGTCGCCCTCCCAAGCGACGTAGAGTCTAAAACGATTTGAGATTTTAGATTTTAGATTTTGGATAATGGCTAATTGCTGAAAGCCAAAAACTAATGCTTTCAACTATGGCCCCGTCCATCCAAAATCCGAAATCCGTTCAGGGGTATGCTCTGCAATCTAAAATCCAAAATCAAAAATCCAAAGTGGAAAAGGGAGGTCACTCCGTGGCGCAGTTTCAAATTGAATGTATAGAGTCTCATACTGACAAAGACCGGAGTCAGTACGGAAAATTCGTCCTAGAACCCCTCGACCGCGGTCAAGGAACAACGGTTGGGAATGCACTGCGACGAGTTTTGCTGTCAAATCTGGAAGGAACAGCAGTAACTTCAGTCCGCATCGCAGGTGTCAATCACGAGTTTGCCACGATCGAAGGGGTACGAGAAGATGTTCTCGAAATCCTGCTGAATATGAAAGAGGTCGTCCTCAAAACTCATTCTCAGCAGCCACAAATAGGTAGATTGCGGATCGAAGGACCCGTCACAGTTACCGCAGATAGATTCGATGTACCTTCTGAGGTAGAAATAATCGATCGCTCTCAGTATATTGCGACTCTCTCCCCAGGCTCAGTTCTGGAAATGGAATTCAGAATTGAAAAAGGGATCGGATACCGAGCTGTAGACCGTAGTCGCGATGATGGAGCTGCTTTGGATTTTCTGTCCATAGATGCCATTTTTATGCCGATTCGGAGGGTCAACTATAGTGTTGAAGACGCTCGCGTAGGCGGCACTGTCGAGAAAGACAGGCTGATTATGGAAATCTGGACTGATGGTAGCGTGACTCCTCAAGAAGCTCTGAGTCAATCTGCTCACATCCTGGTAGACCTGTTTGCACCTCTCAAAGACATCACCCAAGATTCCCTCAAACCCGAATCTCAAGGTGTAACCGATCCTACAAGCCAAATTCCGATCGAGGAATTGCAATTGTCAGTACGGGCTTACAACTGTCTCAAGCGGGCTCAGATTAACTCCGTCGCAGACCTATTGGATTATACCCAAGAAGACTTGCTCGAAATCAAAAACTTCGGGCAAAAGTCCGCAGAGGAAGTGATTGAAGCTTTGCAAAAGCGCCTGAGCATTACTTTGCCACAGGAAAAATCAGCTAAAAGTTAATCCAACGGTAATGAGTAACAAAGTTTTGATTTAGCCACGGCTAGCTCCAAAGGCCACGCTTGTGGATGAGGTTTAAATACAAAATTTAAAACTCATAACTCAAAACTATTTACTTACCAATTACCAATTACCAATTACCAATTACCAACTGCTATGCGTCATCGCTGTCGCGTCCCCCAACTCAATAAACCGGCTGACCAGCGTCGCGCACTACTGCGCTCGCTGACCACCGAATTAATCCGTCACGGTAAAATTACTACTACTCTCGCCCGCGCCAAAGCGCTGCGTTCAGAGGCGGACAAAATGATTACTCTGGCAAAAGATGGCTCCTTAGCCGCTCGCCGCCAAGCTATGGGCTTTATCTATGACAAACAGTTAGTACACGCACTGTTTGATGCGGCAAAAGAACGGTACGGCTCACGTAACGGTGGCTACACCCGCGTGGTGCGAACTGTCCCCCGTCAAGGAGACAATTCCGAAATGGCAATCGTCGAACTGGTTTAATTCAATTTTGGGTTGGATATTTTTGATTTATGACTGAAAATCCCAAATCGGAAATCGACAACCCCAAATCGATGCAGCGTGTTGCTCTTGTCATCCAATATCTCGGCACTGACTTTCACGGTTGGCAGCGACAGCCGAATCAGCGTACAGTACAAGAAGAGATTGAAACAGCAATTTCCAATGTTCTAGAGCGTCCGGTAACGCTGCACGCGGCTGGGAGAACTGATGCGGGAGTTCACGCAGCGGCTCAAGTAGCTCATTTTGATGCCGATGGCCCAATTCCAGCTCACCGCTGGGCAAGCGTTCTCAACTCTCGACTGGCAAAAGATATTTTAATTCGAGCTTCGGCAAAGGTGGAACCTACCTGGCACGCTCGGTTCTCAGCCAGTTGGCGGCGCTATCGCTACACCCTTTATACAGACCAGACCCCTAATTTGTTTGTGCGTCCTTTTGCTTGGCATTATTATCACGCTCCTGTGGATGAATCTTTGATTCAGGCAGCTATGGTACCCCTGATCGGGCACCACCATCTAGCAGCTTTCCACCGTGCGGGGTCTGCCAGGCCGCATTCTTGGGTGGACGTACAAGCAGCAGAGTGTCACCGTTGTGGCTCTACGATCTATATCGAGGTTCAGGCGAGCGGGTTTCTGTACGGGATGATGCGGCTGCTGGTGGGTTTGCTGGTGCAGGTGGGTCGCGGGGAAAGGGCGATCGAAAATTTTACAGATATCTGGGTCAACGAACGCCGAGAACTGGTAAAATATGCCGCCCCGGCTCAAGGTTTGTGCCTGCTGCGAGTTGGCTATCAAGACTTTCCCTTTCCTCCCGAAGTTTGGTATGACACTCAGCCAAAATTAGTTATTAGTCAGTAGTCAGTAGTCATTAGTCATTAGTCAGTAGTCATTAGTCAGTAGTCATTAGGTAATTACTAATATAAACTAAGGACAACTGACAACTAACAATTAAAAGCTGACAATTAAAAACTGACAACTGATAATTAAAAACTGACAACTAACAATTAAGAACTGACAACTGACAACAGTTAACAGTTAACAGTTAACTCACAAAAAACAACAAACAATGAACAAAAGTTACGTCCCTACTCAAGACTCCCTAGAGCACAAGTGGTACGTGGTCGATGCCGCCGACCAACGGCTCGGTCGTCTGGCAACTGAAGTTGCCATGTACCTCCGGGGAAAACACAAACCCACTTACACTCCTTCTATGGATACCGGCGATTTTGTAATTGTCATCAATGCTGACAAAATCGCTGTTACTGGCAAAAAACGTACCCAGAAAATCTATCGTCGCCACTCTGGAAGACCGGGCGGCATGAAAACCGAAACCTTTGCTAAATTGCAAGCACGTTTGCCTGAAAGAATTGTGGAAGAAGCGATTCGAGGAATGCTACCTCACACTGCTTTGGGCAGACAACTGTTTACTAAGCTGAAGGTTTACGCTGGCCCTGAGCATCCTCATGCTGCTCAAAAACCAGAAGAATTAATTGTTCACACGATTCCAGGAGGAAATGAGTAATGCAAGCAACAGATACCGGCCGCGCGGTGTACTGGGGTACTGGTCGTCGCAAGTGTTCCGTAGCACGAGTACGTTTGGTTCCCGGCACTGGGATATTGACTGTCAATGGTAAAGAAGGGGATTTGTACTTGCAATTTAACCCAACTTATTTGGCTCTGGCTAAGGCTCCTTTGGAAACTTTGGGTCTGGAAAATGAGTACGATATTTTAGTAAAAGTCGAAGGTGGCGGGTTGACAGGTCAGGCTGACTCCATTCGCTTGGGTGTCGCTAGAGCACTGTGCCAATTAGACCCTGATAACCGCAAACCTCTCAAGATAGAGGGGTATTTGACTCGTGACCCGCGGGCGAAAGAGCGGAAAAAGTACGGTTTGCGGAAAGCTCGGAAGGCTCCTCAATACTCCAAGCGGTAATCGAAGGAAGAGGGAAGAGGGAAGAAGGAAGAATGCAAAATTATCCAGATTCTATCTTCCTTTTTTTTCAAGTCTATTTGCCCGATGACGCTCGCTGGTTCCAAAAGATATAAGGCAAAATCGCGGCGGTTGTTGGTACGCAAGTCCGAGCACGGCTAAAATGGTTGTAAAGTAAAAAAAATAGAGAGTAAAAAACAATGGCGAAAGATGGCATTCACCCTCAGTGGTATCCCGAAGCTGAGGTTTATTGCAACGGGGAACTTGTGATGACTGTTGGTTCTACTAGACCCAAGCTGCAAGTTGATGTTTGGTCTGGGAATCATCCTTTTTATACTGGGACTCAGAAGATTATTGATACTGAAGGTCGTGTGGAACGCTTTATGCGGAAATATGGCATGACGGAAGTGGAAATGCCGAAGGCAGATGCTTCTTCTGGCCCGCTTAAAATGGAAGACCCGAAAGCGGATGCTGCTAAGGCTGCTGCTAAAGGCAAAAAGAAGAAGTAGCCGGATTGTCATTTGTCCGCAGTTTGTTGAGAGTAGTTTTTTCTACTGACAATTTACCGCCTTCGGATTGCAGATTTTAGATTGAAGACTTGCCCTTGCCAGCAGTTGAGTTGGAGCAACATTCTATTCCAACTGCTCTTCAATAGACATCTCCCCAAAAGGCTAGCTAGGGCAGGCCCCATGCCTACCCCACAGGAATTATTGGAGATGTCTAATTCTAAAATCTCAAATCTCAAGTCTCAAATCTCAAATCTCAAATCTCAAATCGATTGACGGAGGACATTTGACAATGGCTGAATCTTATTTACTGGATAAATTGAAGTCGGTAGAGCAAACTTTTCATGAGTTGACTCGCCGCATGGCTGACCCGGATGTGGCTAGGGATAATTATGAGTTTCAGCGGGTAGCGAAGGCTCGATCGTCCTTAGAAGAAGTGGTCGATACTTTTGAGCTGTGGAAAACCACGACTGATGATTTAGCAGGTGCGAAACAAGTTCTGAAAGAGGCTGCGGGCGATCGAGAATTGCAAGAAATGGCGGCCTTGGAAGTTGAGGAACTTGAATCGAAGCTGGAAAATTTGGAAACCCGTTTGAAGGTTTTGCTGCTGCCGCGCGATCCCAACGACGATAAGAATATTATGTTGGAAATTCGGGCTGGTACTGGCGGAGATGAGGCTAGTATTTGGGCTGGAGATTTGCTGCGCCTGTATTCGCGTTACGCTCAAACTCAAGGCTGGCAGGTAAAATTGGTGAGCGAGTCACTGGCGGAAATGGGCGGCTTTAAGGAAGTGATTCTGGAAGTTACGGGTGAGAGTGTTTACAGCAAGCTGAAGTTTGAGGCTGGGGTACACCGGGTGCAGCGAGTGCCTGTGACTGAGGCTGGCGGCCGGGTACACACTTCGACGGCGACGGTGGCTGTGATGCCGGAGGTTGATGAGGTGGAGATTCATATCGATCCGAAGGATATTGAGATGAGTACGGCGCGATCGGGCGGTGCTGGCGGTCAAAATGTGAACAAGGTGGAAACTGCTGCGGATTTGTTTCACAAGCCGACGGGGATTCGGATTTTCTGTACTGAGGAGCGCAGTCAGTTGCAGAATAAGGAGCGGGCGATGCAGATTTTGCGGGCTAAGCTCTATGAGATGAAGTTGCGAGAGCAGCAGGATGAGGTGAAGTCCCGGCGTTTGGCTCAGGTTGGTACTGGTTCGCGATCGGAAAAAATTCGCACTTACAACTATAAGGATAATCGGGCTACCGATCACCGTTTAGGGGAGAATTTCTCGCTCAATAGTGTTTTGGAAGGGGATATTGAGGGGATTATTCAGACTTGCATTTCTCAGGATCAGCAGGAACGTTTGGCTGAGTTGGCTGCTTCTACTAATTGATTGGTTGATAGGGAACTTAGGCGCATTTTTGGGTGTGCCTTTGTTCTGTGATGACTTGGCGGATGTGGTTGAGTAGGGCTTCCCAAATTGCATCGGCGATCGCCACTGGATACTTGAAATGTTCGAGGTCATACTGTACGATGATTTCTAGGGGTGCTAAGGTTTGCTGGTTTCGACAACTGGCAATTGTGGCGATCGCCTCTTGCTGCCATCTGGCAAACAGTCTGTAGCTGAAAAAGGAACTGCATTTTTGTCCTTTCTGGTTCAGGTAAACGACTATTACTTGATGTTGTTTGGGGTAAACTTTGACTATGCGGTTTACGGGCATTCTCAGAGCTTCGGCTGCTTCTATTTTGGAGATTTGCCAGCACTGGGGTTTTAGCCAACCGGAGGCTGTAAGGCTTTGACGTGTGTTGCGTGTCTTGCGAGTCATTTTTACTGCCCCTGATTAGCTATAAATACAATTACGATTTCAAAAGTATTTACACTTTAACTGGAAAAATTTTTGCTGTCAAGCAAGAAAGACAGATTCTTTGGTAAATAAGTAAACTAGGAGTTGTGTTGATCTGGTGACTAATACTGTGGACGCAGAAGCTAGGAAGAAACTGAGCGAAGTTGTTAAGCTAGCCCGTGGCGACCTGAGTTTTAGCGCTTTTGGTAGGCTATTGGGAGTCTCTGGGTCTGCTGTTCAGTATTGGGAAAAGGGCCAGGTACTCCCGGATACGAAAAATTTGACTCAGATTGCGGCAAAAGCGGGCTTTACAATGGAAGAGTTGATGGCTCATCTCGAAGGTAAACCAATGCCAGAACCTGTTAATACCAACGAGCTGCTGAAGAAAATTCAATGTATGCCGATTAGTGAGTTGGCAGTGATTGGTAGAGCTGTGATGGATAGACTCGCGGCGGCGGCTGAGTCGTCTGGGTAAGGACTGTTGAACGGATCGAAGGTGTGATCGCCCTTGAAAATTTCTACCACTCATGGTCATAACAAAGTCAGTAGTTTGTCAAGAAAAAGTATACTTTAACTCAAAATGTATGCTTCTCCGAAAAAGACATGATTGGATATGAAGTTGATAGCAGCGACGTAGCTTAAGTCAGATTTCTAAGGTCATTGATTTTGTTATTCAAGTTATCATTGTGGGGTCTACTATTGTATGTCTTGGAAAGCCTGGGGAGATCACCCTCTATTTATAGCTTTGAGTAGTGTGGGAATTATAGTTAGTATTGGATATACAGCTTATAACCATTACCACCCAAAAGGCGTTGAAACTTCTGTTACAATTTCTAATCCACCATTTTCTTCTCCCCCAATAACTTCTCCCCCAGTAACTTCTTCACCAGCTCCACTTCCTACAATTTCATCTCCCCCATCACCAACTCCTTCGGATTCTCCATCAGTTTCTTCGCCAGAACCAGCACCTTCAGTCTCTGTTGTGAAACTGGAGCCTAAAAATTGTATTATGAAGAGTGGAACAGGAGGATTTATTAGTTCATTCGCTCAAGGTAAGGATATATCGATTGGGAAACAAATTTTTACCTCATCCTTCAAGATGGGCTATATATATGGCTGGGCGCAATCAATTTCTTTACTAACTTGTAAAGTCCCTGAAGGGCATAAAAGCCTTCAGCTTAAATTTGGTAGAGAAGATGGAGATGAGAACAACTATATGGATGGACGTGGAACTTCTACGATCACTGTCTACATTAATGGTGATCCTGCACCAAGTCAATTCATAAAATCAGGTGAGCAAAAATCAGTAAATTTTAATATATCTGAACGAGATTCTATAGCAATAGAATTTAGATGTAGAACAAATACAGGATGTGGAGATGTTCACTTTTTTGATGCTACTTTCTACGATCATCATTTTAATATGAATCCTAATCCTGTATCTCCAACTTCATCTGCACAGCCTCAACCTACACCTACAATCATACCTGCGTCACAAAACCCTAAAACCCCTTCCATAAATTTAACTTCAGTTGTAAAAAAAGATTTAAATATTACCGACCTACTATCAATGACTTGTTTAAATACTGGAGAGGCTGGTTGGCACCAGAAGCGAGATGATGTTCCTGTTGGTAAGAACCTATATGTATCCATGTTACATATGTCACCCAACTTACGGGGTAGTTCAGGCAGAGTTGGGATAACATGTAAACTTTCATCTACTGAATCTAGAACAAAAGCTGAAAATTTGAAGTTAGATTTTGGAGTTTCGGATAATGATATAAATTCTATAATTAATCAACCAGACAATCCTAGCACTATTATTATTTACAGGGATGGAGAAAAAGCAAGCTCGAAAATAGTAGGAAAAGGCAAAATAGAATCCATATCTTTAAATATTAAAAAAGTAAAAAGTGTTAGTATAGAGACTTTTTGCCCCAAAGCTTACTGCGTTAATGTTGACTTCTTTGACTTATCATTGACACAGTAGGCTAATTGAGATCTAGTGGCTATTCCAATGGTCAATTCTCAACAAAGACAAAACTCGATCGCGATCCCCGTTTTGCTTTCGTAGAGTCCGATCGCCCTTAAGAAATTCCACCACAGGTTCATCTCACAAACCGAGTATTTGGTCAAGGCAAAATCTACTTTAGTTACGGAGTTTGATCGCCCTTATGGACTTTTGTACTCCGACAAAGAAACCGGGTTTTTACCTGATCTGGGGGCTACAACGCAATATTTTCGTAAAAAACCCGGTTTCTGAGCCCTGCGGAAAAAACAATTTTAATGGAGTTTTAAACGAAGTGAAATTTAGGGTACTCGAAACACTAATTGCTAGTTCTATTCTTCTATCAATTTCATCCTTGTCATATGCTCAAAGTAATCAACAAGATTCTACAATTCTACCCACAGGAACTTACTACTCTCAAGGAACCATGTTCAATAATTCCCGGAGAGAGATTGCACATAAAAACAATAGAATCTGTATTAAGATTGTCAAGGGCCCTGCAAATCCTTACAAGGGAGTGGAAGATATCACAATTAGCAGCGTGTCTTTTCAAAAGGGGAAATTCTATATTGATGCTACCGGAGAAGAGTTAATCTTAGAAAAAAATGGAAAAGTAATAAATAGTGGTCGTGGGGGTGTGTGGGAGTATAGAGGCACCTCACCAGATCCCAGGAGTCAACCTATACAGGCTCAAAAAATGGCAGAGTGTGTAGCGGCTCAAGGACGATATGTACAGAAGATGCAAGGAATATCCATCTCAGGAATCGATTTTCCCAAGCATTAACCACGATCGACATAGGTGGGGGTTAATGGGGGACTAGGCGCAAGCTAGGCTGAGCCTTTGTTCCCTGATGACTTGACGGATGTGGTTGAGTAGGGCTTCCCAAATTGCATCGGCGATCGCCACTGGATACTTGAAATGTTCGAGGTCGTACTGTACAATGACTTCTAGGGGTGATAGGATTTGCTGGTTTCGACAACTGGCAATTGCTGCGATCGCCTCCTGCTGCCATCTGGCAAATAGTCTGTAGCTGAAAAAGGAACTGCATTTTTGTCCTTTCTTGTTCAGGTAAACGACTATTACTTGATGTTGTTTGGGGTAAACTTTGACTATGCGGTTGACCGGCATTCTCAGGGCTTCGGCGGCTTCTTTTTTGGAGATTTGCCAGCGTTGAGGTTTGAGCCAACCGGAGGCTGTGAGGCTTTGACGGGTGTTGCGTGTTCTCTGTGTGCGTCTATTAGTCATTATTTTCTGACTGCTGGATCGCGAGGGATACTCAGATCCAGGGCTACTAAATTTATACTTTTAATTTTATACTAAAGTTACTTGTTTGTCAATGATGACAAGTCAAAGAACAAACTATTGAATGATAATGATTTATAAACTGACCAGTTTACTTGTAGGTGCGGTCGAGTAGCTTTTAACTTGTGAACATCCAAAATAGACAAAAACTTAGTGAAATCATCAAAACTGCTCGTGGAACAATGAGTCAACGAGCGTTTGGTAAGCTTTTAGGCGTTTCTGCGACTGCTGTTCAGCTTTGGGAAAGAGGCGATACGGTTCCCGATACTGAAAACTTGGGTAAGCTCGCAGCGAGAGCCGGCTATACTCTGGAAGAGTTTCTCAGCTTTTTGGATGGCAATCCAGTCTCGCAACCACCAGAAATTAACGATATTGTCAAAAAAATTCAGTTTTTGCCTCTGAGTCAGGTGGCGCTAATTGCTAAAGCTGTAGCGGATAGATTTGCTGCGTCGGCTGAGGCTGCTGGAGAATGAATATGAGGCAGATTGATCTGTAAACTAGGAATTGTGGTTATCTCGTGGCTGATACTGTGGACGCAGAAGCTAAGAAAAAACTGAGCGACGTTGTGAAGCTAGCCCGTGGCGACCTGAGTTTTAGCGCTTTTGGTAGGCTATTGGGAGTCTCTGGGTCTGCTGTTGAGTATTGGGAAAAGGGTAACGATATGAGTTGGCAGTTATTGGTAGAGCAGTGATGGATAGACTCGCGGCGGCTGCTGAGTCGTGTGGGAAATATAGTTGATATATCAGTTCGTAAGTAGACTCGTAGATATGATCGCATAGCTTTGAAAGCTGTAGCGGATAGATTCGCTGCGTCGGCTGAGGCTGCTGGAGAATGAATAGGAGGCAAATTTATCTGTAAACATTCTGGTTATCTGTAAACGCTGCATATTTTTCTCTGTCCCAATGCCATACTCTCGTAATCTCTCTGATCCCTTGCTAGACTTGTAGGTACGGTTGAGTAGCCTTCGAGGGGTCAACATCGACAAATTTGTCCAGAAAATTTGGTCTGTTGACACTCCCCGGCCTTGAAGGCGCGGGGATTCTTGGATCAATCAGTCGATTTGCTCGTTGATGCTGCCATCAAAGAGTAGAGATCGGTCTGTCCCCAAGCGTTGATTTCGGTGTGCCCCACC
>JAHRFD010000022.1 GCA_020882975.1 Microcoleus sp. EPA2 | reverse complement strand
AATATATAGAAGATCCACATCACTCGGCCAACTAAAGAAAGAACACGGGGACTGAAGTCCCCCGCGCCGCTTCCCTCTCAGGACTAAAGTCTCTGAGTTTCCCGCATCCCGCATTAATTCTTATGAAGCGTCAAGAATCACCGCTGCTTTAGCGGGGGTGAGTATTTCAAGTTCCCACCCAATAATTCCACCAACTAATAAGGCTAGGCATAACCTGAATAGTATGCCTAGCCAATGTTCGGGAGATAATAAATTTGCGATCGACAATGTTTTACCACTAAAAACTGCTAGGATTTAACCCATCTAAATTGCTTTTTTGGGCAGCCAAGAAGCCCACACCAAAAGAAATTAGAAAGAGTTTGATTTTAGCGCAAGACGATATCCGATCGCAATCTGATTCCCAAATCTGTTTGCGGGCGAATCACAATCACATCCACACTGCGTCGCCCGAACAATACCCCCGCTAAAGCACCAATCCCAGCACCACCCAATACTTCTTCAGTGGCGATGGCTTTGTCGCCGGTAATCCCAGCCAGGGCTGCTGCTGCTGCTGCGCCCAATCCTGCACCTTGGGCGATGGAACCTCCGTTAGCACCTTTTTGAATTTTTTCGGTTCTGGTAATAATGCCAGAATTTCCATCAATCCGATAGCGTTGGCGGCGGTTAACAATTAGTTCTGTAGCCACAAATTGAGTACCCTTTTGATTACCCCTTCTAGCAGGTTGCAGTTGACCGACAATTTCACTACCTGCGGGGATTAAAACTCTACCTTGAGCCGTGCGGATGTCTCGTGCTACTCTTAAACTTAAAGGTGCAGTTTCATCGGGAGTAACAACAATTTTATCTTTTTCATAGCTCACTGGAATTATACTGCCGGCTGGAATTCTGATACTACTATCTAATTGGGAGTATCTTTGGGCTGTGGCGGGATTCGCTACCACCAGTGGGATACTGGTTCCTAGGGTAATTCCTAGGGCGAGGATGGCTGCGGTGGTCGATCGCCATGTTTGAGAAGTAATCATATAAATTGTCTCCTTGCTTCGGTTTTGCTTTACTTGGTAATGCACAACTGCTAAACTTTTTCTGATTTCCCGTTCCTTTGATAGTTTAATGATGACAGGTGGGAATTCCTCAAGTTGGGAAGATAAGGTAGATAATCAAAAGTTTTAAAAATTCCCAAAATCGATCGACTCAGGAAAATTTAGAAGTTTGGGAAGATAAGGTAGATACACTCAAGACTCAAGATTCAATTGTTAAGAGTATTTAAGGCTAACAAGCCGGCACCGAAAGCTGGTTCGTGTCGGGGTGCAATTACTTGGGCGTTAGGGGCGATCGCACTTATAGCAGTTTCAAACCGACTCTGGCAATTTCCCTCGCCACCCCACACACCTCCGATCAGCACAATTTCAAATTCTTCTGTTTGGTTAAACAGCCCTGAAATTGCTGTTTTTGTTGCTAAAACTAATTCGGCCACTGCACTATCCATAATCCCCTCAGCTATAAGATCGCCCTCTGCGGCGGCGCGATCGACAATGGGTGCTAAAGCAGCAATTTCCTTCACTCCCCAACCGCGTCGGTAAACGACTTCTACCAAGTCTTCCAGGTTTTTTAGGCCTAAATGTATTTGAAATTTATCTGCAAGTGTGGTATGAACTTGCCGTCCATCGTAGAACCTCAAAGCAGCTTGCAAACCCTGAATGGCGATGTTGTAGGCGCTACCTTCATCCCCTAAAATATATCCCCAACCCCCGACTCGTTTAGTTTTTCCCAGGCGGTTTTGTCCGAAAACAATCGATCCTGTACCGGAAATAATGGCGAGGCCGACTGGATGGCCCGTACCGCCTACCAGTGCGATCGCGCTATCACTGGAAATTATAATATTTCTGGGCCCGAAAGACCGAGTAACGGGTAAATTAGGAGTCAACTGCAAGTTCTGTACTAAAAATTGCAGGATTTCCACGTCTTTCGGACGTCCGACTCCTGCTAATCCCAGACAAATTGCTTCTATTTTTAGATGGCTATCGGGGTTGATGTTAGCGGAAATTACAGCTTGTTCGATCGCCAATTGAATCGATTGTTTGGCTGACTCTATTCCCAGTGTTTGATAATTTGATGGCCCTGCTTCACCGCGTCCCAAAACCACCTGATTTTCATCCATCAACAGACAAATAGTCTTAGTACCACCGCCATCTATGCCAAATACGTAACTCATGCCAAAATTCTCCCTCAAGCGGGCAAAACAACACCCGAATTTGAATGCCAACTTAATATTATAACATTCTTTTTAGTGGCTCTTAAAATACATAATTCAAATGTGGTAGTTGTATAATTTTTGGTGTACAGTTAATTTGGAAAAAATTGCTAAATATTCCCATAATTTTGGGCAAAAATCATGAAAGTCGGCGTATTCAGTACCAAATCCTACGATCGCACATTTCTGGAAGCAGCCAATGTCGATGACCAACACGACTTAGTTTTTTTTGAACCCCGCCTCACTATGGAAACAAGCGTTTTGGCGACAGGATTACCCGCCATCTGCGCCTTCGTCAACGACCAATTAGATGCCAAAACACTAAGTGCGATCGCCCAAACAGGTGTCCGCTTAATCGCCCTGAGATCCGCCGGCTTCAATCACGTTGATTTAGCAGCAGCCCGCGACTTAGAACTCACTGTCCTCAGAGTACCCGCCTATTCTCCCTTTTCCGTCGCCGAACACGCCGTCGCCCTGATTTTATCCCTCAACCGCAAAATCCACCGCGCCTACAACCGCGTCCGGGAAAACAATTTCGCCCTAGAAGGGCTGTTGGGCTTCGATCTGCACGGACGAACTGTCGGAATCGTTGGTACTGGGAAAATTGGTGCACTTACCGCCAAAATTCTGCACGGATTTGGATGTCGCCTCACAGGATACGATGTGTCCCAAAACCCCGATTGTCTGGGGATGGGGATGGAATATCTGTCGCTACCAGAACTATTTGCTACTGCCGATATCGTCAGTCTCCATTGTCCCCTGCTACCAGAAACCTACCACCTGATCGACGCAGCAGCCGTCAATCAGATGAAAGAAGGGGTGATGCTGGTTAATACCAGTCGCGGTCAGTTGATTGACACCAAAGCCGTAACTCAAGGACTGAAGTCTGGTAAAATAGGATACCTGG
The DNA here is from genome assembly GCA_020882975.1 of Microcoleus sp. EPA2. GTDB lineage: Bacteria > Cyanobacteriota > Cyanobacteriia > Cyanobacteriales > Microcoleaceae > Microcoleus. Next base: position 106,664 of record JAHRFD010000022.1, on the reverse strand, counting down.
GTTTAGATGTTTACGAACAAGAGACCGACTTGTTTTTTGATGATTTGTCAAATCAAGTAATTCAAGACGACATATTTCAGCGTCTGTTAACTTTCCCCAACGTCTTAATTACCGGTCATCAAGCTTTTTTCACTGAGGAAGCTTTGAGAAATATTGCTACCACAACAATCAGCAATATCACTGATTTTGCACAAGGACGCCCTTGTCTCAATCAAATCAGCCTCGATCGAGTAAAAAAATAAGATCTCCATTGCTTGCCAGGATTAAAGCAGTCCACCCTGTATCTTTGTTCATTAAACCCAGTTTCTGCGTCAGTCCTTTTTACTTGCAATTTGTGAAACTTTGCTGTACTAATTACCGGATAATTAGACGGCAGCAATTCTCAGGTTGCAATTTAACTTAACAATTGAGGAAAGTATCAAATGACACAGGATAATTTTGCCGAAGAAACAAAAACAATCACTGAAGTCACCAAAATCGACATGGTAATTGAGAAACCAGGTGCGATCGCGAAAATCGAAACCCCAGAGACTACAGCAGGACAGTTCCAAGATATTAAAGACCAAGTTTTGACGATTTTGTCAGAACTGCCAGTCTATGTATCCAATTTTTTCGCCGAATATCAAAAGCCGATCGTCACCGTGGGTTTAATTTTGACAGGTGCCGTAAGTGTCAAAGTAACCCTGGCTGTACTCAATGCTTTGAATGAAGTGCCTTTGGTAGCCCCAACTTTTGAATTGATCGGCCTTGGATATGCAGGTTGGTTTGTTTACCGCTATTTGCTCAAAGCTTCCGATCGCCAAGAATTGCTAGCAGAAATAGAATCTTTAAAAGAACAAGTTATCGGCAAAGATTCTTAAAGAGAGTAGTTATTGGTTAGTGGTTATTTGTGAGTGATTAGCGGTTAGTGGTTAGTTGCCCTGCCCGCTAGCCCTTCGACTTCGCGGCGGTAGGCCAGTGCGCAGTCGAAGCGCAGGACAAACTGCGTCGAAGAGTTAGTGGTTAGTTGTAACAACAAATAACCAATAACAAATAACAAACAACAAATAACCAATAACCAATAACCAATAACTATTATCAATTTGGATGGCAAATTTGTTGCAAAGTAGCGGTAAAATCTGGGTAGGAAATAGCCGCAGCTTCGGCTCGATGAATATTAGTAGTTCCCCTGGCATTCAGGGCTGCGATCGCTAAACTCATCGCGATTCTATGGTCTGTGTAACTATCAACATCAGCGCCGGTCAAAGAAGTTCCTCCGGTAATTTCTAAACCGTCGGGTAACTCGGTAATTTGAGCACCCATGCGGTTGAGTTCCGCAGCAGTCACAGCTAGCCGATCGCTCTCTTTGACTCGCAACTCGGCCGCATCCCGAATCATGGTTGTACCAGATGCAAAAGTCGCCGCTACTGCCAAAATCGGAATTTCGTCAATCAGTCGGGGAATTAAGTCACCAGCAATGGTGCATCCCCGCAACTGGGCGGAACTCTTCACCAAAATATCGGCTACCGGTTCTCCAGCCGCCACCCGCTGATTTTGCAGTTCAATGTGAGCTCCCATCATTTCTAAAGCTTCCAAAATGCCTGTACGAGTTGGGTTGACACCGACATTTTCCACTACTAACTCGGAACCAGGGACGATCGCCCCAGCAACTAACCAAAAAGCCGCCGAACTAATATCTCCTGGTACAATTACTTTCTGCCCTTGGAGTTGAGCAGAACCTGTCACTGTAACGCTACAAGTTTCAGGATCTACCGTTAATTTCGCTCCAAAAGCTTGCAACATTCGTTCGCTATGATCTCGTGACAAAGCCGGTTCAGTAACAGTCGTTTCTCCCTCCGCCATCAAACCTGCCAGTAGAATACAAGATTTAACTTGAGCCGAGGCGATGGGGGAATGGTAGTGAATCCCTTTTAATTGCTGTCCCAGTACCGCTAAAGGTGCTAGAGAATTATTTCGCCGCCCCCAAATTTGTGCTCCCATTTGTTGTAGCGGTTTAATGACACGGGACATGGGGCGCGATCGCAGGGAACTGTCCCCCGTCACCGCAAAAAAACGCCCTGGATGAGAGGCTAAAATCCCCAACATCAACCGCATAGTCGTCCCCGAATTACCCGCATCCAAGACTTCCACAGGCTCCTCTAATGCGCCAATTCCCACACCCTCGACTGTTACCAATTCCGTGTTGAGTTCCGAAACTTTGGCTCCCAGGAGTGAGAAACATTTAGCAGTGCTCCGGGGGTCTTCTCCCAGCAGCAGGCCCTGAATAGTTGTTTCACCGTGGGCGATCGCACCCAACATCAAAGCTCGGTGAGAAATTGATTTATCGCCCGGAATCCGAATCCGACCTTGTAGCGACCAGCCAGATGCGGGTTTTTGAATGCTTAAAGTTTGACTTTCACCGATTTGGGTAGTGGTTATAATGGCAGCTTGCATTGAGATAAACTGTGATGAGATGGCGTTAGTTATCCTAGCGTCTTCCTAGTCATTAGTCAGTAATATACACAAAAAAACCAAATATTACGAAAAGTTTACAATTTCTATCCGTGTATTTACGTAAGCTTACAAACTGTTAACTTTTGAATGACGATCGACACAATTGGAGATTTGCGATCGGCCATGTTACATTTTTGATGTATGAGACAAAATCTGCTGGTTTCTATCCTTTGATCTTCCATCACAAATTCTAGATTTTTTATTATTATGCTGACGCATCACCGCAAGCCTGTAAGTCTATCGCTGATCTCCACAGATTTACCCCTCTGGTCAGTCGTTGAAACTGCTGGTACACTGTATCAAAAAGACACCGATCGCTTTCACTTATTGTTGCACGAACCAGCCATACTCGATCGCACATTTAGCGATGGCTCGAACGAACCAGTTTCTATCTTACCAACTACTACAAAACCGCGGTTGCTGTGGCTAGAAGTTTCCCCCTATCGAGTAGTGATGACTATGCAAGGAAACGGCAAATACAGTTACCGTCACTGCTGGGAGCGAGGGATGTACGGCCTGAGTCGTTATTGGCTTCAGGGAGAATCCCTAGTAACTCCTGAACAGTTACGGCTTCGCAACTTCACCCGCCAATTAATTCTCACAGGAAAGCCGGAACCGGAACACCTGCGATTAGAATACGAACTGTGGTCGGAAAAAGTGCAACTAGGTCGATATATTTTGAATTTAGAAATCCATCATTGACTTTTGCTCTTACAGTAATTAATCAGTTTCTGAGTCACAGCATCTTGAGTGGCTGCGGCTTCATTCGCCTGCTGTCCAGCTTTGATAATATCTGCTTGAGCTTTTCGGATTTGCTCTCGACCTTCTATACTTGTAGAAGCACGATTTCCAGCCTCAAGAGCTTTGCCTATGTCTCCAATTGCTTGACCCATTTCCCGGAACGATTTGACTGACTGGCTCTGCAATTCTTTGAGGTTGGTGTCTGTCACTGGCAGAGACTCTAATTCTTTCGATGTTTGGTTTAAGTCTTTAGCTAAGTTCTTGGTAGTCCCTGTATCGTTGCTGTCTTTTTTAGTTTCAATCAGTGCGTTGCCTTTAGTGACAATTTCTGTCAATTTAGTACATTCGACAACTCGGTTGTCTTTGTTGCAACTAACAGTTAACAGACAGCAAGCAGCAACGAGCGGAATGATAGCAATTTGTTTTGGTAAAAAGTACATTAATCCTCACTACGTCCCTATTTAGGAACTATGGTAAAAAACAGCAATAACCTACAGAAAGGTAACATTTGGGGATATCTTACCCTACTTTTGCCTATTTCCTTAACGGCGGTTGCCAGTTTTGAGTCGGGAGGGATGTTTTGGACGATCGCCACCGCCGCAGGTATGGGTTGGGCTTACAAGCTGTACCAGCAGCAACAAAAACAAAAAATCGCTCATTTAGACTCAGTTTTCTACCGATTAATCAAGGAAAATCAAGGGCGAGTCACTGCTTTGGATTTGGCGATGAATGCCAAACTCCCTGGAGCTAAAGTTCAAGAGTATCTAGACGAGCGCGCCTCTGAGTTTGGTGCAGATTTTGAAGTGACAGAGCAAGGCGGAATCTTGTATTATTTCCAAGTAGCTCCTGCTGGGAATATAGCCGAAACAATTCCTGGGCAAATCGGAGAAATTCCTGTCAAACCAGCAGAAACCAATCCGCAAAAAGTCTCAATTAAAAGTCCTGATTTATTCCCCATTTCCCCCAAAAAAGCCACTAGAAATCCCAAAATATCTTTTACCCAGACCGAACTATCCCGCAGATTTAAAGTTCACGCTAGCACCATCGGTAAGTGGAAACTCAAGCCAGAGTTTGCGCAGTGGAGCAGCGAAAAAGACCCAGAGGCGATCGCCTGGGAATATTCAATCAAAAATAAGCGCTTTTATCCCAAAGATTAAGACCAGAAGGTATCATATTATTTGTATTTCTCTTTTTTCCTGGCCCCTATGTCACAACCAACCTTGCGAGTAGTCGCACGCCTCGTCGCCTTTCCCGAAAAAGTAGCCGAACTTAAATCCCTGTTACTGAGCATTATGGAGCCAACTCGCCAAGAACCGGGCTGCATCAAATACGAACTGCTGCAAAATCAGGCAGACCCCACTGATTTTACCTTTGTTGAAGAGTGGGAAAGCTCCGATTTACTGGAACTACATCTGGCTTCAAATCACATTCAAGAGGCTGTGATGAAATTAGAAGGTTTAGCAGTTGCACCGCCAGATATCCGTCGCTATAAATTGCTAGCTTGAGCGACTGTTGAAATCTAATTTGTTCCTGTTAGTAACCCATTTTTTTCCTCCTACTTCCCCTGGAGCCGGGGAAGAGTATAGTTGAATTTACCTGGTCTTAAAAAGATGACAACACCAACCATAAAACAATTATTTACTTACCCCATTAAAGGTCTGACACCGCAACCAATGTCTGACTTGGACTTAACATCAGGACACGGCATTAAGGGCGATCGAGCTTTTGCCTTAATCTTTGCAGATTATATTGAAACGGAAAAAAATTTCACGGAAAATTTGCCTTGGATGAGCAAAAAACATTTTGCTGTCCAAAACGATTGGCCGGCTTTAGCAGCCCTATCCTGTGAGTATGAACCAGAAACAGCAGTTTTAACAGTTAAGCAGCGAGGAGTGGAAGTATTAACAGCAGCAACCAATACAGCAGCGGGGCGCGATCGCATTAGCAGCTTTTTTACCGAATATCTAGCCACCATTGAACCCACCAAGGAAGCCAGACACCCGCAACGCTCACCTTTGTATTTAGCAGGAAATAGCAGTGGCGAAACTCGCTATCCTGACAGAGAACCCGTACACATTTCTTTACTCAGTCAAGCAACACTAGACCAATTAACAGCAAGGGCAGGTAGCCACATTGATGTAGGCCGATTTCGCCCGAATATTGTGTTAGAAGGTATGACACCTTGGTCAGAATTTGAGTTAATCGGTAAACAGTTTCAACTAGGTAACGCACTAATTGAAGTTACAGCACGAATTGGTCGCTGTGTCAATATAGAAGTGAATCCAGAAACGGGCGATCGGGATATGGCGTTACTCAGTTTACTGCAACAAGAATTCGGTCACGCACAAACTGGTGTGTTAGCCAAAGTGATTAACAGCGGTCATGTTAAACTCGCCGATATTTTGAGTGCTGTTTAGCTAAACGACTCGATTGACGATCGTCCAAACATCGCCGTCCGATCGCACATAAGGAACAGAAATACTTTTAAAACCTGTAATAAAAGGCTTGTAATATACCTGCCAATAGCTAGGGCTGATTTGGTCGGCGATCGCCTTAAGCCCTTTCACCTCCTGCGCCAATTCCGCAGCCAATTCATTAATGCGTTCAGCATGAGTGCGAGCGAGATTTCTACCTTCTTCCACTTGCTGTTCCATCGGACTTAATTTTCGCACCTGAACCGAGTGGTTTTCCATGTGACTCAATTGAGCAGACAAAGCGGCGATCGCATCATCTATCCCCTTGATTTCTGCCGACACTTGTGCTGTTTCCCTGGCGTGACGGCGGTAAGCATCGGCGATAGCTTGAGGGGAATCACCTACTGGGGCGATCGCGGCAATACTAATCTGCTGGCGCTCCCGTCGTAGCGTTTCAATTTGAGAGCAAATTGCCTCTATCTCTGCCTGAAGTTTGTCCACCTAACTACCATATTTTTTGAGTATTTTAGCATTTTAACCTAAGCCATAGCAAGACTGGATATCAGGTACCAGATTTATTGAAGCAGTCCGATACCTAGATATTCTGTGGTTTGACGTTGGCATCAACCAACAGCAACAATACTGCTGTGAAAAATACGTTCGATCGCATCCTCCACCACCTTATCCGGTGTCGAAGCACCAGAAGTCACACCCACCACAATCTTACCCTCCGGCAACCAGCCGTCAGCGATCGCTAAATCAGCCCCCAAAGGCTTGTGTTCGATCCGATTGCCTGGTAGGATGCGTTCTGCAGAATCAATGTGATAAGAAGGAATAGCGCGATCGACCGAAATTTCCTGCAAGTGAGTCGTATTAGAAGAATTAAAACCCCCAATGACCACCATCAAATCCAACTTTTCATCAACCAAACTCAACATAGCATCTTGTCGTTCTTGAGTAGCATCACAAATAGTATTAAAACTCAAAAAATGGTCGTTCAACTTATCCGGTCCAAACTTACGCATCATAGTCTTTTCAAACAACTTACCAATCTGCTCCGTCTCTGTTTTGAGCATAGTAGTTTGGTTAGCAATACCAACCCGTGCTAAATCCACATCCGGGTCAAAACCAGCCGAATAAGCCTTACTAAACTTCGCCAAAAACTCATGGCGATCGCCACCATTAATGATATAATCGCTGACATATTCAGCTTGTTCCAAGTTCAGCACAATCAAATATTTATCAGCAAAAGAACTCGTAGCCACAGTTTCTTCATGCTTGTACTGACCGTGAATAATCGAAGTATAATCCTTCTTTTTGTGCTTCTCAACAGTATTCCAAACCTTAGAAACCCAAGGACAAGTTGTATCAACAATCTTGCAGCCCTTATCATTAAGCAACTGCATTTCTTGAACGCTAGCCCCAAAAGCCGGTAAAATTACCACATCACCACTATCAACCACCGAAAAATCTTTTTCCCCTGAATTAACAGCAATAAAACCAACTGCCATATCCCGCAAATGTTGATTCACAGAAGGATTATGAATAATCTCATTAGTAATCCAAATCCGTTCTGTAGGGAAATGTTGACGAGTTTCGTAAGCAATAGCTACAGCGCGTTCCACACCCCAGCAAAAACCAAAAGCCTCGGCCAAGCGAATAGTGACATTCCCGCGTTCCAGCCTGTAATTATTGTCCCGAATTTCCTGAATCAGACTGCTTTGATAAGCCGTTTGCATCACCTGCGTAACCTCAGCTTCATGACCAAAACCCTTACGGTGGTAATTTTCCGACTGTTGTAGCGATCGCTTAAAAGCTTTAGTATCCATGGTGTATCTATTTCAAATTAACGTTAATTACCTTTAATTTTAGAACGGGTGAGGTGCGATCGGGACGATCGGCCGATCGAAGGGAAGAGGGGATATGATATTTGTACGATCGACGGATTGAAAGGAAAGAAGGAATGAACCACGAAGACACGAAGGACGCGAAGGAAGAAGAAAGAAGAATTAGACAACTGGGCGAACAGGTAGAACAGTTAGCCTATAGAGCGATTGGAGCGGCGATTGAGGTGCATCGGCTGACGGGGCCAGGATTTTTAGAGTCAGTGTACCAGGAATCCTTAGAAATTGAATTTCGGATACGGGGGATACCTTGTCAACCTAAAAAGCCAGTAGCAATAACCTACAAAGGTTATCCAGTAGGCAAAGGTCAATTAGACTTTCTGGTTGGGGATATCCTAATTGTCGAACTAAAAGCTGTCGAAAAGCTAACTCCCATCCATGAAGCCCAAGTTATCTCTTATCTTAAAATGACCAAAAACAGCCTAGGCCTTCTGATCAACTTCAACGTTCCCATCCTCAAAGAAGGCATCAAACGCATAATTCTCACATCTTAACCCTTCCTCCTCTTCCTTCTTCGCGCTCTTGGCGTCTTCGCGGTTCATTAAAAAAAATTTAAAAAAAAGCGCCAAAAGAGGGAAGAACGACTGAACCGCGAAGACGCGAAGGACACGAAGGAAGAAGAAAGAAACACTTGGGCGAACAAGTAGAACAGTTAGCCTATAGAGCGATTGGAGCAACGCATCATTCTCTCCTTTCAACCTTCTTCCTCCTCTTCCTTCTTCGCGCTCTTCGCGTCTTCGCGGTTCGTTAAAAAAAACTTAAAAAAAAGCCTAGAGATGCAGATACCTGCGTCTCTAGGCTAAAGTCGATCGAACTTAGCTAAAAAATCAGCTTCCCACCTTCTTGGGCGCAAAAGGAGAACCTGACTCAAAGGCACTAAAACCACCAGCAAAATCCTCGCCGTAGGCTTCTTCACCGTGTTGACCAATATCCAAACCTTGGTCTTCAGAAGATGAAGGCACTCGCAATTCCATAAACTGTCCCAGAAGTTTCAGGATCAAAAAAGTACCAACCGCAGCAAAAACATAAGTAGCTATAACACTGAGGAATTGAATTCCCAGTAGCCCAGGATTTCCGAACAGCAGCCCATCATTTCCGGCTGAGTTAACGGCTTTAGTCGCAAACACGCCTGTCAGCAGCGCGCCCACAGTCCCGCCAAGACCGTGTACTGGGTAGGTATCCAAAGTATCATCAAATCCCAGTTTCACCCGCAAGCTAACGGCAAAGAAGCAACACACCGCAGTGATAGAACCAATCATGAGCGCTCCAATGGGAAGGACGAAACCAGCAGCAGGAGTGATGCCCACCAATCCGGCCAGGAAACCACTAGCAATTCCCACTGCTGTGGGTTTGCCTCTGAGTACCCATTCCAAAATTGTCCAAGTTAAGCCGCCTGCTGCTGTAGAAATCATCGTGGTGACAAAAGCTACAGTTGCCAAGGAGCCAGAACCCAGAGCACTACCGCCGTTGAAGCCAAACCATCCGAACCACAGCATTCCAATGCCCAGCAACACGTAGGGGACGTTGTGAGGGGTGTGGGGTTTGTTCAAATGGTCTTTGCGAGGTCCAATTACCCAAGCTGCGACTACGGCAGAGACACCGGAACTGATGTGTACTACGGTGCCACCGGCAAAGTCGAGGGAGCCGATCGCCCCCAGCCAGCCTCTACCCCAAACCCAGTGGGCTAAGGGAGAGTAGATGAAAGTTGACCACAGTAGTACGAACCAGAAATAGGTTTTAAAGGTGACTCGTTCGACGATCGCCCCAGAAATCAATGCTGGAGTGATGATGGCGAACATCATCTGATAAACCATGAATACTTGGTGAGGAATTGTCGGTGCGTAGCCGACGGGATCGATTTTGTCGGCTGTGACACCGTTCAAAAACATCCAGTCTAAGCCCCCGATGAAGCTTTCTAGTCCTGTGCCAAATTCCGGGGCTTTGATTGATACATCAAAGGCTAAACTGTAACCCCACAGAGTCCAGGTGACACCGATCATTCCCATCATCACCAAACTCATCATCATGGTGTTGAGGACGTTGCGCGATCGCACCAGTCCTCCATAGAAAAATGCTAGTCCAGGTGTCATGAACAGCACCATTGCTGAGGAAACTAGCATCCAAGCTGTATCGCCCGTGTCGATCGGGTTTGGTTCAGCAACCGCAGCAGCAGGGGCAGTGTCTTGAGCTAAGGCATTATTCATCAGTGGCCCGCTCAACAACCACATTGCAATTAGTCCGATCTTTAAACTTTTTTTGAACACGTTAGTGTTACCTCTAATACTCAGTAATTTGCAGAGTTGACCGAGCCGATTTTAGATGTGAGGATGTTAGATGCAATAGTTATTTGGTTTTAAGATCCTGTATGACTGGAACAAATCTTAAATAGATAATTCCCGCTCCTCAATTTTTCCACTGCTAATAGGCAGACTCATCTAAAACCGTCAATCTGTCGCCCCCAATTTAGTGACTTTTGGATTGCACCATTTGTGGCGTAGGTTATTCTGTATCCAGATATACTAAATTTTCTGGTCTGAGATTTTCTTAATCATCCACGGGTACTTGACATCACCCCTGACTACGGAGTAATAACGACCGAGAGGATAAATGGGGGAGAATTGGAAAAATATGGGTGATTACTAATCACTCATAACCCATCACGAAATCACTCATGACTAATTTTTTAACTGGATTTGACCAAAAAGTTGCAATGCCGATCGCCACACTAAATAACCTCGATCGTTGAGGTGCAGCCCATCTGTGCTGAGTTCAGTTAATAGGTTGCCGTCGGCATCTGTAAACATGGGGTGCAAATCCAAATACAAGACATTTTCCGAAATTGCAATTTCTTTCAATCGCCGATTGATTTCCCGAATCCGATTATTAGAAATAGCTAACAGCCGATCGCGATTTTCCCAAGTAGCTTCTTCCCCGCTATGGGGCAAAATCGATTGCACCACCACTTGTGCCTTGGGATGAGCCCACCGCAAATCCCGAATAATCTGTCGCTGGTTGTCCAAAATCCCTTCATCTGTCGCCCCGCGCAGCAAATCGTTAATCCCGATCATCACAAACACCGTATCCGGTTGAGTGCGATCGAACAACTGTAACCGCTTCAGCAAACCCACTGAAGTTTCTCCCGAAATTCCCTGATTCAGCCAAGTTCGATCGATCGGCAACAACTTCGTCGGAAACCACATACTCAAAGAATCCCCAGCCAAAACACTCAGCCTGGAGGGTCGATTTACTGCCATCGCCTCAGCTTCCCTGCCTAATTGTGTTACCCACTGCTGGTAAGTCCACTTATGTCGCTGTCCCACCATCGGCCCATCGGAGACAGATTTGAGGAGATTTTGCTGGCGCATTTGTTCATCAACCCTAGCAGCACTAACGGCTGCACTGGCTGGGGAGCTTTCTGACAAGTTTTGTCCCCCCAGCACAAGCTGAGCTACAGTGACTATAAGTATCCCATTCGTCAACAGAGATAGCCAAGCCCAAAAGGGAACTCTTTGAGATCGTTCCCTTGCGAATATGAGCCGTTGACTCTTCCGTCCGCTAAATCCTCCAAACTTCTCCATAAACTCAGGCGATTTGCACGCACCACAACAAATAATTGGCACGCATTACTGCATCAAAGTTTACCGCTCCAGTTTCGCCTCAATTCTGTGGAGAATCAAGCACTGTGATGTGTTTGGCAAGGGCGGCGATGCAGAAATTGGCTTTTGCCGACCACTCTACCACAAAAAATCTACCAGCCAAAGTTTCTGAGTTAGTCCTGGAGGCAAAATCCCAGGAGGCGATCGATCCAAAGGCAACGATCGATTGTGTTAGAGTTTCATCTCCTTGCTAGTGTTGCTGCCAAATTCTGTTTCCTTGACAAATCCGCTGTAGGCTTCCATCCCATGTTCGCCGATATCCAAACCTTCAGCCTCCTCTGCCGCAGTGACTCGGATACCCAGTAACACCTTGAGTGCATACCAAAAAATTGTACTCAGCAGCACAGTCATCCCGCCTACAGAAATAATCCCGATCAACTGCGGTATTAGTTGATCGAAACCACCCCCTACGAGCAATCCTGCTTTCGGCCCTGCGGTATAAATGCCAGTTGTCGGACCATCGGCAAACAAGCCCACTGCCAGAGTACCCCAAGTACCACAGACTAGGTGAACCGAAGTTGCTCCCACAGGGTCATCAATTTTCAAGTTGTCAAAGAAAGGAACCGCAAAAACTACCAGGATGCCTGCGACAATACCGATAATCGCAGAATTAGGGACGTTGACCCAAGCGCAGCTAGCAGTCACTCCCACTAAGCCTGCTAGGATGCCATTGATAATCATCGACAAGTCTGGTTTGCCTAAGTAAAGCCAAGCCGTAACAGTAGCAGCCACTCCTCCGAAGGCACCAGCCGTGTTCGTGGTGATCGCAATGTGGGCTATCGCATTAGCATCTGCTGCCATTGTTGAACCAGGATTGAAACCGAACCAACCTAACCACAAAATCAAACAGCCCAAAGTAGCAATACTCATATTGTGTCCCGGCATCGCCACAGTATCACCGTTACGATACCTACCATGCCGTGGTCCCAAAAATGCCGCTCCCATCAAAGCGGCCCAACCACCTACAGAGTGAATGACTTCCGAACCTGCAAAGTCGTAAAAACCTGCTTTTGCTAGCCAGCCACCACCCCAAATCCAGTGTCCGGTAATTGGGTAAGCAATCCCTACTAACAGCAAGGAAAAAATTAGGAATTCAAGGAATTTAATTCGCTCTGCAACGGCTCCAGAAACGATGGTCGCCGCAGTTCCCGCAAAAACTAATTGGAAAAAGAATTTAGCATTTAGAGGTACTCCAGTCCAATTTAGAGAGCTAAAAATACCTTTGTAAGCCTCTCCCGTGGCGGGACTGTTGTCAGTGACATTCCACAGAAAAAATCCACCACTGGTGCCAATAAAGCCGTTGCCATCACTGAACATTAAACTAAAGCCGATCGCCCAATAGGCAACAGTAGAAAGCGCAAAAACAATTAAGTTTTTCGAGAGCACGTTGACAGCATTTTTTTGGCGACAGAATCCGGTTTCCAGCATTCCAAAACCGGCATTCATAAAGAACACCATCATCCCAGCTACCATCACCCACATGGTATCCATACCCACTTTCAGGCTAGCTAATTGTTCTTCCGTGGTGGGTGTGGGGGCGGTTTGAGCGATCGCAGCGTACCCCGATACCAAAACTATAATTGCAGCTAGGGGTATGCAGGCTTGCAACGTTGGACTCAATCGCTCGATCGATATTTGCAACTGACGGTACATTTTTGCTGTGCTCGCAAGATTGAGCGATCGCCACTTTAATACTCGTTGCCTTGCTTTTTTCCAGTTTTTATTTTTTGCCATTAGTTTAGATCTCTCCTCAACTACTTTGTAAGCATTATAGAATCCAAGCAATTTTACTACACAATATTCTGTATCATTTGCTTCGATCTAAATATAATCGATAACCTATCTCATTTAGCTGAGATTGCTTATCCATTACCGATTGAGATAAGCTTCGACGATATTGCTGGATTCGCTCTAGCAATTCTGGCTGGTAAACTGCTAAAATCTGAACTGCTAACAAGCCAGCATTTTTAGAATTGCCGATCGCCACTGTGGCTACAGGTATCCCTGCTGGCATTTGGACGATCGAGTACAAAGAATCTAATCCTTGCAGGTGACGGCTCGGTACTGGCACGCCAATCACCGGCAAAGGTGTTAAAGATGCTACCATACCAGGCAGGTGGGCGGCTCCCCCCGCACCTGCAATAATCACTTTCAATCCCCGTTGGTGCGCGTTTTGCGCATATTCTACCATGCGATCGGGAGTACGGTGGGCTGAAATGATCGCCACGGAGCAAGGGATGTTGAATTCTTCGCAAACTGCGATCGCATCTTTCATAGTGGGCAAATCAGAATCGCTACCCATGATAATTCCAACTGTCGGTTGATTCATATAGTTTTGAGATTTGAGCTTTCCGATCAATGCTAATCTAAAATCTAAAATCTAAAATCTAAAATCTAAAATCGGATGACTGAAGCGACAAACTCAACTTTTTTCCCTACAAATATTCTCAATGCGAGGCTCCCCGGTTGTAAGGAATTGCAGATGCTGGCTGTGGATGCAACTGGTATCATTCAAGAAGTTTGCCCGATGGACAAAGTGTTTAAACGGGTTTCTCCCCCAAATTTACAAGTCATCGATGCAGCAGGTGACTGGGTTTCTTTGGGCGGAGTTGACTTGCAGATTAACGGTGCCCTCGGTTTGGCTTTCCCGGATCTAGAAACCAAGCATAGGGAATTTTTGTCGGAAATTTGTCAATTTTTATGGAATCAGGGAGTCGATGCTTTTTTGCCGACTTTGGTGACAACTTCACTAGATAAATTTAGACGATCGCTCTCAACTATTGCTGATTTTATACGCACTACAAAAAATACTACTTCCCTAACTAATCAAATCAAAACAGCCTCAATCATCGGCGTTCACCTCGAAGGGCCTTTTCTTAATCCCCACAAGCGAGGTGCTCACCCCTCAGAATTTCTGTTGCCACTAACCATAGAAAATGTCAAGTTAGTTTTAGGAGATTGTGCTGATATTGTCAAAATAATTACTTTAGCACCAGAGTTAGATAGTAGTGGCGAAGTAATTTCTTATTTACAAAGTTTGGGGATTACAGTTAGTCTCGGACACTCTCAAGCGACAGCCGAACAAGCCCAACAAGCATTTGCACGGGGTTCTTCCATGGTAACTCACGCCTTTAATGCGATGCCGACTTTGCACCATCGAGAACCGGGTTTGTTAGGTGCAGCCATTGTTACTCCGGGTGTTAAGTCCGGTTTAATTGCTGATGGCAAGCACGTTTCTCCGACAATGATTGATTTTTTACTGCGCGCTGGTAGATACGAAACAGGTGTTTTTTTAGTTAGCGATGCTTTAGCTCCTTTGGGTTTGCCAGATGGTGTTTATCCTTGGGATTCTCGTCAAATAGAGGTGAGAAAAGGTACTGCTTGGGTAAGATTAGATTATCACTCACCACTGGAATCGGCTACTTTGGCGGGTACAACACTACCACTTTTAGGCGGAGTTCAAAATTTGGTGAAGTGGGGAATTTGTGATGTGGCAAGTGCCATCGCCCTGGCAACGGAATCTCCTAGAAATGCGATCGGAATTTCAGGAATCATTGGCTTGCCCGCAACTCAATTGTTACGCTGGCATTTGGATGAACCCACAAAGGAATTAACTTGGCATCGCTTGTTTTAAACGAAGATGGAACATTGAAGAAGGAAGATAGTCCTTCGATTAGGCACGCGCCTACGGCAGCGTAGCCGGAGGGCAGGAACCACATTTACTGAAGAAGGAACAAAGGAAGAAAAAAAATTAGACTTGGGAAATTTATCAAGACCCAATCTTTTTCGGGCAAATTCCAAATTACGACCCCCAAGCATTATAATACCTAACTGTTGGCAATAACTCAGCAGCAGGCAGACTAATGAATTTGGCAAACGACAAGGATATTGTCAAAGAGTATTTTAATTCCACGGGATTCGATCGCTGGCAGCGAATTTACGGCGATGGCAAAGTCAATAAAGTGCAGCTAGATATTCGCACGGGGCATCAGCAAACGGTAGATACAGTCCTCCAATGGCTGCAAGCTGACGGCAATTTGCGCGGGCTGTCAGTCTGCGATGCCGGCTGTGGCGTTGGTTCTCTGAGCATTCCTCTGGCTGAGGCTGGGGCAATTGTTTGTGCTAGCGATATCTCTGAAAAGATGGTAGCAGAAGCTTACGATCGAGCTACAGTCGCTCCGGGCAAGCTCTACAACGTCTCCTTCACAGCCCAAGATTTAGAAGCATTGAGTGGCAATTTTCACACGGTTATCTGTCTGGACGTGCTGATCCACTATCCTCAAGATAAGGCTGCGTCCATGATTGCTCACCTCAGTTCGATCGCCCAATCCCGACTAATTCTGAGTTTTGCCCCCAAAACTTTAGCACTCACCGTGCTCAAAAAAATTGGTGAATTTTTCCCCGGTCCTAGCAAAACAACTCGCGCTTATCAGCACCGGGAAGCTGATATCATCAAAATCCTCGAAAACAATGGTTTTGTGGTGAACAGAACAGCGATGACTAGCACGAGCTTTTATTATTCTAGATTGCTGGAAGCTGTACGCAAATAGGGTAAAAATATCAGCAAATTCTCAGGCAAATTTAGATAATAGCAAATCTGGTTCAGTCATCCCCTCGATCGTGTTGGAAAAGTGCGTCGCTGTTGTAATCTTTGTATTCTTGGCGAGAATTGTTTCTGGCGACGCACCCAACAAGGGCTAAATCTAGGGAGTCAAAATTGTTGTTGGTTCTATAGATTACATAACCAACGACAAATAGATTCTCTTATATCAAATCCTCTCTTCATTGGAATTATTAAACTCTCTCTTCTCTTCCTTCGCGTCCTACCCTACGGGAACCCCTGCGGGGAACGCGCCTTCGCGGTTAAATCACCTGACGATACAACCGGAATTGATATTACCAGCAATGGTGAGAGTCGAAAGAATTGCACGAGTTAGTTTTCTTTGTGCTAAAGCTCCGCCCACATTACGCATTGACCCACCAAGCGTGTCACCACGAGTCAGTAGGAATCTAAAGACCAATTCCTCCACAAAATTTGTCCCTGCTGGCTCAAGAAAATTCCTGATTAGACCATTTATCGCTTCAATCTTATCCTTTGGCATCAAATGAGTAAGAGATTTCTCAGACAATCCTGCCGCAGTCAACAATCCCATTTCAATACCTTTAACGTTTAACAAATCAGTAGGAATCTCGGCTTGACGCGCAGCTTCTTGAAGTGCCCTTGCTTCGGCGACGTAAGGTGTAGCACGTCGATTTTTTTCAAGCGCAAGTGCAACAAAACCCGCACGAGTGGCTTCATGAGTTGTGACAAGATTATCACTGGAATCAAGATGGTTACGATAAGCACACATAGGTTTCGAGTTATGGCTTCTTCCATATATAAACGCACTTCCTCAAAGGAGCGCGTCCATAATTTCCCATCTGTTGACTACTATTTCCCTTATCACCTGGTAAGACGAGAATATTTTCAGTAATAAACCCTGCTCCGTTAATTTGATTCTGGTCGATCGCACTTACGATCGCATTAACCCACAGATTGATATTCTGCGGTTCCCCTTGCAATGGTAATAGGACGCGATCGCAGTAATATTGTTCTCATTTGAGTGGTAGACGGATTGTAAATGTACTGCCTTTTCCTAACTCACTCTGGACTTGAATGCTGCCTTGATGAGCCACTGCGATCGCACTTGCAATCGATAGCCCTAATCCTGTCCCTCCTGTGGCTCTAGAGCGATCGCTCTGCACTCGGTAGAAACGATCAAAAATTCGCGTTTGTTCGGCTGGGGCGATACCAACACCTGTATCTTGAACTTGAATTATGGCTTCCTTATCAGTGCCATCAAGGATGGCAAGGATTATCCCTCCTGCGGGAGTGTAGTTAATCCCATTGGTAATTAAATTCGTCACCATCCGGTAAAGTTGGGCTTCATCCCCAAGAATTACAACTGCTTGCGAAGCACGAATTTCTAACTTCAATTCCACCTCAACTATCATGGCCAAACCTGCAAGTTCTTCAACCAAATCGCAGATCAGATCGTTCAAACAGCAAGACTGCAATTGAGTCTGAATCTGTTGTTGCTCAATTCGACAAATAAACAGTAAATCTTTGACTAACCTGGAGAGGCGGATGTTTTGTCGTTCGATAATATCCAGGTTTTGATTAACCTCTGTTAAGTCTTCAGCCAGACGAGTATCTTCAACAGTAGTTTGAATGACAGCCAGAGGCGTTCGCAATTCATGAGCGGCATCGGAGGTGAATTGTTGCATCTGGCGATAGGACTGATAAATTGGTCGCATTGCTACTCCCGCTAACCACCAACTACTTCCTCCTACTAACAATATTGCAAAGGGTAAGCCTAAAAACAGAAACAATCGCAAAGTGTTCAGATAAGCATCCCATTCTTTGAGCGATCGCCCAATTTGCAGATAACCCCAAGGCCAACCGTCCTTTGTTCGCAGCAATACAGAAATTTGATAGAAGCGATCGCCCTTAGAACAATTCAGAATCTGCCAAAACTCCCCTGGAGCAAAACGTTTTAATACATTCGGCTGCTCTCCACTCGTAGCTAAAACACGTCCAGATTCGTCTAAAAAGCGGAGATAATATCCCTCCTGCTGAAACACCCTAGCAGTATGTCGCGCCCCCTCATTGCCTGAAGAGTAACAGTTTTCATTCCACAGACACAAACCGGGCAAAATAGTTTTAAAGCTGGATGAAAGCTGTCCCGGTTGTTGTAATTGTGGTTCGATAGTGTCATGCAGCGTTCCGGCTAAGGACTGTAGTTTTTGCTGGAGAATATATCGCTGCGTGTGAAACACAACCTGATAGACTGCAACACCGCATATACCTAACAACAACCCCAAGACGATCGCATACCAGCCTGCGAGTTGCCAGCGCGTGCGGTTAAATAGCTTATTCGAGTGCATATTATATCAATTGCGGTTGCATCGTCAGGTGATTGTTAACTGTTGACTGTTAACTGTTGATTGTTATACCAATTTAATGGGTCGTTGCACAGATCTCGATCCCCCTCGCATCCCCCTTAAGAAGAGGGACTTTGATCGGAATCTTGTCCCCCCCTTATTAAGGGGGGTTAGGGGGGATCAGATTCTATGCAGCCTCATAAAAAATTGGTATTAACTGTTAACTTGATTTGATAATTCCGATGCTGGCGGAATTGATATTAATTTTTCAATCGATAACCGAATCCATGAACCGTTTCAATCATCCCCTCACAGCCATAATCTGCCAGCTTGCGGCGCAATAGACGAATTCTAGCAGCAACTACATTGCTCATCGGGTCAGCATCCACATCCCACAAACGAGTCAAAAGTCGATCGCGCGTTAAGATTTGATTCGGGTGCTGCATGAAATATTCCAGTAACCGAAACTCATTAGCCGTCAGAGGAATCACTGTTAGCTGTCCTCCATCATCCGCAGTAGAGATGATTGATTTAGTATAATCAAGCAGCAACCGCCCCGCCTCAAGTTGGGCATGATTCAAATGGGGCGACTTTTCTGGCGACAAACTCCGTCCCCGTCGCTGGAGAGCACGCAACCGGGCTAACAACTCCGCTTTAATGAACGGTTTCATCAGATAGTCATCAGCCCCAGCATCCAGCCCAGCCACCATATCCTCCGTGCGATCTTTTGCTGTCAACATCAAAACGGGTAAAGGATTATTCTGCCGGCGCAAACGTTGACACAGTTCCAGCCCAGAAGTTCCCGGTAGCAACCAGTCAAAAATGGCGATCGTATACTCTGTCCATTGATCTTCCAAATAGTTCCAAGCAGTCGTACCATCCTGCACCCAATCTACCAGATACTTTTCGCGGCTCAAGGTGCGTTGCACGATCGCACCTAAATCGGGTTCATCTTCCGCCAGCAGAATTCTCATTTTATTGCTATCTCGTCCGATACTTTTTTTACTAAATAATTCGGAATGATTTAACCGCAGAGGGCGCAGAGGACACAGAGAGAGAATAGAGGGATACAATACAGGACGATGTTACCGGATACCAATTTCGTAAATATTTGCTACAGATGCTATTCAAAGCCCCCCCTTACTAAGGGGGGGTTGGGGGGGGTTAGTTATGTCGCGCTACTTTATGAAATTGGTAGGATTTGATATCATATTGTTTCCGGTTGCATCGGTATTGTTTAAACTATTAACTGTTATTAGCCTACTTCTTTGGTTGGTGTCTGCTCAATACTATAGTTTCTCAACTCGGTTGTTTCCATCATCCGTTTCGGCATCAGATACTTGCCAAATCGAGCATACAACGCAGGTAGAACCAGTAGAGTAAGAGCGGTTGAGGTAAAGAGCCCGCCGAGGACAACGATCGCCAATGGTTGCAACAATTCCTTACCAGCCCCACCGTTTAACACCAAGGGAATCATCCCCAATGCCGAAGTGAGTGCAGTCATCAAAATCGCCAGCAACCGTTCCATTGAACCTTCGACAATTACTTCCGAAAGTGGCATTCCTTGAGCAAGTTTGGTGTTGTAGTTGTCTACCAGTAGCAATCCATTGCGCGTCGCCACACCAAACAAGGTCACAAAGCCCACCATTGACGGAACAGAGAGAACACCACCCGTTAGCAGCACTGAGATGACACCGCCAACCAGTGCTAATGGTAAATTGACCATCACCATCAGCATCGCAGGAACGGATTTCACTGTGAAGTACATCAATACTGCGATCGCCACCACCGCTAATATTCCGAAAATTAGGAAGTTTTGAGCAGCCCGTTGTTCCGACTCATACTGTCCGCCGTACTGAATATAGTAGCCTTGGGGCAGTTGCACTGATTGCTTAACCTTGGCGCGAATGTCATCGACAACCGAACCAACATCGCGTCCCTGTACGTTAGCTGACACCACAATTAAACGCGAGACGTTTTCCCGGTTAATCGTGTTCGGGCCCTTGCCAAAGTCAACCTTTGCTACTTCAGAAAGCGGGATGATTTGACCTGTTGGGGTATTAACTTGGAGGTTGCGAATCGTGTTGAGATTGCGACGGGCTGATTCGTTGACCCAAACCAACACATCGACCAATTGTTGACCATCGGCTACTTGACCAACGACGCGACCATTCAGGGCTGTTTCGGTGAAATCTGACAATTGGGCGATCGTCAATCCGTAGCGGGCGGCTGCATCTCGGTTAAATTGAATTTGCACCTGACGGATCGGAATTTGGGGCTCAAGCTGAAGATCTACCAATCCCTTTACGTCTTTCATTGTCGTTTCGATTTGTTCTCCAATGCGACGGAGTTCTTGTAAGTCGTTACCAAATACTTTAATGGCGATCGCACTTCTCACCCCCGACAACACTTCATCCATCCTGTGACTGATAAATCCACCGACATTGCCGGCAACTCCCGGAAACTGACCCAATACTTCGCGTAAAGCTTGGATCGCCGCAGGACGGTTTTTCATCGCTGCTTCACTCAGTTCCACGTCCAAGTGTGCCAAGTTCACCGATGCCGCATCTGGGTCGCCCGGAGCACGCCCCGATCGCAGTTGTACAGATTCAAACCGGGGGTCATCCTTCAGCGCTGTTTGAATCGCTAACCCAACGCGATTGGTTGATTCCAATGAGGAACCAGGATACAGGGCGATCGCATTCATGAGCGATCGTTCCTGGAATGTTGGCAGAAAATCTCGTCCTAATGTCGGCACAATCAGCATCGCCGCCACCATTGACGCTGTGGCCAATCCCAAAATCAAGGTAGAGCGACGCATCGCCAACTGTAGCAACGGATGGTAAACTCGCTTGGAAAACATTGCTAGGAAGGGTTCTTTCGTCTGCATCCGGCTGTGAGGCAACAGAATGGCACACAATGCAGGGGAGATGATTAGGGATTCCAGGCTGGAGATGACGACCACTACCAAGTAAGCGATGCCCATTGGGGTGAAGATGCGCCCTTCCACACCAGAAAGCGTGAAAATCGGTGAAAAGACGATAATCCCAATTAACGTGGCTCCAATCAGCGACTCGCGCACTTCCTGAGAACCCTCAAAAATCACCTCCATTGCTGGTTTGGGATTGGGCGAGAGGCGATTTTCCCGCAAGCGACGGTAGGTATTTTCGCAGTAGACGATCGCATCATCAACTGCTGTCCCGATCGCCACTACCAATCCGCCAAGGGTCATAGTGTTGAGTTCCAGCCCGATCCAGGAACAT
The DNA here is from genome assembly GCA_020882975.1 of Microcoleus sp. EPA2. Taxonomy (GTDB): domain Bacteria; phylum Cyanobacteriota; class Cyanobacteriia; order Cyanobacteriales; family Microcoleaceae; genus Microcoleus. The sequence goes on along the minus strand of JAHRFD010000022.1, from coordinate 85,269 downwards.
ACCAAAAGTGAGAAAAGTAGCGTCAGAAAGAAATCAAACAAACAGACGGAGAGTGTGCGCCAGTTCATCAGAAACGGAATCAGGATGGCTGCGACAATGATGCTACCTTCGATCAATGCCGATCGCACATTACCAACCGATGCGTCAATGTAGGCATCTTGCCGGAAAGTGACATTCGCCTTCACATCCTGGGGTAAACCCGGTTTAATTTCCTCCATCGCCTCGATGATGGCTTGGGTGACAGTGGGACTATCCACTAAAGGTTGCTTGTTCACCATCAGCACTACAGCCCGTTTTGTATTCCAACTGGCATCGCCTCGCGGTCGTGCAGCCCCAATCTTCACCTCTGCCACATCCCGCAGTAGAATGGTTTTTCCCTCCTGCACCTTGACGACGGCTTTTTGCAAATCTGCGATCGTCTGGATTTGTCCCTCGCCTCGAATCACTAATTCTTTTTCTGGGTCAATCAACAACCCACCGGCGGTTTTGGCATTTGCCTCGTTTGCCGCCTTGACGACTTCCTGAAGAGAAACCTTCAGCGCCTTGAGTTTTTCGGGATTAGCAATCACCTGAAACTGCTGCACCTCTCCGCCGTAGACGAGCACTTGCGATACGCCGGGAACTGCCAGCAAGCGATTGTTGATTTTGCCATCCACCAAACGCCGCACTTCCATGATGGATGTAGTTTCAGAGGTGAAGGCATACTGAATCACTGTCCCGATGGGGGGAGCTAGGGGGGATATCTGCGGTGTACCTATGCCTTCTGGGAGGCGGTCTTGCGCGTCCTGCAAGCGCTCTGCCACGAGTTGACGAGCTTGATAGGGGTCGGTGCCCCACTTAAACACTACCCGCAATACAGAAATTCCTACGGCGGAGGAGGTGCGGACGACTTCAACTCCTGGTGTGCCGTTGACCGCACTTTCTAGGGGTAACGTTACCAAGGATTCCACTGCTTCCGGTGCTAGACCGGGGGCTTCGGTTTGTACTTCTACTTGAGGGGGCGCAAAGTTGGGCAATACGTCGAGGGGCATTCGACTTACAGTATGCAGGCTCCAGATGGTTAGGGCGATCGACCCCAACACCACTAACCATCGTTGAGCAATAGACCATTTGGGGATGACATTCAACATAAAAATGCAATTGGGATAGCGTCAGGCAAACTTTAGAAGTTGGTATGAAGGCAATACGGTTCAGATAAGACAGATCCCCCCTAGCCCCCAGGGCTGTTTCATTCTCTTGTAGGGGCGGTGCCAAGAGTGCCCGCCCCAACCTCACCAAACACATACAAAATCGTGGATGAAGAGGGTAGGCACGGTGGCGCTACCCCTACAAAACCATGATTTGTCACCAGAATGAAACAGCCCTGCCCTAGCCCCCCTTCCCAAGGGGGGGACAAGAAGTTGCTCTTTCGTCCCCCGACTATCAGGGGGATGCGAGGGGGATCTCCAGGAAATTAACAGTGTTAACCCAAGCGTATTGGGTATTAAGGTCTATTCAGTCGCGATCGACAGTTACCAAAAATCTTGGTTTTTGAATGTCTACTGGTCCTTGCCTTTTAACCCAAAGACGGCGAATCCACCCACCAGTAAAACTCCTGCGCCTGCTACCCAAATCAAAGGTGACGCTCCTTGAGCCGGCTGCGCTTCTGCTTGCGATGTCGCTGGTGATGCTTCCGATGTAGTGGGTGATGCTTGCGATGTAGCGGGCGATGCTGGCGCTGCTGCTTGCGGTTTACCTCGCAATGCCTCGGAGTACAAGAGTGTTGCGCCCTGGATCACAATCTGATTTCCCGAAGCTAGATTGCCTTCTTTAATTTCCACCACATCTCCAGAGTCGCTACCAATCTGAACTGAGATCGGTTTGTAGGTTGTTCCTTCCTGGATGTAGACGAGCTTTTGCCCATTGGCATCAACCAAGCTGGTGCTCTTAACTTTGATAATACCTCCATCGGTTGTAGGGGCAACTGCTTCTGTCTTAATTCCCAATGCTGTTGCTTTACTGGCATCAACTTCGATCGGCTGCATAATCTTAGCCGCGTCGCCACCTGCAAACTCGCTGTTGTGCCCAACGTGCCCTAGCACGGGAGAAACAGCCGTGCACAAAAGTAATCCCAACAGAAAACTAGACCCGTAACGGACGATCGATAAAGAATTCAACTGCAACGACTTCGATAACATGGAAATTTCCTCCTCACATTTAGCAAACGGGTGTGATGAAAACAGCCACTCCTCTCAAGAGCAATCCATTCTTCACCCAGAGTTGTGAACCTTCTCCAGCTAGAATGTCAGGCCCAAATAAAAATTTGATGAAAATTTGAGGCGAAGTCTAAAATTAGAGATCTCTATACCACGGCTAACTAACATGAGGTACCAAGAGGGCATAGGAAGCGCCCACACCTCACTTCTTTGAGAAACGCTCTATTCCCAAAAGATTACAGCCACATTATTCCCAAATAAATCTAACAACAACCGCCGCCGTTATAATGCCAAGTCGAATCAGTAACTAACACCTTATCCGGCATTAATTCCTCCAACTTCCTAGCAGTTTTATCACAGACCGCCACTGGAACTCCCCGCTGCAAAACGTGACCAGCCCCGTCATCAAATAGCTCCTCAGACCCGGCATAAATCGCCGTCTTGCCAGTGAAAATACAAGCACCATCATCGGGTATGGGTACTTTGAAAGACACTGAATCGAGGCTTTCTAACAGCAAATCGGCATCCAATTGATAATTGTGTTTGTCCAGCAATCGGTAAGGACGGCGGGCCCGAACTTCCACTTGTCCAAAACCGACGTCTACAAGGTGCTCGACGTATTCTGCGTAAGTCAATGCACCGGACAAACACAAAGCGCGCAAGCGTTCGTCTTGCTGCAAATGTTGGGGAATTGTGCGAGTTGCAATGGGATCGCTCATCAGTAATCTACCACCGGGTTTCAACACTCGGTAGGTTTCTCTTAATGCCTTAGCTAAATCGGCTGGTTCAAAGATGTTAAATAAACAATTTTGGGCGACAACATCTACAGAAGCATCGGGCATGGGTAAGGCAAAAGCATCTCCGGCTCTAATCTCGACAAAACTAGCATCAAACCAATCATTTTCTTGGGCGGCAATTTGCAGGTTACGTGTCGCGGCATCTCGCATTGCTGCAACTGGATCGACGGCAATTACTGCTCCTTTTTTGCGGGAGAAATAGGCGAATTGCAGTGCTTCTAAGCCGCCACCAACACCTACATACAGCACGACTGGATTGCCTACAAGTTCGGCGGCGTGGACTGTTGTGCCGCAGCCGTAATTCATCTCTTGCATTTGTTCGGGAATGTTTAATCCCGGCAGTTGCAGGGGGCTGCTTTGGACGCAGCAAAGTCCAATTTGGGGGGTTTCGGCTACTTCGCTGTAGAATTTTGCTGCTGTTTCGAGGTAGGTCATTGGTGATTGTCCTGATTTTTGAATGGAGTTGAATAGAGAAAGATTTTGTTTGGTTTCAACTGATATTTGTGGTTTTGGCTACAAGTTGAGAGATGGTGTTTTGGGTTCTGTCAGTTGATTCAGAAAGCTACGGAATTTATTCATAAGTTCGCTTATTTTTTGTTTTACTGTTTGTAAAATTGGTGTGGATTTTGGTTCGGTGAGTGGAGTTTGCTCAGCTATTTTGGGTGTGTCTATTTCTGGTGTTGTTGTTAGTTTTGGTTCGGTGAGTGGAGTTGGTTCAGCTATTTTGGGTGTGTCTATTTCTGGGGTTGCTGTTAGTTTTGGTTCGGTGAGTGGAGTTGGTTCAGCTATTTTGGGTGTGTCTATTTCTGGGGTTGCTGTTAGTTTTGGTTCGGTGAGTGGAGTTGGTTCAGCTATTTTGGGTGTGTCTATTTGTGGTGTTGTTGTTGGTTTTGGTTCGGTGAGTGGAGTTGGCTCAGCTATTTTGGGTGTGTCTATTTGTGGTGTTGTTGTTGGTTTTGGTTCGGTGAGTGGAGTTGGTGCGACTTCAGGAGCCTGTTTTGGTTCTTGACTGGGTTTAGCAACTGGAGCTTCTGGAACCACCGCAGGAGATGGTTTGAGAATTGGTGTTTCTAGTGCTGGTGTGGGTGTGGGTTTGGGTTCGGGTTTTGGTGTTTCGGGTTTGTAGGTGCGATCGACTATACCGCGAGATGCTGCTGTTAGTTCACCGCGCACTAATTTAGAAAGGGTATCTTGTCCTTGGGGTTGGTAATTTACCAGTCTGACTGTATTATTAAAGGCATTTTTGATGGGATTTCCCAGTTCGTCGATAAATTCTAGCTGTACCCAGTTTTTCCCTGGTTTGAATCCTTTGAGATATATAGGTTGCCATTGGTCGATCGTAAAGCTTTCTCCGTTGACTGTGGCTCGAATTTTCCAATCGAGTATTTCATCTTGGGAGTTTTCTTGAGCGGTTAGATGCAGGGGAGCGTTTGTCAAGTAAAAGTCCAGCATGATGGGTTCGGCCCCGTAGGTGTCTTGGGGCTGGTTGTAGGTGAGCTGGGGTAAATTGCGATCGGGATGATTATCCTCTGTTTTGGTGAAAACGTGAAAGGTGGTTTGGGCGTAAGCACCGTCGTTTTTAAAGCTTTCTTCCCAAGGGCGAGAGGCAAAAACTCGCAGGGTGTGGGTTCCGGGTTCTAAGTCAGATAACTCTAAAGGCTGGTTTGTGTCATAAACTGCCTGATAGGGTTGATTGTCTAACAACACCTGAAGATGGGGACCCAAGCCTAGGTTAGCATCTTTGAAAATTGGTAAGTCTTTGACTTGGAGTTGTACAGATATATAGGTGTCCTGAAGCACTTGGTCTGGCTGGGGATTCAAAATACTAACTTGAGGTTGGTAGATTTCTAAAGCCTGACGCAGTTTTTGAATGCTTACCGGGGGGGATACCTCTGAGATTCTTTTAATCGGGGTGAGGACTGAATTGCTGTTGTTGCTGGATTTTGGCAAGTCGGGATGATTGTTGCCACAACTTGTGATACCTAAAATTAATACTGCTGCTGCGAGCAATACCAGCAGCCTGCTCGCCGTCTTCCTCAGCCAATTGATTCCCATCACGCAACCATACTCCTAGAAGCCTTCTCATAGGGAACTATAGCCCAAAACTGAGTTGAGTAATTGGGATTTTGGCGATCGACAATTTGGGAGGGACTCCTGGCTCAAGTGAGGTGCTTGTCCTGGAGTAATCCGATAGTTGGTGCCGATTGCGAATCAAGCTAATAACTCTGGCGGTTTTTTGCAAAACAAGTCTATATAAATCAAAATTATTTCATACCGTTATCTTTGAGTTTTGTAAATTTAATGCCAACACCCCTTGACTTTTGTGATGTACTGTGGAGTTTCAATTGATTATTACATCAAAAAATGTGACTTTTTTAAGTATTGTTAACAAGCGATTAATACTTCTCTGACAAGCTTATAATTCATAAAACCGCCGCAAGACGAGCAAGAGGAGCAGCACAAAATAAAAGCTGCGATTCGGCTCATCAAATAGCGAAAGTAGTTAACAGTACCCAGCGACACTGGGAAACTGGCTTCGGTCAAGAAGCGCAACGCTTGGGGAGATACAGCCAGTGTGTCTGATTCTGCAAAGAGTTAAATGCAAGCTGTATCGGTGAACCGAGAATCCCCGTACCACAAGGCCGGGGAGTGTCATAAACAATATCAGTTCTCGTTCCTTGTCTTATCGAGAGGAGAGTCTTCATGACCATTAGTCCTCCAGAGCGAGAGGTAAAAGTTAGAGTAGTAGTCGATAAAGATCCCGTTCCAACTTCCTTCGAGAAGTGGTCTAAACCGGGACATTTCGATCGCACTCTAGCTAAGGGACCAAAAACAACCACTTGGATTTGGAACCTCCACGCTAACGCTCACGACTTCGACAGTCATACCAGTGATTTAGAAGACGTTTCGCGCAAAATCTTTAGCGCTCACTTCGGCCATTTGGCAGTAATTTTCGTTTGGTTAAGCGGCGCATATTTCCACGGCGCTAAATTTTCCAACTACGAAGCTTGGTTAACAGACCCGACAGGTATCAAACCTAGTGCTCAAGTGGTCTGGCCTATTTTTGGTCAAGAAATTTTAAATGCAGATGTAGGCGGCGGTTTCCACGGGATTCAGATTACTTCAGGTCTGTTCCAACTGTGGCGCGCTAACGGCATCACTAACTCATACCAGCTATATTGCACTGCGATCGGCGCATTGGTAATGGCAGCTTTGATGCTGTTTGCCGGTTGGTTCCACTATCACGTCCGCGCTCCGAAACTGGAATGGTTCCAGAACGTGGAATCGATGATGAACCACCACTTGGCAGGTTTGCTAGGCTGCGGCTGCTTGGGCTTCGCAGGACAACAAATTCACGTTGCTCTGCCGATAAATGCTTGCATGGACGCGATCGATGCAGGCTCACCGTTGACAGTAGGTGGCAAACTGATTAAAACAGTTGCCGATATCCCGCTGCCACACGAGTGGCTTTTGAACCCGGGCTTGATGGCTGACATCTACCCCAGCTTCGCTCAAGGTTTAACGCCCTTCTTCACCCTCAACTGGGGCGCATACACTGACTTCCTGACCTTTAAAGGCGGTCTGAATCCCACCACAGGCGGTTTGTGGCTGAGCGATACAGCGCACCATCACTTAGCGTTGGCAGTGCTGTTCATCGTCGCCGGTCATATGTACCGTACTAACTGGGGCATCGGCCACAGCTTTAAAGAAGTTTTGGAAGCTCACAAAGGTCCCTTCACTGGCGAAGGCCACAAAGGGATGTACGAAATCTTCACACAGTCTTGGCACGCCCAACTGTCGTTGAACTTGGCTTTGATGGGCTCGATCAGCATCATCGTGGCTCAACATATGTACGCGATGCCTCCGTATCCGTACATCGCGACCGACTACCCGACTCAGCTATCCCTGTTCACCCACCACATGTGGATTGGCGGATTCCTGATTGTGGGAGCAGCGGCTCACGCAGCAATTTTCATGGTTAGGGATTACGATCCGGCGCAGCACGTCAATAACTTGCTCGATCGGGTACTCCGCCACAGAGATGCAATCATCTCTCACTTGAACTGGGTTTGTATATTCTTAGGCTTCCACAGCTTTGGTTTATACGTTCACAACGACACGATGCGCGCTTTCGGTCGTCCCCAAGATTTGTTCTCGGATACCGGGATTCAATTGCGCCCAGTATTTGCCCAGTGGATACAAAATATTCACGCTGCGGCTCCGGGTAACACAGCTCCTAATGCTATGGAAATCGTCAGTCACGCTTTTGGCGGCGGTGCTGTAGCAGTAGGCGGCAAAGTAGCGATGATGCCGATCGAGTTGGGTACGGCGGATTTCATGATCCACCACATCCACGCTTTCACAATTCACGTTACAGTTTTGATTCTTTTGAAGGGCGTGTTGTTCGCACGCAGTTCTCGCTTGGTGCCTGACAAAGGCAACTTGGGCTTCCGGTTCCCTTGCGACGGCCCCGGCCGTGGCGGCACCTGCCAAGTTTCAGGTTGGGATCACGTCTTCTTGGGCTTGTTCTGGATGTATAACTGCATCTCCATCGTGATTTTCCACTTTAGCTGGAAAATGCAGTCGGATGTGTGGGGAACCGTCGATTCAGATGGCACAATTTCTCACATCACCGGTGGTAATTTCGCACAAAGTGCGATCACGATCAATGGTTGGTTGCGTGACTTCCTGTGGGCCCAAGCTTCTCAGGTGATTCAGTCCTACGGTTCGGCACTGTCGGCCTACGGTCTGATGTTCCTAGCTGGACACTTTGTCTTCGCCTTCAGCTTGATGTTCCTGTTCAGCGGTCGTGGTTACTGGCAAGAATTGATTGAGTCCATTGTTTGGGCTCATAATAAACTCAAGGTAGCTCCTTCGATTCAACCTCGCGCTCTGAGCATTACTCAGGGTCGGGCTGTGGGTGTAGCTCACTACCTCCTAGGAGGAATTGTCACAACGTGGGCATTCTTCTTAGCGCGAATCATCTCGGTAGGTTAAACTACCTCCAGGTTTTGGATTCTGGATTTGGGATCGCTCTCAAACCCGGAACCCAAACCTCCGAACCGAACCCCTTCAACGTTCAGGATTCAGGATTTATCAAGGCTTATGGCAACCAAATTTCCAAAATTTAGCCAAGACCTTGCCCAAGACCCGACTACACGGCGGATCTGGTACGGGATTGCCACAGCACACGACTTTGAAAGCCACGATGGCATGACCGAAGAAAATCTTTACCAAAAGATTTTTGCTTCTCACTTCGGCCACCTAGCAATCATTTTCTTGTGGACTTCCGGCAGCCTGTTCCACGTAGCATGGCAAGGTAACTTTGAACAGTGGATTAAAGACCCTCTAAACGTCCGCCCGATCGCTCACGCGATTTGGGACCCGCAATTCGGCGCTCCAGCAGTTGAGGCTTTCACTCAAGCTGGCGCTTCTAATCCGGTGGACATCTCTTACTCTGGTGTGTACCACTGGTGGTTTACTCAAGGAATTCGGACGAATGCTGACTTGTATCAAGGAGCTATCTTCTTGCTATTTCTGGCTTCTGTCTTCCTGTTCGCTGGTTGGTTACACCTCCAGCCTAAGTACCGCCCCAGCTTGTCTTGGTTTAAGAATGCTGAATCTCGCCTCAACCACCACTTGGCTGGTTTGTTCGGTGTCAGCTCTTTGGCTTGGACTGGTCACATGGTTCACGTTGCTATCCCCGAATCTCGCGGACAGCACGTAGGTTGGGACAACTTCTTGTCTACCCCTCCTCACCCGGCTGGTTTGGCTCCTTTCTTCACTGGTAATTGGGGCGTATACGCCGAGAACCCAGATGCAGCAAGCCACGTATTCGGTACTTCCGAAGGCGCAGGAACTGCGATTCTGACTTTCTTGGGCGGCTTCCACCCTCAAACAGAGTCTCTGTGGTTGACGGACATTGCTCATCACCATTTGGCGATCGCTGTGCTGTTTATCGTTGCCGGTCATATGTACCGGACTAACTTCGGTATCGGTCACAACATCAAAGAAATGTTGGATTCTAAAGCAGGTTTGGTAGGCGGCAAGAGTGAAGGTCAGTTCAACCTGCCTCACCAAGGTCTCTACGAAACCTACAACAACTCCCTGCACTTCCAGTTAGGAATTCACCTCGCTGCTTTGGGCGTGATTACCTCTCTGGTAGCGCAGCATATGTACGCGATGCCTCCCTATGCTTTCATAGCGCAGGATCACACGACAATGGCTGCGTTGTACACGCACCACCAGTACATTGCTGGATTCATCATGGTCGGTGCTTTCGCCCACGGAGCTATCTTCTTGGTGCGGGACTACGATCCTGAAGCTAACAAAGGTAACGTGCTCGATCGCGTGTTGCAGCACAAAGAAGCGATTATCTCTCACCTGAGCTGGGTGTCGCTGTTCTTGGGCTTCCACACACTCGGCCTGTACGTTCACAACGACGTTGTAGTCGCTTTCGGAACTCCTGAAAAGCAAATCTTGATTGAACCAGTGTTCGCACAGTTCATCCAAGCTGCTCACGGGAAGGCTCTGTACGGCATGGATGTCCTACTTTCCAACCCTGATAGCATTGCTGCTACCGCTTGGCCCAACTACGGCAACGTATGGCTCCCAGGCTGGATCGATGCCATCAACAGCAGTACCAATTCTCTGTTCTTAGCGATCGGACCTGGCGATTTCTTGGTTCACCACGCGATCGCCCTCGGCTTGCACACCACAACCTTGATCTTGGTCAAAGGCGCTCTGGATGCACGCGGTTCTAAGCTGATGCCGGACAAAAAAGACTTCGGTTATGCCTTCCCTTGCGACGGCCCCGGCCGTGGCGGTACTTGCGACATCTCTGCTTGGGATGCCATGTACCTGTCTGTCTTCTGGATGTTGAACACCCTAGCTTGGGTAACGTTCTACTGGCACTGGAAGCACCTAGGCATCTGGCAAGGTAACGTGGCTCAGTTCAATGAGTCTTCTACCTACCTGATGGGCTGGTTCCGCGATTACCTCTGGCTGTATTCTTCTCAGTTGATCAACGGTTACAACCCGTATGGTACTAACAACTTGTCAGTCTGGGCCTGGATGTTCTTATTCGGACACCTGGTTTGGGCAACCGGTTTCATGTTCCTGATCTCTTGGAGAGGTTACTGGCAAGAGTTGATCGAGACTTTGGTTTGGGCTCACGAGCGCACTCCTTTGGCGAACTTGGTTCGCTGGAAGGACAAGCCAGTTGCTCTTTCTATCGTCCAAGGTCGCTTGGTTGGCTTAGTTCACTTTACGGTGGGTAATGTCTTCACTTACGCGGCCTTTGTAATTGCCTCGACGGCCGGGAAATTCGGGTAACTCTGAACTCTGGTTTCTAGGTAATTAAATGAAATCCCCTGCCTTCTGGCGGGGGATTTTTTGGTATATGTTGGTTAATGTCAAGGAGAGGAGCAAGTTTGCATGGCTAAGTTGCCAGATGAAACTATCACAAGTGCATTGAATTTACAGCGGAGACTGTTGGAAGGAATTGATGCAGCTAAAGCAGCAGAATCTGCGATTTTTGAACAATCTGGGGAGACAGATGCAACAGCTACAGTTTTAGACCAACTTCAAAATTCTGCTGAACGGCTAAGAGAGTTGTCATCGAGATTTGAATGCCGCGATTAATTTAGCATCGGTCTCACGAGATAGAGTAAGGATGGCTAATCCTGAATTCACGCCTGTAGAGTAGAAGGAGCCGACTCCCTACGTAGAAACAGGAAGTAAGTTTTAAGTGTCCGAGATGTCATTCTTGTCCGCTTTATGTCAATCTTATGTAGCAGCCTTACTCTCGTCTATACACGTTGTTACTGCGGATTGCTGAGGCTCAGCCCGCCTCCTCTGCTATGCTAGATTTACTATATCGGAGCATTGAGCAAGGACAAGCTGCGCTTGATGCGTCGGCAGCAAGTGTTCAAGAAGCTAAAAGGGATTGGAACATATTATGAACGAGCAAAAACAAATTCCCGATCCAGAGAAAGTTAAGCAAACTGTTGCGATGCTTCGAGACAGCAATCGAATGCTGGAAGCTTGGACTCAAACACTAGATGAACTAATTGCCATGGTTGAAGCTGATATTCGCAACATTCCGATTAATGTTCATCGGCGTGAGAATGCGAAGCGGTTGGCTGAGTCTGTCAAGCACGAATAAAAGTGCGATAATCATAAAAAACTTATTAATACTCCCATGACAGGATTAGAACCATTTGCTATAAGTTGTGTTAGCGGTATCGCCCTGCCCATTTTCCAGTCTGTCTTTGAAACCGGTGGCAAGTTTCTCGGTTTGATTGGCAAAAAGCTAGATGAGAACACTAAACAGCTAATTTACACGGCATCGGGGGAATACGGCAAACGCTACTTCAAGCGTCACGGCATTCTGAAAGCATTGGGAATGAAGGAAGCAGTGCCATTAGAATCGGTTTATACTGCTGTGCAGTTTTTGGATGAGCAAGAAATCCGCAGTTTTAAATCAATCCAAAATTTAGAAAAAGCTTACCGCCAAGCAAAAGAGCGAAGTTTTCAGCAGCAAGACTGCAAGAAGCAAGAAGGGCTAAAAATTGCTAATGAGAAGCAATATTTAATGGTTTTAGGGCAGCCCGGAGCCGGAAAATCTACATTTTTGCGGAAAATAGGACTCGAAGCACTGAAGGGCAAAAAAGGCGGATTTGAGCCGGAGCGCATTCCCGTTTTTATCGAACTTAAAAGCTTTACCTCTACTCCGATCGACATTGAAAAAATCATTGTTGAAGAGTTTAGCATTTGTGGCTTTCCCTCTTCTGAGCAATTTATTGCTAAAGCATTAGAGCAGGGAAAGCTGTTAATCTTGCTGGATGGATTGGATGAAGTGCCGACAGTCAACACAAATCAGGTAATTAGTCAAATTCAAAATTTTGTCGATCGCCATGACAAAAATCGCTTCATTGTCTCTTGTCGCACAGCCGCCTACCGAAACAATTTTAAACGCTTTACCGATGTAAAACTTGCCGACTTTGACGATACTCAAATTGAGCAATTTATTGGTAACTGGTTTCAGTCAGAGGTCGATAAACAAGCGGGAACGGCTCAAAAATGTTGGGAGTTATTGCAAAAGCCAGAATATGCAGCAGCTAAAGAGTTAGCCCACACGCCTTTATTGCTAACTTTCCTCTGTCTCAATTACGATCGATCGCAAAATTTTCCGAATAATCGCAGTGTTCTTTACAAACAGGCTTTGCGGATATTGTTGGAAGAATGGGCGGCGGAAAAGCGGATTCAGAAAGAGGAAATTTATCAAGGACTCAGCACGGAGTTAGAGGAGAGTTTGTTATCGGAGATTGCTTATAGTGGTTTTGAGACTGATAAGCTGTTTTTTTCGCAGCGAGAAGTGGTTGAGGAAATCAAAACTTTTTTAGCAGGCAATTTGAATGCACCGAAGCATTTAGACGGTGAGGCCGTTCTGAATGCGATTGCAGTTCAACAGGGGATTTTGGTAGAACGAGCTCAGGATGTGTTCTCGTTTTCGCATTTGACGCTTCAGGAATATCTGACGGCTCAATATATTGCTGATAATAATTTAATTGAGCAGTTAGTTTTCGATCATCTTTTAGATTCACGCTGGCGAGAGGTGTTTTTGTTGGTAGCGGGGTTGGTTCGTTCAAAAAATGGGGCTGATGACTTGCTGCTGTTAATGGAAAAAGAGGCTCAAAAGTACATTAACACGCCGAAGTTGCAAGGGCTATTGCAATGGGCAGATGCAGCGACTAAGGACTCGGAAGGTGATTTTAAGCCTGTCGGTAAACGTGCTGCGGCGATCGCCTACGCCTACGCCATCGCCTACGCCAACGTCTACGCCAACGCCAACGCCAACGCCAACGCCAACGCCATCGCCATCGCCAACGCCATCGCCATCGCCATCACCTACGCCATCGCCATCGCCAACGCCTACGCCAACGCCTATGCCAACGCCATCGCCATCGCTTACGCCAACGCCAACGCCTACGCCATCGCCATCGCCAACGCCAACGCCAACGCCAAGGCCATCGCGTTTGCCAAAGAACTTAAAAAAATTAAAATCTTCAAGGAGGTGAACTGGACTGAACTAATTTCTCAACTGATAGAACTCCAGAAGAAATTGCCCGATGTTTACCACCTTAAACAAATACACTTAGCATTTGCCGATCGCCTTCTAGATACCTGGTGTCATGGACTCCATCTCAATCCAGAAATAGTCAAATTATCTCAGGAAGAAGCAGAGGCGCTGGGAGATTATTTATCTGCAAATCATCTCATCATCCAATGCAAAGAAGCAGCAGTGAGAATATCAGCAAAAACTTGGGAAGAAATAGAATCGCGGATGTTGGTAGTTCCAGAGAATTCTACCATTTGAGATTTTCGATACGGGAGTTACGCACTGCGACTAAAGAAACCGGGTTTTTATCTAATTTGTCTGTTGCAATCAAGTATTTTCGTAAAAAACCCGGTTTCTGGACACCCACCTGGTTTTCCTTTTTGTTCAAATCTCGCCATTCACCTGCATCTGATGCACCTTGTCAGCCAACTCTTGGCGGCTTTCCTTGTCGAGTGCATCAATTGCCAGCATTCCCAAATACACTACTTCCTTCTGGGTTAGTCTGGTCGCTAGGGCTTGTTTTTGAATGACTTCCTTAATCACGGAACTGACCGCGATCGCAGTATTAGTTTTTGCCACGAAGAATAATCAACTATAAATAACTTTCCTTGATGTTAGCATCCTAGGTTAGATTAAGTACGATAATGTTTGACAAGCCACAGTTAATTATGCTATAGTGTAAAAAACAAAAACAAGCGATCTGCTCACGTCTGGACAACTAAGGGCGATCGACCTATTCCTCAATAATCTCCACCAAGTCCTCAATCATCACATCAAACGCCCGCGCTAACTTATACAGGGCCGTAAAGTCAACCATTGATATTTCGGAACGACGAGCATAGCTGGTTATGGTGCTGTAGATCACGCCCGATCGCTCAGCCACCTCCTTAAATGTCCAGCCCCTCTCAGCCGCTAGCTCTCGCACTTTAACTCTGACTAAACCCATGCTTGACAAATAATGCAGTTGCGTTTTAAGATAATTGCATCTGAAAAAGCGATCGCCTCACGTCTGGACAACGATCGAGCGATCGACCTACTCTTCCAAAACCTCAACCAAATCCTCAATCATCACATCAAAAGTTCTAGCTAACCTCCGCAGGCAAGTAAAGTCAACCATTGCCATTTCAGGACGACGAGCATAGCTTCTGACGGTGCTATAAATCACCCCAGAGCGATCGGATACTTCCTTAAGCGTCCAGCCCTTCTCCGCAGCTAGTTCCCGAATTTTGAGCCTGACTAAACCCATGCTTGACAGTTGATGCAGTTGCGTCGTATAATTGTAGTATATGTAAAAAGTCGAGCGCCCTCTGGCCTCGAAAACTAAAGGGCGATCGTTTTCAAAACTTCAAGAGACAGTTACTAGCTGTCTGACCTACCATCAATAGATTTATCTACAATCAGAATAGGCACTTACTATGATATCAGATACTTCGAGAAAATCATCGGCGATCCCAGAATCCAAGATAATTCATAAATCTCCCATCCTGCATCCCCTGGCGAGATTTGTCACAGAAGAAACAGTCGCACTCCTGTTCAATATCGCAGTTGAGGACATTTACCGCATCGAATGCTGTCGCTACATGGTTTACGTGCACGCAAAAGGTATCAGTAGGTTTGTCAGCTACGCCGATTTTCCGCCGATTTTAGCAGTAAAGCCGATCGCCCTGCAAGATTTTGGCAGATGGTACAAACGCTGGAAAAGCAAGCTAGCACCGGTATTTTGGACAAAATTCTACACGCACAAGTTCAAAGAGGCTGTTTCTGTTGACAGCTTGTGGGAGTGGGGACTGTTGGTAGCTAAAGTTAAATCGGCGATTTCTGGGGCGGGGCTACAACAGCTACGAGATGTTTATGCCGCAGAAAAAGATTTGATGGAGAAATTTTAAATGGCGATCGCTAACCAATCGCTTCAATCCAATTGTGCACCGCATCGAACAAATCATCTGCATCCGCCGCAAAACCTGTTAACGGCAATTCCAGCGGTGTATCGGTAATCCAGGCGATATGAATACCCATGTGACTGTCGGCGAGTTTGCGGGTGAAAGACGAAAGCGCATCTTCGCAGGGACAGGAGTGCAAAATTAAGGCGATGTGCTGTTTTTGCAGGCGGTTTTTGAGTTGCGGAATTAATCGCTTGAATTCGGGGGCGTTGCGTATGGCGGGGATGTCTGTATCTGCGGGGAAGATTGTTTGATATAGTTGGGTACAGAGCTCTTGGGCGATCGGGCTTGTATCGGTTTCGCCTTCTAAGGCGCGAATGTTGAGGGGAACGGGGCAGGTTTTATCGGTAGGTTGGAGTTGTTTGAGGAGTGTGGGGATATCTGTATTTTGTCGGTGGTTGCGATCGGGTATTGGGGAATTGGTGGGTTGAGTGTGCCATGCTTGATAAAATTCTGGGTAAGTCATGTTTTCGGCGCAGTCCGAGAGGACTAGGCAGCACTTGTGATAAAGAGTAAAGTCGTTTTCGGAAATTTCGGAAGTTAGGCAATCTTTCAAACCAGAGACTGCGGTGGCGAAGTGTTTACCTTTCATGATTTTACCTAAGCTATCTGCCGCGTGCCTCCGCGTAGATTCATCCTGAGAAGTACGGATTAACTCGACTAAAGCTTGGATGGCAACTGGGTTATCTTTGCTTATTTTCCCTAAGCTATATGCCGCTTGCCTCCGGTTTTTTTCATCATCTGAATTGCGGATTAACTCGACTAAAGCTTGGATGGCAACTGGATTATCTTTGCCTATTTTCCCTAAGCTATCTGCCGCTTGCCTCCGGTTTTTTTCATCATCTGAATTGCGGATTAACTCGACTAAAGCGGCGATCGCCACTGGGTTATCTTTGTCTATTTCCCCTAAGCTATATGCCGCTAACCGCCGCCGGGTAGATTCATCACCTGAATTGCGGATTAACTCGACTAAAGCGGAGATAACCACTGGGTTATCTTTGCCTATTTTCCCTAAGCTAGATGCCGCTAGTGTCCGGGGATTTTCATCATCTGAATTGCGGATTGACTCGACTAAAGCGGCGATCGCCACTGGGTTATCTTTGCCTATTTTCCCTAAGCTATATACCGCTTCAATCCGAGTATCTTCATTACCTGAATTGCGGATTAACTCGACTAAAGCGGTGATCGCCACTGGGTTATCTTTGTCTATTTTCCCTAAGCTATCGGCCGCTCGCATCCGGGTATCTTCATCATCTGAATTGCGGATTAACTCGACTAAAGCGGTGATCGCCACTGGGTTATCTTTGTCTATTTCCCCTAAGCTATATGCCGCTATCCACCGAGTATCTTCATCACCTGAATTGCGTATTAACTCGACTAAAGCGGAGATCACCACTGGGTTATCTTTGCCTATTTTCCTTAAGATATGTGCCGCTTCCAACTCGGTACCTTCATCACCTGAATTGTGGATTAGCTCGACTAAAGCGGAGATCGCCACTGGGTTATCTTTGCCTATTTTGCCTAAGCTATTTGCGGCTTCCCTCCGGGTATTTTCATCCTGAGAAGTACGGATCAACTCGACTAAAGCTTCAATCGCAACTGGATTATCTTTGTCTATTTCCCCTAAGATATTTGCCGCTATCCACCGGGTTTCTTCATTACCTGAATTGCGGATTAACTCGGCTAAAGCGGAGATCGCCCTTTTCTCATCCGTCTCCTTCAATATATCCCATGAACCCTCTGCCAGTGGAGCGATAAATGTCCACCACTGCTGCTTTTCCTCATTAAAATAACCAAATCCCCACTTAATAACCTGCGACACAATCTCATCAGCAAGACTGCAATCTTTAAACTCAGCAATCCCCGCAGCCGCTAAAAAATACGCACGATATCCATAAAAATCATGACACCCATCCTCAAACTCAACCAACGCCTTAATAAACCCTTCCTTCTCTTCCTTCCCAACCTCCTCACGCCCCAACCACAGCAAAATAACCTCCTTCCACTGCTTCTCAAAAATCCGGTAAACCCCATCCCTCGTAGGGGCGGTGCCCCCGTGCCCGCCCTCTGGGGGAATATGATTCAAGAAAAAGTGCCAATCCTCAACCGCCAACGCCGCAAAATATTCCTGAAACGTCGGATGGTAAAAAGCATAAATCCCCTCCAGCGTCTCCCCATCCCTCGCCACTAAATTCAGCCAACCCAAACGACAAGCTAACTCAAACTGCGATGCACCCATCAGCCGATATCCCACACTTTCTCGCAACTGAAACCGCGCAGTTTCATTTAACATTCCTGAAAGTGCCAATTTCCCCAAAGCCGCATTCAAATCCTGCTGCTGAATCCAATTCAAGTGCGGTTTTTTCCACTGATACAAAGTAGTCACAAACCGCCGATAAAGCTTAGCCTTGGTATCCGGCAAATCGCCATCCAAGGATTGCCAAGTGCCGCACAGCAGCGAGCATCTCAGGGGATTTTTTACTAAATCTCGAATTCGTTCTTTTCCCGGTGCTGCTAATGCTTCCCGTAGCAGTTTTGAGAGATCCCCCCCAGCCCCCCTTGCTAAGGGGGGAGCAAGAGTTTCTCCGGCTTCTGGTAATTGTTGAGAAAGAACCCCCCCAGCCCCCCTTGCTAAGGGGGGAGCAAGAGTTTCATCTTCTCTTATCTGCTCCCCATCTTCTCTTGTCCCCCCCCTTACCAAGGGGGGGTTAGGGGGGGTTCCAAACCGATCGATAGTTTCCCCTTCTTCTCTTGTCCCCCCCCTTACCAAGGGGGGGCTAGGGGGGGTTCCAAACTGCGGGTTAGCGAGGGTTCCAAACCATTTATCGATAAACATTTCCACTTGTTCGGGATAGGAAAATTCCAGAGTGCGATAAGTATCAAAACTATCCAATGCAGAGCCGATCGCATCCCAGACATTCTGCCGACAACTTAGCACAATTCGCGCCCTTTGAATACAACCGCCCGTCCTAATTTGCCGCTCAATTTCCGCCAAAGGATTCCCATCTCCCACCGCCATCTCATCCGCCCCATCCAACACCAACCACACGCGATCGGCATTAAATTGTGCTAAAAAATCATCCTTAATATCCGCCGTCGCCTCAGCCTTCCCAATTCTCTTAATTGCCGCCAGCAGCCAATTGTCAAATAAATAGGTTTCTAATTCCTTCCCCTGCAAATCCGCCAAGGATACCCAAATTACCATAGCCTCGGAAATGCCCGCCGCTACCCAATTCCCAATCTGCCGCAACAGCGTTGTTTTTCCCGCCCCCGGTTCCCCAATAATTCCTAACCGCTTCCCATCACTTTTCGGGCTAATTCCTTGCTGGATTACTTGTTCGAGAAACTCGCTATGTTCAAATGTCTGAGTAACTTCTTTTTCTCGATACAAATCCGAACCTTCCTCAGCCCCAAAATTCTCGCGCTGCTGAGTCACTTTGTGCCGTTCCACCAATCCCAGCGGCACGTAGACATCATCAATTTGATGGCTGCCAAAAGTTAGCCGATCGCTACTAAGTCGCTGCTGTTCTTTCTCGTCTAAAATCTGCTGGCAAATATCCCGCCAGTCAATCGGTTGATAAACAATGCGGCTCTTTTCCACAATCTCCTGAAGCCAAGCGTGCATCTCTTGAGTTGTGCTATCAATCCGCGTTAAACTCTGCCCCGTAAAAATCTGAAAAACTTTGTCGTTTTCCTTGACTTCCTGAGCAAAGTATGCTGATAATAAATCAAATAATTCTTGCTCTAACTTTGTCTTGTAAGGTGCGACATCGCAATTTTCTAGGGCAACTTCTAGCAGTTTTTGCTTGAGTTTTTCAACCTGATTCTGCTTTAACTCATCTTTCGCAGTCAGCAGCAATTCTATCTCATCTAAACCTGCAATAGGAATCCCAGACGGGACTGTTTCTTTGTTAACTTGTTCTAATTCTAATTTGAGTTTTTCCAGCTTTCGTTTCAACCAATCGAAATCCCTGCGCCTGTCTTGCAGCGAATAGGCAAAACTCTCTCGGTTCGCTGTATTTTTGGGGTCGATTTCCTGTTTGCATTCTGAGGCGATTTGTTGTTGAGCTTTCAGGAAAGATGTTTTTAGCGCTTTTTCTAAATCGTGATTGACAATTTTTCCGTTTCGTGATATGTTTTTTATCCCTGTCAAACAGAGGTGCTTTGCTGCATCATTAACTTGAGTGCCGAGAATGGCTTGCCAAGCGACTGTGAAAAGTAAGCCCAAGGTAATCGGATCTGACATTCGAGGGTTCTCCTGATGCGCTGCAAGGGGGTTATTTTTATGATAGGCGATCGCACTCTGGTTGCAGCCAGCGGTTTTCATCTGAAATGAATCATAGTTTAAAATACTTCATCTTCGATGCCGAGCCACCATTCCCCCAGATTCATTAAGTCTTTGTGAATGTCGGTAAGTTCTGTCATATACTCTTCAGCAGAAATCTCCGATCGCCTTTCTTGCAGTTTTTTGAGGCGCAGTTGCACTAACAGCCAAGGTTTAGAACTCCCATCTGTGGCTTCGATATATTTTGCTACATCTTGGCTATTCATGATTCTTTTTTAGATTGGATTTTTTTTACCGCAGAGAGCGCAGAGAGCGCAGAGGAAGAGAAGAGTGAAAGATGAATAATTATGATGATAACTTATTTAATATTATACCACTTTTGAAACCAATTCAAAAGCTCTCATGTTCCCCAGTCGGTTTCAACCGACTTTCTTCTTTGAGCCAGGGGTTTAAACCCCTGGCGGACTCGTGGACTCGCAGCTCAACATTCTTTACCTGTAATCGGAAGTCTGAATGCTATTCAATTTCGCCGCATATTTCATGCCGTATTCGGGGCGGCAGAAGCGATCGAGCTGTGACTCGAAAAATGCTCGATTTGCTTTCAAATGCTTTGGATTCGGGTCATCCAAAGGATATAACAGCGCAGTCCGCAATGCTTGAAATACTGCGGAAGTTACACAGTACATCGATCGCTGAAATGTCACCCCTATTTGATTGAGGATATCATCTTCACCGCGACAGCGCTGTTTGTAGAAATCCAGCAAGTAAGGCGGTAAGAAATGCAACATATCTTGGGCTAGCAATGTCGGTGGAATTCCTGCCGTACCTACGGGGAATTTGTCTGCATAAAGCACTCCGTAGTGGAAGTCTTTTTGATCGTCGGGAACTTCCCTAGCTTGGGCGTTGTAAGATTTGGTTCCTCGGAACGGCGAAGTGCGGTAAAATACAGCTTCTACGTAAGGTAACGCTGCTTCGTAAAGCCATGTGAAACCTTTGGATTTGGGGATGATTTCGTAGGTTTCGCCGTCGATTTGGACATGGTGGTAAATGGGCCTTCCGGCGATCGCAAATATCCCATTTACCAGGAAGTTCATCGCATCGGGGACTGTCTTAACTTTCCCTTCATCGTAAAGATCCGAAACTTCAAAAAACACCGGTGCCATTACTTCCCAGAATAAACCGAGATTGCTGTAATAAGACATTTGGCGACATTGTTCTAAAAACATTTCAGGAAATGCTGCATGAAGTCCCAGCATGAACGGGTCTTTTTTGAAGTAAGCTTTAATGGCGCGATCGGCATTAGCTTTATATTCGTCACTGTCCAAATAAGGATCGAATTGATTCGTCGGCACGTACAAGCCCCGGTGCCAAAGCATCGCTCTCATGCACTCTTCGGCAAATTCCATGTTAATGCGATCGTGCCACAAATGGTGAAACAATCGCGGCATTTTACCAGTTTCTCCCTTTTCCATGAACTCCAAAAGTTCAGGGTGAACGCTGCCAGTCCCCCGCCAGATTCGCAAATCTGCACCGTCACCTGCATAGTGATTTTGCAAGTCTAAATACTCTTGGGGTAAGAAGTATTTAAAGAAAGGAAGCGGCTGTAAAAATACCCGTTCCGCGATGTAAAGCAAATCCCGCCAGTAGAAGTCCATCGGGACTGCATAAGCTTTCCAAATAGCGATGATTTGCATCAGATTTTCCGGCGTATCGGGAATCATCGCGCCGCCTGCTTCTAGCCGATGAATTACATCGGCAAATTCGTGCTTGGAAGGAGGTAGTTTAGTTGCCGGTTTACTAGGAGTTTGTACCATTGTTTATTCCTTAGTTTGAGTGAATTCTTAACTTTTTATCCTCGTTCCCAGGCTCTGCCTGGTAACGCATAACCGGAGGCTTTGCCTCCAATTTTCCTACTCAAAAGCGAGGCAGAGCCTCTGGATCTCGGTTCCCAGGCAGAGCCTAGGAACCAGTTAATTTCTTAGTCCACGACGCGATTTCAATCGCCGAGTTTTTTAGGGAATAACTAATAGCTACTTGAGCATTTCTGTCAGCCGGAAGAGTACCAACGATCGCATTTGTAGTCGATTCACTCCACTTGAGCAACCAGCCAGGCTGAATTCCCAAAACAAAAATGATACCCGCCAAAACCAGGGCTGGCATATTTTCGCCAAAGGTAACAGGAGGATAGTAAGCCGTAGCGTTATCCAACTTCCCAAAACAGGTGCGATTGAGTAGAATTACAAAGTAAACGGCTGTTAAACCCGAAGCTAAAATGCAGATTAAAGTGGGAATTGGAAAGATAGAAAAACTGCCCTGAAATACTAAAAATTCGGCAATAAAACCGACCAAACCAGGAATACCAGCACTTGCCATCCCACCCAAAACTAACAGCGAACTTGCCGTCGGTAAACCCCGCATCGGATTCATCAAGCCGTTGAGCACGTCCAAATCCCGCGTGCCGACTTTGGTTTCGATGATGCCTACTAAATAAAATAGCAAAGCTAAAATCAAGCCGTGGCTTACCATTTGCCCGACAGCACCGATTAACGCGAGTTTCGTGCCCGCTGCACAGGCTACCAGGATGTATCCCATATGTCCGATCGAACTATAGGCTACCATGCGTTTGATGTCTCTTTGGGCGATCGCACTCAAAGCACCATACATCACGCTCACCGTGCCGATAATCGCTAAACCAGGAGCAATAATTGTCCAAGTTTCAGGAAACATCTGCAACCCGAACCTGACTAAACCGTAAGTTCCCAACTTTGCCAAAATACCGCCCAACAGAATTGCTGTGGCTGGAGAAGCTTCCACATAAGCATCCGGTAGCCAAGTGTGTAGCGGCACCAAGGGAATTTTAATTCCC
This sequence comes from Microcoleus sp. EPA2, assembly GCA_020882975.1. GTDB lineage: Bacteria > Cyanobacteriota > Cyanobacteriia > Cyanobacteriales > Microcoleaceae > Microcoleus. Next base: position 63,063 of record JAHRFD010000022.1, on the reverse strand, counting down.
AACCCAATCAGCAGAATTGTTAACAGTATCAACTGCGCTTTTAGGGGAAATTCTTGAGTATTAATGGCGCTGTAATCGAAGTTTAAAGAACCGCTCAACCAAGCAATACCCAAAAATGAGCCCAGCACCAAAAGTCCCGAAACTGCGGTATAGATTAGAAACTTCATCGCAGCATATTCTCTCTGCTTGCCGCCCCAAATCGCAATCAACAGATAAAAAGGAATTAATTCTATTTCGTAAAACAGTACAAACAGCAGCAAATTTTGAGACATCAAAGCTCCGGCAATACCAGCATTGATTAGCAAAATCAATGCGTAGTAAAGCTGGGGACGTTCCATCTCTTGGCCCGTGCCGTAAATGACTAATAGCGTCAGTAATGAACTGAGAACTAACAGTGGCAAAGACAACCCATCAATACCTAAGTTGTAGCTCAAACCTAATTGCGGAATCCAAGGCAAATATTCTTGAAATTGCAATCCCGAATTGGCTGGATCGAACTGAGCCAGCAGCCAGATATTTAACAGGAAAACAGCAGCAGCAAAAGCCGAGGCAATGGAGCGCAAACGCATCCCATTGATGTTTCCGGGTAGGAACCCGACTACCGCAGCGCCCAACGCGGGCAACCAGAGCAAGGTACTAAGCATAATGTGTCAAGAGTGAAGAATTAATTGACAATGGACAGTTGACAGTGGACAGTTGACAGTTATTAAGCATCAATACTCAATTGTCAATTTCAGTGGATAGTAGTCATTAGTCAGCAGTCACCAGTCAGTAGTTATTGAAGCCAAAATCTTATTAAGAGTATTAAGAGCTAACCAGTTGCGTCAGAGGTCGGACTTCATAGTAATGACTGCATATACTAATGAACCCGTACATCTCACATCAGAATCTCTTCCTTTTAACTGTCCACTGTCCACTGTCCACTGTTTAAGACTAAACCATGATATTGACTGCGCCCGTATCTAAATCATAGTATCCGCCAACAACTTTCAGTTTATTCTCAGCAATTAACTTAGAGATGACTGGAGATGCTTTCAACCTGTTAGTTTGCAGCACAACATTGGCTTTTGAGGCATTTTCCAAGCGATCGCCCGCTGTATTTTTCGAGCTTTCGACAGCCGGCTTAATTGCGTCGAGCAAACTGCCAATTTGACCGGGAACTTGAGCACCTTTGATGGTGGCATCTACGGCGCCGCATCTTTTATGCCCGATTACCACCAGCACTTTTGCTCCCAATACCAGCGTGCCAAATTCCAGACTGCCAATTTCTTCTGGGGTAGCCACATTTCCGGCCACGCGACAGACAAATAAATCTCCTAATCCTTGATCGAATATAATCTCGGAAGGAAAGCGGGAATCTGCACAGCCGAGAATCGCAGCAAAAGGTTTTTGAGCTATAGCAACTTCCAGGAGGCGGGGTAAGTCTTGGTTGGGACTTTGACGTTTTTTGTCCACAAACCGCTTGTTCCCGTCCATTAACTTTTTCATGGCTGCATCGGGAGTCAACTCATTTTGAGCAATGGCTGGTTCGGGTGCAGCGACATCAGCGCCTACTTTTGCTGCTAGTATCCCTGTACCGATCGCACCTGCGACAAATTTGAGAGAATTGCGCCGGGAAAGATTGAATTTTCCGTTATTTGGATTCATTGATGCTGCCTTTAGAGAGAATGTTTGAAATCTTGATTCAAGAATTCATGATTTTAAGATTTTAGATTAAAAGTGTCACCTAAAATCTTAAACTTTATCCCTCCTTACAAACTTCGCTGTCCTCGGTTAACTGTTTAAAAACAATGACATAATTAGGTTATTACTGCGTAATTCCTGAACTGTCAACTGTCAACTCTCAAATGTTTACCCGCCCACAATCAGCGAAAGTCGAGCTAGCAGCGGCCAGCTTACTATCAGCCCCAATAGGGCAACTCCGAACAGAATTGTTAGGGCATAAAACTGAGTTTGACCGTTAACGTTGTACTTGAGGCTTTGCCCGCCGAAAACTGTTGCAAAACCTATGAGATTTACGAACCCATCAACCAAATTGCGATCTATCCAAGAGATAACTTGAGCCACTAAACCGACGGCAAATATCACTGTCACGCGATAAAGTTTGGCGGTGTAAAAGTCGTAAGCAAAAAAGTCTTGCAGGGCTTCGGAACCAATTCGCACTGGTTTTTCCCATTTTTCGTTCAAGTAAACCAAAGCTCCCGTACCGATGCCGATCGCCGTTGACAAAACTAACAATCCAGTTGCGGTATAATTCAAACTTGCCACGGGCAATAGCTGCCACGCTGCCAAAAAATGCGGAACGTGCAAAGTAAAGCCCATTAACACCATCATTGGCAAAATAAAAGGCCAGTGAACTTCCGGCGAACGTTCGGTCATTTGCTTTGGTTTGCCACCGAAAACTAAACCGAAGACGCGCACTAACCCAAAAGCAGTGACGCCGTTGACAAACAAAACTATTCCTAACAAGAAAGGATGAGATTCCGCCAGCCCCGATGTGAATTCTTCCAAAGCCCAGAAACAGCCGAAGGGCGGCAGTCCCACCAATCCAGCGCTACCGACAAGAAACGATATTGCCGATATCGGACGTTTTCTCCACAAACCGCCGAGAGAACGGACATCCTGAGTGATGCTGTTCCAAACTACCGAACCAATGCTCATTACCAACAAACCCATGGCTAAGCTGTAGGCAAAGATCAATGTCAGGGCGGTTTCGGCTTGTCCCGTGCCGACGGCGATAAATACTAAGCCCATGTATGAGCTAACTATATATGAAAGCGTGCGCTTGATGTCGATTTGGGCGATCGCAATTAAGGAAGCACCCACCGCCGTCGCTGCACCCACAACAATAGTTGTTGTCACCCCAATCGACGACAAAGCAATCACCGGCTGCAACTTAATCAAAATCCAAGCACCGGTTTCCACAACTACAGTATTCCGCAAAATTGTGGCTGGCAGAGGTCCTTCCATCGCTTCATCCAGCCACAGGTGCAAGGGAAACTGCGCGCATTTGCCCATGGGGCCGGCAATCAAAGCCAAGGCCAACAGCGCGGCTACAGTGGGGTCGAGGTTCGCTGTTTGAGCCCACAGGGCCAACTCATCAAAATTCCAAGTTCCCGCCAGTGGCAGAATGGCGACTACTCCCATCAGCAGGAATAAATCTCCTACCCGCTTGGTTAAGAAAGCATCGCGAGCTCCTGTAACCACCAAAGACTGATTGAACCACAGCCCGACTAGCAGGTAGGTGCCCAAAGTGAGAACTTCCAAAATCATGTAACTGAAAAAGAGGGAATTGCACAGCACTAAGCCACACATCCCCGCTTCAAACAGCCCCATCAGGGAAAAGAACCTAGCCCAGCCCCAGTCCATTTCCATGTAACCAAAGGCATAAATCTGCGCCAGCAAGTTCAGTCCCGTAACCAAAACTGTCGCCCCGACGGTGACACTAGAGATTTCGACGGGAATGGTTAAGTCTAAACCTGCAACATTCAGCCAGGGAATGAACTGTTGTTGTGCTGGTTGGTTCCAGATAGCTGTGAGGGCGACGACGCCGTGTACGAAAGCAAGGAATGTGAATATGGCATTAAGATAACCGGATGGTCTTGGCCCCGTGCGCCGGGTGACAGCCGGAAACCACAGTATCGACAGAACTCCGCCGATAAGTGGATAGCAAGGTATAAACCAAACGGTCTGGAGTAGGATTTGAGCCATTGGCACTACCTGTAAAGGTTACAAAAATTTAATAATCTGAGAATAATTCCGATCGCGCTGACTACAGTATGGGAAAGCCAGAATTCAGAAGTAGAGGCAGTTTTTGCGTCAGTCTTCCAGTTACTGGTTGTTTTGAGACTAGGCGCTTCAGAATAGACTTATTAATTTTATATTAAGTATTGCGTTAAATTTTCATATTTCTGATTCACCATATTTATCATTACCTATAAACTCTACTTATAATATCGTTGACGGTTGTATCGGAATGATTTAACCGCAGAGAGCGCAGAGGGCACAGAGGAGGAGAAGAGAGAGATGAATACAGGACGATACCAACGGATTTGAGATCCGATCGCCAGCGGACTCGATGTATCAGTGTTTTTACTTATTGATAAACAAGTTTGTATACAAATCGAGAACGGTCGATCGCACTTTCGATGGAATCCATGATTGATTGCTCTAAAATATTAAAACAGCTCAATTTCCCAAGCTGATTCGGGGAGTTTCGCTTGGCGCTGTCCCATCGCCCTGGCCCTGACATTCATTAGACCGATCGGCGTATTGAACAAGTCTACCAGATTCTTCCTGTCGATCGCGCTTTTGATCGCAGCAACCGGCAATTCCTTGAACAGCCACCTCGCCAGCCGATACAAATATTCCTGTGTTGTCAATTCTCGCATCAAATCCACACCGTAGAGTTCCTGCAAATATTTATTAGATTCACCGTACCGATACCATTGACTTTGCAACTGTTTTAATGTGTTGCGGTGTCGGTGTCGCACAATGGCACTTTCGGCAAAATGCAATTGATAAGATGTTTCCCGCAAAATCCGCCAGCACAAATCCGCATCGCCACCACTCGTAAGATAGGGGCGAAATAAACCAACTTGTGCTAAAACTTGTCTGCGTACAGCTAAATTGGCAGTTTGGCCGTAGGCACAAAAAGGGTGAGCCAGTGTATGTTTTTGAGATAAAGTATTTTGGCGATCGGCGTGTTGTTCTAAAATAGTTTTACCGGGCAATGCGAGTATTTCCCCGGCGGAAAGCCCTATTTCTGAATTCACAAAAGGCTTAACTAAATTTTCCAGCCAGTCAGATTCCGGGCGACAGTCTGCATCAGTAAAGGCAATGATTTCACCTTTCGAGTTGTGAATTCCTTGGTTGCGGGCGGCGTAGGAACTTTGAATCTGGTTTTCAGTGAGGTGGCGAATAGTTATTCTATCCAAATTCCCTCCCTCCCTTACCAAAGTAGGGTTAGAAACTCCTATCTTACCTCCCCCCCTTACCAAGGGGGGGACTGAGGGGGGGTTAGAGGCTGCTGTTTCGAGGATTGCTGAAGTGCGATCGCGACTGTTGTTGTCTACCAATATATATTCTACTTTGTCTGGTGGATAGGTTTGCGATCGCAAGCACTCAATTAACTGCGGCAAATCCGCCTCGCCGTTGTAAATTGGCACTACCACCGAAACTTCCGGTAAAAACATTTTAATCATTCAAAACAACTCTTCCTTCGCGCTCTTCGCGTCTTCGCGGTTCGTTCAAATAATTAAAAAGCGTTATTAAGTTCCATTAGACATCTCCCAAAAAGCTTGTCAAGAACAGGCATCCTGCCTGTTCCACAATAATTATGGGAGATGTCTATTGCATTAACTGGGGATATCAATTCTCAAAATTATAACTTATGAGCCTTAAACGGGCAAGATGCCCATTCCACAACTACCTTTTAATTCTTGTGGAACAGGCATCTTGCCTCTTATTGACAGTAGACAATATCTCTTACATCCCCTGCACAATACCTTACCCAATTCGCGGTCAACTGTTGCCCGTCAACAAAACAATCATTAACACCAGGAGCGCGTTAGTCAAATAAAATATACCTACAACCTGAGTCTCCAACCAGCCAGACAACTCTAAATGATGGTGCAGAGGAGCCATTTTTAACAGACGCTTGCCAATGCCATCGGGCCCTTTTGTAGCCTTGTAATAACTGACTTGAGCTATGACTGACAGCGTTTCTACCAAGAAAATTATGCTGATGATTAATAATACCCAAAGGCTATTAGTTAATAAAGCTACGGCAGCTAAAGCACCTCCCAAGGCTAAGGCACCCGTATCGCCCATAAACACGCGGGCTGGATTGCGGTTGTGAGTCAAGAAACCCAAACAACTGCCGCTCATACAGACACAAAATATCATTAATTCGGGTGAAGTTGAAGCTACAGATGCACCTAATCCCAAAAGTGCGATCGCCCCCAAACCACCCATCAATCCGTCAACACCATCCGTAAGATTAGTAGCATTGCTTTCAGCAACCAGCACAAAACCAGCCAGCGGCCAAAACAGCAAACCTAAAGGCAATACTATCCCAAATGGCAAAGGAATATTTGTAGAAATAGTGGGTTGATGAAACATTAACCACAGACAAAATAGAGCAGCAAAACCTATTTGCAAAGCCAACTTCATCCGAGGAGAAATACCTTTATTCGACTTGCGACGCAGAATTTGCCAGTCATCTAACCAGCCGATAAAACCGTAGGCTAAGGTGAGAGCCGAAACTGCCACCACATCAGAGTTAAACCTAGACCAAAGTACGGCTACAGCAACTCCTACAGGCACAAAAAATATGCCTCCCATGGTGGGAGTTCCTGCTTTTTTCAAGTGTGCTTGAGGGCCGTCCTCGCGGATGATTTGTCCGGCTTTTAGTTTTTGAAGTAAAGGTACAACTACAGAACCCAAACCGGATGCGCACACAGCACAAACAACTAGCGGCATAAATAGGGATGTAGGTGAATTTAAAAATCTACCAGCGGCCAAATCTAAACCTATAGATGCAATGCCGAGCCCCAAACTCAGCAGCAGGAATAAATTCCTGCCTGTAAGTTTTAAAGGCATACTCAAAGAAACTTTCTCATCCAAAAAGTTATCCATAAAACTCCTCACCACACACCATTTGAGAACAAGAAAATTGACATTTTGGTAATTTGGGTATGGCATTGACTATCGGGGAAGTTATGAGTTTTTGTCTTCCCTGTTACTAGCTAAGTGCTGCACCCTCTTAGTCGGTATTAGACTTCTCCCGTAATTATTGTGGAACCAGCCCTTGAGCTTGTTCTTGACTTTCTTTTTAGGAGATGTCTATTAGTCGTTAGTCATCGCCAGCAGCCACATCGTCATCAACTTCGTCGTCTAAGTCATCATAGGGGTTGTCGTCAACTGCCATCAATTCCGAGATTTCTTCTTCGTGTAGATAGTCCGGTTCTTGAACATCCCTTGCTAACAGGCGATTGGTAGATTCCAGCCAATCTAACAGAGAAGATTGCTGCTTTAATGGAATTACATCAGCAGGAAGATGGCGGGGTATTTGACGCAGAGATGGGTTGTACATAATTCTCGGTTTTTAAACACAAATACTCGATCGAATTGAGGTAATTTGCTTGCCTGACCACTACTTTGATGTAGCCTTGGAAATCGGGTATTTAGCAGAGCTAAAGCATTATACCACAGGCTCCTTTTGGTTCCGGATCGAGGTACGATGGCCCATGGTTAAGGCGATCGTACCCAGGCTTGGCCGCTAGATTAGCACAAAATCCGTTCGGAGTCATCATCTTTTTGCAGTAATATTTTAGTTTGAAACCAGATTTTGTGACTTCTCCTCGGATATATTCGGATAGATGGCGATCGACCATTGAATCCATCCCATCCACTCTACACATCCAATCTCAAAAGCTCAAACTCTTTGAGAGTAAAGCTTTTATCGCTTCTGGGTTATTAAAGATTGCCCGAAGTGAATATCTCTACAACTTGCATCAAGGACGACAAATCCCAGAATGGACATAACAGCAGCAGTTTTATACACCAAGGATGGCTACGACACAGGCGGCAAAAGGCTTTTAGGGCGTCATTCCGCCGGAGAAGGATTTCTCAAAAGCTTAGTCCAACACGGAACTGCGGACTCTCTCTACTGTTGCGCCGACAGCGAAGCCACATTTCAAGAGTTTTGTACCCGGATTCAGCCCTGGCTGTCCCAACCTCGGAAAGTCCGGTGGATTAAGAAAGAGCGACCCGATTTGCTATCGGGGCCTGGTACAATTTACCGACCCGATCCAGCTCTTTCAGACATGGTTTGGGGACGTCGATTTGTCAATCAGCGGGCCTACAGCGTTTGCGGCGTTACCCACACGATCGCTACTAAGTATGTCATGGATGCGATCGGAAATTTAGTCACAGCACCAGTACAACCTTGGGACGCCCTCATCTGCACCTCGGCCGCCGTCAAACACACCGTCGAACAAGTAATGACTAGCTGGGGCGAGTACCTAGCACAGCGTACAGGCGGTAAACCCGAAATTTTGGTCAAATTGCCAGTTATTCCCCTAGGAGTCGATTGCAGCGCCTTTGCACAAGGCGTGGATGCACTCAATAGTCGCCATCAACAGCGCCAAGAACTCGGAATTTCTGCCGACGATATAGTCGTATTATTTGTCGGGAGATTAACCTTTTCCGCAAAAGCTCATCCGGTACCAATGTACATGGCCCTGGAAGGCGCAGCGCAACAAACCAAGACTAAAATTCACTTAATCCAAGCCGGTTGGATCGAAGATCCGAGAGAAGAACCCGACTTTAAAAACAGCGCCCAAGTATTTTGTCCCTCAGTAAATACTATTTTCTTAGACGGAAGAAAGCCAGAAATTAGAGTCAATATTTGGTCTGCTGCCGATATTTTTATTTCGCTTTCCGACAACATTCAAGAAACCTTTGGGCTCACCCCCATTGAAGCGATGGCTAATGGATTACCTTGTATAGTCTCCGATTGGAACGGATACAAAGAATCAGTCCGCCATCAAATAGATGGTTTCAGAATTCCCACACTGATACCGCCACCGGAATCTTGTTTAGACTTAGCGATAAATTATCTCGATGATAGTTTAAATTGGCCGACTTATATGGGTCACACTTCCCTAGCCACAGCAGTTGACATCGATGCTTGCACTGGCGCTTTGTGCAAATTAATTGCAGACAGCGAATTGAGAAAGCGGATGGGGGAAAATGCCCGACAAAGAGCCAGGGAAGTTTATGATTGGAAAGTGGTAATTGCCGCTTACGAACAGTTGTGGCGAGAATTGGCAGAAATTCGCCTTCAGGCACCAGAATCTGCCCCTGTAAAACCAGGAAGGCCACCTTATCCCCTGGGTGACGATCCATTTCGGGTGTTAAGCCATTATTCGACTCGAACTTTAAGCAATGACATGATGCTCAGTCTGGGTAAAATAGCCACACCGGAACTTGTCAGAGAGTTACAAACCATTTGGTTTACCAGTTTTGGTCAAGACCGGAGAATTTCTGTTAGCATTCAGATGGAGATCTTGGAGACAATTAAGCAAGAAGGTGCTGTCAGCGTGGGAAAAGCGATCGCACGCTATGTTCAAAACGAGCAAGAATTAGCAGACCTATATCGGACTCTGCTCTATTTTGTGAAGTTTGGCATCTTAGTCATTAGTCATTAGTCATTAGTCATTAGTCATTAGTTATTAGTCATTAGTTATTAGTCATTAGTCATTAGTTATTAGTCATTTGTTATTAGTTATTAGTCATTAGTTATTAGTCATTAGTCATTAGTCATTAGTTATTAGTCATTAGTTATTAGTTATTAGTCATTAGTCATTAGTTATTAGTCATTAGTCATTAGTTATTAGTCATTAGTTATTAGTTATTAGTCATTTTTTATTAGTCATTAGTCATTAGTTATTAGTCATTAGTTATTAGTCATTAGTCATTTGTTATTAGTCATTAGTTATTAGTCATTAGTTATTAGTCATTAGTCATTTGTTATTAGTCATTAGTCGTTAGTCATTAGTCATTAGTCATTTGTCATTTGTTATTTGTTATTTGTTATTAGTGATTGGTAGCAGCTAACAACAGCCAACAGCCAACAGTCAACAGTCAACAAATAAAATCATGATTGGAAAATCTGGACTATTAGAAATAATTGCGGGTAAAAATCGTGGTTTGCTCGCCACTCCCAGCGACAAACAGGCGATTTTAAGTGCGATCGCCCAATTGGAAGATTTCAACCCCACACCGCGCCCTGTAGAAGCCGCAGAGCTGTTAAATGGGGATTGGCGGTTATTGTACACTACCAGCAGATCGTTGCTGAATTTTGACAATTTTCCCTTATTAAAACTAGGTCAAATTTATCAATGTATCCGAGTTAAAGAATCTAAACTTTATAACATCGCAGAGTTTTATGGATTGCCTTACTTAGAAGCCATAGCCAGCGTAGCAGCTAAATTTGAAGCAACCTCAGAACGTCGAGTGCAGGTAAAATTTGATAGGTCAATTTTAGGTTTACGCAGCTTTATTGGCTATGAATCTCCGATGCAGTTTATCAATGAAATTGAGTCAGGTAAAAAGTTCGCTGCTATAGATTTTGGGATGGATGCACGGGAACAGCAGGGATGGCTGGATATTACTTATTTGGATAGTGATTTGCGGATTGGGCGTGGCAATGAAGGGAGTGTTTTTGTCTTGACAAAAGAGTGATTGATTATTGGCTGTAGGGGCGGGTTTTACCAAGCATCATCGCCTCAAACTAACAATCTCAAAAACCCGCCCCGGCCCCATTGCTGTAGGGGCGGGTTTTACCAAGCATCATCGCCTCAAACTAACAATCTCAAAAACCCGCCCCGGCCCCATTGCTGTAGGGGCGGGTTTTACCAAGCATCATCGCCTCAAACTAACAATCTCAAAAACCCGCCGCGGCCCCATTGGTTCATCAACAGACCCCTACAGGTAGATGGGGGTTTGCCGTTGGGTGGGGGCGGGTTTAAAAGACGATCGATTTGAGACAATTATTGTCGGTAAAACCCGCCCCTACTTATAGAACCGATTTGAGATCTTTTTAGCGATCGGCTTGACAGCAGTCGATCGGCTTGACAGCAGTCGATCGGGTAGAATCAGTAAAGTTAAGCAGGTCAGGGCTGAAAATGGGTTATTCGAGCGATGTGAGTGACAAAGAGTGGGAAATCATCGAGCCATTACTGCCCCAGAAGAAGAAAACTAGGCCACCAGTATGGCGTACCAACAAATATGACATGGGGAATGCAAGGGCGTGGAGGAATACCTTGTGTAGGTATTAGCGTTGATGGTGTTTGTGGTGTAACCTATTACCGGCATAGCACAACCTTCCCGATCATTCAAGATTTGAGGCTGCTGTTGGAAACCTACTCACATCCCCAACACCCCTACCTGTTCCCCAGCCGCCACCTCAACCACCACTCTTTAGCACATGAACCCAGAAGCCGCCTCACACCTGTTCCAAAAAGCCTGCGAGAAAGTCGGCATCATCGGCGCTTCTACCCACAGCCTCAGACGTTCGGCACTCACCCAGATGAGCAACGCCGGGATTCCGCTGCGGATTATTCAAGAAATCAGCGGCCACCGCAACGCCAGAACAGTTGCAGTGCTACGAAAGAGCTTGGGCCAGAACAAGTCAGAGGAGCGATCTCTTCACTTTCCATGCTTTCTAACACTGGAAAACGCTCGTTACCCCGTTGGCAGCGGTCTCCTAGTTTATGACGATCGCCCTCAACCGCCCTCAATCGCTCCATCTCAGCCTACCGATGCACTATTGCAGTAAGTTTGACCGATTCCGTTGTGGGGTCAGATATACACCACAAGTTGCACCCCAACGGTCGCATGAAGTATAGGTGGGTCGCGAGCTTTGGAGTGCTTTCTCGATCGAGAGAAAGAGTTTGTGATTGAGAAAATAGGCGTTAAGAAAGCTCGATCCGATCGGTATTTGTGATATGACTGAAATATTAAGAAGTTTGCAAGCTAACTTACTATGAGGTTATGAAGCAATGAATGTTAACAGCGCCGCTCAACTTCTGCAAACAGGTTTTCGTACAGCACTAGGAGCAAGCAGCGCGATCGCCCAACTGCTCAATAACCCGCAAAAATTAGCAGACATCCTCGCACAACCGCCGCGATCGCCTGAGCAACTCCTGCAAGACCTTGCAGCCAGAGGCGAAAACATAGAACAAGAAGCACATAAATTTGGCGAGACATTTTTATCGGGCGGTAGTCACCATTTCAAACCTCCACAATACATTGAACGAGCTGGCGAGCAGTGTTTTCTTCAACCCTACGACATCAAAGGTACAAACCTCTATGGATTTATCTTAGAAGGTTCTCTGCATAAGCTACAAGCAGTATGCGACACATATCTCAATCAGCCAGCCAAAGGAGAAGTTGAGTACCGCCCTGCCATGCACTATGTTGTCCTTACTTTCGGAACGATGGATTCGCTCAGTTCCACAAACAAACCAGACAGCGAAAAGGGATATGTTCTTGAAGAAGAGGTAGTTTTTTGGATATTGACGATGGTCGGAAAACAAGTGGGACCTGCATTTGTAGTGGAGCGGCTAGCTTGGTTCATGCCTTACGTTTTTGTCAATAACTCACCCGTTTTAATTTCAGGGCGCGAGGTTTACGGTATTTCAAAACAACTGGGTTCTTTTCAAATTCCCAAACCCCCGCAGCCACCTGATTTATTCACTTTAGAGACGCTTTTATGGAAACATTTTAGACCGGACATTCAAGCCCAAGATGAAAGGTTGATAGAAGTTTGCAGAGTTGGTAAGGAGGCATCTTTTAAACCCAACAAGACTTGGGATACCCCACAAGAATTAGTCAATGAAATTTTAGAGCTACTTTTTGACAACAATGGTAGGATCGAGATTCCTGGTTTTAGTTTGCCACTCAATATTTTTGACTACCTAACTCATACAGCAGTTCCAGTCGTATTTCTCAAACAATTCCGCGATGCAGAAGATGGTAGCCGAGCTTGCTATCAAGCGATCGTCGAAAACTTGATGAAAATGTACAAATATCACAGCGGACGCATCCTGGGCTTCGGTTCTTTAGGCGATCAGTTTGAGGTCACACTGTACGATTATGCCAGCCACCCCATAGTTAACGATTTGGGGTTACGCCCACGTGGTACCAAACCAGGAGAATCAGTTCGACTGCCCGTCAAGCTGTCTTTCTGGATCAACTTCAACTTCACGGTAGAAAATGGTACTACAGTTTGGAAAGCGCCTTCTTAAATTAGCTTTCATCTCAGTCAAATTATAGCGCGAAGCCATGAAAAATCCTGCTTAAAAGCTAGGGATGAAACGCAGTTAAAAATATACTTTTGAAAGTAGATAATCTATTAATAAACACATGACCTCAGCACCAAAAATCAAAAAAATTGCCATCTTGGGAGGGGGAGTAGCCTCCCTAACCACTGCTTTTGAACTCACCAGCCAACCGGGATGGAATGCCCTCTACGAGATTACCGTGTACCAACAGGGCTGGCGTCTGGGAGGTAAGGGCGCATCAGGACGCAACGTGGAGCCGAACCCGCCTTACCACGAACCAACCTACCGCATTGAAGAACATGGATTGCACATTTTTTTTGGATTCTACGAGAATGCTTTTCGATTGATGAAACAGTGCTACGACGAATTAGGAGAAGACGGCCCGTTTTTGAGTATAGAAGATGCCTTCAAGCCGCACAGCCTGATAGTTCTCGAAGAATATATCAACGGTCGCTGGGTTCAGTGGCCTTTCAACTTTCCCCAAAATAAATTGCTTCCTTGGGAAGGAGGGGGCTATTTCTCGATGTGGGAGCATATCTGCACCCTGATCAAATTGATGTACGATGGATTTGAAGGTTCAAACTCTTTAAAATCTCAGTGTTCAGTTAATAAATTATCCAGGAATCAGCAAATCCCGAACTGGTTAGAACTTCTTGCTAAACAGATAGATATTGGCGGGGAAACTCTTAAACTCACCTCAGAATTTGGACCGCTTCAGCTTCCCGACCAACTGGTGCAGTTACTTCTCAAGGAACCTGCCCGTTGGTGCCTGTGGTTGGAAAATACTATGAAACAGATAGGAACTACCTTAGAAACTATTGATTTAGCATCTGAAGGAACATTTCTCGATCTGGCCTACAAGTTAGCAAAATCCATGCCGGACGATACCCGCACTCATCGCCCAGAACACCACAGGATCATTCTTAAACTTTTAGAGCGATTTATGCAGCGGTTGAAAAGCTCTATCGAGTCTGAAATTGAGCAAGATGACGATACATTTCGGATTCTAGTTTTGTTAGATTTAGCATTTGCCAATATTCGGGGATTATTTGTAGATGAAGTAATTTATTCTGGTTCTTTAGATTCTTTAGATGAATATGATTATAGAGAGTGGCTGCAAAAACACGGAGCGCAAGAAACCAGCATCAATTCAGCATTTATCCGCGTTTTGTATGACCTTGTTTATGCCTTTCCAGGGGGGAACGTTCATCAGCCCAGACTAGCCGCAGGAACAGCAATTCGTATCCTAACAACCGTAATTTTCCAGTACAACGGGGCGATCATGTGGAAAATGCAAGCTGGTATGGGAGATACGATTTTCGCCCCGCTTTATAAAGTGCTGAAACGTCGAGGCGTCAAATTTGAGTTTTTCCACCGCGTGAAACAGTTGCACCTTGACGATTCGCAGCAGTCGATCGCTAGCATTTCTTTGGGACGCCAGGTGCATCTCAAAGAACCGACTCGGGAATACGAGCCGCTGATTAAAGTTAAGAGGCTCCTCTGCTGGCCGAGCAAACCCCGTTACGAGCAAATTGTAGAAGGTGAAGAACTCCAGCAACAGCAGGTAAATTTGGAGTCTTTTTGGACTCCGTGGCAAGATAATGAAACCCCAGTCACTCTGAATGTTGGAGAAGATTTTGACTTGGTAATTCTCGGCATTTCTCTAGGAGCTTTACCCTTTATCTGCGGCGATTTGATTAATGCTGAAAAAAATCCGGCTCATCAAAAATGGGCGTTGATGGTCAATCAAATCGAAACAGTTCCAACTCAAGGCGGACAGTTGTGGCTTAAATCTAATTTACAGCAGTTGGGATGGAGGGGGGGCAGTCCTGTAGTCGGTTCTTATGTAGAACCCCTCGATACTTATGCCGATATGAGTGATTTGATCCAGCGCGAAAATTGGTCTTCTGAACATTATCCCTACAATCTTGCTTATTTTACAGGCGTAATAGCAGACTCAGGAATTCCTCCCAGCAGCGATCGCGATTTCCCCAAAAGGGAACAGGAGAAAGTGGAACAACAGGCGATCAACTTCCTCGAAAACCAAATCGGTAACTTATGGCCTAAAGCCACTACTCCAGAAAATCCTCAAGGGTTGAATTGGGATTTGCTTGTCGATCTAAAAAACCAGCAGGGACAGAAACGTTTCTATTCCCAATATTGGCGAGTCAATATCGACCCTTCAGAGCGTTACGTGCTTTCTGTCCCCGGAAGCACTAAGTACCGACTCAAAACCGATGAATCAGGTTTCGCTAACCTCTACTTGACGGGAGACTGGATCGACAACGGTTACAATTCCGGCTGTGTCGAAGCAACCGTTATGTCAGCTATGCAGGCTGCCCGTGCTATTTTAAAACAAATTTTTGAGATTGAGTATGCAAAAAAAATTATCGGTGAGCGGGATTCCTGGTTTTGAAAACTGTGTCAGGGTATAAGCTCGCTCAGCATTTAAATTGGATCTCAAGAAACAATCAAACTCTTGTATGTCTGGGTTTTGAGATGTCCGATCTCATAAATACTTAATTAAGTTCGCTAAAAAATTCAACTATTATGCTAAGCCTTCCGAGATATACAAATTTAAAAAAAATAAATGAAGGAATTAAAACAGTTGTGTATCGAGGGCTGAATGTTCAGAACCAACAGCCTGTTATTGTTAAGTTGCTCAACTCAGAGTATCCCCATCCTATTGATGTTGCTAATTTAAAGTTTCAATATGAAATTACCAAGAACCTGAACATTTCAGGAGTTGTTAATTGCTTGGAATTGGAAAGATATCGGAATAGCTTTGCCTTAATCATGGAAGATTTTGGCGGTCAATCTTTGAATTGTATTCTTAGCGATCTCAAAAACGATATAATCAGCTTTCTCAAAATAGCAATTCAGTTAGCAGCAACTTTAGGGCAACTGCACGAAAAACAGATTATTCATAAAGATATTAAACCGAGAAATATTATTATAAATCTTGCAACTGGGGTGGTTAAAATTACCGATTTTAGCATTTCTTCTCGCCTGGAGAGAGAAAACCAAAGAATTAACAATCCTAATTGTCTAGAAGGCACGCTAGCCTATATATCCCCAGAGCAAACGGGCCGGATGAATCGGTCGATTGACTATCGTACCGACTTTTACTCCTTGGGTGTAACCTTTTATGAAATGCTGACAGGTTCCCTACCTTTTGCAGCCACTGACCCAATGGAATTGATTCACTGCCATTTAGCAAAGCAACCAGTTCCGCCGATTCAGTTAAATCCAGAAATTCCCCAAGCCATTTCTGACATCACGCTCAAATTATTAGCCAAAACAGCAGAAGAGCGGTATCAAACTGCTGAGGGATTAAAAGCCGATCTAGAAAATTGTCTAACTCAGCTACAGGAATTCGGCACAATTTTACCATTCATTGTAGGGTCTAAAGATTTATCCGGTCAACTGCTGATTCCGCAGAAGCTCTACGGCAGGGAAGAAGAGGTAGCTGTATTAATGGAAGCATTTGAACGAACCAGCCTCGGCACAGCCGAAATGATGCTGGTCAGCGGTTATTCGGGAATTGGTAAATCTTGCTTAGTGAATGAAGTTCACAAACCTGTTGCAGCCAAGCGGGGGTATTTTATTGCTGGTAAATTTGACCAGTTTAAGCGCAATATTCCTTACGCTTCGCTGATTCAAGCTTTCCAGTCACTCTTGCGACAGCTATTAACAGAAGATGCTCAAAAAATAGCTGTTTGGAAAGAGAAGATTTTAACGGCACTGAGTCAAAATGGTTCTCTAATTATTAATGTTATCCCCGAACTTGAACTGATTGTCGGTCATCAGCCAGAAGTACCGCAACTGAGTTCCTATGAATCCCAAAACCGCTTTCATCGCGTTTTTGGTCAGTTCTTCAAAGTCTTTTGTCAACCCGAACACCCCCTCGTTCTTTTCCTAGACGACTTGCAGTGGGCTGATTCGGCATCCCTCAAATTAATCCAACTGCTGATGAGCGATCGCGACAGCCAATACCTGTTAACGATCGGAGCTTATCGAGATAACGAAGTCAATCCAGCTCATCCCTTGATTCAGACATTAGAAAAGATTCGAGAAAGTGGGGCTGCCATCCATAATATTACTGTTAAACCTTTACAGCTCAACCATGTTAGGCAGCTAATTGCAGACACGCTCAATGAATCTCCAGACACAAACCGTATAAAATCATTCTCCGAACTACTTTTCAATAAAACCCAAGGCAATCCCTTCTTCTTGACTCAATTGCTGAAAGTCCTGTCTTCTGAAAATCTGCTAACCTACGACACTTTCATCGGTAATTGGCAGTGGGACATCGAAGAAATTCAAAGCATTGGCATTGCCGATTACAATATCGTTGAACTGATCGCAAAAAACATTCAAAAACTACCAGCATCAACCCAAAAAGTCTTAAAATTGGCTGCTTGTATGGGCAGCACTTTTAATTTAAGCATTTTAGCAATTGTTAATGAAGAATCAGAATTAGTTACTGCTTCTGGTTTGTGGTCAGCACTTCATGCTGGTCTAATTTTACCCTTGAGTGAAAACTACAAAATTCCTCTAATTTTCGGGCAGGAGGAACTGGACGAACTTATGCTGCGTGATGCTAGAGTTGACTATAAGTTTTTGCACGATCGCGTCCAGCAAGCCGCTTATTCTTTAATCCCCGAATCCGAGAAAAAAGTCACTCATCTGAGCATTGGCAAACTCCTGTTGCAAAATACCACTCCTGAAGACAGAAAAGAAAATATTTTTGCTTTAGTCAATCAACTTAATTTTGGTGCTGATTTAGTTGTTGAGCAAGTAGAAAAAGATGAACTAGCTTTTTTAAATCTAATTGCTGGTCAGAAAGCAAAGGCAGCGACTGCCTATGAATCGGCTGTTAAGTATCTGAATATGGGTTTGGAACTCCTCCCGGCTAATAGCTGGCAGAGTCAGTATGACTTAACCCTGACTCTATATGTAGAAACAGTAGAAGTGGCATACTTAACGACTAATTTCGAGCGGGCGCGAGCGCTCTCTGAGATTGTTCTGGTTAATGCTACTCTCATTTTAGAAAAAATTCAAATTTACGAGTTACAAATGCTATTTTACATAGCTCAGAATCAAATGCAATTGGCAATAGATACATCCCTAAAAGTTTTAGAGATTCTGGAAATTAGGCTACCTCAACAGCCGACTCAAAATGATATTGGTACAGCCCTCATCCAAACAAAAACTATTATGGGAGATAGACAAATTGAAGATTTAGAAAAACTTCCAGAAATGACTGACAATTATAAATTAGCAGCACTACGAATCATGATGAATCTGTGTGCTCCTGCTTATATTGCGAATCCACCTTTGCTAATTTTCACAATTTTGAAAATGATAAGTCTATGTGTTGAATATGGCAACTCAGAAATTGCCAGTTTTGCTTATGGTTATTACGGACTGCTTTTGTGTAGCGTATTGGGCGATATAGATTTAGGTTATCGCTCTGGGAAACTTTCAATTAAACTATTAGAAAAATTTAAAACTAAAAAACTAAAAGCCAAAGTTTTCGCATTATTTAATATCTTTGTCAGACATTGGAAAGAACACGCTAGAGAATCTTTAGAGCCTTTTTGGGAGGGGATAGAAAGCGGATTAGAAACTGGAGATATAGAACACGCCTGTTATTGTGCTTGCAATTATTCAACTTACCCTCTTTTTCTGGGAGAAGAGTTGAAAAATGTGGCTGATAGGCAGGCACAATTTATTGACTTTACCAAAAAAAATAAGCAAGATTTTTCACTTTATTATATCAAAGTATGGCGACAAATGGTATTGAATTTGCTGGGACATTCAGCAGATAAATACAAGTTAATTGGTGAGAGTTTTAATGAAGAAGAGATGCTACCTGTTTTAGAGAAAAATCATAATAAATTATCGATTTTTCATACCTACTTTGCTAAAGCAATTATTTATTATATTTTCAGGAAATATAAGTCTTCAATTGCTAGTGCTAGGCAAGCAGAAACATATTTAGATGGGGCGATAGGATTTGTAACGGTTCCGCAACACAATTTTTATTATTCTCTGGCTCTTTTGGCTGAGTGTTCTGATTCTCAGGGCGATACCAGTTCTTGCAACGAACAGCAGCAATACTTGGTTAATGTTAAGTCAAATCAAGAAAGAATGAAGCTGTGGGCGTACCATGCACCAGAAAACAACCAGCACAGATACGAGTTAGTAGAGGCAGAAATAGCGCGGGTGAAAGGGCAAAATTGGGAAGCGATGAAGTATTACGATCTTGCCATCGCGGGAGCTAAAAAACAGGGGTACGTTCAGGAGGAAGCGATCGCTTACGAACGGGCGGCTGAATTTTATTTAGGGGCCTCAAGAGAGGAGATCGGCCAGACTTATATGGCCTCAGCATACTATGGCTACGCTCGGTGGGGAGCGAAGACTAAGGTTGTAGATTTGGAGTCAAGATATCCACACCTTCTTTCTTTAATATCTGCTGCTGGGAACACCAGCATAGAGGGAATTCTCTCTACAACAACAACAGCTACAAATAGTACAACAGGTAACTCTTTCCTCGATTTAGCAACAGTAATGAAGGCTTCGCAAGTTTTAGCGAGCGAAGTTGTTTTGAGTAAATTGCTAGAAAAATTGCTAAAAATTATGATGGAGAACGCTGGCGCCCAAAGCGGTTTTTTAATTTTAGCAAAAAATGGCGACTTGTTAATAGAAGCGTCTGGCTCGGTTGAACGAGATCGGATCGTAGTACAGCAATCGCTTCCAATCGCTTTCTGTCAGGATTTGCCATTGTCTTTAATAAATTATGTAGTCCGAACGAAAAGAGATGTTGTTTTAGATGATGCCGGGAGGGATGAGCTATTCAAAAATGATATTTACCTTGTCAAAAACAATACTAAGTCTATTTTATGTACGCCTATTATTAATCAAGGTACTTTAATTGCTGTGCTTTATTTAGAAAACAATCTGGCAACAGGTGCTTTCACAGAAGAACGGCAGGAAGTTTTAAAGCTTCTTTCTACTCAGGCTGCAATTTCTTTAGAAAACGCTTTTCTATATAAAAATTTGTCCGCAGCTAATGAAAAGTTGCAGGAGTACAGCGAGACTTTAGAGGTGAAAGTGCAAGAGAGAACGCGGGAGGTTACAGAAAAAAACGCGCTCTTGCAGCAAGAAATTAGCGAGCGAATTTCTATCGAATCAGCTTTGAGGCAGTCAGAAACGCAGTTGAAAGAACAAGCAATTCAGCTAGAAATTGCTCTGGTTGAGTTACAACAAACTCAAGCTCAAATGATTCACACTGAAAAAATGTCGAGTCTGGGACAGTTAGTGGCAGGGATTGCTCACGAAATTAATAATCCGATTAATTTCATTTACGGTAATCTTACTTACACAACTCAATATATGCAAAATTTGCTGAAACTGATCGATACCTACCAGCAAACATACCCCAATGTTACTCCAGATTTGGCAGCAGTCACAGAGGAAATTGAACTGGATTTCCTCAAACAAGACTTGCCGCAAATTCTGAAGTCGATGAATGTTGGATCTGAACGCATCCGCAATATTGTGATCGGCTTGCGGAATTTTTCGCGTCTTTCTGAGAGCGAGATGAAGCGGGTTAACATTCACGAAGGGATTGAAAGTACGCTGCTGATTTTGCAGCACCGCCTGCACCCTGCGGTACAGTTGGAGGATGGGGAGAATAGCGGCGACGAGGGAGGCATTGCCGGCAGAGAAATTCAAGTTGTTAAAGAATACGGGAACCTGCCTTTAGTCGAGTGTTCTGCTGGAGAACTCAATCAGGTATTTGTGAATATTCTAGGGAATGCGATCGATGCGCTGGTACTGTTGAATAACCAGCAATGTCCAACGCCAACGATTCGGATTCGCACGGAGGTAAAGGACACTAGCGCGATCGTTTCAATTGCGGACAACGGACTGGGAATGAGTGAATCTGTCCGCGTGCGGGTATTCGACCCCTTCTTTACAACTAAGCCTGTAGGTTCGGGGACTGGTTTGGGCTTGTCTGTTTCGCACTCAATTATTGTACAAAAACACGGCGGCAAGCTAACGTGCATTTCGGCACCGGGGCGGGGAGCTGAGTTTGTTTTGGAGATTCCGCTATCGCAGGGTATAAAAACGTTATGCTAGTACATGATTTAGTTGAGTTTTGAGAACAATTTGGACATACAACAGTAACAGCAGGTTATAGAACCCATTTGAGATCTTTTTAGCGATCGACTTGACAGCAGTCGATCGACTTGACAACAGTCGATCGGCTTGACAGCAGTCGATCGGGTAGAATCAGTAAAGTTAAGCAGGTCAGGGCTGAAAATGGGTTATGCGAGTGATGTGAGTGACAAAGAGTGGGAAATCATCGAGCCATTACTGCCCCAGAAGAAGAAAACTAGGCCACCAGTGTGGACAAAACGGCAAATTCTCAATGGCATATTTTATCAACTCAAAAATGATTGTAATTGGTCTGACCTACCCAGAGATCTACCGCCATATGCCAAACTCAAGCTGTGCTTTATCAGACTGATGCTTAAAAGACTAGCCGCCGCGTAAAAATATCTCAAATGGGTTCTATATAATGCAGCTTTAACATATCAAACATCATGCAAATTGTTTTGTCACCTGAAGTCGAAGCCCTCGTGCAACGTCAACTCACGACTGGCAAATACAAAAGTGCGATCGAAGTCATCCTCGCAGCCATTCAACTACTCGAACAACAGGAAGAAATATATCAAGGACGACTGCAAGAACTCCAACGAGATGCACTAATTGGTCAGCAAGCGTCCCAACGCGGCGAAGTCGTAGACGGTGTAACCGCAATGGCAGAAATCCGCGCTAACCTGCGATCGCGCTACACTTCAACAGATAGTTTTGGCGCATAAACTGTCACATAAATTTTATAATGGGCATAAAAAAGCTTACCAAAAACAAAAAAAATAACAGACACAAAAATGTTCCGACTCTCCCAAAGCCAACTTAAAATTCTCCAAGAATGCCCGCGCAAATTCCAACACAGCTACCTAGAACTCCTCGCCACTCACACATCCCCAGAACAACAAGAAAAACTCGCATGGGGTAGCCGATTTCACCTCTTGATGCAGCAACGCGAACTAGGATTGCCCCTGGCCTTCATCACCGAACAAGAAACTGAAATGGAACGCTGTATTACAGCATTTATCCATAGCGCCCCCGAACTTTTTACCCCGTCAGAAAAGGACGACAAAACCTTCCGCCAAGCCGAACATCCCCGTACCCTAATTTTTCAAGATTATCTATTCACGGTCATCTACGATTTGCTAATAGCAGAAGCCAACCAAGCTAAAATTCTAGACTGGAAAACCTATCCCCGTCCTCAAGAATTTCACTGGATTTCTCAAAGTTGGCAAACTCGCCTCTACTTATATGTATTAGTAGAAACCAGCGATTATGCGCCGGAACAAGTTTCTATGACATATTGGTTTGTACAATTGCAAGGAGACGAACCGCCACAAAGCCTCACATTTTCTTACAATCAAATAGAACACGATCGCACAAAACAAGATTTAACCAACCAGTTGCACCAGCTTAGTCAGTGGCGAGAGGAATATACCCGCTCCGGTGAATTTTTACCCCAAGTACACATCAATTCCCATGTCTGTAATTCCTGTCAATTCGCTCCTCGTTGCAACCGGACCAAAGACACCAAAGCTTCCTTAGCCAATTTTGTTGTAGAACCTCCGACGGATTGGCTACCAAATATTGCTATAATCGATGAAATAAGTATTTAACAGGACTGACGCATTTCCACGTAATTTTGTAGTGGTGCATCAACGCGATCGCACTTAGGCGATCGCACCCAAAAATTGACGCTTAAACCCAATTTAATGTTCCCATGAAAATTGCACCAAATCCCATCGCCATTCCGCAACGCCAGCGACGCTTTTTAAGTGCAGTAACTGCCGTTTTAACCTGTAGCTTCATCTGCCCAATCCTGGGAGAAATCATTGAAAATAAACCAGCAGTTGCCCAATCCTCAGCCTATTGCCAATTTTCCAAAGAACAAGTAAATGAAAAAGAAGATTTGCGTCGCGCGGCCCTCTCAGGAAAACCAGAATCTCAGCAGGCATATTTTAGTGTATTAAACAAACACGCGCGGGCAATAGCCGAATGTCGCCAAAAAAATTGGCTTCAAACTCAAGCTGTTTGGCTGCGCTTGTATCCCTGCGATGTCCGGGCGGGAGAGCTCGATCGCGTATTAGACAAAGTTGTGAATAAAGGCTACAACCAAGTCTATATCGAAGTATTTTATGATGGTCAAGTCCTACTTCCCGTCGCGGATAATCCTACGACTTGGCCTTCTGTTTTGAGAAATCGTGGCTACGAGAAATCCGATTTATTACAAAATGCGATCGCCAAGGGAAAACAGCGAGGTTTAAAAGTATATGCTTGGCTATTTACCATGAACTTTGGCTATACCTACGCTCAGCGTGAAGACAGACAGCAAGCACTGGCAAAAAATGGTCAAAATCAGACAAGTTTAACCGTAGTTCAAGACGGAGGAATTAACGATGACTTCGGAGAAGTTCCGGGAAATCAAGCCTTTGTCGATCCCTACAGCCCCCAAGCGCGGCAAGACTATTCATTGTTAGTAAATCAAGTGCTCAAACGTCGCCCCCAAGGAATGTTATTTGACTACATTCGTTATTTACGAGGCGTTGGCCCTGCTTCCGTTGTCACTAAAGTCAAAGATTTGTGGATTTATGGCCCAGCATCCCAGCAAGTTTTATTGCAGCGTGCTAACAATCAACAAGGGCGAGATTTAATTCAGCGATACTTGACAAAAGGATTTATTAATGTTAGCGATGTTCAAGCAGTAGTCAAACAATATCCAACCGAAAAAGAACCTCTTTGGCAGGGGCGAATTCCGCAACCTATAGCAACACCAACTCCCACACCAACTCCCCCTCCTAAAAAAGCCAACTCTAGGGGACTGACTGCTGCAAAAGTTCCCGATAATGGTAAACCAAACGTTCCGAATTCCACACCAAAACCCACACCAAAACCAACCCCAACACCAAAACTGCCTGACACTGGCACTCTGCAAAAAGACCTCTGGAAACTGAGCGTTGCTCACGCAGTCCAAGGAGTTTTAGAATTTTTGGGGATCGCGATTCAACCCGCCCAAAGGATGGGAATACCTGTAGGAGCAGTATTTTTTCCCAATGGGAATCAAACTATAAATCTAGGAGGATTTGATTCGAGATTGCAGCCTTGGGACAGGTTTCCGGCTTCTGTGGAATTTCACGCGATGTCCTATGGCAATTGTGGGGATGTAAGCTGTATTGTACCCCAGGTGCAGCGAACTGTGAGTTTAGCACCTCCGGGAGCAAAAATTATTCCGGCGATCGCTGGTGATTGGGGAAAATCCCTGAAAAATCGGCCTTCTTTGGAAGTTCAAATGCAGGCAATTCGCTCGGCAACCCCCCAAATTAATGCAGTGAGTCATTTCTCTTTTGGGTGGCAAGAACCGGAGGATGAAAGGGCACGACAAACTTGTCGGTTGTAGGGGGATGATATCAAATGCGGTAGAAAATTCGGCGGTTGAAACCGCTACTACACTAACGAATTCTGCCTCCGCAGACTAACAGATTGAGGGGATATTTAAGCGGAATTTGGAAAGCTGGCTAACTGTTGGACAAACTCTTGATGTGCGTCACTGTTTAATCCGGCTTGAAGAGTTGCGATCGCCCTTGGCATATCCCCCTCTAGGAGTGCTGAAACGGCCAACCACAGCCCCGGAAAAACTCGGCTGCGGATAATTCCTGCTGCATCGGGAAGCTAATTTTAGACAAAGCTGTAAGCCACGAAATTTGTGAGATAATATTTGAGAAGACTCTTATTTGCTAAAATACTAACATCAAGGTTAACACAGAGGAGTATTTCCTATGGTAGGTCTGCCAAAACTAGAACAGCAAGTATCCAACCAAGATTCAATGATTGATGACTTAAATTTGAATCAAGAAGAAGATAACGGTGATGAACTTTATGAAACAGACAAATTGATATACGATCCTGATGAAATTAATATTTTCACCAGAGAACCAACCATCGAGCAACTGCTAAGAAGAATCAATGAGGAAGCTCTTGACTTAGCACCAGATTTTCAGCGTCATGCAAACATTTGGAAAGATGACGCTAAAAGCAGACTGATTGAGTCGATCCTGATTCGGATTCCATTACCAGCTTTTTATATAGATGCAACTGATGAAGATAAATGGTTAGTTGTGGATGGATTGCAGCGGCTATCTGCTCTCAAGCAATTTATGAGCGATAAAAAACTGAAGTTATGCGGACTAGAATACTTGCTCAATTTAGAAGGCAAAAATTATGATGAAATCGGACGCAGATACCAGCGTCGAATAGAGGAGACTCAGGTGACAGTTTATTTGATTGAAAAAGGTACGCCTCCAGAAGTTAAATATAATATTTTCAAACGGATTAATACAGGTGGACTGCCGATGTCTCCTCAAGAACTGCGCCATGCTCTCAACCCCGGTAAGGCAACAAAATTCTTAGCTAAACTTGCTCTTTTACAAGAATTTCAGCAAGTTACTAAGCTAAGTAATTTGCGTAAAATGCGGATGGACGATCGGGAATTTATACTGGGGTTTTTAGCATTTACACTTACATCTTATAAAAACTATCAATCTGAAAAAAGAAATTTATTTTTAAGTAAAGCATTATCAAAAATTAACAATATGTCTGAACCAGAATTAAAAGTAATTGAATATAATTTCAAAAAAGCTATGGTGGCTGCATGGAACATCTTTGGGAAAAATGCCTTTCGTAAAATCTCCCAGCACCAAACAAAAATGTTTCCGATTAATAAAGCATTGTTTGAAGTTTGGTCTGTTAATCTCAGTTTGCTTAGCGGCGAACAACTTGATGTATTGAAGCAAAAAAAGGAGCAGTTGATTGAAAAATTTAGAAATTATGTAGACAGCGATCGAGATTTTTTGACTTCTATCTCTCAGGCAGCGGAAAAAATTGAGTATAGATTTATGATAATTGAACAAATAATTCAGGAGGTTTTGATATGATTACTTCGGTGCACTTGCTCAACTTCAAACCTTTTGCAAATCAGTTATTGGACTTTAAAAATCTTACTTTATTTTCAGGTTTGAACAGCACGGGTAAATCTTCTGTTATGCAATCGCTCCTACTGCTAAGACAATCTTACCAACAGGGTTTATTGCCAGAAAAAGGGTTGGCGCTTAATGGCTATTTTGTGAATATCGGTACTGCTAGAGACGCACTTTTTGAGGGAGCAAAAGAGGATTTAATTGGTTTTGGCATTGTTTGGGAAAATAATAAAAAAGCAACCTGGAGTTTCAAATATGACAGAGAAGTAGATGTGTTAAAGATTGACTCGGAACCAGTTAGTTCGCAAGTCTATAAATCGAATATTTTTGGCAATAATTTTCACTATCTTCAGGCAGAAAGGCTTGGGCCACGCCCATTTAATGAAATGTCTGATTACCAAGTACGACAGCTCGGTCAACTGGGGATAAAAGGCGAGTATGCTGCACATTTTCTTGCTATTAATGGGCGTGGGGCTATCCCTAATAGTAATCTCAGCCATCCCGATGTAAAGTTAAAAAGGCAAAACTTGACACAGACTCCTAATAAATCAATGGATTTAATCGACCAAGTTGAGGCGTGGATGGGAGAAATTAGTCCTGGTACGCGCCTTAAAATTGATGCCAAATCCGATGTCGATTTGATGAGTTTTCAATATTCCTATGGAGATAGCAATCCTTACCGTGCAACAAATGTGGGATTTGGAATTAGCTACACTTTACCGATTATTGTAGCGGCACTTGCATCAACACCGGGTACAATCATTTTAATTGAAAATCCTGAAGCACATCTTCATCCCAAAGGACAAGTTAAAATGGGTCAATTATTAGCTTGGGCCGCTAGCGGTGGCGTTCAAGTGGTGATAGAAACTCACAGCGATCATGTTTTAAATGGCATTCGCCTTGCGGTTCACGGGGGCAAACTTGACCCGAAAGATGTTCAGTTGCATTACTTCCAGCGTCAAAATAAAGAAGGACAAGCTGTGACTGAGGTAATATCGCCAAAAATCGATCGCAACGGACGAATAGATCGGTGGCCGGATGGTTTTTTTGATGAGTGGGACAACAGCTTGGAAATTTTGTTAGAACCTGCGGTAACAGGAGAATAAGGGATGGATTTGGAGATGGTGTTTAATGAACTATCCGCGCGAACTCTTGCTCCTGATATTTCTATAGCACGACAATGGATGTCAGAATTGATTAGGACGATGGTTGCAGCTAAAGGCTGTGGATTGAAAGGTATCCGCACTCAAGCAGATTTTCATACTATGGTACTTGCAGAAAACTATCCTCTTTCTCGTTGGCGTAATGATAATGAAGTTAATAGAGAAGAGCGGACTTTTCTGAGAACTCTCGCAACTAAAGCTCCTTTATCCGTTGATATTCCCAATCTAGAAATTAAAATAAAAGTTGAAAATCCCGATTGTGAGTTTAGTTTAGAGGGTAGCCAAGCAGAAGGCTTCAAAGTTGCTTATTACCTTGAAACATTGGCAATTAGTCTAAATTCAGAATCGCTGTGGAATCGCAGTCGCCTCAATTTAGAACTAATACAAATAGACGACAATGAGGAGCTGATAGAAGAAAGTGTAGAGGTTCTTCATGCTAGTCATAAAAACCACGTTCTCGAACACGCTGATTGGATTAAAAAGCGTCAGCAAACAGGAGTTGCTGATGGTTTGGAGCTTTGGAACCGTTGAGCTGAGTTATTCTCCAGCCTGGAATTTTGCGATCGCACTAGCGAACAAATACAAAGCCTTATCGATCCAAAAATGTTACGACAAATTGTCAGAAAGTTATTGGAGCTTGATGCCTTATCCAAAAATTGGACTGACGGAGCCGTGGATTTGGAGAAGCTTCCTAGCAAGGTATCTCCAGAGAGCGAGTCAAGGCTTAAGCAGTTTAGAGAGCAACTAAATATTAAATGTCTTGACGGAAAAAAGCGTATTTTCAGTTTGCACATCCGTATGACACCGGGAGCTTGGCGACTCCATTTCTGCACGGAATTAGGGCCGGGAAAGATAATCATTGGGTATATCGGTCCCAAAATAGAATGATTTACAAAAAATTTCCCATCGTAAATCCTAATCAACCGACATCTCAACAAAATTAACTTGTTCTGCATTTCATCCGCGTTTTGCAGATTTTAAAACACCTGAGTAAACTTCCAGACTAGCTAAAAAAGCCATTTTGAGTTATCTTTCAAAACAGACAATATCTAATATCTCAAATTTCCAACTGGTGCGAGTATGATCAATTACTGGATAGTCGGCGCTTTGGCAATAGCTTCTGTCTGTTGGGCAGAAATCATCCGAGACTTTTATCATGTCGTATCCCACTATTGGCCGCCACTGTACAAGCTACACGCTTGGCACCACCGCGTTTTTCGCCCGAATTTGACTCCCGTCAGCGAGACAATCTACAAGCAAGCCCACTGGCGTCACGATGTACCGGAAGCTGCGTCTATGATGGTTTTGGGCTTGTTGCTGTGGGTGGCTGCTTTTTTCTGGATGCCGGAATATCACTGGGGCGCAGCAGCGGGTTGTGTTTATACTTTAGGCTTTTTGTTGAGTGCGATCGCCCGTGGTTGCGGCATCAAGGGTGCTGATGAATTAACCGACATCACCCATCAACCGGGAGACTTCCTCACTCCACCGGGAAATTGGTTGGTGAATAAACCTTACCATTGGCGGCATCATTTCGATAATCAAAATGCTTACTATTGTGGTACTTTCACGTTAATCGATAAACTTATGGGCACTGCACTTTCTCTCAAAGGCAAAACTGTAGCCGTCACGGGGGCATCGGGAACTTTAGGAAATTTGCTGTTAAAATATCTCCACCAAGCTGGTGCAAAAGTTATCGCCCTCACATCGGGAAATCAAACAATTACTGTGAATATTGATGGCAAAGATTTGCCTGTGAAAACCATAAGTTGGCAAATAGGTCAAGAGGCAGACTTAGCAGAATTGTTAGAAAAAGTCGATATTCTGGTGATTAATCACGGCATTAATGTACAGGGTTCGAGAAGCCCAGAGGCGATCACCAATTCCTACGAAATCAACACTTTTTCCGCGTGGCGGCTGATGGAACTTTTTCTGCTAACGGTGCGCACTAACGAAAATATAGCTAACAAAGAAGTTTGGGTCAACACCTCGGAAGCCGAAGTAATTCCGGCTGTCAGTCCCCTCTACGAGCTCAGCAAGCGGGCTTTAGGAGACTTGGTAACTCTGCGGCGACTGGATGCGCCTTGTATTGTTCGCAAACTAATTTTAGGGCCGTTTAAAAGTAAGTTAAATCCGATCGGCATTATGTCACCAGATTGGGTAGCCCAGCAAATTGTCAAGCAAGCTAAAGCCGATGCCCGCAATATCATCGTGACAATTAATCCTTTGACATTGATACTCTTTCCGGTTAAAGAGTTTTTGGTTTCTTTGTATTTCCAAATTTTCAGCCACCCGGTAATTTCCGAGGGCAAAGAAGCGATGACACCGGAAAAATCTACTGTGGGTACAAAGATTAATTGACCAATAAAAAACCCGGATTTTTAGTAAAACCGGGTTTCTCCAACTGAATCAAACTAATTACTTACCTCAGACATTTCAATGACGCGGCCATCATAATCTTTTACCAAAAAGTTTAGTGGTTTTTCCCGGCGAATTTTATATTTCATGCCACGAGTTTGGACTCTCATTAATAACTGATCCAAACATTCGCGATCGAAACAAACGTGACGATCGCGATTTTTTTCCCCCGTTAGAGCACCGCTAATTACGTGCAATTGGGTATTTTTCATTAACTGATACCACAAACCCTCGGAAGTCGCCATGGTTTGACTGTTAGTCCCCCTGCCGACATTGGGCGACAAATATAGTGGATCGATACCCGTTGTGCCCAAGGTTTGCTCGTAATTGTAGTAGTAGTGCAGCGGCACCTCTGCTACTGGCAGATCTAACATTCCCTCGTAAAATTGTCGAGCTTGCCCCAGATCTGATACCATCACGGTGTGTACCTTGGGTGCACTGGTGAGAAACATCCACATCGCCCCTGCATAGGCTGCTAGCAGCATCACCATAATGCCTTGAGTCGAAAACAAGCTGTCTAGGGGCAGCGATGGCAAGAAAGAACTTAAGTGCAAAGGGTGAAGTGCCGGGGTAATAATACTAACTGCTAGAGTCATGAATTATAAGAAAGGGTAAACAACGAAATTTATCAGAAAATTGGGTTTAAAACCCCGTCCTGATAGCAGGACGGCTTTTTCCCCGAAAGTGTATAGTCCCAAATCCTATTGTTGGTAACAACACTCGCAGTCGCCCGCGAGGCTTAAACTATTTAGAGAACTCCCAAACAGCCTGTTAAGAACAAGTCTGATGACCTGACGGGTTCGACAATAATTATGGGAGAAGTTTATTAGGTTAGCCATATATGTTAGCAAAAACTAGCCGTTAGGGTCTGCGTGATGAAAGTCTTTGTCTACGGTACTCTCAAACCCGGTGAATGCAACTACCTCCGCTATTGCGAAGGAAAGGTTGTGTCTGCTTGTCCGGCGATCGCCCGCGGTCAGCTTTTTGCCTTGCCCGCAGGCTATCCGGCTATGATTTCTGGGGAAGGAAGAGTCTACGGTTTCCTCCTGTGTTTCGGCGACTCCGCTATTTTGCCAGATTTAGACGGACTTGAAGAATACGATCCTGAACGCCCACCCGCACAAAACGAATATCAGCGACAGGAAATCGAAATATTCGATCTCAATTGCCAATCTTTAGGTACTGCTTGGGCTTACTTGATGTTACCCGATCGCCTTCGTTCTCTCAGAGGCATCTTCCTGCCTGATGGGACCTGGAAAAATAGGCTGTATCTCTGATTTGGTATTTTGAGGCTCTGGGGGCGTTGAAAGCGTTATTTTTGGTTTTTTGAGTGTTGACTGTTATGGCTAGGGCTTACGCAAAAAACCCGGTTTCTTCCAAAAATCGTCGATTTTTTCAACAGATATTCACGCAGAAACCGGGTTTTTGACATTTAGCTGTATTTTATAATTCTGATGGTAGCAGATTTGATCTAATATCAATTCCGGTTGCACCGTCAGGTGATGTTGACAGTCAACCGATTTCTGCCGATTTGACTAATCTGGATAAGTCGATCGCTTTTTGATGCTGGTTTTGTTGATTATATATTCTCTGATTACTGGCCAGATTGTGAAGTGCGATCGCCCATTTTGTTTTACTGTTTCAACTAATGACCGTCGTCCTAAAGATTGGATCACTTTCAATAGTTCTGGCGGTGATAGTTGCAGATTTTCTGGTATTTTTGAGATGTCTGCTGGTTCTGGGGTACTTGCTAGCCATGCGATAACTTGTTGTTCAGATGCAGTTAGGCGATCGTACTGCTGCTCCAATAGTGATTCTAAGTCACCTAAGAAGAGGGTATCATAGGATAGGAATTCGGAAACGCTACCGCCGAATAAGTCTTGAATCATAGTGGAAATTATATTTAACCATAAGGGATTGCCTCGGTAAAGGTCTATTAGTTCTGACCATTTTTCCGGTTCTGCTAATCCTTTTTCTCTGAATATTTCCTGTGCTTCCGTGCCTAAACCGTTGAGTTGCAGGGATTTGCATGGGCGGTTTTCGCCTTCTAAGGTGGCAATTTCTCTGGGTTTTTCCCAACTCAGGAGAATTAAGCAACTGTTGTGGGATGATTCTGTTAGTTGTTTGAAGAATGGGCCGTAATTTTCATAGCCTGGTTGGTAATTTCCTGCGAGTTGTTGGCTGCTGAAAATGGTTTGGATATCATCGAGGATGATCAGACAGCGGTGCGATCGTAAATATTCTAGTAGGGGCCATCCCCCCGTGGTTGCCCTTTCTTCGGGCACGGAGAGGGCGGGCACGGGGGCACCGCCCCTACAGGATTTAATTATGTCGGTTTGGAGTGTTTGGAGGGGTGGCGCGTTGTAAAGGCTGCGCCAGATTATGCGATCGAATTCGTGTTGAATTTGTGGGATTAATTGGAGTGTCAGGGCGGTTTTGCCAATGCCGGATAAGCCGAGGATGGTGATGAGGCGGGTGGGGCTTAAAATCCAGTTTTCTAGGGTGGTGAGTTCGGATGTGCGGTTATAGAATAGGTTGGGTTCTGGTGCGTCGCCTAAGTCTAAATGTATTTTAGGTTCGGAATTGCTAGTTTTTTCGTGAAATTTATCCTTGTCTTGCGGTTCAGATTGTGAGGCTTCTGGGGAGTGCAAACTTTCAGCAGAGATGTTGCCAATATGGATGCAGCCATTCCCGACGAGTGAGACAATATTAGAAGCTTGTAAATTTTCCAATTTAGCTCTAAAGTTTGCTTTACATACTTGTTCCTCACCTAATGCAACTGACATAAGCTTCCACAATTTGAAACCAACTTCTTTAACATATTTCTCTGAACGGTTGTGATCCTCGGCAATTTCCTTATATTTTTGATTGTTCCAAGCGCCGCGTAGTATAGCTTTTTGCAGACTATCTAAGTGTTTTCCCGTAGTAGTTAAAGCTAGATTGTCAGTAAACTTTAAGGCTTCTTCAACGTCCATTAGTCACGTAGATGCAAGGGTTTGACTTGATTGTAACTCAACTAAACATGACTTTTTCGGTAACAACTAGCTAAATGTGACTTTTCATGACTTAGTTGGGATGGAAAAAAACTACTAAATATGACTTTATATGGCTTGACAAGATTTGGCATTTAGGGAAAAATTTATACTTTATACTACTTTATACTTAAGACAACAAAAGATTATGCTAAGCGCTAGTTGTATCTACCTGTTATGACACAACCGAATATTTTGGAACTCGCGAAACAGGGAGATGCAAAGGCGATCGCGCTTCTGCTGAACCGCCAGCTACAACCCAAGGGCATCACCGTCGCAGCTTCCCTGAAGGATGGTTGTTTACAGGTGATGCTGGAAGCGACAGCAGCACCTAGTCAGCAAGTCTTGGCCGGGTGGGTGAGTAAGTCGATCGCGGGTTTGGGGGCTGCATCCATTGAGAAAGTCAAGGTTTACGGGCGACAGACGGGCGCAAAGGTGCCGGCGTGGAGTCAAGAGTTTGAAGTGGCGGGGCAAAAATTGCCTGTTGCGAATGGCACACAGGTGCGGGCAAGTTCTAGTCAGAATACGGAGTCAAATCAGCTTAGTTTGAAGGAACGGGCTAAGCTTGGGGATGTGGAGGCGATCGCCAGTCTGTTAAATCTTCCGTTACAGAATAAGGGGATTAGTGCGACTGCGAGTTTGCAAGATGGTTGTTTACAGGTGATGCTGGAGGGCGATCGGGTTCCTGATGAGGAGGCTTCTATCAGGATTGTCCGCAGGGAGTTGACGAATTTGAAGGCGGGGGCGATCGCATCTGTGAAGGTTTACGGGCAGCAGGCGGGTGAAGATTTCCCGGCTTGGAATCGAGAGTTTGAGCTAAAGGCTGAGGTTAGTTCAGATTCAAAAAAATTATCAACCGATAAATTTGCAAATTTGACTGATCTATTGACTCCGATTATTGATTTGCTTAGAGAACGAAAATTTAACGAATTATTAGACATCGGCAAAAATTATCTTAATGAAAATCCCGATCGTCAAAAACGTTTGATTGTAGTAGGAGTTATTGTCTTAGCAACTCTAACCTTTAAAGGAATACCTTTTTTAGGTTTCAATCACAATATTAAAGGCTCACTAACACTCAAGGATGACTTCTTCGGTGGAGTGGGTCAGTTTTGTAATGGAAAAGGAGGTTACGGGGATATTAAAAGTGGTAGGCAGGTGCTAGTAAAAGATCATAAAGGAGAAACTATTGCGACTGGAGAGTTAGGCATAGGTAAAATAATATCTGATAACCACTGCCAATTTTCTATCGAAGTGAATAGTATAAAAAAAGCAGAGTTTTACACAATTCAGATCGGTAGGCGAGGCGATTTGACATATTCATATCAAGAGATGGAGGATAAAAACTGGGAGCTAAACGTGTCTTTGGGTGATTGATTTACTGGGAATAAAAGGAGTAGTTTATGATTTTTGTAATTCCGTTTATTATGGGCGCTGCTGTTTTAGCTACTGCTGCGTATGGCGCTGTGAAAGGTAGTGAAGGCTTTGGTAACATCAATCAAGCCAAGGAAATAGGAGAACGATCCCAACATCGACACGAGAAAGCAGTCAGCGATCTAAAAGTAGACTGGGAAGCAGCCAACAGATTAGCAGAAGTTTACGGTCAACTGCAAATTCGTGTAAGGCATCGTACTATTGGGCGGTTTGTGGCTTTCATCGAACGCATTGGCCAGAAAGCTTCCCAAAGTGATATGAAATTTTTAGCTGGACTAGAAGGCATATCAATTCAGCAGCTAAAAGAATACAAAACTGTCGCGCTGGAAGGTCAGGAAGTATTCCAAGGTGTGACTTCAGCCGCAGGGGCAGGCGCGGCTGCTGGTGCTACAGCAGTAGGCGTGGCGCAAACTTTTGGGACAGTTGCGGTTCCTCAATTTTTTGGCTTGTTTAGTACCAATGTAGCTGTTTCTCAACTCGGTATGTCTGGTGTGGCGGCGTGGTTAGGCGGTGGCAGCATGGCACTAGGTGGCGCTGTACTCGGAGGTATTGCACTTGGCCCTGCTTTAGCTGTTGGCGGTTTCCAAATTGCAGGTAAAGGTGAGGAAGCTTTAACGAAAGCACGTGAATACGAAGCTCAGGTTAACGTTGAAGTTGCCAAAATAGAAGAGGCTAGAGATTTCATCCGACAAGTCGAACGGCGAGTCAAAGAATTAGGCAAATTGGTGTCTGATTTAGACAATCGCGTTGTTCTACTTCTCAACAAACTTGAATCAAAACCCTTTGATCGAGTTCAAGATGCTGCTAAGTTTCAACAGGTAGCCCTACTGGTGAAAGCCCTTGTAGAAATTATGAAAACCCCTGTGTTAGACAGCAAAGGAAATCTGAATTCGGCAGTGGCAAATATTCAAGCAAAATACGGGAATCTGTGAGGAAATTAACAATGAGCAAAATGGCAGCGTTTGTTAGCTGTGGTGATGTCTTGCAGCAAGTTATTGCACATTACGCTGAGTACAAGCAAATCGCGGAACAAGAGCGGACAAAGCGTCGTGAAATCAAAGCCTGGGAAAAGGAAAGCCTCGCCAAGATTAAAGCTCAACGTGATTTGTTAATGGAGTACCTCGATCGCTCCTTTGATGAACGATCGCAAAATTTTAATCAACTTTTCGATGTGGTCGATCGAGCAATAGCATCTGGTAATAATGAGCAACTGGGATTAGCATTAGATTCGATTACAGAGCTTGCTAAGTCTAGCCCGTTTAAAGAACTGGCTAATTTATATTCTGTGCAGGCTGCTCTCGCCGATCCAAACCACGAGTGGAAGTTTTAATTAGCTAGCTGTTAAACCATTATTGATAAACTAGAGTGGGGATTCCCCCACTCTAAAGGAGAGTAAATCATGGCTGACCTTGAAAACCTTCTAAACCAACTGCCAGAAATTGCCGAAGCAATGAAACTTACTATTGGCAATCCTAGCGAAATCAGACGTGAAATTGGGAAGATCGATAATCTTATAAAGCGACTAAATACTATTGGCAAGGAACTTGAAGAAGTATTAAATAATGAGAGATTCAATAAAGGATTTTTGGGAGTGATACCTTTGTTAGGGGCAGTTGCGGGCTGGTTCATACCTGGTGGATTTTTAGTAGATGCACTTGTATCGGCAGGGAGTGGCCTACTTGCTGAAAAATTGGGCGACCCGAATAAGGAAACGTCTCTTGCTGACTTAATAGAAAATGTTGAAAACTTAATTGAGTGGGGCGAGGGTCTAAAGAATATAGCAGAAAATATTTTAAATGATTCACAATTATTGATCAAGCTAGAATGGGAAAGGAAATCTCTAAGTATTCCAGAAGAAGTAAGGCAAATTGATGAAAATTTAAGAATTCACATAGACTTTGATGAAGAGCCAAGTTTAAGGGAACAAGTTCAGCAAATAAAGGTAGCTCAAGAACAGCTAAAACAGGTTCAGCCAAAACTGGATAGTATCGTACACAATCTTGAACGAAATGTCGAGCCAATTGAGCGCATAAAAGCTTTTATATCTTACTTTGGGGAATCAGTGTTTGCGATAGAATGGTTTGATGAAGAGCATGGGCTTATTATATCTTATGATGATGATCAAACTACAACATTAGGAATTATCTTGAATGAATGTGTATCCTTAAAAGAAAAAGCTAATGCTTTAATTGACCGGGCTAATAGGTTAAGAGGAGAGGCTGAACAATCTCTTAAACACCTAGAAAAAGAACGCCGTCGCAAGGAACAAAAAAAACCTAGTCGTAAGCAAAGCGAAAGATCCACACAGACAGGAGAATCTCTAAATCCTATTGACCGTACCATGTCTTCAGAGCAAAGACGCGGGGGTAGAAGTGGCTGGATACTGATACTATCCACACTGACTCTAGGAGTTTTGGGTTTTGTCGGCTGGAAAACTACCTTTCAAATTTCACCGAGTCAGCAGACAATAGCAAATTCGGGAATTCCTCTAAATGTTGGGGAGCAAAAACCAAATTCTGAACCTTCACCCACCTTAACACCGACTCCTCAGCCAGACCCAACAGCAACAAATTTAGTAGCAGCTCAAAAACTAGCAATGGAAGCTGCCGTTATGACTCAAAACCCGCCTCATCCACTAGAAAATTGGCAGCAAGTACAAGGGAAGTGGCAGGAATCAATCAAATTGTTAGAGGCAATTCCAGACAGTTCGCCTGTTGCAACTCAAGCTCAAGAAAAGCTAACTGTTTATCGAACTAACTATCAGGCGATTACTAATAGAATTGTCACTGAACAGAAAGCAGCCACTAATTTAGACGCCGCCCAAAAACTAGCATGGGAAGCTGCCGTCCTGGTGAATAATCCACCTCATCCTAAAGAAGTCTGGCAGAATGCTCAATCAAAATTGCAGCAGGCGATCAACTTGTTAAGTTCTATTCCTCAAGGTACATTTGTGGAAGCTCAAGCTAAAGAAAAGCTTGCTGATTATCAGAACAACTACACGCTAATAAGCAACAAAATTAAAACAGAATCGCCCTGATTTTATCCAGGAAGATTCAAGATTTTAAACCCATCTTTTACTCATAAAATAGCTATGACTGACTATCCTATAAGCGCAAATATTTACACAGATCATTCTAAGATAGAAATTACTTCTCTTGAGGTGAGTCATAAATTATCATTTAGCCATATTAAAGCAGCAGCTCACTTTGCAAAGTTAAGTTATGACATAGAAGATAAGTATGATGACAGCCAAGATTCATCAGAGTTGTTTGAGAAACATAGATCGTATGTTATAGGTTCCATAATCACTGCGGTCTGCTATCTAGAGGCTACAATCAACGAATTGTTTACAGATGTAGAAGATATTTCCCGTTCTAATGAATGGAATCCTGATGTTACCCAAAAAATGAATGAAGAGTGGGATAAGGAACGAAGCTTACAACTTATAATAAAATACGAAAGGGCTCTTTGTATAGTAAAATCAGAAAGCTTTGATAGAGGAGCAGAACCTTATCAATCTGCTGCTTCACTCATTTTCCTACGGAATGCTTTAATCCACTATAAACCTGAGTGGATTGGAACTGGAGAAAGTTATAATAAGACGCTTAATGAAAAATTAAGGCAAAAGTTAGAGAAGAAAATCAAAAAGCTTAACCCAATGACACGAGAAGGAAGCCTTTTCTTCCCGCACCAGTGTCTGGGATATGGTTGTGCTAAGTGGGCGGTTGAATCTTCTGTAAAGTTCTCTGATGAGTTCTTTTATAAAATAGGCTTACCTTCTAACCTAAATCAAGATGACCAATTAAGTTTGAAATTACCAGAGATTAAGCTAGCTCCCTAGCTGCTGATATCCTAGTTACTACAAAAGTGCGATCGCCCTTAAATCCCAATTTCTCAAAAAGCGCGATCGCTCTTACTCAGGCAAAGTTAAAATAGTTGTAGCCTCAGCCAATAGTTTACACTTGACTTTATTGTTTTCCCCCTCCATAAGACAATGAGCTGGATTATCCTGCAAGGGATCGTGGCGGATAATGAAACCTAAAGAACGGGCATATCCTGCTACCAACACACCCACTTTTGTAGTGTCAGGATTTTTCGCAAAAGCTAAACTCTCCTGCGGAGTTGTTAACCGAGCTAACTCAACTGAGATACTGTTATCAGGTTTTCCTCTAACCTGGAAAGCAACTGATTTTACAGTACCATCCTCATAGAGATGTACATTAGGAATTCGACGATAAAGAATATCATTGTCTGCAATTTCTTCTAGCATTATCTCATCCTGACTTATGCAATCAATAGCTGAGACACCACATTCAGGACTTCAGATAATGACACCTGGTTTTTTTCCTCAAATTTTCTCTCGCTTCCTTCTCCCTTAATTAGTAGATAGCTGAAACTCATATCAGGTTTAATTTCCACTTCTAGATTGCCCTGTGGACTCCGCCATTCCAGTTGTAGGCTACCATTAGCAATTGGTGCTGCATCATAGGGTAAAATTAGATCGCCAACTAAAGATGAAAGAGAATATTTAACATGAATTAGCAACTGACAGGCTTTTACAAAAGCAACGGGCGAAACTGCTAATGCACCATAAGAATCCCAGTCAGGTTCTAGTTGGGCAAGTTGCGTTAAGCGCTCTAATATTGGATCTAAGGAAACATCAATTAATGTTGCTTGAAACATAGCTTTTACAAATATCGTATTTTTTATTATATCATAGTTATTGCTGACGATAAGTTAATAGAGTGAGACATGAGAGCAAAAGCGCGATCGCCCTTACATCCCAAATTGTAAAAAAGCGCGTGAACCGCAGCTATCCCGTAGGGAATCGCCCTAACTACTGGATTAATTAACCTATTTTACTGCAACAGCTAACTGGAACCCCAGTTTATCTAGTAAAACTATCAAAGCATAAATTTCCTCGCCCCCACTCTCAGACAACATTCGATCGAGTTTCTCATATATAAATTTAGCTTCCGTCGATAACTTATTCATCTGCAAATAAGCATCCACCACATCTTTAAGTCCTGCTCGCAGCAATTCTGGTTCTGGTGTTTCAGACTCTAATTCCAACATAACCTCGATATAGCTAGCAGCACTTTCTGGATTTTTCAGAGAAGAAATCAAGTATTCATGGTAGCTTCTACTTGTTGGCACTTTGAGTTCTTTCATAATCTCTCCAATATTTTTTAGCTTGGCTAATATCTTGTTCTTGAGTGCTTTTATCACCGCCACATAGCAGCAACACAACTGTTAACCCGATTTGTCCAAAATAGATGCGATAGCCAGGGCCATAATCAATATTAAGTTCATAAAAAAGCTCGGTACGGTAAGTGGGAAACTCAGAGTCTTTAGACCTGAGAGGGAAACGACGTGGGTGGTTTTAACCACCGTGAATCTTTTTTTCCATTACCGCGCCAGGGATTGTTTGACGGGAGTGTACTTTTGTAATGTACTTTCAATGGGACAATTACCATCTCAAGCCTTGCAATCCTGTACGCATAATGGTTGCCTTTGTTGGGCCTCCCTTGCGGGGTAATGTTAGCTTCGCCAAAGTTATAAGGGCTTGTTAAGCTTGCAACACTGTTCCAGTGACTTTAGAACTGTTTAATTGCAAACGACAGAGCAGGGAACTAGCTTCGCATTCGCCCGGTGTCGTGACCCAAATAACGTAGTCAGTTAAGACTGAGGCTGGTCAGAATAGCTTGCTTCGATTTCTCTTGCAAGCTCAGTATCTTTAGACCTGAGTTCCTGACAAACTCCGGCTCCTAGTGAGCGATAATCTCCCAGATTGCCTAGCTCAACTCGCCTGAGTCGTTTCTTAATTTTAGATACAGTTTTCGTATCTTGAAAGGAATCAAGCCATCCTTCAAAGGGACTTGTGCCATCGGCTTTTAGGTAGTTTTGTACTTCTCGTGGTTGAGCTTCCATAATTTTAACACAGGCGATCGGGCTTTTAAGGGGAGTGCTAGCGTGTCGCCACTTTTTTAAGCCTTCTGACTCAAGTGCAAGTCACCCACAATCGGTAATTCAAATACATTACTCTCTCGCAACCGCTTTGAGAAAAACATAACTTCCAGATTTTCAATTTCCTCCGTGTCAGGATTGAGACGAGCCACAATTCCATAGTCGAGTTCTTGCGATTCTTGCTCTGCATAAGGTGAACATTTATTGACGTACAAAATATCCCCAATAGCATCGTATTTAAAAGTTAATTCTTCTGCCATATTATCTCTCCTTGGGTAACATTTTTTGTTAAGTAAGGCGTAGGATATGAAGTAGAATTTGTCACCTTGACGGGAAAAACATTAGCTATTATCTCACTCTTTAGTTCCCAAGTCCGTCTTATAGGTGATAGAGAAATTGCTCACGCCCGGATGCTAGCTCGATCGTTATCTGAATGGAAACAAAAACCAGACGATCGCTCAAAGTCCCTTACCCGAAATAAGGCGACGGAGGAAACGGCACTGCCCATAGGTTTCAACAATCGCCTGAAAGCCCGCGAAGTCTGTCTGTGGGCCTTCGAGTCCTAAGCGTGAATGAATTCCCCCTCTAATAGCTAAAGTCCTCCTCAGAAACTCATCCCAAATCCTAGTTGAAAACTCTCATCTCAAGAGAGGGGGAGAGGGGGAGAATGGGGGAGGGGGAGAGAGTTTCTTTAATTCATAACGGGCGTACAGCGTCCGTGGGACGCTCTAAAAGAGGACTCAAGAACTCATCAGTCCTCTTTTAGAGGACTTGCGCTTTGAGGCAGGGGTTTCAACCCCTGCCGGACTATTGGTTGTACCTTAAGTTGACACGCTTTGGGCACTGCCGTGTCCCCATCTAGACTACTCTTACAAATTACAACTCATATCGCCAGATTGTTGACTGAAACGCGCGTTTTCCCGGTAATCAACCGGACAGTCTATCACGCAAGGTACATCTTGAGCCAGGGCTTCTTTGAGGATAGGAATTAAATCCGTTGCAGCCTCCACTCGATAGCCTTTCAAACCCATACTTTCGGCAAACTTCACAAAGTCGGGATTGCCAAATTTGATGAAATCGGAATGACCAAAATGATCTTCCTGCTTCCATTCAATCAAACCATAACCGCCATCATTAAAGATGAGCGTCACAAAATTAGTACCGACTCGCAAAGCAGTTTCTAACTCCTGACAATTCATCATAAAACCGCCGTCTCCCGTGGCTGCTACCACCTTGCGATCGGGATAAACCAGTTTGGCGGCCAACGCGCCCGGAATCGCAATTCCCATCGCCGCAAAGCCGTTGGAAATTAAACAGGTATTTGGGCGATCGCAATGATAATTCCGCGCGAGCCACATTTTATGAGCACCCACATCAGATATTACAATATCATCAGGTCCCATCACCTGCCGCAAATCATAAATCAATTTTTGGGGTTTAATTGGGAAACCATCATCCGCTGCATATTGTTCATAGCCCGCCCGAATATCTGCCCGCAATTGCTTAGCAAAAGGATCGGCTTTTCCATTTCTATCCGCACGCTGTAAAATTTCATTCAGCGAATCGGAAATATCTCCCACAACTTCTACAATGGGAATATAACTGCTATCGATTTCTGATGGCAAAGCTCCAATGTGAATAATCGGAATTTTGCCGTCAGGATTCCACTTTTTCGGGGAATATTCAATTAAATCATAGCCAACTGCAATCACTAAATCGGTTTCTTCAAAAGCACAACTAATGTAATCCCGTTTTTGCAACCCCGTTGTCCAAAGTGCCAAAGGATGAGTGTAAGGAATTACACCTTTGCCCATGAAAGTATTAGCTGCTGGAATATTCAATCGAGTAGCAAATTCGGTAACAGCTTCACTAGCATTCGCTCGA
Source organism: Microcoleus sp. EPA2 (assembly GCA_020882975.1). GTDB lineage: Bacteria > Cyanobacteriota > Cyanobacteriia > Cyanobacteriales > Microcoleaceae > Microcoleus. The sequence continues at coordinate 21,178 of JAHRFD010000022.1, read as the reverse complement.
ATCGCGCCATTTCCAATTAACAACAGAGGACTTTTTGCCTTGGAAATTGCCACAGCGGCTTTATTCAAACTTTGGTAAGCACCAAAAGTTTTTTCCCGGTTGTCTTTGGTGAGAGGTTTTCCTTCCACAGGCATGGCTGCAATGTTTTCTGGCAAATCAATGTGAACTGCTCCCGGCTTTTCACTCTGAGCTACTTTAAAGGCTTTGCGGACAATTTCTGGGGTTGTACCAGGGCGAACAATTTGAGCTCCCCACTTAGTAACTGGGGCAAACATAGCCACCAAATCTAAATATTGGTGCGATTCTATGTGCATTCTATCAGTACCAACTTGTCCGGTAATGGCAATGAGAGGAGCGCCGTCTAAGTTAGCATCAGCCACACCAGTCATTAAGTTAGTTGCGCCGGGGCCCAAGGTGGATAAACAAACGCCGGCTTTGCCTGTCAGGCGGCCGTAAACGTCGGCCATGAAAGCAGCGCCTTGTTCGTGACGAGTAGTAATAAATTTAATTGAGGAGTTTCTTAGGGCTTCTAGAACTTCTAGATTTTCTTCGCCTGGGAGTCCAAAAACATATTCGACGCCTTCATTCTCTAGACATTGTACCAGTAATTGAGCTGTGTTCATTTCCATTTTAGTCCTCTGTAAGTGGGGATATCTTCTCCTGGTCAACTTCTGGCAAAAATCCTAATTAACAGTTAGGCAAAATCTCTCTGTGTTGCGGAATTTATATCACAGGTAGGATGCCCGTGGCACAATCAACACAGATTAATTTAGATTTTTGCCAGAAGTTGATTGAGTGCGCGCTTATTTTACCCACACTGTTTTAATGTTAACAAATTCATGAATTCCTTGGATGCTCAATTCGCGTCCGTAACCGGAGCGTTTGATGCCACCGAAGGGCAATCTGGGGTCTGATTTGACTAAACCGTTGATGAATACTGCCCCAGCTTCTAGTTCGGAAATAAACCGATCGCACTCTGAGCTTACTGTAGTCCAAGCTGTCGCGGCTAAACCAAAGGACGTACTGTTGGCTAATTCTATGGCCTCATCGATGTTAGCTACTCGGAATACTAAAGCAACTGGCCCGAAAAATTCTTGTTGACGGGCGGCGGCATCCAGGGGAATATCTGTCAAAATAGTTGGCAAGTAGAAATTGCCGGCTTTTTCTGACAAAGCACGGCCACCTGTTAGCAGTTTAGCTCCCGATGCGATGCAAGCTTGTACTTGATTTTCTAATTCTTTGAGGATTGCGGGAGTCGCTAAAGGGCCGATATCAGTTTCTGGTAACATCGGATCGCCTACTTTTAGTTGCTCGAATTTTTCCACAAATCCTGCGATGAATTCCTCGGCAATCTCTTCTGCTAAAATAAATCTCTTAGCAGCGACGCAAGTTTGGCCGCTATTGAGCATTCGCGATGTGACAGCAGTGGATAAAGCTGCTGGTAAATCGGCGCTAGACATGACGATAAAGGGGTCGCTTCCTCCCAATTCCAGCACTACTTTTTTCAAATTTTTGCCAGCCTGGGCTGCTAAACTTTCACCCGCGGGTTCGCTACCGGTGAGAGTGGCTGCTTTAACGCGATCGTCCGCCACTATTTTACCTACTTTGTCAGATCCCACTAACAATGTTTGAAAAACGCCTTCGGGAAAGCCTGCTTCGGTGAAAATTTCCTCTATTTTCAAAGCACATTGTGGCACGTTGGAAGCGTGTTTGAGCAAGCCTACGTTGCCCGCCATCAGTGTCGGCGCTGCAAACCGAAAAACTTGCCAAAATGGGAAATTCCAGGGCATGACGGCTAAAATAACGCCCAAGGGTTGGTAGCGGACAAAGCTGCTGCTAGCGTCAGTGCTGGCTGGTACGTCTGCCATAAATTGAGCAGCGTTTTTGGCGTAGTAGCGACAAACTAGGGCGCATTTTTCGACTTCGGCGATCGCAGATTTGAGAGTTTTCCCCATTTCTAGGGTCATCATTTTAGCGTAAATTTCGCGATCGCGCTCCAGGATATCCGCAGCTTTCTGCATCCAGATAGAGCGCTGCTCGAAGGGCAGTCGCTGATATTGTTTAAAAGCTGTTTGTGCTAATCCTAGCTTGGTTTCGATTGCCGCATCTGTGAGGGGCTCAAAAGTTTTTACAGTTTCTCCCGTTGTCGGGTTGATAGTAGCAATAGCCATTGTTTTATCTCCTGTGTGAAAAACACAAAACTCCCTTCTAGTTTTCCAGCTAGGCGGGGAGTTGTATCAATGTATTACAAAATGGAAATTTACCGGCCACGTTTTCAGGTTTTGTTAATTTGCAGGTTTGGCAATTTGTTTAAAACTCTCAACTTTTAATTATAGTGCAAAATCTCGATGGCAAATCTTAAGATAATTTGCCTTTCAAGTTTAATTGTTGAGCCGGAAATGCGATCGTTTCCGGTTGTACCGTCAGGTGATTTAACCGCGAAGGCGCTCTTGACGCGAAGGCAGAAAAGAGAGAGTGGGGCAGGGCTAAGCATTTGGGCCTATAAATTTGGGTGTTTCCCATCGGCTATTAGCCCGAATGCTTCGCCCCTACAGGGATTGGGGTAGATATAAATTGGGGGATTTGTGATTTTATTTTTACCCCAATGCTGGGTACTTACACCGATTTTTCCTCGATGTAATTCTGGACGTAAGACTGATAGTAATACCTGCTCCCTTTATCGTTATTTGCCACCATTCCCAACAGCGGAATATCGGCCATTCTCAAATCTTCCAAAGCCAACAGTAGCGCCTCTCGCTCAGTTTGATTCAGCCCCACCACCAGCATCAATCCATTAGTGTGAGCGGCTAACAAATTGGCATCGGCTAAACCCAAAAGTGGCGCAGTATCGTAAATCACTAAGTCAAAATTATTTGACAAAGCTGCCATTAAATGCTGCATTTTTCGGGAAGAAAGCACCTTGGTGGGATCGGGAGGAACAGGGCCTGATGTTAACACAAACAGGTTTTCATCGTGGGGCGATCGCAAAATCAACTTTTCTACATCTACATCATCCGCGATCGCATTGTGTAACCCTTGCCAATTCGGCAAACCCAGCATTTCGTGCACCTGGGGGCGTCGCAAATCCGCATCCACCAACAACACCTGCTGGCCCATGGCCGCCGCGGCCCGTGCTAGATTTACAGCTACAGTAGACTTCCCATCTGCTACTTGACAAGAAGTAATTACACAAGAGGCGATCGGACTATCAACCTTTAGCAAGCGAATATTAGCATTGAGCGATCGAAAAGCCTCCTGAAAAGCATCCGTCGGCATTTGCGAACTTGCTACCTCAACACTAACTGTCTCCGCAGGAGGAAGTCTCAAAATTTTATCGCTAGCAGGAATTACCCCCAACAAAGGCAGTCGAATCGAATGTTTGACATCCTCTGGAGTCTGGAACACCTTATCATTATTAAACCGTTCGGCCAACTGCGCCGCCAGCATACCGAAAACTAAACCAGCTAATCCCCCCAAAGCCAAATTTAAAGGCATAATTGGAGCAACAGCCATCAACTCCCCATTGCGATAGCGCGGAATTTCCGGCTTAGCAATCACCTCCCAAGCCACCTCTTTTTTACCCACAGCTTCAAGCTGCAAAGCTTGCTGTTTTGCCAACAAATTTTTCAGGGTACTATTGGTTAAATCCGCCTCCCGCTGCAAATCCGAATAGCGCCGCAAAATCACCGGGAATCCTTGAGAATATTGATTCAACTGCTTAGCAGCTTGTTCCAAAACTTGATTTCGCACTCCCAAAACCTGAATAGTATTAGCAGTACCAATAAACTGCTCGATCAACTTAATCCGCACCGGATCTTGAAAAGCCAGCACTTGAGAATTTACCTTACCTAAATCAGTTCCCAAAACCTGTGTAGCCTCTTTTTTCAACAAAGGAATCAGATTTTTTTGCTGTTCTCGCAACAACTGCATTTGGGGAGTTTGGTCAGTATAAGTCGCTGAATTAATCGCAATTTGTCCTTCTAATTGCTGCAATTGAGTCAGCATTGCTTGGTAGCGAGGTGCTTGACTCAGAGAAGAAGCCATCAGGGCTTGTTGCTGATTCAGTCCTAGCTGATTTTGCAAATTAGCATAGAGCAATCTTTGCTGATTTAGTTGGGTTTGAGCATCCAATCTTTGCGCTTGAAGTTGACTAATTTGCTGCGCTAGTTGTTGGGTTTGAATTTGCGGATCGATGAAATTGTACTGCTGACGCAATTTTTGAATTTCTGTTTGAATCGCTTGTTGGCGCTTTTGCTGATTGGGAATTTGCGATTTCACAAAATCCAGACTCTGACTAATTTGAGTTCTGGTATCTTGGACGCTATAGTTGCGGTAGCCTAACGCAACTTTTTCTAAAACAAACTGAATTTTTTTCGGATCGAAATCCCGATACTTAACTTCGATAATCTTGGTGTTTTTGAATCGATTAATTGACAACCTCGTTTGCCGGTCGAATGGCAAATTCTCTGTTTTTTCGTTAAAAAGGTAGTTGTAATTAATTTCAGGATACTTCGCCCGCAACTGTTTGATAATTGGCGACATTACTTGCGGACTTTGCAAAACCTGAATTTGGGATTCGTAGTCAAAACCAGGATTTTCTGGCGTTTCGGAACCGCCTGGTTTGAGTTTCAATTCACCGGAGTAGATTTTTGCTAAAGTGTTTTGGGTAACAGTGGGTTCTACTAATAATTGAAATCGTCCTTCGTACTCACTTTTTTGATTCAATGTCCAAGCAAAAACTCCCGTGGTTACTGCCGCAGCTACGCCTAGGACTAAAAACGAGCGACTGCGGCATACTTCCCAAAAATTCAATGGCTCTGACTCTGTTTGTTCCAGTTCTAAAAAATCATTTTCTCTGTCGTAAAGCACCGAAGATATTTGTCGCGGTCCTGGGGATTTTTGGTTTTTTTTAAGCAGTGATATCTGAGACTTTTTCCCTGGTTTCATTTGTTTATGCAGCTTATTAGTTTCAACGTCTGTACGAGCTATCGAAAAATATTGAACAATCTGAATATTCCCAATAAAGGATTAAGAGGAGCGAGGGTACCACCTACATTATCCGAGAATGCAGCGCGACCCGATCGCCTGACCATGATTACATCATTATTTTGCAGTTTAGGATTGGCTTCATCATTAGCAGTGGCGGAAAAATTCACCTTAATCGCGACGCGAGAAACAGTACCATTAGCATTGATGCGGATTAAATCCACCGAATCCATTTCTGCCCGCGCTTTATTAAAACCGCCCGCTGCTACCAGCGCTTGATTTAAAGAAGTATTTGGTCGCAGGGCAATCGCCCCTGGTTTGATCACTTCTCCCACCACTGTCACCTTAATTGTATCCGGTGAAAAACTAGAATTAGCTACCTGGGCACCCTGAGTTTCGTCAATATTTTCGGCTTTGGGAATAATCACCGTATCTCCCTGTTGCAGCACTAAATCTTGAGATACATCTCCTGTTTGCAAAAGTTGCCACAAATCGACATTAATAATTTGTTCAGTACCAGCCCGCGTCAGACGACGAACTTGTATTTGCCGAATATCCGCTACGGGGGTAATGCCGCCAGCTATTTTAATCGCCCTAGTAACTGTTTGCTGCACAACGGTTTCGCTACCCGCCGTCTCAGTGGCACCAAACAAACCCGAATTTGCACCCATGTCATTCTCTTGTAACCTACTTTGAGAATCCTTTGCCAGAGTATAAGTACCGGGACGAGCGACTTCTCCCACCACAGCAATATTAATCGGCTGAGTGCTTTGTCCGGTAATATTGGCAACTGCTAAAGTAGGTGCTTCTTGGCGATTGAGGCTAGTTACAGTGGGAATAAATATAGTATCGCCGTCGCGCAAAGTCATATCGGCGCGCAAATCACCGTTTTGCAACAATTCCCATAAATCAACACTAATAATTTGTTCCGCTGCATTGCGTTGGGGGCGGCGGATTTTGATTTGTCGCACGTCTGCTGACTGTGTAATACCACCAGCCATTCGCAAAGCCCGTGATATCGTGGGCATTTGAGTTCCCATTTGCTCTGCTGTGCCTCCGGGGCCCGCCGCTGAGGATATTGTATAGGCTCCGGGGCGGTTGATTTCCCCTGCGATCGCAATTTGTAAAGGACGCGGGGCCAGCAGTTTCAGTGTAATCCAAGGACGCTTTAAGTATTGACCATATCGCCCTTTGACACTATTGGCTGCTTGTTCTAAAGTCATCCCGTACACCGAAACGCTACCAATTAAGGGCAAACTGAGGGAACCGTCAGCCTGTACCTGATGTTGACCGTTGGGGCCGCTATATTCCGGGACGTTAAAAATGTCCAGTTGAATGCGATCGCCCGCTCCTAAAGTGTAAACTTCCGATCGTACACTCGAAGGTGTCGGTACTGCATTGGCTGGCGCATTTCCCGGAACCAGCGGCAATCCGGGCGCGGAGGGTACGGGTACGGGTACGGATGCGGGTACGGCTAGGGGGGGAGGAGGCGGAGGTAACTGAGCCCAACTAGGAGCAGAAACTAGAATCGCCATCAGCACTGATCCAGTGAAACCGTTGACAATATTGATTCCCAAATCACTTTTGAGCACCATCGTTTTTTGCCCGATCCTTTTCCTAACCCATCACCATCAAATGTAACCCAACTCTTCTAACTTACTCAGAATTTTTTCCACACACTCTGTCACACTTTCCTTTTCTGTGCAACAAATAATCTCAGGATTAAGGGGTGCTTCATAGGGATCGTCAATCCCTGTAAACCCCTTAATTTCACCTTTTCTGGCTTTGGCGTACATCCCTTTGACATCGCGCGCTTCACAGGCTTCTAGGGAGGCTTTCACATATACCTCCACAAAGTTAGGTTCCATGGCTCTAACTTCGTCACGAATTACTTGGTAGGGACTAATGGCCGCGGTAATAGCGACAACTCCATTGCGGCTCAGCAGGTGAGCGACAAATCCAATCCGCCGAATATTGGTATCTCGGTCTTCTTTGCTAAATCCCAAACCTTTTGATAAGTTGGTACGCACCACATCTCCATCCAAGATTTCCACTTTGCAGCCTCTGGCTTTCAACTCTGGTTCCAGAGCTTGGCTAATGGTTGTTTTGCCAGAACCGCTCAGTCCGGTGAACCACAAAATAAAACCTTTGTTCATGTTCAATTGCTTTGTAACTAATGAATGTTGACATTTACCCGACGCCTGACTTTACTATCGGGGTTCCCCATTTTCAGATTTTTTTTTGATGGGAATTGCCATCTTACAACAATAGCTTAAAAGTAATTGTGGAGTTATAGATTTGTGTGAAAAAATAAAATATCCAGTCTTGGAGGCAACAGGAATTGGTAATATCGGTAATATTGAATTCTCCGGCGAAAGGTCGAAGGGCTGGATCAACGCAGTCCTTGAGCCATCTCCCATCTTCCATCTTCCATCTTCCCTCTTCCATTTTCCCCCCTTGGGGGGGGTAGGGGGGTTCTTCTTAGATATTCCATCTTCCATCTTCCATCTTCCATCTTCTTTCTACTTAAAATTTAAAATTTAAAATCCTCATGTTTTCTGTCTTAACAGCCGATGTTTTAGTAGTTGGTGGCGGTACTGGTGGCACAGCAGCCGCCATACAAGCAGCCCGCTGTGGTGCCAAAACTATTTTGGTGAGTGAGTTTCCTTGGTTGGGCGGTATGCTTACTTCGGCTGGGGTTTCGGCTCCCGATGGTAACGAATTAGCCGCTTTTAGGACTGGTTTGTGGGGTGCTTTTCTCCGCGAACTTCAGCAGCGACATGGGGAAGGTTTAGATTGGGGCTGGGTCAGTTTTTTTACTTACGATCCGCGCATTGGTGCAGAAATTTTTGCTGATTGGGTTAAGTGTTTACCAAATCTGCGCTGGATTTCTGGACAAAAAGTTCAAGGTGTGATGAAGGAAGGCGATCGCATTGTTGGCGTTCAATTTCCCGATTTTATGGTGTCAGCAACAGTCACTTTGGATGCTACGGAATTGGGAGATTTATTGGCTGTGGCTGAGGTTCCTCACCGTTGGGGTTGGGAGTTTCAAGCAGAATTTGGAGAACCGAGTGCACCGATCGCACCTAACGATCTGACACAAACATATCCCATACAAGCTCCGACTTGGGTAGTAATGATGCAGGATTTTGGGGAAGGTGCTGTAGCGCCAGAAATTCCCGCGCCACCGATTCACGATCCCGATCGCTTTACAGGAGCTTGGGATAATTATACTCCTGAAGATTTTCTCAATTATGGCCGACTTCCGGGTGGGTTGCTCATGATTAATTGGCCGATTCGGGGTAATGATTATGGCTTTAAGGTCGATCGACTAATTGGATCTGAAACATCACAAACAGAATTCCTCCAAGAAAGTCTATGGCATAGCCAAAGTTTCGCCCGCTACATTCAAACTCAACTCGGCCGCCGCTATGGTTTAGCAGAGAACATTTTCCCCACTTCTAACACCAAAAATCCCCAACATTCTTCTCTCTTATTTGCTTCCCCCTTAACCGAAAGTTTTCCCTTATTTCATTCCCCCCTTGGGGGGGGTAGGGAGGAGTTAACTGCTGGGCCCAGGGAGGAGTTAACTGCTGGGCCTAGGGAGGAGTTGACTGCTGGGCCCAGGGAGGAGTTGACTTCTGCCTTCGCCCTCCACCCCTACTACCGAGAAAGTCGCCGCCTGCAAGGAGTAAAAACAATCCGAGAACAAGATATTTTGCCCGTTGCCGGTGGCAGAGTCGCGAAGTTGCCCATAAATGCTGAGGGAATTTGTGAAACAATTGCGATCGGCAACTACGCCAACGATCACCACTATCCTAGTGGCGACATTCCCTTGCAGCCAAAATCGATCCGCTGGGGCGGGCGATGGACGGGAACTCCTTTTACTATTCCTTACAGTGCGCTGATTCCTGCGAATACCGATGGTTTGCTAGTCTGCGAAAAAAATATTTCTGTTTCTCACATCGCTAATGGTGCGACTCGTTTGCAACCTACAGTAATGAATATTGGACAGGCGGCGGGGATGGCGGCGGCTTTGTGTGTGCGGCGGGGATGTCAGCCACGGGATTTGCCAGTCAGAGTTTTGCAGGAGGCTTTGCTGCAAGATGTGGAGGCTAGGGCGGCAGTTATTCCTTTATTTAATTTGACACCGAGTCGATCGGATTGGCTATACTGGCAACGCTATTATCTCGATCGACCCTCTTCATATCCCGCCAGTGGCAATTGTCCTTTGTCCGTAGATAAACCGATCGCTGACAGCAGAAATACTCACAGTCCCTGGCATGGGATTTTCCACCGCCGAGGCGAACAAGATTACGCCCTGACGCTGACTGATGCGCCCTCCCATGGCGATCGAATTTGGAAACTGGTGACTTTAGATCCTCAAATCGATGAGTTTTTACACCGTTGCGAAAGTCAGAAACTTCTGAAAGTGTGGGGGAGGCTGAATTTAGCTGGTTTGTGGCTGCTGGTAGAGGCAGTTGAGTTGCCAAAATCAGGTTTTTTGCATAAGTCCTGAAATTTCCCAGAATTTTATCCTGATAGATGGGGGAGAGTCTGTATCAGTTAATAGACACTGACACGGATATTAACCTCATGCAAAATTACACATTTCTTCCTGTACTTGGTGTTTTGAGCGCTAAGGTCGATCGAGTTTTTGCATCTCTAGTAGAACTGCTCGAAATTGCCACCGCAAACTACATTTTCTCTGCCCAAACTCAACAAAAGGGCGATCGTTCTCCTGAAAGAGGCAGCGGACGCCGAGAGTTTCATCTCCTACAAGCATTTTAATGACGTTGCATGAAAGCGAGTTCCGTTATTGAGTTTGTTTTGACGGTCTGTGTCGAGCGCTCAATCTAATTTTCTGGGCTGCTAATTTTTCAGATTTGCCTGGTAACTTCACTTCTTGTTTATTGTCATTCGGATATCCTTTTATGTGATGAGAAAGTATAAACCTTCAACCGCTATTTATGGAGACAGTGAGTCTCCGTAAATGGCGGTTTTGTATATTATAGCAATCAAATTAGCAATGCCTCAATGGTGTTTTTCATTAGATTTTATGTAAATTTATCCCGATCTGCATGGGTAGTGTCTGTATCTCTAAATATACACCGATACGGATACTACCCATGAAAAACTACACCGCAATTGCTTTATTGAGCCTGTCTGGCATCTTCTTGAGTGCTACCGCTGGTCTATCTATTGAATCTCATGGGGCACAGTTAGAAACTTCCACTGCTCAATATATGTTGTCTGCACAAACTCAACAAAGAGGCGATCGTCCTCCCAGCAGAAATACTCAACGCCGTGATTTCAGCTCTGCCAGCACAGAAACTAACTCGCTACAATAACTTTAATGGTCTTGGATGAAATCAAATTATTCCACAAAGTTGGTTAGAGGTTGGTTTGGAGCTGTTCAGTCGATCGCTCAGATTTTCGATAATTCTAGTTTTTCAGATTCGGGAGACAAATCTACTTTTTGTTACCAGTGAAAAGAATATAATTTTTGGTGTACCAAAACACTATTAAATCAACCTTTAACCGCCATTTATCTAGAGTTGGACTCTTGTGATTGGCGGTTTTGTATATTTAACTCTACCGCTCTGGCCCTGTGGCAAATCCCCATGAGTCGCTAAAATTTTTCCGAGAGCGCGTCTGGGAAGCATTTTGCCCCATTAAATTGGTAAATAGGGGGATTGGTAGCAACCTTTCCGACGACTGTCAGTTATGCTGGATTCCAAGGGGGTTTAGATCCCCAAGGTCTTTAGCCCTAGAAGGCTCTACCCTGGTGAGTCACGGTATCGAGAGCTTCTCATCTGTTGTCGTAATAGATGATGCCTTCATTTTGTCTTGCCTGGAAGTAAAATTGCTTTCTTCAGCTAAAGCTTGACTTAACTGATATGTTGTTGTTACCATACCCTCCTTTTCCTCCCCAACCAGTGCTGAGTCTAGCTATGGTGGGGGTTTGCCAAAGAGAATAAAAATGAAAAATGACTCCTTCGATCTGGTCAAAAGCCTCAGCCCTAGCGCAATGGATCAGATCATGCTCTATTTGGCGTTTAGCGCCATGCGAACCAGTGGGCACAGGCACGGTGCGTTTTTAGACGCGGCTGCAACCGCAGCTAAATGTGCCATTTACATGACTTATATGGAGCAGGATCATAACCTGCGGATGACTGGACACTTGCATCACATTGAGCCAAAACGGGTGAAGGTGATTGTCGAGGAAGTTCGGGAAGCCCTGACAACGGGGAAATTGCTGAAAATGCTGGGTTCCCAAGAACCTAGATATTTAATTCAGTTTCCTTATGTCTGGCTGGAACAGTATCCTTGGGTTCCGGGACGCCCTCGCATTCCTGCTACTAGCTTGACGGCGGATGAAAAAAAATATCTGGAAGGAAAGATTCCTCCTAATCCGCCAGATGCTCAATTGATCAATTCTTTTCAGTTTATGGAGTTGATCGAGTTTCTGCACCGGCGATCGCAAGAAGAAATGTCTCCAGAAAGACGGATGCCTTTGAGTGAAGCTCTAGCAGAACACATCAAACGCCGTTTGATCTATTCGGGAACTGTGACTCGTATTGATTCTCCTTGGGGAATGCCGTTTTATGCCCTCACTCGCGCTACTTACTCTCCCGCAGAGCAGGAAGAACGGACTTTCACTATGGTGGAAGATACTGCTAGATATTTCCGCCTGATGCAAGATTGGGCCGAAAAACAACCTAAAGTGATGCGGGTTATGGAAACCTTGGATATCCCGCCGGAACGGCTTGACCAAGCTGTTGAGGAGTTAGATGAAATTATTCGTAATTGGGCCGATCGCTATCACCAACGGGGCGAACCGACCATGATTTTACAAATGGTTTTTGGACCCCAAGAAGATTAGTCATGAGTCATTAGTCATGAGTCATTAGTCATTAGTCATTGGTCATTGGTCATTGGTCATTGGTCATTGGTCATTGGTCATTAGTCATTAATGAATTGACCGCTGGAGACTAATGACTGGTGATTTATAACTAAGCGAAAAAAGCTGTCCAGGCTAAGGCTAACACGATCGCAGCGATCGCTCCAATCAGAGTATTGACAAAATTCACTACTTCATTGGTGAGCCACTCAAACTTTGATTGGAGGGTTGCCCCAATCACGCTCTCGATGTTAGTAGCAATAAAAGCTGCAATAACACAAAAAACAATTCCTGTCAAGTCTATTAAACCCACAGCCCAACTCAAAAGTGCGATCGGAATAGAGGCGAAAATACCAGCGAGAGTTCCTTCTAAACTGACAGCCCCTTCCGTCCCCCTAGGTACTGGCTTCAAAGTAGTAATCAAAAACGTTCGCTTCCCATAAGCTTTACCAATTTCACTAGCACTGGTGTCGGCAAGTTTAGTACAAAAACTAGCCGCATAGCCCAGCAATAACCAGGAAATTAGCTGTTGTGAAACTGGCATCTTGCCTGTCTCTCCTAAAATAGATAATACCAAAACTCCCAAAGCACAAAGAGTAGCGGTTAAAGCAGAACCCCAGACATTTTCCGGGCCTCGCGCGCCGGAACGCTTTTCGGCTATCCCTTCGGCCTCTTTTTGGGCTTTGCCAATCCGAGTAACTCCCGATCCCACGAGAAAATAGAACATCACCACAGCATAGCCTTGCCATCCCAAACAACCCCAGATGATGACACCCAACAGCCAGCCGTGAAATTGCCCAGCCGGGGTGAGTAATTTTTTGGGACTAATGGTGGCGATCGCCAGTAAAATTGTATTCAGGGCGATCGCCACCAACCAAGGATTAGACCAAGATAAATCATTAAACCACAACTCAGAATTCTGCACAGTCATCTTTTTACCTCCATGAACAAAGTCTTATTTCATCTTGCCTTCCCCGTGAGCGATATTGCTCAAACAAAAGCCTTCTATGTGGACGGGCTCGGCTGCGAATTAGGTCGGGAATCCCCGAATTCGGTGATTATGGGTTTGTGTGGCAATCAAATTGTCGCCCACCTTAGCCACGAACCTTTGACACCTCAAAGAGGTATCTATCCCCGACATTTTGGATTAGTTTTTACCTCCGAGGCCGACTGGGAAAGCTTGTTAGAAAAAGCACAACAAAACAATTTGAACTTCTATCAAGAACCGAGAAGAAGGTTTGTTGGTTTGCCTACAGAACACCGCACTTTCTTCTTACAAGATCCTGCTCACAATATACTGGAATTCAAGTATTACTGTGAAGCTGAGGCAATTTTTGGGCGCAGCGAATACGCCGAAGTGGGCGATGCTGTTTGATTGCTGCGCGAAATAATCACCATTTGCAATAGAAAAGACAATTTTAGGTTTTATTAAGTCAACCTACGGGGGAACTTGCAATGGTGCTGAAAGTGCTTCAGTAACTGCTGTTAAGCTCCGAGAATTTCTCGCCATCATAGCATGAGCAAATACTGGCAACTTCACATCTTTAGCTGCGGATATTTGGGAACTAGAAGCAGGGACAATGATGAAATCCCAAGGTGTCCAAATAGAAGTAAAGTTAAGCTTTTTCAACAGATTAGCATCTCGATTCAAATCTTCTAAAAAAACACTACCAGGACGCATTTGAACACAGCCTTTTCCCCACAAAGTGTAAGCAGTCCAAGTGCCACTATGAGGAGAAGATATGGCAATAAATCGCTGCACTCGGTTAATTCCGCCTAGCCTTTGCAGATAGTAGCGACCGACCAAACCTCCCATGCTCAATCCTACTAAATCTAAAGGCTGTTGTGGGTCGAAGTTTGTGTCTATATAATCTGCCAGTTGTTGGGCTAATTCTTCCAGGGTAGTGTTGCCCCAATTAGGTGCAAGGTCAAGGCTATATACGGACCATCCTAGTTTGGTAAGATGGCCGGACATTTTATTGAAAATCCCCGATTTTCTGAAGATGCCATGAATCAGTAACACTGGGTTATAGCTAGAATTGCTATTCATGATTAGCTGGAAATTTTATTTTTAATAGGTGCTTTTAGTTCTTCAACTAAGGCGTTGATACTTTGGGGATCTGTTACCATTTGGCGGTGCAGCAAAACCTTGAGTTTGAGTTCTTTACCTACTGGCATTTGGGAGCTTTTTGCCGGGACTATCATTATGTCAAAGGGTGTCCACATAGATGTGAAATTGATGCGTTTGAGCATGGTGACATCTTGATTTAAATCCCGCAGTAAGTCACTATCGGGACGCATATGCAAGTATCCTGGTAAAGGCAGAGAATAGGCGGTGAGAGTGCCGCTGTGGGGCGAAGATATGGTGATGAAACGCTGGACGCGATTAATCCCTCCCAGTCGCTGAACGTAGTAGCGGCTGACTATGCCGCCCATGCTGTAGCCTACTATGTCGATCGCCTGTTCTGGATCGAAAGCCTCAGAAATGTAGTCTGCTAGTTGCTTCGCTAGTAAGTCGAGGCCGAGGCTACCATCGTTGGGGGTGAGGTTGAGGCTATGTACAGGCCATCCGAGTTGGCTGAGGTGGGCCGAGAGAGTCTTGAAAATTGCTTTTGTATCCCAGATACCATGTACCAGGATGACTGGATTGCGATCGAGCGAACTGTTCATTTGGAGAGGAAATTTCTGATCGACTACAGCATAAATCACTCACCTAGGGAGTTTGACCCCTAGTGGGACAGATGGCGAATCGGATCGAGTTAAGTCGGAAATCTGTCATCAATTCTGAGATAATCGTAAATAAGTGCAAAGCTCAGACTACTATTACTGAGTAAAAATTACTATACTATGGGTGTTTTTACTCACGAAATGTAAATTTTGATGAATAAATATAGACAAAGGTTTCTTTACCTCGTAGTCTAACTTTGTTGACAATACTGCTAGAAATATAGAACAAGTCGGGATGGGGAATCGCCACGACTCTAAATGGGCGCAGAGGGATTGTCAGACTAGCAACAGTTAGCAGAACCCCATGAAGCGTCAAGAATCACTGCTGCTTTAGCGAGCGTGAGTATTTCAAAAGCTGGTACAAATTTCTCTAAAAAAACAAAAGGAGTAAATCTAATGTTTGGTTTTATCAAAAATTTCTTCGGCGCTATTTTCGGGTTTATCGGCGGATTGTTGGGCTTCAAAAAGTCTGAATATTTTCTAGATTTGGGAAACTCTGATGGGAATGAGTCACCAAAAGTTGAGCTTGCTGCTGCTAAACAGCCTGAACCAGTAGTCGCAGTCCCAGCAGTAGCAAAACCGAGTGCAGCCAAATCGGAACCCGCCAAGAAACCCAAGACAGAAACAGCCAAAAAGCCTCAGCCAGAAAAAGAACCTGTGAAAGTAGCCACAGCAGCAGCAACTAACGGAAAAGTATCGAGTTCTAGCGAACCGACTCAGACCTTTGCTCCTAATAATTTAATGCCAACACCAAATACCAGCCGTAGGACTCCTGGACCCAGCATGAATAATTTCCGGGAAATGGCTCGTCAGGTAAAAACCAAGTAGGTAATAGGTAATAGGTAATAGGTAATAGGATCTTGGAAAATTGCAAATACTAATATTAAAAAGTTAACACTGGTGTTTGTGATTTTTAATATTTAACTTTTTATTACTATTACCTATTTTCTAGGTTTTTCAGGAAGGCTAATCCGCTGTATAGCTGGAAAGCTGCATCCCAAGGGGTTTCGGATTTGCGATCGACCTCTACATAAGATTCGATGTTGCTTAACATATTAGTGTAATCGAGAACGGTCTCGGCAAAGGGAGTAAATTCTGACCACACTGTCACATCAAGCTGTTGGTCAAGTATTTCTAGTAAGTGATTCCAGTTGATTCTGGTGGTACTTTGAGGAACTTGTAGAGGTTTTTGGGAACGAGATTTGGTTTTTTTGGGGGCTGAAGCGGGAATATCTCCTGAAATTTGGGTAAAGTCAATGCCTTGTTGAAATTCGTAACTTTGGTCGCAAATTCGGAGAATACAGTGGCGACTAGGGATGTGTAAATCGCAGATTTGAGCGTAATCTTGGGTGATTTCTTTGTGGCGAAATTGCTCGGTTCTGCGATGGGGTGAGTAGTCCATGATTTCCATAAACATGGGTAATAATCCTTCTACTCTTTGGCTGATTTCTGACCAGTTAAAGGCGATCGCACCTAGTCTATCCAGTGTATCTTTACAAACGACGACGGGGGGAGACAGGGATTGGAAGTGTTGAACTCGAAAGATTTGGATTTTTTGAATATCGGCTAGGGTGCCCCAGAATACGGGGATTCCGGCGTTGAGGAGTTCTTCGCCGTAGATTTGGAGTTCGGCGATGGGGCCGGTTTTATACAGTCTCCAGCCGCGGCTTTGAACTTGCATCCGAGTTGTATAGGCGTCGGTTTGAAAGATTCTGCTGATATTTTGGATGGCTGCGGGTTTGTCTTCGGGGCTGACTGCTTCCAGGATCAGGAGTGCTGGTTCGAGGTTGCTGGGGTCGTTTTTGGCGGTTTCTATGGCTTCTTGGAGTCTATCTTGTGCTGCGGTTTCAATGCGTTGAATCCCTTGGCGGGCTTGGGAGATGATTTTGGGGTTGGTGATTTCGTGGAGTATTTGTCTGTAGGTGGTTTCGGCTTTTTTGGGGTTATTGGTGAGTTCGTAGTAACGGGCTATGTAGTATTTCACCCAGGGATTTTCTGGGGATTCTGTTTGTAGTTGTTTGATGAGTTGGGCGGCTTGTTTGTATTCTTTGTCTTCTAGGGCGGTGACGATTTGGTGGATGTCTGTCATGGTGGTTGGGGGAATGAGGTTGTTTCTATATTGGCTGATGTTGGGTTGGTTTCGCCACTGGTTAATAATTTTTGCTTTGAGATGTTAAATTATAGATATGTTAACTTATAGATATAAAATGACATTTTGCCAGAAACGATGGTGGAACAAAAGGTAACTTACACGCTGGAAATCCATGGTAAGTTTATTATTATTGAAAATGTTCCTGCTAGAGTGTGTTTGGAAACGGGAGAGCGATTTTTTTCGCCTGAGACTGTGGAACGATTACAGAAGATGATTTGGGAAGATAGAAAGCCTACTAGGGTGATTGAAACACCTGTTTTTGAGTTTGCGTAGCGGTTGGTTTAAGTTGAGTTAAAAATGATTAGAATTAACACACAAGTATAAAAAAAAATAGTTATGGTGCAAACAGCAGTTAAACTTTCTTTTGAGGATTTCCTCGAACATTATCCCGATGGTTATGGCATCTACGAACTTGTAAACGGAGAAATGGTCGAGGTGGACGCAACCAGAGCTCATAAAAATGTGGCGCGCTATCTGGTCAAGTGTTTTGATGGAGAAAACGAACGTTTAGGACTTGATTATATCGTTGATAAGGACATCCGAATTAGAACTGTAACGGCTGGGGGACAAGAACAAGGTAGAAATCCTGATGTTGGGGTGGTAAGTGGCTTGTTGTGGAATAGCAATGTATTAGCTTATGGTGCTTTGAGGGAACCAATTCAGTTAGCGGTTGAGGTGGTATCAACTAATTGGGAAGATGATTACGTTGATAAGTTCGATGAATATCAACGGCTGGGTATTTTTGAATATTGGATTGTGGATTTTTTGGCGATCGCATCTCGATATTATCTGGGTAATCCAAAAGTTCCTAGCATTTTTGTTTACCGTTTAGTAGATGGGAATTACGAGGTTGAGAGGTTTACAGGCTGCGATCGCATTATTTCTCCAACTTTTCCAGAATTAGATGTAACTGTCGATCGGGTTATCAAAAGCAGTAAAATTCAAAAACTGTAATATTTGCGATGATGTTTGTTACAACTGATTGGAGTTAACGCTTAATGTGTAAGTACCTTTGCTGGTGCGATCGCCTCCTTTAACAACTATTTTATAAGTACCGTTACTCGGCAATTTTACGGTGAGTTTAGACTCTGGGGGACGCTGAAAGTTGTTTGTTTTTCCGGCAATCCTCTTACCGTTGGTGTCGAACAATGTTATGTTGTGGTCTAATCCTCTGCTGCCGAGTTCTATCGTAATAGATTGACCTGCACGTCCTTGGAACGTATGTTCGCGGGATTCGCCTTCTTTTAAGGTTTCTCGCTGCTGGAGGAGGGAGAGAGAGGTGAGTTTTGGGCGATCGGGATTGCTTAAATCTAAGCCATAATTAGTCGCTGTTGCACCAGGACCATTTCCTTCTCTGACTGCGATGATAAAGGCTGTTTTGTTGTTGGGGTCTGTGGCTATTTTGTCAATAAATTGTCTTTGTATTTTTTCTGCATTTAAAACTTTTGGTTGGTTAAAATTGGGTTCTGAAATACAAAAAAGAACTGCTCCATCTTGATAGCGGCCTGCGTAAAATGAATATTTTTTACCGTTAGCTGTAAACTCATTTTGATTGAATACAGTGAATTTGTCAAATTGTAGTTGCTGGTTTCGGCGACAATCTTTATCTATGTAGATTTCGTTGGCTGATGGCTGTCGCTGGGCGAAAACTGCTGGAATGCTTGCAGCAGCTAGGATTGCTGTTATGATGGTGATGATTGTGGGCGATCGCATTTTCATATTTACCTCAATTTTTTTGTGGAATCGGTCTTCCTGAACGCAGAATGCGGCTAATTTGCTCGTTAGTCATAAAAGGAGCTTCTAAACAAGTAAGTGCTAAACATCCTCCTCCTCCTTTTTCATGATATCTAATTTCAGTATCTTTTCCATAACGTTGAAAAGATCCGTTACTAAGTGACCAGGAGAAAAAAATTGCTTTGCCAGATTTTAAATACTTATCTCCTATATCTGGGTTAATTTGTTGCTGTCCACCAACTTTCCGAGGTGGGTAGCTAGATAAACCTTGCTTGAGAAGGTAAGCTCCAATAACGCTGGCTCCCGTATTGAAGTAAACATAGCCATTCCTAAACTCCGATGGTAGGTCGTAATCATTTTGAATATAACGTCCCCCACCTTGTTCTACAAATTCTCTCCAAGTTATAAGCTCAGACTTGGGTTGTTGAGCAACATTTTGTGGCCAGCTTATCATCTGAGAATTACCCGTAGCCTGTCTCGACTGTGCAAATACTGATAAAGACCAAGCACACAAAATTGTCAAACCTATTGTTAAACCCAAAAGCGATCGCACTTTCATAAACTTTATCCTCATTTTTTATCTGACATTTTGAATCGGAGATTCGTTAGCCATAGAAATAGCTAAATTAATCAATGCTGATTTATCGCGTTGTGATACAATATTGCGATCGCGATCGAATCCGCCTCCTAGACTGACCCGATAATTTAAACCATCTTGCTTCCAAATCACGCTCAAAGAAGGTGGAGTTGAAGCCCCTCCAGAATTTTGAACGACGAAAAGACCCTCAATACCTTGCTTTAAAGTGATAGGTGTCCTTTCTAGGACTGCCATCTCTGAGCGGATCAAGTCTCTTTTATCAGCTTCTGTCCAATTTTCATAACCACGCCTTCTAATTTCGTTAACTCTTTCAAGTTCTTTCAGAGTAAAAATGGGTTGGGAACGCAGATTATTATCGTAGGTAGAATTTTGCGCTACCGTAATAATTCCAAATTGACAGGATCTACTCGTGCAATTCAGTTGTGAATTTAGCCAGACGGCAAACTCTCCTGGGATGGTTGTAATGACTTGTGGGTAAAGTTGAATGTCGCTGATATTAACACTTGAAGGTAAGCGCATTAGCCATCCTCTAGGGAGCTGAGTTTGAATATCTCGGAGAATTGGTTTAAACATAGGTGCGGGTTCAGCATTTGCAGTTTGGGGTTTTGTCAGACAGTAAGCTCCAAATACCGTACAAATGCCTAAACTAATTGTAATGGTGATTGGCGATCGCGCTTTCATAAGTAATCTCCTTATTTTCATTATTTCTAATCTACAAGCTTAGAATGCCAGCTTATTAACTCTTGAAATAGCAATTTTAATTGCGAAGTTTATCAGCATCTTCTAAGGTAATAGTAGCTTTTTCGCCTGCGGCTGTAGCATAATAAAGGTCTGCCCCTCTTGCAAATGTGTTTAACTTACTGCCAGTTATTCTAGTAGCTTTTACAAATGTACCCAGTCCTGGCAGGATGAATTTATCAAGGGCAATTTCTAGACCAATGTTACCGACATCTTTATATACATCTAGGAAAGCTCCTATAAATGGGTTTTTAGATGGATCGCTTTCCCCTGAGACTGAAAACTCAATTAATTGTTTGAATACTTCAGCAGCTTTATTAGGATCGACCAAATCCATTGTGAACATAGCTTGACTATTAGGTTCACTCTTGAAGAAGTTGATAGTGGTTTTGGATGTTCGGGAAAAATATGCTTCTTCGGCAAATCTTTTGACAAATTGCTTCACTGTCTCGTCTTTAGCAAACCCTGGATCTCCTTGAGCGAGCAATACTAACTCAAGGGATAACATAGCAGCATTATACCTAAATGCTTCGTTACTTGACTTGGTTATTTTTAAATATCCCCCAGGCGGAATAATGATGCTATTCTTATTCTTATCCGAAAACTCTTGCTCGTTTAAATTTTTTCTGGCATCTGTCAAAGAATATTGATTAAACAAGGAGACAGGAAACCTTGTAAACATATCAATACCGGAATCAATCAATCCTGTGGGAGGTTTATTACCCTCAATGATTTTAATCTTCACTAGCTGTTTCTTGGAATTATATATCTGGACTAAAGCTTCAGCAGAACCTTGATTGAATACTTTCATTTCAACTTTGATGGAACGATCTGCTTGTCTCTCCCATGTGATGCTATTGAATATAAGTCGAGAATCTGCTTCTTTGCTCCTACAAGAAGCCGGAGATTCTTGTCCTAAAAAATTTCTGGTTTTACCACTACACACAATATTATTATAAACTATTGTGTCATCGCCATTGATCTGGGTTTGTCTCTGTGGATTCTGCTGATTTGAAGCAGGCGATCGCCCTGTGTTAGTTTGTTGGTTTGGAGAGGGCGATCGCCTTGCCATAACCTGTTGCCCCGTTCTACAATCTGGGTTCTCCTTTGTGGGAGATACGCCATTCCGTAGCTCTGTATATCTAGAAGATTCACACACCACCACATTTTGATTGGGATTTGCAGCAGCAATGCGGAGGTCTAATAAATACGTGATATAGCAACCGCCAAGGCGGTTAGGACGCAAGATGTAAGACAACCTCGATCGCATCTCGCAAAGAATCAAACTGATTCTTGAGTTTACGAATTCGACTTTTCAGCCAAGACCAGCATTGTTCAA
>JAHRFD010000021.1 GCA_020882975.1 Microcoleus sp. EPA2 | reverse complement strand
CTCGACGCAAAAAGTCTTCAAAATTAGTTGTTTAATCTCCTCTCTTTTGATTTTTTGAGCAATAACTTGCCTTCTGTTGAAAGGCAGCTACTTTTAGATGCGATCGTTTTTTAGTCTAAACTCCAGTTACAAATATGAGTTCTTGTGGATAGAGCTTTTTTCACAATTTCACCGCAGCTAGAGCATTCAGAGCTGGTATATGCTGGGTTGACAGCCACCGTAACTCTCTCAAATAGTTGACCAAAATATTCAAGCCAGACACGGAACTGATACCAAGAAGCGTCGTTAATCGACTTAGCTAGACATTGATTTTTTACCATATTTTTAATTTTCATGAATGGCTGCCGATCGCCATCTGGAATAATTTCGCGCCTCTTCAGAGTAAAAAAAATCATAAACTCGCACTGATTTATCCGCCTCATACTAAACAGTTAAGGACATTTAAGGGAATCTAATTCTGAACCATTTCCCCAAAGGAGTGTTTATTTAAGTAGGTTTATCCTAGCTCAAAGATTGAATTAAAATTGCAATCAAAAGGTCAATTGAAACTATTTAGAAATATTTGCGGTGAGCAGAGTTACGATTAAAAACATTAACATTCAATCTCCCCTTCTGCTTGAGATCTGAGATTTTTAAATTGAGAATTCTCCCCTTCGGATGGTTAGTGAGCCTGGGTGTTGCCATCCATCAGCAGCTAGACCACATTTCTGGCTTCTCAAGCGCTGGTGGGAGAAGGTAAATTATTATTGGATATAGAAAAATCTACAGGGATGATGGGAGTGGTTGTCCCGTTAGGCTTGCCAGAAGCAGGGTCTGGTTGGTAGAGTTGGATGCGATCGCGCCCAAGTCTTTTTGCTTGGTAGAGGGCTTGATCCGAGGCGGCAATCAAAATTTCCGCTCCCGCTTCCGATGCCGGAACCATACTTGCTACGCCCAAACTGACGGTGACGTACTGGCTCACCTGGGAACCAGCGTGAGGAAGCTTTAGGGCTGCGATTTTAATCCTGATGTGTTCGGCGACTTTGACAGCGCCTTGAATGTGGGTATTGGGCAAAATAACGGCAAATTCTTCGCCACCATAGCGAGCCACTAAATCGGCGGGGCGATCGACTGCATGGCTAATGGCACCAGCTACTTGTCGCAAACATTCGTCTCCCCCTGGATGACCATAGGTGTCGTTATAACTTTTAAAAGAATCAATATCACACAGAATTAGGGACAGCGGCGTCTGTTCCCGCGAGTGTCTGCGCCACTCCACTTCCAGATATTGATCGAATCGGCGGCGGTTTGCTAGCTGGGTGAGGGCGTCCAAAGTGGCTAAGCGTTCTAATTTTTGGTTGGCCTCTTGCAATTGCTGATAAAGTTCTGCTTGCTTGATGGCGATCGCCAACTGGGCCGCCAGAGAAGACAGTAACTCGACTTCCAACTGCATCCACTGTCGGGGGCTGCACTGGTGGGCCATCAGCAGCCCCCACAAATCATCCCCTTGCACCAGTGGTACGACTAGATAAGCTCTGACATCAAATTGTGCGAGCAAATCAATTTGATATTGTGGTAAATCGGCGGCGCAGATATCGGCGATTGGTCGGATCGCCCGATGTTGGTACGCTTCCAAATAAAACTCGTCAAAACAAAAATTTTCCAGGGTTTCCCCCAGCATCGGCTGGCAGTTAGGAGCTACAGATTCCACTGTCACCGCCCCCGTTGCCGGGGTGGCGCAGGCATTGCCGGTACAGGGATTAAACCGGACGATCATCACTCGATCGGCCTGCAAAAACTGGCGCACTTCGTTGACAGTCGTATGCAGCACTTCGTCCAAATCCAAAGACTGGCGAATGTGCTGAGTAATTGTTGCCATCAACAGTTCCCGTTCGTTCTGCTGTCGCAGCGCTGCTTCTGCCCGCTTGTACTCCGTGATATCTTGAGCAGTACCAAAAATTTGTTTGGGTTGGCCCTCGGTGGTGCGCGCAAAAACTTGGTCCCGACACCGAAACCAGCGCCATTGGCCCGATCGATGTTGAAGCCGATACTCCAATTCCAAAATGCTGCCATCCTGGGCTGAGGGAAATTGTTCTAGGTGCTCTTGCAGTGTCCGCAAATCCTCTGGGTAAACGAGACAGAAACAGAAAGCGGTTTCCATCTCTAAAATTTCTTGGGGAGTGTAGCCCAGCAATTTCAATGCCTGACCGTTGACGTAAACGTTGCGCTGTTCGGTCAGGTCATAGATATATAGTAAATAAGGTGCCACGTCAGCAATCTGCTGGATGAAGTGCTGGCTCGATCGCAATTCTTCCTCCACCCGCTGACGTACTTTCACTTCTTCCAAAGCCTGATCCCGCATCGCCCGATAACCTTGAATCCGATGAGTGAGCTCCGTGACGTCCTGAATCACCAACAGGGCGTAGAACGATTGGGAATTTGTTGGTGGCCATGTCAGTGAAGCCAGAGGGGACGGAGAGTTATCTAACAAAACATTGTTTCCAGTGGCTTGGAGTTCGATCGTACCTTCTGCTTCCCACTCAACATTTGGGACAACCAACTTTCCCATCTCCAATTCTGCGATGCCATCCTCTTGGGCCGGCACAGCCGTCACAGTAGTTTGCTGGATGCGCTGCTGGCCGTCTTGCCAAGTTGCCGGAATCAGGTGTTTGTGAATTTGAGAAGAAAAAATTGTTGGTGGGCCTCCTGCAAAGATTTGCTGAAAGCGAGTTGCGTACTTTAGCTGGTTTAAATGAGGAAAATGCGTCGTAATTTTTGTACCCAACATTTGACTCCGGGGAATTTTCGTCCACTCTTCCAAACAGGTATTCCAAAACAGAACCACAAAATCATCTCGCAGCAGGCAAGCACCGACTGGTACGCTGTCGAGAACCCCAAACTTTTGCTCAATAGTTTTGCTCTCCTGGCTCATAGACCCCCGGCAAGTTGATTGATAGCAGCCAACAAGGTATCAAAAGAACTGACATTGAAAATGAGGATAATATCTCCTTCAATGTGAAGCTTTTCAATAATGAAACGAGTCTGGGCCAATAAAACTACTGTATCAGCGGCCAAGCCGCCAGATACTAGCAAAGTGGCGATCGTCCCTTCGGTGTAATTGGGAATTGAGTAGTTCAAGCGCTGCTGAAGTACATTGCTGATAGCACCCATAACCCCGTTGATTACAATATTTCCCACTTCACTTAGCGTACCAATTTTCACCGAATCTAGGTCGTGAGTTCCGGCTTCTTCCCCTGTTAGCATCGTCACGAGGGTGGCGGCGCTGTTGGTAGGAAATACTAGCTGAGCAATACCTCCAAAAGAGCCTGTGAATTTTAGCTGCACGGCGGCGATTTGCTCGCCGTTGAGGTGTTGCTCTAACTGTACTTGTACATCGTTGGGAGTCAGGATTTGGAGGTAGGGGATTTGCAAGCGAATGGGGGAGTCAATCATGTCGTTCAAGATCCCTGCTGCTTGACCAATCCCGATGTTGACGAGTTCCTGCAAAGCATCGAGCTGTCGAGCGGTCAATTTCATGGGGCGCTCTCCTCGCTGGCACTGAGAGCTTTTTTGATCCACCCAACCAGTTCGTCGGAGTTGGGCATTTTGTGAATAACTGCCATGGCTCCTAGTTCCATGCACTCGGAGCGGGTGGTTGATTGAATATCTGCGGTAATTACGATCACAGGAACTTTAATTCCTTTCTCCCGCATAGCTTGCAAGACTTCCCTACCTTCCATGTCTGGCATGAGGAGATCCAAAAGCATACAGTTTGGGGTCTGAGTATCTAGCAGTTCCAGAGCTTCTGGGCCACTCGATGCTTCCCAAGTCTCGTATCCTTCTGCTCGCAGGATTTTGCAGATTACCCTGCGAGTCAACCACGAATCTTCGACAACGAGAATTGATGTCACTACGTTTTCCTCCTTCAATTGTTGATGACTAACCAGCTTGGCAGGTACTGCTTTTATTTTGACAGTATTTTATGCAGGGGCGTCGCGATCGCGAGGCCCCTGCATAGCTCAAAAACTCTCTCTACATTAGTAGACCAGGCAGGCTAACAGGAATAAATATATCCATCATATAGTGAGGGGTTCTCCACCCATCGAGCTATTGGGAAGCTTAGGCGTTGAGATTTGAGAACCGGATGACTGCCGGCTCTGTTCTTGATATTTATCCCTGTATTACGATCGCGGTTTAGACTAAAACCACATCTACAATTATCTTGCTTAATTTGACAATCTCCCGAATTCCCTAGGCTAAATTCGGGAGATTCTTAAGAATCCAAATACAAATTCTCTGGTTCCTATAGCAATGCTGAACCCATCCTCAGTAAAGTTTAACCACTTTCTAGCAAAGGACAGGGCAAACATTCCCAAATTGCGGTATTTACCTAATTGTGCTGTGCAAACCTTGTTTTATGACTCCCAGTTTTAGGTAGCGGCAATATTATCAAACAAATAACAAAAAACCCGGTTTCTTGATGAAGCCCGGTTTACACGATGTATGTTGCTGCTGAAAGCTTGGGTTAACTATAGCTGACCAACCGTTTGCGAAGAGCTTCTACTCGTCGTTTTGCCGTCGCATTTTCTGGCTCGTATTTTAGGACTTCTTCGTACATTTCTAAAGCTTGAGATTCTAATTTCTTACGCTCGTAGGAGTGACCCAAATTGTTGATCGATGTGACGTAGGCTGGCTGCAACTTAATGGCTTCTTTGTAATAACGGATTGCTATATCGTACTGTTCTTGACCGAAGTGTGCAAAACCGAGAGCGTTATAAATTATGGCTGCATTTTCTGCACCTTCTAAATCTTCCGATTTCAGGGCTTTTTGAAATAGCAATATCGCCTGGGAATAAAGACTTTTGTCTAGATAAATACTGCCCAATTGGTAGTATTCCTGGGCAGTTCCCTTCTCTTTCGTGAGCTTTGTCTCTAAGCGTTCCAGGGACATTTCCCGCTTGCGAGTTTTGAATATCTGGCTGACTATAAACCAGGAAGCACTACCTAGTATGAGTAGCAAGACTGACAAGTAAATAATGAGTAAATTGCTATCCATGCTTTTAAAATTTGGTTGGTATTTGGATTTTTTTATGTATTTGAATGCAATGAAAATCCTGGATATTTGCCTGATAACTTTTACTAAAACCTAGAAATGGCTGACCCTGTTACCCAGGAGCGCACTCTCAAAAAGCAACAAGCTAGAAGTAAGAACAAAGAAGGAAAAGCGGTCTCAATCTCCTAGATTTATCTAAGAAGTTTTCCTTCTCTGGCAGATAACTACATCCTTCTTAGTTCTTATTTCTTCCTTTAGAAAACTATTCAAGCTTTCACGATGCGGCTGACTTGGCCAGTTCCACGACTTTGCCAAATGTTGCGGGGTCAAGGATTGCCATTTGTGCCAACATTTTGCGATTGATTTCAATGTTTGCTTTCTTCATATTGCCGATGAGTTTGCTATAACTCATGCCGTGCAAGCGAGATGCTGCATTGATCCGAGCAATCCACAGGCGGCGGAAGTCGCGTTTGCGTTTTTTGCGATCGCGATAACCGTTACGCAGGGCCTGCATCACCCGTTGGTTAGCTGTGCGGAACTGTTTCGACTGTGCGCCTCGGAATCCCTTGGCTATTTTGAGAATTTTTTTGCGGCGCGCTCTAGCGACATTACCGCGTTTTACCCGTGTCATCTTTGATTACCGTTAAACTTTACAAGTATGGAAGCATTAACCGCACGTTATCGTCGTTGGTCTCGTCGATGACGACCAATTTAGACAAGCGGCTTTTGCGGGCTGAACTTTTGTGAGAGAGCAAGTGGCTTTTGTAAGCTTTGCGGCGCACAATTTTACCGCTGCCGGTTGCTCTAAAGCGCTTTGCGGCTGCTTTGCGAGTTTTGAGTTTTGGCATGGACTGGTGTTATTTGGACACAAGCTATAACCGTATCACGTTTGTGGTACTTTCTGCAAGCTGAATTTGTGGCGATATGTCAGGATGGGCGATCGGTAGGCTATTCTTGACAGATCCTGATTATCGCCATCGTTGTATCGATCGGCTGATTGAGATTATCTTTGATATTGATGACGACAAAGGTTCAATGAGATTTTTCATTCCATGAGACTGTTTATTACTGAACTTGGCGCTGCTGGCGATACAAGCGAAGGGCGTAAACTCCGGCGGCAGTTGACTGCAATTGTTTAATTACCGCTGCCATTTCGATCGGCAAATCTGCCATTTTTGATACCATAACCGGATGTTCCGGTGGTAGCAAAACCGGAGCTGCTAGCGCTGCAAAAGTTATGTCTGCTGCGGATATTGTATCGCCCACTAAATAGGTTTTGCCGCCTGCTAATCTTCGATCGACAATCTCAAAGATTTCTTGGATTCCTTGCAGCGCCTTGGCTGCGGTATCTACTGTTATGTTGTAGCGTTGCCGTACTGTGCTGCTAAGGAACGGAAAGATTATTTCAAACCCAAGACGCTCAAGTTGAGGCGTACCGCTGCACCAACCAGTTCGCATTGTTTCGCGATCGCCCGATCGATAAAAATATCCCCAATTGCGAGTATCTGCTCCCAGTCTAGCATCAAATAACTCTTCAAGTTCTTCGACTTCTCGGCGCAATTCAGGCTCTTTTGGGTACAAACCTTGGCTTTCTGGATTGAGAGTATCGAGGTAATGCAAAATATCTGTTGAATCAATAAAGTTCCCAGATTTGGCAACTAAAATGGGAACGCTGCTTCCTCCGTGTTTGCGGGTAGCCCAGAGGTGAAAAGCTGGTACGTGTCTTTCTTCTATGTAGGGGATTTTTAGTAAATCCAGGGCCCACCGCACTTTTTCGCAGTAGTGACTGATGGGGATGGTGATGAGGCGGACAACTTCGGTATTGGCAATGGTTGAATGATGATTCATTGAAGTCATTTAGTTGTGTAAATGTTGGCAGTTTTTGGGCTTTGGTATTATTTGTGATGCGGAAAATTAAAGGACTGAAGTGCTTAATGTAAACAGTATTTGGGGTGAAAATTTATCGATTTATTGCTGTGCAAAATATGCTTGAGAAAGAGGCATAGGAATCGGCACTGGTTTGCGAGTTGATAGTTCAATAAAACAACCAGATTGTTGGGCGATCGCAGCGACTTTACCAGCTACAATTATCTCAGCTTCCATCGCCCACTTTATTGATTTCATTTTACTCATCCAAATTTTACCAGTTGGTCGATCGAAAATATTAATCGGCTGCTTGTATTCAATTGCTGTTTTCACCAGCATCGGAGCTACACCGTTTTCCAGCATTTTTTGTACGGGAAAATAAGCAGCCGCAAGTGCGATGCGCAAGTCTTCCAACCAGCGGATATAAACAATATTGCTGACAATTCCCGCAAAGTCGATGTCGTAAGTTTGTACAGGAAAGCTTAATTCTATTTCCAAAGGTCTTTTCTGTTCGCTGGATGCTTGCATTTTGGGTACTCTCAGTCTATTTTTAATGATTGAAAAACTGCCTCGCTTGGGGAATAAAATTGGAGGCAGAGCCTAGTAACGAGTAGAAATTGCACTCTTAAGACCGAACGGTCTGTTGGAGACCAAAAAAATTATCCGGTTCTAAATTAGACTGTCGAGATATCCGTGCAAGTGAGTAACTACTCTGTTGACGTGAATTGCATCTCCGTAAAGTTTGCTCATCATCACGGCTCCTTCCAGCGTTGAAATCACAATAGTTGCGACTGCATCAGCTTCCACGTTTTCTCGCACCTCGCCTTTAGCAATTCCTTTGTTAATAATTTTGCAAATCAAAGCGCGCCAACCATCCATTGCTATTTGCACCCGCTGACGCAAAGCTGGATGTGCGTCATCGCTTTCGACTGCTGTATTTAACAGGGGACAACCGCCGGGAATTGGAGGATTTTCGGCAAATGTGCTAAATAAAGATATAACAGCTTTTAGCCGATCGACCGAATTGTGTTTTCCTTTCAAGGCTGTGAGATATTGTTTCCGCATACATTCAGCAGCAAAGTCAAAAGCTTGCAACGCTAACTCATCTTTGCTCTTGAAATGGTTGTAAATTCCTCCTTTTTGCAAGCCTGTAACGCGCATAATGTCAGACATAGAAGAACCGGAGTAGCCGTACTGGTTGAACAGTGCTGCGGCTTCCCTGAGAATTTTTTCTCTGGTTTCTTGAGCTTTTGACATTTTGGTTGTTCGCGCTAACCGACTTATCGGTCTTTTTTAGAGAATAGCAGAGCGCACTGTGAATTGCAAGGGGCGATCGGCAATTAATTTAAAGCCGACAACAAATAACAAATTTAACAAATTAAACAAAAAAAATAGGCTAGCCATATTTCACAGCGCCTATCTCAATCAATTTATAAGGGTTCCCCGCAACGCCGTCTTACCTCAGCTTTTGACCTGGTATTTTACCAGGTGGGCACCGTTGGCTCGGACTTAAAGTTTCTGGGTACAAGCCCAGTTTACTGCTGTCCAAACATCTTGATTCCCGAAAGTTAAGAGTTATAGATCAAAAAAACATTATTGGCAGTCACCAACGTCGCAGTAGAACCTGTATTTAATATATACCCACTAACTCGATTTTGGCAACTCTTCCATCGATCTAATTTGCATTCCAGATAGATTCAATGGTTTGAGCGATCGCCTCTGCTGGCGATCGCCCACGATCCAACGCTTCCTCATCCAGCAAAACAGTAACGTGACCCAGTTTGCGGCCCGGACGCGATACTTTCTTACCATACCAATGCACAAAAGCACCCTCGATTTGTGCCAGTTGTTTTCGTTTTTCTAAATAGTCGGACTCAGCCGATTCATAGCCGAGTAAATTTACCATCACAGCACCAGCAGAGATTAAATCGCAATTGCCTAAAGGCAGTTGACAAACTGCACGCAAATGTTGTTCAAATTGTGAAGTTTTGCAAGCATCGATGGTAAAGTGTCCCGAATTGTGCGTGCGCGGTGCAATTTCATTTACCAATAGTTGATTGTCGGCGGTTAAAAATAGTTCAATGCCGAATACGCCCACAGCTTGTAAACTATTGAGGAGAGTACGGGCGATCGCCTCAGCTTCGGCTTCAATCTCCAAACTAATCCGGGCAGGTGCGATCGCCAGACGACAAACCTGATTTTCCTGTTGAGTTTCCACGATCGGGTAAATTGCCATTTCACCGTTGGCAGAGCGAGCTGCAATTACAGCCAACTCGCGCTCGAAAGGCACAAACTCTTCCACCAACAAAGCCACACCTTTTAGCTTAACACAAATTGAGTCAAAACTTTCCCGATCTTTCACAACAAAAGTACCTTGACCATCATAACCGTGGCGGCGAACTTTGATAACAAACGGAAAGTCAATCGGCAAATCCTGGCCACAATCCCATTCCCAAAACCTCGGAGTTGGCAAACCCAAATCTTGCAAATAACAGCGCTGGACGTACTTATCCAACAAAGGAGCAAGGGACGACAAACTAGGCTGAAATAAAACACCTTTACCTTCTATAGTCTGCAAACCATCCAAATCCACAAACTCATTTTCAAAGGTAATAACATCAGAGCGAGTGGCCAATTCAGCAGTAGCATTCACATCATCAATTGCCGCCAAAATAGTATCAGCAGCAATCACAGTTGCCGGGTCATTAGCCTGGGGAGTTTGCACCACCAATTCAATACCCAGCCTCCTAGCAGCAGCCCCCATCATCCAAGCTAGTTGACCCCCGCCGACAACACCCACCCGTTGAATTTTAGAAGACGGATTAGCAGCGGTTTGACTTGATTTCATCTGAGTAATTTTCATTGTGTTAACCTAACTATTTTATACCAAAAAGTACCGCTATTAATATCCTGTAGGGGCGGGCGATGCCCTGAGCGTAGTCGAAGGGTTCACCAACAATATATAACAAGTACCAAAAATCGGAATAAACCCACCCCCACCCCGCGCGAGAGTCTGCGATCGATCTGGGTGCAAGATGTAAGTTGAAATCAGTCCAGGACTGATTGATTAATTACAGAATTAATCAACCAGCAACAAGTTAAATAAAAGTATTGATTTAAGGAATAACCGCAGAATGCTGGAGCTGCGAAAGCATCTAATTCAGTCCTGGAAGCACAGCATCTACATATAGCGTTTTGTAGGGGCAATCCCACCCCCGGTTGCCCCTATCCCTACGATTGTTACAAAAAGATCTAATCATGGCACTGGTTGGTCCATGGTCAAACAGCAGCCAATCCCGGACGATCGAGAAAAGTGCCACATCTAGCAATTCCCTAGCGCCAAGCATGGCATAATTGAGAGCACTGCAAAAAGCAGATAGATAAGTACCAACACTGCAAAGTGGCCATTCAGGCAAAAAAATTATAGGTGAGGATGCTGTGAAAGTTTTGGTTGTGGGGAACGGAGGTCGCGAACACGCGATCGCAAAAAAACTGCTCGAATCAACGCGGATTAAACAAGTCTTCTGCGTACCAGGCAACGGCGGCACAGCTACCACCAACGGCTGCCAAAATTTGTCACTCAACATCGACGACTTCCAAGGCATGGAACGCTTTGTGATGGTCAACAACATCGGCCTTGTCATCGTCGGGCCCGAATTGCCCCTATCACTAGGCATCGTTGACTACTTCCAACAGAAAAAACTCATGGTTTTCGGTCCTACCAAAGCCGGAGCCCAAATTGAATCGAGCAAATCCTGGGCGAAGGAATTAATGCTCGAAGCAGGAATCCCAACACCCAAAGCAGCCGTATTTACCAACCCAGAAGCAGCCAAAGCATACGTTGTTGAACAAGGAACCCCGATCGTCATCAAAGCAGACGGACTGGCATCAGGCAAAGGAGTCACCGTTGCCAC
Source organism: Microcoleus sp. EPA2 (assembly GCA_020882975.1). Lineage (GTDB taxonomy): Bacteria > Cyanobacteriota > Cyanobacteriia > Cyanobacteriales > Microcoleaceae > Microcoleus. Next base: position 99,282 of record JAHRFD010000021.1, on the reverse strand, counting down.
CACTGTCAAAATGGCTCACACCGCCATCAACACCATTTTTCGCGGCGAATTTGGCACCGACAACATCCGAGTCGTAGTCGAAGAATACATAACAGGTCAAGAAGTATCGATTCTCGCCCTCACCGACGGCATTACAGTAGAACCCCTGGTCCCCGCCCAAGACCACAAAGCCATCGGGGAAGGTGACAAGGGAGCCAACACCGGGGGCATGGGAGCCTACGCACCAGCACCGATTGTCACCCCAGAGCTCATGGACAGGATTCAAACAGAAATTTTGGAACCCACCCTCACAGCTTTGCAAAAACGCAAAATCGACTATCGGGGCGTACTCTACGCAGGTTTAATGATTACACCCGAAGGAGAACCAAAAGTCTTAGAATTCAACTGCCGCTTTGGAGATCCCGAAACCCAAGCCGTGTTGTCTCTACTGGAAACCCCCCTGGAAGACTTGCTGCTAGCCTGTTGCCAACAGCGTTTAGGAGATTTTTCGGACATTCGCTGGAAGTCCGGGGCTTCGGTTTGCGTCGTTTTAGCCTCTGGGGGTTATCCTGGAAATTTCCAAAAAGGCAAAACTATTACAGGGATTGAGGAAGCCGAAGCCAAAGGTGCAGAAGTCTTTCATGCTGGCACTCAGTTGAAGCAGCAGCAGTTAGTCAGCGACGGTGGTCGGGTTTTGGGTGTCACTGCTGTGGGAGAAACTTTGGAACAAGCTATTGCTAAAGCTTACGAGGCGGTAGATTGTATTCAGTTTGAAGGAGTCTACTGTCGGCGCGACATCGGCCGTCGAGCTTTGGCAGACAAAAATTAGGAATTTCGACATCGGCCACTTGCGGGAAGTCAAGCAATCTCAAAGTAGAAGTGTCACAATAAATTTGGGTTCTTTTCAGTGGCGGCAGTGTACTCATTCAGTGTACAAAAGCTGAGGGAAAGCCACTTTATTTAATTCTACTTTAAAATTTTAACTGGTAAAATGTTGGCCATACTAAACAAAATCGGAGAAATTATTGCTCGCTGGTGGTCGGAGTTTACCCTCCAGACTCGCCTGATGGCCGGTGCTACCCTCGTAGTTTCCTTAATTATGAGTGGCCTGACATTCTGGGCTGTCAATACTATCCAACAAGATGCCAGACTTAATGATACCCGCTACGGTCGTGACCTGGGTCTGCTCTTATCCGCTAATGTGGCTCCCCTGATTGCGAAAAACGACCGCTCGGAGGTTGCCCGTTTTTCCCGTCAATTTTATAGCAGTACCTCTAGCGTCCGCTATATGCTCTACGCTGACGAAGCAGGGGATATTTTTCTGGGGATACCTTTCTCGGAATCGGAGGTGCAAACTTCCTTGACTTTGCGACGTCAGATTAAACTTCCTAATAGTTTTATCGCTGATATTGAGGCCAGAAATTTAACTTCTGTACCTTTGGTGCGACAACACTTGACTCCTGATGGAGAAGTTACTGATGTATTTGTTCCTCTAATTCATGAAGATAAATATTTGGGAGTTTTGGCGATCGGGATTAATCCCAATCCCGCTGCTGTCATTTCTTCCAATTTGACCAGAGATGTCACTTTAGCAGTATTTGTGACTATTTGGGTCATGGTAATTTTGGGAGCTGTATTTAATGCGCTGACGATTACTCAACCAATTAAACAATTAGTTTTGGGAGTCAAAAACATTGCTAGTGGCAACTTTAAGCAGCGAGTAGACTTACCTTTGGGTGGAGAATTGGGCGAGTTGATTGGTAGTTTTAATGAGATGGCTCAGAAACTGGAAAGTTATGAAGAACAAAATATTGAAGAACTAACAGCGGAAAAAGCTAAGCTAGAAACTTTGGTTTCAACGATTGCTGATGGTGCGCTTTTATTAGATGCCAATTTGCAGGTTATTTTAGTTAATCCGACGGGAAGGCGGATTTTTGGATGGGAAGGCAAAAATGCGATCGGAGTTAATGTCCTGCACATTTTGCCTGCGGAAGTGCAGCAGGAATTGGCGAGACCCCTTCACCAAATAGCTGGGGGCGATCGCGAAGGTGGCGAATTTCGGATCTCGATGAGGGAACCCATAAACCGCACCATTCGGATTGTCTTAACTACTGTAATTCTCCACAAAGCACCAGGCACAGAATCTCTCTGCAAAAGCTGTATCCGCGACGATGAAAATACCTGTAATGAAGCGGAACGGCCGGAGGTTGTGGAATGTACTTTCTACGAACAAACCTTGAAATATCAAGGTTCGGGGCAGTACCGGGAGAGTCTTAAAGGTATTGCGATGACCGTGCAGGACATCACGCGGGAAGTGGAACTAAATGAAGCTAAAAGTAATTTTATTAGCAATGTTTCTCACGAATTAAGAACGCCTTTGTTTAATATCAAATCTTTTATTGAAACTCTCTACGAATACGGAGAAGACCTTCAAGAAAGTGAGCGGCGGGAGTTTCTGGAAATTGCGAATCGAGAAACCGATCGACTAACTCGGTTAGTTAACGATGTGCTAGACTTATCGCGGCTGGAATCCTGTCGAGTTTATCAATTGGACGCAGTGGATTTGTCTCAAGCTGTGGAACAAACCCTACGCACTTATCAACTGAATGCAAAGGATAAAGGTATTGAACTGGAACAAGATGTTGACCCGAATTTGCCCTCGGCTTTAGGTCATTACGATTTGCTGCTACAAGTATTGGCAAATTTAGTGGGAAATGCTTTGAAATTTACTTCGGCTGGTGGTAGGGTTGCTATTCGAGCTTACCTGCTAGACGCTGAGACCCAAAAGCACAAAGATACTGCTTCTACACACCACAACCTATCATCGGAATCACACAATTTTCCGGCGGTGCGCATCGAAATTTCTGATACTGGGATTGGCATAGATCCCGAAGACCAACAGGCAATTTTCGAGCGGTTTTTTAGGGTAGAAAACAGGGTTCACACTTTAGAAGGAACTGGTTTAGGTCTTTCTATTGTGAGAAATATTATTGACAAGCACCATACTAAAATTAATTTAGTTAGCGAAGTTAATGTGGGTACGACTTTCTGGTTTGATTTGGCAGTTTATCAGCCGAAAAAAACCTTAGAAATTGAAAACTCTTGGCCGGTGGAAGCAAAGGTGGAGACTGAAACAATTTCGAGTCATGTTAATACTAACTGAAAAAATGGTGGCATCATCAGTGTTGATTATCCTTAGCTGTCGTATTTAAGCTCAATTTAACGGATAAAACTACATACCAGCACCAATAAGTACCAATTGCAAATAATCCCCCCTCTGTCAAATTAGTCATTAACATAAATGTTAATAAATACAAAGATAAAGCTGACTCTGGGAAACTTTCTTTAATCAGGTACTTTATTCCTCTAAATATATTATTAACAAATGAAAAGGTAAACAACAACAATCCGCTCCAACCCAGTTCGCAAAGTATATCAATAAAACCATTGTGAGAGTGGGGTGGTACAAAACCAGATTTAACGTCTACAATTCCGTAAGCTGGGTCTTCTAAGCCCCGCCAAGATTGCCAAAATCCTCCTGCTCCATAACCAAATATGGGACTATTTTGATTAACTCGATCGATAATTAAAGGCCAAAAGTTTGTCCGACCCGTTAAAGTCATATCTTTTTTCAAACCATCCACAACAATAGCCTCTAAATTATTTAACACCACAATACCAATACATATACTGCCCACCAAAAACAAGAGAAAGCAGAGAAAAGCCCATTTTACAGGTAATCTTTTTAAGACCGACAAATAAATCCAAAAACAGATTAATATCACGGTTAAAACCCTACTAGCACCGCTGCAACCTTTTAGCAATCCTACTAAAGCTATGAGAGTTATAAATAATGATAAATATCTATATTTTGGTTTTTTAAAAGCATATAATATCCATAAAGAAGCAGTATTAGCCATGTGAAAAGAAAACGGATTTTTATGGCTTAAAATTCCCGTCCAACAACCGTCTGAGGATGGATTGGTTTTCACTACTCCCCACAAAGCTACCAAACAAGTTAGCCATCTTAATAATCCATAAATTTCTGACCAACTATAGACTTTACCTACATACATTGAAACCAATGTTATTGCCCACATACAACCAATTAAACGACAAGCAAATTCCGGGGTTTGCGACCACAGCGGAGATAAAGTCATCAGTAACAAAAACAAACAGAAAAAAGGGTCTCCTAAAATCCATTGGATAACTATATTAACTATTTTTTTGGTGGTCTTGCTTAATCTGGGAAATAATAACAGAACCATGCCAGAATAAATAGCTATTTGACCGATAATAGTTGGAGCAGTTGTTTTTAAGTTCAAGAAAACGACGGGATGGAGTTTCTGAAAGAACGTGGGCGAGACTCCAGAGCTGCTAGTGATAGTAAAAAAAGTAGCCCGATACAAATCTTTTCTAAAGCGACGGCAAACTTGTGATGGCGAGCGACTAATATATAAATAGTCACAAAGGCGATCGCCACCAAGCAAAAAAGCATCAACGTAAAGAGTGGAACCCTTAAAATATCTTTCATGGTTTTACCTACTCCGTCAAATTTGTTAATACCTATGAAATGGCTAAACCTTCCGGCTTTACACGAGCTGCTGTTAATGCTTGTGTTTGCTTTTTCTTTCCCTCAAACCAACTTCGCTCAGTCCCCATCCCCCATCATAAGCACTAATACTGACTATTATCTAGGTGGTGGAGACAATATAAAAATTGATGTCTATGATGTACCCCAGCTTAGTGCGGAGTATCAAATTCCCGCTGGAGGAGCTATTCAAATGCCAATTATTGGTAGTATTTCCCTTCAAGGATTAACTTTAGAACAAGCAGCCCAAGTTATCACTAGAGCTTATAGCCGGATCGTCAAAAAACCTTTAGTTACCATCAGTTTACAAGCAGCTCGCCCGCTTAATATTTGGTTGTCTGGCGAAATAAGTCGTCCCGGCTCCTACTTATTACCTCTGGCTAACGGAGGTGGAACTAGACCATCAGTTCAGTTTCCCACGATCGCTCAAGCTTTAGAAAAAGCTGGGGGTATTCGAGCTAGCGCCGATATCCGCCGAGTAATTGTCCGACGGCGGCTCAAGGTCAATCAACAGATAACTATCACTTATAATCTGTGGGATAATTTACAAACTGGTCAAACAACCCAAGATATGACGTTGCGAGATGGAGATCAAATATTGGTTCCCGCTCTAGACAAAATTAACTTAGCAAACGATCTAGGACTGCTGTCTGGGTAGATAACATTAATACTGTTCTGGGACCAGCTAATAATGTTATTGGTGCAATTTTAGTTCCCACTAGATTGATAGAGTTTTTCAAAATTTTAGGAAATTAAAATTTAACTTATACTTTTTATGGACAAAAGATTTTTTTCTAGCTTAAAAAATGACATTAACCGTCAAGATTTGTTTGTCTCCTCCCCTAATTACTTAGCTAGTAGCTCAGAAGAGGATGACCAAGTGCTTGATATGAATTGGGTAATAGCTGTACTCAAGCGTCGTGTTTTGGTGATGGTTCTAGTATCTACAGCCCTAGCTACTTTGAGCGGTAGTTTTATTATCTGGAATGCGAAAAAAATCATTTCTGAATACCAAGGAAAATTTACCGTTTTAGTAGAACCGATTACGTCTGACGATCGGCTAGCAAAGCTCTTTGTCCAAGCTCAAGATAATAATTTGGGTATCGCAGAATTGAGCAAAGTCAAATCCTCTTCTCAAGAAAATTACTCCGTGGACTATGAAAGTTTAACGCGAGTTTTAAAAAGCCCTGAAGTGTTATCACCATTGTTTCAAAGATTGCAAACAAAATATCCCAGGTTTGACAATAAAAATCTTTTTAACAACTTGGATATCCAGCGGATTACTTATGTACAAGATGGCAAAGAGGTAGGTACTAAATTATTGGAAGTTACTTACCGAGATCGCAATTCAAGTCGTATCAAATATGTGCTAGAAGAAACTTTAAAATATTACATGGAATATATGCGCCAAGAGCGCTTGAAAATTAGCAGTAAAGGTGTTGATTTTATCGATAAACAAATTCCACAGTTGGAACAAAAAGTAGAGCGGTTACAAAAAGAATTACAAGCGTTAAGACTTAAGTATAATTTTAATCAACCAGATGTAAGTAGCCGCTTGCTATCTGATAGGATAAATAACCTAGCTAATCTTCGCATCGAAGTGGAAGCCCAATTAGCACAAAGTATGAGTCAATATGAAATCTACCAACAGCGCTCTGTAAAGGGTGATAATCGTTGGATTGTTGAGATTAGTCCTAAATCTTATGAAAGTTTAATGGGAAAAGTAAATGAAATAGAGTCGCAATTAGCTTTAAGCTCTACTCAATTTTATGAAAGTAGCCTTCCCATTCAATCTTTGCGGGAAAAGCAGCAAAGTTTGCGCGATTTAATGCAAAGTGAAGCCAAATCTGCTCTGTTTCAGATGAAAGCACAAATACAACAGTTGAAAGCTCGCGAAAGGGTGTTAGTTAACAGCCAAAAATCACTGCAAGCTCAAATAAATGAAATTCCTCAAGCTCAACGTCGCTATGAAGAGATAGAATTAGAATTAGAAATAGCTAAAAATAATCTCAAACTGTTTTTAGGCAAACAAAAAACTTTACAACTAGATGCAGGTCAAGTTGATAGCTCTTGGAAAGTTATAGCTAAACCAGAATTAGTCAGAAACGACAATGGTGCTCTATATACAGTAAAAGAAAAGCCAACCCGTCGCCACTTAGCGATCGCGATCGTTATTAGTAGTTTACTAGGTATTGCAGTAGGTTTTCTAGTAGAAGTTTTAAATACAGTTTTCCATACTCCCGAAGAAATTAGATCGGCAACTAAATCTCCTCTTTTGGGAGTAATTCCGATCGCCAAAGCAATGAAAATTAACTTGCGTAGAGGGAAAAGTGTTCCGGCTAAATTCACTAGCGTAAGTTCAACTCTTACAAGTCCCAATTCAAGACGAATAATAGCGTCTAATTACAAAGATTTTCCTTTAATAGAGGCATTTCACTACTTATATACAAATATTCACTTATTGAGTGCTGAAAATCCTATAACTTCTTTAACAATAACTTCGACGGTTAAAGGTGAGGGTAAGTCCACTGTAGCAGTTTATTTAGCTAAAACTTGTTCGGCTGTTGGTAAGCGAGTATTATTAGTGGATGCGAATATGCGTTATCCTCAACTGCACGGATACCTTGGCTTATCAAATATTAAAGGCTTAAGTAATACTTTGACTTCTGACTTAAGCTTAAATGAAGTCCTTCAGCGATTGCCCGACGATGAAAATCTTTTTGTCCTCACTGCTGGTAGTATTCCCCCAGATCCAATTAAATTACTTTCTTCCAAAAAAATGCACTATTTAATGGAACAATTTCTAGCCTTATTTGATTTGGTTATTTACGATACGCCACCTTTAGTTGGTTTAGCTGACGGTCATTTATTAGCTTCTCAAACTGATGGTACTGTGCTGATAATAAAAATAGAAAAAACCGATCGCGAGACGGTAAGCAAAGCATTAAATCAACTAAATGTAGTTGCTCTTAAAGTATTGGGAGTAGTAGCTAATGGAGTTAAAGGACTATAAAACCCACATTCCGCACCCCCAACTGGCACATAGGCGAATTGAGGGGGTAAAAATGAATCATCCGAAACAAAGATGAGTATAAATACTCAACTATCTCGGTCACTCAGCATTACCCAGTAGTCCATTCTGGAAAATTGACGTGAGGGAATGAGTCCTATCTGATATAAGTTAAAATTGCGATCGTCACAAACCAAGTTTATTACCTCACTGTTACCCGATTGCCTGACCAGAATGCGTTAATTGCGATCGCTCTTCTGTAACCAATCATCACCAAAAATAGTGTAAACTGGCGATCGCGATCGACGGTCAAATCAGGATAAAGCCGCCCATGCAGAAAACATCCCAGATTAAAGTAGAAAATCTAGGTCGCGAGCGGTATTTTGGCAGCGTCGATCTCCAAGAGATGCTGGTCCTAAATCGTTGTATCCCCACACTAATTTTATTACTAAAAAACGGGTTAACCCTATGAGGTTAACCCGCTAGCTTAGAAACGCGCAGATCAATTAGTTTTGAACTACCAGCTTAACGTTGGCGTTTTGCAAACCACGTTGCTTGACTGCTGCCAAGGTTTTGTTCACTGCGTACTTTTGGTTGATCGAGTTGATCAACTCGGTTTGATTGTGCTTTTTGGCAACGCCCCACAAGTCTGCAATCAAGTCGAAAGAACCGTCGCTATTGCGAGACCAACCCAAGTCATATTCGCCTTCGAGAGTTGCTACGATATCGGAGCGAACACGTTGGCCGTTATAGCCGCGAACATCAGCTTCTGACTTGACTGTGATACCCAAGTCGCGTAGGGAAGCTTTCAGGATTTCGGCATCGGTAATTTTGGTACGCAGAGTGCTAAAGTGAGACATTGGATTTCCTCCTAATAGAACTGAGAGAGAAACAACAACGGTCTGGACTTAACGGTGCCGCTGGGCGGCTCTTGAATCGAACTGCTAGCTGTGGCTAGCCTTTGCTCCTGTTTGGACCAGGAGAAAGCTTTTAGAATTCCATGCGCTGGTATTCAGCGACGGAAGACGCAGCGGGCCGTGCGCGCTGTCTCGCCCAATCTCGGAGGGCGCTGACCTGTTCGGTCATGGTTTTAGACAGTGGCAATGTGGATTTAATGGCCGCGATGATATCTAACTGCGTAAACTCTCTATCTTGAGCGAAGGCTTCGTACATGGCTGCTACTAGCCCTTGCTCAATCTCGGCGCCTGAAAAGCCATCGGAAACGTTGGACAGTTGCTCTAAATCGAAGCGAGAGATGTCCATGCGCCGCTTTGACAGGTGAATTTTGAATATATCTTGGCGTTCTTCTTTCGTTGGCAGGTCAACAAAGAACAGCTCGTCGAATCGCCCTTTCCTCAAGAATTCCCCCGGTAACCGCTCGATGCGGTTGGCTGTTGCCATGACGAAAACTGGGGAAGTTTTTTCTTGCATCCAAGTGAGGAAGGAACCGAAAATTCGGCTGGATGTGCCTCCGTCTGAGTCGGCCGAACCAGTGCCTCCTGCAAAGGCTTTGTCTAGTTCGTCAATGAAGAGGATGGCTGGAGAGATGGATTCTGCGGTTTTTAGGGCGTTACGGAGGTTAGCTTCCGATCGACCTACCATCGATCCGTCGTAGACTCTACCCATATCAAGACGCAGCAGAGGTAGTCCCCAGAGGCGGGATGTAGTCTTGGCAATCAGCGATTTTCCGCATCCTGGTACACCAAGAATCAGCATTCCTTTGGGTTGGGGCAAACCGTATTCTCTCGCTCTCTCGGTGAAAGCGTTGGAACGCTGCTTGAGCCACCGTTTGAGTTCTTCTAAGCCGCCGACTGCATCCAGGGTTTCGTCTTCTTCGATGAACTCTAGAATACCGTTGCGCCGAATTAGCTGCTTTTTCTCCGAAAGAACTATGTCTACTTCCTCTTCTGTCAAGCGCCCTTTGCAAACTTGGGCTTTGCGATAAACTTTTTCGGCTTCATCCTTGGTTAATCCCAAGGCTGCTTTCAACAGTTTTTCTCGCCCTTCTGTGGTAATGCGTCGCGATTTCGTTTGTTCCAACTGGCTAGACAATACTTGGTTTAGTTCCGCCATGTCTGGCAGGGCGAAGTCTAAGACTACCACTTCTTTTTCTAGCTCGATCGGAATTTGCTGCAAAGGAGACATCAGTATAATTGTCTTTTGTGTTCCTTTGAAGTTGGCGATCGCATCACGCAACAACCTAGTTACCGCCGCATCATCTTTAAAAGGATGGAGATCCTTGAATATGTAGATACTGGGGTTGCTGTTGGGTTCTCGCTGCCGGATCACCCATTCCAGGGCTGCCTGTGGCGAGAGCGTGTTTTGCTGGGCGTTTGTCCTGGGTTCACCGTACTTTAGCATACCCTGGGTTACAGTCCAGACAAAGACTTGCCGTTGTGGTTTGCCTTGAGCTATTGTCCAAATTGCTTGCTCACACCGCTCTTCCTCGGATGTCACGAGGTAGATCAGAGGATATTGAGCTTGGATTAGAATACTGATCTCTTCTTGCATATTCCTCGACCCACTAGAGACGGTGCTATCTTTGCTAAATTTCAATGCTGCCATTAGCTGAAAACTGACTATTTCAGTTCTAGCTGCTTGCGGAAGCAAGGCATTCTTAGCAGGGAACTAATTCTTCCTCTCCCGGTAGGGCTGTGCTGGCGCTGACGCCGGACACCTGCTTTACTGGAAGCTCCTGCTCAGCCAATACGCTTGGCTGACTTGTTAACGATGCCAGTTCTCCATCTCGCATTACTACTGAACCCGTGCATTCTGGACAAGTGTATACCCGATGGGTTTGTCCGTAGGAGGCTTCTACTTCGTCAACCAGTTCGGAGTTTCCTAGGTAAAAGACAATTGCCCTTTCTGCAATTGATGACATCGGTTCAGATTCTACTGCGGCTTTGATTTTGAGCTGGCGATGCAGTTCAGGTGGAAGATACAGTGTAACTTTTTGCTTTTCTTGCATAGGACTGTGAATTGACTTACCCGGGTATGTATATCAGAATAGCGACTCCTTTCTTGGCTGTCAAGACTCTATACAGTTTTAACGTCATCTTGTAATATTTCGTTACAATTCGACCGATCGACAACGGTAAATTAAGGACTGTAGCTGATGGGGCCGCGCGCAAGTGCAGCTATGTTCCAGAAGGATGGGCTAGTGATTCAGGTTTGATGATCGCAGAATTGGCGTAAATTGCCAACTGCGATCGATTTCGCAAATTCAACCGATTCAGCAGATGAGTGACATGGGTTTTCACGGTTCCCTCTGAAATAAACAACTGCTGGGCAATATCCCGGTTGGTTAAGCCTGTACCAATTAACTGCAACACCTCTTGTTCGCGAGGGGTTAATTGTGCCAGTGCAGGGAGTACCGAGGGTTGAGGGGTGGGTGCTGCACAGAATCCTGTGATTAGCTTGTCCATTAAACCAGGAGCCAGTTGAGTGTAACCCGATTGCACCAAGCGAATCGCCTGTGCCAACTCTTCCGATGGCATATCTTTCAATAAATAGCCTTTGGCACCTGCCCGCATGGCATCAACAATATATAGATCGTCATCAAAGGTAGTTAAAACCAAGACACTCGTGTTGGAAAATGACTGACAGATCAGGCGAGTTGCTTCTCTACCATCCATCACGGGCATTTTTAAATCCATTAATACAACATCGGGTTGGAGAGCTTCGACTTGCTCTAGGGCAGCTTTACCATTGTGGGCAATTCCAATCACTTCTAAATCTGATTCTAGGCTTAACATAGCCTTGAGTCCTTGGCAGATAAGCTGCTGATCGTCAACTAACAAAAGACGAATCATGGGAATATTCCTAAATCTCTCATCCCATGATAGTTCTTAATTACACAGACAAAGAAAAAACGCGGAAAGGGTTACATGAGTTTTACATTTTGTTACTTGACATCCTCCTCGCCGTAGAGGGGCGAGGATTCCTATTCAATGGTATCGTGCGTTCCCTCGGTTATTTGTGTTATTCCCGGACCACTCGAAGAATATTGATATTGAACCGCGAAGACGCGAAGGACACGAAGGAAGAGTTAAGAAGAAGTACATGATCGAATACCGGGAAGGGAGTAAATAGCGAAAATTGTTTGTGGCGACGCACCCTACTTTTACGACTCACTTTTTTTAGCGCCCAGAAGTGAGAATAGAGGGATTATTTATTTACACCTATTTAAGGGTACGCTAACATCAATTTTACATCCCGCTTCGGGTGATGTTTCCAGATGAAACTCTCCGTTGAGAGAAGCAATTCGCTCTTGCATCCCTCGCAATCCAAACCCGCCAGTACCGCTTTCCAATTGGAATCCCCGCCCGTTATCCTCAATACTCAAATGCACTCGATCGCGCGTTGTTTGCAATTGCAGGCGCACCTCGCTAGCTTCGGCATATTTGCAAATATTGGTCAACGCTTCTTGCACGATCCGATACAGCGTTTTGGTAACTTGAGGTGGTAATACAACTTCCACAGAAATGCTGCGGGTAACAGTAACGCCCGTACTCTGGCGAAAGTCTTCCATCAGCGAGACAATCCCCTGTTCCAAGGGTTCTTCTGCCTCTGCGTCTGCCCTCAGCGCATTTACCGATTGTCGAACTTCTTTCATCGCCACCTTACCGAGTCGCTGGGCTTGTTCCAAAAACGGTTGTGCCTCTATTGGGTCATGTTGCCAAAGTTTCATGGCGGTTTGCAGTTGAATGTTGAGCGAAGTCAAGGCGTGACCCAGCGAATCGTGAATCTCTCTAGCAATGCGATTCCGTTCCTGAACCGCTGCTAAATCTTCTATTTGCAGGGCATATTCCCGTAGCTGCGCGTGGGCTTGGGATAGTTGTTCCTGGGTTCTGCGTTCTGCTAGTAAGGTACTGACCAACTGCGACACGAAAAATAGCCCCAACGCAAACATCAACAATTCTGCCGTCTGGTGCATCCAAATTTGCTGTTGCTCGACATTAGGCAACATCAGGGGTGTCACCCTCTGAAGATACTGAACTTGATGAACCAGATACATCATGAGCGAAAGACCTGCCACAATCCATCGACCGGGCGCTTCAAATAAAAAACAACTGCGAATCAACACGATCAAATACAGTGTCGGTAGGATATGCAGATATCCCAAGGTAGTTCCGTAGAAGATCAGACCCATTTCGATCGCCGTATAGAGATAGCGAAACGAAATTTTGCCAGCAGGCAAAATCCATCCCATCAAGCCCAGGGATATCAGGATCAGAATGTGCTGTACGGGAAGACTTTGACGCTGCCACGCTTCGATCGCAGCCATCACTCCACAACTACCTAACATGATCCATTCGGTGTACAGCAAAAAGCGAAATGGTTGGGGTTGGGTTTTTAGTAGGGATGCGATCGCACTCATGGCAGGGGTCTCCAGTCTTGGTGTCTCTCAGTATTCCCAAAAAATAGTGCAAGTCAGACTGAATGTCTATAAAAATCAGCAATTTTCTAACTTTCGTTGATGCTACCCCTGGGAACTATGACTAAAGTTATAGCCGATCGGGAGAGGCAGCGCGAACATCGCACTCGGCAGTGATGGGCGATCGCGACTTTTGACAGATGAGGGGGCGATCGAGAATATCCATTTCGTTGATATCAAAATGCTTTCAGATCGAGACGTTTTTCAGATGTGTTGAGCTGAGTTGATTTCCTAAGATTGTGACATAGCAAACCAAAGCAAAAAGTTTTGATTTGCCTCACTAATTCACTTAATATCTACGAGCAACGAACATGGCTTTAATTACTGGAACCAACGGCAACGACAATCTGAACGGTACTACTGCTAGCGATACCCTGCGAGGATTGGACGGAAACGATAATCTGTTTGGTGGTTTTTTTGGTGACGATCTTCTGGATGGTGGCAACGGAAACGATACAGCAAGCTATCTGGGATTTGGTAATAATATCAATGCTTCTTTAGAGACGAACAAAGCAACTTTTTTCGGAGGTAGCGGAACTTTCATCGGTATTGAAAACTTAATTGGCGGTAACAATCAAGATGTCTTAACTGGCAACGGTTTTGACAATCTGATCGATGGTAGCTTCGGCAATGACGACATATCGGGCCGGGCAGGGAACGATCGCCTAATTGGTGGAGACGGATTCGATACTTTAAGGGGAGAATTAGGCAACGATAACCTGCGAGGTGGCAACGATACGGATTTGCTAGACGGTGGCGATGGGGCAGATTTCCTCGCTGGCGACAAGGGTAACGATACGATGATCGGCGGCAGTGGCGATGACAACTTTCAATGGGTGGATGGCGACGGCAGCGATCTGATTCAAGGCGGCAGCGGTAGCGATAATTTGTTATTTAACGGTTCGATCGGGCAAGGGGATAATATTAACCTCACCCAATCGGGATCGAATATTGTATTGCAGCGCACCAATCTCGTCCCCGTAACCTTAACAACCACAGGCATAGAAAGCTTCAATGCAATTAATGGTCTAGGTGGCGATGATGTTTTGACTGTCAGCAATCTAGGCGTGGCAAGCGGTGTCGGATTTATCCAATTCACGGGGGGAGAAGGCAACGATCGCCTGAATACGAATAATGTATCGCCAAACATCGATTCTAGTGGTGGTAACGGCAATGATGTTTTGAACGGCGGTAACGGCAACGACTCGCTATCGGGCGATCGAGGAAATGACGTTATTGTTGGGGGTAACGGGAACGATTTAATTAAAGGTGCCGAGAGTGGCAATCTGGGACGGGGTGAGATCGATGTGCTCATCGGCGGCGCAGGTCGAGATACTTTTGTGCTGGACAATTTCTATAATGATGGCAACATCATTGCAGATGGCGATGCGCTCAACTTTTTCAATGGCATTGATGGCACGGGAGATTTTGCTCGCATCATAGACTTCAGAATCGGTGACGATCTGATTCAACTGTCCGGGCCTCGCAATAGCTATGAGCTCAAACCCATCACCAATTCCCTGCGAGGAGGGAGTGTCGCTCAAGATATGGGAGTTTTCAAGAAAGGATTTTTACAGCCCCTTGAGTTGATTGCGATCGTTCAAGATGCACCCAGTGGGCTAAATATCAACGATACAACGCAATTCAGATTCAGCTAGTTTTCAGGCGATCGGGTGAATCAAATACGGTGTTGTGTGGCGCAAAAAACACGCAACACCGTTCTAATTTTGTCAATCTGTTTCATATCCAATTCGCAGCTAAAGGATATAGCAGTTAACCGTTATGATACTGGAATCAAGGGGAATAAGGCAATTTTAGATTTTAGGTTTGTAGCTAGAATATTAGAAAATCTATCAGCGTTTGCCGGTAAACCTCCGGCAATCCCGTGTCAAAACATCGCCCTTGCACCACATAACCAGCCATACCCTCAGACTGCCGCAATTTATCCAAACACGATGTCAACTGAAATTCGCCTTTTTCTCGAAAATTACCATCAATATGTTCTGCTAAATAATCAAATATTTTAGGCTCAAGAACGTACATCCCAAAAAATGATAAAAATAGACCGTCTGCCATTCCTTCTACGCGCAGATGTTGTCGCGCATACTCGATATCCGGCTTTTCAGAAAGTTGCGTCACCGATAAAATAGCATCTTGTTGCTGCCAAACTCCGGCCGCACAACCGTAGTGATGAATTACATCGGATGGTGTTACTCTCAAACCGATCGCACTTTGCTGCACTTGCGAGTAAATATCCAAGAGTTGGCGAGCACAAGAGCTTTCAGTTGCTGACGCATAAATGTGGTCGCCCAAAAGCAGCAGAAATGGCTCGTTGTTCGTCCATTCCCGCGCACAGAATACTGCGTGTCCGAATCCTTCCTGAATCTCTTGAGTTAGAACAGTAATTTTCTGACCTAAATCTTGTAAATATTTACTATAATCCCGATTGGGCTGAGATAATTTTTGAAAAAGTTCGGGAGACGGGGGAGCTTTAAAGAAATCTTCAAAAAAAGTTCTATCTTCCTTTTGGACAACTATTCCGACTTCTTCGATTCCCGCACTCAAAGCTTCTTCCACAATTGCCAAAATTATCGGTTTAGCGCGGCCGTCTCGATCGACTATTGGAAATAGTTCTTTTTTCACAGCCTTAGTTGCCGGAAACATCCGAGTGCCGAAACCGGCTGCTGGAATCACTGCTTTTCTGACTGTAGACTTACACCAATTTTCACTCATACTGGCAACTTTTTCTAGCTCTTTTTGTTCTCTTCTCAGTGCCCTCTGCGGGGAGCATCCCAATTTTGCAGGGGTTCTCGCATTCCGGCAGATAATTTATGAGTTTTAAGCAGAGACTTACTACCGTAATGATTCGCCCCTACGGATCTATTTGCAAAAATAGGATTATCCCCCTCTGCACCTCTGCGGTTTCTCGATCGAATTATATCTCAGATTGCGATTTAGTCTGAGAAGGAATAGTCATTTTCAGACATTCCATTTGGGGGAAATCCCGTTGAATAATATCGATAACTTGCTGTTGACTTTCATCATCTTTTACGATAAACTGAGCAGTGCCATCTCCTTGAGAACCGACTCCCTTGCCACCCAAAATATAAGGCTGAATCGGTTGATAGTTAAGGAGTTCGTGCAAAGCCGGAGCCGTTAACTGCGATCGACAAGCCGGTATTAAATGCCTATCAAATTCCCTCTGGGCAACTTTCATCAACTTGCCGATTTTGACCGCATCTCCCTCCTGCAAAGCTGACGCTACCTCTTGTGTAATTTTAGCACTAATTTCTCCGAGATATTTCTGCACATTTTCTTGGACTTCATTCATTGCAAACGGATAAGCCTGATTTAGGCTAGACAATATTTCTTGAGTGTTTTTGCTTGCGCCCAAATCTACTATTACAAAAAACAAATCTTTGGGTAGTTTTAACTCAACAACATCCATGTGCGTGCCGTCAAAAATCATCATAATCGATCGATTTCCGTAAGCGCAACCCTGATCCATGCGGCCGCAGCGCGAAGGTGTTGCAGTTTCGCCTAAATAAGCCATTTCCATTTCGTCGCGCACGTTCATTTTTAGATCGTACAAACGATTAAAAGCGCGGGCGACTAACACGCAAATTGCAGCACTGGAGGACAAACCTTTTTTAATTGGCAAATCTGTTAAATAATTGTCTATTTCTAGTCCTCCGACGCGGTAGTGTGTGAGAAATTGACCAGCAACACCGGCCACATAACTGAAAAAGCTGCCTGTTTCGGCTTCTGCAAGCAAAGCAGTTTTATCCATCGGGAATGCAGCTTCACTTTTGGTGCCGTTGTTCAAAGAAGCGCGAAAAATTAAATGTGTGGGATGTGGCTGAACTTCAGCATAAATTCCTCGATCGATACAGGCAATCAGAGTGTAGCCTTTTTCTATAGCGGGATTGATCTGGCGATAACCAGCCGCCCAATCGCTGTGTTCGCCAAACAGGCAAAGCCGACCCGGAACAAAAAGTTGCATCTATCCAAAGGTATCTATATTGGGATTACTTTAACCTGAAATGTTGTAATTTTACCAAATTCGATCGTCCTCTGGAGTGATGTATTGACGGTGGTAATTTGTTCTAATAGATGAAAACCTAGAGTTGAAGGAAGAAGTTGCCATGCGCAAGTTAAATATAGGTCTATCCGAAGAGCAACGTGCAGGCGTTATCGAATTGTTGAATCACGACCTGTCCGATGCTTATCTGCTGCTAATCAAAACTAAGAAGTACCACTGGGATGTAGTTGGCCCACAGTTTAGATCGCTCCATCAATTGTGGGAAGAACACTACCAAGCATTAACTGAGAATATCGATGCTTTGGCAGAACGGGTGCGTGCTTTAGGTGGGTATCCGATTGGTACTGCTGAGGGTTTTCTCAAATATGCTTCGATTAAAGAACACATCGGCGATTTACCTTTAGCTACCGAAATGGTATCGCGTTTAGTGGATGACCACGAGTTGGTAATTCGCAATCTCCGCAAACACGTCGAACAGTGCGCTGAAGAGTTTCATGATGATGGAACGGCAGACTTTTTGACTGGTTTGATGGAACAGCATGAACAAATGGCTTGGATGTTGCGGTCCTTTATTGAAGGGGAATCTATTTCGCCCGATGGTAAGCAGCCAAAAGCTCAAACTCCTACAGCTTCTCACGCTTAAAAATTTAGAAGTAAAATTCAGGAATCAGGAAAATATATTTTCCTTTGTTTAACCTGATTCTATAGATGGCATCAAAGACCAGGTTTTTTTATAAAATCTGGTGTTTTGATGTTTGTTTATTTGCCTAGTCTATTTACTAAGATGTTGAATCTGATTCTTTCGTATACCTGAGATGGGAGCATTTTATGAATCATGGTTCGGCGGTTGACAGTGGCAATTTTTGTGCCTTCACTTGAGGGCAATTGTTGTTTAATCTCTAACCCAGATTGAGTAAATGGTGTAACTATAATTCTTAAGATACTTTCCATAGACAAAATATAGAAATTGTGACGCAAAAGAGTCATAAATAAATCTTCTTTAAGGGCTTGATATAGCCAAAATAATGTACTCAAGTGATTACCGTT
Organism: Microcoleus sp. EPA2; assembly: GCA_020882975.1. Taxonomy (GTDB): domain Bacteria; phylum Cyanobacteriota; class Cyanobacteriia; order Cyanobacteriales; family Microcoleaceae; genus Microcoleus. The sequence goes on along the minus strand of JAHRFD010000021.1, from coordinate 81,176 downwards.
ACGGTTGCTTTTTACTGCTAAGTTGTACATATAAAAACTGCTGTTTGACCAGCGATAAATTTTGGCAGGGATTTCAGGATGCTGCTCCCGCACATCTGCCATAATTAGAGAGTGAGATTTTGCCATTGCTGCATAGTTACAAGACATACTGCTGGAAATTTGTCGGTAGCCAACTAAAAATTCTGGTACTACTTTAAATTGATAATGTTCGGCGATGCGGAGAAAAAGTTCCAAGTCTTCGCAGCCTTGGGCATTTTTGGCTTTCAATTGGCTATTGTAACCGCCGACTTTCTCGAAACAAATCCGGCGGATCAGACATGAACTCGCATTACCCATAAAATATTTATAAACTAAAGCTGTGTAAACTTCTCCTTCTACCATAGAGTTGTAAAATCCACCTGTGAGTAAGTCTTGTTCGTTGATATCAAGGGACCAGGAATAGACCACTCCTACGGATGGCTCTGATTTCATTAAGCAGTCTAATTGTTTTTCTAGGTTTTGAGGATACCAAATATCGTCGGCATCGATGGGAGCAATATATTCGCCTCTAGATTTTTCAATGGCGAGGTTGCGCGCGGTGGCTACGCCTGCATTTGATTGTTCCAATAAGATAACTCGCTTATCTTTTTGAGCAAAAGATGTGATTATGTCTGCGGTGGTGTCTGTAGAACCATCGTTAACAACTAATATTTCTAGGTTTTGATAAGTTTGAGATGATACAGATAAGAGTGTTTTGGCAATAAAATTTTCAGCGTTGTAAGCAGGTATGATGACGGAAATTAAAGGCAAATCTAAATCGTTGTGGGAAATGTTCATATATGGTCTAAACTGGTTTTGGTAAAATTGTGGATCGAAAAGGCTGAGCTAATGGTATGTTAGGAAAGGACTACAGGTCGATCGTACAGTGTCGAAAAGCATCTCAAGTATATGTGCTTCTTTATACCTCGAAAGGAGTTCGCCATCGCAATTTGGTGTCTGTCAACACAGTCACAGAAGAGGGTGGAGCGTGCTTGTCATCAGCTTTACACAAATCCATGGTATTTTTAAAGATTTTGTAAAGCTGTTGCTTTTATACTACCAGTGTGCGCCAAATCCGGCGTAAAATACGGGTAGAAATTGGGGAAAAAGCAGCGACAGACCCCAGAAAAAAATGCCGTTGAATAGAAACAAAGATCGGGTTGTTGAGTAAAAAGTAGAGCTAGTACCTAGCTAGCGATTAAATAGACAAGCTGCCTTTATCCTGTGTAAAGTAGCATCTGTAAAATTAACCGAAGTTTTTGCTAGGAAAATTAAAGAAATTAAGTGATGAGTTATACTTCTGAACCAACTGTATCCGTGATTATCCCAGTCCACAACGGGGGCGCTTACTTCCGCACCTGTTTGTCAAAACTGGATCGAGCTGTACCGAGACCGATGGAGATTATTGTAGTAGCAGATGGGGACAGCGATGGTTCCTGGCGTTTGGCAAAGGAATTTGGTGCTAAATTAATCAGAATTCCAGAATCCGGCGGACCTGCGCGGGCAAGGAATTTGGGTGCTCAGGCTGCGAAGGGAGATATTCTGTTTTTCGTGGATGCTGATGTGGCTGTTTGTCCAGAAGCTATAGGCTACGCGATTTCCCTGTTCAAAAATAACCCTTATTTAGCTGCGGCAATTGGTTCTTACGACGATGCTCCTGGAGATCCAGGTTTTTTGTCGCAATATAGAAATCTGATGCACCACTACGTCCACCAAACAGGTAATGAAGAAGCTTCGACTTTTTGGGGTGCTTGTGGATTGATCCGCCGGGAAATTTTTTTGCAGATGGGTGGCTTTAATGAAAGTTATCGCCGACCTTCGATCGAAGATATTGAACTAGGCTACCGTTTGAAACAAGCAGGTTACAAAATTAGGTTATGTAAAACATTACAGGTGAAACACTTAAAACGGTGGGAACCTATTTCGTTACTCAGAGCTGATTTTTTCTACCGAGCATTGCCTTGGACAGAGTTGATTTGGCGCGATCGCAAATTGAACAATGACCTCAACTTGCAAGTTTCCAGCCGCGTCAGCATAGTTTTAACTTATGCCATGCTACTCTCATTTTTGGGTACTTGGTGGTCCCTGGGTGCTTTGATATTGGCTAGCTTGCTGGCTGTACCGCTGGTAGTAATTAATGCTCCGCTTTACGCCTTTTTTTGGCGGAAACATGGTATGATATTCGCGATCAAAACAATTCCTTGGCACTGGCTTTACTACTTTTACAGCGGACTAGGCTTTGCGGTTGGCACTGCCCGCCATGTGTTGTCCCAAAAAAAGCCCTTGACTGTCAAGCTTAGCTTGTCAGTATCTGCTCAACCGCTCAAGACCAACTGAAGAAGCTAAATGTTTCAATCGATCGAGCAGGTCTCAGGGTATTCACGGGTGCATCTACTAAGTTCACAAGTTATAACAGCATTACATAGTCATATAAAAAACTAGAGGTAGGCAAGTGTGAAACATTATCCTGTTGCGATCGTCGGTGCCGGACCTGCCGGTTTGACCGCAGCCTACGAGCTAGTCAAGCAAGGTATCATCCCTGTGGTATTAGAGAAAGGTGATAAAGTTGGGGGAATAGCTCGCACTGAAACCTACAAAGGCTATCGTTTCGACATTGGTGGCCACCGCTTTTATACTAAAGTTGCTGCCGTGCAGCAGTTGTGGCAAGAGGTACTCGGAAATGATTTTATCAAAGTGCCACGATTGTCGAGAATTTATTATCGAGGTCGTTTTTTTGATTATCCGATAAGTGCCTTCAATACTCTATTTAATTTGGGCATATTTGAAAGTATGCTCATTTTGTTGAGCTATCTGAAAGTGAGAATTCAGCCACTTCCTGAAGAAAAAACTTTTGAACAGTGGGTGATAAATCGTTTTGGAGAACGACTATACAAAACATTCTTCAAAACTTACACTGAAAAAGTTTGGGGCATTCCGTGTTCGGAAATTCAAGCAGATTGGGCTGCACAGCGAATTAAAGGATTGTCCTTGAAGACAGCAATTATTAATGCTTTGTTTGGTAGCAATGATACTAAAACTTTAATTAAAGAGTTTGATTATCCGGCTTTGGGGCCGGGGATGATGTGGGAAAAGTTCGCGGAAGCTGTGGAAAGTAAAGAGGGCAAAGTTTACCTGGATACTAATGTCATTAGCTGGCAGCGTGAAGGAAATAAAATTAAAAGTATTACTGCTGAACATAATGGCGAATTAGTGCAATTTTCGGCGGATAATTTTGTGACGAGTATGCCGATATCGGCGCTAGTAGCAAGAATGGAGCCGCCCCCGCCACCAGAGGTTTTGCACGCGGCGCGATCGCTCAAATATCGAGATTTTTTGATTGTATCGCTGATTGTCGATCGCAAAAATTTGTTTCCCGACAACTGGATTTATATTCACTCTCCCGAAGTTAAGGTGGGACGAATTCAAAATTTCAAGAATTGGAGTGCTGCTTTAGTTCCAGACGCTAACAAAAGTTGTTTGGGAATGGAATATTTCTGTAGCGTAGGTGACGAGATTTGGGAAATGTCGGACGCGGAACTTGTGGAATTAGCAAGTCGCGAGTTGGTTGGTTTGGGTTTAGCAAAATCTGCGGATGTTGAGGATGGAGTTGTGATACGGCAACTCAAAGCTTATCCAGTTTATGATGGCGAATATCGGGGACACTTGCAGGTTCTGGAAGGTTTTTTGAAGGGAATTGAGAATTTGCAGACGATCGGGCGTAATGGTATGCACCGATACAACAATCAAGACCATTCTATGCTAACGGGGATATTGGCGGTGAGAAATATTCTGGGGGAAAAGCACGATTTGTGGGATGTGAATACTGAACGCTCGTACTATGAAGATTTTTCAGTCGATCGATCTAAGGAAAAAAAGGATTCGGATTTGATTTCGCAGTCTAATTACTAGAAACGCAAATATAGGAGTATATTGGAGTCAGTCAATATATTAGTTTCATTCCATCTGTCTATCCCAGAACATTCAACTTTAACCCTCAGTACGATGCTGGAATGTGGAAAGAGGATGATGGTTTTTCCATGGTTCTCAAGATATTGGTAGGCGATTCATGGAATCCGATGTACTCCAACTACTGGTTACTCTAGTTGAGATTTGGCAATGGTGGCAATGAGGCGATCGCGCATCTTTTGTGTATGGGCGATCGCTCAACTATCATCACCCAAACATAATCTAAACTTGTGCTCGCTATCAAACAGCGGATCGCGATTCAGCAGCCCATGCAGATTGAAGAATTAGGCGGTGATGGATGTGATGTTTAACTATTTTGAATTGTGGGAGACAGGGCTATATTTTGTGCTTGTGTCTGCATGAATTCAATATCCGATCGCGACCAAGTGCGTGGCCCGCTGCACTGATGAGCAATTAACAGTCCCCAAAGCCCCTTCGCCGTTAAAATTGGCACTGCTAAATTAGCGCGCACCTTCATACTACGCAGAAAATCTCGGTGACATTCGTGAATTGGTTCTAGTTCAATATCTGTAATTGCTCTGACTCTACCCCCTTGGTACAAAGCAGCATATTCGCCGTTAAAACATTCGTCAGGCCCGGTGGAACCTAAAATTGACAGTTCGATCGCACTTAACATCTCGCAGGTAACTTGACCATGCCACTGTCTGTAAAAATAGTAGAGTACGGCGCGATCGCTTTGTAAGACTTCTCGAATTTCGTATAGGGATTTTTCAACTAATACATCGCGCTTGAGACGAACTCTCAAGCTATCAACAATTTTTTGCAGGCGATCGACAGACATGGTATCAATGGTGTAGATAGGTACAATTACAGGATAGCGTACCTTAATTTTGCTGCAATCGCGCTCGGCTTTATAGCTATGGGGATTGGGTCATAAATTTTAGTGTAAATTGCCTAAATAACCTTTTCTTAAGCTTGTTTAACTAGATTCATCTGCGAATCAAATTCGCAGATATATGAACTAAATTACTATAATAAAGCCTGAGATACTGGGGGTTTAAAATAGTAATATTACTTCTGTTATTACTTGGCTCTATGCTACTTAGTGATGCTTATTATTTTAAGGTACAAATACTTAAATCAGTCCGGTGGCGATCGCCAAACCAGGTCTGGTAAATTCTGAGTGTTGAGGTGTCAGACCTCCCACAGAACTCTAGGGAGTTCCCTTCCCTAGGTGAGAGCAATTACGGTATAGTCCAGAAAAAGGTGAGAGAGTTAACCAGTAAAGCACAGTCCTCTAGTATAATCTTTGATAGAGTCAAAAGGAAGATTAAAGTTAAGACAATTGGTAGTGTGGCTTATAATCAAAAAAATCGGAGATTTTGGGTCTAGTGTTACTGCATAAGTTTATGATGCCAAAATCCTGACAATTACCCCGACTACCAGAGCCGTCAGCATCTATTGGCGACGGCCAAATATCTGAACCTTTACGATGTCGCGGTTTTCTAACCAATATCACTCCTATGCCCCCTGATGTTTATTCCCTCCCTCAATCAGGTAATTAACCGCAATCCCCTCATTGTAACGCCTCAGACACCCATAGAAGAGGCGATCGAACTGATGAGTCGCACAGGGGCGAGTTACGTGCTAGTGCTAGAACAGCACGGGAATTTTCAACGAGAAACTTGGACGGACCCGAAAGCAGCACCAGCAAGGAAAAATTTAGGTTTTTACGATACCGTACCGCGTCCGGTACACTCAGACTTAAATGGGCGGAGTCTCAACAACTCAAAACCAACCTATCCGGCTGATGGGCCGGTGCTGGGTATCCTCACAGAAAGAGATATTGTACAGCTAAATTCGATCGGGGCTTCTTTAAAAGGATTTGCGATCGAACAAATTATGATCAGAACGGTAACTGTAGCCAGAGAATCGCAAATTACCGACATTTTCGCTTTGGGAAGTTTGCTGGAAAAAAACCAAATAGGCCACTTGCCCATCGTCAGCGAAGTTGACGAACTTGTTGGTATTATTAGCACTCAAAGCTTGCTACAAATGTTACAGGATGCTGGGAACTCGAAAAAAAAACCAGTGAGTAGCGTTTCGTCACCTCAAACTGTATTGACACCCCCTCCGCCAGCGCCAACTTTGCATCCGAAATTAGAGTTGCCAGCTAACTCAATTAAACTTTATCAAATCCCTCGCATCGCTGCCTCCCGGATTATTCATGCTCCGGCTAGTGCTTCAGTTCGTTACTTGGCGCAACTGATGTTCAGAAACAATGTTAACTATGTATTGATCACCGAAACCGCTGAACAAAATGGGACGGGGACGACTCAAAATTCAAAATTTACCAACAACAAGCTGCTTGGGGTGGTCAGTACCCGCGATATTGTGCTGTTGCAAGCACTGGGAATAGACTCTAACCAAACTAAAGCGGGAACGGTTTGCAGCAGCCCGCCAGCCCTGGTACGGCCTTACCAAACTCTGGAAACAGCCATTGGTCTTTTGCAAAAAACCTACTGCCAACTGCCTTTATTAGTTGTCAACGAAAATAGTCACCCGATCGGTATTGTTAATCCTAAAACCATCCTATTGCAAGCCCTGGATTCAAAATCTCTGCATTCGGGTTTAATCGCTTTGCAGCGCCAGCTAGAATCTACCAGCACCCAATATAAAAAACTATCTGCACAAATAAAAATGGCGGCGGTGCATCGCCAAGAAATTGAACAAATCTCTCAAAAAAGTTCCGACCTAGCAAATCTGGCGCTTCAAATTAACAATCAAGGGATTTGGAATTGGAATATTGAAACTGATGAGTGTTTTTATTCCGATCGCTGGAAAGAAATGCTGGGTTACTCTGAAAGTGAAATCGACCACCGCAGTTCCGAATGGTGGAGCCGAATTTACCCCGAAGATCTAGATTTAGTCAAAGCAGTTGTAGAAGATCACCTAGCAGGAAAAACAGCGGAGTTTGTAACAGAATACCGGATGCAATCCAAAGACGGTAGCATTATTTGGGTGCTCAACCGGGGTCAAGTTTTGCGAAATGCTGAGGGAAAACCACTGCGGATGGTGGGAACTCATACAGATATTACTCAAAAGAAGGAGTTAGAGGTAAAACTCCGCGAAAGCGAGCAGCAGCAATCAGAAATATTTGACTCTCTGAAAGCAACTGTAATTTTTCAGATGGATGTGCGAGGGGTTTGGACCTTTCTGAGCCGTGCTTGGACTGACATGACTGGTTATTCAGTAGCAGAAAGTTTACAAACTCATTTTTTAGATTGGATACACATCAATGAGCGACAGCAGTGTGCCAAATTATTCGATTCTTTGGTGGCGCGCAAGTCAGAATTTCATCGGCGAGAAGTGCAATTTTTGAAAAGGTATCCTATCGGTTTTGATGAGTTAGACAATAAAAGTTGTTCCGGCTTTATTTCAGTGGAAATATTTGCCCAGGCGAGACTGAATTCCGAAGGTGAAATTGTTGGCATTTTGGGGACTTTGCATGATGTCAGCCGCCGTGTCGAAGGGGTTGAGGAACTGCGGGAAAGTGAAAGAGCAATTCGATCGCTCTACGAGGTAATGGTGAGCTCTCAAGGCTCCTTTGATGAGCGCACGGCGCGGCTGCTGGCAATGGGTTGCAGTCAGTTTGGCATGGATATTGGGCTGTTGGGAAGGGTTTTGGGCGATCGCTACGAAGTGATGGCGGCTTATTTACCAGAAGATTTTCCCTTCGGATTTGCTAAAGGAGACGGTTTTGCTTTAAGTAGAACTTTTGAACGAGAGGTATTGCGATCGCCAGAACCCATTTCCATCGAATCCGCGGGTACTACTCAGTGGCGACACCACCCGGCATACACAGTGCGTCGGCTGGAGGCATTTATGGGTACGCGGGTAATGGTAGGCGGCCGAGTTTTTGGCACCTTGAGCTTTACATCCCGCACCGCTAAACCTCCTGTCAAACCCCTCAATTTAGAAATTTTAAAGTTGATGGGGAATTACATCGGCTCGGAAATTGCCCGCGAGGAACGAGAGCTAACTTTGCAGCGGCAATACCAGCGGGTTTTGTTGCTCAAACAAATCACTCAAAAAGTGCGATCGACCTTAGATACCCAAGAAATTGTCCAAACAACCGCCACCCAAATCGGCCGCGTATTTGGTGTCAATCGCTGTACAATTCACACCTATCTAGTCGAACCCTATCCCCACCTTCCTTGCGTCGCAGAATACTTAGAACCAGCCTACGAATCAGCTTTAGATTTAGAACTCTCTGTAACTTACAACCCCTATACCGAAAAACTACTTTCGGAAGATGTAGCCCTAGCATCTCCCGATGTGTTTGCCGATCCTTTGCTGGAATCCTCAGTACCCATGTGTCGCCGCATCGGACTGAAGTCGATGTTAGCAGTTCGCACTTCCTATCAAAACAAACCCAACGGAATTATTACTTTGCACCAGTGCGATGCAACTCGTCAATGGAATCCAGACGAAATAGAACTTTTAGAAGATGTTGCCGCTCAAGTCGGCATTACTTTAGCTCAAGCAAAGCTTTTAGAAACAGAAGTTGAGCGACAGCAGCAACTAGCAGAGCAAAATGAAGCTTTAGATCAAGCCCGACAAGCAGCGGAAGTTGCTAACCAAGCCAAGAGCGAATTTTTAGCTACCATGAGTCACGAAATCCGCACTCCCATGAATGCAGTAATTGGCATGACTGGTTTGCTGCTAGACATGGCACTGACTCCTGAACAGCGGGATTTTGTCGAAACGATTCGCAGTAGTGGCGATGCTTTACTGACTATTATTAACGACATCCTCGATTTTTCCAAAATAGAATCGGGTAAATTAGATTTAGAAAAACATCCTTTTGAATTACAAAACTGTATAGAAGAATCTCTAGAATTGCTCGCCCCGAAAGCTTCGGAAAAAGGCTTAGAATTAGCTTACTTGATCGACTCTTCAGTTCCTAAAAAGATTTTAGGCGATGTCACGAGACTGCGCCAAATCTTAGTGAATTTGTTAGGTAATGCCGTTAAATTTACCGAATCAGGAGAAATAGTAGTACGTTGTACCGCTAGAGAAATTCATCCCTGTGCTGCGGGAAATTCGCCCTTAGATGAAAAGAGTTTAGAACAAGAACAGTTCGTAATTAACCCGGAAGACTTAACAGTTAATAAACAATACGAAATTCAATTCGCTGTCCAAGATACGGGAATAGGCATTCCACCAGACCGGATGGATCGGCTGTTTAAAGCTTTTTCACAAGTCGATGCTTCAACTACTCGACAATACGGCGGCACGGGTTTGGGACTGGCAATCAGTCAGCGGCTCAGCGATATGATGTCTGGTAAAATGTGGGTTTTTAGTCAGGTATCTAGGCCAAATAGTAATTTCCAAACATCACTGCCTGAGTTGAGAAAAAGTGTGGTGGGACAAGCGCCTGCGGAATTTGTAGAGCCGTCGATATCGGGAACGGGTTCCATTTTTTATTTTACGCTGATGGCGGAAGCGATCGAAGGTAGTGCGGAGGAAAAACAGCCGGATTTTGTGATAGGGAAACGTCTGTTAATTGTGGAAAATCATGAAATTAATCGGCAAGTTTTGATTGCCCAGGCTGAGTCTTGGGGCATGATACCCGTGACGGCAACTTCTGCCGCTGAGGCGTTGGAAATAATTCAACTGAATTCCGAGATAGATTTGGCTATTTTGGCAATGAATTTATCAGATATGGATGGTGTTGCCTTGGCTGTGGAAATTCGGAAACTTGAAATGCGCAATTTTTTGGCCGACAGTGAAGGCCTAGATAGGAATGGGATAAATATTCAAAGTAATCAGAAAACTCCACTGCCTTTGGTGCTATTTACTTATTTGAGTAAGGCGGAAGTTTGGAAAAAACTTGAAACTACAGAAGTGCATTTTGCTGCTTTTTTAACTAAGCCTCTGAAACAGTCTCAGTTTTATAATGTTTTGGTGCAAGTTTTTGGCTATGTTACTGCCAGAAATGGCCGGGGGGATGTTTCAAGTGTGGCAACTTTGACTTCAAGATTGCAGTATTTTGAAAATTCCCAGACACAACAGCGCGTGCAGCCAACTCCTTTGGTGTTGAGACAGGGAGCGATTTCCTCCCCGGATGGATCGAAGATAGATCAGATTCGGATTTTGTTGGCAGAGGACAATGTGGTAAATCAAAAAGTAGCAACACATTTGCTCGATAGGATAGGATATCGGGCTGATATTGCTGGTAATGGGTTGCAGGTTTTGGAGATTCTGAAGCGAAAATCTTACGATGTTGTGCTGATGGATGTGCAGATGCCGGAAATGGATGGATTGGAAGCGACGCGCCATATCTGTCGGGAATTCCCGGCTCACCAAAAGCCGAGAATTATTGCTATGACTGCTAATGCGATGCAGGGCGATCGCGAAAAATGTATAGCAGCGGGGATGGATGATTATATTACTAAACCTGTCCGTCGGGAAGAGTTGGCGATCGCCTTGAGTAAATGTCAACCTCTCAATCGGGATGGAGTGACTGCGGTTAATGAGTCCAAAAATGGCAGTGTCCCTCGCAAATTAGAAAGTGGCTATGGGACTGGTTCTTCTCTTGTTAGAACAGAAAATGTTTCGCCGATAGATTTTCAGATTTTACAAAATCTCAGCGAGCTTGATGATGATGACGATCCCAATTTTTTGGCAGATTTAATTAATATCTATTTGTTAGATGCACCGCGACACTTAGAAGCAATGAAAGAGGCTATTTCTAGTAACGATGCTGACAGTTTGAAGCTGGCTTCTCACACGCTAAAGTCTAGTAGTGCTAATTTGGGAGCGGTGTCTTTTTCGGAAGTTTGCAAGGAGTTGGAGTCGATTAGCCGTGCAGCAGTAGAGTCGGGAGGAAGCCAGACTTTTGATGTTGGAATAGCCCGCGATTGGCTGTTTGAAGCGGAAGTGGAGTGGGAAAAGGTGCGCGTGGCTTTTGAACGGGAGTTGGAGAGGCGGAAATTGCGATCGCCCATTGGGTAATTGGTTATTTGTGATTGGTTATTTGTTAAAGAACCAATCACAAAGAACCAATCACAAATATCACTATTTAACTTTCACCTAAATATGCTTTGCGGACAGTTTCATTGGACTGCAAATCGCTAGCAGTACCGGCGACTACAACTTGACCTGTTTGGATAACATAACCGCGATGAGCTACACTTAAAGCCATACGGGCATTTTGTTCTACGAGTAAAATAGTTGTACCTTGAGCATTAATATCGCGGACGATCGCAAAAATTTGACTAACTAACATCGGTGCGAGTCCCATACTCGGCTCATCCAATAATAACAGACGGGGGCGGGACATCAAAGCGCGACCGATCGCCAACATTTGCTGTTCACCACCGCTAAGAGTACCGCCTTTTTGACTAATTCTTTCTCGCAAACGGGGAAATAAATTTAATGCTTTTTCCATGTCTGATTTAATACCGAGAGTATCATTACGGAGATAAGCACCCATTTCTAGGTTTTCTTGTACTGTCATGCGCGGGAAAATTAGCCGTCCTTCTGGACTTTGAGAAATGCCCAAACGGACAATTGCTTCTGTAGACAGCGATTCCAAAGGCTTCCCTTCAAATAACACAGTACCTTGGCGTGGGCGCAACAGCCCTTGAATCGTGCGGAGAGTTGTAGTTTTCCCAGCCCCATTGCTACCGATTAATGTCACAACTTCTCCCTGAGAGACTGTTAGCGATACTCCTTTGAGGGCGTGAATATTTCCGTAGTAGGTGTGAATGTCTTTGATTTCCAACATAATTACTCTTTCTCCTTTGTTATATTATCCAGACTAATTATAAATTTTTATTGCATTAATTTACAATTAACCTTTTTTATAGTAGACAGTATTTTTACTTAAATCAACACCCAGCAATAGCTTTGAATCCAGGTATTTTGATAAGTTGTAGCCACCTGCTTTACAGAACTTTTAATAAAACAAATGATTTCTTGACGGTAGCTTTACAAAAATATCTCATTCAAGACATAATATTAATACGTAAGTACAACCAACCAGTACAAAACAAAAGAATCACAGCACTAAAAAAAGTACAAATTTTAGGATATCCGCCATGAAATTAAATCACAGCACTGGAGCGATCGCATTTTTATTAGCAACGCCTTTAGTCAGCAGCTTGACTGTAGGTATCGCGCCCAGCAGTGCTGCTACAAGAGCAGGTTCTACCGCACAAATAAGCATTAAGAACTTCAGTCACAGACCGACAGAGACAGATACATCTACTGACACTAACACTTCGAGGATAGCTAACAACGGTGTTGTGATTAACCAAGCCAGCGCCGATCCAGCTTTTATATCTAACTGTCAGCAATTGCTGGCTACAAACCTCTCCAACAGTGAAGTCACAGGCACCGGCAGCAACTATACAGGTTCAGCCCAAAGTCAAGCAACAGTTATCGGCGACTTCTACATTAATGCCAAAGAAACTTTTTCCTTCGGTGCTATCACAGATTTAAATCTTTTTGCATCAGTTGACAACCGCCAATCTGAACGCGCTATTGCCAGGGGAAGTATATTTTTAGGGTTGATTGACACTGTTACCAACATTTTATTAGATTCTTTTCAGATGTCTGGTGATTTAAACTCTTCTCAGGGCTTTACTCGGAACCTGTACAGAAGCAGCGACAACTTCGATTTCGGTGCAATTAAATTAACTTTAAGACCACCTTACGCACCAGGAAACACTATAGAAGGCGTCCTGTTTACTTCTTTGTGGAGGTATTCACGGACCTTCGACAGCGCGACTAGCTTAAGATTAGTAGAAATTCAGAACAATTTTGCAGAAGTACAAGCAGAAGCACCAGCAGAAGCAGTTCCAGAACCTAGTACAATATTAGGTACGGCACTGTTTTTCGGATTCTTGGTCAGGGCGCTAAAACTCAAGAATAAATTATCTGAAATCCCCTCAAAAGTTTAGCAAAAATCCCACAACATAAGTCTGTAAAGTCCGCAGAGAACATTGCAAAATTTGTGGTAATAAGATTTTAGGATGGGCAGGCGAACCCGTCCTAATTATTTTGGCAATTCAACTCGTCGAACTATTACCCGTTAGCATCTTCTTCTTTTCCTAAATATGCCTCAATCACGCGAGGATTAGCGCGAACTTCTGCCGGAGTTCCCTCTGCAATTTTAGTGCCATATTCCATAACACTGACGCGATCGCTAATTCCCATCACCACTTTCATATCATGTTCAATTAGCAAAATACTCAAATCCAACTCATCCCGAATCCGGTAAATAAAGCGAGTTAAATCGGCTGTTTCGTTCGGATTCATCCCCGCAGTCGGTTCATCTAAAAGCAAAACTTTCGGGTCTGATGCCAAAGCCCTAGCAATTTCCAATCTACGCTGGTCGCCGTAGGAAAGGTTTTTTGCCAACTCCGGGGCTTTCGCAGCACCTAAGCCGACAAATTCCAGCATCGTCAAGGCTTTTTTCTTAGCTTCCCGTTCCTCCAAAGTCACAGTGGGAGGGCGGAGAATTGCACCCAATAAACCTGTTTTTAAGCGGCAGTGTCTACCTACTAGCACATTATCCAAAACAGTCATGTTGTTAAACAAACGGATATTTTGAAAGGTTCTAGCAATGCCAAAAGTTGTCAGGCGATCGGGCGGTAAGCCTGTAATATTTTTATTTTCCAGTACCAACTGACCGGCACTTGGTTTATAAATGCCCGTCAGCATATTAAAAAATGTGGTTTTACCTGCACCGTTGGGGCCGATCAAACTGGCGATCGACCCTTTTTCTAAAGTTAAGCTGACCTGATTTACGGCAGTCAAGCCACCGAATCGCATGGTAAGTTGCTGTGCTTCTAATAATGACATTTTGGTTCTATTTCCTGATTTTAGTTTGGTTGTTAGAGATTTGCTTTTTGAGTTTCAGGACAAAAAGGTGGAAAATTAAATGACTGTTCAGCTAAGGTTTAATATCTCTCCAGCGCCTAGCTTCAATCTGGTGCTGTTTCAGCAATCGGTTAAAGTCTTCGGTATCAGTTGTGGCAATAATTACATCTATTCCTATTCTCTTAATAATGACGGCTTGAGCAGCTATGATTAAGTCTGCATCGTAGGCAAAATAAGAATTATTGCGTGCAAAAGCCCATAGCTCAGCCGCTTCTTGCATGACGTTGCCTTCTTCGCAAGTAACTGGAAAATATGCAACTCCTTTTTTTGTGATTAGTGCATCTAGCCTTTGAATAGCTTTAAGAGCTTTTTGTTTCTCTTCAGGTTGAGATTTGCGATCGCGGATTCGTCTGATATGCTCGCGCCTTGCTTCATAGTTTACGATTTCGGATATAGCTATAGAATATTCTTTATTTATTAGCGTCTCTAACCATTCATTGCATTCAATTGCTTCTCGAATCGATTCTTTAACTTCGCTTTGAGTGTTTTGAGCCAACCTAGTTTTGCTTTGATCGACAAGGGGATGTATGAGTTTTCCGACGACACCCGTATCTAAAAAAATCAACTTAGTCATGAGTTAGGTTGCTTGTTTTCCGATAGCTTTTCAAGCTCGTTGATGTCCTCTTCACGCCAGCAACGCAGAGTTTTAAGAAGTTCTTCTTTCTCATCTGTTTTTAGTGCATGGTTGGCTTCTTCATAGAGTGATTTATACGAGAAAATTTTGCGATCGGACCGCTCGATTTCCCATAAAATTGCTTTGGCTGCATTTCTTATGCTTATGGCTCCGCTGGTGATTTCATCTGCTGGTCTTTTCTTTGCATAATCTTCAAATGTTTGATAGCTGATTACTGTCTGAGCTAGAGCTTTGACTAATTCGCGACCTCTTTGCGTAAAGAAGCTGAGATAATTTTCTGCAATCTCTAATAAATCGATGAGTCCTGTGTAAAATAATCCTAGTTGTTTTACTTCGTTGTCTTCAACAGATGCAGCAAGCGTATAAACTTTGGAAGATATCATTTTTCTAGATATTTTAGCCCAAAGTTGCACCTTTTCTATGCCATCAACAGCTTCCTTCGGGGCCAAGTCTTTGTACTTTGTCTTAAATGCTTCGACTCTAAGTTCAAGTTCTTCTAAGCTTTTAAATCTCTGTACACGATTGGTTTCTGATTCAATTTCAATATAGAGATAAAGGTTATAGATTGACAGCCAATCTGTAAGAGCCTCCTCTGGTGCCAGAGCATCTTGAGATTGGAATGCTTTTTCTAAGGATTGTTGTATCGCTGCAAATTGTTCTCCAACTCCCTTAATTTCTTCGGTGTCATTGCTTTGGTCAATGATTTGTTTTGTCGCTAAAGTCATAGCTTTAAATAATTGGAGCGATGCCACCTTGACCCTACGATATAGAGGATGGCTAATCCTGCTGACGTGACGGTCAAGCTTGTTAATTCCTATTTTAGCCTGCCTGAGACACATTGGCAAATACTTTTGCAGGCGTTAGGGCGCAGCAAAGTGCGATCGCCTTTACTCTGCTAAGGTGCGTCAGCAGAATATTGTTTGAGTTGAGTCAAATCTCAGGACTGACACAGCCTACTGCATTTTCTAAGGTACAAACAAAGTAGAAATTGAAAAGATTAGATGCTAACGAACCTTGAGGGCGATATTGTTGGTGCAACTCGGCAGTTGAGAAGTTATCAATAATATTGAGACTTAGTTCGTCAGCCAAAGTCTCAATATTTTCAAACCCAGTAATCCACGGTGTGTACATACTTTCGTATTTATCTATGTAATCATTGATATCTTGGTAGCCCGTGGTTCTCGCAATCACTTTTTCCGACATATAATCAAAGGACAATTTAAAATCCTTAACATTATCGCGAATTGTTTCTAATACAAAGATGACATTTTTTTTGGCAATTAAGGTAGTGTTACCTTCCCACAAAAAATATGTAGGTTGCTCAAAATCAAAATCACTCTGTCTTAGCAAAGTTATTAAACCATCGTGGACGTAATCACCCGGAATGTAGCGAACATTGGCCGTAATTTTATGAGCTTTGAGTGTGGATTCTTTTAATTCAAGTGTCGCGCGATCGTCTATTTCAAAATAAATCACTCCCGATCCATTGATTCTAGCAGCGCGAGTATCCAAACCAGAGCCTAAAATAACGATTTGCTTGCACCCTGCTAAAATTTGATTGGACAAAACATCATCAAAATATTTAGTCCGCAATTTAATCATTTCTTTAGCAGCCGGAGAGTTTTGAGCTATTTCGCTGGCAATTTTTCTGGTTTCTTCATTGAGCCAGATTTTTACTACATGGTCAGTATAAAGAGGAGTAGTCTCTGCATTTTCTTCGGCTCTAAATTCTGCCACAATAAAAGCAGTCCCAGTTAAATTATTACTCATCGCTGATGTTTCCCCCTTGTCTGATGTTTTGTTGAATAGCGATCGGCAATTAACCAGAATTGATATTACTATTGACTTCGGGCATCGGCTAAAGACTCATTACTCGCTTCAGCATCATCATGCAGTTCAGCTTGATGAATTTTATCGGGAATCAGCCCTTCTGGGCGGACAATCATCATGACAACTAGAGTTAAACCGAACAGAAATAAACGCATTTGAATCGGGTCTAAACTGGTAGCCAAAAAGTCTGCTAACTGGGGGATTGCAATCCTGGGTAGTACAAAAGTATTCAGAAAACCTTTCAGGACTTGGGCTAGTTGGGGTAGATAAAGGCGATCGGCTGACATGATAATAATACCGCCCAAAATCACACCAGTCATGTTGCCCAAGCCTCCTAAAATTACCATGCACAGAATGATTACCGAAACGGAAAAATCGAAGACGCTGGGAAAAATGGCGCTGATATAAGCTGCGTAAAATGCGCCTGCAAACCCCGAAAATGTCGCTCCCATTGCAAAAGCCGAAAGTTTGGTTTTGACGAGGTTAATGCCCATGGCACTAGCCGCTAATTCATCTTCGCGCATGGCATTCCATGCCCTTCCTAGGCGGGAATCTCGGAGTCGGGAAATCATAAAGTATGAGAAGACTACTAATAGTAAAATTAGGTAGTACCAGGGAAAGTAGTTGCCGGTGCTGAAAGTGCCGATGATGGGGAGAGATGGACGCCCGATCGGGTTTATTCCTGCTTCGCCACCGGTGAGGTTGAAAGGTCGATCGCACCCAACGAGACATAACACCAACTCTGGTTTCCCCAACAACGAAGCCACAATCTTCGAGACTGGTTCATCGATCCGAATCGCGGTTAAGTTTCTAAAGACAACCGGGATAATTTCGCCAAAGCCCAGGGTAACAATTGCCAAATAGTCGCCCTTGAGTCGCAGGGTGGGAATACCCAGGATTACCCCCGATATGCCAGCTACACCGGCGGCGATCGGCAAAACTATCCAAAAATTCCAAGCAATATTTACCTGTCCAGAAGATAGCAAAGCCGTCGTGTAAGCGCCGATCGCAAAAAACGCCGCATATCCCAAATCCAACAAACCCGCAAAACCCACAGTAATGTTTAAACCCAGCGCCAGCATAATAAAGATTTGAATCTGTACTACAGTAGCAATCCAGCCAGTTTTCGCCTGAAGATCGATGAACGGAAACAGAATTAAAATAAAAGCTAATGTCACCAAAGTAGCCTGCCGCTGGCGTTCCTTTGGTAAACCCTGCAACGCACCCATTAATGTAGCGGTCAAAATGGCGATCGCCAAACTGCAAATTCCATAAAGCAAAGTAGTCGGCAAATCCACCGCAAATTGACCAGAAAAAGGTCTAACTACGACCCCTTCTACCACGCTAGCAACTAATAGCCAAACTCCCAACCCCAAGCCCGCTAAACTGCCGATGGTCGCACCCATTTTCGGGTTATAAGCCTTCTGTTCTCGAGCAGCTATAAAGCCCGCAGCCGTACCCATCAGCCAGCCGATGACAGTTCCACTCCAACCGCCGAATAGGAGTACAGTCAAAGAGGCGATCGCCCCTAAAAGACCACTTGATTTAATTGCTTTGATTATTTTATTAGTCATTAGTCAGTAGTTATTAGTCATTAATTATTAGTCATTAGTCCTGCGCTCAATAGAAGCAGGCTAGGAGTTGCAGTATAGATAGGACTGACGCGGGCTGTGCCAACTTCTGCGTCAACCAATTCCCTAGACTGCTTGCTCTGGAAACTGGCAGACTAGCTACAGTTTAAAGTCTTTTGAGTTCGATTGTTGCAGCAAAAGCGACGAAACTTGAAATATACTGGGACTATTACCGCAACACACTTCAAACCGGCGATCGCGATCTGGTACAAGCTCCAGAAAAAACTATCACCTTAGACGAGTTTTTGCAACTGCCAGAAACCAAACCCGCTAGCGAGTACATCAACGGTGCTATTTTAGAAAAACCTAGACCAAAAGGAAAACACAGTACAATTCAGGGAGAACTGATCGCGACAGTTAATGCAGTGGGCAAACCTCAGCGGATTGCTTGGGCATTTCCAGAACTTCGTTGCACCTTTGGGGGACGTTCGATTGTTCCCGATGTCGCGATTTTTGTTTGGAATCGCATTCCCCTAGACGCTGACGGCGAAATTGCCAATACATTTAATGCTCACCCAGACTGGACGATCGAAATTTTGTCCCCAGGCCAAAGCCAAACCAAAGTCACCAACAATATTTTGCACTGTTTGAACGCCGGTTGCCAGATGGGTTGGTTACTCGATCCCGATGAGAAAAACATCTTAGCTTATCCAGCAAAGCAGCAGCCGATTTCCTTGCAAGAACCTACAGATATACTTCCGGTTCCCGAATTTATGCCGCCAATGCAGTTAACTTTAGGCGAAGTTTTTGGCTGGCTTAAACTAGGCTTTAGTACCGAACCGAAAATAGTGGAATCGAGTAATATCAAATCCGGTAGCATCTGAATTATTCATCTCTGTATTCTCTCCCTCTGTGTCCTCTGTGTTCTCTGCGGTTAAATCATTCCGATGCAACCAGAAACAATATAAATAATAGGCGATCGCGCATACTCCTTGGACGCACGTAGCCCAGAAACCGGGTTTTTTTACGAAAATACTTTCTTGCAGCCCGCAGATTCGGTAAAAAACCCGGTTTCTTTAGTCGGAGTGCGTAAGTCCTGCTTAAATGTCTCTTGCCATTATTTCAAAAGAGTACCTTCAAACCTTCTCCTGAACATTCTCACCCAACAAACCACCCGGCCGAAAAGCCAAAATCACCACCAAAACCCCAAACACCCAAGCATTAGTCCAGCGACTCGACAAATACTGATCGCTCAAAGACGAGAGCACCCCAATCAAAACCCCTCCTAACATCGCCCCCACAATATTACCAATCCCCCCCAAAACCGCCGCCGTAAAAGCCCTCAAACCCGCCGTAAACCCCATCGTAAACACAATAGTATTGTTATACAAACCAACCAAAATTCCCGCCGAACCAGCCAAAGCCCCACCAATCAAAAAAGTTAGAGCAATAATCTGATCCACATTAATCCCCATAATTTTAGCAGCATCGCGGCTTTGAGCCGTTGCCCGCATCGCCTTTCCCAGACGAGTGTACTGCACGAAAACATGAAGCAAAACCATCAATACCACAGCTACTATCAACACAATTAAATCTTTAGTAGTAAATACAATAGTCGTTTCAATTCCCATAGCTTTGAGAATATCAACTCGTGGCAACAAATCGGGAAAACTTTTCGGCGCAGCCGAATTAGAACCCATCACCGGAAAAAAAGCTTTCAATCCTCCCCAAAATAATCCCATGTTTTGGAAAATAAACGAAACGCCGATCGCTGAAATTAACGGAGCCAAACGAGGAGCATTTCGCAAAGGTCGATAAGCATACTTTTCCACCACAATATTCAGACCCGCACAAAACACCGAACATACAATTAAAGCGACTAACATCACCGGTATCGCAATACCCAAAGGTGCACCGTCTTGAACCCCAAAAGCCCCAAATACAGTTAGGGAAGCAAAAGCCCCCAACATATACAAATCGCCATGAGCAAAATTGATTAACTCAATAATCCCATAAACCATCGTGTAACCCAAAGCAATAATTGCAATCAGCGCCCCGTTGACCAAACCCACTAACAATTGTTGGATCAGCACTTCTGGGCTGCGGACTATTTCGCCAATAATCTTGGGTAAGTCAAATCCGGCGATCGGACCTAACAATAAAACTATATACGCTACACCTAAATATAAGAGAATACTTTTCCAGTTTTTCATAATTATTGGGAATTGGGAATGGGGAATGGGGAATGGGGAATTGGGAATGGGGAATGGGGAATTGGGAATGGGAAATTGGGAATTGGGAATTGGGAATTGGGAATTCGAGGAAAAAGGAAAAATGCAGAATTTTTTATTATCCTTCTTCCCTCTTCCTTCTTCCCTCTTCCCTCTTCCCTCTTCCTTCTTGTTCCCTCTTCCTTCTTCCTTCTGACTAATTATTCAGTCTTAAGCGGGCTGACAAACTCCCACTTCCCACCTTTAACAACATTTCCTGACATAGTAGTCAAGCTAGTGTCGCCATTAGCATCAAAACTCCAATTACCCAGGACACCGTTAAAATCTTTAGTTGCCAACACAGCATCGCGGATCGCAGCGCGGTCATTTTTGCAAACCTTATTAATTGCGCCGATAATCACCTTAGCAGATTCATAAGCATAAGCTGCATAAGCTTCCGGTTCAGCATTGAATTTTGCCTTGTAACCTTCGTACCACTTCGCGCCCTCACCAGTCAATTCTTTTGGAGGTAAGCCACCAAAGGTAGCATAAACACCTTCGGCATCTTTACCTCCAGCATCAATTAAAGCTTGCTCTTTAATGCCGTCTGGTCCCATGAATTTGACTGCTTCCTGTGTCATACCCACATTTCTGATGTCTTTAATTATTTGTCCGGCATTGCTTTGGGTCGTACCACCAAAATAAATCATTTCTGGATTCAAAGCTTTGATCTTATTCATTAAAGCTTTATAATCACTGGCTTTGATATCAATTCCCTCACGACCAAGCACCTCAATTCCCGCAGTTTTAGCACTTGCTTCAAAAACGTCAGCAATACCTTTGCCGTAGAGTTCTTGGTCATCCAGAATATAGACTTTTTTAACACCTAAAGATTTCGCCCAGTTGGCCGCCACAGCACCTTGGAGGTCATCAGCCGGGACAACCCGACTAAAATTGCGAGTACCTGCCGGGTAATAAACATTGGGTTCTTTGGGCTCACCTTTTCCTGGTTTTGTCAAGCCAGGATAGGTGTTTGCCGGACTCACCATCACTACATTAGCTTGGTTGAGTACGGGAATTGAAAGTTTGGCAGCCCCTGAGTTATAGTGACCGATCGCAGCAACTACCGAACCATCGGCTGCTACCTTATTAGCATTGGACGTAACTTGGCTTGGGTCCCATTTGCCCGCCGCAGCAGTGGCGTCATCGAGCACTTCGTATTCCATTTTGATTTTGCCGTCGCAGGCTTTGGAATCGGTTTCAGCCAGGGCTTGTTTAATCCCATTCACCATTGTTTGAGCTTGACCCAAGGCACTACCTGTCATCGGCAGCATAGAGACAATTTTGACAGTGTTCGGGTCGGCAGGACTGCTAACTGCAACGGGAGAGGCTGCGGGAGTGCTACCGGGAGTGCTATCGGAACTTGTAGCGGTGGGTGTTTGCGGGCTTTGACAACTCGCGCAGAGAGAGGCTATGGAAGCAGCCACGAGTAATGTCCGCAATCCTGTGGCGTTGAGATGCTGTGTTTGGTAAGTTTTTGTGGGTGTGGGACTTTTGCCCCCTAACTTCAGTGACAGGTTCATAGGTACGTTAGTTTGTTGCTTGGGTCTTAGCATATTTTCACTCTGTAAGTCTGTAAGTCAAGACTTAGCACAAATTTAAAAAATTTATGATGACTTACGCAGCATAGTTATCGGTAATATCTGGCATAGCGCCTAGGGTTCAGCAACAGCGGTTCCCCCCGTGCCGCATGAACGGAACTTTACCACAGCCTATGCCCCAACCCTAGATTTTTCCTTTTCTGTGCCTAAGTCATACTTGAGTTAAAACCCACAGCCTATTCTAAGTTCATCGAGTAAAGTATCTGCGACAGTCCTGGACGCATAAAACCCGGTTTATGAGCAAAAATCGTCGTTCTATCCGAGACATATTGACCCAGAAACCAGCTTTTTGACCCCCATACATCCAGGACTGTGTAATTGAAAAAAGTTGGCACTAACTAGGTCACTAAAATGCCGGAATATCAATGCACTAATACCCTATTTTCTAGGGTTTAGATAATGACATTCCGGCATTTTAGGGAGGCTTGGTCTCCTTTGTGGTTATGCTTTAATTTTTTAACAATTTTATACCCATTTTTACCTTGTCCAAAATCGTCTTTTGCGACACACAGGTAATCAGGCAAAGCTTACCGCAATTTAAAGTATCCCGGCGGACTTTCTGAGCTTTTTCGCCGTACCAAATAGCACGAGCACTTTCTTCTTTCACATTCCCAATTACTGGAAATTCGTCGCAAAGCTTGACATCGCCACGGGTATCAATCCAGTAATTCCGAAGTCCTACCCGACAAGGGCGAACTCCATCGGGGGCTTTTTCATCGCGGAAGTGAGGTAACATTAGACGCAATACTTCGTCACTATTCATAATTGGCGCACCTTTCTTCTTCATTTCAATTAGGCGCTCAATTACCTGCGAAAACTCCTCGTAATCCTCTTCTTCCACCCACAATTCCTCATAGGTTTCTTGTGTCCAATGATTTACTGGTTGGAAATTCACCGTTGTGGCTCCAATTTGTTGGGCCCAGTTTACTATCTCTTCCATGTAACGGAAATTGAGTCGGTTCAGCGTCGGTTTAACGTTGATGGGAAAAAGAACCCCTTGCTTCTCCTGTTCCTCCCGCAGATATCTAATCCCCTTAGAAAGCCTGTCAAACAATCCCGGCTGACCGCGCAGATAATCGTGCAGTTCAGCAGTAGGTCCATCAACGGATATATTGACATTAAAAGGACGAGCAGCGACTGTTTTGGCTGCGTTTTCCCTGGTCATACAATAGCCGTTGGTGGTGACTCCGGCGTGAATCCCATTTTTGTTGGCAAAAGTCAGCAAGTCGAGAAAACCTTTTTTAATGTAAGGTTCGCCACCGCTAAAGTTGATGGAAAATTCCCCCACAAATTCTTTGATACTTAAGAGAGCATTTTGCCATTCTTCGATGGTCATTTCATCTTTATATTCTTTGAGTCGCCAATACTCGCACTGACGGCATTTAACATTGCAGTGCTCGTTGACAATCCCGTAAAAAGTTACTGGGCTGGTTATGTCATATCCGGTGTTGATTCTGAGGGATTCGGCTACTGCACTCTTAGTGTGCTTGACTCCCAGTCTTGACATTGTTAAGGCATCCATATCTTCTGTCTCCTAAGTATTGTTGATATCTTTGACTAAGTAAAGTTCTCGTATTCAATTTCGTACTGATTACCCGTTGTTTCTAAGTACGTATGCACCATACTAAGGGCTAACTTTAGGTAATAAGAGATGTTTCTCAAACATTTATAATATTAAAATCTGTAACATATAAAAATAACAAATATATAAAGTAAAGTTTTGTATCTCATTAGGGAATTAACTGACAGGAAAACACAATTTATTAGCAATAAATTTATTTATTGCTAATAAATTGTAAATTTAATTAATCTTTTGTTAAACAACTTAATGATTTCTTCAGTAAAAATACTTAAGTATACTGTTTTAATAACTTAAAATTATAGTCAAAAGGGAAGCCGAATCAGCAAGTAACTTCATCGCAGCTTTACAATATGATGAGATGAAAGTATTTCCCGGAGCAAAAATGGCTATAAATATGGGACGATATGTGCACGTAGTGAAACTGTTTTGGGGGGCGGCGATGGCGGCAGAACTTGAATACCGCATCAATTTTGTCCTCGCGGCCCTGAGCAGCATCGGAAACCTGACTGGTAGTTTGTTTGGGCTGTTTTTGTTCTACCGCAACGGTAATACGTTTTCTGGGTGGAAATGGGAAGAAGCCCTAGTTGTACTGGGCATTTTCACCATTTTGCAGGGTTTTTCGTCAACCTTTCTAGCACCTAATCTTAGCCGGATTGTCGATCGAGTGCAGCAAGGCACCCTGGATTTTGTCCTCCTCAAACCCATAAGTTCCCAATTCTGGCTGTCTGCAAACACTGTATCTCCGTGGGGAATACCCGATATCATCTTCGGCGGGGTGTTGCTGCTGTACTCGGCCAACAAATTGGGAGTAGAAATCAGCAACTATTTCCTAGCTGCAATACCGCTGTTATTTGGCATGGTGAGTCTTTACAGTATCTGGTTTATGTTGGGCGCAACCAGTATTTGGTTTGTCAAGATTTATAACGTTACTGAAGTCCTCAGAGGATTGTTAGAAGCTGGTAGATTTCCCATGGTAGCTTATCCCGCAGCTTATCGATTTTTCTTTACGTTCATAGTCCCGGTTGCTTTTTTGACCACAGTCCCGGCAGAAACAATGTTAGGCAGAGGTGATATACTTTGGATAGCAGGAGCAGGCATTTTGGCGATCGCACTTTTGTTCGCTTCCCGCTACTTCTGGCAATTTGCACTCCGATTTTACACCAGCGCTTCGAGTTAGTTATGAATTTAAATAGTTAACAGTTGACTCTTGACTGTTAATTGTTGTATGATGAAATTACATATTTTAAATAGCCATAACAATCTAACTCTACAGATAAACAATCAAAAAAGGGCAAACCAATGAAAAATAAAAAACTCGGAAACACTAACTTTAATATCAGCCCAATTGGTCTGGGAGGGATGCCACTATCCTTAAATGGTAGACCAACAGAATCCCAGGCAATCGCCGTAATTCACCGCGCCCTAGATTTGGGAGTCACATTAATTGACACAGCAGATTCTTACTGCCAAGATCAATCCGACAAACACCATAACGAGGAACTAATTGCCAAAGCCTTACAACAGTATACAGGAGATATTAGATCTGTCACCGTCGCCACAAAAGGTGGGTTGATGCGACCTCAAGGTGCTTGGACGCGGAACGGCAACCCCCACCATTTACGCAAGACAATTCGCGAAAGTTTTGAAGCCTTGGGCGGCCAAAAACCCATCGACCTTTGGCAATACCACGCCCCCGATCCTAGTTATACCATCGAAGAAGCCCTAGCACCAGCAAAAGAAGCAGTTGCAGAGGGAATAGTTCGATTTGTAGGAGTCTCCAACTTCTCTGTAGAACAAATCAAGCGCGCCCGCGATACAGTAGAAATTGCCTCAGTTCAAAATCAATATAATCCTTGGCACAGAGAACCAGAATCAGACGGCGTACTGGAATATTGTGAAACCGAAAAACTGACATTTTTTCCTTGGAGTCCTCTCGGAGGCAGCCGTCGCGTCACCAGTTTGCAAGATATGCCAGCGATCGCGAAATTAGCAGCAGAAAAAAACGTTTCAGTTTACTGTATAGTATTAGCCTGGTTGATGGCAAAATCTCCCTGTATCGTTCCCATTCCCGCTGCGACCAAACTATCCAGCATTGAAGACTCCGTAAAAGCGATAGATGTCAAGTTGACTGATGAGGAAGTACAACGAATCTCCGCAAGTTAATTAGGTAAACGTCAAAAAACAATAAACCAGTCTCTCCGGCCTGTTCCACAAACAGTAAACTTGATTGTGGGCGATCCCAAACAGCCGGGACTGCCTGTTTGACCAAGACTCAACTTGATAGTGGGACACCCAGGATAACCAGCCCAGAAAAGCAACATTTTTAGAGGAGTGAGATTTTATGGAAATGAATCCAGTCAAGGCAGATTTAGACTTACCAATAGAACATCAAAACGTACCTATCGCCCATGAAGGACTGCACAACTTTTTATACAGTTCCGATGAAGAACATGGTGCAGCGACAGCAATTCCGTCCTTAGAAAATGACGGAACCAAAGTAGTGTCAATCCCAGCTTGGCGTGATTTAGCAACCAACGCTAAAGTGGCAGGCGTTTATGCCGTTATCGACGCTTCCCATCAAACCCAATATATAGGTTATTCCCGAAATATCCTGCTTTCTCTCAACGGTCACATCGCCCAAAATGGAAGCGAAAATTGTGCATTCCTCCGCGTGAAAACTTTCAAATTTCCCAAGCGGGAAGAAATGGAAAATTTGCGCGATGCTTGGATAGCAGAACTCGAAAACGTTCCCCCAGGAAATAGTACAGACAGCGAAATGTGGGCGAGTACAGTCGGCCAAGCCGCGCGGGCTGCCATGTCTGCTGACGAACAAAAAGCCTATGAAGAAAAGAAACTGAAATTACGCAAAGCAATGGCAGATTCCACTCTGACTAAAGAGTTGGAAATAGCAGCAAAAAGTGCCGACGAACGTGGCAAGGATTTGGCAAGTGCTGTTAATGAAGATGACTGGAGTGCTGTGATTCAATCCCAAACCCAGGAAACAAAGCCATCTATTTAAATATCGAAAAACCAAACAGCTTCTGTGGGCATAAAAAAAATTTGCCCACCAAACTTGATATAGTGGAATATAGATATTTCGATCGCAAGAGGGTACTGTGCAACCTGTAGACTTGACAACTTTAACTGCCACTTGCAGCGAACTGCGAGCTCAATGGCTACCAGCACGCTTAGAACAAGTCTACCAGCGCGATCGCTTCACTGTGTCCCTGGCCCTACGCACCATGAACAAACGGGGCTGGATTGACCTTTCCTGGCATCCCGTAGCCGCCCGCATCTGCGTCGGCGACCCCCCGCCCCGCATTCCCGACACCTTCACCTTCAGCCAACAACTGCGACACCAACTCAGCGGTTTAGCCCTGGTTTCCATCGCCCCCATCTCCCCCTGGGAAAGAGTTGTAGACTTGCAATTCGCCCAACGCCCAGGAGAACCAGCCCTGTGGCATCTCTACGCCGAAATCATCGGCAAATACAGCAACGTCATCCTCACCGCCCACGACAATCTCGTTGTCACCTGTGCTCACCAAGTCAGTGCCAAACAGTCCAGCGTGCGCCCCATCCAAACCGGGCAACCCTACGAAATGCCCCCGGCTTTGACCGATACAGCACCAAGCGCGATCGAACCTCAAAACAGATGGCAAGAAAGAATTAGCCTCGTTCCTGGGCAATTACACCGCAACCTGTTGAAGAATTATCGAGGGTTGAGCAAGGCTTTAATTTGGTCTATGATTCGATCGGCCAATTTAGACCCAGAACAATCCACCGACAGCCTCAGCCCCCACGACTGGCAGCAACTATTCCAGCGGTGGCAATACTGGCTGCAAGCCCTAGAAAACTCAAAATTCAAACCCAGTTTGACAGCCCAAGGCTACACCGTCATCGACTGGCCAGCACCCGAAAATCATCACGTAGGGGCGGTGGATGGTGCGTGCCCGCCCTCTGATTCTCCCCCCCTCTCCCCCTCCTTCCCTTCAGTCCAAGAATTACTCAATAGCTACTACACCAGCGAAATCAACCAAGAAGTATTCGCCCAAGTGCGACATCAACTAAGTCAAAAACTGATTAACCTGCTAGCCAAACTCAAACTCAAAGCCAACACCTTCAAACAAAAATTACAGCAGTCAGAAGTAGCCGACACCCACAAATCCCAAGCCGATTTGCTCATGGCAAACTTACAACATTGGCAACCGGGAATGAAAACCATTTCTCTACCAGACTTTGAAACCAACCAACCAGTTGCTATTCCCCTGAATCCCGAAAAAAACGCCGTTCAAAACGCTCAAGCACTCTACAAAAAGCACCAAAAACTTAAAAGAGCTCGCATTGCTGTAGAACCGTTATTGGCCGCCGTCCAAGAAGAAATAGACTATCTAGAACAAGTAGAAGCTGCACTTTCGGTATTAGAAACCTACCGCAACACCCAAGATTTGCAAACCCTAGCAGAAATCCGCGAAGAACTGATTCAACAAAAATATCTAGATGCTCCAGATTACCGCAGTACGGACAAAAATGCTGCGATCGAATTTCACCGCTACCAAACCCCCAGTGGCTTTGAATTATTAATCGGGCGCAACAACCGCCAAAACGACCAACTCACCTTTCGCGTAGCAGGCGACTACGACATCTGGTTCCACACCCTAGAAATTCCCGGAAGTCACGCCTTGCTGCGCGTCACACCGGGCACAGTTGCCGAAGAAGCCGATTTGCAATTTGCCGCCAACATGGCCGCCTACTACAGTCGCGCCCGTCAGAGCGAACAAGTACCAGTAGTATATACAGAACCGAAATATGTGTATAAACCCAAAGGCGCAAAACCTGGTATGGTTGTATACAAGCAGGAGCGCATAGTCTGGGGCAGACCGCAGCAAGCCACAGCTTAATCTAAGTCCGCCCGGAAATGTAAAGTTTTATTGCAAAAATTAAATTTTCTTGCTAAAGTAACACTCTCGAAGGATGATATGTTTTGAAGAACCCGCTGCAAGGGAACGCGCTGTTTGGGTTTCCTCACTTTGAAAGAACAACGGACTTAATTAATTAGCAGACCAGCTTTCCCAAAAAGCTGGTCGTTCTTGTTGAGTATTTAATATTTTTGACCGTTGCATGGAAATGATATCAATTCCGGTTGTATCGGAATGATTTAACCGCGAAGGCGCTAAGGACGCGAAGTTCGAGAAGAGAGAGTTTAATACAGGACGATGAAGAGAGGATTTTATATGATTTAACCGCACAGATTAACGCAGACCATGAATCTGCGTTAATCTGCGGTTAAAAACAACCTAGAAAGTGAAAGTCGTTCTAACTACCCCAATCAACAAATCAGAGTTATTCTTATTGTGGTCGGGAGCAGTCAGCCAAATTAAACCAGGAGTGATGGAAATATTGTCACTCAACTTGAACTGATAGAAACCTTCAATGTGCAACGAAGTATCCTTATCTTCGGGCAATGTCCGATTAGTGGAACTCGTCACTCTCGGTTCCATACCTACCAAAAAGCCAGCGACATTTCCCTCTTTCAATAAATCGGGAAAAGCCAAAGTAACTGCCCAGTTCCAGATTTTTTGGTCTCCCCGCTGTACCGAACCTCCAGGAGTTGCCAAGTTGGATAAAATGCGCTGATTTGTGTAACCAGCCCAACCGCCAACCGCAAGTCCACGGTTCACCTTCCAGGAAGCTTGCAAGCCATAAGAATTGCTAGAAACCGGAACAGTACCGTCATCTAGCCCGAAGTAACTGAGTCGGGCAGGAAAATTAGAAGCATTGCTGCCGGTACCAGTGACGAAGTTGTAGGAATTAAGGTAAGTCAAACCTAAAGCAATGCTACTTGTCGGTTTAAAAGTCAACTGAGCCAAACCGCCGTAGGAGCCGTTAAATAAACCATTTCCGTTGCTTGGGTTAGCAGCATTGCCGGCCAAATATCCCAAACTCAGTTCCAGTTTGTCTCCAAATTGATGCCGCAAAGCGATACCGGTACCTGCTGTCAAATAGTAAATCGGGTTGCGAGTACCGAAGTTAGAAAGAGCTCCGCTGCCCCCATCTCCGTCAAAGTAAGGGTTGACCGTATTTGTGAAATCGTCAGCAGCCCCGGCATTGGCTTCGAGAATGACTGTAGTGCTTTTCCCTAGAGGGAATTGATAAAACAACGCATCTAAACCTACAGTATTGCTAGCAGTGCCAAAAGGCCCAGCATTAAACCGCAATTCTCCTTCAGCGGTTTCGGTGTTATTGGTAGAAAATGAACCCAAATTTAACACTTGCAGTCGAGTTCTCAGTAAATCTTTGCCTGTGAAACTCGTGTCGAAATTGAGACGAACTCTGCTGCCAAAAGCTGTGGTTTTATCAGCATCGCGACCATTAGCATCTTCTCCTGTGGCGATGCCTGTCAAAGCGAATATCACTTCGCCATTGAGTTTAGTCGTAGTCGAAAACTGATTGGCTTCTAATTCAGCCGTCCGTGCTTCCAAAGCATCGACGCGGCCGCGCAAGGTTGCTAATTCGGCGGCAAATTCTTCTTGCAATCTTTGCACAGAAGCTAAATCTTCTTTAGTTGCCAGGCCTTGGCTGCCGCCTCTAATCAGTTCGTTCACTTTATCCAAACAGGCGTTTAAACCGGCTGCAAACTCGTAGCGAGTCATGGCGCGGTTGCCCCGGAAGGTGCCGTCGGGATACCCAGCTATACAACCGTAGCGTTCTACTAGGGACTGCAATGCTTGGAATGCCCAATCTGTAGGCCGCACGTCAGAGAGTTGGGAAACCGAGGTGACTTGACCGGCTGCATTTTCACTGTCAGTACCTTCGGCGCTGTATTGGTTGATTTGCTCTAAGGCATTGGGCAATGCTGGAGATGTGGCCTTGGGAGCTGTCGATTGGGAAATTTGCTCCGGTTGTGGTTGTGGTGCCACTGCCCTGGTTGAGTCGGTGGCTGGTTTTGCTTCGCTGGTGTTTGCCCCTAGGGCTGTGCTGTTGGGTTCTGGGGCTGTCGTGGCTGCCGCAGGCTGTGTAGTGCTTAAATCTGCTACTGCTACTGTGTTTTCTGGTTCTTTTGACTGTTGAGCTACTGGGGCGATCGACTCGATCGCACTTGTATTGTCAATAGTTTCAATAGTCTGAGGGCTAGCTAATGAGACTGAATCTGCCGTTAACGCTTCTGTATCGGGCTTGGCTGTCTCTGTTGCCGCACCTGCTAATTGCAATTTATTAACTGGAGTCGTTGCTGCAATTTCCAGAGGTTGCTCTGCTAGGGAAGCAGAAGATAAAACCAAACTTGCTGCTAATACAGCGGGACTGACTAAGAGTCCTTTCCACAAAATTTTAGACATTGTTACCTCACACCACATGGGATCGATCGCCAGTCCCGAAGATTTAGGCGATCGTAAATACTATACATCAATTGGGCCTAATGGTATTAGCTGTCAATAATCCTCTCCAGCCAGCCCGCTCACACTCCCAAAACAGCTTTGCACTGTCACTTTCAGTAAGTCGGGCATTCACCTTAGCCAAAGTGATATTGACAGAATTAGCCCAAACAAATAGTTCGATCGACTACAGACAAGAGGGATTGTTTTTTTTGCTAGTCTCAATCCAAGCTAAAAATTGTTACTGGTGTGGAGACAAGAGTGAAATCTGCTTACGAAAAACTTAAATATGCCCTAGTTCACGAATGGTTAACGCCCTTAGCCACGGGCGGTTCAGAATTAGTAGTAGAGGAAATCCTCAAACACGTAGAAGCCGATGTCTATGCTCTCATCGACTTTGAATCGGCAAATCCCCAAAGCTATCTTTTCGGGCGACAGATTGGCACAACATTTTTGCAGCACTTTCCTTTCGCCCGCAAAGGTGTCCAAAAATATTTGCCTTTTTTGCCGATCGCGATCGAACAACTAGATTTGCGTCAATATGACATCATCCTCTCATCATCCCATGCCGTCGCCAAAGGCATCCTCAGCAGTCCCAGCCAACTACACGTCTGTTACTGCCACACACCCATGCGTTACGCCTGGGACATGACTTTTGACTATTTGGACAGTAGCAAAGCCGGACGAGGCATCCCAGGGGTGCTGACGCGATATTTGCTACACCGACTACGGCAGTGGGAAGTCATTTCTGCCAATCGCGTTGATTATTTCATCGCCAATTCCCAACATACAGCCCGCCGGATTTGGCGGTGCTATCGGCGACGGGCAGAGGTGATTTATCCACCAGTCAATATCGATCGATTTTCCTTAGTAGGGCAAAAACAAGACTTTTACGTCACTGTTTGCCGATTGGTAAGCTACAAAAACATCAGCGCGATCGTCCAAGCATTTAATCAAATGGGGCATCATCTCATTGTCATCGGCACCGGGCCTGAATTAGAAATGATGCGACAACTCGCCAAACCCAACGTGCAAATACTCGGATGGCAACCAGCAGAAGTAGTGGAAAAATACATGGCCCAAGCCAAAGCCTTTGTATACGCAGCTTGCGAAGATTTTGGCATCGCCCTGGTAGAAGCCCAAGCTTGTGGAACACCAGTAATTGCCTATGCAGCCGGTGGCGCCTTGGAGACAGTGCGGGACATTCGCCAACATCCAGAGACAGGGACTGGTTTATTTTTTGCTTCCCAAACCCCCTCCGCATTAGTCGCAGCGGTGGAGGAGTTTGAACAGTTGCAAAGCAAATTTCAGCCAGAAATAGGGCGACTCCACGCCGAGGAGTTTGCCCCAGAAGTCTTTCGCCAGCGCTATCTGGCCTTTGTGGAAGAATCCTATCAGGAATTTCACTCCCGTGAATTTACTCAGTCTGGGAATTAAAGGGGGAGAAAGTCCCAGGGGGAGAGAGTCCCCAGGGAAGAGAGTCCCAGAGAGACAGGGAGATATTCCCACAGGGGGAGAATTTTTTCTCGGCCCACTGACAACCCTCAACCGCCCACTGGTAAGCACCAACCGCCCACTAGCCACTAGCGACTGCCCACTGTCCACTACCCACTCCCCCAGAAAATTGAGGATTAGAAACATAATTCACAGAACAAAGCGTCTTGAGGCTTTATGATCAGGACTGTGTGTGGTGTGAAGTGAAGGAGTAAGATGACTGCCGACAGCCAACTAATCTCCGGCAAGGTAATTCGAGCGATCGCGAGACGCGGTTTTCAGCCTGTCTTGTCTAGAGACAGACGCATAAGTCGCTCTCTCCAAAGCCTCGACGGAGAATTTTTCAAACGGTTATTTGACATCATGTTTTCCTTGTCGGTTCTGATCCTGTTTGCTCCGGTTTACCTGCTTTTGGCTCTCTCGATAGCCTTAAGCTCCTCCGGGCCAATTTTTTATGTACAGGAACGAGTAGGCAAAAATCACAAGATGTTTTATTGCCTGAAATTCAGAACGATGGTGGAAAATGCCGACGACATCTTGGTGGAAATCATGGAAAAATCGCCGCATCTCCGTCAAGAGTTTGAGGACAATTTCAAGCTGAAACAAGACCCTCGAATTACCTGTATCGGAAGGTTTCTCAGAGCGACCAGTTTAGATGAATTTCCCCAATTTTGGAATGTTTTGAAGGGAGATATGAGCGTAGTTGGGCCCAGACCCTTAGTTGAAGAGGAATTGCCTAGATACGGCACTTACATCAACAAAGTTCTGACCATCAGACCTGGAATTACAGGCCTATGGCAAGTCTCCGGCCGGAACGACATTCCCTATCCCCGCCGAGTCCAGATCGACCTCTATTATGCAAATGAAAAAAACCTTTGGATGGATCTGTGGATCGTTTTCAAAACAATTGGCGTGGTGATTTTTCCTAAAAATAACGGCGCATACTAATTTTTGTCCGCAGTCAGCATCAGTAGTTACTACTAATTTGCTACTAACTACTGATGCTTGCTACTGACTGCCTGGGCTAAGTCTTTGCAAAATCTCAACTCTGCTTTGACACCGATCGAATAATTGTGAGTTAACCTAGAGCTTGAGAAAACGATCGGCAGGCAACAGCACCCCTGCCCTGAAAATTACAATCTGTCAAGGAACAATTTAGATGACGCAACGGAAGCGAGCCCTAATCACCGGTATCACAGGTCAAGACGGCTCTTATTTAAGTGAGTTATTGCTAGAAAAAGGCTATGAAGTTCACGGCATTATCCGGCGGAGTTCTAGTTTCAATACCGATCGCATTGACCACATTTATGTCGATCCTCACAGCGAGGACGCCAAGTTGTTTCTCCACTACGGAGACTTAACCGACGGCACCACTCTGCGCCGGATATTAGAAGAAGTCAAGCCAGTAGAAGTTTATAACCTAGGGGCTCAATCTCACGTTCGAGTTAGCTTTGACTCCCCAGAATATACGGTTGATGCCGTAGGAATGGGCGTATTGCGCCTCCTAGAAGCAGTTCGAGACTATCAGCGACGTACAGGCATAGAAGTGCGCTTTTATCAAGCAGGTTCTTCGGAAATGTTTGGCTTAGTACAGGAAGTTCCCCAAAAAGAAACAACACCTTTTTATCCCAGAAGCCCCTACGCTTGCGCCAAAGTTTACGGTCACTGGCAAACCGTAAATTATCGCGAATCCTACGGTCTTTTTGCCTGCAACGGCATCCTATTTAACCACGAATCTCCCCGCCGTGGCGAAACATTTGTAACTCGCAAAATTACTCGCGCCCTCGCCAAAATTTTAGCAGGAAAACAGAAAAAACTTTATCTCGGAAATCTCGATGCCAAGCGAGACTGGGGCTATGCTAAAGACTATGTGCGAGCAATGTGGCTGATGCTGCAACAAGAAAAACCAGACGATTACGTCATTGCGACCAACGAGACCCATTCCATTAAGGAATTCCTACATTTAGCCTTCAGCTACACCAACTTAAATTGGGAAGATTATGTAGAGTTTGATGAGCGCTACCTACGTCCCGCCGAAGTCGAACTTTTGATTGGCGACTCGACAAAAGCCCGCACTCAGTTAAATTGGGAACCCTCTGTAACTTTTGAGCAATTAGTACACTTAATGGTAGATGCTGACATTAAAGCTCTGGATCAGCAGGGGCGAGGTTCTGGGAACGGATTTGATTAATTTTTGCATTTACTGAACTCTTTCACGGCGGTCACCAAGCTGTAGGGGCGGGTAAACTTCTCAGCTTTTTCATAGTGCAAATCGATGGGGTGCTCTACTATCCCGAACCCCTAAAAATTGTGCAAAAACTCACATGAGATACCCTAAATTCAATATTACTCATGGCGGTTGCGTCTAGGAGAGTGAAACAAACCCGCCCCCACCCACAAACAAGCCCATGATTAATACTGGTTTCTTCGGTGAGTAGTTAAGCTTCAGCGCGGGGGTTTCATCTTGCTGATATTGGATATTGTCGATCGACCCTGATGCAAATAAGAGGATAAAATTATGACCAGCTTAGATTTAACTAACAAACAGATTTTAGTCACAGGTGGCGCCGGTTTCCTCGGCCGTCAAGTCATCGACCAGTTAGTCAAAGCAGGAGCCGATGCTGATAAAATTAGTGTAACGCGATCGCGCGATTGCGACCTCCGCGTCATGGAAAACTGCCAACGCGCCGCCGACAAACAAGACATCATCATCCATCTAGCAGCCCACGTCGGTGGCATTGGTTTAAACCTACTCAAACCCGCTGAATTATTTTACGACAATTTGATGATGGGCGCGCAACTAATTCACGCAGCCTACCAAGCCGGAGTTGCAAAATTTGTTTGTGTTGGCACAATTTGTGCTTATCCAAACTTAACTCCAGTTCCTTTCAAAGAAGACAACCTCTGGAACGGCTATCCAGAAGTAACTAACGCCCCTTATGGAATTGCCAAAAAAGCCTTATTAGTGCAACTGCAATCCTATCGCCAGCAGTACGGATTCAACGGGATCTACTTGCTACCAGTCAACTTATACGGCCCAGAAGATAACTTTGACCCCAAAAGTTCCCATGTCATCCCCGCCTTAATTCGGAAAGTCCACGAAGCCCAAGAAAGGGGAGACAAAACATTGCCAGTGTGGGGCGACGGTAGCCCTACCCGCGAGTTTTTGTATTCCACAGATGCAGCGCGGGGAATCGTGATGGCAACTCAGGATTACAATGACTCCGAACCAGTGAATTTGGGAACCAATTCTGAAGTACCAATTAAAGATTTGATTGAGTTAATTTGCGAATTGATGGAATTTAAAGGCGAAATTGTTTGGGAAACAGATAAACCCAATGGTCAGCCACGCCGTTGTTTGGATACAGAAAGGGCAAAAACAGCCTTTGGGTTTACTGCACAGACCGAGTTTAAGGAAGGGTTGAAAAATACAATAGAATGGTATCGGAAACACGCAGCGTGAGTCTAAAAAACCAGGTCGATCGAGACTGACTCTATTGATTTAAATGTAGCGTTTTGTAGGGGCAATCCCACGCCCGGTTGCCCCGAGACCTAGGATGGTTGCATAAGTCCTAAATGTGATAAATTAGAGTATAATCTTTCTCAGGTTTCTGGATGTACAATAACAGCAGTGAGTAAACCACAGAACAGAAGTCTTGCTCCTCAAATTGCTCAAAAGCTCTCGTTATTGCTTCGGACAATGCTTTATAAGTTCTCGCAGGCAAAGTACGGAGAATGCCTTGAAATTTGGAAAGCAAATTTATGATGTCAGTAGAGAGACTTTTAGAGATTGATTACTTTCAACAAGATTCAACCTTAACCTTTGCTCCGCGTCCAGTGATTCACTCCAGCCAACAAGCGGGATGGAAAAATATCCATCTTGCACATTATCAACTGCCTGCAATTGACTTCCCGGAAACAACAGGTCTTCAGCACCTCATTTCGTTACCATCATGGAAGCAGCCAACGGAAGTAGAGATGGTAATTGATGGAAAGCGTTATCGATTTCAACATCACGAACAGGAAAAGGGGCATATTGAAATTTTTCCGGCTCATATGCTGCTCAAAGTGAGATCGAGTCAGGCAGGGGAAACGACTCACTGCTATCTCGATCCTGCATTTCTAGCTCATGCTGCTTACGAGTCTGCAAATCCAGAGAAAATCGAACTGAAGCCGACGCTATCAACGCTCGATCCGTTAGTCTATCAAATTGTCTTAGCTCTGAAAACGGTATTAGAAACTGATGCAACAAATAGTTGCTTCTATGCGGAGTCAATGGCAACAGCTATGGCTGCACATTTTTTGAGAAACTACTCAACCCGCAAGCACATTCTACCAGAGTATGAAGATGGCTTACCTAAGTACAAACTGAAGCAAGCTCTTGATTATATGAACGTTCATCTAAGTGAGAACCTATCGTTAGCAACCCTTGCAGATGAATTGCAGATTAGCCAGTACCATTTCTGTCGATTATTTAAGAAATCTACGGGCATGACTCCTCATGCGTATTTGATACACCAGCGAGTCGAGCGATCGAAGTTATTACTGAAGCAGAAAGAACACACAATGCTCTACATTGCGATCGAATGTGGTTTTGCTAACCCCAGTCATTTTGCTAAGCATTTTCGCAGATACACAGGCATTTCACCTAAGCAGTTTCGCATGATGTAGCAAGAATATGTTCAATTCGCAAGGAAATGTTCGACTTGAACTGGCAAAGATGATTAAAATTGAGCATCTACTGAACATTTTCAGTAAACAGGAATGGAAACAAAAATGAATCGATCGCTCGGATGCTCACGCAAGCGTGGGTTTTTGTCAGTCACCTTTAGTAAAGCACTAACGATCGGCGTTCTGAGCGCCATTCTACCTTTACTCGGACACACACAGCCTTCAGTTGCCCAAACGTGCAATCCCTTCGGCTGTTCTCAACCCGGTGCCGGTGCTTGTAACCCGTTTGGTTGCCCAAATCCGGGTGCAGATCCTTGCACTCCTTTTGGCTGTCCGGCTTCGCCAACTCCTGCTGGCGGGACCGCAGCGCAGCCCCTGGTCATTTATCAACCGCAGCAACCTCCCGTAATTTACCAACCGCGACGGCAAATTGGTGGTTCTCCGCAGGCGATCGGTAACTGCATGAAAAACCTGATGTACGAACAACAGCTAGTTTGCACTCGCAGTTATTGCAGCCAAGTGAGTCGAGAAGATGGTTGGGGCGGTTGGCAACTGCAAACCGTGAGAACTCAAACCAGTGAAGTTGCTGCCGTTCAGGTTTGCCAAAACGCACGCTAAGACAACTTTCCATTATTTGTAGAGCCATGATTATAAATCATCAAGCATTGACGATCGCAGGCGCGATCGCCACGATGCTATCACCATTGCTAATGACCCAAGGCGCGATCGCCCAGAGTTCGATTCGAGAATGTCTGAGTGAGTTTGTCCGCCAAGGCGTTTCGCCTGATAAAGCTGCTGACCTGTGTTCCAGTGGTGGTTTGGCGATCGAAAGATGTGTACAGAATAAGCGATTTCAGACTTACGAAGGTGCACCTCGACAGCGAACGGATGGTAAGACAGAATACATTTACCCGATGGATGCGTTCTCTGCTCATCTGAGTACCGGAACTCAATGCTGGACTGATCATCGAAACTTTTTTAATCCCAAAAATGTCTGCTGGGCGAGTTCGATTAGGGTTTCGGTATTGAGTGAAGAAGAAGCGGTCAACCAGTGCCGTAATGCGGTGGGTGGCAATCCAGTGGCTCCTGTCAGTAATCCAAATCAGAACACACCGCTGATCATCATTCCGGGAGGCGGAGGTACAACCTTGACTAATCCGGTTGGAGGGTCGCCACAGGCGATTCAGCAGTGTATGGAGAATTTGCTGTATCGAACAGAGGTACAGAAACCATTTTCAGGCTGGATTTGTGTTGCGAATGATGTGAACTGTAGAACCGTCAGAGTCAGAACTGAGATTAGCGAGGCTGCCGCAGTCCAGGCTTGCCAAAACGCACGCTAAAAAACCATTTTTTAGGGAATATTCAATAGAAATAAGAGTGCAGTGTTACCACTAATTGTTAAATTACACAACGATCGATAGGAGTAAGAAGTCATATCAATTCCTCTCTTAATCGTCCTGTATTCATTAGACCTCTCCCATAATTGTTATGGAACAGGTTTATAGCCTGTTCTTGACTATCTTTTTAGAAGATGTCTATTTCTCTGCGATCTCTGTGTGTTCTCTATGTTCTAGGTCCGGTTAAATCATTCCGATGCAACGGTCAACCATATCATGTCTAACAAAGCTTTTATGCTAGACTTATCTATTGCTGGGATCGCGATTTGTGGTGCGATCGCTTCCATCATCTTAAAACTAGAGCTGGCCTGTGGTTGTCCATTATGACAAGCTTGTGTTATCGCGCCATCAGTTTATTTAACCCTAAAAAAATAGTTGAGCAAAAAAATGCCAAATCAAACCTACTCTATTCTTGACTTAGGGACAGTGAGTGGCTCTGAAACTCGAGCTTGGGCGATTAATAATAACGGTCAAGTCGTTGGTGATGCTCAGACAGGTATAGGCGTCGCCCAAATGTATCGATATTGAGAGCAATATCCGTCAAAAAAATTAACATTCGTGAATTTTGTAGGCTCAATAGATGGCTTTATGTATAAAGGAGGAACTGATTGTGCAAATTCTCAAATTAGGTGCATCAGGTTCCGATGTGGTTAAACTACAAAAACGGTTGTTAGAATTAGGGTTAAGTTCCAGTCGTGCCGATGGTCAATTTGGACCAAAAACTGAAGCAGCCCTGAAAGAATTTCAGAGTAATCAAGGATTGGTAGCAGATGGCATCGCGGGCGATCGAACCCTGACTGCTTTGTTTCCTGGAGAATTGCTGGGGTCGTCACTTTTATCATACAGGGCGATCGAGTTAATTTTGGAATTCGAGATTGGTGGCGGAAAGGAATATTACGAAAAATTTTTGCAACACCCCACTTGGCCCGAAGGACAATCAGGAATTACGATCGGCATCGGTTATGATGTAGGTTACAACAGTGTAGAAGTCTTTAACCAAGATTGGCATAAATTAGAGGATGTTGACCGGAAGCGTTTGAGTGATTGCTGCGGGTTAAAAAAGGATGCAGCGCAGCAGCGTTTAGCTAGTGTTCGAGATATCATAATTTCTTGGGAATTAGCTTGGGAAGTTTTTAATGCTGTCACAGTGCCAAAATTTTACAATTTTACCAAACAAACATTTCCCGGTTTTGAAGAATTACCACCAGATGTTCAAGGGGGATTGGTGAGTTTGGTGTTTAATCGCGGTACGAGTTTGGAGGGAAATCGTCGCCTGGAAATGCGCGCAATTCGGGATTTAGTACCGAAAAAAGATGTGAAGGGAATTGCGGTAAAAATCAGAGAAATGAAACGAATTTGGGAGGGAACTTCAATTGCCAGAGGTATGAACAGACGGCGGGATGCGGAAGCGGATTTAATTGAAGAAAGTGCTTAAATCCATCGGCTCAGAGGTCTTTTCATCTACCGCTAATAGGGCGTAAGATTAAATGAACCGCGAGGCACGCGGACGCTAAGTTAGAGAAAAAAGAAGAGGCATTTATTCCTTCACGGTTCTATCGTTCTATTATATCAAATCCGGTAGCATCTGAATTATTAAGATCTCTATTTTCTCCCTCTGTGTCCTCTGTGTTCTCTGCGGTTAAATAATTCCGATCCAACCAGAAACGATATTATATAATAGGAATAGCTCGAATTAAATCATCT
This sequence comes from Microcoleus sp. EPA2, assembly GCA_020882975.1. Classification (GTDB taxonomy): domain Bacteria; phylum Cyanobacteriota; class Cyanobacteriia; order Cyanobacteriales; family Microcoleaceae; genus Microcoleus. The sequence goes on along the minus strand of JAHRFD010000021.1, from coordinate 41,153 downwards.
AAAACTTACATTTTGTAAACCCCGTGATTACCGATCGCCCCCACAATTATATCTCCCCCGAAGAGTATCTGAAGTTAGAAGAACTCAGTCCGCTCAAACATGAGTATATTCAGGGCGAAATCTATGCAAGGGCTGATGCAAATGATGCTCATGTGACGGTTGCGGGCAACTTATTTGCACTTTTGAGAAGTCATGTTCGGGGCACTGGCTGTCGTGTTTATATGTCAGACATGAAAGCTAGGATTGAATCTCAGAATGTTTACTACTATCCCGACGTGATGGTAACGTGCGATGAACGGGACAAGGCTTTTCAATCTTTTAAAAGATATCCTTGTTTAATTGTCGAGGTTTTATCTAATAGTACAGAAGGATTCGATCGGGGGGATAAATTTGCTGATTATCAATAATTAGAAACGCTTCAAGAGTATGTGTTAATTAGCCAAAAACGCGAGCGGGTAGAGTGTTTCCGTCGGAATGCTGAAGGGTTGTGGGTTTTGTATTCCTATACTCAAGGTAGCGAAATTAACTTGGCTAGCGTAGATTTTCGCACAGGTATTGATGCGATTTATGAGGATGTAATTTTTACTAAGGAAGATGCAGAAGCAGATGTTGATGAACTGCGATCTAGGGGATAAATTGAAATTGCGATCGCACCTCAGTTAAGGAAGGGCGATCGCACTCTTTCCTAAGCTACTCCATAGCCGGTATACGGACGCTTGTAAGGTGGATGTAAACCTAAAACTATATCTTCTTTTGGTACTCCCAGATCGACTAATTCCTGTCCGAGATCGGCTTCTGTCATATTACGTTGAATCCAGATTTTACCATCCTTGATATCTAAGTGAATGAAACAGTTATAAATCCGTTTGTATCCCTCCCAACCAACATCTAAAATTTGGTAATGATCGTGTTCTGTGTCGAACACGAGTTGACACTCACCATCCAACTCGGAATTATTATCGAGACTGGCATGAGAGGTTAAAAGTTGGCGGATAAATTGGCGATACTGCTCTATTCTTTCCATTCAATGATTACCTCCTGAACAGGGTCGTAAGCAATTAACTTTACTTGATACTGTCTGACGGCTTCCTGAGTGAATTTTTCTTGAAAAAATGATTGATATATATCGATAGGTACTGCCAGATAAAGAGTTCTATCTGGTTCGATCATTTGCAATCCTAAGCGGTAGTTCAAAAACTGTCCTAACGCTAAATGAAAGTCTGTAATCGCTGATGGATGGAGAAAGCTTTTAATTTCAACTGCAATTTTGCGTCCAGCCTTTTGGGCGGCAAAGACTTTCTCTGCTGCTAAATCTATCTCCAGCTTCACCTTATCTATCTTGAGGATCAGCGGATCTGCGGTAACTATCCACTCTTCCTTCAGGAGTGCTTGTTTGACGGCATCATGGAATAGGTCTTTGGCGGCCATCGTTTTTTTACAGTATATAGCTGTTATTATAATAGCGATCGCTCCTCAATTCAAGTCAGCGCGATCGCGCCTCGGTTAATGAAGGGCGCTTTTGATATCAGGTTATAGATAGAGGAGATCTGACAGGGAGTGAGGATGAAATCGATGACTACGATCGCTACGGTTTATACTTTGATTATCCTATAGTTTATCAAATCAGAGCCGACGGCAGTCGCATTCCGCTGTATTACGCAGAAATTAAAATCATCAAAGGAACTGATAATTACAAAGACATACAAAAAGTTGACATAAATAGCAGAATTCCCAGCGGTTGATTTTTCAAAATATGCTTTGCCATTGAACCCCCTAATTTTCCTGGTATCAATAAAATGGTTGATTGCGAACCTGACACAATGAAACTTTATTCAATCTTTGTCCTGTGGTGAAACAATATGTGATATCAAATCCGGTTAATTAGCCACGATATCTGTAGGGACAGGGCAATGCCCATTGGTGACAACTTAAGACTGAAAGCCTTGAAATCTCTCGTTTTTAGCTGAGTCTAGATCCCCCTAAATCCCCCTTAAGAAGGGGGACTTAAAGAGGCTTCCTGTCCCCCCCTTCTTAAGGGGGGTTAGGGGGGATCTGACCTTAATAGTCAAACAGCATTCTCTGATACCAAATCCTCTCTTCATCGTCCTGTATTAAACTCTCTCTTCTCGAACTTCGCGTCATAAGCGCCTTCGCTGTTAAATCATTCCGATACAACCGGAATTGATATGACTGGGTTTGACGTTAAGTTGACACCAATGGGCATTCTCGTTTCCCTACCATTTTGAGGAGAGGGCAATGCCGTTTCCCTACCATTTTGAGGAGACGGAAATGCCGTTTTTCTACTATTTTGAGGAGAGGGCAATGCCGTTTCCCTACCCGCAGCGATGATTTAATCTGAAATATGAATACTTCTGAACCTTCATTAACTAAAACAGAATTAAGAAAATCTCTCCTTCAAACCCGCAAATCCCTATCAGCACAAGAATGGAGAGAAAAGAGCGATCGCCTTTGCAACCACCTACAAACCTCATCCCTATTCACCCAAGCCAAAACCATCCTCGCCTACTTCAGTTTTCGCCAAGAACCAGACTTAAGCCCCCTATTTACCATTCCTAAAAAATGGGGATTTCCCCGCTGTGTCGGCAAAGACCTCTCCTGGCACATCTGGCAGCCCGGAGACCTTTTACATACAGGAGCTTATGGCATTCTCGAACCACTGCCTGATGCTCCTAAAATAGACCAATCAGAGGTAGATTTAATCCTTGTACCAGCCGTGGGTTGCGATTTGCGTGGCTATCGTTTGGGCTACGGCGGCGGCTATTATGACAGGATGTTCAGTAAAGCTGAGTGGGAATCAAAAATTGCGATCGGCACAATCTTTGAATTTGCCTTGAGGGCGCAACTTCCTGTTGACTCCTGGGATAGACCTCTGTATGGAATTTGCACAGAAAGCGGGTTAGAAATGATACAGCAGAAATCTTAAACGGGAATAAACAAATTAATTTTTCGCAATTAAGTCTATAACAGTTATTGATTTGTCTCGTTATTATCCAGATTTGAATCGAGCCGTTTGACAGAGTTCAACCAAATCGCAAACCGAGGTTTGAACAGGGAATCAAACCTCGATTCCCATTGATAATTTCGCCTCGCAGTCCCGGCGGCCTAGATGGCCAGGAAATGGGAACTGTTGAGGGAAGCTGCTGGGACACCAGTTAAAACCGCTAAGACTTCATTGGTAGCAGTTACCTTGATGATGGTATTAGCAAGATTGGAGTCTGGGGCAATGGTTAGCTGAGCAAATGTCAAGCCACCGGCTAGGCCCAGAGTGTCTTTATTGCCACCTGTAGCAGTGAAGTCAAGTAAAGTATCAACTCCGTTTCCAGAAGCAAAAACAAATAAGTCTTGGCCGTTTCCGCCCGTGAGGGTGTCGTCACCCATTCCGCCCGTGAGGGTGTCCTTGTTAGCCCCACCATCGAGCCAGTCGTCACCAAAGCCACCGAATAGGGAATCAGTACCATTTTGACCTGTGAGGGTGTCGTTGCCGGCTTCACCATCGAGGTAATCATTGCCCGTGTCGCCGTTGAGGGTGTCGTTACCAGCACCACCGAGAATGCTGTCATCACCTGCATTGCCAATGAGGGTGTCATCGCCTGCATTGCCCATCAGGGAACTGGAGCCTGAGTTACCTATTAGGAGGATACCAGGGACGGGGGAAGGTGCAGGTGTTGGTGTTACCGATGGTGTCGGTGTTACCGCAGGCGTGGGTGTTACCGCAGGCGTGGGTGTTACCGCAGGCGTTGGTGTTACCGATGGTGTCGGTGTTACCGCAGGCGTGGGTGTTACCGCAGGCGTGGGTGTTACCGCAGGCGTTGGTGTTACCGCAGGCGTTGGCGTTGTCGATGGTGTCGGTGTTACCGCAGGCGTTGGCGTTGTCGATGGTGTCGGTGTTACCGCAGGTGTTGGTGTTGTCGATGGTGTTGGTGTTGTCGATGGTGTTGGTGTTGTCGATGGTGTTGGCGTTACCGATGGTGTTGGCGTTACCGATGGTGTTGGCGTTATCGCAGGCGTTACCGATGGTGTTACCGATGGCGTCGGTGTTACCACAGGTGTTGGTGTTACCGATGGTGTTGGCGTTACCGATGGTGTTGGCGTTACCGATGGTGTTGGCGTTACCGATGGTGTTGGCGTTACCGATGGTGTTGGCGTTACCGATGGTGTTATCGATGGTGTGGGTGTTTCCACAGGCGTGGGTGTTTCCACAGCCGTTGGTTTTTTCCCTGGTGTGGGTGTTTCCGCAGGCGTTGGTTTTTTCCCTGGTGTGGGTGTTTCCGCAGGTGTAGGCGTTATCGCAGGTGTAGGCGTTACCGATGGTGTGGGTGTTTTTGGCGTGCCCAATTGCAAGTTTTTGAGGATGGCTAAAAGTTCATTATCTTTACCTTTGCCACGCCAGACTAAGGTATCTTTGGCATTTTCACCCGTGCCGTTGGTAAACTCTAATTCGTCATTTCTCAGTCCCTTCAAAACACCTAGATTATCTTGGCCGATCGCATAATCCCAGACGATATCTACTCCCTCACCAGGAGAAAGCATAAAGATATCTTGACCGTCGCCACCATAGAGGTTATCGTTGCCAACTTCGCCGTAGATTACGTCGTTGCCGTTGCCACCAAGGATGGAATCATCGCCGCTGTCTCCGTAGAGGGTGTCACCATCTTCGCTACCTAAGAGGGTGTCATTGCCGGCACCGCCGTAGATGAGGTCGAAACCGAAACCGCCGTCGAGGGTGTCGTTGCCGGAACTGCCTTCGAGGATGTCATCCTCTCCGCCGCCGTCCATGTTGTCGTCGCCAGAACGTCCTAAAAGGGTGTCTTTGCCGTCGCCGCCTTTCATCCAGTCGTTGCCTTCGCGGCCGTCCATGTAGTCGTCGCCGCTACCGCCTTCTAAGCTGTCGTTGCCTTCGCGACCGTCGATGATGTCGTTGCCGGCACCGCCATCGAGGGAGTCGTCGTTGTTTTTGCCGTCGAGGGTGTCGTTGCCGTCACCGCCTAAGAGGGTGTCGAGGCCGTTGTTGCCGATGAGGAGGTCGTCGCCTTCTTCCCCGGCTAGGAGGTTATTACCTAAACCGCCATCGAAAATGTCGTTGCCGGCACCGCCGTAGAGGGAGTCGTCGCCGTTTTTGCCTTCGAGTTCGTCGTTGCCGTCGCCGCCTCGCAGGATGTCGTTACCGTCACCGCCATCGAGTTTATCTTCTCCTGCTTGGCCTAAGAGTTCGTCGTTGCCGTCTCCCCCTTTGAGTTGGTCGTTGCCGGCCCCGCCGTCCATTGAGTCGTCGCCTGCTTGACCTAAGAGTTGGTCTTCGCCGTCGCCACCGGCCAGGGTGTCGTTGCCAATACCGCCGTCTAGGAAGTCAACGCCAGCTTGACCGAAGATGATGTCGTTGCCTTCTTCCCCTTCTAATTGGTCGTTGCCGTTGCCGCCGTCTAGGTAGTCGTCTCCGGTGCGACCGAATACTTTATCATCGTCATCGCCGCCGTAGAGGGTGTCGTTGTGGGCACCGCCGTCTAGGAAGTCTTGGCCTGCTTGACCTTGGAGTACGTCGTTGCCGTCGCCGCCTTCGAGTTGGTCGTTATCGTTGCCACCGTCTAGGGAGTCGTTGCCGGTTTCTCCCCAAAGTTGGTCTTCACCGTCGCCGGCGTTGAGGGTATCGTTGTCTTCGCCTCCCCAGAGTTTGTCTTCCCCTGCATTGCCATTGATGATGTCGTTACCGGTTTGGCCGTAGAGGAGGTCTTTGCCGTCGCCGCCGTTGAGAAGGTCGTCGTCGCTACCGCCTTCTAATAGGTCGTTGCCACTGTCGCCGTTGATGGTGTCTTTGCCTGCGTCGCCGTAGAGTTTGTCGTCTTCGCCTTCGCCAAAGAGGAGGTCGTTGTCTTCTCCACCTCGGAGTAAGTCTGTACCGGCGCGGCCGTGTAGTTCGTCGTTGCCGTTTTCGCCGTAAAGTTCGTCGGCGGCATCGCCTCCGTCTAGGAAGTCGTTGTCGTTGCCTCCGTAAAGGGTGTCTTTGTCTGCGTCGCCTTGCAGGACATCTGCGCCGTTATTCCCCCAGAGTAGGTCTTTGTCTGCGCCACCGCTGAGGGTGTCTTCGTTATCGCCGCCTTGGAGTTGGTCTTCGCCATCGTTGCCGAAGAGTTGGTCTTTGCCGGCATCTCCTTGGAGAAGGTCGTTGTCGGCGTTGCCACTGAGGTTGTCGTCGCCGTCGCCGCCGCTAAGGGTGTCTTGGCCGGCATCGCCTGTCATTAGGTCGTTGTCGCCGTCGCCATACATTAAGTCGGCATTGTCGCCGCCGCTGAGGGTGTCGTTACCGCTGTCGCCGTGTAGGAGGTCTTGACTTTGTTCGCCATAGATGAGGTCATTGTCACTACCGCCGTTGAGGGTGTCGTTGTCGATGCCGCCATAGATGTTGTCGTCGCCACTGTCGCCGTTGATGATGTCGGTTCCTTCGGCACCGTAGAGGGTGTCGTTGTTGCCGCCGCCGTTGAGGAGGTCGTTACCGAGTTCCCCGTAGGCGAGGTCGTTGCCGTTGTCGCCGTTGAGGGTGTCGTTGCCAGTTGCGCCGTGGAGAAGGTCGTCGTTTTCGCCGCCGTTGAGGAGGTCGGTTCCTTCGGCACCGTAGAGGGTGTCGTTGCCGGCATCGCCTCCGAGTTGGTCGTTGCCTTCTTGGCCGTAGAGGAGGTCTGCGTCGTCGCCGCCGGCGAGGGTGTCGTTGTCTTTGCCGCCGTAGAGGAAGTCGTTACCCGCGTCGCCGTTGATGTTGTCAAAACCTTCTTGGCCGTAGAGGGTGTCGCTGTCACCGCCACCGTTGAGGAGGTCGTCTCCGAGTTCGCCGTAGGCGAGGTCGTTGCCGTTGTCGCCGTTGAGGGTGTCGTTGCCGATGTTGCCGTAGAGGAGGTCGTCGTTGTCGCCGCCGTTGAGGAGGTCGGTTCCTTCGGCACCGTAGAGGGTGTCGTTGCCGGCATCGCCTCCGAGTTGGTCGTCGCCTTCTTGGCCGTAGAGGATGTCGGCGTTGTCTCCGCCTAAGAGGGTGTCGTTATCGAGGTTGCCGTAGAGGATGTCGTTGCCGGCATCGCCTTGGAGGAGGTCTTCTCCTTTGCCGCCATAGAGGGTGTCTTGGTCGGTGCCGCCGCTGAGGGTGTCTTGGCCGTCTTGACCTAAGAGGGAGTCGTTGCCGGCATCGCCGTTGAGTTGGTCTTGGCCTTTGCCGCCGAAGAGGGTGTCTTGGCCGTCGTTGCCGTTGAGGATGTCTTCGTTATCGCCGCCGTAGAGTTCGTCTTGGTCTGTGCCACCGCTGAGGGTATCGTTTCCTTGTTGGCCGAGGAGGGTGTCGTTGCCGGTGTCGCCGTTGAGTTGGTCGTTTCCGAGTTCGCCGTAGAGGGTGTCTTGGCCGTCGTTGCCGTTGAGGATGTCTTCGTTATCGCCGCCTTCGAGTTGGTCTTGGTCGGTGCCCCCGTTGAGGGTGTCGTTTCCTTCATTGCCAAATAGGGTGTCATTTCCCTCGTCGCCGCTTGCTTGGTCATTTCCTGCTTGGCCAAAAAGGGTGTCTTGGCCTTCGTTTCCGTTAAGGATATCGTTGCCTTTACCCCCAAAAACTTTATCTTGGTCGCTACCCCCAGAGATTTTATCCTCTCCTGTACCACCTAAGATTAAATCGTTATCTTCATCACCAAAAATTTCATCATTCCCTTCATCTCCTGCAATACTATCGTTGCCTTTACCACCATAGATTAAATCGTCACCATCAATTTCTTGTTGTGGCTCAATGTTAGCTTCAGCATGGATCGTGGTAAGACTGATATTAGTATTAGCCGCAAAACGAGTGATATTTGCTTCTGCATCAACACCTAGACCTGCTACTGTAAAACTGGCTTCTTCTGGGTTACTTCCCTCTTCTTTAATTTCTTCTTTTTCATCCCAGTTTTGCCATTCAAAAAAACCACCAGCAACATAATCATTGTCCGCTCCACCGTGCAGAATATCTCTACCACCTTCACCTTTTAATACATCATTATTCGTACCACCGTAGCCCTCGTCACTATCATTTCCACCATAAAAAGTATCATTCCCTGAATGACCTTCAAAGTAATCATTGCCCTTGTTGCCCTCAAAGTAATCATCTCCACCCTCTCCTTTTAATGTATCATTACCATCTCGACCATAGAAAATATCTTTTCCTCGACCACCAAACATTTGATCATTGGCATTAGAACCAGAAACTTTTTCAATATCAACTAAAACATCTATTTCTCCACCGTCTGTTACTTCATAAACATCAGAACCAGAACCAAGATAGTTTTCTCTTTGCCTTACAGTAACACTGCCTCTATCTTCATAGCTGGCTTCGTCTTCACCTGCTCCACCATCTAGGAAATCCCATCCTTCACCACCTATCAAGTAATCATTTCCAGCATTGCCACGTAAGACATCATTACCTTTTTTTCCTTGTAATCGCGTATCATCTAGTGGGAAAAAAGCATCATTACTTGAACTCCCTTCAATCCAATCCCCATCGTCTGTTGGTGAAGGCCATAATTGTGTCTCAATAATTTGTACTGGGTTAGGAAAATAGTACCCAATTGGATTTAGACTGTTAAAAAAGTTTTTTAAATCTCCTTTTTTGTAAGACCTTTGTAAATATCCATCATCTGAATCATCAAAAGGATTGTTTAGGGCTTGTGCAGTAAGGCTATGATACTTGTTTAATTTACCAGCAACATCTGATAGAATTTCTCGCAAACTTTTCAAAAATATTTCTATTTTTTTGTGAAGATCAGCATCTCCTTCATAACGAAGGTGAGTAACAGGATCGGGAGTGCTATTAGTATTGGGGTTCAATACAATTTCTGCTGTTCCTTTAACCGCTGAATAATCAGTTGGTGAACCCAGAGAAATTATCTTAACTTTAGAGTTATCAACAGGTAATCCTTCTGATAAAGCATCCTCTACAAAAAAATTACCCTGAGAATGAGCAATCAATATAGCAGAATTAGAACCAGTAATTTTTTCAGTCAATTTTTGATTAACTCTACTACTAGCTGTTGATGCTTTTTTCGACCAAAATTGGCTGAAGGATTCTAATAAATCATTAGGAGGAGATTCGTAACTATATTTTGAATTGCCTACTTCGTCATTAATTCTTGTTTCAATATTGGCAATTGTGCCGAAGTATTTGGATGCCGGATCTGCATCTGGATATGCTTCGATATATTTTGCAAGGAAATTTGATAGTACAGTAATTTTATCATCTGTAATCTTCTCCAATGCTTCTTCTTGACCTGCTAGTGGACGAACATCATCGATATTTTTTTGTATTTCGGCTTTTTTTGATTCATAATCAGGGCTATCTTCATCTAGTTTCACAATAGCATCCTCTGCGTTTTTAATAGCTGGATAAAGAATTAGGTCTGCAAATTTTGTATGAAAAACAGCATAAGATTGTGTAACTGCGTCATAAGTATCTAAAGCTCCAGTGCTCCAACTGTCGTCACCTTCTGTTTCAGTTGATTTATTGTGAACAAAATCAAATATTATAGAATTTTTAAAGTCTGGCGGGATTGGTGATTGGTTGTGTTTATGAGTGAGATAATAGGCTTTGTCAACCTCGTCCGCTATTTTATTAATAACATTATCAGGGGTCAAAATACCATTAATAAATACAACTTTTGTTTTAGGTCTATCCTTAATTATTTGACTGAAAACTTGACTTCCTAACCCAGAAGTGTAACCATTAGAATTTGCGTCTTGTTCAGCTTGAATTTGGCTATCATTCGCCAGTAAATTAATGGCTTGAGAATCATTAAAATTGAGAGTAATGGCATCATTCTCCTGCTTCAACCCCTGAATCTGTTCCTCACTCAAACCAATCCCTTGTACCACATTAGAAAAGAACTCCCCTTCATCCCCAGGAGTATCAGAAGTATTAATATGCCAATCCACAGAATGACCAATTTCTTCCAATAAAACACTGGTAATCGCTTGCAGATTATCAGTATATTTAGTCAAAAAGTCTTGAGAAACATAAATCGTATTATTTGAACCTGCATAAGCAGCATTAGCCCCTTGGAGTTCAGAACCACTGCGAATTTCAATCGGTGGCAGAGATGTAAAATTACTGTTAATCCACTGCTGACGGATTTCTTCTAACTTACTCGCGTCAAAGTTCGTACCAAAAATAGATTGAATCTTGGCAAGAAAATCATCACTATTGGCAAATTTATTTAAGGTGCTGTAAACCTGTTGCAGAGAAGTTGCGATTAAAGAGTTGAGTGAGTTATTAGAAGTCAACATGGCTTTTTTCTCCAATTAATTATGTTAGTGAACCCTGAACAATGTAAATGCAGATACGCGAAACTTACTCGCCTTTTTTACGAAGCGATACTATGAGGAAATAATGAACGCGATCGCGCCAGTATTACCCTCTATGAAACCTATCGGGGTTAACCCCTAATTTTTATGCCGCTTTGCCGAATTTGTTACAAAACTTTGCATAAAGCCCGCCGCATCAAAATCCGCCCCTGGAAATTTCCCAAGTGCGCCCTTCCCTAAAACCTTTCATATCAATCTTCATGCACCCTCCAAAATTGAAACTTTGTAACCTCTGTCTATCTATCAGTCTCAGCCCGTGACTTTTATGCAAAAACTCAGCTTTTTGTTACAAAACTTTACAAAAAGCCCGCCCAATCAAAATACGCCCCTGGAAAATTCCCCAGTGCGCCCTTCCCTAAAACCTTTCATATCAATCTTCATGCACCCTCCAAAAGAGAAATTTTGTAACTTCTGTCTATCTATCAGTCTCAGCCCGTGACTTTTATGCAAAAACTCAGCTTTTGTTACAAAACTTTACAAAAAGCCCGCCCAATCAAAATACGCCCCTGGAAAATTCCCCAGTGCGCGCTTCCCTAAAACCTTTCATATCAATCTCCATGCACCCTCCAAAAGAGAAATTTCGTAACTTCGATCTATCTCTGTTTTTATTCCGAACTGATACTAATGCGTATTTATACCAATTTAATGGGTCGTTGCACAGATCTCGATCCCCCTAAATCCCCCTTAAGAAGGGGGACTTTGAGAAGAATCTTGTCCCCCCCTTATTAAGGGGGGCTAGGGGGGATCAGATTCTATGCAGCCTCATAAAAAATTGGTATTTACTAGCAATATTAGACCAAAACTACGTTTAGGGAAATCACCTAAACGCCCGATCGCAATTAATTTCTCTCATTGGTGCGATCGCGCTAATTACGCAGTAGTAAAAGCTTGTATAAATATCTAAGTACAACTGCTAATTTACCCGCAAAAAAACCGGTTCTTTACTATTACTTCACACAAACTTGATTTTTTTCTCGTAAATATGGCGTTGGGCAAGCAAGCGCGATCGCTCAACTCAGTATTTTCACTGAATCCCTGCTACAACATAATTATCTTGACACTCTCAGGTCTTTCATACGCTGAGATTCTGCGGACAAAGTAGGCTTGGGTAATACCCAAAGTCTAACTCTCGCTACGTTCGTCAAGCAACGTCTACCAAGTCGGCTGAGGTCTACGCCTAGCCTACTCGCTACTTTTCTCAGAATGTTGGCAGCGCCATTTAAGTCTGCATTTACCACCCTGCCATTAGCTGACTGATACAAGCCACGTTTAATCCGCTTTCCAGATGCTTTCCACCCAGATGGTTTTTCACCATATTTGGGTAGGGAGTCTCCATCTAAAAAACTAGCTTTCGATGTATACGCTTCTTCAGTTTCAACAAACCTGATACCGTGCAAATCACATAGTTCTTTTAACCTATTTTTCAGCTTACCTAAAGGCATTTGAACAAACTTTTGATTGTTCGCTTTACCGAGATTACTATTAAACTTAAAACCTTCATTCCACCCAACTATCAGTGTACCAATTCCGGATTTAAGGCAATGGTTGGCAATCAACTTGGCAGCCTTATTGATACCATCACGCATTTGGTGATTACGTTTGCGAGTCACACTGTCTAGCCAATTATCCCAATAACCTTCTGGCTTTCCTTCTTTTCTAGTTGCTACTTTTTTGTTCCACAATTGATTCATCGCTTTCATTCCACGAGAATCAATTAAGAAGGAATTTCCTAGTGTATCGACACAAGCTGCTAAATTATCAGCAGTTCCCAAGTCAATTGATAATGCTTGACCTATGTCCAGATTGTGTTGTTCTTTTTCAACCTCGTAGGACATTTCCAGGTAAAAAGCACCATTTTTAGGGAGAATCGTAAACTCTTTCACGTTGGAAAAATCAAGATTTGACGGCATAGGTAGAAAGAATTCAGGAATTCCAAACCATCGCCTCACGGTTAAGCCCAAGGAGAATCTTAACTGATTGCCAACAAGTTTCGGTCTTAAACCTCCAGAATTAGGATAAGCTACTTTGAACAACTTAGAACCTGTCAGGTATCCCGGTGGCTTGGGCTTAAAATGCAATTGACCTTTGATGTACAAGTCTCTTAATTCTTTAAAAGATTTGAAGGCTTCTGTGACTGACATCAATGTTTGCTGCATTGGTGTTGATGGCAACGACTTAGCAACCATTGATTTGGCAACTGACGATTCAAAAGATAAGTCGAATTTTCCCGTCAACAGTTTTCCGGTCTTAAAAAAAGTTTGACGAGCTAAATAAACCCCACTGTTGTAAAGTTTACCTGATTGTTGGCAGAGATACTCCAACAATGCTTTAACCTCTTTGTTTGGAGACAGTAATACTTGCTGAACTCCCATTGTTTTTTGGGTTTTGGTCACCTCTATTTTCCTGAATATTGGTTAATTTGTCTACTTTTAGTGATTATAGTAGATATCTCAAGCTTGATCAACAAAATATTTAGAAAGAAAGAAAGAAAGAAAGAAAGAAAGAAAGAAAGAAAGAAAGAAAGAAAGAAAGAAAGAAAGAACACGGGGACTAAAGTCCCTCGCGCCGCTTCCCTAGGAAGGACTGAAGTCTCTGAGTTTCCCGCATCCCGTATTGATTTATGAAACCATGACATGAAGGCACAGGTCGCCTCTTGGGGAAATAGGGCTGACACACGGGCGCTCTACTACCATGATTTCCCGTAGTAACCCTGACGATTGTTGAGAGAATATCGTACTGCAAGTCCTATTCCGCTATCCTTTTAATCTATAATCCAAAATCTAAAATCTAAAATCCTATGGCTTCACGCTACGTTCGAGTCAAAACAGTACAAGGACAAATCCATTACGGTTTACTGCAACTAAGCCGCAGCGTTCAGGTACTTGATGCACCTCCCTGGTTAAAAGGAGAACCCACTGATTTGGAACTTCCGCCAGATAGTTACCAAATTCTCGCCCCGTGCTCTCCCAGCAAAATCATAGCCGTGGGCAAAAATTATAGCGACCACGCCGCCGAAATGGGAGGTTCCGTACCGGAAGAACCGCTATTGTTTTTCAAGCCTCCCACGGCTGTGATTCCCACAGGTGGGTCGATTCGCTATCCAGCACAGTCCCAGCGAGTAGACTACGAGGGAGAATTAGCCCTGATAATTGGCGAACATTGTACTCAGTGCACTCCTGAACAAGCACAGAGCAAAATTTGGGGTTATACGATCGCCAATGATATCACAGCTAGAGATTTGCAAAAGCGGGACAATCAGTGGGCGAGGGCGAAAGGTTTTGATACATTTTGTCCCCTTGGGCCTTGGATTGTCCGCGAATTGAGTCCCGCTGCACAATTGCAGACTTTTGTCAATGACAGCGATCGCCCGGTACAATCCGATCGCATCGATCGCATGGTATTTTCCCCAGACTTTATCGTCTCCTACATCAGTCAAATCATGACTCTCCTTCCTGGTGACGTAATTCTGACTGGAACGCCGGAAGGAGTTGGGCCGCTGCAAATAGGCGATCGAGTTCGCATTGAAATAGAAGGTATTGGCAGTCTGGAAAATACAGTCATTAGTCATTAGTCATTAGTCATTAGTCATTAGTTGTTAGTCATTAGTTGTTAGTCATTAGTTGTTAGTCATTAGTTATTAGTTGTTAGTCATTAGTTGTTAGTCATTAGTTATTAGTTATTAGTTGTTAGTCATTAGTTGTTAGTTGTTAGTTGTTAGTTGTTAGTTGTTAGTCATTAGTCATCAGTTGTTAGTGATTAGTGATTAGTTGTTAGTCATTAGTCATTAGTCATCAGTTGTTAGTGATTAGTTGTTAGTTGTTAGTCATTAGTTGTTAGTTGTTAGTCATTAGTCATTAGTCATTAGTTGTTAGTTGTTAGTTGTTAGTTGTTAGTTGTTAGTTGTTAGTTGTTAGTTGTTAGTTGTTATTAGTCATCAGTTGTTAGTGATTAGTCATTAGTTGTTAGTCATTAGTCATCAGTTGTTAGTCATTAGTCATCAGTTGTTAGTCATTAGTCATTAGTTGTTAGTCAGCGTTCAATTATTGATTTTAATTATTAGTCATTCGTCAATTGTGAGTCATTAGTTATTGCCAACAACCTAACCAACCTACATTGGCTTCAAAGACAACTAACTAATGACTGCTAACTAATGACTAATGACTATCGTACCTGCATATAAACTGCATCCGAAAGTGGAGGAATCTCTGCATAGCGTCCCAATGCCGACTGAACAACTGCATATACAAATGCAGCCACAACGCCTAAAAACACCATGTTATAGAGAGTTTCGGCAATAAATGCGATTTGAACCTTAGCTAAAATCGGCAAAACCAGACCGCACAACATCAAAACAATGTCTAAAAGAATCGCCTGCATCGCGTTAAAGCGAATAAAGTGACTAATGTTTTCGTTTCTCACAACCCCTAAATAGAGGGCAAAGAAAATCACCAAGCTAGCGAAGGGCAAACTATAAATTTGCATCAAGGGAGCTAGCGGTATGAACAACAGTTGGAGGACAGGAAACTGTTGAAACAGAAACCTGCCAAACATCAGCCCGTCAACCAGCGGCAGCAAATAAGGCAAAGAAGCAAAAATCCGGTCTGAAACAGTTGTAGACCCGCGCCAAGTCATAGTGAACTCTCCTGAGTCGATCGACTAACTATCAATTCCCATTAAATTCAGGATAACGCAGCAGCAGGGTTTGTGTTCCGACTCGCCCGGAATTTGCCCACACTCAGATCCCTGTAGATTCAGGGATACTTATATCAAGTCGCGTTAAATAGTCACTAGGCCCGATGCCCGATGACCAATTCCCAATGCTCTATGCCCAATTCCCTATGCCCCAGGCCCGATAATTATTTAATGTGAGCGATCGTGAAGCCCATTTGACACTCGTAGCGATCGGGCAAATTTTCCGTAGGTTTGCGAATCGGATGGCCGCAGCGGAGTTCGCCATCATTCCAGCGGGGTTGGCCAGTGCTAGAGGCCAGCAAACAACCTTGGCAAACACGCTGAGGGGCAAGCATCTGATTTTCCATTAAAATGACTAACATTTGATACCTCCGGCAGGTTCCACACCAGTGATTACATTGTATGTCAGGACTTTGGAACAAAGAGCTTAACCTGAACACAATGTAATATTTATGTCAATGGGGCGGAATCCGTAGTATGGTACAAGATCCCCAATTCCCAATCCCCAATTTCTTAAGAGGTTGATTATTGTGACGGACTCTAACTTTGAATTTCTTTCCAAAACCGATCCGCTAATTGCCGATTTAATCGGGCAGGAACTCCAGCGGCAACGAGATCACCTAGAACTCATCGCCAGCGAAAACTTTACTTCCGCAGCGGTAATGGCAGCTCAAGGCTCTGTGCTGACAAATAAGTACGCCGAAGGATTGCCAACCAAACGCTACTACGGTGGCTGTGAATTTATTGACGGCATCGAGCAAATCGCGATCGATCGCGCCAAACAGCTATTTGGAGCAGCTCACGCCAACGTCCAGCCCCACTCCGGCGCTCAAGCCAACTTTGCAGTGTTTTTGAGTTTGCTAGAGCCTGGAGACGGCATTATGGGCATGGATTTGTCCCACGGCGGACACTTGACCCATGGCTCACCGGTCAACGTATCCGGCAAATGGTTCAAAGCTTTTCACTACGGTGTCAGCAAAGAAACAGAACAGTTAGACTACGACGAAATTTTGGCGATTGCCAAACAAAATCGACCGAAATTGCTAATTTGCGGCTACTCAGCTTATTCGCGAATTATCAACTTTGAGAAATTTAGAGCCATCGCTGACGAAATCGGGGCTTATCTCCTCGCCGACATCGCCCACATCGCCGGGTTAGTCGCCACAGGGCACCACCCGAATCCTCTGCCTCACTGTCATGCAGTCACCACTACCACTCACAAAACCCTGCGCGGGCCCAGAGGCGGTTTGATTTTGACAAATGACCCAGAACTAGGCAAAAAGTTCGATAAAGCAGTGTTTCCTGGTACTCAGGGCGGACCTTTGGAACACGTCATTGCTGGTAAAGCAGTAGCTTTTGGGGAAGCATTAAAGCCAGAATTTAAAACTTATTCTGGTCAAGTAATTGCAAATGCTGCTGCTTTAGCTGCACAGTTACAGCAGCGGGGTTTGAAACTGGTTTCTGGGGGTACCGATAATCACTTAATGTTAGTTGATTTGCAATCTATCAACATGACAGGTAAAGTAGCCGATCAATTAGTTAGCGGTGTGAATATTACAGCTAATAAAAATACCGTGCCTTTCGATCCAGCATCGCCCTTTGTTACCAGTGGTTTGAGACTTGGTTCCGCAGCGATGACAACCAGGGGTATGGGAACTACAGAATTTACCGAGATTGGTAATATTATTGCCGATCGACTGTTAAATCCTGAAGACGAAAGCGTAGCGGCCGATTGCTTGCGGCGAGTTGGCACCCTCTGCTCGCGCTTTCCCTTGTATCCTCACTTGTACCTGAAAGTCCCTGCCTTGGCTTAATTTTCCTGATTGACAAGGGGAAATTGGTAGTTGGGAGTGTACAGGTAAAAGGGCAATAGAGCAGGAGAAGATTGAGAGTTATGAGTTTTAAGCGCAGAATTAACAACTCTTTAACTTGCCACTTGTAACTCCCAACTCTCCGTCTCCTAATCCCCCAGTCGCTATTCCAAGATTTTGCCTGGTTAAAAGCCATCTGAAATGTAGTAGACTCTGCCTGAAACCCAAATTACCCGACACTCTATACTGATTTCAGATGCTCCACCATCTGTTCTACCACCTACTAGCCTTTATCGTTTCCGCGATCGTCGTCCTATTGAGTACGCCAATAGTCAAAACCATTGGTCTCAAAAGCGGACGAGTCGATCGACCAGGCGATCGTAAAGTTCATCAACGCCCGATGGTACGCTTGGGAGGAGTATCTATCTTTCTTGGCACTATCATTGCTCTCCTAATTGTCTGGCTCTCAGGAGGCTTCATCGATGCTACCGGACAAATTCTCAATCGCAAAGACGAATACGAAATTTGGGGAGTCACCCTCGGCGGCATCGGATTCTTCCTCATCGGTTTAGCAGACGATTTATTTTCGCTTTCAGCACTAAGACGCTTGCTCATGCAAATTGGTGTATCCACCATCGCTTGGATGGCCGGTGTACAAATTGAATTTCTCACAGTTCCCTCCCTGGGACTGACAGATATTGGCTGGCTGAGTTTGCCAATTACGGTGATTTGGCTCGTCGGTATGGCCAACGCCATCAATTGGATTGACGGTTTGGACGGATTGGCGGCGGGAGTTTCAGGGATTGCAGCAGTTGTGATGCTGATTGTCAGTCTGTCGATGAACCAACCAGCGGCGGCGTTAATTGCAGCAGCCTTAGCTGGTGGCACATTGGGATTTCTGCGCTACAACTTCAATCCAGCTCAAATCTTCATGGGAGATGGAGGTGCCTATTTTATCGGCTTTACTCTTGCCGGAGTGGGAGTGATTGGGTTAGTTAAAACTACGGCTATAACTTCTGTGTTGCTGCCATATTTGATTTTAGCTGTACCGATTTTAGATATGTCTGCGGTGATTCTCGATCGACTTCGCAACGGCAAGTCTCCGTTTATTGCTGACAAACGTCACCTCCACCACCGACTGCTCAATGCAGGATTATCCCATCGATTTGCAGTTTTATTTATTTACTCGCTGACACTGTGGGTGGGAAGTTTAGCTCTAGCTTTTTCGGTTCCCAGTGGCGTAGTCTATGCCATGGGAGCCACCAGTTTGCTGGGATATGCTAGCTGGAAAGTTTGGAGGCACGCTCGATAGTCATTAGTCATTAGTCATTAGTCATTAGTCATTAGTCATTAGTCATTAGTCATTAGTCATTAGTCATTAGTCATTAGTCATTTACTACCAATGTCCAATGCCCGATGCCCAATGCCCAATGCCCAATGCCCGATGCCCCATGCCCAATTCCCCAATCAAAAATCCACAATCTAAAATCAAATTGAATGGTTGCTGAAATTATTTGTGTTGGCACTGAATTGCTGTTAGGGGATATTCTCAATAGCAATTCTCAGTTTTTAGCCAAGGAGTTAGCAAGTTTGGGAATTCCTCACTACTATCAAACAGTGGTGGGCGACAATCCAGAACGCATTAAACAGGTGTTAAAAATAGCAGTAGAGCGATCGCAACTACTTTTGTTTACAGGAGGTCTAGGTCCAACACCAGACGACCTCACTGTCGAAACTATAGCGGATTATTTTGGTGTTCCCCTCCTAGAAAGACCGGAAATTATCGCTGACATCGAACACAAATTTGCTCAGCGGGGACGAACCATGAGTAAGAGCAACCGCAAACAAGCTTTAATTCCAGAAGGTGCTGAGATTTTGCCAAACCGCACAGGTTCTGCACCGGGGATTATTTGGCAACCTGTTCCCAATGTCACAGTCATGACATTTCCGGGCGTACCAGCGGAAATGCAATTGATGTGGCGAGAAACCGCCGTTCCTTACCTGCAAAATAACGGCTGGTGTAGCGGAACTATTTACAGCCGCACATTAAAATTTTGGGGTATTGCTGAGTCAGCACTCGCCGAAAAAGTAGATAGTTTTCTCAATTTAACCAATCCTACTGTTGCTCCCTACGCCAATCACGGCGAAGTCAAATTGCGGATTTCAGCCCGCGCTGAGTCGGAAGCGGTGGCTAAAAACTTAATTAGCCCCATCGAACAACAGTTGCTACAGATTACTGGTCTAGACTGTTACGGTGTCGATACCGATACCCTCGCCTCGACTGTTGGTAAATTGCTGCTGTTGGCTGGCGAAACTCTCAGCGTGGCTGAATCCTGCACGGGAGGAGGATTAGGGGCGATGCTGACCGGTGTTGCTGGCAGTTCGAGATACTTTTTGGGCGGGATTATTTCCTATGACGATCGAGTTAAGGAAAAATTATTAGGTGTTAAGCCAGGAGATTTAGCCGAATTTGGGGCAGTCAGCCACCAAGTGGCAAAACAAATGGCTGTCGGAGTGCGGCAAGGGCTTAACACCAGTTGGGGATTGAGTATTACAGGCATCGCCGGGCCAGGAGGAGGTAGTGACGCTAAGTCGGTGGGACTTGTTTATATAGGTTTAGCCGGGCCTAAGGGCGAGGTAGATAGTTTTGAATACCGTTTTGGCGATGCGCGCACCCGCGATTGGATTAGAAATCTGAGTGCTTGTACGGCCCTCGATCTACTCCGACGTCAACTTTTGTTGACAGAATTTCAAAAAAGTTGAAATGAACTGTAAATTGTCAAGAGGTAAAAGTAATCTTAATTTTTATTTAAGGCTGAAGGAGCCGAAACAGTTCCGTAATTTATCGCTTCCCTCTTGATTATCTGTAAAGATTCGTTATGATAATAAGATAAGACTGATTGGCAAATACACTCCCTCTCGCGGTTGCTCCCAACAACTGGTCGAGAGAATTCAAGTTTGACTGTTGATTTCATGGTTATGCTTGCTTGTATTCAGAGAGTTGGCCGTCGGTTTAAGAATCAAGATTATAAAAAAAGGAGCTATCCGTTCAATGGAAGACATTGAAAAGGTGCTGGAACAAATCAAGGAATGGGTTCGCAAGCTGATTGAAGGATTGCTGAATCCAGAAGCTCAACCGGAACTGCAACCGATTCCAATTCCAGTCAACCAACCCAGAAATCGCAGGTAGCCTGGACTGGCTTTAAGGTTTGAGAATTGAGATTTGAGAGTGGTTCTAAGACCGAAATCAAAACCCTCACATATTTTGTTGCGCTGGAAATTTTAAAATTGTTAAATATCCTGGTACTGCACGGCCCAAATCTCAATCTGCTGGGTCAGCGAGAACCTGGAGTTTATGGATTAGCAACTTTAAATGATATCAACAAGTTGCTAGAGCAAGAAGCCCTTGCGCTCCAGGTGAAAGTCTCAATCCAGCAATCTAATCATGAAGGAGTCTTGGTGGATGCCATTCATTCAATGTTAGGGCAGCACCAAGGTCTTTTGATTAATGCTGGAGCTTATACTCATACGAGTGTAGCAATTAGGGACGCGATCGCTGCCATCAATTTGCCTGCGGTAGAAGTTCATTTGAGCAATATCTATCGGCGGGAAGATTTCCGGCACCACTCGTTTATAGCACCAGTGGCGATCGGGCAAATCAGTGGTTTTGGTTCAGAGAGTTATCGGCTAGGGCTGCAAGCTGTAGTTAGTCACTTGAAAAACCACTGAAAATTTACCGAATACCAACCTCCCCGAATTTTTGTTTAAAAAATCGGGGAGTTAATAGCCATGGAATTAAGATATTTTTTTGACTCGGAAGCCAGTGATATCAAATCCCTTGACATCGGAATTATGATTTCTCTCTTCTCTTTCTCTGTGTCCTCTGTGTTCTCTGTGGTTTAATCATTCCGATACAACGGTCAACGATATGATTAGAGGCTCGCTAGGACTGGAAAAAATTAAGATAAACCCCAAAATAACAAATAACAAATAACAAATAACCAATAACAAATAACCAATAACAAATAACCAATAACAAATATGCGACATTCTCTATTGAACAAGTTTCAAGGAACGTTACTGGGTTGCGCTTTAGGAGATTTTATAGGAATTCAATATCAGAAACAACTTCTAGGTATTCTCCCCGAAACATCAGAATTGCCACCAATTTTACCACTGACTAAACACCAACCATTGCCCATGAATGGGGCGAATTTGCGATGGAAAGTGTCTGATGGTAAACTTTCAACTGGCAAAAACTCATCCGAGTGCTGGATGCGGGCTCTAGCCGGAGCTCAAAGTTTAATTAGATGTGGCGGTTTAGATTTAAAAGATTGGCGCGATACTTGGGAAACATTTGCTCAGTCTGAGCTTTACCATTGGCCAAACACAGAAGCTAAAAATATACTTAACCCTTGTGAATCTGCGGTTGCTGCATTGCCAACGGCACTGTTTTATCACGAAAATAAAGCCAAGCTCCGAGCAAAACTCATGCTGGCGACAGATGTTTGGCACAACCACAACGCTTCAGAATATCAGACAGGAGTTTTAGCAGTAGGGTATGCGATCGCGCGAGCGCTCAAAGAAAAACTTGACCCCGCGACGGCAATTCCTCAAACAATTACCTACCTGGGAACAAATAATGCTTTAACCGAGCTGCTTTCACAAGTACAAATATTATTAGAAAAGGGAGCAGATTTAGAAAGAGCGAAAAACCACCTCTGCAAAAGCGCCATAGCTTTGGAAGAAAGCCATACCAAGGGTGAAAAAAAATCACAAACTAACTCAATTGTCAGCCCAGGAAATTTCATTTCGATGGCGATCGCTTTCTACTGCTTCTTAAGTACCCCAGAAGATTTGCGTTTGTCAGTTTTCCGGGCTGCCCGGTGTGGCATCGCAGCACCGCTAACCTGCTCGCTGACGGGAGCTTTGTCAGGATCTTACAATGGTGCGGCCGCGATTCCTGTAGAATGGCGATCTAGACATTCGGCTGCGGTGGCATCTGACTTGGCAGCCGAGGGGCAAGAACCCTCGCTCTGTTTAACGGCTACGGATGCCAAAATCAAACAGCTAGCTAATCACCTATTAGCAGTCTGGAGTGGAGTTTACAGTCCCGATGCCGAAGGTGAACCCCCCATCCTGGGGGCAGTGGTGGCTGCACCTTATGTAATTAGATCTCGTAATTAAAAAAAACAGAATACCCAGATTCTTGACTTCTGAAACTGCTCCGACGATCTAACAGCATAGGGTTTCATGTTTAATAAGAGCTACTCGTACCGATCGCCAAACCATAGCCCACCATTTCAGTGGTCAACTTATGAACAAAGTCGGTTCGCCCATGGCTAATTTCGGCATCGATTTTAGAAACAGCAATATGGGTTGGATGTCGGAGTGATGGGATGTGTTCGATCGCACGGTGTGGGGCCTGTGCCAAACACAGTAAATCTAACCGTGGGGTGAGTTCAAGAGTCAGTCGCTGCCAGCCTGATTAAGAATGCTGCAAGATGTTGGAGACCAACGATAATGGAAAGCTGTTTCCGCGATGAATCACATTATACACGTTACTTTGCCAGTGCCCCCGTAGCGTCGATCGATCTTACGGGGATGGAAATGCCCCGTGTCGCTTCCCTCTCAGGTCAGAAGACGCTGAGTTTCCGGCTTCCGGTGAAATTTTTATGAATACTCTCTCCTCATTAATGCGGCAAATAGAACAACTAGGGATTTCCCGCTCGCAGGGCCAACAGGTTGCTAAAGTGCAGCATGATTGTACTAAACAAGAATCAGACGATCGCCCGCGTGGCTCTATGCTCAACCGTTTTTTCCCGAAGAAATTTGCTCTACCCAAAAGTTTTACTGGTTATAAAAGTAAAAATTCCCCATCCTACCTCAAAAATCAAGCTCGTTCCCCTCTGTTGGCAATCGTCGCCGTCATTTCTCTCAGCAGCACTCTGGGGCACCGTTTTTACAACCAACCGAAACTAGATGTAGGCACAAAAGCTCCTGAGACAATTAAGGCCCCAGCTAGTGCGAAGGTATCCGATCTCAAAACCACGGAAGAACAAAGGAAAGCAGCGCGGATTGGGGCGGTAGCAATATTAATGCTGGACGAGAATGCCGATCGCAAAATCTATCAAGAACTGCAACAATTTTTGCAACAGGGGACTGAACTGCGACGGACGATCGGTATTTTGCCTTTGACCAGGCCAGAATTGCTGTCAACTAATGTTCAATTGTACCTGCGGAGCTGTCCAGAATGGGAGTGGCGATCGATTTTAGCGCAAGTGGGAGACGGTAGTACCACAGCTACGCCCTTGAGTCTGGAGTCCAGCAGTCCGACGCAGCCGACGGGAAATCAATCTCAACAAGATGCTGTCGCTCAACTGCAAGCTTACAGTCGATCGGTCTCCAAGGTAGAATTCCAAAATCTGACAAACGCTATCTCCGAAGTTCGCCAGGGCTATCTTAACGCTGTGGAAGCGATGGAAACCAAATCGGTGTCCCGACTAGGACAGATTTATGATAATTCCCTGTTTGATTTGTCCGATACAGCTTGGCAGGAAACCCAAAAGGGCATGAGTCTGGTAGCAAAAAAAATGCTGGCTCAAGGTATTCCCCAGGGTTTGCCCAAAGATATTTTAAAGGAAGCTGTGAGACTGCAAGTGGCCGACTCAGTGCCTGGGGTATCGCAAAATTTTGCCATAGAAGCTTTAACAGCGATTTTACAGCCCAATTTGGTGCGAGATTCCGAAGAAACCAAACAGCTAGCTGAATTAGCGGCCCAAAAGGTACAAGTGGTGACACTAGAAGTAAACCAGGGCCAGATAATTGTTGCAGAAGGACAAGAGATCTCTCAACAGGATTTCGTCTTACTGGACTATTTCGGTTTGAGTAGGCGGGGTGTGAATTGGTTGGGGCTGGCGGGCTTTGTCTGCTTAGTTGGGGTGGCGATTGGGATCGTGCTACTGGTAGAAAGGCATTATCGCTTGCGCCGTAGAGATCATTTACTGCTGTTGCTGTTGACTTTGAGCGCGCCTGTGTTGGTGAGTTTGGGGCTGCCTTGGACAACTTTGCCGGCGATCGGCATTTTAGCAAGCGGCTTCTACGGTTCAGCCGTGGGGGTTACTGTGGTGGGGCTGTTGTCACTGGTGTTACCCATTGGCTTGGAAATTGAGTTGATTCATTTGGTGGCTAGCGCGGCGGCGGGATTGCTGGGTGCTTTAATGGCGAGCAGGTTGCGATCGCGCGAAGAATTGGCTCTCTTGGGCGTGGCGATCGGCTTAACTCAGGGCATCATTTATCTGGTGGGGACAATGATTGCCAGCGTCGCTGCCGGCTCTATTTGGTACGCTGTACTCGGTACCGTGGGTGCCCAAAGTTTGGCCGGTTTAGCTTGGAGCGTTGTAGCTCTGGGCATCAGCCCTTATTTAGAACACGTTTTTGACTTGATTACCCCCATCCGACTAGCGGAATTGGCTAATCCCAATCGTCCCCTATTGAAGAAGTTGGCTGCGGAGGCTCCTGGGACTTTTCAGCACACGCTGTTTGTGGCGAGTTTGGCCGAAGCGGCGGCGCGGGAACTGGGTTGCAATGTAGAGCTAGTTAGAACTGGCACACTATACCATGATATTGGCAAAATGCACGACCCAATCGGATTTTGCGAAAATCAAATGGGCGGGGGTAATAAACATGATGAAATTAATGACCCTTGGGCCAGTGCCCAGATTATTAAAAAGCACGTTAGTGAAGGCTTAGTGATGGCACGAAAACATCGATTGCCGAAGGCGATTCAGGCGTTTATTCCTGAACACCAAGGGACGATGTTGATTGCTTATTTCTATCACCAAGCAAAGCAAATTGTGGCTCAGGAATCGACAGATTTAAAGATGGCTGTTACCGATGGACATAGTTCCACAACAACCACAACTTTAACTAGGGAAAGTCGGGAAGTGAGGGAAGAGGATTTTCGCTACAATGGGCCGATTCCTCAGTCACGGGAAACTGGGATTGTGATGGTGGCGGATTCCTGCGAAGCTGCTTTGCGATCGCTCAAGGATGCCACTCACGAGGAGGCTTTGAGTATGGTTAACAAGATTTTGAGAGCTCGTTGGCAGGATAATCAGTTGATTGATTCGGGTTTGACGCGGGAGGATATGTCTCTGATTGCGGAGATTTTTGTCCGGGTTTGGGAACAGTTCAATCATAAGCGAATTGCTTATCCTAGTGCGGTTTGTACTCCGAGATAAGGGGAATTTGGATGGAAAGAGTGGTTTAATCATTCAACAACAACTAACTATACGATCGGTAATAGGTCGTAAGATTAAATGAACCGCGAAGGCGCGAAGGACGCAAAGGAAGAGAAAGAAGAAGAAGATGCAGTTCTGACTTCGCGCTCTTTGTGTCTTCGCGGTTTAATCATTCCGATGCAACCGGATTTGATCTAATGCGGATTTTTAAGATGGATATTATCCCTTGACTCCCGTCGCTGTTTCTGTGGGTACAATGTATTTTTGCAATATCAAAAATAGTCCTAAAACTGGTACAATGGAAATAATAGAACCCGCCGCCACTAAACGCCAATCTAAGGAAAATGTCCCGGCTAAATTGGCTACTCCTAGAGGCAGAGTATAATATTCTGGTCTGTCTAAAACTAGCAGCGGCCACAAAAAGTCACTCCAAGAGCCGATAAATACGAAAATCCCTAACGTGACTAATGCTGGCTTAATTGCTGGAATCATAATGTGCCACCAAATCCCTAATTCGCTACAGCCATCTATGCGGGCGGCTTCTTCTAGTTCTTTGGGAACTGCGAGGAATGCTTGCCGGAGTAAAAATATGCCGAAGGCTGAGGCTAGTCCGGGAAAAATTACGCCTAAATAACTATTTTTTAGTCCTAGTTGTACAGTTAATACATATAGAGGAATCATCACGATTTGGAAGGGAATCATGATGGTGGAAACGATCGCAATTAAGATGGTTTCGCGGCCTCGAAAATTGAGTCTGGCTAAGGGATAGGCGGCCAGGGCACAAAATAGGACGTTGATGCTAACGGTGAGGGTAGCAATCAGGGTGCTGTTGAAGAGGTAGCGCCCGAAGGGGTTTGTTTCCCAAACTTTGATGAAGTTTTCTAGGGTGGGCTGTTGGGGCCACAGTTGGGGAGGAAATTGAAAGATGTTTTCGGCTGGGGATTTGAGGGATGTGCTCAGCAGCCACAACAGGGGGAATAGCATTAACAGGGCGATCGCGCTCATCATACCGTACATCCAGAGGGTCTGCCACTGGGAGGGAGTGCTGTTTGGGGAATTTGGTTTTTTAGTTTTGAAATTGTTCATTGTTGGGATATGATAATAAGTCCTTGCTTCGCGAGAAGCCTTGTTGTCCATAAGGGGATTTTTGGCATGAAACCGTTTATTTACGAAACAATGTACATTCTGCGCCCAGATTTGGGTGAAGAAATGACCGATCAGGCGATCGCGAAATATCAAACTATTTTGCGCGATCAAGGTGCGGAAAATATCGAAACCCAGCACCGTGGGAAGCGTCGTTTGGCTTATGAAATCGGCAAGCACCGCGACGGAGTATACGTTCAAATGAACTATACAGCTCCTGGCGCTGCCATTTTTACTATGGAACGGGCGATGCGTCTGAGTGAAGAAGTGATTCGCTATTTGACAATCAAGCAAGATGTGCCTGATGCTCCTGATGCTGAACTCGAAGCCGAAGTAGCTGAGTAGGAATCTGATACAAAGATTCAATCAGGCTTTTGAGGGCTGGAACTCCAGCCCAACCCCCTTTCAAATTGACTGTTTGTGGAATAGGCATCTTTCCCGTTGCTAACAACCTTAATCCGAGCTTAAAAATTCCAAGTAATTATTAGTTAACTCTTTGACTGCTAATTCATAAAATTGCTGGCCATGTTCGGGAGTTGCTAAAGCCGGGTTTGAACCCATTCTGCCATCGGGAAATCGGCGACGAAAGTCAGTAGCACCGTAGATTTTGTGCCCGGATGCAACTTCCTCAGAAAGTGGAGCTTGCTTGATGGCTTCTGGATACAGGTACTGAGTTAAGGCGACTTCGCTAGGGGTGGCGTGTCCACCTTCTTGGTTTCCATACAATTCTTTGGCTAGTTTGTATACGGAGCCGCACATAAACCAATTGCCGATTTGACATTGAATTCGATCGCAATTCGGCAGATTCAAATCTGATAAATGGGCGTAAGTCTCGGAAAATGCTGCTTTCATCGTCGCAATATTCCCACCGTGACCGTTAATAAAGAAATATTTATCAAATCCGGCTTTTGCCAAAGAGGTGATATAATCCCTGATTACCAGTATCATAGTTTGTGGTCGCAGGCTGATGGTGCCGGGAAAACCGGTGTGGTGCAAGGCCATGCCCACATTAATGGTGGGGCCAATTAAGGCATTAGTCGCTTCCCCCACACCGCGGGCGATCGCCTCCGCGGCTATGGCATCAGTCCCGATTAATCCAGTCGGTCCATGTTGTTCCGTAGAGCCGATCGGGATAATTATGCCGCGGGAACTCTCTAGATAGGTTTCTACCTCCGGCCAGGTACTTAAGTGCAGCAACATTATAGGCAGTTTAGAGATTTTTTACTTACAAACTCGATCCTAATCGGCCATTGCAGCAAATAGGCTTTAGCCAAACCGATTATTTTATGCTTAAACTAAGCTCTACATTGCGATCGCCAATTCATATAGCAATCCTCGCATCATTTGTGAATTTCTTACTCCCTCCCCTTCATAAGGTCCGGGTTGGGGTGGGGTAAAAAACTTTACGACTCATTTAGGACTGCTATATTTATATTACTTGACCTTAATAATTTAACTACTTAATTACCAAAGCTTTACCTTTTAATAACCTTTTAAGAGTATGATAACGACCATCTCCCTATAGATTGGGTGTTACCTGGTCAGTTATCAGCGGGCAATGTTTTATGAAATTAACACCACCGCCTAAAAAAGACCAGGCGTCACAAGCCTGGACACAGGCAGACAGCGCGACTCCGGCAACTGCTCTACGGCTTTATTCCTTGCACGAGCAAGTAGCAAAGGTCGAGCGCGCATCTGTTGGATGGACTGGCAGAGGATGTAAAGCGATTGAACAGGCGATCTTATAAGTGCGATCGCAGCGCGAGGAGCGCCTCAGCCACTTAACAAGGCGCCTTCCACCAGCCACAAACAAACATAACTCCAACACTGATTTTTATGTCTTCTGCTGAATTAAGCGAAAGTCCTTCCAGGTCTACCGTTGGACAAGCGGGTAGGATCTTGTTACTCGAAGGTGAAGACCTATTGCGGGAAATGCTAGCTTTAGCCCTTCAAGAACAGGGCTATGAGGTGGTGGTTACTAGCGACGGGCGCAACGCTCTCCCTTCTATCCAAGGTGGATCGTCATACCACGGTGATTCATGCTTTAACTTGCTGATTATGGATTCAATTAACGGTTTAGATCTGTGTCGAATGTTACGACATCAAGGAAATCCCGTACCTATTTTGATTATTGGTGCCAGGGGAAGTGCAAATAATTGCGCTTTTTACTTGGAAGCCGGCTCCGATGACTACCTAACCAAACCTTTTGGAATGCGAGAGTTTATCGCTCGCTGTCGAGCACTGATGCGGAGACAACGCCTCGGTCAGTTGCCACAACCAGTCATGCTCCAATACAAGAACATAACTGTTTATCCTGAAGAATGTCGAGTGCTAGTTCGCGGTGTAGAAGTAAAATTTTCTCCCAAACAATTTCGTTTGTTAGAACTATTTATGAGTTATCCCCGTCGAGTTTGGTCTCGCGATCAGTTGCTGGAAAAAATTTGGGGACAAGATTTTATCGGAGACAGCAAAACAGTGGATGTCCACATCCGCTGGCTGCGAGAGAAATTGGAAATAGACCCCAGTCAACCGGAATATATCATTACAGTGCGCGGGTTTGGCTATCGATTTGGCTGAATTTTCAAATTAATCAAAGGAGAGGGTGCTATCTTAGCCATTTAATTGATTTAGGGACACAATTTTGTTGTGTCCTTATTTTTGAGCTTGTGTTAGAAAAGATTAAACAACATACCAAGTATTCCTGTTTGCTGATTCAGTTGCTGAGGGTAGTCTAAAGACTTGCTTCCTTCTACTGTTAAACAAATCTGCTAATAACCTTTCGTTAAACTCTGCTTTACCTATGACTATCAAGCGTCGCGAATTCCTACTTTTCTTAGGTGCAAGTGCTGGTAGTATCGCACTCAATTCTTGCCAGCAAAAAGCTTTCACCCCCTTCGTTGATTCGGTGAGTACGACAAATACATCTGCTAATACTAAAGGAGGCATAAACTTTAAACCCCTTAAAGGACCCATGCCTTTGTCAGGTAGCAGCACCCTAGCACAAACCGGACAATTAATCGAAATTAGTACCGCGTCATCACAACAGCAAATCCAAGCTTACAGCACCTACGAAGTCCCAGATGACTTGCTACTCCCTGAAGATTTTATTTACGATATTATTGCTGCTTGGGGAGACAAAGTAGGCGATTCTCGCTTCGGCTATAATAATGACTATCTCTCCTTTGTTGAAACCAGCAAAAATGAAGGATTTTTGACGGTTAATTTTGAATACATTAGTGCCAAGCCTTGGATTCAAGCCTATCAAAAAGTCCTTGGTAAATCCCTCCCTTTTGCTGACATAGAAACTGCGCTCAAACCTGCTGGAAAAGATGGAATCAATGCTTTTTCCTTGGGTGACAAAGAGCCAACTAAAAAGATGGTTAAGGAGGTGAGTACAGAAGCTTTAATTGATTTAGGGATAGGAGTCATATCCATTCGCCGCAATCCAGTGGGCCAATGGGAGCGGACTAATTCTCAAGCCGATCGCCGAATTACTGGTATTTCTGGTTTAGCAGACGGACGCTACCTGAAAGCAACAGGCCCGGCTGTAGCTGTGTTCAACAAAAAAGGTCAAGGCTATCAGGACAAATTGGGTGACAAAATTATCGGCACTTTTGCTAACTGTGCGGGCGGTACGACACCCTGGGGAACAGTTTTTAGTGCTGAAGAAAATATCCAAAATTTAGTACCGGAACCTGTATTTGCCGATGGTACATCTTTTGACCCAGG
Source organism: Microcoleus sp. EPA2 (assembly GCA_020882975.1). GTDB lineage: Bacteria > Cyanobacteriota > Cyanobacteriia > Cyanobacteriales > Microcoleaceae > Microcoleus. The sequence continues at coordinate 11,158 of JAHRFD010000021.1, read as the reverse complement.
TCAGAAAAAATTCTACATTGATGCCGAAGAAATGGGCGGTTTGGGTAATGTCTTCGGGTTGGCGGGAAACAAATACGGCTGGATGGTGGAATTAGACCCGGCTAATCCGAAGGATTATGGAACTAAGCATACTTGGTTGGGAAGATACCGCCACGAAGCCCTGGGAATTCGAGTGGTAGCGGGCAAACCTTTAGCATTTTACTCTGGGTGCGATCGCCGCAGCGGTCATCTCTACAAATTTGTTAGCAAAAATGCGGTCAAAAACCCCAAAGACAAAGCTAATTCCCAACTATTGACAGAGGGAATGCTTTATGCTGCTAAGTTTAATGCTGACGGTACGGGTAGCTGGATTGCACTCAAGGCTGACACTCCTGTTAATCCCGATTTGCCTAGCATTCATGCAGGGGGAATCATTAATTTACCAAAGCGACCACAAGGCGGTTTTTTTAAAGTTGAAAAAGATGCCGATGTCGCTGCTTTTAAACAGAAGTTTAAGACTTTAGGCGACCTTTATCAAGGGAACGCTCTGGAAAAACAAGGTGCAATTTTAATTGACGCTCATTATGCCGCAAGTGCGGCTGGTGCTACTTGCACTGCTCGCCCTGAAGATACGGAAATTGCTCCTGATGGTTCTCTTTATATTACTTTTACTTCCGGTTCGGGAAGCGATACTGACGGTGGTCCAGATTTGCGAATTTTTCAAGGTAAAGACGGTAAAGCTTACGAATACGGCTGGATTATGCGTTTGATGGAAGATGGTAACGAACCATCTGCAATGAGTTTCCAGTGGAAAATGTTTGGGACTGGTGGTGAACCTGCTGAGGGGGGGTTGGGTTTTGCTAATCCAGATAATTTGTTAATCGACAACAGCGGTAATATCTGGATGGTTAATGATATGTCTTCTGATAAACTAAATTCTGCCATTCCTCCGGGTAGAGTTGGTAAGGATGGAAAGCCGATTAGCCAATCTAATTTACGGGGTTTGTACGGAAACAATTCGATTTGGTTTTTGCCGGCTTCTGGCGCGAATGCGGGGGAGGCTTTCCTGTTTGGAATTGGGCCAATGGAGTGCGAAACTACTGGGCCGTTTTTTACTGAAGATGAAACAACTTTGTTTTTGGCAATTCAGCATCCGGGAGAGATGAATGGAACTCGCCTGGATCTGGCTTTTGAGAGCCGTGAGTTGGCGATGAAAACTACTGATGGTCAGGGGTTTAGCCAAACTCGTAAAGTGCCTATTGGTTCTAATTGGCCTGGGAATAAACCTAACGATCCGCCTAAACCTGCGGTGGTGGCGATTCGTCGCGTGGATTTGCGATCGCTCACCTAAGATTACGCTTCAGGCTCACGAGTGTCAAATATTTCCAAAAATGATGCTGGGGTAGGCATCCAGTCTGCCCTTTACAGGATTTCCTGAATCAGTCTATTAGTAAAATGTGGCACAATACCATCACCTTTTTTTTGCTTTGTAAGGTGCTGCGAACTAAAAAAGAAGTGCAACAGAGCAAAAATGAAACTTACGCATCAGAGACAATAGAGTAAAAGGGTCAACCAATCTATTTGCTCAAAAGATTGTGACTTTTGGCGAAATTGTTTTCTGAGATTTCTGGTTTTTATCGCAAAAATTAGCCAATTGGCTTAGGGAATTTAAGACATATTGCTAATGCCTTCTAGCGACCAAATAAGTTATGTTCCGTTTACAGTTTGTAACATATTCCACAGATAGACGGGAAATCAAGCTCGCCATAGCTGGGATTTTAAATATCGCCCAATCTAAAATCTGTTTGCTGGTATAATTAGTTCTGAACTTGTTCGGGTGCAGCTCATCGAAATGATATAATACCTCATCGCCAACAAGTCTTTCTAAGCATGATTACACGATCGAGCGTCAAAGTTGCAGACCCAACTCAATCTGCGGGCAAATTAGCGATTATAAAAAATCCTCGCTCCCTCCCTCTGCGAACAGTCCTGATAGTTCCCTTCGTTTTGCAAATCTTCGCTGCGGTGGGAGTTGTAGGCTATCTGTCATTTCGCAACGGACAACAAGCGGTTAATGAAGTTGCTTCTCAGTTGCGACAAGAAATTAGCGATCGCATTTCGGAGCGCGTTCAAGCATACATGACCTTTCCCCATCAACTCAATCAATTCAAAGCTAATGCTTTTGAATTAGGGGACTTGAATTTGCAAGATACTGCTAGAATCCACCGTCACTTTTGGAAGCAACTACAAACTTTTGACACTGTAAGCGTTACATATGTTGCTACTCCAGCGGGAGATTTTATTGGCGTGAGGCGTACAAATGAGGGTAATTTTTTACTCCAAGAAAGAAGCGACCTGACCGAAGGCAACATGAATTATTATGGTGTCAATAAGGAAGGTGAACGTACTGATTTAGTTAAAGTTAAACCGAAATATGACCCGCGAGTCCGTCCCTGGTACACCGCAGCAACGGAAGTAAAAAAGGCAACTTGGAGTAAAATTTACGCGGATTTTACTAGCAAAGGACTGGGTATTACAGCAGCCCAGCCATTATACGACGCATCGGGAGAGTTGCAGGCAGTCTTTGGAACAGACTTACTTTTTTCGCGAGTGAATGAGTTTCTTGCTAAGTTAAAAATTGGCAAATCAGGACAGACATTTATTGTGGAGCGTTCCGGGGCTTTAATCACTACATCGACTACGGCTCCCGTATATTTAATCAAGGGTGAAGAAACGGAAAGAATTCCGGCGATAAATAGCGAAAATACGGTAATTAGTCGGACAACTAAATACTTGCAAGAACGCTTTGGAGACCTCAATAATATTCACCATAGCCAACAGCTTAATTTTCAAATTCAAGGTCATCAACAATTTCTGCAAGTTACTCCTTTAAAGGACGGCAATGGTTTGGATTGGTTGATTGTGGTAATTATTCCAGAATCTGACTTCTTGGAACAAATTAATGCCAACACGAGGACGACTATTTTGCTGTGCATTGCTGCTTTTACAGTAGCCATCATTATCGGCATACTCACGGCAAGATGGGTGACTAAGCCAATTTTATATTTGAATGAAACCGCGAAAAATATTACTAAAGGTCAGTGGGGAAAAATTGTAGAAATTAACCGTAATGATGAGGTAGGGGAACTGGCTCATTCCTTTAAGAGTATGGCGGAACAACTGCAACTATCCTTCGCGGAAATGCAAGCTTTGAATGAAGAATTATCTGAGAGTAAAAGCCAACTTAACCAAATTTTAGAAGCCGTCCCAGTGGGGATATTTGTAGCTGAATCTAACGGTCAACCTTATTACATTAATTCTCGCGCCAAATCATTGCTGGGAAAAGGTATAGTTGCGGATCTTAATCCTGATGAAATTAGAGAGGAATATCAAATTTATCTGGCTGGTAGTAATGAAATTTACCCTCCAGAGAAAGATCCAATAATTAGTGCTTTTAATGGCTCAAGTGTCAATGTTGATGACTTAGAAATCCACAAAGGCGATCGGGTGATTCCCCTGGAAGCTTGGGGAACGCCAATTTATGATGAAAAAGGAAAAGTTAGTTATGCGATCGCAGCTTTCGCGGATATCACCCAACGCAAAGAAAGTGAGAAGTTGGTAACGAAATATAACCACACCCTCGAAATTCAAGTCGCCCAAAGAACTCAAGAACTTTCGGAAGCTTTGAACTATCTGCAAGCGACTCAAAACGAACTAATTCAATCGGAAAAAATGGCTGCGTTAGGACAATTAGTAGCCGGAGTAGCCCACGAACTAAACACTCCTTTGGGTGCGATTCGATCGAGTGCTGGAAATATGACTAAATTTTTGGGACAAACTCTTTCTAACTTACCCTCGCTGTTTCAGTCACTTTCCAGCGCCGAAGCTGAAATGTTCTTCCTTTTGCTAAACAAATCTCTGGAAAAAGATATGAGTTTAACAGCCAAAGAAGAAAGGAAGTTAAAGCGGTCTTTAATTAGCGAACTGGAAGACCAAGATATTGATGATGCTGATGATATAGCTGATACCTTGGTGGATATGGGAATTTACGAAGCCGAGGAATTCTTGAGTTTGCTACAAAATAGCGATCGGCATAGCATCTTGGAAATGGCTTACAAACTCTCAGAAATTCAGCGGGGAACTCAAACAATCAATACCGCAACAGATAGAGCGTCAAAAGTCGTATTTGCACTGAAAAATTATGCCCGTTACGACTCGTCGGAAGCCATGATTCAATCGGATATAGTCGATGGCATAGAAACGGTACTAACCCTGTATCAAAATAACATCAAACACGGCGTAGAAGTATTACGAAATTTCCAAAAAATAGAACCAATCCTCTGCTACGCAGACCAACTCAATCAGGTGTGGACAAATCTGATTCATAATGCCCTGCAAGCAATGAACAATAAAGGGACATTGACGATTGATATCCTTCAGGAGGGTAATTATGTAAAAGTTGCAGTCACCGATAGTGGCCAGGGAATTCCTGCCGAAGTTATGCCCAGAATATTCGAGCCATTTTTTACTACTAAGCCCCCCGGAGAAGGTAGTGGTCTGGGGCTGGATATTGTCAAAAAAATTATTGAAAAACATCATGGTAAAATTCAGGTGGAATCGGTTCCCGGTAAAACTACTTTTACGGTTTTCCTATCGGTGAATCTTGCCTAAAATTTCCTGAAAATAGGCTGAGATTAGAGTAACTATAAAAAACTTCCTACTTTGGCTAACCTCGGTTGTTTTTCCATTCAAGATTCATCGGAATTATAGTAGATTCAAACCCTAAAAAATTCCTAGTATGATTCCAAATACTGTGGCAATGATGACATTTTGAATTACTAAAATCCTTGAGTTTATTGCATCTTTCATCTTCCATATTCCTTCTGGTATAATCCTAATCAAAAAGCCAAAAATGTCTAAGCCAATCATCCTGTGCGTTGACGACGAAAAAGTAGTATTGAAAAGTCTCAAAACCCAATTAAAATCAGCATTTGGCAGTAACTATTCCTATGAAATGGCCGAGAGCCCTGCGGATGCTTTAGATTTAATCGATGAATTCAACGATGACGAAACAATGATTATTTTAATCGTTTCTGATTGGTTGATGCCAGGAATGAAGGGAGATGAGTTTTTAGTTAGAGTCCATCAAAAATTTCCGAATATTGTTAAAATCATGCTGACTGGTCAAGCGGATGAAGATGCAGTCCAGAGGGCTTTCGATCAAGCAAACCTCCATCGCTGTTTGCACAAACCTTGGTCAGAAGAAGAGTTGATCGAAACCATTAAAACTGCTTTATCACTATGACCAAACAAGTTATTATTTGTGTGGATGATGAAAAAACAGTTTTGAAAAGTCTCAAAACTGAATTAAAAGATGCTTTAGGTAATACTTATCGAATTGAAATTGCCGAAGGAGGCGAAGATGCCTTAGAATTAATTGCTGAATTGATGGAAGACGGGTATGAAATTCCGTTAATTATCTCCGACTACGTGATGCCAGACATGAAAGGAGATGAACTGTTGAGGCGAGTCCACCAATTATCTCCTAAAACTCTCAAGGTCATGCTAACAGGTCAGGCGACTATTGAGGCGGTAGGAAATGCTATCAAAAATGCTAAACTTTATCGTTATATAGGCAAACCTTGGCAAACTGAAGATTTGAAATTGACGGTAACAGAAGCGGTCCACAGCTACAGTCAAGATAAAAAACTAGCTGCACAAAATGCGGAACTTCGGAAAATAAATCAGGAGTTGGAAGTTGCCCTAGAACAGCAATCAAAATTAACAGAAGCTGCTAAACGCTTTGTACCTAATGAATTTGTCTCACTGCTAAGTCGTGAAACCTTGAGCGATGTTAAACTGGGGGACAGCGTAGAAAAAGAAATGTCCATATTATTTTCTGATATTAGGGATTTTACTGCTCTTTCCGAGGGAATGACACCCCAGGAAAATTTTAAATTTATTAATGCTTATCTAAGTCGAATGGAACCGGGAATTATTGAAAATCACGGTTTTATTGATAAATATATTGGGGATGCAATTATGGCTTTATTTGGTCACAGTGCCGTTGATGCAGTCCAAGCCGGAATTTCTATGTTGCACAGTCTAGATGATTATAATCAATATCGGATTAATGCTGGTTATGTACCGATTAAAATTGGGATTGGTATCAATACAGGTTCCTTGATGTTAGGAACCGTTGGGGCAACTAATCGGATGGATAGTACAGTGATTGGGGACGCGGTGAATTTAGCGGCGCGGGTGGAAAGCCTGACGAAAAGTTACGGAGTATCAATGTTAATTACTCAAAATACTTTTTCAAAGTTAACAGATTTTCCACGGGATTTTATCCGCAATATAGGTCATGTTCGAGTCAAAGGAAAATCTAATTTGGTGACTATTTATGAAGTATTTGAAGCGGATAAACCTGAACGAAAGGAAGGCAAGGCAAGGACTTTATCTATATTTCGAGAAGCTTTATATAACTACAGTGCGAGTAAACATAAAGAAGCTGCACAATTGTTTGGTGAGTGTCTGCAACTAAATCCGCTGGATCAGGTTGCACAAAATTATCTGGAACGTTGTCAGGAAATGCAGTCAATATTACCTCAAAATCGCTCTGATTTTATTTAAATGCTAACTACTGTAAATATTAAAGAATAAAATAAAGGATGTACATTTTAATTTTTCTCTCAATATCAATGGTCAATAAGTCCAAGTTTGTACAACTTTTCCGGCTAATTTCTTGCCAAACCAAGGCGTATTGACCGATCGCGACTTCAAACTTTGCCCATCCACAGTCCAACTCTTTTGCGGGTCGAATAAAATCAGCTCAGCAGCGACTCCTGGTGCAGCCGTAGGGGGGGTTTGTCCGAGACAAACTGCCGGGCCGGTACTCAAAAATCGCCACAGTTCTAGAGCCGAAAAATCGCCGGTTTCTACCAAATTTTGCCAGAGTAAAGGTAAAGCTAATTCCAAACCGATCGCCCCTGGTGGAGCATCAGCAAAAGCCACGGTTTTCTCCTCATAAGTATAGGGAGTGTGGTCGATCGCGATCGCATCAATCACCCCATCTTGGAGGCCTTGAAGCAGCGCCAACTGGTCAGCCTGATTACCCAAAGGCGGATCTAAACGCAAATTGGGGTCATAAGCAAAAGAAACAGTGGTGTTTCCTGAAATTGCCCCCACATTTAACAACAAGTGCATCCAAGTCACACTCGCAGTCACCGGCAAACCCCGCGCCTTCGCATCTCGAATTAGTTCCACACTGCGAGCACAAGAAACCCGCATGATGTGCACGGGAGTCGGCACAGTAGCGACTAATTCCAGAATGGCAGCCAAAGCGGCAGTTTCCGCAGCCATCGGCATTCCCGGTAAACCCAAGCGAAGGGAAACCGCACCATCCCTAGCGACTCCATTTCCTGCCAAAGTGCGATCCATCGGCCACAAAGCCACCGACTTACCCAAAGGCTGTATATATTCCAACAAACGTATTGCCAGAGCCGGATTAGCCAGGGGTAAACCATCGGCAAACCCCACAATCGCGCTGGATGCCAACTCCCCCAACTCAGCCATATGTTGCCCTGCCACACCCGTGGTGAGAGCGCCCCAGAAATATAAGCGGGTTCGGGAAGGGGAAAAATTGCGGATATTTTGCTCTAACAAAGCTAAACCGGCCAAATTGTCAAGAGGTGGAGATGTATCGGGCAAAATCGCCACCCGCGTAAAACCGCCGGTAGCAGCAGCCTGCATCAAAGATTGCAGGGTTTCTCGATCCTCAAAACCCGGTTCTCCGCTGTGACTGTAAATATCAACCAATCCAGGTGCTAAAATCATTCCCCCACAATCTCGCACTTCTGTGTGAGGGGGAAATTCCGTAATTTTTGGCTCTACTGCTTCGATCTCACCTTCCACAATCAGAACATCAGCGAGGCGATCGCCCTCTGAAACTGGATCTAGCACCCGTACATTTTGCAGTAGTTCAGAAGTCATTGGGAATTGGGAATGGGGAATGGGGAATTGGGAATGGGGAAGTGGGAATTGGGAATTGGGAATTGGGAATACAGTCAACGGTTAACAGTCAACCGTCAACTGTCAACTGTCAACTGTCAACCGTCAACTGTCAACTGTCAACCCTTCGACCCAACGACTGCGTTTATCCTGAGCGTAGTCGAAGGGCTCAGGGCGACGCTCCGCGGTTCAGTCAGCGGAGTCGAAGGGCAGGGCTGCGCTGTCAACTGTCAACCGTCAACTAAACTTTTGTCCCACACTCAGGACAAAACTTATTCGTCGAAACATTCTTCGCCCCACAACTGGGACAATAAATTAACTCTGCCGATTCCAAGTTGCTGCGTTCGGGTAAACCAACCATTTGAGCGTTGCTCTTACCGGGAACAACCATCGGATAACAGTTTTCGTCCCTCGTCACCTTCACATCCAAAAGTACGGGACCTTGATGGGCTAGCATTTCGGCGATCGCCTCCTTCAGTTCCCCCGGCTGTGAAACCAGTATCCCCTTAACGCCATAAGCTTGAGCCAGCATCACAAAATCCGGCATCCCCACAGTCATGTTCGACGACGAATAGCGCTCCCCATAGAAAGCCTGCTGCCACTGCCGCACCATGCCCTGCCAGCCATTATTCACAATTACTAGCTTGACATTAATGCCATACTGTGCTAAGGTTCCCAACTCTTGAATATTCATTTGGACGCTAGCATCGCCAGCAATGCAAATTACTTGCTCCTGGGGCAGTGCCATTTTCGCACCCATTGCCGCCGGCAGCCCGTAACCCATAGTTCCCAAGCCAGCACTAGAAATCCAGCGACGAGGCCCGTTGTTGAGGAATTGAGCCGACCACATTTGATGTTGACCCACATCGGTGGTGTAGTAAGCATCCGGCGCTTGAGAACCCAACTCGGAAATCACCTCTTGGGGAGATAATACTTCTGCGTAATGAGGTACGACTAAGGGGTAATCGCGTTTCCAGCCCTCGATCCTGTCGAGCCATGCCCGTGTTTGTCCGGGATTTCCCGAAACTCCTGTTTCACGACAGCGACGCAGCAAATCGATCAAGACTTGGCGGACATCTCCGACAATCGGAACTTCGGGTCCACGATTTTTACCTACCTCAGCGGGGTCGATGTCGATGTGAATCACCTTGGCGCGGGCGGCAAACTCGTCTAATTTGCCTGTGACGCGATCGTCAAATCGGGCTCCGACAGCAATCAACAAATCGCACTCGGTGACGGCAAAATTAGCGTAAGCAGTGCCGTGCATCCCCAGCATTTTCACTGACAAAGGATGGTTTTCATCAAAGGCACCTTTGCCCATCAGGGTTGTGGTGACAGGGATTTGGAACAGCTCAGCTAGTTCTTTAATTTCATCATGGGCTCCCGCGGCGATCGCGCCGCCACCCACATAGATCAAAGGACGTTGGGATTCCTTGAGCAAATGAATTGCTTGATTAATTTGCCGGGGATTTCCCTTCACCGTCGGCCGATAACCAGGAATCCTGACTGCTCCAGGCTCGATCGGCAGATAATCAAATTCCTCCAAACCCACATCCTTGGGTACATCCACCAACACAGGCCCTGGACGCCCCGTACTGGCGATGTGGAAAGCCTCGGCGACTATTTTCGCCATATCTCTGGGGTCCCGCACTACATAGGAATGCTTGACAATGGGCAGTGTAATGCCATAGATGTCGGTTTCCTGAAAAGCATCAGTGCCGATCGCCGGCCGAGCCACCTGACCGGTAATAATTACCATCGGGATCGAATCCATGTGAGCTGTCGCAATCCCCGTCACCAAGTTAGTTGCGCCGGGCCCGGAAGTAGCGAAACACACCCCTACTTGTCCGGTAGCGCGGGCATACCCATCAGCGGCATGAGCAGCACCTTGCTCGTGGCGCACCAGAATATGTTGGATGCCGCCCTCGGCTTCAGCGCGGTATAGTTCGTCGTAAATCGGCAGAATTGCGCCGCCGGGATAACCAAAAATATGCTTGACACCGTGTCGTCTCAAGCTGTCTATGAGAGCAAATGCACCTGTTGCACGCTTTACGGCTACTTTAGTTTTTAGTTGCACAGATTTTTTTCCTCAAAGTAATTATAATTTACGATTAAGGCTTTCATTTTACTTCTTTCTCAATATGGAAGCTTTAAAAGTTGGAGTGTTGATATTTTTCTCAACACTTGAGAATAAGACATCGGCTTGGGGCATAGAAGTTTTAGAACCCGAGAGGGAGACAGGGGAGATTCCCGATCGCGGGAGAACCCCAGAGGGCTGAGCTGGAAATACGCTACCGTCACCCATCTAACCCGCATTCCGCATCCTCAACAGTCACATCGACTTTTCTCGCCAATAATCATGAATCAAGTCAGGATCTAGGAAATAGTTCTCAATGCAAGCTCGATGCGTTAACCAAACGGATTGACTGCCTAATTGAATCAGTCGTACCTCTTCTGAAGGCTTGGCATCGAAGTCTCGATCTCGGAAAACGAGATATTTTTGACTGCCAATTTTTTGACCGGAAAAATAACCCTGTGCAAATGAAGAAAAGTTAAATTTACTGCCACAGGGGACAATTGTAGGCCGCTCTGCTGGTAGTGTTTCTAAAACCCGCCCCAGCAGTTGATTATCCAAACTTGTTTGCTTTCCTTCGCAGAAAATAATTTTGCTACTGACAACACTCACAATTACACCTCTAGCCTGATAATGTGTGCTTCAGGCACTAATTGCTCCACATAATCAGAGTGGGTTGTAATTATAAACTGATTATTATTGCCTAGCTTAGTCAAGGATCTAAGGAATGCCTGTTGCATTGGTGGGTGGAGGTGCAATTCAATTTCATCAATCAAGATGAGTGAATTATGAATGTTCCAATTGGCAAAATCCATGAGGATGGGAAAGACAGCTCGTTCGCCTCCAGACATCTCAGAAATTTCATACTGATTTCTGCCGTCGTAAAGATAAAACCAAGGTTCGCTCAGGATATCATCTATATTCTCGCGCGGGACGGGGCCTAGAAAGCTGCGTTGGGGAAAAACTCCTTTTTGACATACTCCCCGGCGTAAACGCGCGGGGATTCTTTACGCTTCATCGAGATGTGCCACAAGTGGTCTTACCTTCTCTCTGCGTACATTTAGAGTCGTGGCAATGCCCTATCCCGACTTGAAG
>JAHRFD010000020.1:72708-113188 GCA_020882975.1 Microcoleus sp. EPA2 | reverse complement strand
TGGGGCGCAACTTATAAACATAGTTTGTCAACAATCTTCCTCACCTCCTTGCTTACATCTTAACGTCTTTCTCTGCTTTTAAATGTTACGAATTAAGAAAGATTCAAGGCGGTTGAAACCGCCCGTGTCGCTTGCATCTCAGGTCTAAAGACTCAGAGTTTTCCGCTTGCCGAATGTTTTTTTATAAGAGTTTTGAGTAGTGAGTTGTGAGTGGAAGTTTAAAATTATCTTCGTCCCTCCCAACTCACTCCAAATCAAGCAATTTCTGGCTGCAACCTTTGATGGGATTTAGCTTTGATGCTGAAGAACAACAGACTAATCAAAAGTATCAAAACCACAATTGTTCTCCAGTGAACTAAAAAAGGAAGACCCGCAGCCAAAAATATGCGTCTGGGAAAAAATAGCAGAAATACTAGACCTATCATGCCGATAGCAGCTTTTTGATTGCCGTAGCAATACAGCCACAGAGATGTCACTATGGGGAGCAAACCAACGTAATCGTAAACATGAGTATACCCTAAAAATGTAAACGATATACCCATAAGTACAGCAAAGATATCTTCTCGGTTGATTTTATTGCGGAATACCCACAACAAAGCAGTTAAAATCAATCCCAAAATCTTGATTCCTGGTAAATTCCAGCCAAAAAAAGCCAACAGACTTTCCATACCGACTTTATCTTGAAACCCTGGCTTATTGAAAGTTACAACTAGGTAACTATCTTGAATTCCTTGACGCCATGCTTCCAGGGTGCCAATTGGCCCGCCGTAGAATACCAAGGGATAAGCACTCATAACTACCACGGTTGCCAGGGATACAGCTAATATTTTCCATTGGCGTTCTAACAAAAACCAAAAACCTAGCAATAAGCAGATTTGTGGCTTAAAGCTAGCTAAACCCAAACAGATCCCCGCTAATACATCTTTTTGTTTTTGGCTGAAAAACCAAGCACCCATGGTAGCAGCAAAAGATATCAAAGAAGTTTGACCCATCCATACCACATGAGTGGTGAATGGGTTGCCAATAATGATGGCAGCCATTACCCAACGGCCGAGTTGATGTCCACGATGATTTGGGGATCTATTTATCGTCTCCAGTGTCATCACCACGATAGCTGCGATCGAGATCAAGTTGAGTCCTAGCCAGACGAATTTGGCAACTGAGTAATCAAAAAGACCTACAAACAGACAAAATATTGCGGATTGAGGAGGATAAAAGAAACCGCCATCCTCAAAGCCTGGAATTTCCTTGACTCCGGCTACACTTTTATTTAAAAGATCGAGCTTGTAGGGATTCAAACCCATCAACCAAGCACGTCCAGCAGCGTAAATCGTGGCACCGTCAAAATTGAGCGGGCTGTTGATATCTCTGCCAATCCCTATTATCCCAAAACAAATTAGAGATAATAGGCTGAATCCGACTATACCTAAACCAAAGTTCCGCTTAAATGATTCTGTCATCAGCATATCTCCGAATTGCTTTAAAATTTGAAGATGGAAAAAAAGCTACAAATTTTAACTTGATAATCTTGCAATTAAGTATATACTTACATTCATCTAATATGCAAATTAATGAAAGTTAATCAAATAAATAGGGATGTAGCAGCAAATTTTGTATCAAAAAAAGCAATATTGGCAGTCTCAGCATTCGTGTCGCTCCGATCGCCCTTGAGACAGTTGGTTTATGGGGTCTCCAAAAGTTAAACTTGGCGGTGTAAAGTTATCGATCGAACAGGTAAGCCCGTGCTAGACGAACAAGCGAAAAAGACCATCCTCCGCAAAATCCCTCATGGACTATACATCTGCGGTGTCAAAGACGGTGAAGAAGTCAACGGCTTCACCGCTAGCTGGGTGATGCAATCTTCCTTTACTCCTCCCTTAGTGGTGAACTGCGTCAAGCAAGACTCCAAATCCCACGCCATGATTAAAGCTAGCGGTGTCTTTGCTTTGAGTTTCCTGGAAGCAGGACAAAAAGAGTTAGCCCAAAAATTCTTTAAGCCCCAGCGCCGGGTAGGCAATAAATTTGAGGATGTAGAATTTTATGCCGGGGCCGAAACTGGTTGTCCGATTATTTCGGATTCTCTGGGTTATCTGGAGTGCAAGGTTGTCGGCGCTGTGGAACACGGCGATCATACGGTGTATGTCGGTGAAGTTGTGGCTGCGGGGGTTCACCGGGAGGGCGAACCCTTGCTGCTAGAAAGCACTGGCTGGAATTACGGCGGCTAGAAAGTTGGCAATTGGCAATTGACTGTTGTCAGTTGTCAGTTGTTATTGGTTAGTTGTTAGTTGTTAGTTGTTATTGGTTATTGGTTATTGGTTATTGGTTAGTTGTTATTTGTTGTTGGTTGTTGGTTGTTGGTTGTTGGTTGTTGGTTGTGAGGCGAGTTAAAAGCACTGAAAAATCGGCGAGAATTTTGTCGGTATTCTTTGGTGTTAATATTGGGACGTGTACGAAAACACATTGGGTGTTCAGTTGAGAGTCAGCAAGGTGTTTTAATACTGCATAATAAAGGGCTTCACACACAAACTTTCCGGCATTATGACTAATTTTAATATTTGGTAAATCAGCAATTAGATATTCGAGATTAACGGCTGTTTTGAGAATATTTTGGTCGCAGCAAGCGCAGGATTCTAGGGTTAATGTTTGGGAACGTTCTGCCATGCCACAGCAGACGATTAGGTCTGGTTGGAGTTGGTTGATTTCGGCGATCGCCAAATTGGGTGCTTCCTGAAAATCTACTGGCAGTTTTCTCAAGAAAGTCAAAGAGTAAGGCAAAGATTTAATCTGGGAAATCCGGGCTAATAAGTCGTCAGAAGAGTTGGATTTTTGATGAGGTTGCCAAGTGTCGAAGGATGTTAGCAAAATTTTGGTATTCATCAATAATTTTGGTAATATAGTTCCATTGATAATATAAGGCAAGTAAGTCAATGTCTGTCATTGCAGTAGTGGACTATGACATGGGCAATCTGCACTCGGTCTGTAAAGGCTTGGAAAATGTGGGTGCAGTGCCAAAAATTACGGACGATCCGGCGATGATTGACCAGGCTGATGCCGTAGTTTTACCGGGTGTGGGTTCCTTCGATCCGGCAATGCAGAATTTAAGAACCCGCGGATTGATAGAACCGATAATCAGTGCGATCGCCTCTGGAAAACCTTTTTTAGGCATCTGTTTGGGTTTGCAAATCCTGTTTGAAAGTTCCGAAGAAGGTGTAGAACCGGGTTTGGGAGTGATTTCGGGAACTGTGCGACGGTTTAGTTCAGAGCCTGGGTTGACAATTCCGCACATGGGATGGAATCAATTGCAATTTGCTCAGGATTTGTCGCTGTGGCAAAATTTGCCGGCTCAACCTTGGGTTTATTTTGTGCATTCTTATTATGTCGATCCAGTCGATCCGAAAGTGCGATCGGCAATGGTGACTCATGGTAGTCAAAATGTGACGGCGGCGATCGCCAAAGATAATCTGATGGCTGTACAATTTCACCCGGAAAAGTCTTCGAGCACGGGATTGCAAATGTTGTCAAATTTTGTGATGCAGGTGAGGGAAAAAGTAGCTGCTTAAAGTCGATTAAAAACCCGGTTTATTGAAGAAACCGGGTTTTTAGGAAAGCTGTAAATTCTTAAGAATCGGAGCCTATAGTGACCGGGGGTGTCCATTTAGACATTTTAAAATCACTATCGCTCGCGCCGTCACAGGAATCTTTTTCCGTTTTGTATAAATTATCCTTTGAGATTCCACAAATTTCGGTTCGGCGGTGTCGAGAACGGCAATCCACTCCAAGCCCTGAAACCGAGGGGGAATCACGAAATCGATCGCCTCCCAGTGAGCATTGAAAAACAGCAGAAAACTATCATCAATAATCCGTTCGCCACGAGCATTTGGGGAGGCAATCTCTTCACCGTTGAGGAAAATTCCGATCGCCTTGGCATACCCTACTTTCCACTGTTCATCAGTCATTTCCCCGCCGTCGGGGTTGAACCAGGTAATATCGCTGACTTGGGAACCGTGAATGGCACGTCCTTGGAACCACTTACGGCGACGAAATATGGGATGTTCGCGCCGCAAACGGGTTAACTGGCGCGTAAATTCGAGCAAGTCAGCATTTTTGTACTGCAATCCCCAATCCACCCAAGAGATTTCGTTATCCTGACAATAGGCGTTGTTATTGCCGCCTTGACTTCGCCCCATTTCATCTCCAGCCACCAGCATCGGAACACCTTGAGACAGCAGTAACGAAGTCAGGAAATTCCGCTGTTGTCGTTCTCGCAGCAACTGGACTTGGGGATCGTCGGTGTCGCCATCCCCAGCAGAGGGGTCAAAACAGGGTGCAGATGCTCCTGGTTCTAGGGCTTGGGTTGCTGCAAGTTCGATCGCCGTGCAGTTCCAGGATCGATTGTAGTTTTCCCCATCGCGACTGTTTTCGCCATTGGCTTCGTTATGTTTCTGGTTGTAACTGACGAGATCCTTGAGCGTAAATCCATCGTGGGCGGTGATAAAGTTGATACTGGCATGGGGTCGCCGTCCGTTACTTTCGTAGAGGTCGGAACTCCCAGTAAAGCTATAGGCAAACTGAGACAGAGTTTCGTTGGTTCCCCGCCAAAAGTCCCGCATGGTATCGCGGTAGCGGCCGTTCCATTCCGACCACAGCAAGGGGAATTGGCCAACTTGATAGCCACCTTCGCCGATATCCCAGGGTTCAGCGATTAACTTGACCTCGCACAAAACGGGGTCTTGGTGGATGATGTCAAAAAAGGCGGCAAAGGTATCGACGCGATCGGTTTCCCGCGCTAAAACCGTCGCCAAATCGAAGCGGAACCCATCGACGTGCATCTCCAACACCCAATAGCGCAAGCTATCCATAATCAGCTTCAACACTTGGGGATGGCAGACATTCAGAGAGTTGCCACAGCCGCTGTAATCCATATAGTAGCGGGGAGCGCCTTCGACGAGGCGGTAGTAAGCGGCATTGTCAATGCCACGAAATGAGATGGTAGGGCCCATGTGGTTGCCCTCTCCCGTGTGGTTGTAGACCACATCGATAATCACCTCAATTCCAGCAGCGTGTAA
The DNA here is from genome assembly GCA_020882975.1 of Microcoleus sp. EPA2. Taxonomy (GTDB): domain Bacteria; phylum Cyanobacteriota; class Cyanobacteriia; order Cyanobacteriales; family Microcoleaceae; genus Microcoleus. The sequence continues at coordinate 108,122 of JAHRFD010000020.1, read as the reverse complement.
GGCTTTGACCATCCCCTTAAACTCATTCACCTGTTGACCGGTGTTGCCACTGGCACTGTAGCCGGAGTAAGGCGCGAGATAGTTGATCGAATCGTAGCCCCAGTAGTTTCGCAATCCCTTGGCATCCAGAAAGCCGGGACAGCCGATGAAGTGATGGACGGGGAGGAGTTCGACTGCAGTAATCCCCAAGGATTTGAGATGGTCGATGGCTGCGGGATGGGCGAGTCCGGCGTAGGTTCCCCGCAGGGCTTCAGGAATGTCGGGATGGAGTTTGGTAAAGCCTTTGACGTGCATCTCGTAGATGACTGTTTTGTGCCAAGGGAGTTGGGGGTGAGTGTCACCTTCCCAATCAAAGGATTCATCGATGACAACGGATTTGGGAACTAAGTGAGAATCGTCTAAGGCGCTATAGGATAGGTCTTCCTTTTCGTCGTCCCAGTCATAGCCGAAGATTTCCCGTCCGTGAACCACGTCTCCTGCGATCGCTTTAGCGTAGGGGTCGATCGACAGTTTGGCAGGGTTGAAGCGATGTCCCGCTAAGGGGTCGTAGGGACCGTGGACGCGAAACCCGTACAATTGACCGGGTTTGATGCCAGGAACATAGCCGTGCCAGATGAAATTATAGACTTCAGTCAGTGGCAGTCGAGTTTCCCAACCTTGTTCATCGAACAAGCACAATTCAACCCCTGTGGCATTTTCTGAAAACAGGCCAAAATTTGTGCCTTCGCCATCCCATTTTGAACCCAAGGGATAGGGTTTTCCGGGCCAAAGTTTTAAATCCATAGAATCCAAATCGTAATCCTCTGATACCACAATTAGAGCAATCTTGAGATGTGTAATTGGGCGAAACGGCTGCAACTGCCCGATCCCAGATTTGTGCGTAGTAGTCCAGCTCTAGAGTGAATTTATATTTACTAGCATCATATCACTAACCTCCCGATGTTTACCTCGATCGCTCAAGGACTCAACTTTATGAATCTCTGACTTATCACCAGTTCAGATGAGACTCTCAAAATGTTTTGGGTGCGCTCAAATCAAATCAGCCAACCCATCCGCCAGCAGCATATCCCAAAATCTCTACCCCCATAATGCCATGAATTTTTGCCGATTTTTCGCCGAGATTATTGCTTGATGATTCTTGTTTTTGCTTCAAAAACTAGCCGAATATAGTTGAGATTGAACGCTTATGTGCTATAAGTAAAATTACATTCAAACTTCTGTTTTCCCATCTAAAAAAACAGAATCTACTTTAAGATCGGAATTTTAAATGAGCTTGAGAATCTGTGGCAATCGCCAACTAAAAACCCTGCCCGGACTCGCAACTCGCCCCACACCTGCGCGAGTCAGAGAAGCTTTATTTAATATTTGGCAAGGGACGATCGCCGATTGCAGATGGCTTGACATTTGTACCGGTAGTGGCTCCATGGGTGCAGAAGCTTTGTGTCGCGGGGCTTTGAGTGTCACTGGGATTGAACAGTCGGCGAAAGCTTGTGCCATTATTCAGCAAAATTGGCAGCAAGTGGCAAAGTCATCCCAAGAATTTCACATCTTGCGGGGAAGTGCGACTGCGAAATTGGCGACTCTAGCCCGACAGCAGTTCGATCGCATTTACTTCGATCCGCCCTACGCCAGCAACTTGTACGAGCCTGTCTTGAATGCGATCGCCAGCCAAGAAATGTTAGCACCCCATGGTGAAATAGCGATCGAACACAGTCGCCAGCGCGAGGCTGTCCCCATTTCCGGCCTCGAAATTTGCCGCCAAAAATTTTACGGCAATACAGCCTTAACCTTCTACACTCGCAGTTGTTGAGCCATGCCAATGGTGACTGTTAGTCCGGCGACACCGCCTCCTGCAACTAAACTGGTATCCTAGAACCGGCCGAGCAACCTGAAAGTTTAATTAGATGGCGTATATTCACAGATAATCAAACTTTTGTCAGGGTAGTCTTAAGTCTCAGGTTGCTGGAGCTATTCCAGAAATAAATCGACTTAACGCTGAAAAAACAGACTTTCAGTTGTACCATAAACTGCAAAGTGTGAGTGTGAATATTCCTAAAGGAGTGAATATGGTTCAGACACCTTCGCGCCATCGCGGCAGCGAAATTCAGGCTGCTAACTCAGTACAGCCAGCCAAACGCCCAGAGACTATTTTGGTAGGAAACAACCTCCCCCTGCCAAATACCAAACTGTTCGGCACAGACGGCATTCGTGGCAAAGTAGGAGAATTGCTGAATGCACCGCTAGCAATGCAAATTGGCTTCTGGGCAGGACAAGTTTTACGCCAAAATTCCCCCAACCAAGGCCCGGTGATTTTGGGCCAAGACAGCAGAAATTCCAGCGATATGCTGGCAATGGCACTGTCGGCGGGTTTGACAGCCGCTGGTTTAGAAGTCTGGAATTTGGGCCTGTGCCCTACTCCCTGCGTTGCCTATCTGGCAAGTGTTACCGAGTCCATGGGCGGAGTGATGATTTCCGCTTCCCACAATCCCCCAGAAGATAACGGCATTAAGTTTTTCGGTGCCAATGGCACGAAGCTGTCTCAACATTTGCAAGAACAAATCGAAGCGGGCATCCGAGGGGCCAAGGTTCCCATTGCTAGCTTGGCTTGGGGCCATCATCACCACCGCCCAGAGTTGGTTAAAGATTATGCCACTTCCTTGGAAGGTTCACTGCAAGGAGTGAATTTGCGCGGAATGCGGATCGTGTTGGATTTGGCTTGGGGGGCGGCGGCGCGCTTGGGTGAGGCGGTGTTCGCGCAAATGGGGGCCGATGTTATCTGTTTACACAACTCTCCTGATGGCGATCGCATTAATGTTAACTGCGGTTCTACTCATCTCGACAGTTTGCAAGCTGCTGTTTTAGAGCACAATGCTGATTTGGGATTTGCTTTTGATGGCGATGCCGATCGAGTTTTGGGTGTTGACAACGAAGGTCGATCGATTGATGGCGATTACATTCTTTATCTCTGGGGTAAGAATTTGCGGCAACGCGAACAATTGCCAGAAAATTTAATTATTTCTACTGTAATGGCTAACCTCGGCTTTGAGCGAGCTTGGGAAGAATTGGGGGGCAAATTAATTAGAACTGCGGTGGGAGATCAGCACGTTCATGCTGAAATGGAGCGCACCGGTGCGATGTTGGGCGGCGAACAGTCAGGACACATTCTTTGCCCTCATTACGGTATCGGCGGCGATGGTTTGTTAACTGCTTTGCACATGGCTTCCCTGGTGCGGGAGTCTGGAGAATCTTTGGCACAATTGGTGGATGGCAGCTTTGAAACTTATCCCCAATTGTTGCGCAATGTCCGTGTGGACGATCGGGAAAAACGCCTAAAATGGCATGAATGCGAAGCTTTGCAAGGAGCGATCGCCCGTGCTAAAACTGCAATGGGAGAAGAAGGACGGGTGCTCGTCCGCGCTTCTGGTACTGAACCTTTGATCCGAGTCATGGTGGAAGCTTCCAGCGCAGAATTGGCTAATTTCTGGACTGAAAATTTAGTTTTAGCAGTTCAGAAATACCACACTATTTGATGAAAATTGGGCAGGGGAATAGGGCATGGGGAATTGGTAATTGCTAACACTCTTCCTCTTCCCAGTGTACTTTCCCCATTTCTTATATCAAATCCGTTGACATCGGAATTATTATTTCTCTCTTCTTTTTCTCTGTGTCCTCTGTGTCCTCTGTGGTTTAATCATTCCGATACAACTGGAATTAATATGATTCATCTCTCTCCTTTCATACTCTGTGTTTTCTGCATCCTAGAAAGGTTAAATGATTCATAAAAAAACTTAAAATGATGATGATTTCTGTTGCCATCCCCACCTACAACCGCGAGCAAAGCCTGCGAGAGACGCTGGCTGATTTGATGGGGCAAGATTATCACAATTTTGAAGTCTTAGTAATCGATCAAACTCCCATCCATGAATCGGAAACTCAAGCTTATTTAGAACAATTGGCTAATGCTGGTAGGATTCGCTGGTTTCGGGTAAATTGGGCGAATTTGCCTGGTGCTCGTAATTATGCGGTGCGGCGCGCCGTTGGAGATATTATTTTATTTATTGATGATGATGTACAGTTGCCAAAGGGTTTTTTGGCTGCTCATGCTAGCAACTATTTAGCCCAACCGGATATCGGATGTGTGGCGGGTAGGGTGTTTGACAGAATGAAATTGGGCGATTCTGGGGGTGATTTGGCGATCGAATATTTGCCACCCGAAGCGATGGATGCAGCGATTGGTTGGTATTTTATCGACTTGGTACATACTATACAACCACAGCAAGTGCTGTCGGCTAGAGGTTGCAATATGTCATTTCGCAGGGTGGTTTTTGCCGAGTGCGGTTTGAGCTTCGATGAGCGGTTTGCAGGTAGTGCGGTGCGGGAAGAGTCGGATTTTTGCTTGAGATTGCGATCGACTGGTTTTAAAATTTGGTACGATCCCAATGCTTGTTTAGTTCATTTGGGAGAAGAAAGCGGCGGGTGTCACGACATAAGTACGCGATCGCTCGAATATCAACTCACATTTTATCACAACCACTTCCTAATGGGATTCAAAAATTTAACAGTATTTCAATGCCTAGGATTTTTCACCAAACTGTTTGACTGTCACGTTTTCGGCAATCCACCTTGCTATAAAAGTCGATCGCCCCTTAAAATCCTCACCAGATTTGCATTTTACATTCTCGGTTTTCTCAGCGCTATCAACACCGTAATTCAGTCGATCGCCAGAGACGGACAAATCTACACCCATCAAGATAACATTAACGCTAAATAATTTGTATTCCCCATCCCCCCATTTCCAATAAATGAGAATCCTCGTTGCTAGCCACACCTATATTGTTGACATTAACCGGGCAAAATTCAAGATTTTAGCAAACCTTGAACCGGGCATTCAAGTAACAGTTATAGTACCGCAACGCTGGAAACCCGGAGGCGTACAAAATAAAACCATAACAAGTGAATTTTATCAAGAAGGGTCATTTAAAGTAGTACCAATTTATAACTTTAGTCAAAACAATCAAGGCTTACTCACCTTTGGGAAAGATTTAATTAAAATTTTACACCAATTTAAACCGCAGATTATCCAAGTCGAACAAGGTTCAAAATCCCTAGCCTATGCCCAGTTAATCTTACTAAATAATTTGCTCAATCTCAAAGCAAAAAATATCTTATTTACCTGGTGGAACTTATCCTATGAATTGAAATGGCCTATTTCCCTGTTAGAAAATTGCAATCTGCAAAACACCGATGGAATTATTGCCGGCAACCTAGACGGGGCTAAAATATTGCGCCAGCGGGGCTACACAGGTGCACTGCAAGTAATGCCACAACTGGGAGTAGATGAAACTTTTTTTTATCCCACTTCTAAAGATGCTGATTTATCACGAAAATTAGGGATTAAACCTACAGATTTTGTAGTAGGCTATGTAGGGCGGTTTGTCGAAGAGAAAGGATTGTTAACTTTGGCGACAGCTTTAGCAGGCTTGAAAAAATACCCTTGGAAATGGCTGTTAGTAGGGCAAGGAAAATTGCGATCGCAAATTACCGAAAAATCTCTTGAATGGGGAATCAGCGACAAAATAATCTGGGTAGAAAGCGTTTCCCATGAAGCTGTACCCCCATACATTAACTTGATGGATTGTTTAGTATTGCCATCCCAAACAAGTTATAAATTCAAAACTTTAACAACAGTAGGCTGGAAAGAACAATTTGGTCACGTTTTAATCGAAGCCATGGCTTGTCAAGTTCCAGTAATCGGTTCCGACTGCGGCGAAATTCCCCACGTTATCGGAGATGCAGGCTTAGTATTTCCTGAAGGAAATGTAGAGAAATTGCAAGAATGTTTGCATCAATTAATGGAGCAGCCAGAGTTGGTGTCAGATTTGGCTAAACGCGGTTACGATCGAGTCATGAAGAGTTATACAAACAAAGCTTTAGCTCAACAGTTATTAGATTTTTACCAAAAGTTACTTACCTCAGATTAAAAAATCAAACTATAGCAATCCTTTGCCACTTCTGAAAAAAGGATGGCGATAATCTCAAAATCTAATGATTGAATTATGTTTCTCAAAGTCGAGTCTGACGGAAATCTAACATCGGGTGACAGCTTAAATAATTTGATGAGGGTTGCTCGATGATTTGTGGTAAAATCAACCAAGGGCTTATAGCCCCAATATCCCGTACAACTGCCTAATAAAATTATTGTTAGTATCAGCCATAAAGGATGTCTGATTCCTCTCGGTTGTCGATGGTCGGGAACAGATTTAATTGCTTCAATTAAGTTCATTGTTGATGCACTCCATGACTGATAGTCTTCCAAGTTGTGAATACCCGATCGCCTATTCTATGATACCTTTATCCTGTGACAATTAATCCACCCTGCCTTGGGGGGGGTGGGGGGTGGCTTCTGCTGTTTGCCTTATAATTAAGATATCTACTCCAATCATACCTGAATCATGATCGCAGAAACAAACGCCATACTTTGGCCAAGCCTAGTTACCGCCTCAGCACTATTACTCTATTTTATCGTCACGATTAACGTCGGTAGAGCTAGATTCAAATACAAAGTTTCTCCTCCCCAAGTGACAGGCAATCCCGACTTTGAGAGAGTATTGCGAGTTCAGCAAAACACCTTAGAGCAAATGATATTATTTTTGCCATCCCTGTGGCTCTGCGCGCAATTTATCAGCCCCATTTTTGCCGCTGCCGTCGGTGCAGTTTGGATAATTGGACGCATTTTATTTGCTTGGGGTTACTATCAAGCGGCCGAAAAAAGAGCCGTGGGTTTTGGAATTAGTACCTTAGCCACTGTAGCTTTACTTGGCGGTTCCTTCACTGGCATCATCATGTCGATCCTGAAGCTTTAACAATCGCTTAATCTCGTTTCTACTCGTTCCCTAGCTCAGCCGGGAATTTTCCTGTTACCCAAGCGCCTAAATTTTTGGAGTAAATATGTCAGAAATCAATAAGCCTGTCTTTCAAATTACCCCCCAACTTTTTCAACAACTTGTTGAATGGCAAGAAAAAATTGCCGAAGAAGATGAATTAGCCCTGAACTCAGAAGCAGAAAAATCAACTGAGGTGAAACATCCGAGGGAAAGTCATGAAGAACATTCTCAAACAGATAATTCCTAGCTTGTGGCTGGCTGCATCTTTTGGATTTCCGGTTGCTGTGTCAGCCCAAGTGTTGACACCCAGCCAACTTCAGCAAATCAATAGCGGTTTGTTTCGTTCTAATTCTCAAGATTTTTTTCTCCGGGGAAATCGTCAACTCGAACAGGAACTTAAAGTTTTATCGAAGCAGCGTTTAAATTCGGAGGTGAAAATTTTGGAGATTGAGAAAAAAAAGCGCTCTGAGCGTTGTCACCCAGACTTTAAAATATCATCGCGCAATTTTGACACAATCAAAGAGTAAAAGATGTTTGCAGGTACTATTAAAATGAATGGGAGGCAACTATTCCAGATTTAGTGTTAATGGATCGACAAGTAATGACCAAGTTGAAACAAGCCATGTTGGAAGCGGCAACTGCTGCTCAATTGGCCGCTATCATTATTGATTTCACTCATGAGGAAATGATGGTAGTTTTTCATGGACTCGAATGGGAACAGCAGCATAGGATTAAAGCTATTTGGCTGGGTGTGGCTTAAAATATGTAGTAGCCGCAAATTCGCTTTGGTGATTGCTCCCTTCGACTCCGCTCGGGGAGAAATCACCAAAGTTTTTTATATCAATTCCGGTTGTATTGGAATTATTTAACCACAGAGAACACAGAGGACACAGAGAAAGAAAAGAGAGAAATAATAATTCCGATGTCAACGGGTTTGATATTAACAGCCTTTGCAGTTGCTATACAATCAGGAGGAAAGTCGTGACTACGAAGCCAATCTAAGCTAGGGTATCGAGGCATAATTGCCGGAAATGGTCTCCCCGTTCCTCGAAGTTTTGGTATTGGTCGAAGCTAGCACAGGCTGGGGAAAGTAGCACTACTTTTGCATTATTTTGTTTACCTAATTCTGCTGCTCTTTTAATTGCTCTTTCCATTGTTTCTACGATTTCCCATGCGTTGTAATTTGCTTGTTCGAGCCGATCGCTAAAAATACCCGCAGCATCTCCAATCAACAACACCCCAACAGCTTTTGCTTTGATTGTATCAATCCAAGCGCTATCTTCGCCTTCTTTTGGATCGCCACCGGCAATTAAAATTGCTGGGGCGCTGACTGAGGCTAATCCGACTTGGGCGGCGTCATAATTGGTGGCTTTGCTGTCGTTGATGAAATCTATGCCTTCCCAGGTGCAGATGTGTTCGAGGCGGTGGGCTACTCCGGGGAATTTGCTAATGGCTTGGGCGATCGCACTTTTATCGATTCCCGCTAAATTAGCCGCTGCTACCGCCATCAACAAGTTTTGCAAATTGTGTTCTCCCACCATTTTCAAAGTATCAGCGGGCAGAATTTTCTGGTTTTGAGCGATTACCCAACCGTCTTTAATGTAAGCCCCAAAATCTTTATTTCCTAACAGTTCTGTTTCACCTTTGACGCTTGTCCAACACGCATCAGGCCAGTTGTCAAGTCCTTTTTCCCGCAAATACGGATCGTCACCATTCAACACTTGGAATTGGGATTTTTTCAGCAGTTTGGCTTTAATGTTGTAGTAGTTTTCTAAAGTTTTGTGGCGACTGAGGTGATCGGGTGTGAAAGTCGTCCAAATGCCAATTCGCGGTGCTAGAGATGAGGAAGATTCTATTTGATAGCTGCTGATTTCGGCGATGACCCAATCTGGCTGTTTTTCGGAAGCAGCTAATTCGCACGCAGCATACCCTATATTGCCACAAGCGGGTGCATAGAGTCCAGCTTCGGCAAAAATTGCTGCGATTAAAGCTGTAGTTGTAGTTTTCCCGTTAGTGCCGGTAATTCCTACCCACGGTGATTTGAGATAGCGCCATGCTAGTTCCATTTCTCCGATGGTTTCAATCCCTAATTTTCGGGCTTGGATTAATGCTGGAATGTCCCAGGGAACTCCGGGACTTACTACTATTAGTTGTATAGATTCGTCGGGTTGAAAGGATTGACCTAACTCTACTTTAATGTCTTCGAGAGCTAGTTCTTGTTGCTGTTTGAGTAAGTTTGGGGAAGATGAGCGATCGCTCAATGTTATTTCCCATCCTTGGCGTTTTAGCAGTCTGGCGGCTGCTATTCCTGATTTTCCTAGTCCAATGATATGAGCGATCGGCATAATTTGTGTGATAGAGCGAATTTTGCTGGTTTTGTCCTTTTGTATGGGTTACGGTTTTTTTGGGATTATTTAACCGCAGAGGGCGCAGAGGGCGCAGAGGAGGAGATCAGAGAATTTGATGTTTCCTATGCCAATGGATTTGATATTACATCAAAAGGTTTGGCTACTTTCTAAAATTGGCTATCTAAGATCGATTGACGATCGCGCCAAAGTCTGCTAGGACTCGCGCGTGATTCCGCAACAATCCTAATAAATTCAACCGATTTCGTTTGATTTCGGGGTCAGAATCCATCACCAAAACGCTTTCTGGCCCGTCGAAAAAGTTGCTGACAGTCGGAGCAATTTGAGTTAAACTATCTACTAATAGCTGATAATTCCGAGTTTGCTTGGATAGTTTGGTTTGTGGTACTAATTGGACTACTGCGTCGTAAAAAGCTTGTTCGGAAGATTTTTGAAATAATTCTGGTTTCACCGCTGTTTTTGGTTCCAATTGGATTTTATCCAACTCTCCTTGAGCCGCCAAACGAGTTGAACGATTCACTGTTTCGTAGATTTTATCCAATGTATTGTCATTGCGGATTTGTTGCAAGAAAAGCGATCTTTCTAAAGTGTCCAATAAATCTCGCAATGCTCGTTCGGTATATTCGGGGTCGTTTTCTCCCAAAACAGCATTCACCAAATCGTAATCTACATTCTTTTCTTCTTCCAGCAAAGTCCTAATTCTTTGCAGGAAAAACTCTGATAATTGTGACAGTAATTCCGGGTTTGTTTGTGGGCGAATATCTGTAAATTCTGCTACTACTTGCGCGAGTAATTTGTGTAAATTTACTGGCAACTGAGCAGTCCAAATAATGTTGATAATGGCGTTGGCGGCGCGTCGTAAGGCAAAGGGATCGGAGGAACCTGTGGGCAACATTCCTAAGCCGAAGATGCTGACTAATGTATCTAGTTTGTCGGAGATTCCGACTATTTGACCTGTGAGAGTTTGGGGCAAATTGTCGCCTGCACCTTTGGGCAAATAATGTTCAAAAATCGCTGTGGCTACTGCTTCTGATTCGCCGCTGGCTAGGGCGTATTTCTGCCCCATGATTCCTTGCATTTCGGGCAGTTCGTAAACCATTTGGGTTACTAGGTCGGCTTTGCAAAGTAAGGCTGCTCTGGCGACATCGGCTTGCTCTGTCTCTGGGAGTTGCAGTTGGTTGACCAGGAGACTGGCTATTTTGCACAGGCGATCGACCTTTGCACGTACAGTCCCTAAATCTTCCTGGAAAGTCACTGTTTCTAACTTGGGTAAATATTCTTCTAAAGGTTTTGCCAAGTCTGCTTTGTAGAAAAATTGACCGTCTGCTAATCTGGCGCGCACTACTCGCTCGTTGCCGGCGGCAATGATGGCTGATTTGGCTGGATCGCCGTTGGAAATTGTAATAAAGTAGGGCAGAAGTTCTGGGTATTGAGGATTTTTGAGAATCGGAAAATACCGTTGGTTGGTGACAATAATTGTGGTGATTACTTCGGGTGGCAATATCAAAAATTCGTCGTCAAATTTGCCGACTACGGCGTTTGGCCATTCTACTAAGTCGGTTACTTCTTCTAGTAAATCATCGCTGATGTCTGCGTAACCGCCTTGTTTTGTGGCGGCGGCTTCTACTTGGGCTTGAATTTGATTTTTGCGCTGTTGGCGATCGACTTCAACGTAAGCTGCGCGCAGACACTCGACATAATCCTCTGCTTGGGGAATGGAAACCCCCCCCGTCCCCCCCTTAGTAAGGGGGGGTGTAGGAATCATCGATGTCTCCCCCTGAGTCAGGGTGGCTGTAGGAATCGATGTCTCCCCCTGAGCAAGGGTGGCTGTAGGAGTCGATGTCTCTCCCTTAGCAAGGGGGGGTGTAGGAGTCGATGTCTCTCCCTGAGTCAGGGCGGGTGTAGGGGGGGTGTACAAAACTCGGTGTCCTTGGGAAATTCGATCGCTCTTGACTGTATCCGAACCACTGACTAATGTAATTGGCAGTACATTATCATCAAGTAGCGCTACTAGCGATCGAATCGGGCGCGGAAACTTTAAATCTCCGTCGGCCCACCGCATGAATCTTTTGCCTTCCAATTTGTTAATCCACACCGGCACAAGTTCAGCTAAAATATCCGCTGTCCTCCGCCCCGGAATTTTTTTTAGTACAAATACAAAATCGCCCTTATCTGTGGGGCGAACTTCCAAAGCCTCTATTTCCACACCCTGCTTTTTGGCAAAACCTTCGGCTGCTTTCGTCGGTTTCCCATCTTTAAAAGCGGAACTAGCGGGGGGGCCTTTTATCTCTTCTTCTCTGTCTAATTGTTGAAGTGGCAGTCCTGTTACGAGAACGGCTAAACGTCTTGGAGTAGCGTATACATTAATTGAGTCGTTTGTCAAGAATTGTTCGGCAAGAGTTGCAGGTATCAATCGCTGCCATTGTTGGGTACTATCGCAGACGAAGGAGGCGGGTAATTCTTCTGTACCGAGTTCTAATAAAAATGCAGCCATATCGCACCGTAATGGAATTTAGTTTAAGGTAATTTATCGGATCGCGCGTGGGCGTTGCCCTCCTACACGATCGTATATCTTCAAAAGACTCAAAAATTCAGCATACCACGTAAAATCGGGGAGAAAGATCATATCTCAGCAGCACATGACTTTGGCCGAAAAACTAGCACAAGATTGGAAGTCTCGACTGGAAAAAGATTGCCAGGACGAAAATTTGAGCACTCGCCAGAGTGTGGTTCGCTGGCTGTTGGGACACCAGCCAGATAGATTTGATACACTCCATCCTACTCAATTGGCGATCGCCACTGGGGCGATCGACTTTTTGTATCGAATTTTGATTTCTCGGTATCTGGGATTGCCACCAGAACAAGCTTACCGCAACTTGATTGGGCGACTGGGCGGTTTGGTGGTGTTGCGACAAAAAATCCAAGCGTGGGTGTCTTTGAGTCGCGACAGACAGCGGAGTGTGGTGGATGTGCTGCAAGAAGTGATTCAGGAAATGCTCAATTCCGATCGATATCTTCAGCAGCAAATCGCCTGGATTGCTGAATGTACCTCAGACAGACGCTTGCGAAATTCTTTGCTGCTAGCAACTGTAGAAGAATATTGTTTGCGCCCGATCCGCAACCAGCCCCTGCTGGTGTATCGTTTTGTCAACTACCTGCGGCGTTCCCAGCGGGGCGGCTTAACCCAAGTCCCAGCAGGAGACTGGGTGCGGCTGGTGTCGGAACAGGTACTACCGGATGATACAGATGAACCTGTCAGCCTACTAGACGAACAGGCGATGTCTGACTATGTTGAAACTCAAGCTTGGGAGGAACGGCAAGCTCAGCGCCAGATTGTCCAAGCAGAGTTTGAGGCTTATTTGGCCGCCCAAGTCGATCCGCTGGCCTCTCAGTGGCTGCGGCTGTACCTGCAAGGGCGTTCTCAGGAAGCCATCGCCGAAGCTTTGAATGTTCCGATTAAGCAAATTTATCGGTTGCGAGAAAAAGTTAGCTACCACGCGATTCGGGTGTTCGCAGTCAAACAATCCCCCCAATTAGTCGCTAGTTGGCTGGAAACTTCTCTGCAAGAACACAGTTTGGGTTTGACTCCTACTCAGTGGGAGCACTATTGGCAAAACCTGACTCCCGCTCAACGGCACTTGATAGAATCGCTCAAAGCAGGTAAAAGTGTAGAGACGATCGCCTCTGAACTGAAATTGAAAACCAATCAGGTTATTGGCGAGTGGACTAAACTCTATTTAGCAGCTCAATCTCTTCGCAACGATCGCTCCTGAATCTGTTGCAGACCATTGCTAATAGTTAATTAGTTGTAACATTTTGCTTCTATGCTCGATACAAATCAGTTCCCGATCCGGTTTATTTTGTGTCAATTGCTAAATTGAAAGTGACGCGATCGCGATCGGCGGCCTTAATTGTCCGCAATTAACTGCGACTACTGCTTGGTAGGATAAGATACTAACAGCACGATCGACTTCTCAGGATTTTCTACCTAATCCTAAATTAACTATTACACTCACGTATCTAGCAAGCAACGCCTCCGCGCGATGCTGCCAAATGTGGGCCCTGACAAATAATGATTTGAAGTCAATTGAAGCGGTTGTCTATAAATTATCAGTTGTGGTGCATATTTAAAACTTGTGAATTAGTCGCAAAACTCTCTTAAGATGGGAGGATCGATCCCAGGGGCGACTTGGACTCACGATTTTTATTCAAAAGAACATTCAGGCTTCAGACTTATGCCCTGTCAGGGAAGTTACAGCGTTTAATTTGATGGATGAGGTTGGTGTGTCGCAAAAAGCGCGATCGCGCTTGTCCCCGACTATTACTTATTGACTAATGGTATACACATCTCCAACAAACTCAACGACGGTCATCAACACCGATCGAATATTTCCATTAATCGATACGGTTGTCCCCTTTGAAGCCTGTCTTTACTATCAAGTTTTGCCTCTATCTCTAGAAGGTAATATATTAAAACTGGGCGTAGTCGATCTACAAGATGACTCGGCTTTAGACTATGTACAGCGAATTTTAGCTTACATGAATTGCTCTGTTACCACGGAGCAACTTTCATCAGAAACTCAGCACTCAATGCTCTCAGCGTACTTATTGCACGCTAACCAACCAAGAGAAACAGTGCCCACAGCCACCATAGCAACTTCTATCCAGACGAATCCCACTCTGGAGAACAAGACAACGTTAAATTCCCCCCCAAAAGTAGAAACAGTGCTGTCAGGGCCAGAACCCGAACCTACTACCAGGTTGGGCTTAAAACCTGCGCCAAAAGTAATTAAACCAGCTTCTTCTGAGGTTTCCTACCCAGAAATTCGGTTGCCAGTTTTGGAGATAGAACCCTTGCACTTGTCAAGTCCCATGGAACATTTGGCAAAATTACCCGCGCGACAATTGCTGCATGAATTGCTGGGCAAAATATTACTAGAAGGTATCGGCCGCCTGTTTTTTGAGCGACAGCCGTTGCAAGGCCGGATTCTGTGGAGTCAAGACGGCATTTTGAAATCAATGCTTGAAGATATCAATCCCCTATTGTTTCAAGAAGTCATCGACGAGTTGAAGCGGATGACAGATATGCCTGTGAGTAGGGTAGAACACATAGAACAGGTGGAAGTTGAGCGAATTTATCAAGAAACTCATTTGTTATTGCGCTTGCGGGTGATGCCTGCCAACGGCGGCGAAGAAGCCACGCTGCAAGTGTTGCGGGGGGCTGCTTTGAGGTTTTATGAGCAGCAACAGTTGTCTAATTTGAGTCGGGATGCACTAAAATTAGCTCAGGAATTGCAGCGAAAAGTAAATCAAATTCGCGATCGCACTCGACTTGCTCCCTTGCCCTTAGATGGTTTACCGGCCTTGGAAAAAGTAATTAGAAATGTTGACCATCAAATAGAAGCTTTGATGCACCAAAACCATGTTGAATAGTAATATATAGCCTTTCTAAATAATATGAGGTACTTTTAACTGGTTCCGAGGAAGAGCCTGGAAACCGATGTCACTCTTGCTCTGCCTCGCCCCAAGCTACCACAAAAATAGGAGGCAGAGTAAGAGCCTATAGGTTTCTAGGAAGAGCCTGGGAACTCGTACACCAGTACATCATCCGTGCTCAAAAACATCTTTGTATTGCAATAAATCCAAACTTACAAAAACTGGCAAACACTGAAAACATTGCTGTGCAACTTCCCAACGTTCCTCTCGCTGCAACATCGCCGTTAACTTCTGTTTAGCACTCAACAAATAGAGGACATCGTTCCCCGCATATCGCAGTTGTTCCTCGGAAAGATTGTCAAAATTTCCCCAATCGGAACTTTGAGAAGTTTTATTTAGTTCTACCTTTTCCAGTTCAAGAATTAATTCTTTCAGTCCGTGTCTGTTGGTATAAGTTCTCGCAAGTTTACTAGCTATTTTAGTGCAGAAAACCGGGGCAATGTCAATCCCTAAATTGTAACGCATTGTTGCCATATCGAAGCGGGCAAAGTGAAATACTTTTTCAATATTCTCAGCTTCCATTAATTTCTTTAAATTCGGCGCTTCTTTTTGGCCTTTAGCAATTTTGATCGCGACAACTTTACCTTCTGGGTTGCACAACTGCACCAAACACAGCCGATCGCGCCAGGGCATCAAACCCATTGTTTCGGTATCAACAGCGATCGCCCCTGCGGTCAAATAGTAAGATAAGAGAGAATCGGGAAGATCGCGATCGCACACTTGAAAATTAGGAAATTCCATTATTTAAGAATTGGGAATGGGGAATTGGGAATTGGGAATTGGGAATTGGGAATTGGGAATTGGGCATTTATTATTTGTTATTTGCTGTTCTGCTACCAATAACTCATAACTAATGACTCATGACTAATGACTAATGACTTTAAATTAACGACTACGGACAAAAAGCTGAGTAAAATAATACTCCCCTTTCGCATTTTTCGCAATCCCAATCCCAGTCAAATTAAACTGACCCTCCATATTCTTACGGTGGCCATCACTCTTAATCCAACCATCAACAGCATTACGTACCGGGTCGCTGAAGCCCATATTGTAAGCCACATTTTCAGCTACACTTTGATAGGGAATCGAGATCGCCTTAGCCCGCCCCTCAAACCCGTCGTGGCTAAACTTAACCTTCCCACTTGCCATATTTTCGCTATGAATCCTAGCTTGCTTAGTAATTCGCGGATCGATACTAAGTGGCGGCAACTTCTTAGAAGCTCGATATTGATTAACTTGTTGGTTTACCGCTGTTTCTAAATCAGTAATTGAGCTAGAAGCAAGATTAGTATTCTTCATGGGATTTTGTGGCTGCGATTCTGTAGGAATAACTTGGGAACAATTAGGCAGGATTGCTAGCAATCCCAGGGACATCAAAACTAAAGATTTGTACATGACATAAACCGAGAGAGCAAGTTAATTGTTATACCATTTTTCTTTCATATGTGCTATGGATGAAGTCTTAGCCCCCCCTTAATAAGGGGGGGTTGGGGGGGTAATATCTAGCGCTACTTTATGAAATTGGTATTACTAATTCCTACAGAGCGATCGCCCAAAATTCCGTTAAACTAGATATTCAGAACCTTCGCCACAGTCTGCACATCCTTATCACCACGTCCAGAACAGTTAAGCACAATCCGCGGACTGCCGGTTAACTGCGGACAAAGAGTCTCCAAATAGGCGATCGCATGAGCAGTTTCCAAAGCCGGAATAATCCCCTCCAACTGCGACAACCGTTGAAAAGCATCCAAAGCTTGTGCATCAGTAACACTGTAATATTCAGCCCTACCAACATCCTTCAAATAACTATGTTCCGGTCCCACACCAGGATAATCCAAACCTGCACTAATCGAATGAGGCTCAATCACTTGGCCCTCATTATCCTGCAACAAATAACTCATCGCCCCGTGCAGAACACCCACAGTTCCCTTAGTCAAAGTAGCCGCGTGTTTATCAGTTTCCACACCTTCTCCGGCTGCTTCAACACCAATTAACCGCACAGTTTCTTCCCCAACAAACTCATGGAAAAGACCCATAGCATTGGAACCGCCGCCCACACAAGCTAATAAGATATCCGGCAAACCACCCCACTTTTCTAGACACTGAGCACGGGTTTCTTGACCGATAATCGCATGGAAATCGCGCACCATCATCGGGTAAGGATGGGGCCCCGCTACCGAACCTAGAATATAATGAGTTGTTTCGACATTTGTTACCCAATCGCGAATCGCTTCAGAAGTAGCATCTTTGAGAGTTCCCGTACCCGCAGAAACACCCCGAACTTCCGCACCCATCAAGCGCATTCTAAACACATTTAAAGCCTGTCTTTCCATGTCGTGAACGCCCATGTAGACAACGCATTCTATCCCGAAGCGAGCGCAAACAGTGGCAGTAGCAACACCATGTTGACCGGCTCCAGTTTCGGCAATCACGCGCTTTTTGCCCATGCGTTTTGCG
The DNA here is from genome assembly GCA_020882975.1 of Microcoleus sp. EPA2. Lineage (GTDB taxonomy): Bacteria > Cyanobacteriota > Cyanobacteriia > Cyanobacteriales > Microcoleaceae > Microcoleus. The sequence continues at coordinate 90,919 of JAHRFD010000020.1, read as the reverse complement.
AGCAATGCTTGAGCCAAAGCATTGTTAATTTTGTGAGCACCAGTGTGGTTTAAATCTTCGCGTTTGAGGTAAATTTGCGGGCCAGTGCCGTCTGGTTTAGCGTAGTGTTCGGTGAGGCGTTCCGCGAAATACAATGGACTGGGGCGGCCTACATAATCCTTGAGTAATTGTTGGAGTTGCTGTTGAAATTCCGGCTCGCTGCGGTATTTATGAAAAGCCGCTTCGAGCTCGAATAAAGCCGGCATCAAGGTTTCGGGGACGTATTTGCCGCCGAATTTGCCAAATCTACCGAGGGAGTCGGGGCGTTGGGCGGTGGTGGTTTCGGTGGTGAGACGCAGGGGTGTGACTGTCACGGACTTTGTGGGGATAATGGGACAGATTTTATTATATCGAGTCGATGGGGCGGGGCGGTGGGCGATCGGGTAATTTTGCGAGGGGGTAGGCAAATCGCTGTGATGTCGATTCGGTCGTTGACCCCCTCGATATATTACTGGGCAAGGGTTTGAGCGATTTTTTTCGGGGAATTTGCGCTGTTTGTCAAGACAATTTTCGACCCCCTCGCAAATGGCCTCTGGACACATTGCGCTGTATGCGGTGTATAATGAAGCTCTCCCCACTCGCTGGGGAAACTAATTGAATGGAAACGCGACGTTCTGGAAGTTGATACCTTCCATCAGTGTCAGGTCCCCACTCGCTGGGGAAACTAATTGAATGGAAACTTTCATATCCTCGGGGTGGAAGATATACCCTAATCTGTCCCCACTCGCTGGGGAAACTAATTGAATGGAAACTTAACAATTATAAATTCTGTTTTTGCTAATCCAACGCAATTTTGTCCTTGGGCGGGGGCGGGTTTATTATATTTTTGGTTTCCGACGTAGACTATTTGTAAAACCCGCCCCTACGATGACCTGTAGGGGCGGGTTTTACGAATAATATTTAATACCAACAAACAATCTAGATAAACCCGCCCCCACCCAGCCGATAGTCTAGATTAACCTCATGTGCGATCTATAAAAAAGCTACAATCAGCTATAAATTAGCTGTTTCCCGCGATAACTTTGATTCCTCAATCATCGTTGATTCCGACTCAACGCCCAACTCACTATCTTCCACAGTAATTCCTAATTTAAAACCCAACGCTTCCAGCAACTCTACAAAACAATAAATTTCCGAACCATAACTTGCTGTCAGCATCTTATCAAGCCTTTCATGATACTGCTTAGCCGCATCCGAAAGAGCATTCATTCTGATTCGAGCCTCAATTACCTTTCTAATTGCATTTCTGAGTAATTCAGGTTCAGCATCTTTCTCTTCCAAGATAGCCTCAAGATACCCAGCAGATTCTTCCGGCTCTTTCAGAGATTCAATGAGGTACTCGCGGTAGCTATCACTCCTAGGCATTTTCACATTGTTCATAATCTTTCCAGTATTCTATAGCTTGTTGAATGTTTTGTGCTTGGGTGCTTTTATCCCCAGCTATGAGGATTACCACAATTGTCAAACCAACTTGTCCGAAGTAGACGCGGTAGCCGGGGCCATAATTAATTCTGAGTTCAAAAACTCCTTCTCCCACCGACTTAAAATCTCCGAGATTACCTTGCTCAACTCGGTCAAGCCTAGACTTGATTCTAAATCTAACATTGCGATCGCGCAGGGAATCAAGCCACTCAGTAAATGGCGCTCTACCCTCTGCTGTAGTGTAACGTCGAATTTCCCTGGGTTGTACTTCCATAATTTTACCACAGTCGATCGCCAATTTCTATAATACGGCGATTAGCAGTACATTCAGCAGGCAATTCACCATCTTCCACAGTAATTCCTAATTTAAACCCCAAGGCTTCAAGCAACTCTACAAAACAATAAATTTCCGAACCAGAACTTGCTGTCAGCATCTTATCAAGCCTTTCATGATACTGCTTAGCCGCATCCGAAAGAGCATTCATCCTGATTCGAGCCTCAATTACCTTTCTAATTGCATTTCTGAGCAATTCAGGTTCAGCATCTTTCTCTTCCAAGATAGCCCCGATAAAAGCACCAGCGTGTTCCGCATCTTTGAGTGATTCAATGAGGGACTCATAGTAGCTATCGCTGGTAGGCATTGTCATTTGTTTCATAGTCAGTCGAATACTCCTTCGCTTTTATAATGTCTTGTTCTTGGGTACTTTTATCCCCACCACAGAGCAGAAGCACTATTGTCGATCCTACTTGTCTAAAATAGATCCGGTAGCCAGGGCCATAGTTAATCCTGAGTTCATAGACACTATCTCCGACTGACTTATAATCCCCGAAATTACCCAGAGCAACTCGCTCAAGCCTTGCATCAATCTTAACTTGGGCCTTACCATCTCGTAGAGCATAGTACCACTCTAAGAAAGGAATCCTGCCATCGGGTCGGATATAACGTCGAATTTCCCTGGGTTCTACTTCCATAATTTTACCACAGTCGATCGGCAATTTATATCATAGGGCGATTAGCAGTACATTCAGCAGGCAACTAACTATCGTAGTCAGAACACGATATAATTCAATTGAAACCGGGAAATGTGCGCCCTTAATCCCACCAAAAAATCAATTGCTGTAGGGGCGGGTTTTACCAATAATATTTAATACCAGCCAACAATCTACATAAACCCGCCCCCCCACAGAAAATCTCCAAACACCAAACTACTATGAGTACATCAAAACCCAAAAACTCCAATCCAAACAACCAATCAGGAAAACGAATTGTTTACTCCGAATTTGGCAACATAGACAACTCCGCAGCCCTCCAACGAGGCATACAAGAAATCGCCCCAAATCAACAAAACCTCAAAATCGAAGCATCCCGAAAAGGACGCGGTGGCAAAACAGTCACAGTCATCAGCGGCTTTCAGGAAAAACCCGAAGCCTTAGCCACGTTAGCCAAACAATTAAAAGCTCAATGCGGCACAGGTGGCACTGTCAAAGATAACGAAATCGAAATTCAAGGCGAACACAAGCAAAAACTCCTAGAAATTATCACAAAACTAGGCTATAAAGCTAAAATTAGTGGAGGGTAAATTAGTAGGGGCGGGGCGGGTTTATGAGATACTTAGTTGTCAACATAGATAGTTGGTAAAACCAGCCCCTACATCCCGCAAATTATACAAGAAACAATCCACCGGAAACGATCTTACAAATTACCGCCGATTTTAATGTACACTAGACCTTTAGCCCGCTTGATCGAACAATTGCAGCGCTTGCCAGGAATTGGTCCCAAAAGTGCCCAACGACTAGCTTTACATATTTTAAAACGACCCCACGAAGAAGTGGAAACCCTGGCTCAATCCTTAATTGATGCCAAACAGCAAGTAGGCTTTTGTCAAGTGTGCTTTCACCTCTCTGCTGAACCTGTTTGCGAAATTTGTCACAATCCCAACCGTGACAATTCTACCATTTGCGTAGTCTCCGAATCCCGCGATGTCATTGCGTTGGAAAAAACACGGGAATACGGAGGTAAATATCATGTTATCGGCGGTGTCATCTCGCCCATGGATGGAATTGGCCCGGAACAATTGAACATTCAACCCTTAGTCAGACGTGTTAGTCAGCAAAAAATTGAAGAGGTAATTATTGCGATTAGTCCCAGTGTGGAAGGTGAGACGACTACGCTTTATATTGGCCGTTTATTGAAACCTTTTACACGGGTGACTCGCATTGCTTTTGGTTTGCCGATGGGGGGAGATTTGGAGTATGCTGATGAGGTGACTTTGGCCCGCGCTTTGGAGGGAAGGAGGGAGTTTGATTAGTTGAATAGGGGTAAGGGAAACGAACCGCGAAGACGCGAAGCTCACGAAGGCAGAAAGAGAAGAGTTTATAATTTGGTCAAATTCAAAGTTAAACTAAGCAAAGTTACCGAGAGTGAAAAATCATGGCTACATTCGATCGCCCTTTAAGTTACCCCACAACGCGCAAAATCGACCAAACCGACGATTACCACGGTGTCCCAGTATCGGACCCCTACAGATGGCTGGAAAATCCCGACTCTGAGGAAACCCAGGCTTGGGTGGAAGCCCAAAACGCAGTCACCTTTGGCTATCTCCAGGAAATTCCGGCTAGGGAAAAAATTAAGCAGCGACTGACTCAGCTTTGGAATTACGAAAGATATGGCATACCTTTTAAACAGGGCGATCGCTATTTTTATTACAAGAATGATGGTCTACAAAATCAATCTATTCTCTATACTTTAACATCCCTTGATGGTGAACCGCAAGTATTACTTGACCCGAATACTTTGTCGGAAGATGGGACTGTTGCTTTGGGTGGGATGGCTATTAGTGAAGATGGCAAACTTATGGCCTATGGTTTGTCTACATCCGGTTCCGATTGGCAAGAGTGGAAAGTCCGCGATGTGGAAACTGGCGCAGATTTATCAGACCATTTAAAGTGGCTTAAATTCTCCGGCGCATCTTGGACTCACGACGGTAAAGGCTTTTTTTACAGTCGCTACGATGAACCTAATGAAAAAAGCAAACATGAAGATGTTAATTATTACCAAAAATTGTTTTACCACAGGCTAGGTACTCCCCAATCGGAAGATGTCTTAATTTACGATCGCCCTGACCAAAAAGAATGGGGTTTTAGTGCTGGCGTTACTGAAGATGGCAAATATTTAATTATATCAGTTTGGCGCGGTACTGACCCCCAAAACCTGATTTTTTACAAAGATTTAACCGCCCCAGAATCCGCTGTCATAGAACTGATTAACGAATTTGAGGCGGAGTACAATTTTATCGATAATGATGGCTCTGTTTTCTGGTTTAAAACCGATTTGAATGCACCGCTCGGCCGCGTAATTGCGATCGACATCAACAACCCCCCAGCGCCATCCCTCGCTGGTGATGAAACCCCCCCGTCGCCCCCCCTTGGTGAGGGGGGGATTGATTTGTCGCCCCCCCTTGGTAAGGGGGGGATTCAGGGGGGGTTCACAGAAATTATTCCCGAAGCAGCCGAAACTCTTGGAGGAATTGGCATCCTCAACAATCAATTTGTCACTTCCTACCTCAAAGATGCCTACACCCAAATTAAAATATTCAATTTAGATGGCTCCTTTGTGCGACAAATTGCCTTACCTGGAATTGGTTCGGCGGGAGGATTTGGCGGTAAGCGGCACGACACCGAAACTTTTTATGCCTACACCAGTTTTACCACGCCTAATACCATTTACAGCTACAATATGCTGACAGATGAAAGCAAAATTTACCGCCAGCCCCAGGTAGATTTCAACCCGGATGATTACGAGACAAAGCAAGTATTTTATCCCAGCAAAGATGGTACCCAAGTACCGATGTTTATCACTCACAAAAAAGGTTTGCAGTTAGATGGTAATAACCCCACCTATCTTTATGGCTACGGTGGTTTTAGCATATCCCTAACTCCCAGTTTTTCTGTTAGCAGAGTTGTGTGGTTGGAGATGGGTGGGGTTTATGTGACAGCTTGTTTGCGGGGTGGTGGTGAATACGGCGAAGCATGGCACCAAGCAGGGACGAAGTTGAACAAACAAAATGTGTTTGATGATTTTATCAGCGCGGCCGAATGGTTGATCGCAAACAAATACACTCAGCCAGCAAAATTGGCGATCGCAGGTGGTAGTAATGGTGGTTTATTGGTGGGAGCCTGCATGACTCAGCGGCCTGAGTTGTTCGGTGCAGCATTGCCCGCTGTGGGTGTGATGGATATGTTGCGCTTTCACAAGTTTACCATTGGTTGGGCTTGGACTTCCGAATATGGTTCGCCGGAAAATGCAGTAGAATTTCCCGCAATTTATGGCTATTCTCCCTTGCACAATCTCAAATCGGGCACGGCTTATCCGGCGACGATGATTACCACAGCAGATCATGACGATCGCGTGGTGCCAGCTCACAGTTTCAAGTTTGCTTCGGCTTTGCAAGAAATGCACGGGGGAGAAAAACCGGTGTTGATTCGCATTGAAACTAAGGCTGGACACGGTGCTGGTAAACCAACGGCGAAAGTGATTGAAGAATTGGCTGATGAATGGGCTTTTTTGGTGCGGGAACTGAGTATTAACGCTTAGAAAGCCAGCGCTGGAGGGTGCGATCGCCTCTAGTTATGTTCAGATAGTAACAGGGGACTGCACATAAATCGTCGGGTTTTCCATTGTAAACACAATACCGTGGACTGATAGAGATTTGGCAATTTCAGCACTTGCTAGCTCTAGTAGGCGTTTACGCACCTCCATCGCATTATCTTGAGAGCCTAAAATTGCAAAACTCACCCTTAATCTTGTTCCCGAACCGTCGGCGAGAGCAATATTTGTGCTGTTACCATCAATTCCTGATAGGAAAGCAGTTTTTTCCATTATGGCTTGCTGCACTAGGGCATATTCTCGTTCTCCTAAAACACTGGCAAAGTCCATATACAGTAACACCATGATTTTTTTAGCCAGGGTAACGTTTTCAATTTCTACATTTACTAAAATGGAATTGGGCATCACAATAATTGTCCCAGTACCAAGAGAACGAATTTTTGTCGATCGCAAACCAATACTTTCTACTTTTCCCAACTCTCCTGCGGGTAGACGGATATAGTCACCAGTCACAAAAGGACGATCTAAATACAGCACTAAAGTAGCAATCAGTTGTTCGAGAATTTTTTGGGCTGCAAAGGCGACAGCTAAACCAACTAACCCCAAACTCGCCACCAAGCCAATCAGGTCAAAGTTGACGCTGCGGGCAAATGTCACCAGCGCCACCATAAATATGAAGATGTTAAATACGGTTTCAAATACCAAAATGGCATCATCGCTACTGGGACTAAATTTTGCCCCTAACTTGAATCCATAGGTACGCAGGTAGCGGCTACTAAGCTGTGTGGATAACCAATACAAACAGCCAACTAAAATTAAACTTGCAATCGGTTTTAGCAGGTTATACACAAATGGTACTAATGTCTCTAGTAATGTCAGAGACCAAGTGATAGAAATACTGAGGACTGAAAATTGCACGAGGCGATCGCTGGGCTGAATAATCGCCAGATAAATATTTTCTGCTGATTGGATATCTAGCTTTTTGATGGCAAATCTTAATAAGGCTGGAGCGTAATGGCTAAATACAAAAGAGCCTCCTAATGCTCCCAAAAATATCACCCACTGGGGCTGAGAAAATGGGGAAACAATCTGATAGCGAATACTGCGTAATACCGGAAACCATTCCGAACTCGCTATGGCGATCGCTACCCAGGCACAACCAAAAAACACCTTGCTTAAAATCCCCATTTCCCATTTAAACAATTTGGAGACAATTAGAGATAAAAATCGCAATATAATAATAGTTGCTATGCTAATTAAAATCCATATACTTCTCTGCAAAATGTATTCACGACTTCGTTCTTTTTTAGCTTTAGCAACTGCTACTTCCAGAATATTTTGCCATTGTTTAGCTTGTTGAAATACAGAAAAGTTCGGTAGAACATCGTTAGCTGTAACTGTCAGGAGGTAATTCTTGTTTAAGGAAATTGAGGTAGCACTGGTATCAGAGTCATTACGCACATCAAAAGTTATGACTTTCTCGTTAGAAAGCGCATCAGACAACAAGTTATTAGCAAATTGGGTACGCTCAAATGCTGTAAACCGCTCCACAGGTTGCAAATGAAAAAGTGGAATTCCATCAACTACTACGGAAGAACGAGGGCCGCCAACACCTTGAGCAAAACCCCTGGGAGCGGTGAACAGAAACCAACCGAGCAGAAATAAAATTATCAGCTTCGTTGGCAGCTTAAATGGCAATTGGAGCATCCACATAAATCGTTGGTTGGTTAAGGGTAAAAGAAATATTATGTTTGTGGAGTTGTTTGGTAATTTGTTGGGTAGCCAGATCGAGCAATTGCCGCCTTAGTTCCATAGATAATTCATTAGAACCCAGAATAAAAAAAGAAATTTGGGCATGATTGTTACTGAAAGAAACCTCAGTGCTGCGCCAGTCTAAACCAAAAATGTCCACAGTGCTCTCCATCACGGTTTGGCGGATTAGTGCTTGTTTGTCAGCAGATAGCTGTTCGGGAAACTCTAGCATCATGATAGACATGACTTTCTTTGCGCCTGTATAGTTCTCTATGTTAACTTGAGTCAGAGAATTATTAGGAATAACTGTAAGAGTACCTTTACCAGATATCCTAATTCTTGTCGATCGCAAGCCAATACTTTCTACTCTGCCAAAAGTACCTTGTTTGCCTTGCTGTCCATCTCCTAAGCCAATATAGTCTCCCACCTTAAAAGGTCGATCTAGAGTTAAAACAATCCCTCCCAAAAGTTGTTCTAAAGTCTTTTGAGCTGCAAACCCAATGGCAATGCCGCCCACCCCTAAACTGGTAAGTATCCCGGCAACATTGATGTTATGGCTAATACAAAAAAATAAAATTAACGTGATAGCGATCGCAAAGTCTCCGAGATAGCGAATCAAAAAGATAGACTCGCCTCTTACTTTAGGGTTGGACTCAAAAGTTACGCCTAAAATTGTGGTATTAAAAAAGTCTCGAAATAGACTCGATAGCAGCCAACCGCCACAGAAAGTGATGCCCGCACTCAGGCAAAACTCCATCAATTTAAGCCATTCAGTGTGAGGGAGCAGAACTAAAATCACTTCCATCACCGACAGAATTAACGACATCAAAATTATGTTCCTAGAGGCAACCAATACACGAATATAATTCTGTGTCAATAAGTTGGGAGCTAACCAGTTTAAGGTTAACCTCAAGGCAGAAATTGCCACCATCCCTGCTAATCCTCCAACTCCTCCTGCTATAATAATTAGAGTAATTTGCAGGAAGCGATCGCCATTATCTAAAGGCAGTTGTGCGAGCATCAATAGCGCATAGAGCATTTTTGTCATGGGAAAGTTAAGTGCTTGATTTGATATCCAAAATTGTATTAGTTATAGCGTTGTTGTTTTGAATATCCTAGATTATTTTTCGATGGTTGAGTTATTTTCCGACTTGAGTAAACTGTTTCGTAAGGTTGCCTCAAGTTGCGGTGATAAAGCCAAAGGAATGCTCCCAGAACGCACGTGCAAATCTCGTTGAGGAAACGGAACTTCGATTTCACCCTCTCGAAACAGTTCTTCAATACGGAAAAATAAATCGCTCTTGACGCGATATTGTGCGATCGGTTCAGCAATCCAAACCCGCAGCTCAAAATCCAAGGAACTATCACCAAAACCCAAGAAAAAAATAATCGGTTCTGGATTCCTCAAGACATCAGAATGTCCCCTAGGAGCTTTGAGCAGAGCCTCCTTAACTTCACTGATATCACAGCCATAGGCAACACTAACCGGAATTCTAATCCGCGTCACAGAAGTCTCATAGTTCCAGTTAGTTACGTCATCCTCTAAGAAACGGGAATTGGGCAAAATAATCGAAATTTGATCTAGGTTGCGAATCACTGTACTGCGAGCGCCAATACGGATCACAGTGCCTTCAATGTTACCTACCTTCACAAAGTCGCCCACCCGAATCGGACGTTCAAAGAGCAAAATCATACCGCTACCAAAGTTTTTAGCGATATCCTGTAATCCAAAACCGATACCCACTCCCAACGCACTAAAGATAATTGTTAGAGAACTCAGGTCAATTCCCCATATTTGCATCAGCACGATCGTGCCTACAACAACCAGCAAATATTTGCCGATCGCAGCAACGGCTTCTTGACTGCCTCGACTGATGCGGGTGACTTGCAAAATTCGTAGTTTAAAGAAGTTGGAAATGGCACCGCTAAGGACAACCCATCCTAGGATCAGACTAGCTAAAATTAGCAGATCGGTGACTGAGTAATTGTTACGTCCTATAGACAGGGCTTTAGAGGTGAAAGTGCTGACTAAACTGCTAGTGAGAGTGTAACTCCAAATCCGAGTTACCGGAAACAGATTGGTAACGTAAAGGGCTGTGACAATCCAAACCGCCACTCTGCCCCCACACAGAGTTAAGTTAAATAATAAGTTCAAAGCTTTGGGGGAATCATTAACCCCAACTTCTTGGTTTGATGGTTCTACAAATCGCTGGATAATAGCTTGTCTGGCGATTTGCCACAGCCATCCCAATGCTTTGTGTAGGGCGATCGCCAGCGCTACAGTCGCCGCTGCCAGCATCAGCATATTTTGCATAAATCCGGCGCTTCTTTCATTTTGAGCTTGCTGCAAAGCTTGACGGAGTTGTTGAGCCCAAAGATTAGCTTGTTCGGTAGGCGTGCGATTTTCTTGGAGATCGGATTGAGTTACTGTCAGCAAGTATTTGCCATTAACCAGAATGGTAGGATATCGATCGCGAAATTCAGTTGTAACTTGAACAGTTTCTTGAGATTGCTCAATTTGTTTGAGTCGCAAATTGAGCAAATCGGCTCGTTCGGCGGCCGTCAATGAGTCAGCATCACTGACGCTAAAAACAGGACGACCATCTACCACAACAGATGTCGCTGTCCTCGCTGCTTGAACGGGTACAGCCTGCAAAACTAAGCTCAATGCTACGGCTGTGATGATTCCTAGTATTGGGTAACGAATAGATGAAAATTGCCGACGATTTAACATATTGTACCAATTTCAAAACATGACTTCTAATATTCGGCGATCGCTGTGCTTCTAATAGATTACAAACTAGACCTTGGCAGATCAAGCCCACTAAATGCAACCATCTAAGCGAAATTCACAAAGGGTGCGATGATTGCTATAGCTACTCTTCCATATTCTCAACCCCCAAAAACAGAGGGAGTTCTTGATTTAAGCGACCAGCCCGTACAAACTCAGCATAAGTATCGGCTTCGATCGCCAGCAATTCTCCTCTAAGCTGTTGAGCAATAAACGTCCGTAGATCGGGATATTCATTTTGCAGCCGATCGATTTCAGATTCTAGGCGGGTTAACTCTCCCTTAACCAGCGATTCTTGATACTCATAAAAGTCAGGCTCAACTCCTGGATGTTGCTCTATTTCACCCAAACGTTGCAGCACCCGACTCAGAGCAGCCTGACGGGCGATCGCCTCTAGATACTCTTGACGCATGGGCCCGTCGCCGAGAAGATCGAGTTTTTCGAGGACTGACCCAATAGTAAGTCCCTGGACGAGTAAGGTAAATAGCACTGTCCCAAAAACCGTTGCAATCACCACGTCCCGCCCCGGAAAGCTTTCAGGTACGCTTAACGCCAAAGCAACCGACACCGCACCCCGCAATCCTCCCCACCACAACACCGTCCGATCGCGCAGGGGAATTTCGGAGTTGGCGAAACGATTGCTCAGGCTCCCCAGTCCATAAATGGCGATCGCCCGCGTTAAAATTACTCCTGCAATCGTCACGCCGATCGCATCAAGATTTTCACCCAAACTCGCAAACCGAATTTGATCCCCAATCAGCAAAAAGACTATGGAATTGACAAAAAACGCTAAAAATTCCCAAAACTCACTCACAATGATGCGAGTGCGGGGATTCATGCCGATGCGAGAGCCAAAATTGCCCAAGATTAGCCCCGTCGTCACCACTCCAATCACCCCGGAGCCCCCCAAGTCCTCTGCAATCAAGTAAGTGCCGTAGGCCGAAACCAAGGTGAGGGACTGCTCCACTAGCGGCAAATCGAACCGTTGTGTCAGATAAGAAATGGCAAACCCGATCAGCCCCCCAATCCCCAGCCCAATGCCAACCACCGTTATTAACTGGATCAAAATAGGCCCAAGCGATAAATTAGCGGTTCCCTGCGAGAATGCCACCAAAAATCCAAAAGCAACAACCGCCATCCCATCATTAAACAAACTTTCGCCTTCCATCAAAGTGGTGAGACGCTTCCCAACCCCCAACTCTCGAAATAAAGCCGTCACCGAAACCGGATCTGTAGCTGAAAGGGTAGCCCCAATCATCAGCGCCGTTGCCAAAGAAAGACCGGCCAGTTGATTGAGACCAATTGCCACGCCAGCAATGGAAATGACGACACCTAAAACTGCATAAAGACAAATGGGAATTAAATCCTGTTTCAAGCTCGACCATTTCAAATTCCAAGCAGCTTCAAACAGCAGAGGCGGGAGAAAAATCAACAGAATCAATTCGGGTGAAAGATTGACCAATCGCACATCGACCAATGCCAGCCCTAATCCCACAATCACCAGCAGCAGTGTATAGGGAATTCTGCGAAACCAACTAAAAATTTGTGGCAGAGTGGCGACACTCAAAGAAACCGAAAGCACTAGCAAAAATTGCTTCAGATTTTCTTCGATCGCAACTTCCTGTAGACTCGTTTCTATCATAATTAGAATTCCTGTTTGCAATTATTTTATCTTTTTTTAATAACTATTTTACCAATAGTTTTCTCCAGTTTATGTGATACTTCCAGTCTAACATATTGAGTCATAATTCGATACGCTATTGCAGATTTTCTTTTGATTTATTCGGAATTGAATTGATGCAGAATTGTACTAGCTTTTATATGGAAAATTTGGATTGTATAAAGCATAATTGATTGAGTTTTTTCCTTGCTGTTTTACCATATACATTAAAGTATCAGCGGTTTCAATCATTTTGTTACCATCAGCGGGGATTTCGAGACAAGTTAGAACGCCAATGCTGAATGTTACATCCCACCTATTTTTACGAACTTCGTCCATCATATGACCTTGGATTGAGTTGATAACTGTGTGGGAATCCTCCCGATCTGTAACTGGTAATAGGATTGCAAATTCGTCACCACCCAGCCGTGCCACTACATCTGATTTTCGCGAGTGTTTGTCGATCGCTGTTACCACGGCACAAAGGACTCTGTTTCCCTCGTTATGTCCAAGTGTATCGTTGATAGTCTTGAAATTATCAATATCAATATAGGCTATCGTAAGTGGATAGCAGTACCTACTAGCACGATATATTTCAATTTCCAACTGCTCTTTAAATGCACGCAAATTCATTGCCCCTGTTAGAGGATCGGTACGTGCTAATTCACTTTCCTTTTGTCTGGAATCTATTAGATTTGATCGTAAGAGAACAATGATAGTAAAAATTGTCCCGCGTGAAATTAAGTCCCAAATATAGTAAATCCGATTGGAGTGGAAACGATGCAAATATAAATCTACGGAAATTGCCAGCAATGCACTAAAGATGGCGACGCTCGTCCCAAAACGTCGATTAATTGTCGCGGACAGCAGAATAGGTATGACATATACCAAGTCGAATCTAATCTCAGAACCAGAGAAAGAGTCGAGAATAGCAGTCAAAAACAGCACCAAAATTACTAAAACTCTTAAGATGTATTTCTCTTGTTTAGATTTATTTCCGTTTAAAAGTAGGTTCATAAAAAAATTGGTAATTGCGAAACAAGCGTGGCTTTATCCAGTTCGTGGATTACTAGGTTATTTATGACTTACAGTGAGGGATTTTGTGGCAATTTTACAATTGTTTTCAGTTGGACAATGGGTTTTGTTGCTGTTCCAGTTTTAATCATATAGCGATCGGACCCAATTTGCCATTTAGTTTGCAAGTAGCTACGGATAGCGCGCGATCGCTCCTGGGCGCGCGAGCCAATTTCAGATGGCTCTTCGCCAGAAGTCATCTCAATCTGTAATTTAGGATATTTCTGCAAGTTCTGAGCAAGTCGATCGAGTAATTGAGTTTGGTTAGCCGGAATTTCCGATTTATTTAACGCAAAGGTAACTGTTGCAACAATGGGCGCAATTCGATTGAAGTTGACCTGAGCTGTAGGGTAATTTAATTTCCTGCGGATCTCCTGCACCAGCAGTGCTTGTCCGTCGCGATCGAGATCTCGCTGACTCAAGTAAACAATCTCAATTTTTAAGGGTTCCACCGGGCTAGTAATGGCCTGATAACTCACCAATTGAGCTGGCAAAGGCAAACTCAGGGAATCGAGTGCCGACTCCACCGCGTTCAAAAAACTTGATTGCAATTCGGCAATTGTCGGAGGAGGCTCTGGCTTAATTTTTTCTGAAACTGTTGGCAACAAGTCGTTAGAAGCTATGGGAATCTGAATCAAATTTACAGCAATTGAGTCCAACGGCCTCCGCAGTTTCACCGACAGCAACTGCTTGTATTTCTCTCGTTCGGCTTCGGTGTAGACTTGGCTGGTAACCACCTGAAGTTGAGTAACCAATTTACGATTTTGTTGTTGAAATGAGAGTTGACTGATGTACGATCGCACTTTGCCATCAGCAAAGTTGCCAAAGTTTTTTTGCCAGATTTCTGTTGCGCCATTACGGAGTCGATTCTCTTGCTGCTTCCGCTCAATTTCGGTGCGAAGTTGACTGTAAGATTGATTTAGGGGAATCGAAATCAAAAAAATAGTCATCAGAATTAGCAGCAGGCGACTCGGTAAACTGCCGATGCGATTGAATCGCCCTGATGCAGGCATTCTATCTACCAACAACTGTATCCAAATGCTTTCGCGATCGCTTTGGCGCCATGTCCGAACTCGATCGCGCACAGTAGTGGTATCAATGTGCAGCGCCAAAAACACTACCATCGCCATAAAGGTAATGGCGACTAAGTTGGTAAAAAACAGCAGTCCTCCCCCTCGCGCCACCGCCAATCCATTTCCAGGGCTGAAGCTTACTGCCATGCCAATACCATAACCCACCACACACAGTGGGGGCATCAGTGCCACTGCGATCGAAACCCCAGGAATAGAAGTGACGACTCCTTTAGCTTCCTTGCAAATAGCCACTGCTCCCACCGCACCGGAAAACATAGCAATCACTAAATCTAGCAGATTTGGCTGAGTTCTCGCCAGAATTTCACTGGTCATTTCCTTAAATGGCAGAATCAATACCAACAGCACCGCAAAGGAAATGGCAAGGCCGCAGCTCAAAATTAGGTTAAAAAGAGCTCGCAGCGCTAAAATTACGTCTCCGGTGGCTAGGGCTAAGCCATTGGCCAAAATACTCCCCATCAAGGGTGAAATCAGCATCGCACCAATGATAACGGCTGGACTGTTCAAGACTAGACCTAGGGTGGCGATGCCAGCGGCAAACAAAACTTGAATCCAATAGCTCGCATCCGTTAGAGTCACCGAATGAGCAAGGTCTAAGTAAACCTGTTCTTTGCGAAGGTTACTCACACCTAAATTTTGAGCAAACCAGCGGCTCAAGCGAGGAAATGTTGCTAATATCCTTAACTTTGGCATTATATATCCTGAGAAACAATTGGTAGTTTTTCTTCATGTCTGAGGTTAGTCGATCGCTTCAAAACAGTCTATCGCTTCAGGGGTTGAGTCCTCGTCTGATTGCCCTTTGCTTTACAGCCGTCGATATTGTGCTTTTATCTCCCCGATAACTTTTATCAAGTCGGGGATCTAGCTATTTTTAATTTCCAGTGGGGGAATCGTAGGCTTGTTAATTTTTGCACCATTTTCTTGTAATTTTTCAATTTATGTGATATTATTTGGAGTTAATTATTCTCATAATAAGCTACATAACTATTAAACTATTAATTGTCAAGACCTATATTTTTTGACAGCGATCTAACTCTTCACATTCTTTATTTTAAAAATATTTTCCCTCCAGGTTGAGCGAGGTGATGTAAATATAAACACACTCAAAATAATTGCGAGTTCGCAATTACTGAAAGTTGTTCGCACGTATTGAGCTAATTGTCGATCGCCCCCTTAAAGCTCTGTCACCCTTGCAAAATCTAGACTAGAGCTACAGTTGAAATACCTGTAAGTGCTGATTTTTCTCAGATTTAGGGTGATTTTTTGTCTGAGGCGATCGGATTTATCCGATCGCACTTTCTGTATAAATTTTACTTATTTGAAAGAACTAAATAGTAGAAAACACGTAAGTATTTTATAGTTGACAACAATTTGTTACAAAACTTAATATTTTATTGTTTGTCGATTTTTCTAAGATCGGTTAGCTTAAACGAGGAAATTAAGTCTATCGGAAATGAATTCTACCAGCAAGTACATTATGTCTACCGTGAAAACACGCAATTATCAAAAAACTTTGAGTAACATCTCATGGGGAAGTTCCAGCTTGACAGCAAAATCACAAGAGAGCAAAGATCTAGTAATTTTTGACTCGCAAGTAGACAACTACCAACAATTAGTCAACGGAGTTAAAGCGGGATTTGAAGTAATTGCGATCGATGGATTCCGAGATGGCATAGCACAAATCAGTGAAATTTTGGGCGATCGCCACCACATCAACAACCTTCACATAATCTCTCACGGCGAAGCAGCAGCCATCAAACTTGGCTCAACAGAACTCAATATTCACAACTTAGAAACCTACAGCAGCCAATTGCAGCAGTGGGGAAAAGCACTCAACAAAGCAGCCAGCATTCTACTCTATGGCTGTAACATAGCCGCCAGCGAATCCGGCATTAAATTTATACAAAAAATTAGCGAAATAACCGGCGCAAATATTGCCGCTTCCAACAACCTCACAGGAAGCGCAGCACTAGGAGGCGACTGGAAATTAGAAATTACTACAGGACAAATCAATACCGAAATAGCCTTTGAAAAACAAGTCCTAGAAGACTACCCATCAGTCCTAGCTACCTTAGTCGCGGAAAACTTTAAAAACGATACAGTAATCGGGCCTTGGATCTATGGAATTTCTGGCACTTCTGCTAACCCAGGCTTAACTACAGGTGCAGCCAACCCCAATGGCGTTATTCCCAGTTTAGGGCTTGGCGATCCAGTCGGCTCAGGCGCTTTGAGATTAACAGGAGCTCTCGGTAACCAATCAGCTTATGTCCTTTACAACAACCCCATCTCTGCCACTGATGGTATAAGAGTTACCTTTGATTTATTTGCCTATGGCTCCACGAGCAATGAGGGTGCAGATGGTGTTAGTTTTTTCCTGATTGACGGAACAGCAACGCCAACAAAAGCGGGAGGCTTTGGCGGATCTCTCGGCTATGGTAGCAATAATAGTCTAGATCCTGCTCTGAGATCCGAAGGCATTGTAGGAGGTTATTTAGGTGTCGGATTGGACGAGTTTGGCAACTTTTCCGAGCCTCAACCGCTCCCACCAGCACGATCGACTTTTGGGCGTGTGGGTGGTCCCGGAATTAGAAAAGATTCAGTAGCAGTTAGAGGCAGTGAAAGCAGAACTTATGAACATTTAGGTTTTAATTTTTTAACTAACACTTCCATTTCTCTTGGCATAGATAATCAAACTGCAACCAGTCGGACCGCTACTAATACTAAAAGAAGCGTCCAAATTACATTATTTCCGGTGAATTCACCAACACCTAACCGTCTCGCAGTAGCCATAGACTTGGATCAGAACGGCAGCTTTGATGCGAGTGAAACACTGATCGACATCCCAAATTTGATAGCCGTAAACGGAGCAGTGCCACCTACCTTTAAATTTGGCTTTGCTGCTGCCACAGGTGGCGACAACAACATTCATGAAGTTAACAATCTCATCGTCGAAAGTATAAATCCGCCACCCCAAGCCGACATTTCCATTGCCAAACAAGGACCCCAGGTTGCCGCCCTAAACAGCGCCATTACCTACACAATTACCTCCACTAATATAGGACCGAGTACCAGCGACGCCAAAGATGTCCTAGTTCAAGATATCCTGCCCCCAGGCTTAACAGGAGTCACCCCATCCAACAGTGGCACATACAACCCCACCACCAGGACTGTCTCCTGGCCAGTGATTCCGACTTTGACCAGCGGTGGTAGCGTCACTTACACCGTCACCGCCATAGCTCCAGCAACACCCACCACCATCACTAACGTCGCTTACAGTAATTCCAGCACTTTCGATCCCGTTGTTGCAAACAATAATACTTCGCTACCAACCTCTAGGGCCATCACTACAATAACTGCTATTGCTGACCTAGCTACTACCAAAACCGGGACGAATAGTGCTCCATCAGGCTCCACCGTCAGTTATACAATCACCACAAAAAACAACGGGCCGAACACCGCCGATAACGTCACCATCACCGACAGCATCATTCCCGGCTTAACAGGAGTAGTTGTCTCCGACAACGGTACTTACAACAGCACTACGGGGATAGTCACCTTCCCCCTAGCCACCTTAACCAATCAAGCCAGCACCACCCGCACCATCAGCTTCATCGCACCCACAGGAGTCAGCGTCTCCAACACCGCCAGCAGTAGCTCCAGTGCGCTAGATCTCACTCCCAGCAATAACGCTGCTACAGTCACCACCGCTCTGACACCGAGCGCCGATGTCATTACCACCAAAACCGGGACGAATAGTGCAGCACCAGGTGCCACCG
>JAHRFD010000020.1:0-72608 GCA_020882975.1 Microcoleus sp. EPA2 | reverse complement strand
TCAGTTATACAATCACCACACAAAACAACGGACCAAGCACCGCCGATAACGTCACCATCACCGACAGCATCATTCCCGGCTTAACAGGAGTAGTTGTCTCCGACAACGGTACCTACAACAGCACTACAGGGATAGTCACCTTCCCCGTAGTCACCTTAACCAATACTGCCAGCACCACCCGCAGCATCAGCTTCGTCGCACCAGCAGGAGTCAGCGTCTCCAATACCGCCAGCAGTAAATCGAGTACCCCAGACCCCACTCCGGCTAACAATGACGGTACTGCACCGGGTGCCAAAGTCACCACAGCTCTAACACCCAGCGCCGATGTCGTCACCACCAAAACCGGGACGAATAGTGCAGCACCAGGTGCCACCGTCAGTTATACAATCACCACACAAAACAACGGACCAAGCACCGCCGATAACGTCACCATCACCGACAGCATCATTCCCGGCTTAACAGGAGTAGTTGTCTCCGACAACGGTACCTACAACAGCACTACCGGGATAGTCACCTTCCCCGTAGCCACCTTAACCAATACTGCCAGCACCACCCGCAGCATCAGCTTCGTCGCACCAGCAGGAGTCAGCGTCTCCAATACCGCCAGCAGTAAATCGAGCACCCCAGACCCCACTCCGGCTAACAATGACGGTACTGCACCGGGTGCCAAAGTCACCACCGCTCTGACACCGACACCAACACCTCCAACACCTCCAACACCTCCAACACCAGTCAACCAACCCCCTGTCACCAACAATACCAATGCAGTCCTAGCACCCAACAGCACCCTTCAACTCCCCGGACTCGGAGGTACAGACCCCGACGGAACCATCGCCTCTTATACAATAGATACTTTGCCTCCCGTCGCCCAAGGAGTCCTGTTCTTAGGAGACCCAGCCAACGGTGGCGTCCCTGTCACACCGGGTCAAGTGCTGACACCAGCCCAAATTAGTCAGCTATTCTTCCAGTCCACAGGTACGTTCACCGGAGCCAACTTTAGCTACAGAGCTACTGATGACAAAGGTCTCAGCAGTCCGGCGGCTGCTACGGTATCGGCTTTGCTACCTGGTGCTAACCAACCGCCTGTAGCGAATAATGTGAATACAGCGATCGCACCCAACAGCACCGTTCAACTCCCCGGACTCGGAGGCACCGACCCCGACGGAACGATCGCCTCTTATACAATAGATACTTTACCGAACGCCGCCCAAGGAGTCCTGTTCTTAGGAGACCCAGCTAACGGTGGCGTCCCTGTCACACCGGGTCAAGTGCTGACACCAGCCCAAATTAGTCAGCTATTTTTCCAGTCCACAGGTACGTTCACCGGAGCCAACTTTAACTACAGAGCTACTGATGACAAAGGTCTCAGCAGTCCGGCGGCTGCTACGGTAGCGCAGATTGTAGCTCCCACGCCAACTCCCACACCAACACCAGTCAACCAACCCCCTGTCACCAACAATACCAATGCAGTCCTAGCACCCAACAGCACCCTTCAACTCCCCGGACTCGGAGGTACAGACCCCGACGGAACCATCGCCTCTTATACAATAGATACTTTGCCTCCCGTCGCCCAAGGAGTCCTGTTCTTAGGAGACCCAGCCAACGGTGGCGTCCCTGTCACACCGGGTCAAGTGCTGACACCAGCCCAAATTAGTCAGCTATTCTTCCAGTCCACAGGTACGTTCACCGGAGCCAACTTTAGCTACAGAGCTACTGATGACAAAGGTCTCAGCAGTCCGGCGGCTGCTACGGTATCGGCTTTGCTACCTGGTGCTAACCAACCGCCTGTAGCGAATAATGTGAATACAGCGATCGCACCCAACAGCACCGTTCAACTCCCCGGACTCGGAGGCACCGACCCCGACGGAACGATCGCCTCTTATACAATAGATACTTTACCGAACGCCGCCCAAGGAGTCCTGTTCTTAGGAGACCCAGCTAACGGTGGCGTCCCTGTCACACCGGGTCAAGTGCTGACACCAGCCCAAATTAGTCAGCTATTTTTCCAGTCCACAGGTACGTTCACCGGAGCCAACTTTAACTACAGAGCTACTGATGACAAAGGTCTCAGCAGTCCGGCGGCTGCTACGGTAGCGCAGATTGTAGCTCCCACGCCAACTCCCACACCAACACCATCACCAGTACCAACACCAACTCCATCACCAGTACCAACGCCAACTCCATCACCAGTACCAACCCCCACGCCAACTCCCCAGGCCAATGAACCGCCAGTGGCTAGCGATGCTACCTTGAGCATTCCCCCCAATAGCAGCAAACAAATAACAGGATTGTCAGCCACCGATCCCGATGGGTCGATCGTCTCTTACACTATCAACACTTTGCCCCCAGCAGACCAAGGAATCCTATTTTTAGGAGACCCAGCTAACGGCGGCGTTCCGGTAACACCTGGTCAAACCCTGACTCCTCCACAGATTCAGGAATTATTTCTCCAAACAAGTGGTAATTTTACCGGGGCTAATTTCAGTTACACCGCCACGGATAACCAAGGGGCTATCAGTAGTCCCTCCACGGCTACTGTGACTGCTATCCAGCCAGTTTTCCCCACACCAACTCCTATCCCCGAACCCGAAACAGACTGTGGGTGTGAGCTGGTTGTGGAAACACCGGAAATTAACTTTTTGCCACCAACACAACCCCCTGAAGTCTCATTTAACAGCCCAGAGACATCAGTGGCGCTTGAGGAACAAACCCTTAAAGGCACTAATGGCAACGACTTCATTCAGGGTAGCAATCGTAACGAAAATATTATCGGTTTTTCAGGTCGTGACCTACTTTTAGGTGAAGGTGGTAACGATGAAATTTACGGCAATGAAGACAATGACACAATTTTTGGCGGATTTGGCAACGATGTTGTTTACGGTGGCGAGAATGACGATTTTCTAGCCACTGGGAAACAAAACGATTTGGTTTCTGGCGACTTAGGTTCTGATACTATTTTGGGCGATCGAGGTGCGGACACTATTTTGGGAGACACCGGGCTAAACAACTCCCAGACTCCTGACGATGCTCGCGATTTAATCTTCGGAGGCGATGGTGCAGATGTCATCAACGGCAATGAGGGTGAGGATACCATTCATGGCGGCAAAGGTAATGATATTGCTTTTGGAGGTCGAGACAATGACCTGATTTGGGGTGAACTCGGCTCCGATACGTTGATTGGCGGTACTGGAGAGGATAGCTTGTTTGGTGGTATCACTGACAACAGGGCTAAGGACTTCCAAGGACGGGACTTGCTCTATGGAGGTTTCGGCAACGATTTTCTGAGCGGCCAAGAAAATGACGATACGCTGATTGCCGGCAAAGATAATGATGCTGTTTATGGAGGCAGAGGTAATGACCTAATTTTTGGTCAATTAGGCTCTGATACTCTCTACGGTGGAGCAGGTATTGATACCATCCTCGGTGACAGTGGCAGTGCTAACTCGATTGGGGATACTGGCGAACAAGATTTAATCTTTGGTGGCACCGGTGACGACATCATTGCCGGCGGTAACGGTAATGATACGGTGCAAGCAGGTAAGGGCAAGGATGCCGTTTGGGGCGGCAAAGATAATGACTTGATTTGGGGCGAACTTGGTCCTGATACCCTTACCGGGGACAGTGGAGACGACACTATGTACGGTGGTACTCGCAGTCGATTCAAGGATGTCGAGGGGAATGACTTGCTCTTGGGGAATATCGGTTCTGACTTATTATTTGGCGATGAATCTGAGGATACTATCAGTGGCGGTAAGAGCAATGATTCTCTCTACGGTGGCAAAGGTAACGACCTCATACATGGAGACAGTGATGATGACTTAATTTATGGCGGTGATGGTAATGATGAGCTTTGTGGCGATGATGGCAACGATACCATCTTTGGCGATCGCGCCGATGACAGAGGTGTGTCTGTAGGTACTGCTGGCCAGCAAGATTGCATCAGTGGCGGTGCTGGCGAGGATTTGCTTTACGGTAATGAAGGGGAAGATACTCTCAACGGGGGTGATAGTAATGACACTCTCAATGGAGGGAAAGATAACGACATTCTCAATGGCGGTGAGGGTGACGATTTACTGTTTGGTGGCTTGGGCGATGATACTTTGATTGGAGGTATGGGAAGCGATCGATTTGTGTTGAGTGCTGCTAGTGGCAATGATACTGTGATTAATTTTGAGGTTGGTGTCGATCGATTTGTCTTGACTGGTGGTCTGAGTTTCCAGCAGTTACAATTGACACCTACTCTCAACGGTACACTGCTGCGAGTAGCTGGAACTACTGAAGTTGTAGCTACTCTGGTGGGAGTTAATGGGGCGATAAGCTCCTCTGATTTCCTCTAATACCATTTTCATAAAGTCCTACTACAGATGTAGTTCAAAGCCCCCCCTTGGGTTCGGGGGGGTTGGGGGGGGGTAGATATAAGTTTGTTAGCGATTTATATCAAATCCGTTGACATCGGAATGATTAATCTCTCTCTTCTCTTCCTTCGCGTCCTTAGCGCCTTCGTGGTTAAATCATTCCGATACAACCGGAATTGATATTAATTGCTCCCTGAGCGGAGTCGAAGGGAGCAATTAACAAAACACCTTGGCAACTCCTATCTTCCTACTTTTAGGATTGATATTTTTTCAAAGTAGCAACTTGTTCGGGGAAGATTTCGATCGACATTTTCTCGTCATATCGAGTAGCGAGCGATCGCGTCACCTCTCCCAAAAACAGTGGCTGGGAGACTCCTGGCTCTGGATGTATAATTGTCCGTACCTTAATAGTCATGTAGTCTCTGCCACGTCCAGAGCGGCCTGGGGAGTACAAATCCGCAGCAGCTTGCTGCATCGTCGCTTCCAACTCTGATGGGGCGATAGTCGGTGGCACGGTAATTACAGTTTGAGCGCCGCCTGTATCGTAAACTAGAGAATAGCGTACAGCACCGGGAATTTCTGTGCGAGTAAACAATCCTAAACCGAGGCCAAATATACTAGCAGCAATTACTGCCATAAAGCTAGTAACTCCTACCAAGCGGAAGCGAAAACCCCACTGCAAGATAAAAGCAATCACCGTTAAAACAGCGAAAGCCGCTGTGATAATTCCTGCCCATTGGGCGTACATTAAAAGGTTAGAATTTACGTTCATTCGATATTTCTGTATTTTTTGACTTTTATTTGTTATTTGTTATTTGTTCCTTTGGACCCAACAGCAGATAAGTCATCATATCTCCTTTGCCCTTCACCTGAAGCACGCCGCGAGCCTCGAAAATGTACTTATCCCGTAGCCTTTCGTAGGTAGCAACTGTAACCTGAATTCCTCCGGGTACACCTTGAGATTCCATCCGAGAAGCTATATTTACTGTATCTCCCCATAAATCATAGGTAAACTTTTTAGTACCAATTACCCCAGCTTCCACTGGGCCAGTATTGATACCGATGCGGATGCTGAGTGGTCGATCGCCTTTGGTTCGCATCTTGCTAATGGCTGCTTGAATGTCGATCGCCATAGAGGCGATCGCCTCAGCATGATTGTCACTGGGTGTCGGCAAACCACCAACTACCATATAAGCATCGCCGATGGTCTTAATTTTCTCAAGTCCGTAGCGATCGGCCAACTCATCAAATTTCGAGAAAATCTGGTTGAGCAATTCCACCAACTCCGCGGGCGATAAGTGAGAGGAAAGCTTAGTAAAACCAACCAAATCGGCAAACATCACAGTCACGTCAGAGAAACTGTCGGCGATCGTAATTTCTCCCTGTTTGAGGCGTTCTGCGATCGCCTGGGGTAAGATATTCAGCAGCAAACGCTCGGACTTCCCCTGTTCCTCAGCTAACTCCTGTAAATAAGCTTGCTCCTGATCGCGCAGCCGTTTTTTTTCCAGACAAGCACTAATCCTAGCCTTCAATAGTACCGGATTAAAGGGTTTAGAAAGATAATCTTCCGCCCCCAACTCGATACAACGGACGATACTGTCAATATCGTCCACCGCCGAAATCATAATCACTGGGATGTAGCGCAATCTCTCATCCGCCTTCAGGTTTTCCAGGACTTGATACCCGTTCATTTGGGGCATCATAATGTCAAGCAGAACCAAATCAAAAGGCGCAGAGCGCATCAATTCTAGAGCTTGGACACCATCTTCAGCAACTGTCACCGCGTGGCCTTGACGCTGAAGTCGGCGGGCCAGTAAATCGCGGTTTACTTCATTGTCGTCAACAACTAGAACGCTGCTCTCATCACCTTTCATGTCATAGCCTCTTTCAGAAGCAGTTCAATCTTACTCAAAAGTCGCGGAAATTCCACCGGTTTGGTGTCGTAGTCGTCACAGCCAGCATCTAAACACTTTTCTCGATCGCCTGCCATAGCATGAGCCGTCAGGGCAATCACCGGAATCCTGCTAGTTTCTGGAGCTGCCTTAATTTGCCTGGTTGCTTGCCATCCATCGAGCACTGGCAAACTCATATCCATCAGAATCAAATCCGGTACTTTGGCAATCGCCATCGACACTCCCTCGGCACCGTCCACTGCAATAAACACCTCGTGTCCCTTGCGAGCTAGGCGTCTTGACAGCATATCTCTGTTCATTTCGTTATCTTCGACCAACAGGATTTTAGCCATTGGTTCCCTCCTTGTCTTTCGAGCCGTACCTGCGATCGAATCTCTCATTCACTATAGAACGAACGTCGCGCAGCAAAGTATCGCAACTGTAGACTCCCTTAAATAGCACGCGATCGACACAACCATTTAGCTGTTTGCTTTCGGCTGGTGTCAAATCTTTACCCGTGATCACAATAATCGGTATTGGATCTCCAGAGTTCAATTTGCGAACTTCGGTAATCAACTCAAAGCCATCCATTTCTGGCAACATCAAATCCAGTAGGATCAGGTTGGGTCGGGAAACGTCTAGGCGATCGAGAGCAGCGCGCCCACTATCGGCTTCCGTTACGGCCCAGCCCTGTTTTTCTAGTATGCGTCGCAGTATTCTGCGGGTGGCAACATCATCTTCCACAATCAGGATCTGACAGCTTAAATTGTTATTTGCCCGGTTGTCTTGGTGGCGTCGGTACTTCCTCAACAAAGTAGCCAGCCGTTTGCCGTCCACGGGCTTGGTGAGATAGTCCGATGCACCCAATGCAAAGCCGAGGCTTTTGTTGCCAACAAAGGATAGCAGGATTACGGGAATTTCTGCAAGGTCTGGATCTGCCTTCAGGGCTGAGAGCACTGCCCAGCCGTCCATTCCCGGCATCATCACGTCGAGAGTAATGGCATCCGGGTGCAGTTCCTTGGCAAGAGTTAAGGCTTGTTCCCCGTTGGTGGCGAGTTCTATGTGTAGTCCTTGGCGAGTCAGAGCCCGTTGGATCAAATCCCGCGAAATCGCGTCATCGTCAACGACTAGAATAGTCCCTATAGTATTTGAACCCAGGGAGCTGCTGCTGTCTGGGACGGTGTTTTCTGGTATTTCCGGCAGTTGGATTTGGCTGGGTAGGATGACGGTGAAAGCGCTGCCGATACCCAATTTGCTGTTGGCTTCTATGGTGCCACCCATCATTTGACAGAAGCGCTGGCTGATAGCCAATCCTAAACCTGTGCCGCCGTACTTACGGGTGGTTGAGGCATCAGCTTGGGTGAAAGGTAGGAAAACTCGCTGCAATTGTTCTGGACTCATGCCGATGCCGGTGTCGGCGACACGGAAACTTAAAAATTCCGAATTGGAAATTAAAATTTGACCATATTCCTCTTGATTTTTGATTCTTAACTCTTCATTTTTAATTTTTTCGACTCCGATCGCAATCTTTCCATTTTGGGTAAATTTAGCGGCATTACTCAGCAGGTTCAGTAGTACCTGTCGCACTTTTGTCATGTCTGCGTGCATGGTTTCGAGATTGTCAGGGCAGTAAATTTCTAGGATGTTGCCGTTTTTTTCGATCAATGGGAGTGCGGTAGCCACCGCGCTCTGTATCAGGGAGGGGATGTCGAAGGTTTCTAGGTACAGTTCCATTCTCCCGGCTTCTATTTTAGAGATATCTAAGATGTCGTCGATCAGGGAGAGCAAGTGTTTGCCCGCGGTGCGGATTTTTTCTAAATCCGGGACTGATGCCTCGTTCCCAGAGTCTTCGGCTTCTTCTTGAAGCATTTCGCTGTAGCCGATGATCGCGTTGAGGGGTGTGCGGAGTTCGTGGCTCATGTTTGCCAGAAATGTACTTTTGGCACGGTTTGCTGATTCTGCTGCTTCTAGAGCCTGGTGGAGGGCTGCTTCAGCTTGTTTGCGATCGGTGATGTCTTCTACAGTACCTTCGTAGTATAGAACGTTGCCCTTGTCGTCGCAGACGCTGCGGGCGTTTTCGGCAATCCAGATTTGGGTACCATCTCGGCGGTATACTTGCGACTCAAATTTGGATATTTCACCGACATCAGCCATGACTGCAATCAAGTCTGCCCGTCGGTGGGGGGCGCTGTAAAATTGGCTGTTGGCATCGGCCAGTTCGTTTTCCATTTGGGTGCAGGAATCGTAACCGTAGATGCGGGCTAGTGCGGTGTTGGCACTGATGTAACGCCCGTCTGGGGTGATTTGGAATATGCCTTCCACGGCGTTTTCAAAGATGCTGCGGTATTTTGTTTCGGCTTGTCTCAAGGCTGATTCTGCTCGCTGGCGCTCTAGGGCATTGGCTAGCATTTCTCCTACTATTTTGAGCTGGGTGCATATTTCTGGCGATCGAGTTGTTGTTTCCTTTTGGCTATCGAATCCAATAAATCCGATTAATTCTTTACTGCAAACTAGGGGGATAATTATCAAGGCTTGCAGGCTTTTTATAGCTTCTTTAATTGAAAAATTTTGCAGGGATTCTCCCAGGGCTGCCAAGGACTTCAGGGAGCTTTTGTTTGTATTTTTAAATTGGTACTTTTGGATTGATTCCGGTTCGGGGTTTTCGTCAAAATATGCTATTTCTAATATTTTTATCTCCTCTATTTCCTTCATTTTTGGAATATATATGCTTTCAAAATTAGCGATTTTGTCCGCTAGCCAAGGAATATTTTTTACTGAGATTTCTGGCATTTTTTCTCTCAGAGACTGTCTCCCTATTTGACACCATTCGTAGCTATTATTGAATTTAACTTTGTCGGGGGATAACAGGTATATGTAACTGCGATCGAAGCTGGTTTTTATGGCGATCGCTTCTAGGGCTTGAACGATACCTCGCTCTATTTCTGATACTGACTGGCTGATAAAATGTGTTGATAAACTGGTAATTAATTGGTCGAACTCAACTCGCTCTTGCAACGCTTTTTCTACTCTTTTGCGTTCGGTAACATCTCTAAAACTCCAGACTCTGCCTACTATTTTTGAGCCTACTTTTGAGGGCAGGGAATGTAATTCAAGAATTTTCCCGTCTTTAAATTCTAGTAAGTCGTCTATTTGAGTATCTGGATGAGCCGACACTTTCATCACATTTTTGAGAAATCCTTGGGGATATTTTAATTGTCGCAGGGCAAAGGGAAAGCTGGTTTTAGTGGGTTTTTGGAGAGTGCCGACAGTCGATCGACTTAATTGCTGTGCTTCCGACAAACCCCACATTTCGAGAAATTTTTGATTGTAGTTACACACGTTACCATTATTATCAACAGCAATAATACCCGCATCCGTGGATTCTAAAACTGATTGTAGCATAGAGAGCGATCGCTCTTTTTCTCTAGCAACTCGCTTTTGTTCGCCGATGTCAAAAAATACTAAGACGGAGATGTTAGCGCCACCATCGGCGGGATTGAAAAAATAGGAAACGGGTAAAATTTTCCCATCGCGGCAGAGAAATTGTTCTTCTGAATTACTGTAAGGTTGACCAGAGGCGATCGCCTCTGGTAAAGATAGTTTAGTGGCGATCGATGACTGTTGGCTCTTGTTTGCTTCCTGTGGCTGGGAACTTAAAACCTTTGATTTTTTGCCTTTCCTCTGTTTGGAGGCGATGCGCTCGGCCAGCGCCACCCCTGCAAGTTCCGACTCTCGCCATCCCAACAGGCGTTCGGCTTCTGGATTGACACCAATCACAATTCCCTTAGCATCCAGGATCAAAAGTCCCGCACCTAAGTTGTTGACAACGGCCGAGAGTCGATCGATTTCGGAAACCTTGGGAGCGTCTGGAGCAGACTGTAGCGCTTCTGGCTCGGAGTTTTCCGAAGCTGGTTTCACCAACACCCGCTGGTCATTGCTGTGATAGCTTTGACCGATCTCTTCTAAAAATCGCTCCCACTGCTCAGCAGTAGGAAGGGTAGAATGGTCGGTTAAATTAAGTTGTGCGAGTTGGCGCTGGAGGTGAGGATGCATAATTTCTGGTGCTTTGTCAGCAACTTTTTTAAGTATAGGTAGTCGAGTGTAAAGAGTTTAAATACTCACAGCCGGCTGCCGTGGGGTGATGATTGAGGGTTGATTGGAGTCGGCTACCGAAATGGTCTAATGTCAATTACTCTAAATTTTCCGCTCAAATCTAACATGGAAAATCAATTTGGGAAGTTTCGCTGAACTTGGCGGGAAGCCGAATTGTAAAAATAGAGCCTTGATTCAACTGGCTGATAGCTGTAACATCTCCGCCCATCATTTTGCAGTATTTTTTGGTAATTGTCAGTCCCAAACCTGTTCCACCATACTTTTTGGTGCTGGAAGAATCGGCTTGGGTAAATGGCTCGAACACTCTGGCTAATTGCTCGCGAGTCATACCGATCCCAGTATCTTTGACAGTGAAAACGATCCAGTCTTGAAATGGAGAGTGGAGAGATATCCCAGGTGAATTATTTTCTTGTCCTCCATCAACACGCTCTGATACTGTAGATTCTTGGGTACTTTGGACTTGTTGGCGGGTAACGGCGAAAGTCACCACCCCAGAAAAAGTAAATTTAGAGGCATTGCTCAGAAGATTCAGCAAGCACTCGCGGAGTTTAGTTAAATCTGTATACATATCGCCAATATCGTCATCACATTGTATGTCTAAAATATTAGAATTTTTGTCTGCTTGCAGGGCAATCATAGCGGCCACATCCTCAACCAAACTTAAGATACTGAAATTTTCCAGGTCTAGTTTCATCCGGCCAGCTTCAATCTTAGAAAAGTCAAGAATATCTTTAATAATTGCTAGCAAGTGTTGACCTGCGGTGCTAATTCTCTTGAGGTCATCGACAAACTCTTCGGCACCTAGGTCTTGGGCATCTTCTTGTAGAAGTTCGCTGTAGCCAATAATCGCATTCAGCGGGGTTCTCAGTTCGTGGCTCATGTTGGCGAGAAATTCACTTTTGGAGCGATTTGCCGCTTCGGCTGCTTCTTTGTCGCGGCGGAATTCTTCGGCTCGTTTGCGCTCGGTGATGTCGCTGGTCATGATTAAAACGCACTGGGTGCTGCCAAGGTAAATCAGTTCCACCGACAGCAGCCAGTCCCGTTCTTCGCCTGTTTTGGTGCGAATTAATACTTCTTCATTGCTGATGGAATTTTGCGATTGCAAAGTCTGGGCCAGTCGCGGTCCGTCTTCTGGGTTGACCCACATTTTCAACTCGTCGGCATTGTGGCCGAGGAAGTCGCTGCGTTCCCAGCCTAGCTGGCGCAAAAAGCTTTCATTGGCATCTAGAAAACAGCCGTCTGTGAGGGTGCAGATGCTGATGCCGACTGGTGATGCGTGAAAAGCTTTGGAAAATCTCTCTTCGGAGGAGCGGAGGGCTGCTTCGGCTCGCTTGCGGTCTGTGATGTCTTGGACAGTGCTGCTGATATAGGTAGAGTTGACGGCGGCTTGTTCGCAGACGGTACGCTGGCAGCCGTCGGGGAGTAAGAGTCGGTAGTCGATGCTGTAGGGCTGTTTTTGAAATAAAGCAGCTTCAATGGATGTCTTGACTAATTCTCGATCGTCTGGATGTACATATTCGAAGAAAGCTTCGAGACTGGGTTCAAAGCTTCTCGGCGGTTGTCCCAGAATGCGGTAAATTTCATCAGACCAGCGCAGTTGTTTGGTAATGCGGTCTAGGTCCCAGTTGCCCAACTGGGCGATGCGCTGGGCATTGGCGAGGCTGGCTTCGCTAGCTCGCAGGAAGGTTTCTGCTTGGCGACGTTCGGCTACGGTGGCCGCTAAGACTAAGCCTGTAACGGCGATGACTGCAATGAATGCTTGCAGGGATAAAAGTGCTTGGGGGATGCTGCTAGCGTGTTTGAGAAAAGGGCCGCTACCTCTGGCTATGCCCCAGATGGCGAAGCCGCACAGGATGAAGTTGGAGAGGGCGGTGTAGCGCTGACCAAATCGAAAGGCTGCCCAAACTACTAGGGGAAAGGGTAGGTATTCCAGGGGATAGCGGGCGTAGGCGGCACGGGTGCGGGAGCAGAAGACTAGCCAGCCCACGGCTAGCAGTAGCAGCAGCCAAATAGCGCGTTCGACAATCTGCTGGCGATCGGCTTTGATGGAGGGTAATTCACGCCAAGTCAGGATCAGGGGGGCGATGAGCAAAATTCCCATGGCGTCTCCCACCCACCAAGTAGCCCAAATTCTGCCAAAATTGCTCCAGCTAGATAAGCCTGTGAGACATTGGACGAGGCTGCCGATGGTGGAGTTGATTAGGGTAGAGCCGAAGGCTGCTAGTCCGACTATTCCTAAGATGTCTTTGAGTCGATCGAGTCCGGCGCTGAAGTGAAGCCGTTGCAGCAGGTAAGTTCCTATCCATGCTTGCAGAGCTCTGCCGCTGGCGGAGATGAAGGCGCTGGCGATGTTAGTTGAAGGGTCGCTCATGCTAAACAGGAAGCCGCCGATGGCGACGCCTGGCCACAGTTGACGCCCGAACAACAGGAGAGCAACTTGGGCAATTCCTGCTGCCGGCCACATGGGGGATACTTCTGAACTCAGTGTGAGCATGGAAATGGCGAATTGGGACGCCCAAAAGTAGATCAGAGCGATCGCACCTACTGAGAGGAAGTACCGCCAGGAATGTCCTTTGATGGTGTGAAGGAACTTTTTCTGCATTGTCGTTGGGGGAACAGGTGGACAGTCGTTGGGGTATCAGTCAGCGGTACGGGACGGGGATCGGGTAAGGAAAAACTCGCTATTAAGTGATGGTAGGGCATAGGTGGTTGCTAGGAGAAGAACGGTTTAAACTCACTTTTTGTTGAGATGTTAATGGCTGTTTTTTTTAGGACTCGATCAAATTTACACGTAAAATTTTGATTTGTCGCCAAAAGGCATTTTTCGCCAATATATCCGTAAGTACGGATGGTTGGGTAGGCAAATTTTGGGTTTTTGTTAAAGATTTATGACTTGGGAAGAATGGGCGTTAGTTGGTTTATCAAGGAGCGCTGGATCGATCGGTGGGACTGATTCTCCCATCTCAAGTATCGAATCGAACCTATAATCCGATCGCACTTCTGATACTTGAGTTCGCAGAATTTGTCGGGTATCTGGGTAGTCTATTTTTTTAGTTAGGCTGACTTATTCCCAAAGCCCAGGCTGTTTGACATCCTGGAGCAAGGGTGTATTCTCCAAATTCTAACCCTGCTTTTTCAGGTTCTGGCGAGGTCTTGATTAAAAATAAGTTTTCACTCCCAAGGACTGCGGAGGCTAATTTGAGGCGTAGTATCGGCATTCATTGGTAAAAGGACTTATTAACTGAAGATTCAGGCCTAGCTAGATGTTAGTAAAACGGGCTGAAGCTAAAAATTCGGCTGGTAGCTGATTGGCTTGTCCTACTGTAGTATTTTGAAACAAAATTGTGAAGGCTCCTGCTCCTAGTTTATGTTGCGGCCACATCCGATAGCAAGGAATTGCACTCAGGTGCGATCGATATTTCTCTAAATGTGGAACTACTACTGGCTGAAATTGTGGAAATTTGCTTAACAGCCATTCACCCACTTGTTCATTTTCTGCCGTTGAGTAGGTACAGGTCATGTAAGCGAGATAGCCCTGGGGTGCTACAATTTTGGCAGAATTAGCTAAGATTCTTTTTTGGCGGCTGGCGTTGCTGTTAATGGTGACTGGATGAAAGCAGCCCGGTGCTTTTTCTCCTTTTGCTAGCAATGATTGACCTGTACAAGGAGCATCTACTATGACTAGATTCGCAGTTTCTGGTAACTTTTCTGCCAGAATTTTTGAATCTAGGTTAATTGTAGCCGATCGCCTAATCTGGCAGCGCTTTAAGTTAGATAGCAACATTCCGACGCGCTTGCCGATGACTTCGTTGCACAGCAGTAATTCTGGGTTTAATGTTTTCCAAGCAAATATACTTTTTCCTCCGGGGGCGGCGCAGATATCTAAGATGAACTTGATTGGCGGTTTTATGGTTAATAAGCTGGAGGCGGCGAAGATGGAGGAAAAGTCAAGACAATAATAATGTCCTTCTTGATGTAAGAAGTGTTTACCCGGTTTGGTTTTGAGAGCAAGTCTATCTACGAATTCGGGTTGCCAAAGTGTCGTTTGTTCTTGCTCGAATGGGTGATTTGTGGGTTTTGGTTGCAGCCACAGGATGGCTGGATTAAATGGTTGGGGGTTGATGACGGCGTGAATAAATTTTTCTTGTTCTTGACTCTCTGCAAATAAAGTTCGACTGAGTTTCAGCAGTAAATTAGACGGTTTCTCCATAGACGATTAAGATAGGAATTAAGGGAAAATGAGCGCTTTTTTAGGGCTGTTTGCTCCTTATTTGGGATGTTAATTATAGACATTGGTGCATCGGCCCCTAGACCTGTGTTGGTTAATTATTATTGTCACATCGAAGGTGTCACAGGCGGTAAGTCCGAATTGTTTTTAGCCTCTGCTAAGGCTGACCTATGTTCGCCCCTCAGCTTGGGTTTTAAATACAAGTTTTCAATCAAAGCAGCAACTCCTGCAAACCAAGGTGGCACAATCACCGCCCCGATAATTCCCAATACTTGAACCCCTCCTAAAACCGATAGTAATTGATACAAAGGATGAACTCCTACGGAGGAACCGACCAATAAAGGATCGAGGACGTAAGTTTCTAAGTTTTGGACGATCGCAAATAATAGCAATACCCATAAAAGTACCCAACCACCTTTAGCTAATGCTACGATTAATGCTGGCACTGCTCCCAATACCGGGCCGATGAAGGGAATTAGGTTGGTCACGCCTGCGATCGCACCTAAGCCTAGAGAAAATTCCGGCATTCCCAAAAGGCTCAAACCCGTGGTAATGAATAGGCCTAAAATCCCGGAAACTAAAAATCGCCCGCGAATGTAACTTCCCATTCTTTGACCAATCGGTGTAGCTTGGGCTGCTAATCTTTCATCCCAAGGTTTGGGGAAAAACTGCACTAAACTGTTAATTAAGGTTTCGCTATCTGCTACCATGTAACCTGAGATAAACAAAGCTAAAACTAAACTGAAAAAACCGCCGAGAATGCCTCTGGTTAAACTATAGGATCGCAACACCAATTGTTGACTGGATCGAATCAGCCAATTAGTCAAGGATTGAGTATCCAAAAATTGTCCCACCAAGCTTGGTGCATCGTCAGTCAAGCGACTTGCTAAGCTGGTGGCTGCGGTTTCTAGACTTTCGGCATAAACTGGTAACTGTCGCAGCAGTAATTCTATTTGTTCGATGACTGTGGGGCCAATTAATACTACAGTGCCACTAAATCCGCCGATGAGAGCTAAATAAACCATAATCACTGCCAGCCAGCGGGGAACCCGCCTGGTTTCGGCCCAATTGACTATGGGTACGATGGAAGCGGCGAGCACGACTGATATCATGATAATTACTAACAGGCTCCGCAATTGCCACAGCAGCACTAACAGCAAAGAAGATGCTATGATGAGCAGCAAGTTCGGTAAAGAAATAGTTATCCGCTGTTCTGACATAATTAAATCATAAATGTAGTCTAAGAGGGCTGGTTTATCTATCTCTTCCTTTACCCCAAATAGTTAGGGTGAACCCCGCCCCTACTTATATTATAATACAAAGTAACTTTTGCACAAAAAAATAATATGCAACCGCAATCTTCAACTCAAGATGTGTCAGCCATTCTGTCGATTAAATCACCAACGCTGTTTTATGAGTGGCAAAATTATCGCTGTGCTTATGAAGTTTACCGCCCAACTACTGCAACTGAAGATAGCATTCCTTTGTTATTAATTCATCCTATAGGAGTTGGTTTGTCAAGGGTCTTTTGGCAGAGATTTTGCGAAAGCTGGAACCAAGCAGGCCACAGCAATCCAATTTACAATCCCGATCTTTTGGGTTGTGGGGAATGCGAAATGCCTGCTGTAGCTTGCTATCCTGACGATTGGGCTGCACAGTTGCAGTATTTCTTGGAGACTGTAGTCAAAAAACCTGCGATCGTCCTGGTGCAAGGTGCTTTATTATCAGTAGCTTTAGCTTTAGTCAAAAATCAGCAGGAAAGCGGCTTGAATTTAATCGAGGGGCTAGTGCTGGCCGGGCCTCCCGCTTGGGGAGTAATGAACAAACATTCTACCGCACAGCAGCAAAGAATTGTGTGGAATTTGTTAGATTCTCCCTTGGGAAATGCGTTTTATCGCTACGCCAGACGCGCTGATTTTCTGCGTTCTTTTTCTATTAAACAACTGTTTGGGGATGCGGCAAAAGTTGACAGCGAATGGCTGGATGCTTTGCAGGCTGGGGCGGCTAATCCTGACAGCCGTCATGCGGTTTTTTCGTTTTTAGCGGGTTTTTGGCGGCAGGATTATAGTAGCACTATCCAAAAGTGCGATCGCCCCACACTCGTTATCATGGGAGAACAAGCTTCAAGCATCAGTCAAGCTGGTAAGGAAGAAAAACCGGAGGAAAGATTAGCACAATATTTAGCTAATTTTCCCAAGGCGGAAGGTTTATTAATGCCGGGGCGCAATGTTTTGCCTTATGAGTCTACCGCAGAATTTGTTGCTGCTGTGGCGAAGTTTGTGAATAAGTTAAATAATCTAGGCTAAACTTAAATAAAAGTGTACTCAACTCGGTTTTGTTATGAGTTATCGGAACATCATTACGATTGAACCAGGTAAACGCGGTGGAAAGCCTTGCATCAGGCGAATGCGAATTACGGTATATGATGTGTTGGGTTGGCTGGCTGCGGGAATGTCTCATGGAGAGATTATCGACGACTTTCCAGAGTTGATGGAGCTCTACATTCGAGCGTGTTTAGAATTTGCTGCTGACAGAGAACGTTGTCTGATTGCTGTGGTAGGTGGCGTCTGAAACTGCTGTTTATGAAACTTCTATTTGACCAAAACTTAAGCCGGAAACTCGTAATATCAATTCCGGTTGTACCGTCAGGTGATTTAACCACGAAGGCGCGTTCCCCGCAGGGGTTCCCGTAGGGTAGGACGCGAAGGAAGAGAAGAGAGAGTTTAATAATTCCGATGAAGAGAGGATTTGGTATAACTCTACTTGCTGATATTTTCCCTGAATCTAGTCATGTTCAGTAAGAAACTGGTGGCTTTAAGTTTGTACAATCAGTTAAGAATTCGGCGGTTAAAACCGCTTATAGAAGAAGAAAGTCTGCCTCCGCAGACTAAGATTGAGTTTCAACCTCGATGCCAGATTGTTGTACCATCCTTTTGATCGATTAAAGTAATTCCTCGATCCTTAAGTTCATCACGAATGCGATCGCCCTCAGCAAAATTCTTCGCTTTCCGGGCATCTTTCCGCTGCTGAATCATGGCCTCAATCTCTGCATCCGTCAAACCACCAACCGAGATTTTAGTCTCAGCTTCCGGCGAAAATTCCAAACCCAAAACACCCGCCAAATTCACCAAAGTTAGCCATTTTGGCTGCAACAATTCCGCAGGTGTTTCGGTTTTCCCTTGATGTACCAAAACATTACCTTCCTTACCCAATTCCTTAGCCAATTCAAACAGCACAGTCAAGGCAGCGGGCGTATTAAAATCATCATCCATAGCTGCTTGAAATTGCTGCACAAATGTGCTATCTTGTGCCGTCAAATCATAATTTTTCTCAGCATCCCAACCCAGTGTAGAACCGTGTTGAGTACCAAAAAGTAAGCCTTCCTTCAGAGTTTTCCAGCCATTTTTTGCAGAGGCGATCGCCTCTTCGGTAAAATCAATCTGACTGCGGTACTGCGCCATCAACACAAACAACCTCACCGCCATCGGTTCAACGGGCTTTCCCTGACTGTTACTCCCCCCCTTACCAAGGGGGGGCTGGGGGGGGTGAGATTCATTCTGACTCCCCCCCTTTGTAGGGGCGGTGCCCCCGTGCCCGCCCTCTGAGGGGGAATCCGACTCCAAATCACCAGACCAATTCCCCTCCAACAAATCGCGAATTGTAATAAAATTGTGCAAAGATTTTGACATCTTTTTGCCATTGACAGTCACAAAAGCATTGTGCATCCAATAATTAGCAAGCAACTTCCCCGTCGCCGCTTCAGATTGAGCAATTTCGTTCTCATGGTGCGGAAAAATTAAATCGGAACCGCCGCAGTGAATGTCAATAGTTTCGCCCAAGCAATCGCGCACCATGGCCGAACATTCAATGTGCCATCCGGGGCGGCCTTTTCCCCAAGATGAATCCCATGCAGGTTCCCCTGGTTTAGCACTTTTCCACAGGGCAAAATCAGATGAATCTCGCTTTTTCTGAGCTTCTATTTCTGCGGTTTCCAATCTACCACTAGCCCCAGCCTGCATTTCTTCCAACTTGCGGCCGGAAAGTTTTCCGTAATCGGCAAACTGCCTCACATTGTAGTAAACATCGCCGCCAGAAGCGTAGGCATAACCTTTATTTTCTAATTCGTGAATCAGCCGTTTTATGCCATCCATCGAGTGAGTGGCGCGGGGATATTCATCGGCCCTGAGAATATTCAGTTGGTCCATGTCTGCGAAGTATTCATCGATGAAGCGTTGGGCTACGGCTTCCATTGTGGAATTTGTTTCGCGGGCGCGGTTGAGAATTTTGTCGTCAATATCGGTAAAATTTTGGACGTAGCGAACTTCGTAGCCGCGCCACATCAAGTATCGACGCACCATGTCCCACACAATGTAAGCGCGGGCGTGGCCAACGTGGCAGTAATCGTACACCGTAACGCCGCAGCAGTACATCCGCACCTTTTTTGGTTCGATGGGTTCAAAAGGTGATTCGCGACGAGTCAAGCTGTTGTAAAGCGTTAGGGCCATGGGATTTGATATTTGAGATTGATGTACTGCTGTAATTTATTATATTGCGGTTGTTGAATCTTTTTACAACTGTATCGATCGGCTACCAAACATTTGTTAAATCTAAGACAAATCCCGGTAATACATCTTCCCCGGATAAAGTGGTGGGATTATCTAATATTTCCACATCCCGATTTTGTCTGTATATCTCGACTTTCTGGTTTTTGCGATCGATTAACCACCCCAAATGCGCTCCATTTGTGATGTATTCTCGCATTTTTTCTCGCAATGGTTCCATGTTGTCAGATTTAGAGCGCAATTCTACAACAAAGTCTGGACAGAGAGGAGCGAAGCCTTCTCGTTCTTTGGGTGTGAGAGTTTGCCACCGTTCTAATTTAACCCAGGAAGCATCTGGGGAGCGATCGGCACCATTGGGCAGTTTAAAACCGCTAGAAGAGTCAAATACTACTCCTAGCTTGGTTTGGCGATTCCACAGCCAGAGTTGTCCTGACATATCTTGGTTTCGATTGCCTGTCTCACTTCCAGTGGGTGCCATAATGATTAATTCTCCTGTAGCAGTTCTCTCTAGCCTTAAGTCACGGTTGACGGCAGCAATTTGCTGGAACTGTTCGTCAGTTACTTTGAAGGTTTGGGGAATGGTAATGGTGGTTTGGAGCATACTGGGCGGCCTCGCGATCGGCTATTACCTATTCTATTGTGTCACAAAAGCTTGCCAGGTTATATCTGTTTTTTAAAGTAACCTTGTACTATTTGCGAATCACGTCCAAAAAATAATTGTGCATCATCTCAGACCAAAGAAACCGGGTTTTTATTATTTTTTGGGTGCTGTGACGAAGTTTTTTCAAAAAAACCCGGTTTCTGGCCACCCGTTCGTAATTCCCAAGTGGAGCGGTTACGCTGGAACGATCGCCTTTTGAAGATGAATAATATTTCCCTCGGAATTTAAAATATAAAACCATTCCCTCGGAATGATGGTTTGATTCAGTATCCTGAGATGATGGCTCAACTGTTCAATAGAGAATGTTTCTACATAAGTGACAGTTTTTGTATCGCAGGGTTTGAGGCGATCGTTTTCTCCAATGTAGCGGTCCTCACCAACATAGCCTAAACTTGACAAAAGTTCTTCTACTTCGAGTTCATAGTATAACTACGCAAACAAACAATTCAATAATCTGCCAACGCTGACAAAACTAAATAATAGCTACTAAAGAAACCGGGTTTTTCACCGAATCTGTGGGCTGTAACGAAATGTTTTGGGAAAAAACCCGGTTTCCGGCCACCCATCAGTAATACCCCGATCGCCCCCAACCACAAAAATGTCATCAAATCATAATATTTTTCTCAAGACCGATCCCCACAACTAAAAAATGTTAAGATTTCATGACATATCGATCCCCAAAATCACGAAAATGCGTATAAGTACCCATGATTGAGGCGAAAAACCCCTTGACCAGACCGTAAATTGTCTGCATGATTAAACCATGACAAAGCGATCCCAAAGAAATGCTGTGAATAAGCATTTCTGCGAGTCAAGGAGCGTGCGAGCTGCGATCAAGAGCATTGGTAGTAGCATCGATCGCACTCACTCTCATCGATTTTGTCGAGTAAAAATCGAGGGAAAACCTTTAGCTAGACCGGATGTAGCGCGCGGAAGCCAACAAGTTATAGCCTCCATATGGGCGACCTAACTAAGTGAAAACAAGCAAGGCTTCAAAGGTTGGAGAGATTTGGAAGCTCAAGCATATTTGCAGTTATCAAGAGTTTCTAGCTCAAAAAGTCAACATATTTATTGTATGTTGCCGGAAAACCTAACCCGCCATCCAAAATTAGTGGAGAAAAAATTTATGGCAAAAGAACGCCCACCATTAGAAGAGATGACTTTGCGGCAACTACGCAAAGTAGCTAGCGAATGTGGAGTCTCCCGCTACAGCCGGATGCGGAAATCGCAACTTCTGGCATCAATTCAAGAAATTCAGCGTACCAAATTTTCATACAGTCCATCTCGTAAATTAGAGGCGCAAGAAACAGTGGAAGCAGCAAAATTTGAACTAGGTCAAGAAGATCGGACAGGTGGTTCTCTTTCCTCTGTCGATGAAGGTTTAGCAGATTTACCCAACGGCTATGGCGAAAGTCGGGTTGTGTTGATGCCACGAGACCCCGAATGGGCTTATACCTACTGGGATATTTCAAACGATCGCAAACAAGAAATGCGCCGTCTGGGCGGACAGCAACTGGCCCTGCGGATCTACGACGTTACAGATGTTAACCTCGATACTCAAAGCCCGCACAGCATCCAAGAATATCCTTGCGACGAACTAGCCCGCGAATGGTACGTCCCAATCCCTGTAAGCGATCGCGATTATGCGATCGACATCGGCTACCGCTGCGCTGACGGTCGTTGGTTGGTATTAGCGCGATCGACCCAAGTCCGCGTCCCGCCAGTCTATCCGAGTGACTGGATCGAAGACCATTTCATCACCCTGGACTGGGAAGAAGACTTGCGCGGCAAAACCTTCGCCGAACTGGTTCCTCCGGCGAAGAAAATGGCAGCAGCAACAGCCACCGCTTACAGCAACGGTAACGGCATTTACCAGGAAATCTTTGGTATGGCAGAATCGGCAGAATCCTTGCGCGTCGCAGGTTCTGTCTTCGGATCGATGCAGCACGTCGCAGGTTCGGTTCAGCAAGTGGGCATCCACGAACAAGCTTTAAGTTCCTACGTTTTCCCCTCCGGTGTGGGTATGTGGGCAGCCCCTGCCATGTCCGCTCTCACCATGTCCGGCGTAGGTATGTCCGCTCTCACCATGTCCGGCGCAGGTATGTCCGCTCTCACCATGTCCGGCGCAGGTATGTCTGGCCTCACCATGTCCGGTGTGGGTATGTCTGGCCTCACCATGTCCGGTGCTGGTATGTCTGGAGTTGGCTTCGCCGCACCGATGCGCCCCCGCCAGTTCTGGTTGGTTGCTGATGCGGAACTGATCGTCTATGGTGCTACGGAACCTGACGCGACTGTATACATTGGCGGACAACAGATCAAACTGAATGCTGATGGCACTTTCCGCTTCCAGATGTCTTTCCAAGATGGCTCGATCGACTATCCGATTTTTGCCGTAGCCGCCGATGGCGAACAAAACCGCGCCGTCCACATGAAATTTGAGCGCGAAACCCCTCAACGGAACACCAATACCAAGGAAGATGCTGTGGTTGAGTGGTTGGGTCAATAACCACGATCGATGGGGCGATCGCCAAGCTCTGTGCCAATTTCTGAACCATCACAAGGCCTTGCCAGAGCACAAAACTGATTTGTTAGGGTTAATCCCAGACAACAACCCATAACACCCCCTATGCACCGTTCTCCTATTTCAAGGAGCGGTGTTTTTTGTATTTAGAAATAAGTAGAAGCAACAAGGAAGAAGTTACCCGTCATATAAATTCCGGTTGTATCGGAATGATTTAACCGCGAAGGCGCGAACGGCTTCGCCGTTCCCGTAGGGTAGGACGCGAAGGCAGATAAGAGAGAGTTTAATACAGGACGATGAAAAGAGGATTATATATCAGCCCCCTTTGATACTATGCACTCCCGCATGATTAAGTAAGCTTAAGTTAACTTAAAGTTTTATTGCACAAACGGGCTAAATCCCGTGAAACAACACAAAGCGAGTTATGAGAGAAATAGCGATCGCACAATTCTCTTTCTGACAACATCATGCACAAAATCAACTCCCCACCTTCATGGGGGTGGCAAAAGCCACCCACTTTCTTAGCCCTATTCACCCTCACCCTAGTCGCCGTCTTGTTCCTATTCATCCTCCCAGCCCTCACCCAGCAGCCAGTAGTGCTGACAATGTTAATGCAGGGCCAGGACATTGTGAACTGGAAACCCTTCATCCAAGAATTTGAACAAAAAAACCCCGACATTCGCATCAACCTCATCGAAGGGCCATTTGATAGCAACCTCGTAGAAAATCTTTACACATCTGCCTTTTTATTAGGCGATTCACCCTACGACATCATCAACATGGATATTGTCTGGGTTCCCAAATTTGCCGCCGCCGGATGGGTGCTCGATTTAACAAACAAAATTTCCCCCCAACAACTTTCAAAATTTATCAAAGGTAACGTCGAAGGCGGGCGGTATCGAGGCAAACTTTACCGAATTCCCCACGCTTCCGATGCCGGAATGTTCTATTACCGCAAAGACATTTTAGAACAAGCTGGAATTAAACCACCCCAAACTTTTGAAGAGATGTTTAGGATCTCTCAAAAATTGCAAAAACAGGGAAAAACCACCTGGGGTTATCTGTGGCAAGGCAAACAATATGAGGGAGTATCTGCGATGTTTGTCGAGGTACTAGCTGGCTTTGGCGGCTTCTGGGCGAACCCTGACACCTTTGAAGTTGGGCTAGATAAACCGGAGGCAATTAAAGCTGTTGAATTTCTCAAAAGTACGATCGCCTCTGGGATTTCACCTGCTGGTGTCAGCACCTACGGCGAAGAAGAAACCAGGCTATTGTTTCAAAGCGGTAAATCGCTTTTCTTGCGAAACTGGCCCTATGTTTGGAGGCTAGCGAATACGGCAGGATCGAAAGTCAAAGACAAAATTGCGATCGCACCAATGCTCAGCAGTGTCGGTAAACAAGGCGGTTCCTGTTTAGGTGGCTGGGGCTGGGGAATAGCCAAAACCTCAAAACATCCACAGCAAGCATGGAGAGCCATTCAATACCTTACTAGCGAGGAAACCCAGCGCAAATTTATTTTAGAAACCGGGTTAGTTCCCAGTTACAAATCTCTGTTTTTAGATCCAAAAATTGTCACCCAATATCCCCACTACCCGCAGCTTTTAAAAGTAGTAGAAAAATCAGCTTTGCGTCCTGCTATCGCTCAATATGCTCAAGCTTCAGATATTTTGCAAAGATATTTGAGTGCGGCTTTTACCGGAAAAATGACTTCAGAAAAAGCGATGACAACTGCTGCTAGCGAAACTCGCAATTTATTAGGCAGTTTTAAACAAGCTCAGTAGAAGGAATAAGTTACTTCCCTATGAAATCAGACATAATGCGACAGCGCGAACAAAGAACCGGATGGATATTAGTAACACCAGCTTTAATAATTCTGCTGTTAGTATTTGCTTACCCAATATTGCGCGCTTTTTGGTTAAGTTTATTCACCCAAAACCTCGGTACTGAACTCAAACTGGTTTTTTCCGGTTTTGCTAATTACCATCGTATGTTAGGCGATGGACGTTTTTGGCAAACCTTGAGCAACACTACAGTATTTACTGTTGTTTCTGTGGTGGTGGAATTAATTCTGGGTATGGGCATTGCCTTAGTATTAAATCAATCTTTCCCTGGGCGCGGGATTGTGCGGACAATTTCTCTGCTACCTTGGGCACTACCCACTGCATTAATGGGAGTAGCTTGGGCGTGGGTTTTTAACGATCAATACGGCGTAGTTAACGACTTTTTGATCCGTTTAGGATTAATTCAAACAAGCATTAGTTGGCTGGGAGATCCAACTTTAGCAATGATGGCAGTGATTACAGCAGATGTCTGGAAAACTACGCCGTTTGTCAGCTTGCTTTTATTAGCTGGATTGCAATCTATTCCGGCGGATTTGTATGAAGCTCATGCGATTGATGGTGCTAGTAGCTGGCAGAGTTTTCGTCAAGTTACCTTGCCGCTGCTGATGCCCCAAATTGTGATTGCTTTGCTGTTTCGATTTGCTCAGTCTTTCGGCATTTTTGACTTGATTCAGGTGATGACGGGAGGAGGGCCAGCCGGGGGGACTGAAACCGTTTCTATCTACATTTACAGTACGGTAATGAGGTATTTAGACTTTGGTTATGGGGCGGCGTTGGTAGTGTGTACTTTTTTGTTGTTAGTGGCAGCAGTTGCGATCGCAGTTTACTGGTTATCGAGATCCCGTGTCAATGCAGCCGGAGGAAATTAAATTATGTCCATAGCCCGCGAACAACCTACCCAAAAACCTTTTCACATCCAGCAATTAATTGTCCCCATATCAGCGCTGTTAATTGCCGCATACTTTCTCGCACCGATTATCTGGCAGGTGCTGACTTCTTTCAAGGTAAATGCAGATATTTCTGCTATTCCCAATGTCTACATTCCCAAGCGAATTACCTTCGAGCATTATCTGTCTTTATTCCGCCGCCGCCCTTTTGGACTTTACATTTTAAATAGCGCTTTTGTGTCCATTACTTCTACACTCTTGTGCTTGGCTGTAGGAGCACCTGCCGCTTATGCTTTGGCAAGATTGCGACTGTGGGGCGAGAGAATTATGCTGGCGATGATTACGATAGTGACGCTATTTCCAGCGGTTTTGCTATTCTTGGGAATGTTGGAAATTGTGAAAGCCTTAAATTGGGGAAATAATTATTTAGCATTAATTATCCCTTACACGGCGCTCAATTTACCGCTGACTATTTTAGTGATGCGAAGTTTTTTTCAGCAGTTACCAAAAGACTTGGAAGATGCAGCTAAGGTGGATGGATACAATACGG
Organism: Microcoleus sp. EPA2; assembly: GCA_020882975.1. Lineage (GTDB taxonomy): Bacteria > Cyanobacteriota > Cyanobacteriia > Cyanobacteriales > Microcoleaceae > Microcoleus. Next base: position 46,998 of record JAHRFD010000020.1, on the reverse strand, counting down.
TTCAAATGCTGTGGCAGATTGTGCTGCCGATGACTTTTCCCGCTTTAGTGACCACGGGAATTTTAACGTTTATTTCTGCTTGGAATGAGTTTATTTTTGCACTAACATTTATGACTCGCGAATCTCTGAAAACTATTCCTGTAGCAACCGCTCAACTCAGTGGTGTGTCGGTATTTGAGATTCCCTATGGTCCGATCGCCGCCGCCACTGTTTTGGGTACTTTACCCTTAGTTATCCTAGTTTTAGTATTCCAGCGGCGCATCGTTCAAGGTTTAACAGCCGGTGCAGTAAAAGGATAGTTTTGAACTTTGAGTTATGCTCAAATCACTTATCAACTCTTCCTTCTTCCTTCTTGCTTCTTGCTTCTTCCTTCGCGTCCTACCCTACGGGAACCCCTGGGGGGAACGCGCCTTCGCGGTTCGTATATCAATTAAAAATTATGTCAAAACTAGAACTCAAAAACCTCAATAAAACCTACAACCCTCAAGTTGTTCCCGTCAAAGACATTAGTTTAGACGTCAGCGAAGGAGAATTTCTGACATTACTTGGGCCTTCGGGATGCGGAAAATCCACGACTTTGCGGTTAATTGCAGGATTGGAACAGCCGACTAGGGGCGAGATTAGAATCGGCGATCGCAATGTCACTTATCTTAGACCAGGCGATCGTGATATTGCCATGGTATTTCAAAGTTACGCGCTGTACCCGCACATGACAGTATACGAAAACATGGCATCCAGCCTCAAAATTCGTAAAACCTCCTCTACCGAAATCCACAGATTAGTGACGGAAGTTGCAGCATCCCTGGGATTGACAGAATTACTCGATCGCAAACCAGGTAAACTATCAGGAGGACAGCGGCAGCGAGTCGCCCTCGGACGCGCTTTAGTCCGCCAGCCGGCGGTGTTTTTGCTAGACGAACCTTTAAGCAATCTCGATGCTTTATTGCGCGAAAAAGTCAGGGCGGAACTTAAACAATTATTTGCTTCCCAAAAAGCTCCTGTAGTTTATGTTACTCATGACCAAACAGAAGCCATGACGCTTTCTACCAAAGTCGCAGTTGTCCACAAGGGTAGCATCCAGCAATTAGACCCACCACACCTGATTTATACTCGTCCCGCCAATCAATTTGTAGCGGGTTTTGTGGGTAGCCCACAAATGAATTTGTTTGTGCTTAAATGTCAAGGCAATTTTGCTATATTTGGTGATGTTGGAGTTACTTTGCCGGATTTGCCGACAGTGCCTCCTGAAATTGTGTTGGGAATTCGCCCCGAAAATGTCTGTTTTGTTGATGGGACAGAGGCTGGACAGACAACTATTAAAGGTGAGGTTTATTTAGTGGAAAACTTGGGAATGCAAAACCTAATTAGCATTCGAGTGAAAGGTTTGGAGTCATTGACAGTGCGCGCTTTGCTACCGGGAGACCGTCAGTGGTCTTCAAATATGGTGGAGCTAGTTTTTCCGCCGAGGTTGATACATTGGTTTGATGTCAAGACTGGGAATAGACTTCCTGATTTTTGAATTTTGCCAAATCATTTTAAATTCACAGCCTGTTCCCCAGAGAGTATTTTGGGGCGATCGATTCCTATTAGTTTAAAAAAGATATGAAGATTTATGAAGAAAAATTTTCCCATTATTTTCCTAGCTTCCCTGCTGTTCATTTTTCCTATTGTTTCCCCGACAATTACCCGCGCTCAACTCTCCAAGACGGCGGATGCTAGTGCCAAGCCAACCACTCTGCTCAAAGATGAATTATATTTTGGCTTAACTAAACCCGGAGGAGAGATGATTTCTGAATCAGAATGGCAAGAGTTTGTCAATGTAGTTATCACCCCTCACTTTCGGGAGGGACTAACTGTATTAAACGCCGATGGGCAGTTTCTCAATAGTTCGGGAATTCTGATTCGAGAAAAATCGAAAATAGTTATTTTGATTTATGAAAATATTCCTGAAAAAGAGCGTTATATCCAGAAAATCATTAAAACCTATAAGGACAATTTTCAACAGGAGTCCGTGCTACGGGTAACTAGCCAAGTTCAAGTTTCTTTCTAATTTATCGATCGCTAAACCAGTTTATGATATGATGAGTTAGGGTATTACTCTTAAAAATAATTAGCCAGCAAAAGTAATAAAAATTACAAGTTGTTTGGTTCGATCGCACGCAGCAAAAAGTCCCTAGCAAAACTTTCCCAGGAGCTGACAAAAATATGACCAAGGATGGCAATGATAAAGCTGAATCGCCGGAAAACCGGGATTTAAACAATATGGACGGTATGGCCAAAGCTTTTTTGGTAAGCATGGCTTGGTCCTACGCCGAGGCCTTAGAGAAAACTCAAAAATCGCAAAATCAACAAAAACCAGCGCCGGAATCTCAGAAAGAACAAGTAGATCGCGATACTGAAAGTAATAAATGACACATGATTGAGGCGATCGCCTAAATTCCTTGTTTGTCGAATAGGCCGTCCAAGCTGCGATCGAGATTTAACAAACCTAAGATTCTGCTACAATCCACCTAACATCCCCTGAACTCTTGCCATACACCCATGAGTGAAACCGTCCTAGAAGTTCGCAACCTGCGGGTTGAATTTGACTCTGCCGATGCAGGCGATGGGCCTGCAACAGTCAAAGCAGTTGACGGCATTTCCTTTGATGTGAGGCGAGGCCAAACCCTGGGAATCGTGGGAGAATCCGGGTCAGGAAAATCCGTCACTTCCCTAGCTATTATGGGTTTACTACCCAATGTGTCAACTCAAATTTCGGGGGAAATTTGGTTCTCTTCAACCACAGACGGCACTCACAAACAGCCAGTGAATCTACTGGAAATGTCCTCCCAGGAAAAACAAATATATCGCGGCAGCCAAATTGCCACGATTTTTCAAGAACCAATGAGTTCGCTCAACCCCGTTTATACCATCGGGTTTCAACTGACGGAAGCGATTTGTCTGCACCAAAAGGTATCTCCAAGCGTCGCACGACGCAAAGCCGCTTCTCTGCTGCAAGAGGTGAAGCTACTACCCGATGATGGGGAACTCAAGCAGCAGTGTTTGGCCAGGAAACAGCCGGATTCCTCCGCAGAAGGGCCAGAGGGAATGACGGGAGGCCGCGATTTGATGCAGCTCATCAACGCTCAAAAACAGGCTATGCTCGATCGCTATCCCCACGAACTATCGGGAGGCCAAATCCAGCGGGTGATGATTGCAATGGCCATTTCTTGCAATCCCACTTTATTAATTGCAGATGAACCTACCACCGCTTTAGATGTCACCGTACAAGCAACTATCTTGGCTTTGCTGCGCCAGTTGCGCGACTCTAGAGGTATGGCCATGATTTTTATTACCCACGACTTGAGCGTCATTGCTGAAATTGCTGATGTGGTGGCGGTGATGTATCGAGGTAAAATTGTGGAATGCGAGGCGATCGAACAAATTTTTAGCAATCCCCAACATCCTTACACAAAAGGTCTGTTAGCTTGTCGCCCAACTCTGGAAAAGCAATTGCGCCGCTTACCCACAGTTTCGGATTTTATGGATGTTACCACTAACGCTAGCGGTGAGTTAGTAATTGTGGAAAAATATGTCGATTTAGATGGTGATAGCAGCGGCGGATTGTCCGCTTTTGCCACGGGAAAAGCACCACGGCTACCTAATCTTGGCGCTCCTTTATTGACTGTAAATAACTTAAAAGTGGGTTTCCCAGTGCCTGGTATATTTGGGGAAACTAAGCGCTTATTTATGGCGGTAAATGATATTTCTTTTGAGGTTTATCCAGGGGAAACTTTGGGTTTAGTAGGCGAATCTGGTTGTGGGAAATCTACTTTAGCCAGAGCTTTGTTACAATTAATTCCGATTACTAGCGGTCAAGTTTTTTTTGAAGGTCAAGAAATTACGCCTCCTGCTTACAATATTTCTCAATGGCGATGGATGGCTAATTATCGGATACAGAAAGAGTATGCCCGCAAGTTGCGCTGGTTGCGCAGGGATCTGCAAATTATTTTTCAAGACCCTTTTAGTTCTCTCGATCCGCGCATGAATGTGGGGGCGGCGGTGATGGAACCGATGGTGATTCACCGGGTTGGCAAAAATCAGCAGGAACAGCGCGATCGCGCCGCTTATTTATTAGAAAGAGTTGGTTTGAATCCTAATTTCATGGGGCGCTATCCCCACGAGTTTTCTGGGGGTCAACGCCAGCGTATTTGTATTGCTAGGGCTTTGGCTTTAAATCCTAAATTTATTATTTGTGATGAGTCGGTTTCGGCCTTGGATGTTTCGGTACAAGCCCAAGTTTTAAATTTATTAAAGGAGTTACAGACAGAGTTTGGATTAACTTATATTTTTATTTCTCACGATTTAAGTGTTGTAAAGTTTATGAGCGATCGGGCGATCGTCATGAACAAGGGTAAAATCGAAGAAATTGGCACAGCAGAGCGCATTTACCGCCAGCCGCAACAAGCTTACACCCGCCAACTGATTGCTGCTATTCCTACAGGGAACTTGGAGCGAATTCGGGAACAGCAATTAGGGCGTAAGGCTGCTTTGTCTGCTACTGCTTCTTCCTCTTTCTCCTCAACCGATGATTCTCAAAACCCCTGATTTATAACATTGGTGTTGCAGAGCAGATTTGTGACAAGTCTTAATAATAAAAGCCTGAGATTGTCGTTCTTCATTGTTTCTTCATAAATCATAACCACACCTTCATTTTTTCTTCATTTTTTGTGAATAGCATTAAATCAATCTAATTCAATCGCACTGATTAGAGGAATTAGGCCAATATTACGCCAATATTACGCCAATATTACGCCAAATGTCTAATGCAGATCTCCTAGAGTTAGTGCCATTATAAAAAAGGAATTAAATTTTGATAGATAGCTTTTGTCAGTAATATGAAGTATCCTTTTGGAGCAGGTAATAAATAACAGGTAATTGCAGAATTGTAATTTTAGATCGAGATTTAAACATTTTTATTGCGGTATCAATCCACAATAAGTAACATAATTTTAGAGGAATAATGAAAAATAGCATTCCTAATCTATTTTCAATGGGGATAATTCTACAATTATTATCAAAATTGTTTAGCATAACAGCCAACCTGCATAACTTCTATCAAAGTAAACTAGCCATTCATTTTTTAGCAGTGTCTGCCACAGCTAAGATGTTTTTTTCGGCCGATTCAGGGAGGGTAACTCCTACGGAAAATCTGAAAAAAAAGCAAGCGTTAAACCAAATAAATGCGAAAAATCGCTTGTTTAACTTTTCGTTAGATATTCTATGCGTTATTGGTTTCGACGGTTATTTTAAACTCGTTAATGCCACAACGATCAACTTACTAGGCTATTCCGAATCCGAACTTTTAGCCAGACAATTTATTGACTTTGTACATCCAGAAGACAGAGAAATTACTTCTCAAAAAATAGCATTTATAGCTGACAGTAATTGTTCTCAGCAATGGGAAAGCCGCTATAGATGCAAAGATGGTTCTTATAAGTGGATATCCTGGACTATTAGTTCTGTTAGAGAAGAGGAATTAATCTATGCTGTCGGTCGTGACATTACCGGATGCCAACCCCTAGGAAATTCTATTCTAGCAACTAAAAGTCCGTGGCGAGACCGAGCAGGAAATATAATTGGTATCCTAGGAGTTACTCGCCCTATTAGCGATCGCAAAACCACAGAAGAACGACTACGACAGAAAGCAGAATTTTTGCGTAGCATTTACGACGGTGTGGACTACATCATTTTCGTAGTAGATGTCGGGGAAGACGGAGAGTTTCGCTACGTCGGATTAAATCCAGCAGCCGAGTTACTGGGTGGAATCAGCAGTGAAGAAGCGTGGGGTAAAACTCCACAAGAACTGTTTGGAACAGCTAGAGGAACGTTTTTTCGGACAAAACTGAGAGAATGTCTCGAAAAACAGAGTTCAATTTCCTACGAAGCGATCGCTAATTTTGAGGGTAAAGAAGTGTGTTTGATGACAAATTTGACTCCGCTGCGGGACGAATCTGGGAAAATTTATCGCATTGTTGGTAATTCCACCGATATTAGCGATCGCAAAAAAGCGGAACTATCTTTAGAAGCACAATTAAAACTGTCGGTATTCACAGCAGAGGTAGGAATTGCTCTCACTCAAAATCCCACTTTGGCTGCAACTTTGCAAAAGTGCTGCGATGCAATTGTAGACCATTTGGATGCTGCTTTTGCTCGGATTTGGACTTTAAATCCAGGTGACAATATATTGGAACTACAAGCAAGTGGGGGGATTTATACTAACATAGATGGTACTTACAGCCGCATTCCTGTGGGGGAATTTAAGATTGGTTTAATAGCTCAAGAGCTAAAACCCCACCTGACTAATGCTGTTTTAGAAGATCCCCATATCAGGGACAAAGAATGGGCTTCGCGAGAGGGACTGGTCGCTTTTGCCGGATATCCGCTGATTGTTGAAAATCAATTAGTAGGAGTAATTGCGATGTTTTGTCGCCAACAATTGAAGGAATCAACGAAGATTGCTTTACCATCCATAGCCGATACCATCGCCCTGGGAATTAAACGCAAACAAACAGAAATCGCTCTAGGGAAACAACAGCAAACTTTGAGGGGAATTATTGACAATGCTCCCATCTGGGTATGGATGACGAATACTAGCGGGCGGATGTTGTTAGTTAACAAAACTTTCTGTGAAGATGTGGCCATTCCTGAATCAAATTTTTTGAAAGCATCTCACTATTCCGAAGTTTTGGGAGTAGAGGAATCCGCTAACTGCATGGCATCTGACGTGCAAGCGTGGAGTCAAGATTCTTCATTTTATTGTGAAGAAATTCTGCAATTAGCTGATGGAAAATTACACCATTTAGAGGTTATTAAAACTCAAATTAAAGATAATACTGGCAGTGCAATCGGGTTGATTGGCTTGGGTTTGGATGTGACGGCGCAAAAAGAATCTCAAAGAAAATTGCAAGATTCCGAAGCGAGATTCCGCAAATTAGCTGAGCAGGAAAAAATGCTGAATCAACTAGCGAATCAAATTCGTGCTTCTCTAGATTTAGATACTATTTTAGGAACAACAGTACACCAGATTCGCGATTTACTGCAAGTCGATCGCTGTCTATTTATTTGGTATCAGCCGGACGCAGAACAGCCTGTTTGGAACGTAACATACGAGGCAAAAAATCCTGATTTGCCCTCGGTGTTAGGTTTGTATCCTACTGCGATGACAGGTTCTCACGCGGCACTAATTGCCAATTTAGAAATTATTCGCATCGACGATTTTGAGGCTGTTAATCATGGGGTAGAACGGGATTTTTTCCTGTCTATCGGATTCAATTCTCTGTTGGATATTCCGATTCAGACACCTTCGAGTCGAATTGGCCTAATTTGCTGCGCTACTTCCGGCACCGGGCGGTGCTGGAGTGACGAGGAAGTCGAACTGTTAGTAGCAGTCGGAAATCAATTAACTATTGCGATTAACCAAGCAGAGCTTTACACTCAAAGTCTCGATTCAGCGAGAATTGCGCGAGAACAAGCAACTAAAATAGAAAGGGCTTTGTACGAACTCCAGCAAGCTCAAACTCAGCTCATTCAAGCAGAAAAAATGTCTAGTCTGGGTCAGATGGTAGCAGGCATTGCTCATGAAATAAATAACCCGATCAGTTTTATTTTTGGCAATCTTACTTACACAGAAGAATACACCACAAATCTGATGAAACTACTGCAAATGTATCGAGAGGAATTTCCTGAAGCACCGCCAGCGATTCAGGATCAAATCGATAGTTTAGAACTAGATTTTTTGCTAGAAGACTTGCCGAAAATGCTATCTTCAATGAAGGTAGGAGCGACTCGCATTCGGGATATTGTGCGAAGCTTGCGGAATTTCTCTCGTCTTGATGAATCTGACATGAAAAGTGTCAACTTGCACGAAGGCCTCGACAGCACTTTGATGATTTTGGAACACCGACTAAAAGCTCAGTCCGTTAGCCTAGGGGGTAGGGAGTACCATCGCCCCATAATTCAAGTTATTAAACAATACGGAGAATTACCGCTGGTAGATTGCTACGCCGGATTGTTAAATCAGGTGTTTATGAATATAATAGCTAATGCGATTGATGCTGTAGAAGAACAGGGTCCACATCCGGGAATCATCCGCATTTGTACACAGGTAGAAGGTAATTTGGCGGCGATCGCCATTGCTGACAACGGTGTAGGGATGACAAATGTAGTCAAGCAGCGGATATTTGACCCATTCTATACTACAAAGGCGATCGGTTCTGGGACTGGGATGGGTTTGGCGATTTCCCATTCAATTGTTGTGGAAAAACATCAAGGTGAAATCAATTGTATTTCGGCTCTCGGCAAAGGAACTGAATTTATCATTAAAATTCCAATCATTAGTCATTAGTTGTTAGTCATTAGTCATTAGTTGTTAGTTATTAGTTGTTAGTCATTAGTTATTAGTCATTAGTTGTTAGTTGTTAGTTGTTAGTTGTTAGTTGTTAGTTGTTAGTTGTTAGTTGTTAGTTGTTAGTTGTTAGTTGTTAGTCATTAGTTGTTAGTCATTAGTTATTAGTTGTTAGTTGTTAGTTGTTAGTTGTTAGTTGTTAGTCATTAGTTGTTAGTCATTAGTTATTAGTTGTTAGTTGTTAGTTGTTAGTTGTTAGTTATTAGTTATTAGTCATTAGTCATTAGTTATTAGTTGTTAGTTATTAGTTGTTAGTTATTAGTCATTAGTTGTTAGTTATTAGTCATTAGTCATTAGTCATTAGTCATTAGTCATTAGTTATTGGTTATTGGTTAGTTGCTACCAATTCCCCATTCCTCATTCCCCATTCCCCATTCCCTTTACTTCCATCTAAAATCTACAATCTAAAATGGCATTACCTCCTGGCAGTTTCGGTTTACCACTCATGGGCGATACACTCAACTTTTTGCGAGATTCGCAATTTGCCAAAAAACGCCACCAGCAGTACGGAAATATTTTCAAAACCAGCATTTTCGGACAGCCTACAGTCTTTATGTGCGGTCAGGAGGCGAATTTGTTCGTTTTAAGCCACGAAAACCAATATTTTGTGGTGAGTTGGCCTCCCAGCACGAAAGCACTTTTAGGGCCACTTTCCTTGGCGCTGCAAACTGGTGCTGACCACCAAAATCGGCGCAAGTTGCTATACCAAGCATTTCAACCACGGGCCCTGGCTGGGTACATTGAGGCTATGGAAGATATCACTCAGCGCTATTTGGAAAAGTGGGGACAAATGAGCGAGTTTGCCTGGTATCCAGAACTGAGAAATTATACTTTTGATGTGGCGTGTAAGTTGTTAGTTGGGATAGATAGTGGTTCAGAAAAACCGCTGGGACATTATTTTGAAACTTGGTGTAATGGTTTATTTTCTATCCCTTTAGATTTGCCTTTTACTCGGTTTGGCAAAGCTAAAAATGCCAGAAAGTTACTGTTAGCAGAACTGGAAAAGATTATTCGCGATCGCCAACAAGGAATCCCCGGTGGCAATGATGCTTTAGGTTTGCTAATTTCGGCTCGCGATGATGAGGGAAATAGTTTGAGTGTGGAGGAGTTAAAAGACCAAGTGCTGCTGCTGTTGTTTGCGGGACACGAAACTCTAACTTCGGCGATCGCCTCTTTTTGTCTTCTGTTAGCTCAACACCCCGACGTGATGGCAAAAGTACGAGCCGAACAACAGCAGTTCCCCCCTACAGAACCGCTAACCTTAGAGCAACTCAAACAAATGACCTATTTAGAACAGGTACTGCGAGAAGTGCTGCGTTTGGTGCCACCAGTGGGAGGTGGTTTTCGGACAGTAATTAATGCTTGTGAGTTCGGCGGCTATGAAATTCCTAAAGGTTGGAGCGTACTTTACGAAATCAATCAAACCCATCAAGATGCCACAGTTTATCCTGAACCCGATCGCTTCAATCCCGATCGATTTAACTCCGAGCGATCGGCTAAACCTTTCAGCTACGTACCATTTGGCGGCGGTTTGCGAGAATGTTTGGGCAAAGAATTTGCCCGCTTAGAAATGAAATTGTTTGCAGCAACGATGATTCGGGAGTGCGACTGGGAGCTTTTACCAAATCAAGATTTGAATTTAATCAGAGTACCAACTCCCCATCCCCGCGACGGTTTGCAAGTCAAATTTCAGCGAACAACTATAAAAAAGTAGAAGAGGCAGAACCCCGACCTATCTTTCTCTTCTTCTTTGTGTCCTTCGCGTCTTCGCGGTCGCTCGAACAAGGAATTTAGGTCAACGGATTCGATCTAACAAGGATCTCTAAGAGCGATCGCATTTTATGAATCAACATCCAATTGCATCGACCCCAAATACTTAGTTAAATAAGGAGAAAACACCTCATAAATCAGAGTCAGCGGCTTACCATGATGCCAAAACAAATAGTGTCGCCCCCAAAAAGGTCCCGACTGTTCAAACGCTGATTCCAAAGCAGCCGAATTACCCAAATAAATGCCTTGCACATCCCGATACAATTCCGTCCGCAGCCGTGCTAAACTTGCCCAAATTGGCAAAGATTTATTTTGCAAATATTCATCTACGTGACTCGCTTCCCACCAAGAAGCTGCATAGGCCAAACGCTGTCCCGAAGCAGTCCGCAGCCACACTTGTCGGCGCAGATGTGGCCCCGGAACCACCACAATCTGTTCCGGCGCGCCATCTGCATCTGCACCCACTAAGGACATATCAATCACATCAACTTCTGTGGGTTCCCCAGTCAGCAGTTGCAGGTGACGGGTGGGGGAACCGTCGCCAAGGAGCAGTATTTGCCATGCTGGTGCTAGCTTGGTGTGGGGTAAACCCTTCTGTACTGCGTCTTCTGCTCCTTGCCACAGGGGGTTGAGAGCGTGCCAAGTTCGGCTGTTTTTCGGTGTGAATGTTGCAGTCAAGGGTCTTTACAAAACTTAATTTTTTGTTTATTATAACGTTTCTCTAATCTAAAATCTATAATCTCAAGTCGATTCGAGATTTTTATTCTTCCTGTTTCCTTCTTCCTGTTTCCTTCTTCCTGAATTTCCCCCCTTGGGGGGGGCAGGGGGGGGTGAATTATTCCTTCTTCCTTCTTCCTTCTGCTATATGTTAAGAATAACTGAAATAAAACTCCCCCTCGATCATCCAGTAGATGCGATCGCCGACAGCATTCTCAAAAAGCTGCAAATTCCACCCCAAGAATTGCTTAGCTATTCCATCTTCAAACGCAGCTACGATGCTCGTAAAAAACCAGAAATCCTGCTTGTCTATATTGTCGATGTGGAAACGACACAGGAAACACAAATTTTGGAGCGCCTCAAAAAAGACCCTCATGTGATGGTAACGCCAGACATGAGTTATCGCTATGTAGCCCAAGCTCCCCAAAATTTGACGATTCGCCCCATTGTCATTGGCACAGGGCCTTGCGGGATGTTTGCAGGGCTGATGCTAGCACAAATGGGGTTTCGCCCTATCCTGTTAGAACGTGGTAAAGCTGTGCGCGATCGCACCGTTGATACCTTTGGATTTTGGAAGAAAAAAACCGAATTCAACCCAGAATCTAACGCCCAGTTTGGGGAAGGAGGCGCGGGGACTTTTTCCGATGGCAAACTCTACAGCCAAGTTAAAGATCCCCAACATTATGGACGCAAAGTGTTGACAGAACTTGTGAATGCGGGAGCTTCACCAGAAATTTTATATATCAATAAACCCCATATCGGTACTTTTAAACTGGTGGGAATTGTCCAAAGTATCCGTGCCAAAATAGAATCTTTAGGCGGTGAAATCCGGTTTCAAACTCGTGTGACAGATATTCACATCGAAAATGGCAAAGTCCAGGGACTTACCCTCGCAAATGGAGAATATATTGCTAGTAATTATATAGTTCTGGCCGTGGGACATAGCGCCCGCGATACTTTTGAAATGTTGTTTTCCCGCGGGGTTTACATCGAAGCCAAACCATTTTCCATTGGTTTTCGGGTGGAACATCCCCAAACTATTATCGATCGCTGTCGTTTTGGCGATCGCGCCGGCCATAAACTTTTGGGTGCCGCCGACTACAAACTGGTTCACCATTGCCAAAATGGTCGTTCTGTCTATAGCTTCTGTATGTGTCCCGGTGGATTGGTGGTGGCCGCAGCCTCGGAACCAGGGCGACTTGTCACTAATGGGATGAGTCAATATTCCCGCAACGAACGTAATGCCAATAGTGGGATTGTGGTGGGGATTACACCGTCTGATTATCCCGGTCATCCTTTGGCGGGAATTGAGTTTCAACGTCGCCTAGAAGAGCGGGCATTTGAGTTAGGAGGTGGCACTTACAATGCCCCAGGACAGCTTGTGGGGGATTTTTTGGCGAATCGACCTTCGACAGTGTTAGGCGCTGTTCACCCTTCTTATACGCCTGGAGTTCATTTGACTGATTTGAGTGGAAGTTTACCAGATTATGCGATCGCCGCGATCCGCGAAGCACTTCCAGCTTTTGACAAACAAATTAAAGGATTTGCGATGAATGATGCCGTCTTGACTGGAGTAGAAACCCGCACTTCTTCGCCGATTCGGATTAAACGCAAGGAAGATTATCAGAGTTTGAATACTCAAGGCCTTTATCCGGCTGGGGAAGGTGCGGGATATGCAGGTGGAATTTTATCTGCGGGGATTGATGGAATTAAGGTTGCTGAGGCGGTTGCTTTGAGTATTTTGCGTATTTCAGGTTGATGAAGGGACACTCCAAGAGCCCATTGGTATCAACTTAAGCCGTTAGTCCACCAGTTCTCGCGCCCACCCGGCAGTCCGCCAGGGAATGAATTCCCTGTCTAATAGCGAAAGTCCTCTCAAAGAGGACTCAAGAACTCATCAGTCCTCTTGAGCGAGGACTTGCGCTCCATCGGCAGGGGTTTCAACCCCTGCCGGACTGTCGGTTTGATGTTAAGTTGACACTCTGACGGGCACGGTGGAGTGTCCCTACCGGGATTGAGCCGTCAACTGTCCACTGTCAACCGTCAACTCTGTTCAAACAGTAGCTAAGCGCGATCGAATTTCCGTATCCGTATATTCCGGTGTCCAACCAGTCGTAGTGGTAAAATATCGCACAGCTTTCACCTTCCGGGCTGCTGTCAAATAAAACCAATGTTCTGTATTCGCCGGCACGTTGATAAATTCTTCAGGCTGCACAGTCACTTCCACTTGACTACCGTCGGGACGCACAAAACCGAAAATTCCCTCTCCTGCTACGATATAGCGCACTTCATCGTCAGCGTGAATATGGCACTTGTCGAATTTAGAAAGCAGAGTGTCGAGGTTGGGAATCTCTGGGTGCAGCACAATCAAGTCTCGCGACTGATAGCCTGCGGTTTCTTTCAGTTGTTCAAAGTAGCCATCTAAAGCTTGCAGCACTTGTTCTTTTTGATTGTCGTCAAGAGCATCTTTCGCTAGCAATTCCCGCATTTCTGGGTTGTCTCCCACGGGCCAACTGTTGAGTTTAATTTTTAAGGGAGCGAGTTCGCGCGTAATATCGCTCAGTTGAGTGTAGGTTGTACCGTCTTCGAGTCGCAGGATAGCCATTTTTTTAGGTTTTAATTTTTGATTAACAGACACATCGAAAGATGTTGGTCGATCGCACTGGTATGAGAATCATATTTTAACGTTAAGATGCCTGTTCCACAAAAGTTCAATATTTGTCACAATAAGATTGATAAGTCAGATGCCTGCTAGCAACTGGTGCGATCGGCAACACTGACATCTTAAATGTAACTTTTGCAACAACTATGCCTACTTATACTGGAATTTCTAGCGAAGCTTTTCAGCATCCCCTCGATCGCCAAGCCGAAGCAGCATTGCGCAGCGTACCTGGATTTGACTTAATTGCTAACAAATTTGTAGAGTTTGTCTACGAACGACCCCAATTTGTTTACCTGATGGGAAATAGCATTCAAGTCGGGCCGCGCCAATATGCCAGCATCTATCACATTTTTCGGGAATGTTTGCAGGATTTAGATGTTTTTCCAGAACCCGGTTTGTTTGTTTCTCAAAATCCCTCAGTCAATAGCTATGCCCTGGGAAAAAACCAGCCCTATGTCGTATTAAATACTGGTCTTTTGGATTTATTGGATGAGGCAGAAATTAAGGTGGTATTGGCTCATGAGTTGGGACACATTAAATGCGGTCATCCCACTTTAAATCAAATGGCAATGTGGGCAATGAGCGTTGCTTCCACCATTGGGGAGATGACTTTCGGCTTGGGAAATATGGTCAGTAGCGGTTTAATTTATGCTTTTTATGAGTGGCGGCGCAAGGCGGAATTATCGGCAGACAGGGCTGCATTGTTAGTCACAGATGATTTGAATAGTGTGATGAAAACAATGATGAAACTGGCGGGAGTTAGTAGCAAATATGCTAGCGAATGTAGTTTGCAAGAATTTATCCGTCAGTCTGATAATTATCAAGAACTCGATCGCGACAACCTCAACCAAGTGTATAAATTTTTACTCTACAACGGCGGCTCTGGCACCATGCTCAGTCACCCGTTTCCGGTGGAACGTCTGCGCTATTTGCGAGATTGGGCAAGTTCCGAGGAATATCGCCAAATCAAGTTGGGGAACTACAAGCGGGCGGTATCTGAGGGTGCTGTTGATGTGAAATCCCAAGCGCCTAACAGCGAGACGGATGCTTTGCGGCGTCAGATTGAGGAATTGCAACGGGAGATCGATCGGCGTAAATCCCGCTGAAGTAGAAGCATGGCTGCTGGGACAGGACTTACGCACCCAACCAAAGAAACCGGGTTTTTTGACGAAAATACTTCGTTTTGACCCACAGATTCTCTAAAAAACCCGGTTTCTGGGGCCCCATGCGTAAGTCCTATTAAGGTTAAACTTGATAATTTTTTTGTGAAGGCGGAAAGTTTTTTGCCGACTTGATTATCTAATATCAGGATAACCCAGCGAAAATTAGGTTTATGTCTCGTCTTTTAGAAAGATTGTTGCAAATTGACCAGCTATTACGGACAGCCCAGCGACAAACAACAGCAACAATTGCTGAAGCCTTAGAAGTTAGTGAAAGGACAGTCCGTAATGACTTGGCATTTTTGCGGGATCGGTTCAGCGCCCCGTTGAATTTCAATCGGCAAAAAGGGTTTCACTATACCGATCCAGATTGGCGCTTGCCGAGTATTTCTCTAAGTCAAGGCGAATTATTTGCTCTGACATTGGGAGCGAGAATGTTGCAAGCTTACTCAGGTTCAACTTATACCAAAGAATTGCGATCGGCCATCGAGCGATTGAGTGAAAGATTGCCCGAACAAACTTGGATCGATCTCCAAAGAATTGCCGATGAACGGATCGTTTTTAGAAATGGGGTAGAAAACTATCTTAACCCGGAAATCTGGAATCAATTATTAGAAGCTTCTAGGACATCTCACCAAGTTCGGATGTGTTATTTCACAGCAAGTCGGAATGCTACATCTGAACGAGTGCTAGACCCTTATTTGCTGCATATTTACCGAGGAACCAACCCTTATGTAATTGGATTTTGTCAACAACGCCAAGCTATTAGGTGGTTTCGAGTCGATCGCATTCAAAGCTTAGAAATTCTTAATACTAAATTTATGCGCGATCGCACATTTAATGCTCAAGAACATCTGGATCGGATTTTTCAAGCTGAGGTAGGAGATGGTAAACCGGTGGAGGTAGTCATTTGGTTCGATCCGCCCACAGCACCCTATATCTGGGAGAGGCGATGGCATTCAACCCAGGAAATTGAACAACATCCCGATGGGGCGGTGACATTGAGAATGACAGTGGGGGGACTTAATGAGATCAAGCGGTGGGTGTTGGGGTATGGGAAAGGGGCGAGGGTGAAAAGTCCGCCGGAGTTGGTGCAGTTGGTGCGCGACGAGGTGGAAGGGATGAGTAACAATTATAATATTTCAGGAGTCATCTAGTTATGGTAGTCACTGAATGCGATCGCGAGCAACAACAAGATAATAGTTTGCCTTATGTAGAGTTGTGTTTTAGCGTCATCGGTCAAACTTTACCGGCGGATCATGGGTATGGTTTGTATTCTGCGATCGCACACTGTCAAAAGGAACTTCACAATTTAGCAGGCGTGAGTATTCAAACCATTCAGGGAATTCCTGATAAGCAGGGGGTGATTCATTTAAGCGATCGCTCTCAATTGAAAATCCGCCTACCGGGGGACAAAGTGCCGTTGGTGTATCCCTTAGCTGGCAAGCAATTAACCATTGGTAAGCACGCGATTCGGCTAGGAATCCCGCAAATTTTTGTATTGCAACCTGCACCGAGATTGCGATCGCGCATTGTGATTATTAAGGGATTCCAAGAACCAGATAATTTTTTGGTAGCAGCCAAACGGCAACTGGATGATTTACAAATTCAAGGTAATTTGACAATTCCCCTGAATGAAGAGGGAGAACTTAGTCGGAAAGCCATTAAAGTTAAAACGTTTTCAGTAGTGGGTTTTAGTTTAGAAGTAACGGAACTCAATGAGTATGATTCTATTAAATTACAGGCTTTAGGATTGGGTGGAAAACATCGTATGGGTTGTGGAATTTTCAACGCTTTGCCCCGTGCATGGAGATTTGATAATGTCTAATCTACCTGAGCATTTATTGGCAAAAAGTCAGCGTGGGGACAAGCCGCCTATTACTCTTAAAAAGCACCTAGAAGATACGGCAAAATGTGCTTTACAAATCTTCCGGCTCG
Source organism: Microcoleus sp. EPA2 (assembly GCA_020882975.1). Taxonomy (GTDB): domain Bacteria; phylum Cyanobacteriota; class Cyanobacteriia; order Cyanobacteriales; family Microcoleaceae; genus Microcoleus. Next base: position 30,305 of record JAHRFD010000020.1, on the reverse strand, counting down.
ATGGCAGGTGGGGACAAAATTGGTGTAGATTTTTCAAGATTCAAGGCACTGAAGCACAAGAGAAATTCTTGTTAAATTTGCGAGTAGCAGCCTTATTACATGACATTGGTAAGGCAAATGAGGAATTTTACAAAGCTGTATCTGAGGGATGCAATCAAACTTTCAGACATGAGCATATCAGCGCACTGGTATTGCATTTAAAGCAAGTCCGTTCTTGGTTACAAAAAAACTCATCTTTAGATGTAGAAGTGATTACAGCGGCGGTTTTGTCCCATCATTTGAAGGCTGCGGAAACAGGCGATCGACAATGGGCTGCCCCATCCAAAGGCACTCGCAACAAACCAGTTAAGCTTTACCTACTACATGATGAGATAAAAGTCACCTTACAAGAAATTGCGCGAATTGCTTCTCTGGATCATCCACCGGAAATCGCGATCGCTACCTTCTCCCAAGATACTATCTGGGGTAAAGCATGGGAAGATGGCATGAAAGCTGCTAAACAGTTGAAACGCAATCTAAACGATGAGCGAAGGAGCCTTCTTTTGGCTGTTAAAGCTGGGTTAATTGTTTCTGATGCGGCGGCTTCAGGATTGGTGCGAGAAGGGAAGGAAATTGAGGAATGGATTGAAGAAGTTGTACATAGTGAAGCAATTGCCAACTCTGAAATACTTACTGCAATCATTAATCCTATTATTGGTAAAATTGATGCCAGACTAAAGAATAAACCTTTCGATCTTAAAAAGTTCTTGGCAGCAAATAATACAGAACAACTACAGGTGCTGCAAGATGAAATTATTCATACATTTCAGAAGCAAATTGCGAAACAAGGTTCAAAAGTTTTGTTATTAGCTGCTTGCGCTGCTGGAAAAACCTTCGCTGCTTGGAAATGGGCACAAGAGCAGGTCAATCATTATAAAGTAGGAAAGGTAATTTTTCTCTATCCTACAAGGGGAACAGCAACGGAAGGCTTTAAAGATTACGTGAGTTGGGCACCAGAAGCCGATGCAGCACTGGTGACAGGAACAGCGCGTTATGAACTGGAAGCGATCGCACAAAATCCACCCGACTCAATGAAAGAAAAAGACTTCACCACTGAAGAGCGTCTATTTTCATTAGGCTTTTGGTCGCGACGATATTTTAGCGCAACGGTGGATCAATTTCTGGGTTTCATGGAACATAATTATGGTGGGATTTGCTTGTTACCTGCTTTAGCGGATAGCGTGCTAATTATTGATGAAATCCACAGTTTCGATCGCAAAATGTTTGATAGCTTAATTGCATTTCTCAAACATTTCGATCTACCGGTTTTGTGTATGACAGCAACATTACCGACTTGTCGAAAAAATGAGTTAGTGGAAGCTGGATTAAAAGTATATCCAACAACAAGCGATCGCGAAAACTTGAAAGACCTTGAAAATAAAGAAAATCATCCCCGATATCGACTTGAACCTGTAGATAACTTTACCAGTGCGTTCACCAAAGCTAAACAGGCTTATAGCCAGGGTGAGCGAGTTTTATGGGTTGTGAATACAGTCGATCGCTGTCTGGCTATCTCACAAAAGCTAAAGGAGGAACTAAAGGTAGAAGTTTTGACATATCATAGCCGATTTCGATTAACCGATCGACAGAAAGTTCATACAGAAACGGTGGAGGCATTTGCGTTCCAACAACATGGACAACGGAAACAAGCTATCGCTGTAACTACGCAAGTTTGTGAAATGTCTCTCGATCTTGATGCTGATGTTTTAATTACCGAATTTGCTCCCATTCCTTCCCTAGTTCAGCGCTTTGGACGGGCTAACCGTCATTTAGTTAGAGAAGCCAATTTTCGTGGTGCACTGCATATTTATGAGCCTCCGAAGGCTTTGCCATATAATCGTGAAGAATTAGAGGCTGCTAGAAAGTTTATTAACGATTTAGGTGATGGTGATATTAGTCAAAAAAGACTAGCTGATGCAATGGAAAGATACGCCAGGGAAGAACGCAATGCAGATACACTTCCCGCTTTCTTTACAAGTGGCTACTTTGCTAGAATGGGTAGCTTTAGAGATACGGATGACTATGCTGTTCCTTGTATTCTAGATCGCGATCTGGATGAGGTGGAAGCACTGTTCAAAGCCCGTAAACCCTATGACGGATACAAAATTAATGTACCTGAGAAATGGGCCACAGGCGATCGCCCAAGTTGGCTACCAAGGTATTTAAGGGTTGCTGAGTGGGAAGGACATTACGACGAGCGATCGGGATTTCAAACCAAACCATTAGAGGAGGTGGATCTTGGCTAAAAAAGGAGCTAAACAAGCCGTATTAGAAACAGATACACTGACGCTCGATTATACACTGGCTGAGTTGTCTTCTTCTCAGCATCGATCGGGTTTAGCAGGATTAGTTTTAATGGTACGATGGTTACATCGTTTTGAACACTGGAAACAAGATGGTTCTGCTATTTGCGAGATTGATAATTTGAGCGATCGCGGAGCAACTTTGCGAATTAATCAGTTAGGTTTACAAGCACTACTCAATGAAGTTTATGCAGCAAGTTGGGAAGAACAAGAAAGAGCGCAAGTCCTCAAAAATTCTCGAACAAAAGAAGTAATTCCGTACTTGAGAGAAGAGGAAAAGAATGAGGTTGATAAAAAGGGAAATCCGATCAAGAAAAAGGTCTATATTTATCAGAGCGTTGTGCCAAAAGGGGCATTTATCGCTGATGCCGATCCTGAAGGCGATCGCGGTAGATGGATCAAACTTTGGCGGGATATGCTTTGGAGAACTTTACGAGGTGTTGCCACCACTCGCACACCCTACGAATCAAGAGCAAACGGCAACTATACCGAAGATGCCGACAAAATTTGGAAGGAACTGTTGCAACCTGCTGAGTTTACAGTTAATCTACCAAGTACCTACTATTTAGGAGCCCAGGCAAGCAACCCGGAAAATGTCCCATTCAAAGATCGAGCTAGATATCAATTCCTACTGCATTTTTGGGTATTTGCTGCTTCAATCTATGTGCCTGCTGTTATTGACAACGAAGGGAATCGCGAATTTGTGGGTTATGCGATCGCCATTCCCGATATTTCCCAACTAAAGACTTTCTGTGATGAGTTTCCTCAACTACTCCAAGGGCGAGGTAACGAAGTCACAGGTTATCGCCCACGAGAAGCAGTTGTTGATTTGGCAGTTGAGGGCGCATTGGATGTAATTCGTCGGTTGCGCGATCGTGTTTCGCGACTTGAAACGGGAATTGGCGACATAGTTTTAGGTGTCGATGTTATTCATGCCGACAAACAGGGAAATAACGTGAGAATTCTCGGTACAACACGACTCGATCCACCTGAACAAGAATGGATAGATAAGTATCGTGAAATTCGAGAAAGTCTATGGAGTGCAATTTTTCGCAGACAAAGATTGCTTAATCATGTCAGCAGAAAACCTTGGTATACAGGATTTGATTCGCTCCTGTGTACCATTCCCTACGAGCAAACGATGGAAAATGATTATTTCCGTCACGACTCACGCGAATCATTCAAATATGAGGTAGGAGATATGACTGAAGAAACATTGGAAATACCTGAAGAATCAGACTTGCCAGAATACAGCCGTCAAAAGCTAATTCTGCGACTCGTGCGGACCTATGTCACTCGCAAACTCAATACTAAGCATGGTCTTGAGTGGAAATCGGAGTGGACTAATTTACGAAAAACTAAGGAGGGCAGAGAAAAATTAGATAAACTTCGAGATTATCAAGAATTCAATGAAAAGAAAGCCAAAATCGCTAAATCTGCTTTTCTTGATATCCGAAGCCGTACCGAAACAAGTGAATTCATTAACTATTTTGCGTGTACCATTTGCTCGGTTCCTCAGTACATGAAAGAGGAACATTTCGTGCAACTCACCCAAGATTTATACGAAAAAACTGACGAGGTTCGGACTATAACTTTACTTGCTCTATCTGCCAACAGCTAACTGTCAATTTACCTTCAAGGAAAAACTGAATCTATGCCTAACAAAAATTTATTTGCCACCGTTCTTACCTATGCGGCTCCAAGTTCTAACTATCGTGGCGAAAGCGAAGAAAACCGTACTGTTCTTCAGAAGATTGCCAAGGGAGCAAAAGAACATACAGTCATTAGTCCTGAATCCATGCGTAATGCTTTACGGGAAATGTTGATTGAGGCAGGATTACCCTGTAATCGTAAGCGTCTACACGACCAAGATCAGCTTGCAGTCGAATTTAAAGAATTTCCAAATGCCAGCAAGTTTGCTGATGATTTTCTGTTTGGCTTCATGGTTGCTGATAATGAGGCCATCAAGAAAAATAAAGGGATGCTGCCAAAAAGAGATAGCATTTTGCGAATGAATATGGCTGTGGCAGTGACTCCTTATCGCTTTGATGCCACTTTCCATCAATCTCCCATGAATGCCGGCTCTAGCCCTTGGAAAAATTCCGCTAAGTCAGCACTTTTGCACCGGGAAATTTCCCATACAGCCTATCAGTATCCTTTTGCTCTTGCTTACAATGACTGTAAAGAAAAGCCTGAATGGGTGAAGCCATTACTAAAAGCAATTGGTGAGCTTTCTAATGTTGCTGGTGGACACGCACGCAGTTATTACGAAATGGCTCCTAAAAGCCTTGTTGCACGTCTCACTCCTTGCCTGATAGCAGGTTTTAACACCTATGGATTTGATGAAACTGGAAACTTTAACGAATTATCTCGGCTGCATTCTGAAGACCTACCTGCTGAGGAATTTTGGATTGGTGGCGAGATTATTCGTAATATGAAAGCAGAACAACGAAAACACCTACAGGATGCTGGTGCAAAGCTGTACGAAAATCCCCAAAAGTTGATAATTGACCTTGCTAATGACTTTTTAGGTTAAAAAAATCCAATGAATTGTATGTGGTTGCGTGTTCGTGCGCCCTTTGCGGCCTATCGTGGTTTTCAGGCGGGAGTTTATCGCTCAACTATGCCTGTAATGCCCCCTTCTGCTGCATTAGGCTTAGTCTTAAATCTGGCGGGAATTGAAATGCGAACTGGGTTGGAGCAAGTAACAACTCAAATCCGTCAAGATATTCCACATTTAGAATTAGCAATTGGAGCCGTTGATGGTTCAGAAAGTGAGATTTCTACGCTTTATCAACAACTTCATAGTTATCCAGTTGGCTCTTCTGGTAAGGAACTTAAAGAAAAAACTCATGGAGCAAAATATTGGATAGTTCCTGTGCGGCGAGAGTTAATTGTTGGACTGGATATTATCATCGGTATTCGTGAATTTGAAGGACTATTTGAACGCATCCGTCAGGGATTGCGGGGCGAATTAAACGATCGCCGCTACGGTTTGCCCTTTGCTGGTGATAATAACTTCCTGTTCGATCGCATTGATGTTATGGATAGCCCACTGCTAACCCACTGGTATGAAAAAATGGAAGTTGACTCAGAACCACGCAAGCGATCGCAACGTTTAACCGTTGGTATCGATCGCCTTGATAACAGCAAAACAACCAGCCATCTATTTGCGCCAATTTCGGAACCCTCAATTTATCCACCCTTGAATGCTTGGATTTGGACACCAAAGAAACCAGATTAATCGGAGGCTTTTACGAGCGATCGGATTGCCTATGCAATTCCGTGACACCTTACCTACTATCAAATTTCCCAAAACTTCCAGGTAAGCGGAAGTTTTTTTGCCGGGGTAAATAGCTAAAGTAATTTCAGCCTGAACAAGCATCAGGTGAAAAAAAATTACTCTAGCCAGATTTCACTATGCAAGCACTTGAAATTGACTCTTTTTTACCCCCAAAACAAAGCACCATTCGTGTTTGTGCCCTCCATGCTTTTGCCTACTGTCCCCGCCTTTTCTACCTCGAAGAAGTAGAAGAACTCCACACCCAAGATGCGGCAGTATTCGCTGGCCGCCGACTGCACGCAGAACTGGAAAAACAGGAGGATGAAGAGTGGGAAGAATTGTACCTCGAAAGTGAAGAATTGGGGTTGCGCGGCCGCCTAGATGCCCTTCGCACCCGCGATGGGGAAACCATTCCCTACGAGCACAAACGGGGGCGCTGTCACCGAGATGCACATAATCAGCCCCAAGCTTGGGAGAGCGATCGCCTGCAAATTCTCAGTTATGCTTGGTTGATTGAATTAGCCAAGGGTATTTCTGTCCCAGAAGGGCGCATCCGCTACCACGCTGATAATGTGATGGTGCGCGTCCCCCTTGATGATGCAGGGCGCACTGCGGTGAGAGAGGCTATAGAACAAGCGCGATCGCTCCGCCAGTCCCCCTGTCGCCCACCAGTCACCGACAACGAGCGCCTCTGTACCCGCTGCTCCCTTGCTCCAGTTTGCTTGCCAGAAGAAGCTCGACTTGCCCATAATCGAGAATGGCAGCCCATTCGCTTGTTTCCTGAAGACGACGAACGACAAATTATTCATGTTTTAGAACCAGGAACAGCAGTAGGGCGCTGCGGAGAACAAATCAAAATATCTCGCCGCCATCAGCCTACAGAAATCCTACCAGGCCGGCAAATCGGTCAAATTGTCCTCCATAGTTTCTCCCAAATTTCCACCCAAGCTTTGTATTTTTGCACCGAACAGGCGATCGGAATTCACTTTGTTTCTGGCGGGGGACGCTATGTGGGAAGTTTCGATGCTCGTGGTGGTAGCATTCAGCGTCGAATTCGTCAATATGCAGCACTGAGTAATTCGGAAAAATGTTTGGAATTAGCCCGAAAATTAGTTATTTGTCGGGGTCAAGGACAGCGCAAATTTTTAATGCGCGGTGGACGCGGCAAGGAAGGATCGGAGGAGCTAAAAAAAGCCATTAATCAAATGAAAATTGTTCTGGCTCAAGTTCCCAAAGCCAAAGGTCTGGAAAACTTATTAGGATTAGAAGGAAACTTGGCTGCGCTATATTTTGGAGCCTTACCTTATCTGATTGGTAATGATGTTTCTCCCCTGTTGCATTTTTGTGGTCGTAACCGTCGCCCGCCCAAGGATCGATTTAATGCTTTGTTGAGTTTTGGCTATGCTTTACTCCTGAAAGATGTGATGAATGCCATCCTCAGTGTGGGTTTAGAACCAGCTTTAGGTTTCTATCACCAACCTCGTTCTCAAGCCTCACCTTTAGCCTTAGATTTGATGGAAATTTTCCGCGTTCCTTTGGTGGATATGGTGGTTATGGGTTCAATTAACCGAGGGCAATGGCAACCCCAAACTGATTTTGAGGTGAGGGGAGAACAAGTTTGGTTAAGTGACGCGGGGCGACGCAGGATAGTGGAGTTATACGAAGGTCGTAAGCAGGAAACTTGGAAGCATCCTGTGACTGGTTATGCTCTTACCTATCGTCGTTTGTTGGAGTTAGAAGTGCGTCTTTTGGAAAAGGAATGGATGGGTGAGGGTGGTTTATTTGCACAATTGATTGTGCGGTGAGGTGTGACAATGGCTGAAGCAAAAAATTGGTATCTAATTACCTACGATATTCGTTGCCAAAAACGCTGGCGAAAGGCTTATAGCTTGCTGCAAGGTTATGGTGAAAGAATCCAATATTCGATTTTTCGTGCTTGGCTGAGTCAGCGGGAGCGAGAAAAGTTGCGATGGGAGTTGGAGAAGGTGTTGGCATCGGAGGATAGTTTGTTGCTTGTCCGTTTGTCTCATCAGTGTGCGAGTACCCTTTGTGCTTACAACCGCCCTGGTGCTTGGCCCCCATTGGGAGATTCCTATCGGCTGGTTTGAGGAAAATGCAAGCACCTCTGCTTGTGGAATTTTTTTTTGAGGTTGTATGGCTGCAAACCCTTGTCCTATCTAGGTTTCAGCCTTTTTTAGGGTTCGGGAGGTGCTTGCAAAACTCTGGATGTTAGACAGGGCAAGGGTTTGAGGGAATTGGGATTTGGGTTTTATGGCTAGTTTTTGGCTTTTTTTGAGATTTTGTTGCTATTAAGCGGGAGGTGCTTGTAAAATCGACTAGGGATGGTTATCTGATAAGGGTTTCAGGAACCGCTGTGATTAAACCTTTGATGCCGTAAGGCGTTGAGCACGACTGGTTGGAGGATGATTTGCGCGATCGCGTTATGTGATTAAACCTTTGATGCCGTAAGGCGTTGAGCACTTAGGGGTACTTGGCGACAGGTTGTCAGTTTTTCGTGATTAAACCTTTGATGCCGTAAGGCGTTGAGCACATTAACTGTGAAATTGTTTCTGCCCCTGGCCCTCGTGATTAAACCTTTGATGCCGTAAGGCGTTGAGCACTTTCTATTCGACAATGGGGTTGGCGGATATCCATTGTGATTAAACCTTTGATGCCGTAAGGCGTTGAGCACGTCGAAGTTTGGAGCTAAAGATATCCCGGACGGGGTGATTAAACCTTTGATGCCGTAAGGCGTTGAGCACCGTTGATTTTCTTGATTTTGAAGCCTGACCTGGACGTGATTAAACCTTTGATGCCGTAAGGCGTTGAGCACTGGTCGATCGCATCCAAGTCTGCCTGCGAAAACTCAAGTGATTAAACCTTTGATGCCGTAAGGCGTTGAGCACAACCAAAAACAAGAAAAAAAAGTACAAAAAGTACGTGATTAAACCTTTGATGCCGTAAGGCGTTGAGCACAATTACAGGGGTTATTGAATTGCTTAAAATCCTAGGGTGATTAAACCTTTGATGCCGTAAGGCGTTGAGCACGTAACTTTCAGTTATACGATATGGGTAACTCCCTGAAGTGATTAAACCTTTGATGCCGTAAGGCGTTGAGCACTATCTTTTTGTGGTACTGGCGGGTACTCTCCCTGCAAGTGATTAAACCTTTGATGCCGTAAGGCGTTGAGCACGAAAGCAGTGGATTATCTTTTCCCTATGCCACAACGTGATTAAACCTTTGATGCCGTAAGGCGTTGAGCACATTGAGATACCGCGCTCCAAAAACATCAGCCCGATGTGATTAAACCTTTGATGCCGTAAGGCGTTGAGCACTCTCTGAGTTGAAAAGTGGGTGGAGTAAAGTAGCTGTGATTAAACCTTTGATGCCGTAAGGCGTTGAGCACCAGCGACAGGGCGAGATTCGCGATCGAGTAGAATAGTGATTAAACCTTTGATGCCGTAAGGCGTTGAGCACTATCCCATTTTGATACTATCCGTCAATTGATGTTGTGATTAAACCTTTGATGCCGTAAGGCGTTGAGCACGATATCCGCCTCAAAGGCGCTATCGAAACACAGGAGTGATTAAACCTTTGATGCCGTAAGGCGTTGAGCACAGAAAAAATCCGGGGGTGGTAATTATACCCCCAAAGTGATTAAACCTTTGATGCCGTAAGGCGTTGAGCACACTAATCGCGTGGAGAGTACAAAACCTGCTTCATGTGTGATTAAACCTTTGATGCCGTAAGGCGTTGAGCACTGGTTAATGTGGTTCTTGACGCTCGCCCCAGTTGAAGTGATTAAACCTTTGATGCCGTAAGGCGTTGAGCACTTGCCTACTTTGCAGCAAGCGATTGTCGGAGGCTCGTGATTAAACCTTTGATGCCGTAAGGCGTTGAGCACACGTGATGGTGATGGTGATGGTGTTGGGCGGGGGGGTGTGATTAAACCTTTGATGCCGTAAGGCGTTGAGCACGGCGATCGGATCAATGTTCCGCGACGGCTGAGTCGTGATTAAACCTTTGATGCCGTAAGGCGTTGAGCACTCTGGGGCGACAGAAGGGGATGGCAGGCGATCACCGTGATTAAACCTTTGATGCCGTAAGGCGTTGAGCACCTGCACATTTTAAAATTTTCGTCTCCTTGAAACCCATCGAGACAATCTGTGGGATTTATGCGGATTTGCCACCAGGAGGAAGGTACAAGGAAGGTGGACAAGCTAGAGACCATTAGTGTCAACTTAAGCTGTCAGCCCGCCAAGTTCGTTGGTCATCCCGCGAGTCCGACAGGGGTTGAAACCCCTGTCTAATAGCTAAAGTCCTCTCAAAGAGGACTAATGAGTTGAAAATTCTTCTCTTGAGTCCTATGCAAGAGGACTTTCGCTCCATCGGCAGGGGTTTCAACCCCTGCCGGACTATGAGTTATACCTTAAGTTCACACCTATGGCTAGAGACATACTCCCAACTTGCCTCCAATCTAAAAACTGTCCTCTCCTTTCTGAAATCCGTTTCCTAGAAAGTGTAGTTTAAATCAAGATAAGCTTATAACTCAACCGGGCTAGGTAAAAAATGATTATTGATAAACCAATGAATACTCAAAAGCCAACTTCTAATTTTTTTGGCAATGTAGGCAAAGTGGCGATCGCCCTGACAATACTCGCCACCGGTATGGCCTTTACAAATCCTCCCAGAGACAAATACCTAACTTATGCTTCTGGCAAACTGGAAACAGAGCTCGAAAGCACTGTCTGTAAAGATTCTCGCATTCCTAAAGCTCTAACCGGTGTTACAGATACTTTGATCGGCAGTTGCAAAAATTTGCTGACTTCCCAGCGCAGTACCATCGAACAATTGCTCGACAATACAACCCAGCGAGAAAATTTAGGGGTAGTCAGTATTTACACCACTGAAGTCGGCAAAAAAAGCTATCAAACAGTGGGAGTCTTTGGTAACTTTGTAAGTCTACCGCCTGCTACGAATTCAGCTCAAAAGTAGCATTAAATTCAATCTATTCGATCGACCGGGTTTTGGATAAAGCCCGGTTTTTACGTAGGTGATTCTATGTAAGTAAGTCTCCCTAAATTACGCTAATTACCCTAGCTTATTCAAAATATTAAAACTTATTACAAGTCAACATTTATAGTGGAAATTAATATTAAGATGGTCGCTACTAAATCCGATGGTTGACAAATAAGCAGATGGCAGTGCAGTTAGCTCAGGGTGCAACATTTAATCTCTCTAAAGCAGCCCCGGATTTAAAAAAAATGGCGATCGCCCTGGGTTGGCAGGTGACAGAGGCTGGAGAAAACTACGATATTGATGTCTCGGCGTTTATGCTAGGTGCTGATGGCAAAATACCTAATGATGAATATTTTATATTTTACAATAATCTCAAATCCTGTGATGGTTCCGTACTGCAATCTATTCCCGATCGCCACAAAGGAGGTAAAAAAAATAAGACGACTTATGGGGTGATTTTAGATAAAATTAATCCCCAAATTCAGGCCATAACTTTTGCAGTCACAATTCACGGTGCACAGCAAATTAATGCAAGTTTTAGCAACATCAAAAGTGCTGCAATCAAAATTTTAAATTTGGATACGGGAAAAGAACTGGTTCGATATGAATTAACCGAGAATTGGCAGCAAGAGACGGCTATAGAATTGGGCCATTTGTCTCGAAAAAATGGAGAGTGGATATTTCATGGGGTATCCCAAGGATATCAAGTAGGATTGCAGGGTTTGGTTGACAAGTATCGCCCTACAAATAGGAATAATCAGGTTCCAATTACTAATGAATTGGCGGCGGTAACAGCAGGGGATGATTTACAGTTTCCGGCTTGGGAGTTGGAGGTGGAGTCAGAGGCGGAAACTGCCGGCGAGGGGCTCTCGGTGCGATCGCCCACTCACAATCAAGTTAATTGGGTAATTCCTAAAATACCCCTAGCGTTAGCCGCAAGTTTAGGGGTTTTGGTGTTGGGAATCAGTGCCGGTGCGATCGCCTTAACTCAAGCAGCCGATTCCACACTGAAGCAATCGAAAATATTGCTAGCTGAAACCCAGAATGCTGTGACAGCAACCGATGTCAATCTGCTGAGAAGTTTCCATAAACGCCTTAAAGAAGCGATCGCTTCTTTAGATAAAATTCCTAACTTACCTGGCTGTGGCTATCAACAAGCAAGGGCAGATTTGCTGCAACTTAGCCAGACTTTGGTTCCTGTTGAGCAAAATTTACAAGCCGCAGAAAGTCTCGCAAGGGCGCAAAAATTGGCGATGGAGGCTGCTGTGGTTGTGCAAAAGCCTCCTCATGCTGTGGAAGTTTGGCATCAGTCCCAAGCTAAATGGCAGCAGTCGATCGCACTTTTAGAAGCGATCGATCCACGTACACCTGTTTATAGTCTAGCTCAAAATAAGTTATCCAGTTACCGGGCGAATCAGGCTGCGATCGATCAAAGAGTTGCGATCGCTCAAAAAGCTGCAAATTTCAGCAATCAAGGTTCTTTGAAAATTCAGAAGGGAGATGTTTCAGGGGCTATTTTCAACTTTAATCAGGCTTTAGGTTTGAATCCCAATATACCTCAAGCTTACCTCGGATTAGGAATCGCTAGTTCAAAACAGGGAAACAAACAGCAAGCCATTTACAATTACGATCGAGCGCTGCAATTTAATCCTAACTTGGCAGAAGCCTATTTGGGTCGCGGTCAAGTATACTATGAATTGGGAGATAAACAAAAGGCGATCGGCAGTTACGAACAAGCTATTCGCGTTAATCCTAATTATGGCTTGGCTTATTTGGAACGAGGTGCTATTCGCTGTATGTTGGGTACAAAATCGGAAGCAGTAGCGGATTTTCACCAAGCTAAGGAACTGTTTTCCCAGCAGAAAGATGACAACAATTACCAATTAGCCAAAACCTTTATCAATGATTGTCAAGAACCGAGTGCAGAGGTGATAATTTGCGATTATCGCAGGAATATTGACTCCTTGGGAAGACCCTGCAATCGAGGTTTTAATCCTCCGGTTATCATTAGAAGAAAATCTGCCAACAGTGCACCAAACACTGAATCTACTGATGTTAAAAGCAATGGCAGCATCAATCCATCACCGGATAATTCTAATACCAGTAGTACCAGAACTCGCAGGCGGAGAAGAAGTAAGAGGTAAACTTCAGTCCCGTTAGTTAATAGGTGACAAAATGTGCTGGTAAGCATCAATGGTTTGTTGGGCGATCGCCTCCCAATTATAATGCTTGTTAGCGTATTCTCTGCCATTCAATCCCCGCCGTTGGCGCTCATCTGGATCGAGAAGTGCTGATTTGATTAAATGGGCGATCGCCCCAACTTCCAGAGGGCCAACCCAACCAGCTTCTGCTTGCTGTATGTCTGCGGAAATATGAACGCGATCGGAAATCACCACAGGTACACCAGCAGCCATTGCTTCTGCTACAGCAATACCAAAGTTTTCGTAATAGGAAGGCAATACAAATAAGTCAGCATTTGTCAATAGTTCCCGTTTAAAATCACCGCTCACAAAGCCAGTAACTGTGGTACATTGTGCTAAAATAGAATTATGTATTTTGAGTTTAATTCCTGTTTCATACTCGGCATCCTGGGGATTTGAACCAGCCAAAATAAAATGAAACTTAATCTGCGATTTCCAAATACTTTCTAAAGCCGGAAGTAGCAAATCCAGCCCTTTTTTCGGTTCGATGCGCGACATAAATAAGATAGTTGGTACTGAAGATGCTCGCAATTTCTGAGAAAACAAACCGGGTGTCACCCCCAAAGGAATCACCAAATCCAGCGGCCTAGGCATCCGATCTGGGCTATCCAAACCAAATCTTGCTGAGATTTTAGCCTCTTCTTTACTGGTGAAATGAATAGCGGTGGCCCCTGATAAATTAGGACGTTCTAAAACAGTACCATAAATCTGTTTTAACAGCTTCTTTTTCTGTAAATCCGCCGGATCGAGCATACCGCAGGGACGGATAATATAGGGTAAATGGTGATATCTAGCAATGGTAGCTGCGAGGGTAGTTACTGGTGAGAAAAGAGCATGAATATGAGCTAGGTCAAATTGGTGTACATGGTCATTTAACCACTGCAATAATGAGAGGGAAAATTTATATCTGCGCCAGGGATAACAGCGGAAATAAATAATCTGATAGCCGTTTTGTTCTAGGGGTTGATTGAGGGGAACATCTAAGGGAAGTTGACCGATATCTCCATTAGAATTTGTGGTGATAATCGTGACATCAATGTTTTTAGCAGCGAGGGCTGCGGAAAGTTCGAGTACCATTTGACTGGGGCCACCGTAGACGAGGGAAATGGAGGGAATAATTTGGAGAATTCGCATTGTTAGCACTGGTTGTTATAGGTTGACACTCCTCGGCTTGAAAGCACGACGATTCTTGGATCAATCAGTCAATTTGCTCGTTGATGTTGCCACCATTGAGTAGAGATTGTTCTTTCCCCAAGCGTTTATTTCGGCGTGCCCCGCCGTATTTAAATTGATTCCTGGATGCAGAATTGGGCGTAGTATCCGTCAGCACGACGTACAATTCTGATTCGTTTAATCTCTTCAGGTGCATAAAAATGCAAGTCCCGATTGCCGATTAACTTAAATTTTCCCGCAGCAAAGCCGTCTTTAAATGTCAGGCATCTTTTATCGGTAGAAAGCGCCCAACCTGACGTTTTATACTCGACCGAGCGAGTATGTTTCTTGAACTGCGGATAGCCCTTTTCTGTTTTTTTTTGCTTGGCAATTAGCAAAAAAACGTTGGATAGCAAAAATGGCACGTTCAGCGGAAGCCTGACGTGCCATCGAGTTAAGTTTGCCTGCCCATTCAAACTCTTTCTATAAGGACCGGGCTTTCAACCCAATTATTTGGTAAGAATTAATTGAACCGCTAAGGCGCTATTGAGGCTAAGCAAGAACCTCCCAAGCAAGAACCCCCCCAGCCCCCCAAGGCAGGGTGGATTAATTGTCACAGGATAAAGGTATCATAGAATAGGCGATCGGGTATTCACAACTTGGAAGACTATCAGTCATGGAGTGCATCAACAATGAACTTAATTGAAGCAATTAAATCTGTTCCCGACCATCGACAACCGAGAGGAATCAGACATCCTTTATGGCTGATACTAACAATAATTTTATTAGGCAGTTGTACGGGATATTGGGGCTATAAGCCCTTGGTTGATTTTACCACAAATCATCGAGCAACCCTCATCAAATTATTTAAGCTGTCACCCGATGTTAGATTTCCGTCAGACTCGACTTTGAGAAACATAATTCAATCATTAGATTTTGAGATTATCACCATCCTTTTTTCAGAAGTGGCAGCAGATGGAAAGGTAAAAAAAGTCGGCGTCGATTAGTTTATTTCCATGAATCACACTATTATTTAAGTAGTCTGGACTGGTCAGCTAGTCAATTTATTGATGGCTAACCAAGTTGAAAATATCAGTGAGTTGCTTTTCGGTTTTTTGACCCGTGACAAACCAGTTAAATCCTTCACGTAGCACTCGCGCATTGCCCGATCGGCTTAGTTTATTTTTTCGAGAATTAATCCACCCTCCCCCTGCCCCCCAAGGGGGGAAAGAGGAAAGGGAAAGGGGAAGGGGGAACAGGGAACAGGGAATAGGGGTTCCCCATGCCCGATGCCCCATTAATGCAATAACTCCTCTAGTTGTTGCTGGTTCCACAAATATTGATATAGCCCTTGTTGCCCTACTAATTCTTTGTGAGTTCCTACTTGGACAATTTCTCCTTTTTCCATCACAAAAATGCGATCGGCACTAGCAGCCGCTGACATTTGATGGGAGATAAAGATGACTGTTTTGCGATCGGTTCCGGTTGCCAAATTCTTTAAAATGTTGGTAGCAGTTTGATTGTCAACGCTGGATAAAGCATCATCTAAAATGAGTACGGGAGCGTCAACTAATAGGGCACGAGCTAGGGCTGTCCGTTGTCTTTGTCCGCCGGATAATGTAATGCCGCGCTCGCCGACAATTGTTTTGTACTGCTGGGGAAAGTTGAGGATTTCTGGGTGAATTTGTGCTTGTTGGGCGGCGTGTTCAATTTCTGGCTGTTCTGCTGAGGGATTGCCGTAGCGGATGTTATTCTTGATGGTAGTACCGAAGAGAAAGCTTTCTTGGGGTACGTAGGCGATCGCCCCGCGCAAGTCGGTCAATTTTACCTGAGTAATATCTAATCCGTCTACAAATAATTCACCTGGCTCGATATCCAGCAGTCTGGGGAGTGCATTCGCCAAAGTTGATTTCCCAGAACCGATGGCCCCAACAATAGCTACAGTTTCTCCCGGTTGAATGGTAAAGTTCAGGTTTTTCAGGGCGGGGATACTAGCACCTGGGTATTTATAATTTAGGTTGCAGGCTACTATCTCGCCTTTAACTGGAGTAGGGAGTTCAATTGCATCAGTCCGATCGTAAATTTTGGGTTCGACGGTAAGGATTGATTCGATGCGATCGACACTCACTTCTCCCCGCTGATAAGCAGTAATTGTGAAGCCCAAAAGTGCTGTCGGAAACACCAAACGCTCGACATAAATCAGTAAAGCGACAAAATCTCCCACGCTAATTTCACCCTTAGCAATGGAACCTCCCCCCGCAGCGAGCAAAACTAACAAACTCACACTTGCCAAACCGCCTAGTAAGGGGAAAATAAAATTGCGGGTTTTTGCTAATTCTAAATTTGCTGAGAGCAATTTTTCATTACAATCACCAAAAGCGCGGCGTTCGTTCTCTTCTTGAGCGTAGATTTTAATTACGGAAATGCCGCTCATATCTTCTTGAATCAAATCGCTCATCGCCGACAGTTCTTCCTGGACAGCTAGCTGCTGGATGCGCAGTTTGTCGCTAAATAATTGTACCAAAACTAGCATTAAAGGATAAACGGCGATCGCCAACAGAGTCAGCCGCACGTTAATTCCCAGCATCACGGGCAAAGTTAAAGCGTAAGCAAAGGCTGTATTCGCCAAACTCAGCACCGCAAACCCCACCAAGCGGCGAATATTATCCAAATCGGAAGTAGCGCGGTTAATTAAATCTCCGACTGTATTGGCCGCAAAATAAGATGGTTCTAAAGTTAATAAATGATTAAATATTTTCTGTTTGAGGTCAAATTCGACTTGACGCCCCACGCCAAATAGAAAAATCCGCGACGCCATCCGAATTACCCACATGATTGAGGCGAGTACCAGAATTAGCAACACGTAGTTTAAAACTTGGTCAAATTCGATCGCAACTTGCAGAGTGTCAACTGCATTCCGAATCAGCAGGGGAATGTAAACGCCCACAGCATTGACAATTAGCAGGGAAAAAACGCCCCAAAATGTCGCTTTCCAGTGGGGGCGCATATAAGCACCCAGTTTTTGCAGTCGAGAATAACGAGCCATAGGTAGAAGAAGGAAGAAGGAAGAAGGAAGAAGGAAGAAGGCTCTTCGATTTAGCGAGAGGGTAAAAAGCATAGGTGTTAACTTAAGCTGTCAGCCCGCCCCGTGTCCGTTAGTCATCCATCAAGTCCGGCAGGGGTTGAAACCCCTGTCTAATAGCGAAAGTCCTCTCAAAGAGGACTGAAGAGAAGAATCTCAACTCATTAGTCCTCTAAAAGAGGACTAATGAGTTGAGGCAGGGGTTTCAACCCCTGCCGGACTATTGGTTGTACCTTAAGTTGACACCAATGGGTAAAAAGGTACTACACAGATTTTGACACGAATACACCGATTCAGTTTAGGGCAGGATCTCCGGCCCACCCCACCAAAAAAATTACTCTTTGTGGAACAGGCCCGACAGCCTGAACAGGCAAGAATTGTGGACTGCGGTGAGTTTAACCTGACTGGACAATAAACCAAAAATCGATCGATTTAGCACTCAGCCTCAGAGAGTGCTAAATTTGCTATGTAAGCAAATGGAGACAAAACATGACCAAAATAGTTGCATTTAGCGACAAATCTCGGCGGGCACTAGAACGCGGTGTCAATCAACTGGCTGATGCTGTCCGCATTACCTTGGGGCCCAAAGGTCGGAACGTCTTATTGGAAAAGAAGTTCGGAGCTCCCCAAATCGTTAACGATGGTATCACGGTTGCTAGAGATATCGAACTGGAAGACCCCTTGGAAAATGCTGGCGCTCGCTTAATTCAAGAAGTAGCTTCCAAAACTAAAGATATCGCAGGCGATGGCACAACAACGGCAACCGTTCTGGCTCAATCCCTGATTCGTGAAGGCTTGAAGAATGTCGCCGCGGGCGCAAATCCAGTCGCCCTGCGCCGGGGAATTGAAAAAACGATCGCCCACTTGGTACTAGAAATCGCCAAATTGGCTAAACCTGTCGAAGGTGATGCCATTGCTCAGGTTGCCACTGTCTCCGCCGGTAATGACGAAGAAGTTGGCAAAATGATTTTCCAAGCCATGGAAAAAGTCACCAAGGATGGCGTAATTACTGTTGAAGAGTCGAAATCTCTGTTGACAGAATTAGAAGTTGTCGAAGGGATGCAGTACGATCGCGGTTATCTGTCTCCCTATTTTGTTACCAACACCGATCGCATGGAAGTTGAGTATGAAAACGCTCGCATCCTGATCGCCGACAAAAAAATTAGTTCGATTCAAGAACTTGTCCCCATTCTCGAAAAAATCGCTCGCGCTGGTCAACCGCTGGTAATTATCGCCGAAGATATTGAAGGCGAAGCTTTGGCAACTCTGGTAGTCAACAAAGCCCGTGGCGTATTGAATATCGCAGCTACCAAATCTCCCGGATTTGGCGAACGTCGCAAGGCGATGCTTCAAGATATCGCCGTTCTCACCGGTGGTCAACTGATTTCCGAAGAAGTCGGACTCAGCATTGATACCGCCACTTTGGAAATGCTCGGTACCGCCCGCAAAATTACGATCGACAAAGAAAACACGATTATCGTTGCCGGCGAAGAGCACAAAACTGATGTGGAAAAACGGATTGTGCAAATCCGCCAACAGCTAGAGGCGACGGATTCGGAGTATGACAAAGAAAAACTAACCGAACGCATCGCCAAACTCGCAGGCGGCATCGCTGTGATCAAAGTCGGCGCTGCTACCGAAACCGAGCTCAAAGACCGTAAACTGCGTATTGAAGACGCTTTGAACGCTACTAAAGCTGCTGTGGAAGAAGGTATCGTTCCCGGAGGCGGCGCGACGCTAATTCACTTGATTACAAAGATAGAGGCGATCAGAAATACTTTAGACGCAGAAGAACAGCTTGGCGCTGATTTGGTTGCGAAAGCTTTGGAAGCACCTTTGCGTCAAATCGCTGATAATGCAGGCGTTGAAGGTTCCATCGTCATCGAGGGTGTCCGTGGTAGCGAGTTGAACTTTGGTTACAATGCTCTTACCGATGTCTACGAAGATCTGATTGCGGCGGGGATTATTGACCCTGCTAAGGTAGTGCGATCGGCTCTACAGAATGCTGGTTCCATTGCTGGTATGGTGTTAACCACTGAAGCTGTGATTGTCGAAAAACCAGAGAAGAAAAAAGCTGGTGGTGACATGGGCGACATGGGCGGCATGGGCGGCATGGGCGGCATGGGCGGCATGGGCGGCATGGGCGGCATGGGCGGCATGGGCGGCATGGGCGGCATGGGCGGCATGGGCATGATGTAGTTCATCACCAGGGACGCACTATCCACCTAATAAACCCGGTTTCTGGCGCGCTATCAATATCCAATCAGGATATTACCTCCAGAAACCGGGTACAACTGTGAAACAACTGTGAAATAAGAATCTGCGATCGATATCAATAACAGGCTTTCCGACCTCTACCTCTCCATTTTGTATCGCCTACATCTTGTGTAAAAAGTTAGAATCTGCTTTAGTATTAAGTTATATTCAAATAAATACAATTTCTTAAAAATTTTTGTATCATGGATTGTTGGGCTGAAAATAGCACCATACACCGCAGCAGTACAGTGTTCAAAAATATTTCAGTGAGTTAAACTAATTTTAGATTTTTGCGTCGGAATCCCGGCAACATACTTCGGCTAGACAATCCTTGGGCAGCACAACTACCTGTACTCATGTTGGTATAGCAGATGTCACCAAAAATATAAAGCTTAACTTGCAAGCTATCAAAAAATACCCATGCAGGAAGTTATCAACTGGTTTCAGTCTTTTTTATCTAACTCTGTTGATGCTTTCCTAGAGTGCGATGGACAGCAAAAGTATCTATCTGTTAATCCTATTGCTGCTGCTTGGATGGGATTAGAGCCTGCTGAAATAGTCAACAAAACCAATCAAGATTTATTGAAATTATATCCCAATAGTGCTGCTCTAAAAAACATTATCTCCCAAATCGATTCCTGCCTCAAACAAGTATTGATTGCAGGGGAAAAAAAGCTGGCAATTCACGAGGTAATGGAGAGAGATGGCGGGATTAAAATTTATGAGACGACTTACACGCCAGTGGTGGATACTTCTAGCAATCAAATGCGGGTTTTCGGTGTGGGTCGAGATATCACTAGGCACTACCGCTGGCAGCAGCAGAAAAGTCAACAGTTGCGCCACTCGAATCATTTACTTTGGTTAAACGCTGCTAATAGTCCCCTGGCAATGGTAGGCTGGGATGAAAATTTTCGGATAGTTCAGTGGTCTAAACGGGCTGAAGACATCTTTGGCTGGACATCTGAGGAGATGATGGGTAGGGAATTCGGCGACTTGGCTTTGGTTTGCGAGCAAGATATCGAGGCTGTAACTGCGCTCCAACTCGAACTAGCAACCGGTAAAGCCAATACTTCAATTAATCGAAATTATACTAAAAGTGGCAAAGTTATTTGGTGCCATTGGTTCAACTCTATTATTCGCAGTGGGGATAATTTTACGGTACTTTCTTTGGTGGAAGATATCACCGAACGCAAATTGTTAGAAGCGGCACAATCCCAAGCTACTAGATTGACAGCAATGGTAGCTGATGTCGGGATTGCTCTCACTAAATACCCTCAAGATATCTTGATGCCCTGCTGTGAGGCAATGGTTCAAAATTTGGATGTGGTCTCTGCTAAAATTTGGACTTTCAACTCTCAAGAAAATATCCTCGAAATCCAGGCATCAGCCGGAAGTTATAGCGACCAAGACAATATGGCACGCTTTGTTGAAGGTAAAGTTAATCAGATTGCCAACAGCAAACAACCTCAAATTGACTGTTCATTTGAGCCGGATAATTTTCATATTAATCCCCAACAATTAGGGGGGTTAACAAGTGGAGAGTGTGTGGAATTAGCAACTGTTAACAATCCCAAAGTGCGACATAATTACAGTCCCCAAAAATCTCTTATAACTTTTTCTGGCTACCCCTTGATTGTCGAAGAACGCTTAGTGGGAGTCATGGGAATTGTTAGCGATCAACCGATGACAGAAGCTTTTCTGGAAACTATAGCATCGGTGGCTGATGTCATTGCTTTAGGCATCGAACGCAAGCGTGCAGAAGCTGAATTAAAATCTGCTAGAGCATTCCTCACTTCAGTGGTAGAAAATCTGCCGGTGGGGGTGTTTGCGAAAGATGCTTCCTCCCTGAGATTTGTGCTGTGGAATAAAGCGGGAGAGACGATCGCAGGTGTTACTTCCGCCGAGGCGATCGGCAAAAATGACTACGATATTTATCCCAAAGAACAAGCAGATGTTTCCACAGCTCAAGATCGGGAAATTTTGACGAGTTCTCACAACCAGCCCCGCGTCACCGAAATTGTCGAAGAACCATTTCAAACTCGCCACAAAGGTATGAGAATACTGCACACGAGGAAAGTGCCTATTCTTGACTCGAAAGGTAATCCTCAATATGTTTTGGGCATTACTGAAGATATCACGGAACGCCGACAGGTAGATGAAAGTGTTCGTCTCTACGACCAAATTGTTGAAAATATGCAAATAGGTTTGTACGTCTACCATTTAGAAAATATTGAGGATGACAGGACCTTAAGGGCGATCGCCTCCAATCCCGCTGCTACCAAGTTTACGGGATTAGAAATGGCAGATGTTCTGGGAATGACAATAGACGAGATTTTTCCCAAGTGGCGTGCGAAAAATATTCCCCAAGCATTTGCATCGGTAATTCGTAGTCAAAAAGCCTTAGAAATTGAAGATCTTGAGTGTGATGAAAGCGATCGCATAACCCGCGCTTTTTCTATAAAAGCTTTTCCCTTACCCAACAACTGCGTCGGCGTAGCTTTTGAAAACATTACCGATCGCAAAACCCTAGAATTAGAACTAAAGCTAGCCTTGGAACAAACCGAACGTTCCGAACAACTGTTGCGCACAGTCCTTGACAAAAGCAGTGATTGGATTTTTGCCAAAGATCTAAATTTTAGATGTATTTTAGCAAACAATAGCTTCGCTAAAGGTATTGGTAAAACTGTCGAGCAAATTATTGGCAAATCGGATTTAGAACTGGTTATTGAAGAAGATATCATAATTGATAATGGTGCGGAAAATCTTCAAGAAATACGCAAAGACGACTTGGCAGTATTGGCTGGTGAAATCATTCATAATCCCTGCGAACCAGCAACATTTGCTGATGGCTCGATACATATTTTTGATACCCAAAAAGTCCCTCTTCGAGACCAGGAAGGTAATATATTTGCAGTGCTGTCTTTCGCTCATGATATTACTGAACGCCATAAATCTGAAGCCGCCTTGCGTAGAAGCGAAGCCAGATTTAGGTCTTTGGTAGCTAATATTCCCGGAGTAGTTTATCGGTGGTGGTGCGATTTTTGTGTCAGTTTTATTAGCGATGCCGTTTACTCGCTCACTGGTTATCCGGCTGCGGATTTTAGATTGCTTTCCGACAGGGTTTCTCGGACTTTTGCCAGCGTTATTTATGCGGAAGATTTGGAGCAAGTTGAAGCTACTATTCGGAGGGCAATAGAAAATAAACAGTCTTACAGCTTGGAATATCGCCTGCTGGCGGCAGACGGCACGATTAAATGGGTGTGGGATAAAGGTTCTCCTGTATTTGATGAAGATGGAAGCGTTTATTGTTTGGATGGGGTAATTTTTGATATTAGCGATCGCTACTATGCTCAAGAAGCCCTGCAACAAAAAACTTCGGAGTTAGAAGCTGTTTTTCGCGCTCTACCCGATTTGTACTTCCGACTCAATGCTGATGGGGTTATCTTGGATTATCTCTCAGGCAATTCATCGGATCTTTACATTCCTGTCGAAGATTTTGTGGGCAAAAAAATGTTAGATGTTTTGCCGATCAATGTAGCACCCCAATTTGAACAATCTATTATTAAAACATTAGAAAATAAGACCTCTGTCACCTTAGAATATTCCTTAGATACAACGGAAGAACCACAAATTTATGAAGCACGATTTATGCCTTTTAAGGTAAATCAACTGATTATTATTTCTCGCAACATCACCCTCCGAAAACAAGCTGAATCTAAATTGAGAGATAAAAATTACGAACTCAAGCAAGCTTTGAATCAACTAGGAAAAACTCAATCTCAACTAATTCAAGCTGAAAAAATGTCTGGCTTGGGACAGTTAGTTGCCGGAATTGCTCACGAAATTAATAACCCTGTAAGTTTTATTTACGGTAATGTCACCTACGCTCGCGAGTATGCAAACAATCTGTTGAAACTGTGTTGTTTATACCAAGAATATTACCCACAACCAGTTTCTAAAATCGCTGATTTTGCGGAAGAAATAGAAGTAGAATTTATGAAAGAGGATTTTCCACATCTGCTTAATTCAATTCAAATAGGAGCCGATCGCATCGGAAAAATAGTCTTATCTTTGCGAAATTTTTCGCGTCTAGAAGAATCAGATATTAAACGTGTGGATATTCATGAAGGGATTGATAGTGCTTTGTTAATCTTACAACATAAACTCAAAGAAAATGGTAGAGTTCGCCCCATTGAAATAGTTAAAGAATATGGCGAACTGCCACTGGTACAGTGCTATGCTGGACAGCTAAATCAAGTGTTTATGAATGTTTTAAGTAATGCGATCGATGCTTTAGCAGATGTCAGACATCGGAAGTTGAAAGTGGCTAGTGGTTCCCCAACGCAAGGGCAAGATGTTCCTGGTGTACCAGTACCTATAACTTCCAACCCATCACCTTGCATTCGGATTCGCACGGAAGTTGTGGAAAGCAATCGGGTGGCGATCGCAATTTCGGATAATGGTCCGGGAATGGAAGAATCTGTTAAATCTCGGATATTCGATCCATTTTTCACTACTAAACCTGTGGGAAAAGGTACTGGTTTGGGACTTTCAATCAGTTATCAGATTGTAGTAGAAAGACACTGTGGCTCCCTGCGCTGCATTTCTGCGCCGGGAGGAGGGACAGAATTTGCGATCGAAATTCCTATTCGACAAAGATAATTTGTTATTGGTTATTGGTTATTGGTTGTTGGTTATTGGTTATTTGTTATTAGTTATTGGTTATTTGTTATTAGTTATTGGTTAGTGGTTATTAGGGCATGATATCATATCAAATAAAGATAGTAACTAAAACTGGGAAATATCAACATGGTATACAAAGGCATAAATACATCTAGTGGTGTTGGCAAACAAATTAAAGATGATGATGATGATGATTCCTACGTTGATTATTTTTATGACGATCCGGGGGCTCCGCCGGGAACTCTGGACTTAGAACCGGGCGCACCACCTCCCGATATTGTGTTAATTGACTATTCCGAAGCAACAGCTACTCGCTCCAAATTGGTAAATCCTCAAGAAGCTGCTGCGTATTTAGATACAGAATCTGTATCTTGGGTGGATATGTTGGGATTGGGAAATAAAGAAACTTGGCGGCAAATGGGTCAAATATTTAATTTGCATCTGATGACCCAAGAAGATGTAGTTAATGTTCCCCAGCGACCGAAGGTAGTAGACTATGAAGACCATCTTTTAATTATTGCATGGATGGTAATGATTAAGCCTAATTCATTTAATTTTCATAAAGAACAAGTGAGTTTAATTTTGGGTAAACATTACTTGCTAACTGTTCAGGAAGAGCCGGACTATGATTGTTTTGACCCGGTGCGCGATCGCATCCGCAAAGGACAAGGAAGTATTCGCAAGCACGGAGCAGATTATCTGGCTTATACTCTCTTAGATTCGATTATCGATGGATTCTTCCCAGTATTAGAAGTTTATGGAGAGCTGATTGAAGAATTAGAGGACGAAGTGGTAGTCAAGCCCACCCGTAAAACCCTGGAAAAAATCTATAAAATCCGCAGAGAATTGCTGACTCTCCGTCGCGCCATTTGGCCACAGCGGGATGCAATTAATGCGCTAATTCGAGATAGCAGTGATTTGATTAGTCCAGAGGTGCGAATTTATCTGCGAGACTGTTATGACCATACAGTGCAGGTGATGGATATGGTGGAGACTTATCGAGAATTGGCTTCGGGTTTAATGGATGTTTATCTATCCTCAGTTGGCAACAAAATGAATGAAATCATGAAATTATTGACAGTGATTTCTAGCATTTTTATTCCCCTAACCTTTGTTGTGGGAGTGTATGGCATGAATTTTAATACTGAAAAATCGCCCTTGAATATGCCAGAGCTGAATTGGTATTTTGGTTATCCCCTTTGTTGGGGGCTGATGGTGACGATCGCCTCTTCTTTAGTTTACTTTTTTTGGAGGCGGGGCTGGTTTGAAAATTTTTCTACTATTAAAGATGACGGAAATCTAAAATCCTAAATTGATTGGCGAACGATCGCGTACAATAAATTTGGGGAAAAAGTAGGCGCAGGCGGTTGCGGATTAATGAAAGTTAGTCTGAGGAAAGTCCGGGCTCCCGAAAAACCAAACTTGCTGGGTAACGCCCAGTGCGAGCGATCGTGAGGAGAGTGCCACAGAAAGATACCGCCAATTAGTGATTAGTCAGCAGTCATGGGTCGTTAGTAAGTAACTGAGGACTTGAGACTAGGAAGCAACAACTAATTTGGTAAGGGTGCAAAGGTGCGGTAAGAGCGCACCAGCAGCATCGAGAGGTGCTGGCTCGGTAAACCCCGGTTGGGAGCAAGGTCGGAGGAACTATGGTTGGTTTTTTACCAGTTCCGTTTTTGGGTACCGCTTGAGGCGTCTGGTAACAGGCGTCCCAGATAGATAACTGCCCTCGAAAATTGCTTGCAGTTGAGAGAACAGAACCCGGCTTATGTCCAACTTTTTCCCCCCAAAAAATCCCCAGCAACAGGAAGTGCGGTAATGGAGGTAACGGAGATGAAACAACCAATAACCAATAATTAATAACTAATAACTAATAACAAACAACCAATAACCAATAATTAATCACCAATAACCACTAATAAATTTAAGATGAATCTTGTTTATCCAGCTCGCCAAAAAGAACTTGAAAAATTAGTAGAAAAAATAGGAATCTCCCAGAAGCATTGTATTAAATGGCATCTAGTAGATTTAGCTTTGACTCATTCGAGTGCATCAGCTAAAGCAAATTACGAACAGTTAGAATTTGTCGGTGATGCTGTGGTGCGGCTGGCGGCATCGGAATTGTTGTTCGAGATTTATCCTGATTGTGTAGTGGGGGAATTTGCGGCGATTCGATCGATCCTGGTGAGCGATCGCATTTTGTCAAAAATTGCTGAAAGTTACGGATTCGATCGCTATTTGATTGTTGCCAGCAGTGCAGCCAGCGACAAAACAGGGGCGGAAAGCCGGCTAGCAGATGCCCTAGAAGCCTTACTGGCTGCCCTTTATTTGAGTACCCACACCTTAGAATTAATTCGCCCTTGGTTAGACCTTCACTTTCAACGGCTAGCAACGGAAATCCGCAACGATCCGGCCCGCCAAAACTACAAAGCTGCTCTCCAGGAATTGACTCAAGGTAAATACAAAATTTTGCCAAAATATAGTGTAAAAGAAACTGGTACAGTCCAGGGTGGTGAGGATCGTTTTACCGCACAAGTTCGACTTCAGGAAGAGTTACTAGCCGAGGGCAAAGGTCGATCGATCAAAGCGGCAGAACAAGCTGCGGCTCAGGCTGCTTTTAATAAATTAGTTAGTAGTCAGTAGTTAATAAAACCGGAGACGATATTAGTAAAAATTAATAATCCATGAAAATCGGAATAGCTGTATTGGGTGCTGGCCGCTGGGGAGTCAATCTAATTCGCAACTTTTTAGAACATCCAAACAGCGAAGTTTTAGCGATTGTAGACCAAAATCCAGATTCCTTGGCAGCAGTCAAAACACTGTTTAATCTCAATGAAAATGTAATTTTAGCTGGTGATTGGGCCCAAGTGCAGGAATTGCCAGGGCTAGAAGCAGTGGCGATCGCCACTCCCGCCTCTACCCACTATACCCTCACAGCCGCAGCACTCAACAGTGGCTACCACGTCTTGGTAGAAAAACCCCTCGCCCTCAACAGCGATGAAGCCCTAGAACTCTGCCAATTAGCCGAAAAACAGCAGCGCCAACTCTTCGTGGATCACACTTATCTATTTCATCCAGGAGTTGATAGAGGTCAAGCAATTATTCAACAACATCAACTGGGAAATTTGCGCTACGGTTACGCCCAGCGCACCCATCTCGAACCCGTGCGGCACGATGTTGATGCCCTTTGGGATTTAGCCGTTCATGATATTGCTATTTTCAATACCTGGCTGGCACAAACCCCAGTTCAAGTAAGGGCCATGGGTAGTGTATTTCAGAAGGCAACCCCCCCCTCGCCCCCCCCAAGGGGGGAATTTAGAAGGCAAACCCCCCCTTCCCAAGGGGGGAAATGTCCGCCTGACCTTCCCCAAAATTCTTTGGAAGGACTAGCAGATTTAGTTTGGGTAACACTCACCTACCCAGACGGATTTCAAGCATTCATTCACCTGTGCTGGCTAAATCCCGACAAACAGCGCCGCTTAACCGTTGTTGGCAGTTTAGGAACTTTGATTTTTGATGAAATGTCGCCAGAAACACCCCTAATTTTATACCGAGGGAATTCAGATGTTGGGGGTGAAGAAAATAGTTTGGGAAGGGTTCGTGCAGCCGAGCCAACTATCATCAAAAATCGGGAAATATTGAGTTTAGAGCCAGTGGAACCCCTGCGTCAAGTGTGCGATCGCTTCCTCCATTGCGTCCAAACAAATACTCCCTGCCCAACATCTTCCGGCTCCCAGTCCGTCCAATTAATCCGCATTCTTAGCGCTTTGAGCCAATCCTTAGAACTCGACGGACAACCATTAACTATTAGCCTCTAATTTCCGTTATCAATCAAAACCTTTAAACATGACATTTTCTTTGAGTAAATCCGGGTTGTCAACAGCAGCATTTGATTGCTGAGTAACAGGTAAAGAAATTACTACAGTCGCACCTTGATTGATACCCGCACTGTGGATGGTAATACTCCCTCTCATAGATTCCATGATTTTTCGAGAGATAGCCAAGCCCAAGCCATTACCACCAAATCGGCGAGTAGTAGAGCCATCAACCATGACAAAAGGCTGAAATAATTTTTGCTGTTGTTCAGGCTCAATACCAATTCCCGTATCTTTAATAGTCACTACCACCGATTCGCGATCGTCGCTAACGCTGGGGATATTTTCTCCGAGATTCCCGTTGAGTGGATCGGGAGTTTTGATTTTGTTAGATTCAAGGTTTATGGATATAGTAATGCTGCCGAATTCGGTAAATTTCACAGCATTGCTCAAGACATTTAAAAACACCTGCTTGAGTTTTTCCGGGTCTGCATAAACAGTAATAGGAGGGCGAGCGAGGGGCAAATGTAACTTCAAACCTTTTTCCTTAATCGGAATAGCCTGTAATTCAACAGCATCTTCCAAGACCTCATTCAGATCGATTACTTCAAACATCAGCGAGAAGGAACCGGCTTCGATTTTAGCAATATCCAAAATATCATTAATGATATTTAGTAACTGCATAGCCGAGTCGTGAGCTCGCTGCAAAAAATCCATTTCCTCCTCTCGGTCATCGCAGTAGCCGTCTCGTACAATTTGCAGAAAACCAATAATCCCATTGAGCGGGGTTCTCAATTCGTGAGAAATATTGCGCAAAAACTCATCTTTTAACTGATTGGCAACTTTTGCTTCCTTGGTGGCAACTTCCAATTCGTCTGCCCAGGATTTGAGGCGACCGACCATACTGTTGAGGGCATCGGCTAATTGATTGAATTCGCGAATTTTGAGATTTTGTGGGACTGCTTGTGGTGCTTCTGTGTCTACTTTTAGGGCGTAGTCTCTGAGTTTTTCCAAAGGACGAGCTAAGTCGCGAGACAAATATAAAGTGGCGATGATACTAGCGCCTATTAAGCCCACAATCAGATTAAATAAAACCTGCTGAATTTCTTCCAAACCGGACAAGGCGTAATCCAAACGGGAGACAGCTAAGATAATCCATTTGCTGTTTTCTTTTTGAGTTAAAGGGCTGGGGATAGCAGCGTAGCCAGCGAGCAATTCTACGCCATTTTTTTCAAAGGAAAATAGGTGTAAAAAAGCTTGTCCTCCGGCGATCGCCCTTTTGAGGAGACTCTTGAGGCGATCGGCATCGGCTTCCTGGTCGATATTGCGTCCTACGCGGTCAATATTGGGGTGAGCCAAAATGGTCCCATCTTGGTCGATCGCCACGGTATAGCCAGCCAGAGAGCCCTTGGGAGCACTGGTTTGGACTGGCAAGGAGGACTGCAAACTCAGAGCATAACTCAATTGGCGACTATTGCCACGACGAGTGTAAACGGGGGCACTCAACACCAAACTCACCTGACTTTCCTTCCCCTCTTGGCCCTCCTTGCTGGAATCGGAAAACTTAGCAGTAGAGGAAAGGGGATTTTTGTCTTTAGTTTTCTCCTGCTGTATATCTGGCCAAGACAGACTGATGTAGACGCTCTTGTCGTCCAGTAGAGCCTGTTGCTGCTGTTGCTGCGGCCAAAAATTAGCAGGGGGCGACTTTGACAGAATGGGAAGAGGTCCACAGGTGCTGGCGATAACTTGATTTGTCTGCAAATTAGTCAATTGCACGCAATCTACCTGAGTGGGCAACCGCTGCCCTAGCTGCGCGATAAACTTTTGATAATCTTTGGGTTCTACAGACTGTAGTATGGAGCTTTCCGAAGCGCCGATCAGATTAGATCTGAGTGATTTGGCCCACTGTTCAATAGTTTCTGCTTTTCTGACGGCACTTTCGGTCAGATTTTGACGTGCTGTTTCCAGAAGCGTCGATCGTGCTTTGCGATAGGTAACATACTCCCCCACCAGTAGAACGGGTACGCTGAGCAACAAAATCCGCGACAGTAAAATACGGCGAAAGGAGGATTGACCTAACTTAACCATAGGACATTTCTAAATTAAGGTGCGACACCTAACAACGACCATAGTGCAACAAAGCAGACCGACTGGCGGATCTGTCAAGGGTACTTTGCTGAAGAGACAACACAGCTTCACAAGAATAGTTAAGCATAATTATAGGAGCCACGGTCCTTGATTGGGTCAGGCGATCGATCTGGGATCTCTCCTAAAGGAAGAGGTATTGCGGCTAATTCACTCAGTCCTAGACCCAAGGGGCATCGGTAAGCTCGAATGGTAGGATGGTTGAAATACTCACCGGGCTAAAGCCACGGTGATTCTTGACGCTTCACAGGGTTCTGCTACCTTTCATAGTCTTACAATCCCTCTGCGCCCGTTTAGAGTCGTGGCGATTCCCCATCCCGACTTTT